>NZ_VDMJ01000032.1:0-2097 GCF_006335115.1 Streptomyces sp. NP160
CCGGCTACGCCTTCGCCAAGTACACCTTCCCGGCGGGCACCGCGCTGTTCTCGGTGGTGCTCGGGTCGATCATGGTGCCCACGACGGCCCTGGCCATCCCGACGTACCTGCTCTTCGCCGGCGTCAACCTCACCGACACGCGGTGGTCGGTGATCCTGCCCAGCCTGGTCAGCCCGTTCGGCGTGTACCTCATGCGCGTGTACGCGGCGGACGCCGTCGACACGCAGCTGCTGGAGGCCGCGCGCGTCGACGGCGCCGGTGAGCTGCGCATCTTCTTCTCGGTGGCCCTGCGGCTGCTGGCTCCCGGGTTCATCACCGTGCTGCTCTTCACGCTCGTGGCGACGTGGAACAACTACTTCCTGCCGCTGATCATGCTGAGCACCCCGGAGAAGTACCCGCTCACCGTGGGGCTGGCGCAGTGGCAGTCCGCCGCGGCGGCCGGCTCCGGCGGGCAGGTCCTGTTCTCCAGCGTCATCACCGGCTCGCTCGTCTCGATCGTGCCGCTCGTCATCGCCTTCCTCTACCTGCAGAAGTACTGGCAGGCGGGGCTGGCCACGGGAGGGGTCAAGGGATGAGCCTGTTCGACCGCCGGCACCACCAGAAGGGCCTGCCGCCCCGGGTGCTCTTCGGCGCCGCCTACTACCCCGAGTACACGCCGTCGCCCCGGGTCAAGACGGACCTCGACCTCATGGTCGACGCCTCCATGACCGTGGTGCGCGTCGGCGAGTCCGTCTGGTCGACCTGGGAGCCCTCGGACGGCGCGTTCGACCTGGACTGGCTCGAAGAGGCCCTCGACGGCTGCCACGAGCGCGGCATCTCGGTCATCCTCGGCACGCCGACCTACGCCGTCCCGATGTGGCTGGCGCGCAAGCACCCCGAGCTGGCGCTCGACCCCGGGACGGGGACGCCGATGCGCTGGGGCAGCCGGCAGGAGGTCGACTTCACCGCCCCGGCGTTCCGCTTCCACGCGGAGCGCGTCGTCCGCCGCGTGGTAGGCCGGTACGCCGCGCACCCCGCGGTCATCGGCTACCAGGTCGACAACGAGCCGGGCCTGCACCTCATCCACAACGCGGGCACCTTCGAGGCGTTCGTGGACCACCTGCGCGCCCGGTACGGCTCCGTCGACGCGCTCAACGAGGCGTGGGGCCTGACGTACTGGTCGCACCGGCTCTCCCGGTGGGCCGACCTGTGGACGCCGCACGGCAACGCCCAGCCGCAGTACGACCTCGCCTGGCGCGAGTTCCAGACCCTGTGCACCTCCGACCTGATCTCCTGGCAGGCCGGCATCGTGCGCGAGGTGGCCGCGGCGGCCGGCCGCGAGGACCAGTTCGTCATGACGTGCGTGTCGTACACCCGACCCGCGGTCGACGAGCTCGGCGTCAACGCCGAGCTCGACGTCGCCGCCGGCAACCCGTACTACGCGATGCAGGACGCGCTCGCCCTGCCCGCCCCGGACCCGCTGCCGCAGCAGTACTGGACCTCCACCGGCACGTGGACGCTCGTGCACACCGCGGACCGGATGTTCGCCTCCCAGCAGGCGCCGTTCCTCATCACCGAGACGANNGACGAACGCCGCGGCGATCGGCGGGGCGGCGGTGAACCTGCCCGCCTGGGACGGGCAGTGGCGCCAGGCGGCGTGGGCCTTCGTGGCCCGCGGTGCGCGGATGGTGGAGTACTGGCACTGGCACACGCTGCACGTCGGGACCGAGACCTACTGGGGCGGTGTGCTGCCGCACGACCAGCAGCCCGGGCGGGTCTACGAGCAGCTCGCGCAGCTGGGCGCCGAGCTCGGCACCGCCGGGTCGGCGGTGGCGGGGCTGCACCCCGACGCGCACGTCGGGCTGCTGTACTCCGTGCCCAGCAAGTGGGGCCTGTCCTTCCAGCCCCACACCGCCTCCGCCGACGACGGCAGCCGGCCGTACCCGGTCCTCGAGGGCACCTACGACGGGCTGGTGGGCACCTGGGCCAGGGGCGCCTTCGACGCCTCGCTGGCCACCCGCCTGGTGCACGACCGCCAGCTCGTG
This sequence comes from Streptomyces sp. NP160, assembly GCF_006335115.1. Lineage (GTDB taxonomy): Bacteria > Actinomycetota > Actinomycetes > Actinomycetales > Quadrisphaeraceae > Quadrisphaera. The sequence continues at coordinate 2,025 of NZ_VDMJ01000032.1, forward strand.
CCGCCCCCGGGGGACGTGGCCTCCGAGCGCCCCTCCCCCGCGGAGGTCGCTGCCGAGCTGCCGGTGCTGCTGG
>NZ_VDMJ01000032.1:2129-2883 GCF_006335115.1 Streptomyces sp. NP160
GCTGCCGCTGGTGGCCCGCGGGCCGCTGGAGGGTCTGCCGGACCTGGACCTGCCGGCGGGGGCGCAGGCGCGGACCTGGGTCGACGGGCTGCGGGCGGACGGCGGCGCCGAGGTGCTGCTCGGCTACGACCACCCCCACTTCGGCCGGTTCCCCGCCGTCACCACGGCGGTGCGCGGTGCGGGTCGCGTCACCCTGGTCGGCACCGACCCCGACGCCGCGANNCGGTGGCCGCGTCGTCGTCCCCCGTCTCGCGCACCAGCACCGCGCAGCGCCGGTGGGACGGCCCCGAGTCGGTGACGGTCAGCTCGGCCACCGCGGCGGACGGGGCGCGGGTGCACGTCGTCCACAACTGGTCGTGGACCCCGGCGTCGGTGCGCCCGCCCGCACCCGTGCGCGACCTGCTCGCGCCGGGCACGGCGCCGGTGGGCCCGCAGGTGGAGCTGGGCGCCTGGGACGTGCGCGTCCTCGTCGAGGTCTGAGGGGCCCGCCGGGCCCGCGCGACGGGCTCAGCGGGCGGACTGGCGGGCGCGCTTGGTCGCGTACATGCGCTGGTCGGCCTCGTGCAGCAGCGCCTCGGCGGTGGGGTCGCCGCCCAGCTCCGCGGTGGACACCACGCCCAGGCTGACCGACACCGCCTCGAGCGCGTGGAGGGCGTGCGGGTCGGCCGCGGCGTGCGCCAGCTCCGGGTCGACGGAGAACGGCACCGACAGCGCCGTCGCCAGCCTCCCGCGCAGGGCGGCGGCGGCGGCCTCG
>NZ_VDMJ01000032.1:2906-3092 GCF_006335115.1 Streptomyces sp. NP160
CGTCGAGGTCGCAGAACGCCGCCACCAGCGGCGTGCGGTCGGCCAGGGCGTCCTCGAGGGCGGCGGTGAAGGCCGCCCGGTTGGCCACGCCGGTCAGCGGGTCGGTGTAGGCCATCTGCGCCAGGGCCTGCGAGCGCTCCTGCAGCTCGCGGGTGAGCTGCACGTTGTCGAGCACCACGAGGGCCT
>NZ_VDMJ01000033.1 GCF_006335115.1 Streptomyces sp. NP160
GCGGGCCACCAGCGGCAGCGGCGCCAGCAGGTTCGAGAACTCCTGGTAGGAGGCTCTAGCGGCCTCGGCGAGCCGGCCCGGCTTGACCTCGAGCCGCGCGCGCGCCAGCTCGTCGGCGTAGGCGCTGCGGATGCCGAGCACGAGGTGGCCGCCCGCCCGCGCGTAGGCGTCGAGCCAGTCGAGCAGCTCGTCGGAGGCCACGTACAGGCCGGGCACCAGCAGCACCGGCAGCTCG
>NZ_VDMJ01000034.1:0-33507 GCF_006335115.1 Streptomyces sp. NP160
CGATGGTCAGCGAGACGCTGACCGGACGGCACGGGTACCGCGCTGCTCACCGGCGCAGGGGTCCTGCTCGCCGCGGCGGTCTTCGTGCTCATCCGCGCCCCCCGCGCCGGTCAGCTTCTAGCCGCCGGCAACGACGGCATCGTCCGTGACCACTGCGAGACGCAAAGCGACGAGGTGGTCGCGACGACCGCGACAGCGCCAAGGCCAGCAGGTTGGTGACGACCACCAGTGCTGCCAGTGCCAGAGGTGAAGCACGGGAGACGCGGGCGGGCGGGTCAGCCTCACGGGGTTCACCGCGATGATGGCCACCAGCAGCACCGCCTCGAGGGCGGGCACGGCCCAGCGTGCGGTCAGCAGGAGGTGTTGGGGCAGAAGATCTTACAGGGTCCCGGCCGCGACGACAGCCACTGAGGGTGGCCACCGCAGCTCCCCGGGGCGCCTGCGGGGTGTCCCAGATCCGCTGGCGTGTCCACCCGCTCCCGTGCTCACGGCGAGGCCCGCGTGGCGCCGGCGACCGGTCCGAGCCTGCTCCAGAAAGCCATGACGGCCTGGTCGCAGTGACAGCTGCGGTCGGGGGCTGACGGGGAGGTGGCGGCGAGCACCGCAGCAGACCTCCAGGACATCGTGTCCGGCGGCCCCTGCTGTGGAGCGGCAGCGCTCATCATGCACTGGTCGATGACACTCGCGGGCCGTCCCACGAGGCACGGCAGGACTTCAGAGCAACAGGCGCAGGCAACACGAGCACTGCGCCGCTACGTCCACAGACCCGTGGGATGCTCACCGGCCACATCAGGTGACCGAGGAGGTCCGCTGGCGCCGCCGCCGCAGCCGGTGGCTGACCACCAGCGCGACTACGACGACGCCGGCGACGGCTGCGGCAGCAGGACCGACTCGGTCGGTGACAGCCCGGTAGGAGTCACCGGCGAGGTAGCCCACCAGAACCGCTGCGGCTCCCCAGGCGAGGCCGCCAAGACCGTTCCAGACCAGGAAGCGCGGGTAAGGCATGTGAGCTATCCCAGCCAGCGCCGGCATCGCGGCGCGTCCGAAGGCGAAGAACCGTCCTGCCAGCACTGCCGACCCACCTCGGCGGGCCAGGCGCTCAGCGGCGGCGTCCAAGCGGGCCCGGCGAGTGGTCAGGAGTCGGGAAGCCATCAGGGGCCGTCCGAAGCGGCGCCCGACCTCATAGCCGACACTGTCCCCCAGGACTGCTGCGAGAACGACGGCTGCCACCGCGATGGCCAGCTCGATGTGACCGCGGGAGGCGTCAACGCCGACGAGCACCGCCGCGGTCTCACCGGGGATGAGGAAGCCGATGAAGACGGCGTCCTCGAGGAAGACGAAGCCGGCCGCGACCAGATAGACCCACACCGGGGCCAGCGAGGTGGCCTGCTGCAGCAGGGTGTCGAACACGGTAGCTCTTCCTCCTGGCGGTCAGATGATCTGGCGGTCCGGCGGGTGGGCAGGTCAGACGAGCAGCGCCAGGCTGATCAGTCCGGCCAGGACGCAGTACAGGGCGTAGGGGCGCAGCGAGCCGTGGGCGAACCAGCGGTCCAGGAAGCGCACTGCCAGGTAGGCACTCACTCCGGACAGCGCGCTGCCCAGCAGCACCTGCCCGCGGATGCCGTCGCCGAGGGGGCCGAACAGGTCCGGCAGCTTCAGCAGTCCCGCGGCGGCGATGACGGAGGTGGCCAGAAGGAAGGAGAAGCGTGCGGCGTCCTGGTGGCTCAGGCCCGCGCGCAGCCCCGCGGCCATCGTGATGCCGGAGCGGCTGATGCCCGGTGCCAGCGCGGCGATCTGAGCAGTCCCCACCAGCACGGCCTGCCCCAGCGGTAGTCCTGCCAGACGCCGGTCGGTCAATACCTCGCTGGTGCCGGTGCTTGTAGGAGTCGCGGACGCAGGTCCCGCAACCCGGCTAGGGGTGACTGCGAGGCGGGGTCCCCCCGCCCACCCAGCCCCAGCAGCCGCCGTGCTGCGGGTGCTGGCGGCCGCGGTGGTGGTGGTGACCACCTGATGGCCACCCCCTAGCAGGGAGCGGCTGAGGGCGAGTGTCTGACCAGCATCAGCGTCTTGCGCGCGCCGGCGGCGGCGGTCGATCAGGTACAGCACCACCCCGTTGAGGACCAGGAACGCAGCCGTTGGGACGGGGCGCGCCAGGACAGTGCGCAGGGGGTGCTCCAGTAGCAGTCCGGTCACCCCGACGGGGATGGTGGCGAGGACCAGCAGCCAGCCCAGGCGTGCGACGGGTCCGGTGATGCGCCGGTGGCGCACCGAGGAGAGCAGGCCGGTGGTGATGCGGGCCCAGTCGCGGCAATAGAAAAGCACCAGTGCGGCGGCGGTGGCCACGTGCAGGCCGACGATGAAGGCCAGGTAGGGCGACTCGGGCTTGGAGACGTCCAGGTCGCGGGCCCAGCTACCGCCGATGATGGCGGGCAGCAGCACCGAGTGCGCGAGGCTGGAGACGGGGAACAGCTCGGTCAGGCCCTGGAGCAGTCCGATGACGGTGGCTTCGGTCCAGCTCAGGTGCGCCGCGCTGGACGCGGCAGGGCCTGCGGCCAGGAGCAGCGGGTGCATCACGGGACCTCCGGGGAGTCCGGAAAGGGGTCGGGGGACGGCGCCCCCAGGGGCTAGGAGCACCGTCACCAAGGACGCTAGGAGGCCCACCTGACGCATGGATGACGCCTGTCGGGGTCGCACACCCTCTGCCCGTCGTGCTCGAGACGTTGGTCGCGAGCAGGGTCAGGAGGAGGCGAGTGGCAGCACCACGGTGACCCAGGTGCCCTCATCCGGGTGGGTGCACGGCACGGCAAAACGCTCGATCGCGCGGTGGTGAGCACCTCGAGAGCACAGTCGCAGCTCTCCACCGACGGCGCTGACCAGCTGGTCGACCACCGACAGGCCCAGCCCGGAGCCAGGCCGCTCGCGCGCCTCGCCGGCTCGGGCGAAGCGCAGCAGTGCCGTGGGCAGGAAGTCCGCAGCCATCCCGGCCCCGTCATCGCTGACGGACAGGGCCACCACTCCCGGGCCGGCCAGGTAGAGGCACACCTGCACGTGCGGACCGCCGTGCCGGGCGGCGTTGCCGAGGAGGTTGAAGAGCCCCTGACGCAGCGCTCGCTCGCCCACCAGGACGGGCGCCGGCCGCGCGTCGTCGTGGATGGTGGTCTTCCAGGTCGGTGGCAGGCTGTCGGCGCCACCGCCGGACAGCCTCGCGACCTCGTCCACGACCACCGCAAGGTCCGTGGGCGTCGACGGCGGCGGAGCAGCGGTGCTGAGGTCGAGCAGCTGCTGGGCGAGGGCCTGGAGCTCACGCAGGTCGACATCGAGCTCGGCGAGCACCTCCCCGAGCTCCTCACGGGTGCGCGGGCGGCGCCGGGCCAGCTCCACCCGGGTGCGCAGCAGCGTCAGCGGGGTGCGCAGCTCATGGCTGGCGTCTTGCACGAAGCGCCGCTCACGGGCCATCGCCGCATCCAGGGCGGTGAGCATGTCGTTGAGGGTGTGACCAAGGCGCGTGACCTCATCGTCACGGTCGGCGGGCACGTCCAGGCGCACATCGGGTTCACCGGCGGCCACCGCGTGGGCTTGGGTGCGGTAGCGCTCCACGGGGCGCAAAGCCGCCGAGGCCAGCCGGTCGCCCACCACCGTGGTGAGCACCAGCGTGGCCAGCCCTACCAGGGCCAGCTGGGCGAGCAGTTCGCGCAGCGCCTCGTCGCTGGCCGCTCGGCTCGTGGCGACCACGAGCACCGCCGCAGAGCCCGCCGACCCTGCCGAGCCCGAAGGGCTGGGTGAACCCGGTGGGCCGCCCACGGGCACGGCGTACAGGCGCAGCGGCCTGTCGTGAAGCGGCAGAGGGGAGCCGACGTCGAAGTACACCGGCCCAGCCAGCGCCGCTTGCACCACGCTGGAGGGCAGCAGGGGCGCACTGCCGATGGCTGCACCGGCGGCGAGGACCTGGCCGGAGGCATCCAGGACTTGGTGCTGGGACAGCGCCGCACCGTCGTCAGGGTCATCACCGGGGATCGACCCGTCGGTCTGGACCAGCGGCAGCAGCTGGGCCGAGGCCACGCGCAGGTCACTGTTGACGCGGCGGTCCAAGGCGTAGTCGACACGCCAGAAGATGAACGCCCCTCCAGCTGCCAGGACCACGGCCATGACCGCGGCGAAACCAGCGACGAGGCGGGTCCGCAGCGGCAGCCGGCGCAGGCGCTGGTGAAGGCGGTGATGAAGGCGGTGCGGCAGCAGGCTCGCCACCCGGTGTCCACGATGGGCGCGCTGCCCCTCGCCCGTGGGGTCAGCCACCGGCGGGGTCCAGGCGGTAGCCGGCTCCGCGCAGGGTCTGAATGGCGCTGCGCCCGAACGGGGTGTCGATCTTGCCGCGCAGCCGGCCGATGTGGACGTCGATGACGTTGCTGGAGATGTCGGTGTCGCCGTCCCAGACCTCCTCCAGGATCCGGTAGCGGCTCACCGCGTGTCCGACCTCCTCCATGAACAAGGCGAGGATGTCGAACTCCCGGGCGGTGAGGTCCACCTCGGTGGGGCCGCGGAAGACGCGGCGGGTCTGGGGGTCCACCACAAGGTCTCCGGCGCGGTGGGCTGCCACGATCGAGGCGGTGGCGCGACGGTGCAGTGCCCGTAGCCGCGCCAGCAGCTCGGCGACTTCGAAGGGCTTGGCGAGGTGGTCGTCGGCGCCGACGTCCAGCGCGGTGACCCGATCGTCCAGGGCGGTGCGGGCGGTGAGCATGAGCACCGGTACCGCGTGCCCCTCGGCGCGCATGGCCTGCAGCACGGCAGGGCCGTCCAGGTCGGGCAGCATCCAGTCGAGCACGACGCCGTCGAAGCCCCCTGTGCGCACCGCTTCCAAGCCAGTGGCGCCGTCCGCAGCGGCGGTGGCGCTCCAGCCCTCTTCGGTCAGGGTCTGCACCAGCAACGCCGCCAGCCGCGGCTCGTCCTCCACCACCAGCACCCGCATGTGAGTCTCCCCGTCCGTTCCAGGCCCGCTGCAGCAGCCTGCCCGAATGTCAGCCAGCGCTCAGGCTGGCGGCTCACGATGGCGGGTCGGGCGCTCGGGCCGGCTCCAGGCCGGGCCGTGCCCTCAGGCAGAGGCGTCGGGGTCCATGCACACGTCGAAGGCGTAGACGGGGTTGGTCACCTCACGTCCGGCGGTGTCGGTCACGGTGAAGGAGCCGACCTTGCTGCCGGGGCCGCTGGCGGTGAAGCAGCTGTTGGCGTGCACGTTCAGCTCGAACTTTCCCGGCTCGGTCTGCCCGGTCCACGTCATCTGGCAGATCCAGTCGCCCCCGGGCCCGGCGTCGGGCACGTTGGGGCCGCCCTTGTCGCAACTGGCTGCGGGGTGCACCTGCGCGGGGGTCATCGGGTGGCCGGTCTCGGTCTGCTGCAGCGCCCACAGGTTGGCGAAGGAGGTCTGAAGGGAGTTCTGCACCTTCACTCGGGTGACGTCCTGGCCGCCGGAGACGCTGAGCACCGCGGCGGCAGCAACGACGATCACCCCGGTGACCGCGGCTCCCGCCGAGGGCCGCAGCCTCGCCCACCGCCGACGACGAGTGCCTTTGTCGGCGGTGGTGGAGCCGCTGGTGTCCGGGCCCCCGGCGGCCGTCGAACGTGAGGTGGTCTTCGTAGTCATCGTCGTCCTCATCCTCCGGTGATGTCGCGGCGCGCCAGGTGCGCACGGGCCAGCAGCAGGCACGCCACGGTCCACACCGCGCAGGTCGCCAGCCCCTGCCAGATCGAGCTCGTGAACGTCGGGGCCGTGAACAGCCCGTGCCAGGACTCGAAGGCCGTGGTGGGCAGCGCCCTGCGCAACAGGTGGGTGCCGCCGACGGCGCCCAGCAGGGTCATCAGCAGACCGATCACCACAGGACCCACGACGCCGACGGCGGGATTGCGCACCCGCGCCGACAGCAGCAGCGCGATGGCGGTCAGCGCCAGCAGCGGGGCTGCGGCCAGCGCCCAGCTGGTCGCGACCAGTTGCAGCGAGGTCGACGAGCCGATGGCCTGGCCTGATAGGCCGACCAGCGGCTGGGTGCCCACCAGCAGCATCCCCGAGGCGGTGGCGCTGACGGCCATGAGCACCAGCGCCAGCAGGCTCACGACCGCCGAGAGCACGCACTTGGCCCAGAAGACGTGCGACCTGCTCACCGACCGCGTCAGGAGGGTCTTCCAGGTGCCGTGGGCCTCCTCCCCGGCGAAGGCGTCACCGGCGACGAGGCTGGCGACCAGGGGCAGCACCCACTGAGCGGCGAAGCCCAGCAGCAGCAGAGAGTCGGCGTAGCCGCTCTCGTGCACCCACCGCCCGTAGATGGTGTCCGACGGGGGCCGCTGTCCCGCCAGGACGGCGACGACGACGGGCGGGACGACCACGCAGGCGGCCAACAGCAGCTTGGCGCGCAGCTGGGCGGCCAGCTTGGTGGTCTCCGCCCGCAGGGCTGCAGCCAAGCCACCTCGCGGCGTGCCGGTCAGCGGGAGGCGCGCCGCAGCGGCAGCGCCCCCCGCGGGAGTGGTGGCCGCGCCCGGTCTCGATGGCGCGCTCACCGTGAGCTTCCCGTGGTGGCGGTGGTCACCGCACCGTTGGTGGCCGTGGGCTGCGCTTGATCCGGGTCCACGTCGTCCTCCGGTTCGGTCAGGGAGAAGAAGACCGCCTTCAGCGGTGAGGTGCCCGGCACCAGGGTGCGCACGGCCACCCCGGCGTCGGCGAGGGTGATGACGCACCTGTCGACGGCGGCCTGTGGTCCACGCAGCGCCAACGCTGCGCTGGTGGTGGTCACGCTCACGTCGCCGAGGCGCTCAGCGGCCTTGCTCAGCACGCGCAGCGCCGCCAGGTCATCGCTGGTGGTGAGCAGGTGGGTCGGAGCGGGAGCCAGAGCCCGCAGCCGGTCCAGGGAGCCGGTGAAGGCGACCCGGCCCTTGCTCATGATCGTGACGTGGTCGCAGATCTGCTCGACCTCGTCCATGTCGTGGCTGGACAGCAGCACCGTCAACCCGCTGCGGGCCAGGCGGGTGACCAGGGCGCGCATGTCGCGGATGCCGGCGGGGTCCAGGCCGTTGGCGGGCTCGTCCAGGACGAGCAGGCGCGGCTCGCGCAGGAGCGATGCGGCCACCCCGAGGCGCTGGCGCATGCCGTAGGAGTAGCCGGACACCTTCTCATCAGCCCGGTCCGGAAGGTCGACGATGTCCAGGACCTCGTCGATGCGTGCATCGGCGTCCTTGCCGCGGCGGTCCAGGGTGGCCAGCAGCCGCAGGTTGGCCCGCCCTGTGAGGTAGGGGTAGAAGCGCGGGCTCTCGATGAAGCCGGCCACCGGGGCGAGGGTGGCCACGCCGTCGTAGGTCCAGGAGCGCCCGAAGACTTCCAGGGTGCCGGCGTCGGCGCCGACCAGGCCGAAGAGGATGCGCATGAAGGTGGTCTTGCCGGCGCCGTTGGGGCCGAGCAGGCCGTAGACGGTGCCCTCGGCGACGTCCAGGTCCACGCAGTCCACGGCGGCGCGCTGCCCGAACCTCTTGGTCAGGCCGCGGGCTCTAACCGCTGGTGGGGCCGCTGGTGCGTCTGTCATGCGACGGACGCTAGGAGGCTCTCCTGACGCTCAGATGACGCTCGCCAGCGGTAGCAGCCGCGCTGAGGACGGGTCGAGATCGGTAGGAGGTCTAGCGGCCGCGCACCGCCTCGTAGACGTGCTCGGCGTAGGTCTCCAAGCGCGCTTCGCAGCGCTTGAGGTGCGCGCCAGCCTCGTTGCCGGCCTCGGTTCCGAGTAGGTCGCGAGAGCGCAAGTCGCGGTACCAGCGCCGCAGCCGCTCCAGGCTCTGCTCCTCCTCCTCCAACTCGGCCAGGGTGAACTTGCCGATCTCCTCCTCGTGGTCGAGCTCGGCCAGGTACTTGTCCGCGTCGGCGGCGAACTCCGCCCACTCCTGCTCGCGCTGAGCGCGGTGGCGGGAGTGCAGCGCGAAGGCGTCAGCCTCGCGGTGACCGCTCACGTCCAACACCACCAGCTCACCACCTGCAACATCGGCCAGCTCCTGCGCCCGCTCCACCAGGGCATCGACCACCGCCGAGCGCGGCAGGCACCACGCGCTCTGTCCCACCGGCACCGCTCCAGCACGGCGCAGCTCACGCCACAGCGCCATCCGGAATCGCGCCGGCTCAGCCGGCATCCGCGCCAGCAGCATCACCCACATCTGCACGACATCAGAATGCTCCATCGCATGGTGTCACAGTCGTAACATCTGCTCCAGTCACATGACACCACCCGTTGTGACGGGTGGCCCTGTACGTTCCAGGAGGAGTCTTGGTCGAGCCCTTGGCGCGCTCGAGCGCCACTGCTGATGGACACCCAGTCCGCCCCGACCGTTCAGCTCGCCCCGCCGGCACGCTGGCCGTATGGACGCCCTGGCGCCTCGTCGTTGGCTTCGGCGTCGTCAGCCTGGCCGCGGACATGGTCTACGAAGGAGCCCGGTCCATCACCGGACCGCTGCTGGGAACCCTCGGCGCCTCCGCCCTGGCCGTCGGCCTGGTCGTCGGCGCCGGGGAGGCCGCCGCGATGCTGCTGCGCCTGGCCTTCGGGCCACTGGCCGACCGCACCCGCCGCTACTGGAGCCTGACCCTGGCCGGGTATGCCCTGACCGCCATGTGCGTCCCCCTACTGGCCTTCACCCCGTTCCTAGGAGCAGCGGGACTGGGCGTGGCAGCGGCTCTGATCCTGGCTGAGCGCGCTGGCAAGGCCGTGCGCAGCCCCGCGAAGTCCGCGCTGCTGGCCCAGGCAGCCTCGGGAACGGGACTGGGACGCGGGTTCGCGGTGCACAAGGCGCTGGACCAGGTCGGTGCCTTCAGCGGACCGCTGGTTGTGGCTGCGGTGGTCGCGGCGACAGGCGTGGTGTGGCCGGCCCTAGCGCTGCTGGCCCTGCCCGGGGCCGCAGCGATCGTCGTTCTGGTCCTCCTTCGCCGCCGGACCCCCACCCTTGACCGCGAGTCCGGCCATCCACCGGCGAGGCCCGAGACCGCGGGCGCCACCAGCCAGGCTCACCGCGTCGACACACCGCCCGCATCGCCAACCACCGCGCCACCCACTGCCCCGGCGCAGCACCCTGCACGTCGCTCCTCGCCTCATCATGCGCAGGGGCTCCGTGGCTGGCTGGGTCTAGACCTGCCGAGCCGCTTCTTCGTGTTCGCCGCTGCCGCGGCTGCGGCCACCGCAGGGCTGGCCACCTTCGGGATGATCTCCTTCCACGCTACCCGGACCGGCCTGCTGACCCTGGCGAACGTTCCGCTGGTGTACGCGGCGGCGATGGCAGCCGCGGCGGTCTCCGCGATGGCCAGCGGGTGGCTCTTCGACCGCTGGCACGCCCGTGTGCTGCTGGCTCTGCCCCTGCTGGGCGCCGCGGTACCGGCGCTGGCGTTCTCCACCAGCACCGGCGCACTGGTAGCAGGTGCCCTGCTGTGGGGAGCGGCCGGCGGAGTGCAGGACTCCACCGTCAAGGCCCTGGTCGCCGACCTCGTCCCGGCCGGGCGCCGGGCCAGCGCCTACGGCGTCTTCGCCGCGATCCAAGGGGCCGCCGCACTTGTGGGTGGAGCGCTGGCCGGCCTGCTCTACGAACGGTCGCTGACGGTCCTGGTCACCGCGCTTGCCGCTTGCCAGGTGTTGGCCCTGGGTCTGCTGGTCGTGCAGCTGACAGCGGGCTCCCGTACAGCCTCGGTCGCCCGTCCCGCAGACCACTAGCCCACCGCAGGAGCGGTCTGGCGCCGCGGGGCGGGTCTGCCAAGGAGTCGACGCCGCTGCGGTGGCGGGTCTCAGGGCTTGTACTGGACGTCCAAGGCATCGGTCAGCCCTGTGATCTCGAACAGCCGCAGCACCGACGGGTGGGTGGCCCACACCTGGACCGGGACCGGCTGCGCGGCATGCAGCACCCGCACGAGGTGGCCGAGACCGGAGGAGTTCATGAACGTCACTGCGGTCAGGTCGAAGACCAGCCCACCGGGGTTTGACTCCAGTGCGCTGCGACCGACCCCGCTGAGCTGAGCGGCGTTGGTGATGTCGATCTCGCCGGCGACGACGATGCTGACGACGACGCCGGAGCTAGCCACGGTGATGGTCAGGTCGCTGACATTAGTGGGCTCAGGCACATGTCGTGAGTAGCGCATCGTCGAGCCCGACACACCCAACCAGCCCCAAGCGGAGGCATGCGAGAGGTGCCCTCCCACCGCAACCTGGCAGGGAGGGCTCGGCGCCGCGTGCTGCGAGTCGGCGCCTCGTGAGTGGACCTGCGACCGGTACCGCCTCCGGCTGTGAGCGCCGACACGTGGGTGTCGGCGATGACAGCGGTGACACCAGTGCCCTGCTCCTCAACGGTTCCGGCCGTGGTTGATGGTGGCCTCGTCCCGGCCGCGGTGGCGGATACCTCTTCGTGGCCGGTAGCGACGTGCTTGGTCTCCGCCGAGGCTGATGGCTTGATGACGATGCCGGTGGTGACCGGGGTGGCGCTGGACGGGGGTGGGCAAGGACGGCGAGGGCGGGGTTCAACGCCTCCGGCCAGGTCGGTGGCGAGGACGCCCCAGCGGCGTTCGGGGTGCTGATCACCGTCCCCAGCGCCTCCGTGTCGACGATGCGGACGTGCCTCGTGGCCACTGCACACCTTCGGCGATGACGGCGCAGTCGGCGCACTGGCTGTAGAGCACGGCCCGAAGCGACCGGCGGCCTGATGGTCCTGCTGGAGCCCGTCACCTGCTGCGACTGGCGGTGCACATCACGGCTCAGCTGTACCACTTGGGGATCGTCAGCGTTCCGCTGACCGGAGAAGGAGCCCCTCTGCGACGGATCGCGGCGTCGGGTGTCCGGACCGACGTAGGCGACACGAGTAGCCGGGTGACCTTGTTCATGGCAGCACGTGCAACGGCGCGACCAACTCCGTGGACACTGACGATCAGCAGGTTGTAAACACCCAGTCATGACCGTGTACCTGGGGGGTGGAGGCACCTCGCAGCAGGAAGCGGCCCTCTGGGGTCCGATGCTCGCTGGTCGCCCACGCGTCCTGTACTGGCCGTTCGCCCTTGACGACGGCATGCTCCCCGGGGCCGAGAGCTGGCTGCGCGGATCCCTCGAGAAGTTCCAGAGCGGCCTCGACGTGGTCACCTGGACCTCCCTCGAGGGCCACCACCGAGCGGAGATGACGGGCTTCCATCTGCTCTTCATCGGCGGGGGCAACACCTACGACCTGCTGACCCACCTGCGCGCCCACAGCGCCCTGGACTGGGTGCGCGCCCACCTGGACGGCGGCGGGGCCCTGTACGGGGGCAGCGCCGGGGCCATCCTCGCCGGGGCCTCGATCGACATCGCCGCCTGGCACGACGAGAACGGCACCGACCTCATCACCTCCGCGGACCTCGCCGGGCTCGGCCTACTGCCCGGGCGGGTGCTTCTGCCGCACTGCACCGCAGCTGACGCGCCGCGCGCCGAGGAGTGGGCGGCGCGGCACGGGCTCGAGGTGCTCGGGGTCCCGGAGTGCTCCGGGCTCGTCGTCGACGGCGACGACATCGTGGTGTCCGGACCGGACCCGGTCTGGTTGTTCACCCCGGGGGGCACCACCACGCTGCCCGCCGACGCCGCGGTCCCACGAGGAGGGAGCGCCTCGTGAGCGCCTCGTCGTGCCCTGGGTGGCTACTGGACGAGGTGGCCAGCGCCGGCCGAGAGAACCTCGACGCCGAGCACGTCGCCCGCTACGACGGCAAAGAGGACGCCGGCGCCGTCGCCGAGGTGGCCCTGCTGCAGCACCTCGGACTGGTTGCTGAGTCCGTCGTCGTGGAGATCGGCACCGGCACCGGCCAGTTCGCCCTAGCCGTCGCACCGGTCTGCGCACGCGTCGTCACCGTCGACGTCTCTCCCGTCATGCTCGAGCTACTGCGCGCCAAGACGACAACTACGGCCGCGGGCAACGTCGAGGTGGTCCAGGCCGGGTTCCTCACCCACGAGCACCACGGTGAGCCCGCCGACGTCGTCTACACCCGTTATGCGCTGCACCACCTGCCCGACGCGTGGAAGGCCATCGCCTTGGTCCGGATGCGGCGGATGCTGCGCACAGGTGGGCTGCTGCGGCTGTGGGACGTCGTCTACGACTTCGCCGCCGACCAGGCCGCCGAGCGACTGGAGGCCTGGTGCGCCACCGGCGGCGAGGTGGTCGAGGGTGAGTGGAGCCGCGCGGAGTACGAGGAGCACGTGCGCGATGAGCACTCGACGTTCACGTGGCTGCTGGAGCCGATGATTACCCGCGCCGACTTCACCATCGAGACGGCCGAGCACAGCGAGGACGGCATCTTCGCCAAGTACGTCCTGCGCGCTGTTTGAGATGGGGTACCGGCAGGCGCGGTGCCCGTGACCACGTCCCCGGAGTCTGTTCAAGGATCGTCTGACGGGCATGCCGAATGCAATCCATCGACTACGCCGCGCCGCTCCCTCCTCAGCATCCGCGCGCAACGCCTGCCTGGCTGGTGGTCCGGCGCCGGCGGTCGTGCCCTGGTGAGGCCCCTGCGGTCAAGGCCCGGTCAAGGCTCCTCGCCGCCGCAGGTGCTCGTGCCAGCGGAGTACGGGCTGGCTGCTCAGCGCCATGTCCATTGCCTCCTGCGGGACGTGGGCGGCCTGGAGGAGGGAGAAGGTGGCGAGCAGGTGAGCCGAGGAGCTGAGGTCGGCGGTGAGCTGCCAGTCAGAGCCCGCGGCCTCGTGGCGGAAGTCGCCGTGTCCGAGGGAGTTTCGATCCGCGACGACGGCAGCGATCCACGTCTCCACGTCGGTCCACAACACGACCGACTCGAAGCCTGGAAGGCGCCGCAATAGCTCCAGAGTCCGGCCGCGGTAGGTTTTCTCTCCGACTACCAGCAACTTGCCCATTGCCTCTAGGCAGGCATAAGCCGTCATCGCGGTGTCTTCGAGGTAACGCTGCTGTCGGTCGTGGTGGGTGGCCACGCGACCAGCGAGGTAGCGCAACGGCTTCGAGAGCTCCATCCATCTGGCGGGCCCGGCGTCACCCCCGAAGGCGTCGAAGTCGAGTAGTGCGTCGACGAGGGCCAGGCGGGGCGGCGGTCTTGTCTCCTCGCCGGACGTCCTCGTGACCCAGCCCTTCACCTGGCTTCGCGCCTCCCACGGCGGCTGCTCGGGTAGGCCGAGGCGGACGTGGTCGACGGTGATGTGACGCTCGAAGAGGAGCTCCAAGAGCGTCCTGAGATGAGCGGCGTCATCGAGGCAGACCTCATAGGCCGTCGGCGAGTCGTACTCCACCACCAGCTTGCAGTGGCGCTCGTAGCTGACTCGCAGGTGGCTCCAGTGCTCCTGGAACGACGAGTGCAGGCTGATGCGCCCGCGCGAGAACGGGTGACCGTCGCAGAGAATCGGGAGGGGGACGCGGGTCACGGAAGCGCCGTCTGTCTGTTCGCTCTCCATCCACGTGCGGGTGTTCCACACCGCTAAGGCCTCGCTCTCGACGACGAGCGTGGTGAAGGTCGTCCCGGGGGTTACGTGGTGTCCGATGACCACCTCGCCCGCCCGCCACCGCTCGACGGTGTGTCCTGATCCAGATTGGCCGCCCGCGTAGGTCGCATCGATGATCGAAACGGGACCTCGAACGGTCGAGCCGAAGATGTGTCGAGGAGCGACGGAGACGGCGCGGTGGTGGCGCTCGTCATCGGCGAGAGGAGCGAGGAGAGACAACCTGGCCGTTCCGCGCTCGTCGAGCGCTAGCGTTCCCCAGGCCTGTTTCGCCTCAGAGGGAAACCACCAGAACCCTGCGTACTCGTCCGGCGGTTCGCGCGGCGCCTCCACGGGCCAAGAATGCTGGCGGCGACCCAGCCTTGACAGTGCTTTTCGCTTAGCACTTACTAGATCAACTCTGAGCCGATGCATGGCGACGCGTCTTCCCGGTCGCGTCCTCGCGACCATCGTCAGCGTGCCGCTGACCGGATGAGGATCCCATCTGCGACGGAAGACGACCTCGAGCACCAACATCGTCGGCGGCGCCACGAGGTGGGCGGTCAGCGGTCGTCGAACGGCACTGCCACCGCGCCGCTCGTTAGTAGGACGATGACGTCGTGAGTGACCCAACAGGCGACGGACCAGGAGACACCGCCCCCGATGGATCCGCGGTCGAGCTCTACGCCCGCCTACCCCCAGGTTCGGACCCCGAGCTGCTGCACAGCCGTATGCCTCCCGGCGCCAACATCCTCGACCTGGGCGCCGGCACAGGACGCCTGGCCGACCCACTCGTCGACCTCGGGCACCCAGTGCTCGCCGTGGACGCCTCCCCCACCATGCTCGCTCGGGTCCGAAGCGCCGCCACACTCACCAGCAGCATCCAAGATCTCCACCTACCCCAGCGCTTTGATGCGGTCCTCCTGGCGAGTCATCTCATCAACTCGCCGACCAAAGATCTGCGCCGAGACCTCCTCTCAAGTGTCGAACGACATCTGCTCGGCACAGGTCAAGCCTTCATCGAGTGGCACCCGCCATCGTGGTTCGACGCCCTGGACCCCGAGCGCTCGTACACCGGCACCATCGGTGACTTCACCACCACCTTGGAGATCCACTCGCTGGCGCAAGGACTGCTGCATGCCACCGTCGCCTACCAAGACCACCGGACTGATCAGACGGCGTCGACGTGGCGCCACACCTTCACTGCGCAGCGCCTGACGCGCGAGCTGCTGCAGGCTGAGGCCGATGCTGTCGGCTTGACCATCGGCCACGCACTGCCCGGCGCGGAGCACTGGCTGATCGCATCTCCACGCCCCGGCACGTAGCCCCAAGCGATCCGGTGAGCGATCTCTGCTGCAACGGATGCCCCCCAGCCGCTCGGTGCTCGCGAGAAGCCGCGCAGCGGGCGGTGAGCGGTGGTCAACGAGACGTTGAGCCGCTTCGCCGGCCGGCGGCTCGTAGGCCTGGGCGCCAGTGAAGCGCCGGACGGAAAGCCTCCCCCTCGCCTGCCAGTCTGCAGCCATGACCAAGCGGCGGCCTGACGCTGTTACCCGCGCCCACAACACCGATCGCCGAAACGGTGATCGGCTCTGGGATGACCGAGGGAAGGAGTGGCAGAGAGTGCGGACTGGCACCTACTACTTGTCCGCGAGTGAGCTGCAGCAGGCGCTGGCCGCTGACCCCGCACCTCGAGTGGCCCTTCAAGCCGACCACTCACCCCTTCAATGGCCTGTTGCCAATCGAGTGATGGGCATCCTCAACGGCACTGACACGACCTTCCCCGGGAACGGCAACTCTTGTGCTGTGACCAGGTGGGCGCCCGTCACCGGCGCGAGCGCCAGGCTGCTCCTCGTCGAGGAAGTGCACTGAGCGATCCCATCTACGACGGACGGCGGCACCGAGCGTCCGGGCTCGCCAGCTGCATCGAGGCGGACGGTGAGCGGTCGGCTACCGGACACCTCAGGGTCAGGTGTCATCTGTCCCTGGTCCAGTGCCGCTGTCCGGCGCGATGATGTGACAGATCCTGGTGTCGGTGCAGTCGGCAGGGTCGAGTTGGTCGCTGCGGCTGATGAGACCTTGGAGCTCTGCCTCGAGTTCGGCGAGTTCACGTTGCCGGGCTCGGATGCCGTCCAGCTTTGAGTGGAGCAGCGAGTCGACGTGCGCGCACGGGACGGTGCCGTCGCGACGTAGTTGGAGGATGCTGGAGACCTCGAGCAGGGTGAGTCCGGCCGCCTGTCCGCTGCGGATGAACGCCAGCCGCGCTAGGACCGAGGGGTCGTACTCCCGGTATCCATTGGCGCCCCGCTGCGGCTGGGGCAGCAGACCCCGGCGCTCGTAGAAGCGGATGGTCTGCGTCGGCACACCAGCCGCGGCTGCCACCTCTCCGATGCGCATGAGGCAACCCTACGACTTGACCTTGTACCGCGGGTCAAGGTTTAACGTCGTCGGCATGGACATCGCGCTGCTCTCCTTCGAGGACTGCCCGAACTGGAAGGTCGCCGAGCAACGGCTGACGGCCCTCGCCACAGAGCGCCCGGACATCCGCGTGAGCCGCCACCTCGTCGACACCCCGGAGGAGGCCGAGCGCACCCGGCTCCACGGCTTGCCCAGCATCCAGGTCGACGGCGTGGACCCCTTCGCCGCGCCCGACGCCAAGGTCGGCCTGTCGTGTCGCCGGTACGCCATACCTGACGGGAACCAGGGCGCACCCACGCTCGAGCAGCTGCGGGCGGTCCTCGCCGATGCCTGAGCGGACCACCAATAGCAGCACCGACAGCACCGGCAGCAGCACCGACGGCAGCAGGGAGTATCGCTCATGAGCCAGCACTTCGACCTGATCGTCATCGGCGCCGGCATGGCCGGTGTCGCGGCCGCGCACAAGTGCGCAGCCGCAGGATGGCAGGTGGCCATCGTCGACGCACTGCCTTATGGGGGTACGTGCGCGTTGCGGGGTTGTGACCCGAAGAAGATCCTGCGACGGGGCGCCGAGGTCATCGACAGTGCGCGCCTGATGCGCGGCAAGGGCATCGACGACACGGGCCTGTCGATCAACTGGGCGGACCTGATGAAGCACAAGCACGGCTTCACCAACCCCGTCCCCGCGAGCATGGAGGAGGGACTGAGCGGCAGCGGGGTCACCACCCTGCACGGCCTCGCCAGGTTCACCGCCCCCCGCCAGCTGGAGATCGAGGGGGTTCCCTACGACGCCGAACGCTTCCTGGTCGCAGCCGGCGCGCGACCCAGGCCCCTGGACTTCCCCGGCCAGGAGCACCTCATCGACAGCACCGACTTCCTGGAGCTGGAGGAGCTGCCTTCCCGGGTCCTGTTCGTCGGAGGCGGCTTCATCTCCTTCGAGTTCGCCCACATCGCCGCCCGCGCCGGCAGCTCGCCAGTCATCGTCGACCGCGGCGAACGACCGCTGAAGGGCTTCGACCCCGACCTCGTCGAGCTCCTGGTCGACCGCGGCGGACAGGTCGGTGTCCAGCTGCGCCACACCACCACGATCGTCGACGTGCGACCCGCCGGCGGTGCCTACCAGGTCACCCTCGCCCACGACGGCGCCCAAGAGACGATCGAGACCGACCTCGTGGTGCATGGTGCGGGACGCGTCGCGGCACTGGCCGACCTCGGCCTCGATGTCGCCGGCGTCGAGTGGGGCAAGCGGGGCCTCCGCGTCGCCGCGCACCTGCAGAGCACGACGAACCCGGCCGTCTGGGCCGCTGGGGACTCAGCCGACACCGACGGCATGCCGCTCACCCCGGTCGCCGTCTCCGAAGCCAAGGTCGCTGCCTCCAACATGATCAAAGCCACCACCACGGCCCCGGACTACAGCGGCATCCCCACCGCGGTCTTCACCATCCCGGAGCTCACCCGTGTCGGCATGCTCGAGTCCGAGGCCCGCGAGCAGGGCATCGACCTCACCGTCCGCTACTCCGACACCAGCGGCTGGTACTCCAACTACCGCATCGGCGAGACCACCGCAGCCGCCAAGATCCTCATCGACCAGTCGACAGACCAGATCGTCGGCGCCCACCTCCTCGGCCCGGAGTACGGCGAGCTGATCAACACCTTCGGCCTGGCCATCAAGCTCGGCCTCACCACCCGCCAGCTCAAGTCCGCCACCGCCGCATACCCCACCGTCGGCTCCGACCTCGGCTCCATGCTCTAGGCACTCCCAAGCCACGATGCTGTTCAGGACAGGCTGGGACGACCGACGGATCTGCTGACCGGCTACATCGGCACCAGGCGATCGTCAGCGTGCCGCTGACCGGAGCGGGATGGTCAGCGAGACGCTCCCCGGAGCAGGGTGGTCGACGGCACGCGTCGGACACCTTGCCCAGGCATGCTGAGACCGTGAGCAGCCCTCGACCCCGGGGCGCGCCATCGACCCTCATTGTCGAAGTCGACTACATCGAGCCGGGTCGTTGGATCGTGGCCATCGATGCACCTGGCGGTTCTTTCTCCACCGAGACCAACGCTGCATCGAAGGTCGAGGCGGCGGCTCGAGCGGCGATCGCTGAGGTCCTTCGCGTCGTCGATGTCGAGCTCGTCTTCGTTGGCTTCGACGGGCGACCTTGGTCCCCATCGGCGACAGACTGAGAGTCGCTCAGCCAGTCATCGTCAGCCAGAGACCGACCGAATGACGGTCCCCCAGCGGCACGCTCCCGCTCACCGATGGCGGCCTCCACATCTCTTCTCGCGGCCTTGACCTCTGCCTAGGCATGAAGAGTCCCACCATTGCGACGCTCCTGACCGAAGGCTTGTAACTGCCGACGCCCTCACGCCCTGTGCGTAGCCTCGGCCCGATGGACGTCCACGGGCTCGACCTACCTCGTCTGAGGGCTTTGGCGGCCTCCGTCGAGCTCGGCAGCCAAGAGGCAGCAGCCGAGGCGCTGGGCCTCACCCCGTCCGCCCTCTCCCAGCGACTGCAGGCCCTGGAGGCGGCCACGGGACGTCCCGTGCTGGTCCGCTCCCGCCCCGTGCTCCCCACAGCGACGGGGCTCGTCCTGATCGACCTGTTGAAGCAGATCGAAGGACTCGAGCCCGCGGCTCCTCAGCGGGACGCCTCACCGTCCCCCTACCCCGCTCACCGCCCGCGGCTGTCCATAGCGGTGCCGCCGGAGCTGGTGACATGGGCGCTGACCGCGCTCGTCGGCCTGTCCGTGCAGTGGCAGGTCTCAGTCCTGGAAGCAGACGCCACAGCAGCAGCGGACCTGCTGCGCGCAGGTGAGGTGCTCGGCGCTCTGGTCCTCTCTCCCCAGCCCATCGGGGGCTGCACCCGCATCGACCTGGGGGCCCTGACCTACAGGGCAGTAGCTAGCCCCGCCTTCGCCGAGCGGTACGGCCTGACGAGCACTGATGACGCGGACATCACCTCGGCGGTGCGCAGCGCACCGGCGGTGAAGGCCCAGGGTGCTGGCGCTGACCTGTTGGACCAGGTGACCCGGCTGGACCAGTCGAGCGAACTCGAGCACGACCTGAGGGCCAGGGCCGACATCCCTGCACACGTACTCCCCGCCGGGGCCAGCCAGATCTCCGCGGTGACGCTGGGCCTGGGGTGGGCCGTACTGACCGAACCGCAGGTCAGCGAGCTGCTCAAGAGCGGTGACCTGGTCGACGTCGCAGCAGGGCGCGTCCTGCAGCGGACGCTGAGCTGGCAGCACTGGAACCTCGCGACGCCCGCGGTGAATGAGCTGACCGACGCCGTCGTGGCCGCCTCAGCGCGGCTCCTCGCCGGCGTGACCCCGGCCGGGACCGACCAGCCGGTGACGACCTCCGAGGTGGATGCGACGTCCGAGCCGGCCAATCACATCCGACCCGCCGCGTCCAATGAGAGGCACGGTGGCGAGTCGTGGTGACCGCTCACGGTCGAGGTGCACCGACTGGGAGGGGCCGCGGTGCAGCCAGCTTGAGCAGCTCGGGCCCAGGGGCGGGCAAGGCGGTGCGCTGTGACGCGTGACCTGGACGACATCGACTTGCGTCTGCTCACCGAGCTGCGCGCCAACGCCCGAGCGAGCCACGCACGGCTCGAGGAGTTGGTGCGGCTCTCGCGCAACGCGGTGCGACAGCGCATCGACCGGCTCGAGCGCACCGGGCACATCAGCGGCTACACGATCACCGAAGGCAGCGGTACCGCGGGAGCGGCCGCGTCGGCCGTCAGCGCCACCCTGCTCATCGACAGGGTCGACCGGATGCGCGGTGCGGAGGTGCTGGCGGTCCTGCGGTCGATCCCGGAGGTGGTGCGCTGCGAGGTCGTCGCCGGAGAGCTGGACCTGTTGGTCCGCGTGGAAGCAGCACACCCCTCCCGGGTGCAGGAGATCTGGACCCAGCTGGCCGCGCTGGCGGGGGTGCGGGACATCACGACCGCGATGACGCTCAGCAGGGTCATCGACAAGACGGCGGGAGCGTAGGTCACCTCTGTGGGCCAGCACCGGGCCAGCACCGGGCCGGCAGTGGGCCGGCAGTGGGCCGGCAGTGGGCCGTCGCCGATCCTCGCGGTCCCCTCGCTAGTCAACAGGCCGCGTCACCGTGCGATCGCCGTCACAGTGCGATCGCCACGACCTTGGGCTGCGTCATCTCCTCGAAGGCGAACCGCACACTCTCACGTCCCATCGAGCCGTACTTCGACCCCCCGAAGGGCATCGCGTCCAGGCGGAAGTCCGACGAGTCGTTGATCATCACTCCTCCTGCCTCGACCGCTTCGGCCACCCGCAGCGCCGTCGTGAGGTCACGGGTGAAGACCCCCGCCTGCAGGGCGTACTCGCAGTCGTTGGCGGCCGCTACGGCCTCCTGCTCCTGCTCGAAGGTCTCGATGACGACCACAGGGGCGAAGACCTCCTGCTGCCACAGTCCGCAGCTGCGCGGCACCTCACTGAGCACCGCAGGAGTCAGCTGCGACCCGCGGCGGCCGCCACCGGTCAGCAGCCGCGCACCACCGGACACTGCCTCCTGGATCACCGCTGCAGCAGCGCTGGCCGCATCGGCACTGATCATGGGACCGACGTCGGTGGCCTCCTGGCGCGGGTCACCGACCACCAGTGCCGCGGTGGCTGCCACGAGCTGGTCGGTGAAGTCCTTGGCCACGTCGCGGTGCACCAGCAGGCGCTGGGCCCCGATGCAGTTCTGCCCGGCCGCCCAGAACGCCCCCGAGGCGCAGGCGCGCACGGCCAGCTCCAGATCGGCATCAGGGAAGACGATCACCGGGGCGTTGCCGCCGAGCTCCATCGCCAACCGCTTGATGCCCGCGGTCGCGGCAATGGCGCGGGCGGTGGCGAAACCGCCGGTGAAGGAGACCATGCGAACCTCACGAGCTTGCACCAGCACCTGGGTCACCTCAGGGCCCCCGTGGATGACGGTGACGACTTGCTCGGGTAGCCCGGCCTCGCGCAGCAGGTCCACCAGCAGCTCAGCGGCCAGCGGCGTGTGCTGGGAGGGTTTGAGGATGACGGCGTTGCCGCCGGCGATGGCGGGGCCGAGCTTGTGCGCCTGTCAACGACGGCTGAAAACTGACCCCCTCGCGACGTCCGAAAGTTGACCCCCTAGTTGCTGGATGTGTCGGTCAGGAGTTCATCGACGACGACGTCGAGGAGGTGTTCGTGGTGGTGCGGGTCGCTGCTGTCGGCTGGGTGGCCAGCAGCTCACGGCGGGCTCGGGTACGCCAGGACGCCCCCGACAGGGTCACGACCTCGGCGTGGTGAACCAGCCGGTCGATCATCGCGGCGGCCACCACGTCATCACCGAAGACCTCACCCCAGCGCCCGAACGGCATGTTCGAGGTGATCAGCAGTGAGCCGCTCTCGTAGCGGGCGGCGACCAGCTGGAAGAACAGGTTCGCGGCGTGCTGGTCGAAGGGGATGTACCCGACCTCATCGATGATCAGCAGCCGGTGCTTGCGCAGCCGCTTGATCTCCGCGGCCAGCCGGCCCTCCTCGTGGGCGGCGCCCAGGCGTGCCAGCCACCCGGTCGCGGTGTCGAACAGCACCGGGTAGCCGGCCTGGACGGCCTTGTAGCCCAGCGCGATCGCCAGGTGGGTCTTGCCCACCCCCGGCGGGCCCAGCAGCACCAGGTTGTCGGCCCGACCCACGAAGGCGGCACTGGCCAGGTGGGCCAGCACCTCCCGGCGCAGCCCTGGCTGGTGGTCGACGTTGTAGTCCTCCAACGTCTTGATCGCCGGGAAGTGGGCCCCGGCAGTGCGGATGGCGCAGCCGTTGGCTTCGCGGTCAGCGACCTGACGTGCCAGCACCGCGGCCAGGTACTCCTCATAGGTCCAGCCCTGATCGCGGGCTTGGTCGGCCAGCACCTGCCAGGTCGCGGCGATGGTGGGGGTCTTCAGCGCCCGGGCCAGGTAGGTCAGGTGCGCCCCCACGGCGGCATGGTCGCGACCGGGCACGTACCCGGCGTCAGCGGGTAGACCCACCGCGCCGGGAGTGGCGATCGGGCTCATCGCTGCACCCCCGTGCTGGCATCAACGCCTGCGCTGACGTCGGGGTCGAAGTGGACCCCAAAGAGGGCGTCGTAGTCCGGTAGCGCCCGCAGCATCACCGGGTGGCCGTCGTCTTGGTAGTGCACCTGGGCGCGGGCGGCCTGCTCACGGGCGGCGCGCGCGACGGCGAAGTCCGCGCGCAGGGCCTTCGCGCGCACCACGTGCGCAGGGTCGGTGATGCTCTGGTGGCGGGCCCAGCAGCGCACATGGTCGGCCACCACCTGCCCACCAGTGCCCGTGCTCCTGCCGCTGGTCGTTGCGACCGCGATGCTCGAGCAGGTCGCCACCACGCGGGTGGGGGTGGTGACCACGTCGATGAAGCGGCCGATGGCGCTGGGGTCCACGGAGTAGTCGTTGCCGTCCACCCGCACGTAGTAGTCCCGCCCCAGGCGCACCCGCAGCTGGTGACCGACCACTGGGGCCGCCTGCGGCAGGGCCACCATCGCCGCACGGTCAGCGACCAGGGCCAGCTCAGGTCGGGTGCCGGTGGCGCGCACCGGGCGGGCATTGGCCCGCGGCAGCCACGCCGCCAGCTGGGCGTTGAAGTCGGCTGGGCTGGCGAAGCGGCGCCCGGGCAGAAAGGAGGTGTCGCGTGATTGACAGGTAGCCGTTGGTGCGCTCGATGACGCCCTTGGACTCCGGGTCCCGCGGCGGGCACAGCCGCACCCGGGTGCCTAGCGTCCCGGCGAAGGCGGCCACCTCAGCAGCGACGTGTCCGGACCCACCGATGGCTGACTCCCGGTCCCACACCAGGGTGCGGGTCACCGCCCCCATCGCAGCGATCAGCTGCCACATCCCGGCCAGAAGGTCCGCGCCAGTACGGCTGGGCAGCATGACGGCGCTGATGTAACGGGAGTAGGCCAGCGTCATCGTCAGCACCGGCAACTTGACGATCCCTCCCAGTGCGACAGGACCGGCGACCTGCCCGTAGCCGACGGGAACGGCGGCGGCGGGGAACCACAGGTCGCACTGGGTGGCCTGACCCGCCAGGTGCACGATCCGGTCGGCGGGGTCGACGCCGGCGTACTCGGGCCG
The DNA here is from genome assembly GCF_006335115.1 of Streptomyces sp. NP160. Lineage (GTDB taxonomy): Bacteria > Actinomycetota > Actinomycetes > Actinomycetales > Quadrisphaeraceae > Quadrisphaera. The sequence goes on from NZ_VDMJ01000034.1 coordinate 22,966, forward strand.
GATGGCCCGGACGCGGTCCTTCAGGATGGTGATCGAGTGCGTCCAGGCGATCCGCTCAGCGATCACCGTCGCCGGCATCCGCGGGTGCTCGGCCAGCAGCGCGCGCACCGCCGGTTCGACGGCATCGACCAGGGAGCCCTTGGCGGGGCGCTGGTAGCGCGGTGGCCGGTCAGCGGCCAGCGCCGCGCGCACGGTGTTGCGCGCTACGCCGAGCCGGCGGGCGACCTCCTTGATCGGTACCCCTTCAGCGCGGTGCAGTCGGCGGATCTCCGCCCAGTCCTCCACAGTGATCACCCTCCACAGGGTCGGAGGGGGTCAACATTCACCCGACGCCTGGGGGTCAGTTTTCACGCGTCGTCGACAGCGCCACGAGGTTCAGGGGGTCGTTGTAGGGGGTGATGGCCACCAGCAGTCCCAGCGGCTCTCGGGTGTACCAGCCGCGTCGTCCCTCAGCGCCGGGGAAGGTGTCGAAGGGGACCACCTCCCCCGCGTTGCGGGCGGCTTCAGCTGCTGACAAGCGCAGGGTGTTGACGGCTCTGGAGACCTCCTTGCGCGCTTGCCTGATGGTCTTGCCCGCCTCTGCCACCAGCAGGCTGGCGACTTCCTCGCTGCGTTCCAGCAGCCGGGTGGCGGCGCCCTCGAGGATGGCGGTGCGCTGGTGGCGTGGGAGCGCCGCGGCGATCCGGCAGGCCTGGGAGCCCCGGCGCACCGCTGCTGCGGCGTCCTCAGCGGTGTGCTGAGGCACGGTAGCGAGGACGTGGCCGGTGTACTTGTCACGGACGGGCAAGTCACCGGACAGATCACCGGGCTGGTCACCGGGCGACGCCGCGACCTTCCCGCCGGGATCACCGACCCCGGCCGCCACAGCCGCAGCGCTCACCATCGACCCTCCAGCGCGCGGTTCTGCCTGCTCAGACATCAGCGCCGAGCCCAGCAGGGTTCACCGAGGGATCTTCGGCGGGGATGCTGCCGTGGGTGCCGGCGGGGGTGCCGGCGTGGATGCTGATGATGTCGGCGATCAGGGCGTAGGCGGTCTGGGTCCGTCCGGCCCCAGGACCGGTGATGGTGACCTCCCCGAGCAGGTCCGTCGTCAGGCTCAGCGCGTTGGTGGCACCGCTGACCGCCGCCAGGGGGTGGATGCCAGACAGGGCCCTGGGAGTCACCTGGGCGTGCACGCTGCCGTCGGCCTGCAGGTGGGCTGACCCGATGAGCTTCCAGCGCTCACCTCGCGCTGCGGCGCTGGTGATGTCGTGGGCGCTGATGCCTTCGATACCCGTGGTGGTGACCTGTGCGGGCAGCACGTGCGCCCCCAGGAGCTCATTGGCCAGGATCGCGACCTTCAGCTGGACGTCGGAGCCCTGCAGGTCCGCGCTCGGGTCGGCTTCGGCGTAACCCATCTGCTGGGCCTCAGCGACGGCCTGGGCCATCGACAGTCCGGTCTCCATGCGGCCCAGGACGTAGTTGCAGGTGCCGTTGAGCACGCCCTGGAAGCCGGTGACGTGCACCCCTGCCAGGGGTCCGCGGATCAGGTTGAACACCGGGGTGCCGCTGAGCACGCTGCCTTCGTGCGCGAAGCGCAGCCCCCGCGCCGTGGCCAGGGCGTGCAGGGCGGCCCCCTGCAGCGCCACTGGTCCCTTGTTGGTGGTGACTACGTGCTTTCCGGACTCCAGCGCCCACCGCACGTGACTGGAGGCCGGCTCCCCTTCGCGGGGGTCGGTGAAGGTGGCCTCCACCACAATGTCAGCGGCACAGCCGCGGATCACCGCCTCGTTCTCCGGCGTGGCTGACCCACCGGGGGCACCTGCGAAGGTGGACCCGCGCGGCATGGCCAGCACACGGGCCAGGTCGATGCCGTCGGGCTGGACCAGGGAGCCCATGAGCAGGTCGGTGATGGCCACCACGCGCAGGCCGAACCCGAGCTGGGTGAAGCGCTGCCGGTCTTCGGCGACCAGCTGGGCCAGAGCCCGGCTGACGCCGCCGAAGCCCACCAGTGCCAGGTCGTAGGTCTGCATCGCGATCCTCCTGTAGGTCACCCCCGGTAGGTCATCCCCGGTAGGCCGTCCCGCGCTTCTGCGTGCCGCGGTGAGGCTCACTGTGAGCGGCCTGCTGCACCAGCGGCGATGGTCGATCCGCTCGTGGGTGATGGCGATCTGCTCGTGGTGGGAGCAGATCGCTCAGGCTCCCGCGATGCACTCTTCTGCACTTCGGAGTGCAGTCGATGTGCGCTACGGTGCTTGCATGAGCGAGGCACAGCCCGTGGAGCACCGCGCGCAGGTCGGCGCCCTGGCCGAGGCCATCGGTGCTCGGGTCCGCGGGTGGCGCACGGAGCGCTCCTGGACCCTGGACGTGCTCGCGGACCGCTCCGGAGTCAGCCGGCGCACCCTCATCGGCATCGAGCAGGGACAGTCCAACCCCAGCGTCGGTGCCCTGCTGCGCCTGTCCGCGGCGCTTGGTGTCGCCCTGGCGGCTCTGGTGGAGGAGGAGCGCCCGGCGGGCCTTCAGGTCACCCGCGCAGGAAGCGCCCCGTGCCTGTGGCAGGGCAGTGCCGGGGGTCGAGGCCTGCTGGTCGGGGCCACCGAGCCGCCGAACGTCGCTGAGCTGTGGGACTGGGTGATGCAGCCCGGTGAGCAGCACTCCAGCGAGGCCCACACCCCCGGTACCCGTGAGGTGCTGCTGGTGCTGGAAGGGGAGCTGGAGGTGACGGTGGCCGCCCAGAGCAGCCGGCTGCAGGTCGGGGACTCCGCGGTCCTGGCGGGGGATCAGTCCCACGGGTATGCCTGCGCCGGGGAAGCCCCCACGCGCTTCTCCATGGCAGTCCTGCAGCCAGGAGTACGGGGCTGAGGACCCAGCGGCCGCGTGAGCACCTCGGCCCACTCTGCGAGCAGCCCCCAGCAGCAAACAGCAGCCCCATCGACGCTCAGCAGCGCTCAGCGCAAACCCTACGACCACGACAGCAGGAGCCACCACCATGAGCACGCACCCCACCGGTCAGCAGTGGCTGCAGGAAGCCACGGTCAGCGAGGCCGTCTACGCGCTGCGCCCGGACTACCGCGCGCTGCTCGTGCTGGCAGAAGACCTGCAGCCCGGCCCCAGCGATGCCAGCAGCGAGGCCCTGCTCGCCGCCGCCGAGCAGCAAGCCGCGACCGCGCTAGCGGGGGGCCGCCCGGAGGACCTGGCGCCGCTGGCCGCGTGGCGCGAGACCTACCGCGCCTTCGGCGCCAAGCCCCAGCGCACGCGCCCCAGCGTGGAGGCACTAGTGCGCCGGGTCGAGGCAGGCCTGCCGCGCATCGACCGCATCACCGACACCTACAACGCCATCTCGGTGTCACACCTGATGCCGCTGGGCGGGGAGGACGCTGACCGCTACGACGGGCCGCCGCGCCTGGTCCGCGCCGACGGCTCCGAGCAGTTCCACACCGGAGCCGGTGGTGAGCCCGTCGTGGAGCACCCCGAGGTCGGTGAGGTCGTGTGGGCTGACGCGGCCGGGGTCACGTGCAGGCGCTGGAACTGGCGTCAGTGCACCCGCACCCAGATCGCCCAGGAGACCACCCGGGCCCTGTTCATCCTGGACAGCCTGCAGGACGTGCAGCCCCTGGAGGACCTGCACGCAGCTGCAGCCCAGCTGCAGACGGCCCTGGCCGCCTTCAGCCCGCGCGCCACGTTCGCCACGCGGTTGCTGGGTCCCACCGGCTGAGGCGGGCCAGCACCCACCCTCAGCGCCGCCCCAGGGCACCCGGCCCTCGGGCACCACCAGTGCCCTCTTCGGGGACGCCAGCCGTGACCACTTCAGGGACACGAGCTGTGACACCAGCAGCGACACCAGTAGTCAGGAGTCCGCCCTCATGCCCTCCCCCACCGAGCCGGTGACCCGCCCCGACAAGACCGAGCCGGCCACCCTTGCCTTCGCCACCCAGGCCGTCCACGCCGGCAACACCACCGACTCCGCCGGCGGAGCCATCCGCACCCCGATCGTGATGGCCAACTCCTACCTGCTGCCCGAAGACCCCTCCCAGATGGACTGGTCAGACACCGAGACGCTGGCCTACACGCGCAACGCGGGGTTCAATCAGATCTGCCTTCAGAACAAGCTGGCGGCCTTCGAGCACGGCGACGATGCCGCCGTCTTCGCCACCGGCGTCGCCGCGCTGCACGCCATCTTCTTCACCTTCCTCAAAAGCGGCGACCACGTCGTCGTCGGCGACGTCACCTACCAGGCGGTCTGGCGCCTGATGGCCGAGATCCTGCCGACCAAGTACGGCATCGAGACCACCTTCGTGGACATGAGCGACCTGGACGCCGTCGCCGCAGCGATGCGGCCCAACACCCGCCTGGTGCACACCGAGGCGATCGCCAACCCCACCACCAAGGTCGCCGACATCGCTGCCCTCGCCCAGATCGCCCACGCTGGCGATGCGCTGCTCAGCGTTGACTCCACCTTCACCCCGCCGCCGTTCTTCCGGCCCCTGGAGCTGGGGGCGGACCTGGTGGCCCACTCCCTGACCAAGTACGTCAACGGCCACGGTGACGCGATGGGCGGAGTCGTCATCGGATCCCGTGAGCTGGTCAACGCGGTCAAGGCGGAGGCACTGGTCGACGTCGGCGGCGTCATCTCACCCTTCAACGCCTGGCTGATCATGCGCGGGTCGGTGACGCTGCCGCTGCGGCTGCGCCAGCACCTGGCGAATGCCGAAGCGGTGGCCGCCTTCCTGGAGGCAGACCCGCGGGTGGCGTTCACCTACTACCCGGGCCTGCCCTCCCACCCGCAGCACGAGGTCGCTGTGCGCCAGTTCGCCGGGCGCGGGTTCGGGGCGATGCTCGCCTTCGCCGTCGAAGGTGACCCCACCACGCAGAACAGGTTCGTGTCCCACCTGCGGATCATCACCTCAGCGGTCTCCCTCGGGCATGACGAGACGCTCATCGTCCACGTTGCTGCTGAAGCTCGTGGTGGCTCGGAGAGCTACCCGCCGCTGTTCCAGCAGTACGGGCACCTGCGTCTGTCCGTAGGGCTGGAGGAGAGTGAGGACCTCATCGCTGACCTGCGCGCTGCCCTGGATGCCACCTTCGGTCCGGTCAGCACCGCCGACAGCACCGACAGCGGCCCCGCCGACAGCACCGCCGGCAGCACTGCGACGACCCACGGGCAGATGTAGCTGATGGCGTGGGTCCTGCTCCTCGGCTCCGGTGCGATGGAGGCCGTCTGGGCCATCGCGCTGGCCGGAGCCGGCAAGACGCGACGGATCGCACCAGCGGCCATCTTCGTGGGCGCGACCGCTCTCAGTCTGGGCGGTCTGGCCCTGGCGATGCGGGAGATCCCGACCGGCACCGCCTATGCGGTCTGGGCGGGCACCGGAGCCGCGCTGACAGTGCTGTAGACCATGGCCACCCGCCCCCAAGAACGATCGCTGACCAGGGTGGGCCTGCTGGTGGCGCTGATGAGCTGCGTCGTCGGCTTGAAGGTGACCGCCTGATGGCTTGGACGATCCTGATCATCAGCGCCTGCTTCGAAGCGGTCTGGGCCACGGCGCTGGGGCACTCTAACGGCCTGCGTGAGCCGATCCCCGTCGTGGTCTTCCTGGTCGCGTTGGTTATCAGCCTGACGGGGCTGTCTCGGGCGATGCGGACCATCTCGGTCAGCGTCGCCTACTGCGTCTGGGTCTCCATCGGCGCGGTGCTGACCGTGGTCGTAGCCATGGCCAGCGGTCAAGAGCCCGTGTCTGGGATGCGCGCGCTGCTCATAGCCGGCGTGATCGCCTGCGTCATCGGACTGAAGGTCTCGACCCCCGAACCCGCCCAGGTCCCCGGCCTGAGCTCGTCTGCGACCCGCTCGGGCGGTGCAGGAGGCATCGAGCATCGTGCGGGTGGCCGGCCCGATGACCGCGCATCCCCTCGGCCCCGACGTTGACCCCAGCAACGACCCCGACCCCGACCCCAGCCCCGACCTCTTCTCCTACTCCCACCCCGACTTCGAGTCCCCGACCTGAGAGCGAGTGACGTGTTCACCGGATTGAGCGCCTTCCCCCTGACCCCCCTGGACGAGCAGACCGAGCAAGGCATCGACGAGGCCGCCTATGCCCACCTCGTGCGGCGCTGCGCCGCCGCCGGCGCCGACTCCATCACCGCTCTGGGCTCGACCGGCTCCTACGCCTACCTCACCCGCACCGAGCGGGCCCGCGTCGCCCAGCTCGCCGTCCAGCACGCCAACGGCGTCCCCGTCATCGTCGGGATCGGCGCCCTGCGCACCCAGCACGTGCTGCAGCTCGCCGAGGACGCCCAGTCCGCGGGAGCGTCGGGAGTGCTGCTCGCGCCGGTGTCCTACCAGCCCCTGACCCCCGACGACGTCCTCGGCCTGTTCCAGGACGTCACCGCCCAGCTGTCGGTGCCGCTGGCCGTGTACGACAACCCCGGCACCACCCGCTTCACCTTCACCGACGACCTCTACCGCGCCGTCGCCGCCCTGCCCGGTGTCGCCTCGATCAAGATCCCCGGCATCGCGCAGGACCCCGCGGACGCGGCCGCGCGCGTCGCGCAGCTGCGGGCGCTGCTGCCCGCGCACGTCAGCGTCGGCATCTCCGGAGACTCCCAGGCCGCGCGCGGCCTGCTCGCCGGGTGCCAGGCCTGGTACTCCGTCATCGGCGGCACCCTGCCCGAGGTCGCGGTGGAGCTGACCGCGGCAGCCCTCGGAGGTGACACCGAGCGCACCGAGCAGCTCTCGGCGCGCCTGCGCCCGCTGTGGGACCTGTTCTCCCGCCACGGCAGCTACCGCACGACCGCCGCCGTCGCGGAGCACCTCGGGCTCGCGCGGCGCTCCTGCCTGCCGCTGCCGGTCCGCGGCCTGGACGACGACGCCCGCGCGCAGGTGGCCCGCGTCGTGGACGCCCTGGGCCTGTGACCTCGACCCGCCAGCCCGCCTGCCTGACCGGCTTCCAGGACATCGACCCGTCCGTTTGCCGGTCCAGCTGCCGGCCGAACTGAAAGTGCTGCGACGTGGACGAAACTGTGCGCAGTCCTCGTGACGACTCCGCTGAGCGCTCCTTCGAGGGCTCCGTCCACAACCGCGGCGAAGACCCTATCGACGCCCCCGTCGATGACCCTGTTGACGATCCTGGTGACGGCCGTGGTGACGATGCGGGTGGCATTACGCGGTCGGGTCTTGCCGGCACACGCCGGACCGCTTTGGCCCGCTACGTCATCGCCGCGACCCTGGCTCGCACCGCTGATGGCGGCGCGGTGGTGGCGATCGTGCTGCTGGTCACCACCACGGGTGGCCCAGGATGGCTTGGAGGCCTGCTCGCAGCGTGCCTGACCGCACCGCACCTGGCCGGACCGTTCATCGCCCGCCCTCTGGACACAGCACGCGACGGTCGAAAGGTCATCTCCGCGGCATGCCTGGGCCACGGCGCGACCCTGGCCGCAGCAGTCCTGCTGTATCCAATGGTCCACCCCGCGGTCTGCGCCCTGCTGCTGGCCGCCTCGGGACTGCTGGGCCCCCTGCTGACCGGGGGCATCAGCAGCCGGCTACCGGCCATCGCCGGCCCAGGCCAGCGCGACCAGCGCCGCGCCCAGGGCTGGGACGTGGCGACCTACGGCATCGGGGGGACCATCGGCCCGTCAGTGGTCGCAGCCGTGACCGCATGGTCCAGCGCAACCACCGCCGCGCTGGTGCTCGCCGCGGCCACCGTGGTCGCTGCCGCCCTGGTGATGCTGCTGCCCGCTGACCGCGTGAAGCCGACCTCAGCGGCGACGCCCCAACCGGCGGCGACGCTGGGGTTGATGCTGCGCCACGGGCCGCTGCGCCGGACGCTCTACCTGACGATGGCGGTGTCGGCCTCAGTCTCGGTGCTACCGGTGACCGCGGTGGCCTCCACCGGCGCGCTGGGCGTCGGGCACGCCGCTGCGGGGGTGCTGACCTCCGCGTACGGGATCGGCGGGCTCGCTGCCTCAGGGGTGCTGATGGTCCGCCCGCTGGCCGGGGATGCGGACCGCAGCACCACGGTGCTGGCGGTCGCCGTCGCAGGCGGCTTGGTCGCGGTGCTGGTCTCGGGGGTCTTCGGGGTGGCGGTGGCCACCTACGCGCTGGCGGGAGCGCTGAACTCGTTGTTCTTCGCAGCGACCTTAGCGGCGCGCAGCGAGTACGCGCCGGTGCAGGCGCGGGGGCAGGTGTTCGTCTGGATCGGAGCGTTGAAGATCACGGCCGGGTCTGCGGGGACGGCAACGGCTGGGGCGCTGGTGGCCGCCTCGGTGGCGTTGCCTCTGCTAATCGGTGTGGGACTGAGCTCGGTCGCGGCCTTGGCCAGCGCCCTCGAGCGGCACGGCATGCACCGCAGGCGGTCAGGCACCGCCGCCGCTAGGGCAACCTCGGCTCCTGCACGGGTGCAGCGCCGCGAATAGGTGAGACATGGTCCGCAACGGGCGTGCGCCACAGTAGGCACGACCGACCGGCTGACGCCAAGGACGCGCCGGGTCGTATTTCAGCCCGTCTCACATGACGAACGATGACCGGGCGTTTCCGGCGCATGAGGCGCGCTCATCGCGACGACGCAAGCTGTGTCACTCGCGGATCCGCTGTGAGACGGGCTTCGGCGTCCCCACTGAGTGCTCCGGAGCCAGCCAAAGCGCCCGGTGCGAGGTCGTCAGCGAGACGCTGACCGCAGCACGGTCCTCGTTGGACGCTTCGCCCATGCTCCGGTCCGGCCCCTAGCGTGGGGCGGTGGACGGCCAGCGTCGAGCCCTCGTCAGCGCGTACTGGCGTTTCTGCGAGCTCTTCTCGGGGGACCGCGCCCAGCGCCTGGCCTCTGATGCCCTGTGGTGGGCGCGGGAGGCCGTTCACGACTCTGTTGAGCAGGCCCCTTTGGCGGAGGTGATCGACCTGTTCGATGACCTGCTGGCCGCCCCAGAGGCCGACCTCAGCCGTTTCGGGGCCGGACCGCTGGAAGACCTCCTTAGGGAGCGCCCCCTCGAAGAGCGCTTTGACGTCGCTACAGCGGTCGCCGAGCAGTGCCACCGCGGGGAAACCGCCGACCGGTGGCGCGAGGCCCTCACGAGCGTGTGGATCACGCAATATGATCGCGATTTGCTGCCGGCGCTGGACGATCACTTACCACCCCCCCTCGACCGCCACTGAGCCACCGATCCGCACTTCGCCGCGGAGCGCACGAGGGTCGTCTTCGGTATAGCAGTCCCTCCTCCGGTCCTGCTGCTGCGGCGGTAGGAGCCTCAGCGCACTACCTTTCGGGCACACCACTCCTAGCCACTGGAGACGTCATGGCGCCCGGCGCGAACCACTCCCAGCCTGCGCCACCTCTTGCCCCCCGCACTCCAGAGGGGACCCACGGCGAAGCTCAGTGGCATCGAGCCTTGGCCATCGCCCAGACCATCCCTCTGCCAGCACGCGACGACCAGCCGCGCCAGGCCCGCCGCGGCAAGGCGGCCTTCGCTGCGGTCGTGCTGTCCCTGACGGCGACCGGCCTGGTCGTGGCCTACGGGCAGCACTCGGCCTCCGGCGCCGCCGCATCCACCACGTCGTCCGCGTCCTGGTCCCGCCTGGGCTTGCAGTTGGGTCTGACAGCCCTTGGTCTCGCCCTGCTGGTGACCGGTGTCGTTGTCATCGTGCGCAGCGGCTACTGGCGAGCTAGCGCCCGCGGCCCGCTGAGCGCTCTGGACCGTCCTGAGCGGCGGCTGGTGATGCGTCAGCTGCGCGGCCAGCAGCCCGTGGACACCGCCGACCAGCCGCACATGCTGGTGCTGCTGGCGGTGGCCGCGGGCCTTCGAAGGCCCTGGGGATATCTGCTGCTGGTCTGCGGAATGGTCACCAACGTCGCCGCCCAGGCTGTCGGGGCTGCTCGCCCGCCGGCGCTTGTGTGGGTTTGGGTGCTCTGCCTGGTGCTCTTCGCTGCCGCCTCGGTGCGACTGTTGCACGACAAGAAGGTTGCCGAGCGCTTCCTGGACCGGTACCTGTGGTCTGCGGGTGGCGGTGCAGATCTGGTGCGCCCGGGCCGGTGAGTCCACTCGGTCTCAGCCGGCGTTCGGAGCCGATCCGGCTGTGGCGCTGGCCGCGCACCGAGTGGGAGCGGCTGCTTGCGGGGGTGCTTGCTGGGCTGCTCCTGGTCACCGGGATGGCGATCCTGCGCTCTGGGCCCGGTGCAGATGCCCGTGCGGCGCAGCTGCGAACCCAAGGGGTGCAGACCAGCGCCCACATCACCCGGATTGAGACCACCGGGCCCGGTGGACCACGGGTGAGCATCGAGTTCACCGCCGCCGACGGGCAGGTCGTGACAGCTGAGGGCGAGCGCCCCGGTGGCCAGTACAGCCTCGGCGGGAAGCTGGCGGTGGTGTACGACCCTGATGACCCGCAGTCCTTCGCCTTCGGCCGTCGCACCGACGTGGATGCTCCTGAGCCGGTGTGGGCCTTCTTCGGCGGATTGACCACAGGTCTAGGGCTGTGGCAGCTGCTCAGGACTGTGGCTGGCCTACGGCTGCTGCGGCGTGCGGTCGCGTAGGCCGATCGTCTGCGCAGCAGCCCGGACAGCGATCGTCTGCGAAGCA
>NZ_VDMJ01000034.1:33580-52993 GCF_006335115.1 Streptomyces sp. NP160
ATCGTCTGCGAAGCAGCCCGAAGCAGGATCAGCAGCGAGACGGCGGGGGCGAAGTCGGCCATGCACCCAGCCAGGGGCCTCACGCCTCCGGTGATCGGCCCTCGACGCGAGGATCCTCGCGTGGTTTAGCCGTAGAGCTCGTCGTAGGCGGTCATGATCTGCCCGAGCTGCCATGCGAGAACTGCGGTGGTCGCGACGGACACGCTCCACAGGGCGATGACCCCTACCGCCGCCCACCCGGGCTGCTTGCGCACGATGATCGCCAGGATGCCGGCGATGCAGCCGGCGTTGACGAGCAGCAACAACAACAGCGCGATGGAACCTCCGGCAGCCATGAGCCATGATCTCGCCGACGATGGCGAATGCGGCCAGCCACGCCTGGTGGCCGCAGAGCCCCCACCTCACTGACCGGACAGCGATCGTCGACGAGAACCTTCAGGCGCCGATGAAACCTGTTCGTCCGGCCGCCCCCCGCACGCTCGTCGTGCCCTGCGGCTGACCACGCCCCCGCGCCGACCGCGCCGGTCGGGACTCCGCTGGGCATGGATCCGGAGGACTACTTGGATGCCTTGTTCCCCGCCCGCTTGCTCCCCCGCTACAGCAGAGAAGCAACCCAGTCGAGGAGGTCGCCCACCGGGCCGCCGTCGGCAGCACCGCTCACCAGGAGCGCCAGGACGCCGGTGATCCCGGCGACCGCAGCCCACCCGATCGTGATGCGGTTGGTGCGGTGCTGCGCGCGCTGCGCCTCCGCCTGGTCGGCCACCTGAGCCTGCTGCAGCGCGAGCAGGTCCCGCTGCCCCTGGACGATGGCATCCAGCAGCTCGGTCTGGCGCCGCATCGGCGCACCCAGCGCGTCCAGGTCCTCCTCGGACAGGTAGCCGTCGGGCTCGCCCTCCTCCCGCCCGGCCCGCGGGGCGAGCGCGGGCCGGACCTCCAGCTCGTGCACGAGGTCGGCCGCCCGGAGGCGATCGACGCCGGCACCCATGTTCCTGAGGTGCTCCATGCCGGCACCCATGTTCCTGAGGTGCTCCATGCCGGCACCCATGTTCCTGAGGTGCTCCACGCCGGCACCGGTGCGCAGCGACTCGCGCAAGGTGCTGCGCAGCCGCTCCAGGTGGCTACCGCTGGCAGCCTGCAGCACCTCGTTGAGGCGCACGGTGTTGGTGACGGCGCCCTGGGCCTTGAGCAGGGCGCCCTTCACCCCAGCACTGTCGGTCAGGCCCTGCAAATCGCGCAGGGTCGCCTCGCGCATCGCCTGGGCAGCCTCATCGGCCGGGCGCAGGACCTCACGGGCGGCCTCCGCCTCCGGTCCCTCCCCCTCGGCCAGCTCCATCACCTCGCGCAGACGCATGCGGGCGACGCGGTCGCGCACCGGGTCACCGCTGGGCGGAGGCTCGGTGGCTGCATCGAGGTCGAGGACGGGACGCGCGTGAGGCGCCGTGGTCTGGTGATCATCCATGTGGTCGATGGTGCACTCCCTCAGCGACGCGTCGGTCGAACTACGCGCGCTGGCGCACCCTGCCCCACCGGTGCCTCGCGCCGAGGTAAGGCCCTGCTCACAGGGTCAGCACTCCACGACCGTGGGGCACCCCGGTCTCCACGACGGCCGTCCACTCCTGGGCGCCGGCTCTGGAGGTGACTCGCAGCCGCAGCCGACTGGCCCGAGGCGGCTGCGGCAGCTGCACCCGCCAGATGGCGCGCTCGCCCCGGAGCAGGCCCGGCCAGGTCGCGCGCCGGCGGGGGCGTTGCTGACCCGGCGCGACGCCGTTCTGATCCGGGGTGAACCCCACCAGCGCCCCGTCGAGGTTGCCGTCGTCGATGACCTCAACGGCCAGGCCGTCCAGGTCGACGTGGCCGGGCACTAACTCCAGCAGCAGACGCACGTGCTCTTCGCTGTCCTCGCGCAGGCTCAGCGTGAACGTTGGGGCGATGTCGTCGTGGCGACGCTGCTCGGCCAGCCGGTTGGCCTCCTCCGCGGCGCGCGCCTGCCGTCCGGTGTCCCTGGAGGCCTTGATGGCGACGGCCAGGGCCGCCATCGACACCAGGAGCGCGAGCACGGCGAGGAGAAGCTCCACGTGGTCAGCGTGGCCGCTGGCTCCGACATACCGCGTCCCGACACACGGGCATCACCGAGGTGTGGCCGAGCCTGCCGCCGGACCTCGACCGTCTCGAGGGGGTGGCGAAGGCTGCGGCCTGCTTGTACTGCACAGAGATGGTGGTCAAGCGGCTGAACGGCGCCGCGCCCGCCGATTCTCGGCGTCCCGTTGACGGGACGGGAATCGCTAGCGTGCCGCTGACGATCCTGGCGCGGGCTGCTTCGCAGGGGATTCTGACGCGGTGAAGTACGCCCAGGCGCGCCACCACCATTGGCAGCGCATCTTCGTCAGCGCCCTGGCTCACTGTTTCGCCCCGTGTCTGTCAGAGACTCGGAACTAACGCCTCGACGGTAGCCGGGACGTTGATGCCAGCGGTGTTGGCGTAGTAGTCGGCCTCGAATTCCACCGGCGGGACCAGGCCCAGTTCACCGTGCAGACGCCGGTGGTTGAACCAGTCCACGTACTCCGCCACCGCGATCTCGAGGTCGTCGATGCCCTTCCACGGGCCGCGGTGGCGTACCAGCTCAGCCTTGAACAGCGAGTTGAACGCCTCCGCCAGCGCATTGAACGCCTCCGCCAGCGCATTGTCGTAGCTGTCCCCGGTCGACCCGACGGACGCGACAGCGCCGGCCTCGGCTAGTCGCTGGGTGTACCGAATCGCGACGTATTGGGCGGTCTCAACTGGTCGACGCAACACCAGCCTGTGCCAGCGACTGTAGGTGCTCAGCGAAGGCCTCAGCCGGCGTGCGCCAGGACAACACCTTCCGTGGCCTCTCGTTCAGCGCTGCGGCGACCGCAGCGAGCTCTCTGGCGTCCCAGCGGGCCAGGTCGGTGCCCTTGGGGAAGTACTGGCGCAGCAGCCCGTTCGTGTTCTCGTTCGTGCCGCGCTGCCAGGGACTGTGAGAATCGGCGAAGTACACCTGTAGGCCGGTCTGAACGCTCAACGAGACGTGCTGAGCGAGTTCCTTGCCGCGGTCCCAGGTCAGGGATCGGCGCAGCGCTTCGGGCAGCGTCGACATCTGCTCGGTCAGGGCCCGGGCCATCGCCACGGCTCCGTAGCCGCCTAGCGAGGGACCGTTCTTGCCCCCCGGGGCTAGCCCGTAGCCAGGCAGGCGCGGCAGGTGCACCAGCATCGTGAAGCGAGTGGTCCGCTCGACCAGGGTGCCGATGGCGGATCGGTCGGTGCCGATGACGAGGTCGCCTTCCCAGTGCCCGGGTACGGCGCGGTCGGTGACCTCAGCCGGCCGCTGACTGATCATGACCTCAGCGGTGACGTGGCCATCGGGGCGTGCACCCTTGTTGGCTTGTGCGCGGGCACGCGGCACGCGCAGCGCGCGTCCTGTGCGCAGCGCGGCGACCAGCTCCCGCTTCAGCGCGCCGCGCCCTTCGATGTAGAGGGCCTGGTAGATCGCCTCGTGGGAGATCCGCATGGACTCATCGTCGGGGAAGTCCACCCGCAGCCGCGCGGAGATCTGCTGCGGGCTCCAAGCGCTGACCCAGCGGCGGTCGGCGCGATGAGGCTTGCTCCGCCCCGCCCACGCCGTGGTCGCCGGACCGGGCACCACCGAGCCGTCAGCGTCTCGCAGGTAGCCGTCCAGGCGCTCTTGGACGTAGTCCCGCAGCCGGTCATTGCCGACCAGCTTGGCCTGCTTGGGGCGACGCGCTGCCAGTTCGGCCTTCCACTGGGCCACCGATGCCCGGTAGTCCAGCTTGGCGCTGCGGGTGGCGGCGTTGCGGCGAAGCTCTCGGGAGACCGTCGAGGGGCTGCGTCCGATGGCTCTGGCGATGGCGCGCACGCCGGCGCCTTGCACCCGCAGCAGGGCGATCTCCTCGCGTTCGGCGAAGGAGAGGTAGCGCCCGGACGCCTCGGTCAGGGTGGTCGTCGCCATGCCGCCACCGTGGCGGAACCACCGTGAGCCGACGGGCCCGGACACGCCCACCGCGACTGCGGCGTCTTCGCTGCTCAGTCCTTCGGCGATCTTGCGCCAGAAGGCGCGTTCGATGTCGCGGCGCACCGGGGGACGACCCGGTGATCGCATCGACGGGCGCCCCGTCAAGGTCACCATCCACCCTGGTCCACGTCCCAACAGACACCTCCTGCTCGAGGTGTTGCGTCGACCAGTTGAGTCCGCCTTGAACGCCCTTGTCCGAGTGCGCCACGACCCCGGCGACATCACGCCCGGCGTGTTCGCGGGTCCACAGGCCCATCTCCAGGGCGTCCAGGGCCAGGTCGGTGCGCAGGCTCTTGGACACCTGCCATCCCACCACCCGCCGACTGAAGACGTCGATGACGAACGCGGCGTACACCCACCCCGCGAAGGTGCGGCAGTAGGTGATGTCAGCCACCCACAGCCGGTCCGGCGCCGGCGCGCTGAACTGGCGCTCCACCAGGTCCGCGCGGGTCTCAGGCCCGGCCCCGGGGAATGTCGTGCGGGGTCCCTTCGCCCTGCTCACACCCCGCAGCCCGGCGGCGCGCATCAGTCGCTCGACGCTGCAGCGGGCCATCGGCTGCCCACGCCGGACCAGCTCGGCGTGGACCTTGCGGGAGCCGTACACGCCGTAGTTCTCAGCGTGCACCGCTCGGATCGCCGAGGTGCGAGAGGCGTCGATGACCGACCGCATCGACGGTCGCCGCGAACGGGCGGCGTAGTAGGTGCTCGGGGCGACCTGCAGTGCCTCGCAGATCGGCTCGACCCCGAACTCGCCCTTGTGGGCGTCGATGTATTTCACGCTCAGCGCTGTGGGCGGTCGAGCTCCGCCGCGAAGAAAGCCGACGCGCTCTTCAAGATCGCGTTGGCCCGGCGCAGCTCGCGGTTCTCGCGCTCGAGCTCGGCGATCCGGCGGGCTTCGTCGGTGGTGGTGCCCGGACGTAGGCCCTCATCGACCTCGGCTTGGGAGACCCAGTTCCTCAGCGTCTCGGGGTTGATACCCAGCTGCCCGCCGATCCGGGCCAGCGCCCCGGGCCTGGTGGCTGGGTCGCGGCGAGCTTCGACCGCCATCCGGATCGCTGGCTCGCGCAGCTCATCGGGGTACTTCCTCGGTGCCGCCATGACTCTCATCCTCCAGTGGGTTGAGAGCCTCCTTCAGAGTCGGGGCGAGACACCACGGTGCGGGGCCCGGGCTCGCCGGCCCAGGGCAGGCGGGCGTCGATGAACTCACCGGGACCGCTGCGGACCTGGTGCACCCCCTCCAGCCCGTCAGCGGCGACGTCGACGGTGACCCGGGAGCGCTGCAGGGTCACCAGGCGCCGCCAGGCGGCGACCCCCCGGACCGAGCTCGGCTCACGACCGGGCGGGGCGAGCACGACGCGAGCCAGCACCCTGACCTGCCCGTCGACGCCGTACCCCGGGTAGGGCAGGACGGCGTGGCTCCACCCCCGCCGCTGCAGCGCGGCAGCGAGGACGTCGCGGCGTGGACGACCGAGGCGCCAGAGGATCCCTCCCAGGCGGGATGCGGTGACCGGCTCGGTCTCTGCACCCTCGCCAAAGGGCTCAGGCGCGACGGCGGCCTTGCGTGGCCCGGTAGATCGCCAGCACGATGATCGCGCCGATGATGGAGCCGATCCAGCTGGAGGGCTGCACCAGGCTCTCGCCCCGGCCGAACAGCAGACGGCCCAAGAAGCCGCCCACGGAGGAGCCCACGACGCCCAGCAGCAGCGTCCCGCCGACGCCGAGGCCGGAGCGGCCGGGGACGACCAGCCGTGCGATGTAGCCGGCGATGATGCCGATGCCGATCATCGTGCCGAGCACGGTGACCGCCTAGGGGTGGGAGAAGGGCCCGCACGACGCTAGGGGTGGATCGTCGTCCCAGCGACCCGACCGACGATCGCGCCGGGCTGGCGCCGCGGACCTCCTTCCGCTCCGGTCCGTCGTCGTCTACCCTGGCTATATGTCAGGACAAACTTCATCGGCGCGGGCGGCCATGACCTTCCGCACGCGCAAGTGGGTGCGACCGGAGGACCTCAACGCCAACGACACGCTCTTCGGTGGCAGCGTGCTCCGGTGGGTCGACGAGGAGGCGGCCATCTTCGCCATCCTGCAGCTGGGCAACCACCGGGTGGTCACCAAGTTCATGTCGGCGATCGAGTTCGTGGCCTCGGCCCGCCTGGGCGACCTGGTCGAGCTGGGCCTGACCGCCACGACGTTCGGTCGCACGTCGCTGACCATGCGCGCCGAGGTCCGCAACATGGTGACGCACGAGCCGATCGTCACGGTCGAGGAGATCGTCTTCGTAAACCTCGGACCCGACGGCCGCCCGGCCCCTCACGGCTTCACCGAGTCCACGCAGAGCCGTGACCGCATGCCGGGCTTCCGCCCTTCCTGAGCTCGCCCGTCCGAGGGGGCGGGGACGGGCGGCTACACGCGCGCCAGGGTCGTGATGTCCTCAGCGAACTCAGCGGCTGCCTCCGCCGAGACGGTGGCGCGGGTGCTGGCCACGGCCCGCAGGTAGTCCTGCGTGGTGGGCCCGGCCCCGCGCACCTCGCCACCGACCCCGCCACCGACCTGCTGGCCCGCGCCGGCGGCGCCCAGGGCGTGCTCCATGGCGGCCTGGGAGGCGCGGCGCGCGGCGAACTCGATGTCGGCCGGGGAGAAGCCCTCGCTGCGCGCGACCACCTCGGCCAGGTCCACGTCGACGGCACCGGAGGGCAGGTAGGCGCGCCAGATGGCGTGGCGGGCGGCGGCGTCGGGCAGGCCGATGGGCAGGACGTAGTCGAAGCGGCCGTGGCGCAGGAACGCCCCGTCGATGGCGCGGATGAAGTTGGTCGCGCACACCAGCAGCCGGCCGGGCTGCTCGCGGAACGCCGGGATGATCTTCAGGAGCTCGTTGGTGACGCCCTGCAGCGGCGAGGGCGGCTCACCACCGCGCCGCCCGGCGATCTCCTCGACCTCGTCGATGAACACCACCACGTGCTCCAGCGCCGCGATCTTCGCAAACGTCTCGCGCAGCGCGCCGGCCAGCCCGGCGGGGTCGGCGGCCAGGCGGGAGGGGAAGACCTCGACGAACGGCCACTCCAGCCGGGACGCGATGGCCTTAGCGAAGGTGGTCTTGCCGGTTCCGGGCGGACCGAAGAGCACCACCGCGCGCGGTGGTGCCACCCCGAACCTGTCGGCCACGTCGGGGTGGGCCAGGGGGATGACCAGGCGGCGCTCCAGCAGGCCCTTCTCCTCGGTCATCCCCCCGATGGCGTCCCAGCGGTCCCGGGAGAGCATGCGCCCGCCCAGCTCGCCCAGCAGGGCCACCTCCGCGCGCTGCAGGGGCAGGTCGCGCTCGAGGTAGTGCAGATCCTTGAGGGTGGTGAACCCCTGCCGGTGGAACGCGCCCAGGGCGACCGGGTCGTCGGCGAGCAGCGCGGACAGCTTGGTCAAGCCCGCACCGGTCATCTCCCGCTCCAGGGCGGCCAGCAGCCGCGTCCCCAGGACCTCGTGGCCCGGCGCGGTGCCCAGGAACACCACCCAGCCCTGGGCGTGGGCGGCGCGCCCGACCACGGCGCCGACCAGGCGCCCGGCCTCGTGCGCGACCACGGCGTGGTCCTTCTCGCAGGAGGCCAGCACCTCGGCCAGGCCGTACACGGGCTGCCCGGCCGAGCGGGCCGAGGCCTCCCACAGCGCGAGCACGCCCTCGACGTCGTCGGCGTGGAAGGGGCGCACCGTCACCCGGCTCACAGCGCCCTCCGAGGTGGCGAGGCGGTCCTCACGGCAGCGGTGCCGGGGGGCGTGCGGGTGCGACCCGCGCGAGCTGGCCGGACGGCACGGCCTCCCGGCCGTTCACGAGCTGGTGGCAGGGGCCTCGGCGCCGAGCCGCGCGCGGGCGCCGGCGACCCCGTCGCGCAGGGCCTGCAGCTGGTAGCGGGAGACGGCCTCGGCGTCCTCGTCCTCGGCGAAGACGGACGAGCACATCACCGCGTCCTCGCGCTGGTCGAAGCCCAGACGGACCAGGCCGTCGAAGAAGGCGTCGAAGTCGACGTCGCCGTCACCCACCTTGAGGTGGCTGTGCACGCGCACGGCGTTGCCCGGCGGGTTGGTGATGTAGCGCAGCCCGTGGGAGCGGGTGTGGTCGAAGGTGTCGGAGACGTGGACCAGCTGCAGCAGGTCGCCCGCGGCCTCCATGACCACCTCGGCGGGGTGCCCGTGGTGGAAGGTGTGGCTGGCCACGTACACGAAGCCGACGTTCGGGCTGTTCAGCCCCCGGATGACGCGCAGCGCCTCCAGGCCGTCCTCGACGAAGTCGTCGGGGTGGGGGTCGATGAGCACCCGCACGCCCTCGCGCTCGATGATCGGCAGCAGCTCCTCCATGGAGCGGTAGAACGCCGCGTCGGAGCGCTCGGCGGCCTCGGGACGACCGGAGAACTCCGTCCCGATGACCTGCACGCCGAGGTCGACGGTGATCTGGATGACGCGCTTCCAGGCGCGCACCGCGGCCTCGCGGTCGACCTCGTCCGGTCCCGACCAGCGCAGCACCGGCAGCACCGAGGCGATGCCGACCCCGGCGGCGTCGCACTCGGCCCTGAAGCGCTTGACGAGCGCGTCGTCGGCGCGGGGGTGGCGGAAGAAGGGGATGAAGTCGCGGTGGGGCGTCAGCTGCAGGTGCTCGAAGCCGAGGTCCGCCGCCAGGCGCGGGAGCTCGAGCAGGGAGTGGCTGTGGTGGAACGGCGTGGGGTCGAGGGCGATCTTCACGTGGTCCTCCTCAGCGGGTGCGGGCCGCGGGGCTGCCCGCCAGCAGGTGCTGCAGCGTGCGGGTGGCGATGGGCAGCGGGTCGTCCAGGGACCTCACCGGGTACATGTCCTGCTCGACGACGGCGAAGACGTCGGGGCCCACCAGCTCGGACACGAGGTCGACGACGGGCGGCAGGGGCGGCTCGCCCGCTCCCCCGTCGGTCGGCTCGCACATGACGCCCTGCTGGACCGCGATGGCGAACGGGGTGTCGTTCTTCAGCGCCGCGGCCCGCAGCGCCGGGTCGACCTGCTTGAGGTGCAGGTACCCGATCCTGTCGGGACGGTCACGGATGATCTTCATCGTGTCGCCGAGGTAGTAGGCGAAGTGACCGGTGTCGAGGCAGAGGTTGGTGTACCTCGGGTCGGTCTCGTCCAGAAACCGCTCCACCTCGGCGTGGGTGCCCACATGGCTGTCGGCGTGGGAGTGGAACTGCTGGTGCAGCCCGAACTGCTCCAGCAGCGCCTTCCCCAGCTCGTCGTGCCCGGCGGCGAGCCGCTTCCACTGGTCGTCGTCGAGGGTGCGGGCCTCGAGCGTCTCGGCCGTGGCGTCGGAGCGCCACAGGTCGGGGATGACGACGAGGTGCTCGGCGCCCAGCGCGGTGGTCAGCTCCGCCACGCGCAGCGCCTGCTCCCAGGCGGCGGACCACTGGTCGCCCTCCTTGTGGAAGCCGGTGAAGACGGTGCCCCCGACCAGCTCGAGGTCGCGCTCGCCGAGCTCGTCGCGCAGGCGCTCGGGGTCGGTCGGCAGGTAGCCGTAGGGCCCGAGCTCGATGAGGTGGTACCCGGCGGCTGCCACCTCGTCCAAGAAGCGCTCCCACGGCACCTGGCGCGGGTCGTCGGGGAACCACACGCCCCAGGAGTCGGGGGCGGTGCCGATGCGGAGTCCGGGGGTGGTGCTCATCGTCGGGTGGTTCCTCGCAGACGGGGTCGGGTCAGCGGTCAGGGGCGTGGGTGGTCGCGGCGTCAGCGCTTTAGCTCGTGCGCCAGCTCGGCGAGCTCCTGGCCGCCGGCCATCTCAGCGGTCAGCTCCTCCAGGGTGACCTCCGAGCGCTTCCTGTCGAGCACGCGGCGTCCCAGCTTGAGGATGATGAAGTGGTTGCCCACCAGGTAGGCGTGGTGGGGGTTGTGGGTGATGAAGACAACGCCCAGGCCGGCGTCGCGAGCCGCGGCGGTGTACTTCAGCACCACACCCGACTGCTTGACGCCGAGGGCGGCGGTCGGCTCGTCGAGGATGAGCACCCGCGCGCCGAAGTACACGGCGCGCGCGATGGCGACGCACTGCCGCTGGCCGCCGGAGAGCGTGCCGATCGGCTGGTCGATGTCCTTGACGTGGATGCCCATCTTCTGGAGCTCCTCGTCGGCGATGCGCTTCATCGCCTTGATGTCGAGCGGCGCCAGGGGGTAGCTGCCCTTGCGGAGCTCCGACCCGAGGAAGAAGTTGCGCCAGACCTCCATGAGGCCCACCACCGCGAGGTCCTGGTAGACGGTGGCGATGCCCTTCGCCAGGGACTCGCGGGGCGAGGAGAAGGTCACCTCCTCGCCGTCGACAACGAACCTGCCCTCGGAGTGGGAGTGCAGCCCCGACATGATCTTGATGAGGGTCGACTTGCCGGCGCCGTTGTCACCCAGCACGCAGGTGACCTCGCCGGCGTTGACGCGGAGGTCGACGCCCTCGAGGGCCCGGATGGCGCCGTAGACCTTGCCCACGCCGCTCATCTCGATGAGGGGAGCGCCGACCTGGAGGTCCTTGTCGGCGTGCTCGGTGATCGTGTCAGTCATCTCAGACCCTCCGTGCTGCGACGTTCTTGATGTACAGGTTGACCAGCACGGCGAGCAGGAGCATGACGCCGAGGAAGGTCTTGAACCAGTTCGGGTCCCAGCCGGCGTAGACGATGCCCTGGGTGGTCATCCCGAAGATGATCGCGCCGATCGCCGAGCCCACCGCGGAGCCGTAACCGCCGGTGAGCAGGGCGCCACCGACCACCGCGGCGATGATGTAGACGAACTCGTTGCCCACGCCGACGCCGGACTGGACGGTGCTGAAGGCGAAGAGCAGGTGCATGCCGAGGAACCAGGCCAGGAAGGCCACGCCCATGAACAGGCCGATCTTCACCTTGCGCACCGGCACCCCGACCGCGCGGGCGCTGGCCTGGTTGCCGCCGACCGCGGTGATCCAGTTGCCGACGCGGGTGCGGAGCAGCACCCAGGTGGCGACAGCGGTGAAGAGGACCCACCACAGCACCGTGACCTTGAGGTTGAGGGGGCCCAGCGAGAGGGTGCTGGCGAAGACCGCCCTGGCCGACTCGAAGCCGTCCATGTCGCTGATGTTGGCCGTGGCCACGGTGCCGGTCAGCAGCTTGGTGACGCCCAGGTTGACGCCCTGGAGCACGAAGAACGTGCTGAGAGTGACCAGGAAGCTCGGGATGCCGGTCCGCATCACCAGCCAGCCGTTGACGAAGCCGATGGCGAGGGCCACCACGAGGGAGACGACCACGCCCACCCAGACGTTCAGCGAGAGCTGGTAGCTCGTGATCGCGGCGGCCAGCGCCGAGGTCGTCACCGCGACGCCGGAGGACAGGTCGAACTCGCCGCCGATCATGAGGAGGGCGACGCCGACGGCGACGATGCCGATGGTCGAGCTGGCGTAGAGCACTGTCGAGAGCGCTGCCAGGCTGCGGAACGCGGGGGCGGCCGCCAGGAAGAAGATGGCGATGACGATGGCGGCGGCGGCAGCGCCGATCTCCGGTCGGGCCAGCACCTGGCCGAGCAGGGACCGGCGCGGCCTCTGCGCGGCGGCGGGCGCCGGTGAGGGGTTCTTGGTCGCCACGGTGGTGGACATGGCCGTTCATCTCCGAGTCAGTCGTGGGCGGTGGGTGCGAAGGGGGTGCGGCGAGTCTTCGCCTCCCGGGCGGGCAGGGGAAGGACTCCGGGCGGGGCGCCTCAGCGCGCCTCCGCAGCGGGGCGGGGGGACGGCGCGGCCGTCCCCCCGCCCGCGCTCAGCGGGTGTTGTTCTTGGCGTAGTCGACGATCGGGCCGATGTTGGTCGCGTCCACGATCGACGGGCCGGTCAGGGTGGGCTTGCCGCCACCGATGTCGTTGCCGTTGGACAGGTTCAGCCACAGCGCCGTCACGGCCATGTAGCCCTGCACGTACGGCTGCTGGTCGATGGAGAACTCGATGTCACCGTCCTGGATGGCCTGGGCGGCGTCGGCGTTGAGGTCGAAGGTGATGACCGTGGCCTGGCTGCCCGCGTCGGCCTTGGCCTGCAGCGCCGTCATGGCGATCGGGGCGCCGAGGGTCACGATGTCGGTGATGCTCGGGTCCTGCTGGAGCTTGGCCTGCAGGGTGGACTGCACCGCGGTGAGGTCCTCGCCGTTGACGTAGAGGATCTCCGTGTTACCGGCCGTCTTGGTGACGCCGTTGCACCGGGCGTCCAGGGCCACCGAGCCCTGCGCCTGGATGACGCACAGGGTCTTGGTACCGCCGTCGGCGACGATCCTCTCCCCCACCGTCTGGCCGGCGAGGTCCTCGTCGGAGCCGAAGTACATGCCGACGCCGAACCGGGAGTAGTCGCTGATGCCGGAGTTGAAGGCGACCACGGGGATCCCGGCCTCGGCAGCGGCCTGGGCGGCGGGGCCGACGCTGTCGGGGGTGGCCATCGTGGTGGCGATCCCGTCGACCTCGCTGTCCACGGCGTTCTGGATGAGCGTGGCCTGCTTGGCGCCGTCGGGGTCGTTGGAGTACTTGAGGTCGATGCCGTGGGCGGTGGCGGCCGCCTCGGCACCGGCGCGGATCTTGTCCCAGAAGGTGTCACCGGCCTGCTCGTGGGTGACCATGGCGATGGTGTAGGAGGTGCCGCCGGCCGCCGGCGCGATCGCGCCGCCGTCGTCGGAGGAGGTGTTCTCCTGGGCGCCACCGGAGCTGCTGCAGGCGGCGAGAGCCAGGGCACCGGCCACGCCCAGGGCGGCGAGGCGCAGGGTCTTCGAGATCCTCATGGGAGTCCTTCCGTCGGCTGCGCAGGGCACCGGTGTCCGCGCGGGCGAGCGTCGTCGTGTTCCGGGCGCTGGTGCGCGGCTGCACCGCTTCAGATCCGTCGACCGTTCCTCGGCGACGTCGCCGTGGTGCAGGTGCGGTGCAGCTGGTCCGGAAACCTGGGGGAACTTCATGCTCATGTCCTTACATGCGCACAAGCAGACTGTGGCACACCCCCCGGGGACCGTCAAGGGTTCTCTTGGACCGGTCCAGGTCAGGGCCGGGACGGGCGTCGGGCGGGGCCCTCGAGGAGGGGACCCGGCCGGTCCGGGGACGACGGAGGGGCGGGTGCGCACCGCGCACCCGCCCCTGCGTCCGGCCCGTCCGGGCGGACCAGCGCCGTCAGGCGCGGCGCTCCAGCACCACCTCGGTGCGCCGGCCCGAGCGCAGCGCCTCGACGCCGGCGGTGGTGACCGCCGTCGCCGCGTAGCCGTCCCACGCGGTGGGTCCGGTGGCCGTGCCGCGGCGCGCGGCGTCGGCCCAGGCCTGGAACTCCAGGTCGTAGGCCGCCTCGAACCGCTCCTTGAACGACGGCGGGACGGCGCGTCCGCGCGAGGCGCTGCCGGCGCCGCCCCTGGCGACGACCGGGCCGCCCTCCAGCCCGATCATCGCGGTGCCGCGCTCGGCCACGAGCTCGGTGCGCACCTCGTAGCCGAGACCGGTGGCCACGTTGACCTCGACGTCGACCAGGGCGCCGCTCTCGGTCTCAAGCAGGGCGAACGTCGGGTCGGACAGGCCGTCCGGCACGTCGTGGCGCGAGCGGGGGTGGATCACCGTGATGGCGGTGATCTCCTCTCCCAGCAGGAAGCGGGTGCAGTCGACCTCGTGGACGAGGCTGTCGAGCACCACCATCTCCGAGGTGAAGTGCGGCGGCACGGAGGCGTTGCGGTGGGCGCAGTGGAGCATCAGCGGCCGGCCGAGGTCGTCGGACTCCACCAGGCGGCGCAGCGCCGCGTACTCGGGGTCGAACCGGCGCATGAAGCCCACCTGGACGAGGCGTCGCCCGGTGGCGCGCTCGGCCTCCACGAGGCGCAGCGAGCTCTCGACGTCCGTGGTCAGCGGCTTCTCGCACAGCACCGGCCTGCCGCGCTCGAGGCAGGCGGTGACCAGCTCCTCGTGCGTGTTCCCGGGGGTGGCGATGACGACGGCGTCCACCTCCTCGTCGGCGATGGCGGACAGCGGGTCGGCAGCGACCCGCACGCCGGGCCAGGTGGCGGCGACCTTCTCCGCCGTGGCGGGGAAGGCGTCGGCCACGACCACGGCGCGCGCACCGGCCGTGCGGGTCTGCAGGCGCCGGACGTGGTCGGCTCCCATCATCCCGACGCCCACCACGGCGACCCGCAGGTCGGACAGCTCCTCGGTCATGCTCTTGCGCTCCTCAGGTGTGGGAAGCGGGTGGCCGACCTCCCGCGATCACCGTGATCGCGGCAGGTCGGCCACCCGCGGGGTCGAGTACCGGTCGGGTCAGGCGTTGGTGGGGAAGCCCAGGTTCAGACCGGCGTGGCTCGGGTCCAGCCAGCGGCTGGTGACGACCTTGCCGCGGGTGAAGAAGTGCACGCCCTCGGTGCCGTGGGCGTGGGTGTCCCCGAACAGGGAGTTCTTCCACCCCCCGAAGGAGTAGTACGCCATCGGCACCGGGACCGGCACGTTGATGCCGATCATCCCGACCTGGATCTCGTTGGCGAAGCGCCGCGCGGCACCACCGTCGTTGGTGAAGATCGCCACGCCGTTGCCGTACGGGTTGGCGTTGATCATCTCGACGGCGTCGGTGTAGCTCTCCACGCGCAGCACCGACAGCACCGGCCCGAAGATCTCCTCGGTGTACGCCTTGGACGTCGTGGGCACCCGGTCCAGCAGGGTCGGGCCGAGGAAGAAGCCGGACCCCTCGGCGTCGGGGGTGACCGTGCGCCCGTCCACGACGACGTCCGCGCCGTCACCGGCGGCGACGTCGATGTAGGAGGCGACCTTGTCGCGGTGCACCTTGGTCACCAGCGGGCCCATGTCGCAGGAGCGGCGCCCGTCACCGGTGCGGATCTTGCCCGCCCGGTCAGCGATCTTGGCGACCAGCTCGTCGCCGATGCCGCCCACGGCCACCAGCGCCGAGATGGCCATGCACCGCTCCCCCGCCGACCCGAACCCGGCGTTGACCGCCGCGTCGGCGGCGAGGTCGAGGTCGGCGTCGGGCAGCACCACCATGTGGTTCTTGGCCCCGCCCAAGGCCTGCACCCGCTTGCCGGCCGCGGTGCCGCGCTCGTAGACGTACCTGGCGATCGGGGTGGAGCCCACGAAGGAGACCGACGCGACGTCGGGGTGGTCCAGCAGACCGTCCACGGCGACCTTGTCGCCCTGCAGGACGGTGAAGACCCCGTCGGGCAGGCCGGCTTCCTTCCACAGTCCGGCGATGAACAGCGAGGCCGACGGGTCCTTCTCCGAGGGCTTGAGGACGACGGTGTTGCCGGTGGCGATCGCGACGGGGAAGAACCACATCGGGACCATCGCGGGGAAGTTGAACGGGGAGATGACCGCGGTCACCCCCAGCGGCTGGCGCACGGAGTGCACGTCGACGGCGGTGGAGGCGTTCTCGGTGAAGCCGCCCTTGAGCAGGTGGGGGAGGCCGCAGGCGAACTCCACCACCTCCTGGCCGCGGGCGACCTCCCCGGCGGCGTCGGACAGGACCTTGCCGTGCTCGGCGGTGATGATCGCGGCCAGCTCCGGGGCGCGGTCGTCCAGCAGCTCGCGGAAGCGGAACAGCACCCGGGTGCGCTTGGCGAGGGACGTGTCGCGCCAGGCGGGGAACGCCGCCTTCGCCGAGGCCACGGCGGCCTCGACGTCGGACGGCTCGGCCAGGACCACCTGGCGGGCCACCTCGCCGGTGGCGGGGTCGAAGACGTCAGCGGTGCGCGTGGAGGCACCACGCGTGGCAGCACCGTCGATCCAGTGCTCCACCACGGGGTGCAGCCCGGGGACGTCGGGGGTGGGGCCGCCCTGGGACGCCTCCTGGATCGGGGCGTCGTGCTGGGGGACTGTCAGCTCGCTCACGGGGGTTCTCCTCAGCTCTGTGCGGGGGTCGTGGGGGCGGCCTCGGAGGGCCGTAGGAACGGGCGCTGGCGCGCCTTGTGCTCGTCGTAGGTCCCCCGGGCGCGCTGCGTGCTCTCGAGGGTGGAGACCTCGCTCACCGGCACGTCCCACCAGCTCTCGCTGGACGGCGCGTCGACGAAGGGGTCGGTCTCGACGTGGATGACCGTCGACTCGCTGGACGCCTTGGCGTCGAGGATCGCGGCCTCGAGCTCCTTGCGGGTGCTGGTGTGCACCACGTGCACGCCGAGGCTGGCGGCGTTGGCCGCCAGGTCGACGGGGAGGAAGTCGCCGTCGAGCCTGCCGGAGGACGTCCGGGCGCGGTAGCGGGTGCCGAACCGCTGGCTGCCCAGCTGCTCGGACAGGGACCCGATGGAGGCGTACCCGTGGTTCTGCACCAGGACGACGATGACCTTGACGCCCTCCTGGACGGCGGTCACCAGCTCGGTGGCCATCATGAGGTAGGAGCCGTCGCCGACCATGACGAAGACGTCGCGGGGCGCGGCGCCGTGGCGCGCGTCGTCCTCCGCGGCCATCGCGACGCCGATGCCGCCGGCCACCTCGTAGCCCATGCAGGAGTACCCGTACTCGACGTGGTAGCCCTTCGCGTCGCGCACCTGCCAGAGCTTGTGCAGGTCACCGGGCATCGAGCCGGCGGCGCACACGACGACGTCGCGCGGGTCGGACAGCTCGTTGACGGCGCCGAGCACCTGGTTCTGGTCGGGCTGGACGTCCAGGTCCCCGGAGTCCCTCGCGTAGACCTGTGCGACGGTCGCGTCCCACGCCGCCTTGAGCTCCGCGGTGCGGGCTCGGCGGGCGTCACCGACGTCGTACCCCTGCAGCGCGGAGACCAGGGCCTCCAGGCCCTCCCTGGCGTCGGCCACCACGGACACCGCGGAGTGCTTGGCGGCGTCGAGGGAGGCGACGTTCAGGGTCACGAACCGCACGCCGGGGTCCTGGAACGCCGTGCGCGAGGCGGTGGTGAAGTCCTGGAACCGGGTGCCGACGCCGATGACGACGTCGGCCTCGCGGGCCAGGGCGTTGGCCGCGGTCGTTCCGGTGGAGCCGATGGCCCCCACGGACTGCGGGTGGTCGAAGGGCAGCGCACCCTTGCCGGCCTGGCTCTGGCCCACGGGGATGCCGGT
The DNA here is from genome assembly GCF_006335115.1 of Streptomyces sp. NP160. GTDB lineage: Bacteria > Actinomycetota > Actinomycetes > Actinomycetales > Quadrisphaeraceae > Quadrisphaera. Next base: position 50,642 of record NZ_VDMJ01000034.1, read on the forward strand.
GGCCTCGGCGAGGGTGCGCAGGGCGTCCTGGGCGCGGGAGTAGTGGACGCCGCCTCCTGCGACGAGGAGCGGCCGCTTCGCCGACCGGATGAGCTCGGCGGCGCGCGCCAGCGCGGCGCGCTCCGGCAGCGGGCGCCCCACGTGCCAAGTGCGCTCGGCGAAGAGGTCCTCGTCCCAGTCGTGGGCCTCGGCCTGCACGTCCTGCGGGAAGCAGACCGTGACGGCGCCGGTCTCGGCCGGGTCGGTGAGGACGCGCACCGCGCCCAGGAGCGCACCCGGCAGCTGCTCGGGGCGCCAGACCCTGTCGAAGTAGCGCGACAGCGGGCGGAACGCGTCGTTGACGGTGACGTCGCCCGAGGCGGGCAGCTCGAGCTCCTGCAGCAGCGGCCCGGCCGAGCGGGTGGCGAAGGTGTCAGCGGGCAGGAGCAGCACCGGCAGGCGGTTGATGGTGGCCAGCGCCGCGCCCGTGAGCATGTTGGTGGAGCCGGGGCCCACCGAGGCGGTGACGGCCCAGGTCTGCAGCCGGTCCTTGGCCCGGGCGTAGGCGACGGCGGTGTGCACCATCGCCTGCTCGTTGCGGCCGAGCACGTAGGGCAGGCCCGGCTCGCGTCCCGCCTCGAGGGCCTCGAGCTCGTCCTGCAGGAGCGCCTGCCCGAGGCCGGCCACGTTGCCGTGGCCGAAGATGCCGAGGGCGCCGGCGAAGAGCTTGGTGCGCACGCCGTCGCGCTCGACGTGCTGGTTCGCGAGGAACCTCACGGTCGCCTGGGCGACGGTGAGCCGCACGGTCATCGGGCGTCCTCCTGATCGGTGCCGCGGCCGCCGAGCGGCAGTCGCGGGTCGGTGGGCTGGTCGGCCCAGGTGCTGCGCACCCAGGCGTGGTCGGGATCGTCGACGATGCGCCAGGCGCGGTCGTCGGCGGGTCCGGCCATGGCGTTGAGGTAGTAGAGGTGGTTGCCCGGTGCGGCCATGCAGGGACCGTGCCACCCGTGCGGCACGAGCACGGTGTCGCGGTCGCGGACCTCGACGAGGACGTCGACCTGCCGGTCGTCCCGCTCGGACGTCGAGTAGGTCCGGTGGTAGCCCACCCCGGGCTGTCCGGAGGGCCCGGGCGCCACCTCGAAGTAGTAGACCTCCTCGAGCTCGCTCTCGTGCTCGGTGGTCTCGTCGTGCTTGTGCGGCGGGTAGCTCGACCAGTTGCCGCCCGGGGTGACGACCTCGACGGCGACGAGCTTGCTGGCCACGTCGACGTCGGCGGAGGCGAAGTTGCGCACCTCGCGGGTGCACGACCCGGCGCCGCGCAGCTCCACGGCCACCTCGTCGGCGGCGACGTGCCGGACGGGCTTGCGGACGCCCTCGGGGAGCACGCCGGTCCTGGCTCCGGGCACGCCGATGCGGGTGCCGTGGCCGTCGGGCGGGGCGCTCAGCACGGCCGTGGAACCGGCGGGCAGGTAGAGGACGTCGGTGGGGCCCGCCCACACCGAGGCGCGCCCCGCGAGCTCGAACGGACGGGGCTCCCCCTCGACGCTGACGACCAGGTCACCGCGCAGGGGGACGAGCACCACCTCGTCCTCGTCGGTCTCGAGGCGGACCTCCTGGCCGGGGGCCAGGTCAGCGGCGCGCAGCGAGGTCCACCCCCACCCGGCGACCTCGGGAGTCACGCTGACGTCCCAGACGAGGTCGGCGGTGGAGCCGGCGCGCAGGTGGAGGTCGGCGTTGGCGAGGGTCACGGGGCCACCAGCACGTCCCGCACGATGGCGTCGAGCTGGGCGTCGGCCTCGAGGAACTGGCGCAGCGTCTTGCGGGTGGCGCCGAACTCCTCGAACTCCTCGACAGTCATCCCGTCGACCTCGTAGGCCTTCGTGAACTCCGGGATCGTCCGCAGCGCGGCCAGGTGCTCCTCGGCGACCGGCTCGTCGATCGCGTGCGGGTTGACGGGCAGGTCGTTCTCGTTGATGCGGGCCTGCCAGTCGAACGGCGGGGAGACCACCAGGTCACCGCCCTGCAGCTCGCTCCACTGCATGGAGTTGCGGAAGGCGGCCGAGAGGATGCGCACGCGGTAGCCGCGCTCGACGAAGAGGTGGTGCGCCTTCTTCAGCGCGGCGACGCCCGCCCACTCCAGGTGGCCCGGGTCGACGAGGATGCGCTGCTTGGCCGTGTACGCCTTGAGCCAGTCGTCCAGGCGCCCACCCATGATCGTGCAGACGTGGCCGAACTCCGGCATCGGGAGGCCCTCGGCCTCGCGGCGGCTCATGCCGCGCTCGATGGCCTCGGCCACGGCGATCGCCTGCGGCACGGTGAAGGAGACGGTGGCGTTGAGGGACACGCCGCGGTAGGCGGCCTCCTCCATGGCCT
>NZ_VDMJ01000035.1 GCF_006335115.1 Streptomyces sp. NP160
ACCGCCTCCCGGGTGCTGGGCTCCTGGTGGGCCAGCCAGCAGCAGAAGGTGTAGATGGCGGCGTCGGTGGCCTCATCGGGACCGCAGATCGGGCGCAGGTCCTCATCGAGGTGGTCATAGGCCGCCGCCAGCTCCTGCTCGCTGAAGGCAGCAGGGCCGGGCAGGCGCCCGGCGGCGGTGATGGCGTCGCGGGCGGGGCGGTGGCGTTCGGGGCGCGGTCCGCGCAGCGGGTCGGGGGTGAGCACGCCGGGGACCCGGCGGCGACGGCGCCGCGGGGGCGGCGCGGGCGCGGGGGAGGGGGTGCCTCCGGGGGTGCGCTCGCCGCTGCTCACGGACGTGATCTTACCGAACATGCGTTCGGTAGCGCAACCTCAGCAAGCCTCTGACCTGCACCTCAGCGGCTTCAGGCGCGCACGCGCAGCCCCCGCGGGGTGGCCGTGAACCCAGCTGCCTCCAGTGCCGCCGCGAGCGGTGAGGAGCCCGCTGAGAGCACCCCCTCGCCGTCGGCCTTCTCCACGGTGAGCCGCCCCAGGGCGCCGTCGCGGACGGCGAGGGCCAGGGCGTCGGCCCCCGCCTGAAGGGCTTCGGCCTCCTCGGTGAAGGACAGCAGCGTGCGGCCGCCGCGCTCCACGTAGAGGACCAGCTCGCCGTCCAGGAGGACCACCAGCGCACCCGCCTTGCGGCCCGGCCGGTGCCCTGAGGCCCCGACCTCGCCGCGCTCCGGCCACGGCAGCGCTGCGCCGTAGGGGTTGGCGGGGTCGGCTGCAGCCAGGACGACCGTCCGCGGCCGGTCGGCCTCGGAGGAGCCGGGAGCCCCGGGCGCGACCGAGCGGCCCTGCCAGTCGCCGCGCCCGATGGTCGACAGCGGCCGGGACGCTGCGCGCAGGCGGTCGACGGCACCGGTCGAGGCGAACTGCGAGGCGCCCAGCCCCTCCACGAAGTAGCCGCGGCGCACCCGCCCGGCCTCCTCCATGGCGGCCAGCACCCGGTAGACCGCGGCGAAACCGCCGGGCAGCCGCTCGGACGCCACGGCCCCGCGGGTCAGCACGCCGTGCCGGTCGAGCAGCACCTCGGCGGTCACCGAGGCGCGCACGGTCGGGTCGGGCTCGAGCTCCGGGAGGAGCGACCACCGGCCCACCGTGCTCGGCGGCCCGGTCCGCGGCGCCCCGCCGAACCCCCCGCCGGCGCTGCCGGGCCGTCCCAGCCCGCCGCCGGCGCGGCCCAGCCCGCCGTAGCGCGACCCGGTCCGCCCGTAGCGGGACCGCGGCGCGGCCCGCGGACCCTTGTGGGCGGTCTTGCCGCCGGCCAGCCGGGCGCGCAGCGGCGCCAGGGTGTCGTTGGTGGCGTAGCCGGCCCACGCGAGGTCCCACAGGACGCGCTCCAGGGTGGCGTCGTCGACCCCGCCCTCCTCGGTCGCGTCCAGCGCGGACGCCACCGAGCGGAAGAAGTGCGCGCCGCCGGACGCCAGGACGTCGAGCACCGCGCGGTGGACGTCGGTGAGCTCGAGCTGCTCGTCGGGCAGCGCCAGGGTGACCGGAGCGGCGTCAGCGGTGTGGAGCGAGACCCACCCGTCGTCGCCGGGCAGCGACCCGTGCCCCTGCCAGACCACCTCGCCGGCGGCGGTGAGCTCGTCGAGCAGCGAGCGGGAGTACCGCTCCACCCGCACCGGCAGCACGAGCGACTCCAGCGCGCTGGCGGGCACGACGGCACCGGCCAGCTGCTCCACGGCGCGCAGCACGCCGTCGGCGCCGCGCAGCCGGGAGCCCACCTGCTGCCACCCGGGCAGGAACCGCGCGAGGTCCCGCGGGGGCACCGGCTCCACCTCGGAGCGCAGCGCGGCCAGCGAGCGGCGGCGCAGCAGCCGCAGCACCTCGGCGTCGCACCAGTCCGGCGTCCCGCCCGGGTCGGTCGACAGGGCGCCGTCCAGCGCGAGCCGCACCTCGGAGGGCAGGAGGTCGCCCGAGACGACGCGCCCGGACGCCGAGAGGCGCCGCAGGGCGTCGACGACGACGGCCACGCCCGTCCCCAGCCGTGCCGCCACCGTGGCGGCGGTGAAGGGCACGTGCGAGCGCGCCCAGCGCGAGACGAGGTCGGCGACCGGGTCGGGCACGGGCGCGGTGAATGCCTCCGGCACCCCGACGGGCAGGGCCGCGCCGAGGGCGTCGCGCAGGCGGCCGGCGTCCTCCACAGCGGCCCACCGCTCCTCGCCGGCGATCCTCACCCGGATGACGCGGCGCGACGCCTCGAGGTCGACCAGCCACGCCGCCGCGTCGTCGGGGACAGCTGACCGGGCGGCCACCTCGCCCGTGGTCAGCGGCCCGAGCACCCGCAGCAGGTCGGCGACGTCCTCCGCGTCGCGGCTGCGGCGGTCCTCCGCGAGGCGCTGCAGCTCGGCCTGCGTGCGGGTGAGCTGCTCGGGGTCGAGCAGGTCGGCCAGCGACGCGCCGTCGCCGCGACCCAGCAGCTCGGCGAGGAGGGTGGGGTCGAGCGAGAGCGCCGCCGCGCGCTTCTCGGCCAGCGGCGTGTCGCCCTCGTAGAGGAACTGCGCGACGTACCCGAACAGCAGCGACCGCGCGAACGGCGACGGCTGCTCCGTGGTCACCTGCACCACGCGCACCGCGCCCGAGCGCAGGTCGCGCAGCAGCGCCTCCAGGCCCGGCACGTCGAAGACGTCGGACAGCACCTCGCGCGCCGTCTCCAGGACCACGGGGAACGACGGGTAGCGGCTCGCGACCTCCAGCAGCTGCGCGGCCCGCTGCCGCTGCTGCCACAGCGGCGTGCGCCGGTCGGGACGACGACGGGGGAGCAGCAGCGAGCGCGCCGCGCACTCGCGGAACCGGCTCGCGAACAGCGCGGAGCCGCCCAGCTCCGCGGTGACGAGCGCCTCGACGTCCTCCGGCTCGACGAGGACGGCCTCCAGGACGTCCGGCGGCTCGCTGCGGGCGGTGAGGTCCCCGTCCCAGTCGGGGCTGAGGAGGTCGAGGTCAGGAAGGCGCAGCACGATGCCGTCGTCGGACGACATCGCCTGCGCGTCCAGCCCGAACCGCTCCCGCAGCCGAGCCGCCAGCGCCAGGGCCCACGGCGCGTGCAGCTGGGCGCCGAAGGGGGAGTGGACCACCACGCGCCAGTCGCCCAGCTCGTCTCGGAACCTCTCGACGACGATCGTGCGGTCGTCGGGCAGGTGGCCGGTGGTCTCGCGCTGCTCGGTCAGGTAGGCGTGGAGGTTGTCGGCGGCCCACTCGTCGAGACCCGCTGCCTGTGAACGGGCTCGGGCGGCGTCGTCGTCGAGGGCACCGACCTCGCGGGTGAAGGCGCCGATGGCGCGGCCCAGCTCGTAGGGGCGCCCCACCGCCTCGCCGTGCCAGAACGGCAGCTTGCCGGGCACGCCGGGGGCGGGGGTGACGAGCACGCGGTCGTGGGTGATGTCCTCGATGCGCCACGTGGAGGTGCCGAGCGTGAAGACGTCACCCACGCGCGACTCGTAGACCATCTCCTCGTCGAGCTCGCCGACGCGGCGGCCCGGACCCTCCCCGGAGGCGAGGAAGACGCCGTAGAGGCCGCGGTCGGGGATGGTCCCGCCGCTGGTGACGGCGAGGCGCTGCGCACCCGGCCGGCCGGTCAGGACGCCGGTGGTGCGGTCCCAGACGATGCGCGGGCGCAGCTCGGCGAACTCCTCGCTGGGGTAGCGGCCGGCGAGCATGTCGAGCACCGCCTCCAGCACCCCGCGCGTCAGGCCGGAGAAGGGGGCGGCGCGGCGGACGAGGCGCTCGAGCTCGTCGACGGTGACCTCGTCGAGGGCGGTGATCGCCACCACCTGCTGGGCGAGGACGTCGAGCGGGCTGGCGGGCACCTTGAGGGCCTCGATGCCGCCGGTGCGCATGCGCTCGGTGACGACCGCGGTCTGGACCAGGTCGCTGCGGTGCTGGGGGAAGAGCACGCCGCGACTGGTGGCACCGACCTGGTGCCCCGCACGGCCGACGCGCTGCAGCCCCGAGGCCACCGACGGTGGGGAGCCGACCTGGACGACGAGGTCGACCGCGCCCATGTCGATGCCCAGCTCGAGGCTGGAGGTAGCGACGACGGCGGGCAGGCGGCCGGCCTTGAGGTCCTCCTCGATGAGGGTCCGCTGCTCGCGGCTGACCGAGCCGTGGTGCGCCCGGGCGAGCACGGGCGCGTCGACGGGAAGGCCCTTGCTCTGCCCTGCCTGCGCCATGACCTCGGCGGGGGTGCGCCGGGCAGCAGGCCGCTGACCTGCGGCGGAACCCTCACCCTCATCCTCGACCTGAGCGTCAGGGTCTGCTTCGTCGACGGCGTTCCGCTCGGCCCACACCTCGTTGAGGCGGGTGGTGAGGCGCTCGGCCACCCGGCGGGAGTTGGCGAAGACGATGGTCGACCGGTGAGCGGCCACGAGGTCGACCACGCGCTCCTCGACCGCCGGCCAGATGGAGCGGCGCTGCGGCTCGCCGGCCGCCAGGCCGGTGAGGTCCTCCTCGGACTTCTGGCCGAGCTCGCCCATGTCGGGCACCGCCACGACCACCGAGAGGTCCCACGACTTGGCCGACGGCGGCTGGACGATGGTGACGGGGCGCCCGCCGTCCTCCCCGATCGCTCGGGCGCCGGACAGGAACCGCGCGACCTCCTCGACGGGCCGGACCGTGGCCGACAGCCCGATCCTCTGCGCCGGCTGGCCGCCGCCGGCCTCGAGCAGCGCGTCGAGGCGCTCCAGGGTCAGGGCCAGGTGCGCTCCTCGCTTGGTGCCCGCCACCGCGTGCACCTCGTCGAGGATCACCGTCTCGACCCCGCCCAGCACCTCGCGCGCCCTGGACGTCAGCAGGAGGAACAGCGACTCCGGCGTGGTGATGAGCACGTCCGGCGGGCGGCGCGTGAAGGCGCGGCGCTCGTCGGCCGGGGTGTCGCCGGAGCGGATGGCCACGCTCACCTCGGGCACGGGGGCCCCCTGGCGCTGCGCGGCGTACCCGATGCCCAGCAGGGGGGAGCGCAGGTTGCGCTCGACGTCGGTGGCGAGGGCCTTCAGCGGTGAGACGTAGATGACGCGGGTCCGGCGCAGCGGGTCTTCGGGGCGGCCCTGCACCGCCAGCCGGTCCAGCGCCCACAGGAACGCCGACAGCGTCTTGCCCGAGCCGGTGGGCGCGACGACGAGCGCGTGGTCACCGCTGGACACCGCCCGCCAGGCGCCCTCCTGCGCGGCGGTCGGCTTCTCGAAGGCACCGCGGAACCAGTCCCGGGTGGGCGCGGAGAAGCGCTCCAGCACGTCGTCCTGTGGCACCTCTGGATCGTCGCACCGACCACCGACAACGGCTCCTCAGGCGAGCAGCGGTTCCAGCGCCCGGGCGCAGCTGCGGGCGGCGTCGAGGTGGTCCACGGGTGGCCGCTGCCGCGGCGCGGTGAGCAGGACGGCCCCGACCAGCGCCCCGTCCGCCCCGCGCACCGGCGCGGCCAGGCAGGCGACGTCGTCGTGGAGCTCGCCGGCCTGCGCCGCCCAGCCGCGCTCCGCCGTCTCGTCCAGCCGTGCCTGCAGCTGGTGCGGGCGCACCACCGTGTCCGCCGTCAGCCGCACGAGCCGCGACGGCGGGTGCACCTCGCGCCAGTCCGGCTGGTCGGCCAGCAGCAGCCGGCCCGCCGCCCCCGCGTGCAGGTGCCGCTCCAGGAGGGCCGGGTCTCGCAGGGGGAGCTCGGGGTCGACGTCGGCGCAGCGCAGCACCGTCGGCCCGAAGACCACGAGGTGCACGCCCACGCGCACCGAGCCCCGCAGCCGGGCCACCTCGTCGCGAGCCGCGCGGGAGAGGCGCGTCTCGGGCGCGCCGCCGGTCAGGGCGGCCGCCCTGCGGCCCAGCGCGAACCCCCGCAGGTCGGGCATCCGCACCAGGTACTCCTCGCCGACCAGCAGGTTCAGCAGGCGGTACGTGGTGGCCGGCGGGAGGTGCGCGAGCTCACCCACCTCCTTGGCCGTCACCCCGGCGCCCGCGTGCGCCACCACCTCCAGCACCGCGAGCGCGTTCTGGACGGCACCGGGCTGGCGGCCGGTGAGCCCCCTGTCGGTCACGTCCCGGTCCGCAGCAGGCTGCGCCGGGTCGGCTCGTCGTAGACGCCGGCGCGTGCGAGCCGCTCGGGGTGGCGGCGGCGCAGCCAGACCAGGCGGACCAGGCCGGGCACCAGCAGGGCCGCGAAGACCAGCGCCATCGACTGCCCACCCGCCCAGGGGCCGGCGACCGCCGCGCCCACCAGCAGCACCGCGCAGGAGGCGGAGGCGACCACACCGCCCACCAGCGCGGGCCGGGTGAGCTCGCCGATGCGGTGCAGCAGGGCCGGCGCGGCGGCGCTGACCAGCGCGTACGCCAGCAGCGAGCCGAACGCGGCCACGGTGACGGCCCCGCTGAGCACGGCCCGCGGGGGCGCGCCGGTGAGCAGCACCACCACAGGGACGAGGACCACGGGCGGCAGCGCCGCCAGCAGGGCCCGCACCGGGGTCCCGGTGCGGTCGCGGGCCTCACCGAGGGCGGACGGGAGCACGCCCTCGCGGCCCATCGAGAACAGCACCCTCACCAGCGCCGTCACCGCGCCGCTCGTGCACGCGACGAAGGCGGCCGCGGCAGCGGCGTCGAGCAGGGACGGCAGGAGGCCGCCGGCCTCGGCCCGCACCAGCCCGTCCAGGGGCGCCCCCGAGAGCAGGACCGCGAGCGGGGCCTCCCGCAGCAGCACCACCTGCGCGGCCGCGCCCAGGAGCAGCACCACACCGCCGAGCGCGGGCGTCCACAGCACCGCCCGCGGCACGAAGAGCAGCGGACGCCGCGACTCCACCCCCAGCACGGAGGAGCTCTCGAAGCCCATGAAGGCGGTGACGGCCAGGAGCAGCGCCAGGGCAGCACCCCCGGCGGTGGGCACGGCGTCGACGAGCACGGCGCCGGCCGGCTCGGCGGCTCCGGCCCGCGGCCCGCCGCCCAGGAGCAGCACCCCCAGCAGCACCAGCACGAGGGTGAGGGAGACCGCCTCCAGCGCCAGCACCAGCCGGGCCGACAGCTGCACGCCCCGCGCGGCGACCAGTCCCACCCCCGCCCCCACGACGACGACGCCGAGCGCGACCGCCGCGGGCTCGTCGGCCCACCCCAGCAGCGCCGCGGCGTACAGCGCAGCCCCCGTGCAGGAGGAGACCGCCAGCGCGGCGTAGGCGACCACCAGCGCCCACCCGCACACGACGCCGGTGACGGGGCCGAGGCCCCGGGCGCAGTAGCTGTAGACCCCGCCGACGGCGGCCATCCGGCGGGCGGCGTGGCGGACGCTCCAGGCGACGAGCACCACCAGCGCGCCCGCCGCGGCGAACGCGGGCACGGTCAGCACGCCGCCCGCCGCGGCGACCAGGGCGGGCACCGTGACCAGCGCCGCCGTGGGGGCGAGCACCGCGACCGACTGGGCCAGCACCTCGAGGAACCCCAGCCGCCGGCGCCGCAGGCCCTCCACGGGGGAGGTCGCGGCGAGGGCGGGTGCTGGCACCGGGTGAGGGTGGACCAGGCGTGTTGCGCCGGTGTTTCCCCGGACGAGAACGCGGGCCGGCCGTTCCCGCTCGCCGGTCTCCCGCCGACCCACGACCGGAACGGCGGTGCAACGCGGGCGGCCCAGGGTTGCCGCCCATGGCCACCACGTCCGCCCCGCCGAGCGGGGCCACCACCGCTCAACGCCCCGAACGGCTGACCGGGCGCCTCGGCGTCGGGGCCGTCGTCTTCATGGTCGTCGCCGCCGCGGCGCCGCTGACCGTCGTCGCCGGGGCGGTGCCCATCGGCATCGCCAACGGCAACGGCGCCGCCTACCCGGCGATGTTCGCCGTCTCCGCCGTGGTGCTGGCGCTCTTCGCGGTCGGGTTCACCGCCATGACCCGCCACGTCCCGAACGCCGGCGCCTTCTACTCCTACATCGGTGTCGGGCTGGGCCGCGGCGCCGGGCTGGGCAGCGCCCTCGTCGCGCTCATCAGCTACGTCACCGTCCAGTGCGCCGTCTACGCCTACCTCGGCTACGCCACCGGCGAGCTCGTGGCCAGCTGGACGGGTGCGTCCCTGCCGTGGTGGGCGTGGGCGTGGGCGCTGGCCGGCGTCGCCGTGGCCGGCTGGCTCGGCTTCCGCCACATCGAGCTGTCCGGCCGCGTGCTCGGCGTGCTGCTGCTCGCGGAGATCGGCATCGTCCTGGCGCTCGACGCCGCCGTCGTCCTGCGCGGTGGGGCGGAGGGAGCAGGCCTCTCGACCGCGCTCGTCGAGCCCTCCCAGCTGCTCTCGGGCGCGCCCGGGCTGGGCCTGATGTTCGCCGTCGCCGGGTTCATCGGCTTCGAGGCCACCGCCGTCTTCCGCGACGAGGCCCGCGACCCCGACCGGACCATCCCGGTGGCCACCTACGTGGCGCTCGCGCTGATCGGCGTCTTCTACACGCTGTCGGCGTGGGCCGTGGTGTCGGCGTTCGGCGACGCCGAGGCCGTGCAGGTGGCCACCGCCGACCCCGGCTCCATGGTGGCGGTCGCCGCGCAGCGCTACCTCGGCACCGCCGCCTCCGACGTCCTGCAGGTGCTCCTGCTCACGAGCCTCTTCGCCGCGGTGCTGTCCTTCCACAACGTGCTCGCCCGGTACGCCTTCTCCCTGGCGAGGGCCCGGGTGCTGCCCGCCGCCGCCGGCGCCAGCCACGCCCGCCACGGCTCGCCCCACGTCGCCTCGCTCGCCACGACCGCCGTCGGCGCCGCGGTGCTCGTCGTCTGCGCCCTGGCCGGCCTGGACCCGGTGATGGAGGTCTTCACCTGGCTCTCCGGCGTCGCCACCGTCGGGATCATCGCGCTGATGCTCCTGACCTGCATCGCCGTGCTCGTCTTCTTCCGCCGCGCCCGCGTCGACCGCCGCCCCTGGAACACCCTGGTCGCGCCCGCGCTGGGCCTGCTCGGCCTCGGCGGCGCGCTGGCCCTCGTCGTCGTCAACCTCCCGCTGCTCATGGGCGGGTCCGTGGCGCTCGGCGTCGGCACCGGGGTGCTGCTGCTGGTGGCGCTGGGGGCGGGCTGGGTGCTCGCCGCCGCACGACCGGCCGCCGCCGCCGAGCTGCTCCTCACCCCGCGCGCCGAGGGCGCGCCCCAGATCTGACCGCCTGCGCGAAGGGAACCCCCGCCATGACCATGCTCGACGAGCCCACGACCACCACTGCTGCCCACCCGCTGTCCCGGCTGTCGCCCGCCGAGATCACCGCCGCCGCCGACGCGGTCCGCGCCGCGGGGCTGGTCGGGCCGAGCACCGCGTTCGTCTACACCGGCCCCGACGAGCCCCACAAGGACGTCGTCCGCAGCTGGAAGCCCGGCGACGCCGTCCCGCGCTCCGTGCGCGTCATGCTGCTCGACCGGGCCACCGGCACCGGCACCGACGCCCACGTCGACCTCGCCGCCGCCGGCGGGCCGGTGGTGACGGCCAGCACCGTCGTCGACGGGCTCGAGGGCCACATGCCGATCCTCGACGGCGAGTTCGAGGTCATCGAGGGCCTGCTCGCCGACGACGAGCGCTGGGCCGCCGCCCTCGCCAAGCGCGGCGTGGAGGTGGCCGACGTCCGCGCCGTGCCCCTGTCCGCGGGCTCGTACTTCCCCGAGGAGCACGGCCACCGGATCGTCCGCGTGCTCGGCTTCCACCAGGCCGACCCCGACGACCTGCCCTGGGCCCACCCGGTGGACGGCGTGGTCGCCTACGTCGACATCACCACCGGCGAGGTCACCGCCGTCCACGACCTCGTGGACCTGGAGGTGCCGACCGAGCGCGGCGACCTGCTCTCCGGCGTCCACACCTCCCCGGCGCGCGACCTCAAGCCGCTGGAGATCACCCAGCCGGAGGGCCCGTCGTTCACGGTGGAGGACGACGTCGTGCGCTGGGCCGGCTGGGAGGCGCGGATCGGCTTCGACGCCCGCGAGGGCCTCGTGCTGCACCAGGTGGGCATCGACGGGCGCTCGGTGCTGCACCGCGCGTCGATCTCGGAGATGGTCGTGCCCTACGCCGACCCCTCACCGGTGAGGTTCTGGCAGAACTACTTCGACACCGGCGAGTACCTGTTCGCCCGCTACACCAACAGCCTCGAGCTCGGCTGCGACTGCCTGGGCGACATCACCTACCTGGACGCCGTCATCGCCGCCGAGGACGGCACCCCGCGCACCATCCGCAACGCGATCTGCCTGCACGAGGAGGACTACGGCGTCGGCTGGAAGCACTCCGACATGTTCACCGGCGCCTCCGACACCCGCCGCTCGCGCCGCATGGTCATCAGCTTCTTCACCACCATCGGCAACTACGACTACGGCTTCTACTGGTACCTCTACACCGACGGCCGCATCGAGCTGGAGGCCAAGGCCACCGGCATCGTCTTCACCTCCGCCTACCGCGGCGAGGAGCACCCGTACGCCACGCAGATGGCCCCGGGGCTGGGCGCTCCGTTCCACCAGCACCTGTTCGCCGCGCGGCTCGACATGGCCGTGGACCAGCGCCCCGACGATCACGGCGGGTGGACCGGCAACACCGTGCTCGAGGTCGACGCCGCCCGCGTGCCGGTGGGGCCGGGCAACCCCTACGGCAACGCGTTCACGCGCGCGACCACCCCGCTGACCAGCGAGGGGGAGGCACAGCGGATGACGGATGCGACGGTGGGGCGGACCTGGGTGGTGACCAACCCGTCGGTGACCAACCGGCTCGGGGAGCCCGTCGGCTACGCCCTGTACCCCCAGGCCAGCCCTGCGCTGCTGGCCGACCCGGAGTCCGTGGTGGCCTCCCGCGCGGCGTTCTCCACCAAGCACCTGTGGGTCACCCCGCACGACCCGGCGCAGCGGTACGCCGCCGGCGACCTCGTGAACCAGCACCCCGGCGGCGCCGGCCTGCCCGCGTACACGGCGGCGGACCGGTCCGTGGAGGACACCGACGTGGTGCTCTGGCACACCTTCGGCCTCACCCACTTCCCGCGCCCGGAGGACTGGCCGGTCATGCCCACCGACTACACCGGCTTCCAGCTCAAGCCCCACGGGTTCTTCGACAGGAACCCGGCGCTGGGAGTGCCCGCGGTGCTGACCAGCGGGCGCTCCCACTGCTCCTCCGGGCGCTGAGGGAGGTGAGCGTGCGCGCCGTGGGCCTGGTCCTCGCGGTCGCCGCCGCGGTGGTCCACGGCGCGCTCGCGGTGGCGTCGCCGAGCGCGGTCGCGCTGGCGATGCTGCCGCTGGCGGCGGGGTGCCTGCTCTGCGCCCGGCACCTGGAGCGAGCCCTCTCGTGGGCGGGGTGCGCCGTGCTCGACGCGGCGATGCTCGGGCTCATGCTGCTCGACCACGTGGCGGCGGCCACCGGCCCGGTGGTGGGCGCGGGCCACCACGGCGGTCACGCCGTGTCGCTGCTGCCCGGCACCACGGCGACGGTGGGCCGGGCGCACGGGCTCATGGCCGTGGCCGAGGCCCTGGTGGTCGCCCAGCTGGCCCTCGCCGTCGTCGTCCTCCTCGCCTCCCTCCTGCGGGCGGGGGGCGTCAGGCGGGCGGGGGCAGCAGGCCTCGCGACATCGCCACGGTGACGGCGGCGGTCCGGTCGTCCACGCCGAGCTTGGTGAAGACGCGCAGCAGGTGGCTCTTCACCGTCGCCTCGCCGATGAACAGCTCGGAGGCGATGGCGGGGTTGCTCAGGCCCCGCGCGACGCACGCCAGCACCTCCGTCTCGCGCGCCGTGAGGCGCTCGGTGGCGGGCTCGCGCATCCGCGTCAGCAGCCTGGCAGCCACCGGCGGGGCGAGCACGGTCTCCCCGCGGGCGGCACGGCGCACGGCGTCGGTCAGGGCGGCCCGGGGGGCGTCCTTGAGCAGGTAGCCGGTGGCGCCGGCCTCGACGGCGCGCAGGATGTCGGCGTCGGTGTCGTAGGTGGTGAGCACCAGGACGTGGGCGCCGGGGTGGGCGGCCTTGAGGCGCGCGGTGGCGGCCACGCCGTCCACGCCCGGCATCCGCAGGTCCATGAGGACGACGTCGGGGCGGTGCTGCTCGTACGCGGCGAGCACGCCGGCGCCGTCGTCGACCTCCGCGGTGACCTGCAGGTCCGCCTCCGCGGACAGCAGCGCCACGATGCCGGCGCGGACCACGGGGTGGTCGTCGACGACGACGAGGCGCAGCGGCTGCTGTCCGGCGGCGGCGGTCATGCGGGCACCCTGACGCGCAGGACGCACCCGGCGCCACCGTCGGTGCGGTCGGCCAGTGCGGCGGACCCGCCGACCTGGGCCGCGCGGGCGGCCATCGCGGTCAGCCCGTAGCCGGTGCTCGTGCCGGCGGGGACCGCGGCCAGCCCGGTGCCGTCGTCGGTGACGGTCAGCTCGACGCCCTCGACGTCGACCGCCAGCGCCAGGACGACGCGAGTGGCACCGCCGTGGCGGCGGGCGTTGCCCAGGCCCTCCTGGGCCGCGCGCAGCAGCACCACCTCCGCCTCGCTGGTCAGCGGGGGGAGCGCAGCGGGCAGGTCGAGCTCCACCGCGGTGCCCTCGACGGCGGACGTGCGCGCCGCGAGGCGCTCCAGGGCGGCGAGCAGCCGGTCTGCCTCCTTGCCGGCGGCGAGGTCCGGCGGGGCGTGCGCCGCCACGATGGCCCGCGCCTCGGCGAGGTTGGCGCGGGCGGTGGACTCGATGAGGGCCAGGCGCTCTCGGGTGTCGCCGTCCTGGGCGGCCTGCGCCAGCGCCACGATGCTGAGGAACCCCTGGGCGAGGGTGTCGTGGATCTCCCCGGCCATCCGCTCGCGCTCGGCGAGCACCCCGCGGGCGTGCTCGGCGGACGCCAGCTCCGCGCGGGTGGCGGTCAGCTCGGCCACCAGCAGCGCCCGCGACTCGCTCTCGCGCACCAGCCCGGTGATCCACAGCCCCAGCACGATGGCGGCCGCCGCCTGGAGGAACGCCGTCGCCACCGCGTCCGGCACCGAGGCGGCCGCCCAGCCGTTCCCGGCCAGCTGCGCCAGTCCCAGGGCCGCCGGGGTGGCGATGACGACGACGACGGCAGGCGTGCGGCTCGGCGTCATCGCCCACGCCTGCGGGAAGAAGACGAACAGGGGGGCGAGGGCCACGCCCGGGCCCAGGACCAGCGCGAGGACCACCAGGCAGGCCGTGGTGCCCGCGGTGTAGAGCGCGTAGCGGGCGAGCGAGCACCGTTCGCCGAGGAGGCGCGTGCCGACGACGAGGTACAGCGCCGCCGCTGCCGCCAGCGCGGCCACCCCGGTGAGCCGGGCGGCCAGCGGAGCGCTGCTGAGGGCGAGCACCGCCACCGCGGTGACGGCCAGCACGCCGTACCAGGCGGCGTGCCAGCCGACCCGGCTGCGCTCCCAGAAGTCCATGAGCTGCGTCAGCCGTCCCCGCGACGGCGCCAGCGGAAGGTGGTGCGGCACAGCACCAGGCCGACCACCGTCCAGCCCGCCAGGACGAGGGCGATGAGGCCCAGCTGCCAGGAGCCGGCGGGCTCTGCCGCCGCCATCGTGTCCGGCAGCAGCGCCGCGCGGAAGCCCTGCGCCATCCACTTCAGCGGGAACACGGCGGCGACGTCCTGCATCCACCCCGGCAGCTGGCTGTAGACGAAGAAGACCCCCGAGATGAACTGCAGGACCAGCACGACCGGCGCGGTCACCGCGCTCGCCGACCGGCCGGTGCGGGGGATGCTCGAGTAGGCGATGCCGAGCAGGGTCCCAGCGGCCGCCCCGAGCACCGTCACCCACGCCAGCGTCAGCCACTGCTGCGGCCCGGCGGGCAGGTCGACGTCGAAGAGCAGGTGCGCTGCGGCCAGGAGCACCGCCATCTGCACCGCCCCGGTGACGACGACGAGCCCCACCTTGCCGAGGAAGTACGCCGCCGGCGGCATGGGCGTGCCCTCCAGGCGCTTGAGCAGGCCGTCGTCGCGCTCCACCGCGATGGAGATGGCGAGGGACTGGAAGCTCACCAGCAGCACTCCGGAGGCCGCCATGCCGGCGGTGAAGTACTGCGTGAAGCTCACGCCGGGGGCGACGTCTCCGGAGAAGACGGACCCGAAGATGAACAGGAAGATGATCGGGAAGAAGACGTTGAAGATGAGCGCGTCCCAGGAGCGCGACAGCTCCTTGAGCTCCACCGCGGTCCGCGCCAGCGAGGTGCGCAGCAGGAACGCGGGGGAGCGGAAGGCCGACGGGTCGGCGGTGGGGCGGGTGCGCGCGGCGCGCGTCGTCGTCGTCGAGCTCATCGGGTCGCCTCGCTGGTCGGGCTGAGCAGGGACAGGTACGCGTCTTCCAGGGTGGGCCGGTGGACGCTGAGGCCGTCGAGCTCGCCGACCTGGGCGTGCAGGCGCGCCACCAGCGCTGCCGGCTCGCGGGTCAGCTCGGTGCGCCAGGTCCCGCCGTGGCCGCGCCAGCGGACGGTGGCGGGGGCGGTGTCGCGCCCGCCCAGGGTGGCGGGCGTTCCGGTGGCGACGATGCGGCCGCCGTCGATGACGGCGAGCGCGTCGGCGAGCACCTCCACCTCGTCGAGGTAGTGGGTGGTCAGCAGGATCGTCGTGCCGTCGGCCGCGAGCAGCTGCACGAGCGCCCAGAACTCGCGGCGGGCCTCCGGGTCGAAGCCCGTGGTCGGCTCGTCCAGGAAGAGCAGCTCCGGGTCTCCGACGATCCCCAGGGCGACGTCGAGGCGCCGGCGCCGGCCGCCCGACAGCGCGCTCGCGCGGGTGCGGGCGTCGTCGGCGAGCCCGACCTGCTCGACGACCTCCTCCGGGCGCCGCGGGGAGGGGTAGAAGGTGGCGAACTGCCGCACCACCTCGGTGACCGTGAGGTCGGACAGGTCCTTGGTCGACTGCGCGACGATCCCGATCCGGCTGCGCCAGGCGGGCGTCGGGTGGCCGGGGTCGGCACCCAGCACGCTGACCTGGCCGGACGTGCGGGCGCGGTAGCCCTCGAGCACCTCCACGGTGGTCGACTTGCCCGCCCCGTTGGGGCCGAGCAGCGCGAACACCTGCCCGGTCGGCACCTCGAAGGAGACCCCGTCGACGGCGCGCTTGGCGCCGTAGTGCTTGTGGAGCTCGGTGACCCGCACGGCCGGCTCATCGCTCATGGTGAGGAGCCTGCCCCCTGCGGGGCGTGGTGGGGCAGCGGCCGCCGGTGGGTCGTGCCCTCCACCGACCGGTGGAGGCCCCGCCGCTGCCCCCTTCCCGCACTCGCGCACCCCAGTGCTGCATGACGGGGCGCCGAAGCAGCACTCGGGTGCGCGAGTGCGGGAAGGGGATGGGGTCAGACGAGGACGCGCTCGCGGGAGCGGCTGGGGGTGAGGCGGCCGGTGCGGGCGGCCCAGACCTCGAAGACGACGGTGAACAGCGGCGGGACGCTGCACACGAGCGCAGCGAGCCCGGTCAGCCAGTGCCAGCGCAGCACCCGCCAGGCGAGGACCGACAGGACGAGGTAGGCGACGAACGCGGCGCCGTGGAGCGGGCCGAACACCTTGACGCCCACCTCGGTGGTGTCCGCGGCCAGGTACTTGAAGTACATGCCGGTGAGGAGGCCGACCCACGTGAAGGCCTCGACGACGGCGACGGTGGTGAAGGCCCGCAGGACCAAGCGCTGGCGGTTCGTCAGGGCGTCGGTCGCAGGCACCTCCCGATCACACCACCCCGGAGGGGGGTGACGGGACGCGTGCCACGGCCCGCGTGGCGAGCCTCACCACGGCGAGGGGAGGATCGGGGGGTGCGCCACAGCGAGTTCTGGCAGCTGGCCGACGCGGTCTTCGGCCCGGAGTACGCCCGCTCCCTCGCCTCCGACATCGTGCTCAGCGACCTCGGGGGCCGCTCCCCGGTGCAGGCCCTCGACGACGGCGTCCCGCCGCGCGACGTCTGGGTGGCGCTGTGCGACGCGCAGGACGTCCCGGAGGACCGGCGCTGGCTCGACACCCGCGAGGCCAACCGCCGCCGGTCCCGGTGACCGCAGCGGTCCGGCGCCCGCTGGTCCTCACCGGGCCGCCGGCGGTCGGGAAGACGACGACGGGCCGGGCGCTCGCCGAGGCGAGGGACCGCGCGGCGTACGTCGACGTCGACGACCTGCGCCAGCTGGTCGTCTCCGGCGGCCAGCCGCCGTGGCGCGGCGCGGAGGGCGCTGCCCAGGCGCTGCTCGGTGCTTCGGGCGCGTGCGCGCTGGGCCGGGGGTTCGTGGAGGCGGGCTTCGACGTCGTCGTCGCTGACGTGCTCACCCCGGCCACGGCCGCGGTCTACCGGGTGGGTCTGCCCGGCGCGCTGGTGGTCCACCTCGTGGTGGACCTCGTCGAGGCGCAGCGGCGCGCCGCCACGCGGCCGGTGTGCATCACCGAGGAGGAGTTCCTCGGGCTGCACGCCCGCGACCTCGCCGCGCCGCCGCCGGCCGACGTCGTCCTGGACGTCACCGGGCTCGACGAGCCGGCGCAGCGGACTGCGGTCGAGGAGGTGTGGGTCAGGGCTTCGTCGCCTGCAGGGTGAAGCTCAGCGGCACCCGGTCGGCGGCCTCGCCGGGCAGCGCCCACTCCCCGGCACCGTCGGCAGAGGGCACCTCGACCATGTGCGCCATCGCCTGCCAGGGGATGCTGCGGTGCTCGGCCAGGCCGGTGACCTGCAGCCCGGCGTCCAGCACGGCCGTGACCAGCTCGCCGAGGCCGTGGTTCCACTCGGCGCTGCGGGTGTGGGTGAAGACGTGGTCGGTCTCGACGTAGGTGCCGGGCTCGTCCCACACCGTCGGCTCGGGCCGCTCGAAGTACGGGAAGGCCAGCACCAGCTCGCCGTCGGTGCGGTCCTGGTCGAGGGCGAGCAGCGCGGGGTGCCCGTCGCGCACCAGGAGCCGGCCGCCGGGGACCAGCAGGTCGGCCACCAGCCGGGCCCAGTCGGCGATGCGCGGCAGCCAGCACAGCGCGCCGATGCCCGTGTAGACCAGGTCGTAGCGGGCCGCGCCCACCGCGGCCAGCACCGCTTCGCCGTCGCTGACGTCGGCGCGGTGGTAGTCGATCTCAGCCCCGGCCCGGGAGGCGAGGGCGCTCGCGTGGTGCAGGGCGCCGGGGGAGAAGTCGACCCCGGTCATCCGCGCGCCGAGCCGGGCCAGGGAGAGCGTGTCGGTGCCGAGGTGGCACTGCAGGTGGACGCCGCGGGTTCCGCGGAGGTCCCCGAGCCGCGGCCGGTCGAAGGCCACGACGTCGGAGATCTTGTGCGGGTCCTCGACGTAGGCCTCCAGCACGTAGCCGGTGCCGGGGGCGGCGTGCGCGGCGGCGCGCTCGTCCCAGTTCGCGAGGTTCAGGTCCACCGCTGCGCGCTCGTCCACGCCGCTCATCCTTCCCGGTAGGCCCGGGACGGCAGGTGCTCGGCGCTCCAGTCGGCGTGGGAGGCGGGAGGCGTGCGGCGCCCGTACCCGTCGCCGCGCACGGCGAGCAGGAGGACGGCGACGACGACGAGCACCGGGACGGTGGCGGCCAGGGCCACGAGGATCTCCATGTCTCGATGTTGGCGCCCGTCGATGTTCGGCCACCAGTGGCAGAGATGCCATGCCTCATCGACTTCCTGCCACGTCCCGTGGCAGGCTGGGCCCGTGCCGATCCACGACGTCGCCGTCCTCGTCCTGCCCGGGGTCGCCCCCTTCGAGCTGGGCATCGTCTGCGAGCTCTTCGGCCTCGACCGCAGCGACGACGGCCTGCCCGTCTACGAGTTCGCCCTGGTCACCGAGCACCCCGGACCCGTGCGGACCAACCAGGGCTTCACCGTGGGCGTGGAGCACGGGCTCGAGCGCATCGCCTCCGCCGACCTCGTGGTCACCACCCCGGTGCCCCGGGGGACGACGGCGAGCCCCGCCGTCGTCGCGGCGCTGCGCGCGGCGCACGAGCGCGGCGCGCAGTTCCTCGGCGCCTGCAGCGGCACCTACGTGCTGGCGGACGCCGGGCTGCTCGACGGGCGGCGCTGCACCACGCACTGGAAGTACGTCGACCACTTCGCCGCCCAGTTCCCGCAGGCGACGGTCGACTGCGACGTCCTCTACGTCGAGGACGGACCCGTCATCTCCAGCGCCGGCTCCGCCGCCGCCATCGACGCCGGGCTGCACCTGCTGCGCCGCGAGCTGGGCGCTGCCGCCGTCGCGAAGATCGCCCGGCGCATGGTCGTGCCGCCCCACCGCGACGGCGGGCAGGCCCAGTACGTGCCCGCGGCCGTGCTGCCGCCGGAGGCGTGCTCCGACGACGACCTCGCCGCCCTCCACGTGTGGGCCCTGGAGCACCTCGACGAGGACCTGTCGGTGGAGCGCCTCGCCGCGCACGCGCGGATGTCACCGCGCACCCTGGCGCGCCGCTTCACCGACGCCTCCGGCACCTCACCCGCGGCCTGGGTGGCGCGGATGCGCCTGCAGCGCGCGCAGGAGCTGCTCGAGACCACCGACCTTCCCGTCGACGAGGTCGCCGCGGCCGTCGGGTGGGGCTCCGGCGCGGTGCTGCGGCACCACTTCAGCCGCCTGGGGACGACCCCGCTGGCCTACCGCCGCACCTTCGCCGGAGCCCGCTGAGCGTGCTCAGGCGCCGCCCTCGGTGAGGGTCACGGTGGTCGGCGCGAAGGACGAGCCGACCACGTCGACCCCCTCGCCCTCCAGCGCCTCCAGTGCTGCGCTGACGTGCTCGTCGGTGTACGCGTCGCTGTCGGGCTCCTTGGTGATGACCGTCGCCCCGTCGGCGTTCTTGGTCTGCAGCGCCACCTGCACCGTCTGGTCCCACAGGGCCGTGTCGAAGGAGCCCACACCCGCCGACGGGCTGGGCCAGATCAGCTTGTTCACCTCGTTGACCTGCCACAGCTGGTGGCTGGCGCCGAGCGTGGAGCCTGCGGCCACCGTGATGTCACGGGCCTTCTCGGGGTTGTCGCGGGCGAAGACCCAGCCTTTGAGGGAGGCCTTGACGAAGGCGGTGGTCTGGTCGGCGTAGGCGCTGTCGGACAGCTTCTCGGTGTTGGCCCAGATCGCGTCCTGCAGCATCGCGGTGCCCACCTCGTTCCAGTCCAGCGTGGTGAGGTCGCTGGGCTGGAACAGCTGTCCCGTGGCGGGGTTGACCGCTTCGAGCACCTGCGCGTACTCGTTGTAGGTCATGGCCTGGGCCGCGGCGATGTCGCCGGCGATGAAGGCGTTCATGTCGAACTGCTGCTGCACCAGCGTCACGTCCGTCGCGGGGTCCAGCCCGGCCTGCGTCATGGCGGCGAACAGCTCGAACTCGTTGCCGAAGCCCCAGTTGCCCACGGTCTTGCCGCGCAGGTCGGCGACGCTGGTGATGCCGGCCGAGGCGAAGGACACCTGCCGCGTGCCCGAGCGCTGGAAGACCTGGGCGACGTTGGTGATCCCCGCACCCTGCTCCCGGCTGGCCAGGGCCTTCGGCACCCACGCGATGGCGTAGTCGACCTGCCCCTGGGCCAGCACGGTCTGCGGGACGATGTCGGTGCCGCCGTCGACGATGGTCACGTCGAGGCCCTCGGCCTCGTAGTACCCCTGGTCGAGCGCGGCCAGGTACCCGGCGAACTGCGCCTGCTTGAACCACTGCAGCTGCAGCTTCACCGGTGTCAGGCCCCCCGAGGAGGAGCCGGACCCGCTGGCGGCGGTGCCCGTCCCGGCGGTGTCCGCGGTGCCGCAGGAGGCGAGCGCGCCCGCTCCGGCGGCGGCGAGGGCGCCGGTGAGCAGGGAGCGTCGGGTGATGATCATGTGGTCCTCCGGTTCCAGGGGGTGGTCAGGCGCTCGGCCGCCAGGGCGGCCGCGTAGAAGAGCAGGCCGAGGGCGCAGGCAGCGGCGACGTACGCCCACGCCCGCGGGTAGGCGCTGTTGGCCGCGGCGGAGGTGATCCGCGAGCCCAGCCCCGACTGCAGACCGCCGAAGTACTCGGCGACGACCGCGGCGATGACGGCGCCCGCCGCTGCCAGGCGCAGCCCGGTGAAGACGTGCGGCAGGGCCCCCGGCAGGGTCACCGTCCGCGTGGCGGCCCAGCCGCTGGCCGCGCACGCCCGCATGAGGTCGGCGTGCACGGGGGCCACGGCCTGCAGCCCGCGCAGGGCGTTGACGAACACCGGGACGAAGACGACGACGGTGACCACCAGCCGGCGCGGCAGCTCGCTGGTCGCCCCGAACATCGTCGCGAAGATCGGGGCCAGCGCCACGATCGGCAGCGCCGCCGCCACCGCCGCCAGCGGCACGAGGGAGCTGCGCAGCCAGCCCAGCCTCGCCGCGAGCGCCGCTGCGACCAGCGCCAGCACGGTCCCTGCCACCAGCCCCCACAGCGCGTTGGCGCCGGTGGCCAGCGCCGCGGACACCACCTGGGGGAGCACCGCCTGCAGCGCCTCGAGGATGGCCAGCGGACCGGGCAGCACGAAGGTCGCCACCCGTCCCACCGTGACCAGGACCTGCCAGGCGACCAGGACCACGACGGCGACGACCACGGGCGCCGCCGGCGCCAGCAGGCGCCTCACCGGACCGCCGCGGGCGCGCGCAGCGCCTCGCGGACCACCGTGGTGGCCGCGAAGAACTCCGGTGACTCGCGCACGTCCGTAGGCGACCCGGTGGCCCGCAGCGGCAGGTCGACGTCGACGACGGCGGCGATCCGGCCCGGCCGCGGCGACATCACCACCACCCGGTCGGACAGGTACGCCGCCTCCGAGACGGAGTGCGTGACCAGCAGCACCGTCGTCCCCTCGCGGGACCTGATGCTCAGGAGCTCGTCCTGCAGGCGCTCGCGGGTCATCTCGTCCAGCGCCCCGAAGGGCTCGTCCATGAGCAGCAGCGCCGGCCGGGGCGCCAGCGCCCGGGCGATGGCCACCCGCTGCTGCATGCCGCCGGACAGCTGGCTGGGTCGGCGACCGGCGACGTCGGCCAGGCCCACCACCTCGAGCAGCTCCTCCGCCCGGGCGCGGCGCTCGCGGGCGCCGACGCCGTGCAGCTCCAGCGGCAGCTCGACGTTGCGGACCACCGTGCGCCACTCGAGCAGGCCGGCCTGCTGGAAGGCGATGCCGTAGTCCTGCGCCTCACGAGCGGCGCGCGCGGTCTTGCCGGCCACGCTGACGGTTCCGGTCGTGGGGGTGAGCAGGTCGGCGACCAGGCGCAGCAGGGTCGACTTGCCGCAGCCGCTGGGGCCGATGAGCGTGACGAACTCGCCGGCGGCCACGGTGAGGGAGACGTCGTCGAGCGCCGTCGTCGTCCCGAACCGCTGGGTGACGCCGCTGACCTCGATCATGGACCCGCTCATGCCAGACGCCCCCGGCGCAGCACCGCGGCGTCGAGCACAGCGACCAACCCGGCCGCCACCAGACCCAGTGCCGCGGCGCCGAGCACCGCGGCGTAGACCCGGGCGGGGGAGGAGGTCGCCTGCTGGGCGTACTCGATGATCAGCCGGCCGATGCCGCCGCGGGTGCCGGTGGAGATCTCCGCGACGATCGCGCCGACCACCGCGCCGGCCGCGGCCAGCCGCAGCGAGGGCACCACGAAGGGCACCGAGGCGGGCAGGCGCAGGTGCACGAGCTCCTGACGCCAGCTCGCGGCGCAGGAGGCGAACAGCTCCTGCTCGGTGGCACTGGCGGCGTGCAGGCCGCGAAGCAGCCCCACGGCGACCGGGGAGAAGGACAGGAAGGCGCTGATGACGACGACGGACGCCTCCGGCGACCACGCCCACGACCCGAGGCGCAGCACCCCGCCCCACCCGGCCACGAGCGGGGCCAGGGCGATGATCGGCACCGTCTGGCTCAGCACCACCCACGGCAGCAGCCCGGCCTCCAGCAGGCGCAGCCGCTGCATGAGCAGGGCCAGCACCGCCCCGACGAGCCCGCCGAGCAGCAGCCCCAGCAGCGCCAGGCGCAGCGAGGTGAGCGCACCGGAGAGGACGGCCGCACCCACGGACCGCGAGCCCGCCACGCCCGACACCTCGGGGGAGCCGAGGGTGGTGACCACGGTCCACAGGTGCGGCATCGCGCGGTCGTCGGTGCGGGGGAGCAGCCGGGTGGTGCCGATGGAGGCGCCGTTCGCCGGCCCGAGCGCCTTGTAGGTCTCCCACAGGACGGCCAGGACGACGAGCGCGGCCAGCACCGCCCCCGCTGAACGCACTGCTCGCGTCACAGGGCGCCCGCTGAGGGGAGGACGTGGTTGCCGTAGGCGTCGACCACGGCGTCGGCGGCGTCGTGCTGGGCGTAGAGGGCGAACTGGTCGCAGCCCAGCTCGGCGAGCTCCGCGAGCCGCTCCAGCTGGGCGGCCGGCGACCCGAGCACGCAGAACCTGTCCACGACGTCGTCGGGCACGAAGGCGGCGTGGGTGTTGCCGGCGCGGCCGTGCTGGGCGTAGTCGTACCCCTGCCGGGCGGCGATGTAGTCGCTGAGCGCCTTCGGAACGCCCGCACCGTCACCGCCGTACTTGGCGACGATGTCCGCGACGTGGTTCCC
The DNA here is from genome assembly GCF_006335115.1 of Streptomyces sp. NP160. Lineage (GTDB taxonomy): Bacteria > Actinomycetota > Actinomycetes > Actinomycetales > Quadrisphaeraceae > Quadrisphaera. Next base: position 22,404 of record NZ_VDMJ01000035.1, read on the forward strand.
GACCATCCCCCCGAACCAGCGGGTCTGCTCGCGGGCGTGCGCGAGCTGGGCGGCGGAGCCGTCGGTGACGTAGGCGGGGGCGGCCACGCAGAAGCGGATGGAGCCGGGGTCGCGCCCGGCGGCCTCGGCGGCCTCCCGCACCTTGGCGATGGTCCACGCGGCGATGGCCGGGTCGGCCAGCTGGAGGATGAAGCCGTCGGCCACCTCCCCGGTGAGCTGCAGCGCCTTCGGCCCGTAGGCGGCCACCCAGACCTCCACCGGTGGGGTGCCCTCGGGGACCCACGGGAAGCTCACCGACGTGGTGCCCTCGCCCTCACCGCGCGTGACGGCGCCGCCGCCGGTGAGGGTGCGGATGGTCTGCACCGACTCCCGCAGCCCGGCGAGCGTCACCGGCTGGCCCTTGAGCGTGCGGACGGCGGAGTCGCCGCGGCCGATGCCGCAGACCACCCGCGGCCCGTGCATCTCCGCCAGCGTCGCGAACGTGCTCGCGGTGACGGTCGAGTCGCGGGTGGCGGGGTTGGTGACCATCGGCCCGACGACGATCCGGTCGGTGGCCTCGAGCATCGTCGCCTGGATGACGTACGGCTCCTGCCACAGCACGTGGGAGTCGAAGGTCCACGCGTGGGAGAAGCCCGCCTGCTCGGCGCGGACCGTGGCGGCGACCACGGCGCGTGCGGGTGGGTCCGTCTGGTAGACGACCCCTACATCCATGACGCGTCCATCCCGCTGCTCCTCGTCATCGCAGGTAGCTCGACAGGCCGCGGCGCACGAAGCGGCCGTGGCCCGCACGGCCGGTCCACACGCCGTCGTCGAGCACCACCGAGCCGCGCGACAGCACCGTCTTCACGCCACCCGTCACGGCGAACCCCTCCCACGCGGAGTGGTCGAGGTTCATGTGGTGGGTGTCCTTGGACAGCACGTGCTGGCGCTGCGGGTCGTAGATCACGACGTCGGCGTCGGAGCCCGGGGCGATGACGCCCTTCTGCGGGTAGAGCCCGAACATCCGCGCCGGCGTGGTGGAGCAGGTCTCCACCCACCGCTCCAGGCTGATCTGCCCGGCGACGACGCCCTGGTGGACGAGGTCCATGCGGTGCTCCACCGTGCCCATCCCGTTGGGGATCCTGCGGAAGTCGCCGCGGCCCAGCTCCTTCTGGTCCTTGAAGCAGAAGGGGCAGTGGTCGGTGGAGACGACGGCGAGGTCGTCGGTGCGCAGGCCCTTCCACAGGTCGGCGTGGTGGCCCTCGTGCTTGCTGCGCAGCGGCGGGGAGGCCACCCACTTGGCGCCCTCGAACGGGTCGCCGTCGGCGGAGACGGCGCCGAGCTGGTCCTCGAGGGTCAGGTAGAGGTACTGCGGGCAGGTCTCGGCGAAGACGTTGCGGCCGGCGTCGCGGGCGGCGGCGACGTGCCCGAGCGCCTGTGACGCCGAGAGGTGCACGAAGTACAGCGGCGTGCCGCCGGCCACCTCGGCCAGGGCGATGCAGCGGTGGGTGGCCTCGCCCTCGAGGACCGGCGGTCGGGTCAGCCCGTGCCACACCGGGGTGGTGTCGCCGCGGGCGGCGGCCTGGGCGGCGAGCACGTCGATGGCGATGCCGTTCTCGGCGTGCATCATGATCAGCGCGCCGTTGTCGCGTGCCTTCTGCATGGCGCGCAGCACCTGGCCGTCGTCGCTGTAGAAGACGCCGGGGTAGGCGGTGAACAGCTTGAAGCTCGTGACGCCCTCGCTGGTGACCAGCCGGTCCATGGCCGCGAGCGCTGCGTCGTCGACCCCTCCCACGATCATGTGGAAGCCGTAGTCGATGGCGGTCTTCCCCTCGGCCTTGGCGTGCCAGGCGGCGAGGCCCTCCTCGACGTCCTGCCCGGCGGTCTGCACGGCGAAGTCGACGATGGTCGTGGTGCCGCCCCAGGCGGCCGCGACGGTGCCGGTGGTGAAGTCGTCGGAGGCCTCGGTGCCGCCGAAGGGCAGGCGCATGTGGGTGTGGACGTCCACGCCGCCGGGCACGACGTAGCAGCCGGTCGCGTCGATGCGCCTGGTGTCGGGCCCGACGACCGCGTCGGCGCCGCCGGGGACGTGCAGGCTGGCGATGACCTCACCGTCGACCAGCACGTCCATGGGCGCGGCGCCGGTGGTGCTGACGACGGTGCCGCCGTGGACGAGGGTGAGCGTCATGGCGTGACCAGCGGGCCGTAGGAGTCGGGGCGGCGGTCCCGGTAGAACGCCCACCGGTCGCGGACGGCGGTGAGCAGGTCCATGTCGAGGTCGCGGACCACGAGCTCGGCCTCGTGGGCGGAGGCGTACTCGCCGACCGGCTTGCCCTCGGGGTCGGCGAAGTAGCTGGTGCCGTAGAAGTCGTCGTCGCCGAGGTCCTCGACGCCCACCCGGTTGATGGCGCCGACGTAGTACTCGTTGGCCACGGCCGCGGCGGACTGCTCCAGCTTCCACAGGTAGTTGGACAGGCCGCGGCTGGTGGCGGAGGGGTTGAAGACGATCTCGGCGCCGTTCAGGCCCAGCGCGCGCCAGCCCTCGGGGAAGTGGCGGTCGTAGCAGATGTAGACGCCCACCCTGCCGACGGCGGTGTCGAAGACGGGGTACCCCAGGTTGCCCGGGCGGAAGTAGAACTTCTCCCAGAACCCCTTGACCTGTGGGATGTGGTTCTTGCGGTACTTGCCGAGGTAGGTGCCGTCGGCGTCGATGACGGCGGCGGTGTTGTAGAGGACGCCGGGCTGCTCCTGCTCGTACACGGGCAGGACGACGACGATGGAGTGCTCGCGGGCCAGCGCCTGGAACCGCTCCACCGTCGGACCGGGGACGGACTCGGCGTAGGCGTAGTACTGCGGGTCCTGCACCTGGCAGAAGTACGGGCCGTAGAAGAGCTCCTGGAAGCAGATCACCTGCGCGCCCTGGCCCGCGGCCTGGACGAGGTAGTCCTCGTGGGCCTTGATCATCGACTCCTTGTCGCCGGTCCAGGTGGTCTGGACCAGGGCGGCGCGGACGGTGCGCGGCATGCGGCCTCCGGTGGTGCGTGGGGTGCTGCGGAACGGGAGGAGGCATGGGTACGCACCGGATGCGTCAGCGGCGTTGCGCCGCGTTTCGCCCCTGTGACGGATGGTCGCGGGGCGCGGCGCCGGTGTTTCTCGTCGAACCCGCCGCGCGCGGCACGCCCAGCGGTCACGATGGGTGGGTGACCCAGCTACCCACCGTGGCGCGGCCCGCGCTGGTGCCGGCGCAGCGGTCGCGGCCTCAGGCCGAGGAGCTGGCTCCGCTGCTGCGCGAGCGCCCGCGCCGGCGCGAGCGGCGCTCGGGCGGTGCGCTCGGCGTCGGCGCCCTGGTGGTGGCCCTGGTGGTGGCGCTGGTGGTGGCGCTGGGCCTGGCCGCCTACCTGTGGGTGGTCGGCGACGCCTGGCAGCAGCGCGCGGAGACCGGCGACGCGGAGCGCGCTGCGCTGGTGGGCACGTCGGAGCAGCTGCAGCAGCGGGTCGACGCGCTGCAGGCTGACCTCGCCGCCTCCGACGCTCGCGTGGAGCAGCTGGCCGCCGAGAAGGCCCGGGCGACGGACCTGCGCGAAGCGGCGGACCGCTGAGGCGCAGCGCCGTCGGTGGGGCCGTCGTCGTCCTGCTCGGTGTGCTGGGGACGGCGGCGTGCGGGGCGGTGCCGCCGCTGCCGCCGGTGGACGCGGTGGCGGCCGACCCGGCGGGGGCAGCGGCCGGCGCCGTCGCGAGCGCCGAGGCCGCTGACGTGCTGCGGACCGCGGTGCGCGCGTCGGTGCGCGTGCGGACGGTCGGCTGCACGAGCGTGAGGACGGGCTCGGGGTTCGCCGTGGACGCGCACACCCTGGTCACCAACGCCCACGTGGTGGCGGGCGCGGAGCAGCTGCAGGTGGACACGTGGGACGGGCACCAGCTGGCGGTGACCGGGTCGGTGACGGCCACCGTGGCCGACCTCGCCGTGGTGAGGACCCGCGAGGAGCTGCCGGCCAGCGTGCCGCTGGCGGGCGCCGACCCCAGCGGCGGCGAGGCCGTCACGGTGGTCGGGTACCCGCACGGCGAGGCGCTCGCCCGGGCCACCGGCACGGTGACCGGTCCCGCCGAGGACCCGCTGCAGGCCGCGGCGGCCGCGGTGCTGCAGCTGGAGGCGCCGGTGGCGCCGGGCAGCTCGGGGTCGGCGGTGGTGGACGGCAGCGGGTCGGTGGTCGGCGTCGTCTACGCGGGTGCGACCACGGGTGAGGACGCCTACGCGGTGCCGGTCAGCACGCTGCGGGCCGCGCTGGCGGCGCGGGGACCGCTGGACGCCTCAGCCCGCTGCTGACGCCGCCGAGGCTCCGGCTCGGCGGTCGCTGCGGACGACGACGACGCCCGCGAGCACCACCGCCCCTCCGACCAGCTGGACGGTGCTCAGGTGCTGGCCCAGGAGCACCCACGCCCACGCGGCGGCGAAGAGCACCTCGGTGAGTGCCACGAACGACGCCGGTGCCGCGGACAGCCGCCGCGCGGCGGCGATGCCGGTGCTGTAGGCGAACGCGGTGGCGATGGCCACCATGCCGAGCACCACCGACCACCACGGGACGGCCGAGCCGGCGAGGGTGGCGTCAGCCGTGCTGAACCCCATCGGCAGCAGCCCGACGAGCGCGGCGGCGCCCAGCAGCGCTGCGCCGACGAGCATGCCCACCCAGGAGAGGGCGAGGGCGGGGACGCCGCCCCCGTCGTGCGCGGCGAGCACGAAGTACACGGCCAGGCAGACACCGGCGACGCCCGCCCACACCAGGCCGCTGCCTCCGGTGAAGCCGTCGCCGCCCACGCCGAGCACCAGGGAGAGGCCGGCGAGGGCGCCCAGGCCGCCGAGGGCGGTGCGCAGGCGGGGGCGCTGGCCGCCGAACGCCCAGGCCCAGGCGACCACCAGCAGGACGCCGGAGTACTCGATGAGCAGGGCCGTCGAGACCGGCACCGTCTCGACGGCGGCGAAGAACCCCAGCTGGCAGCCGGCCATGCCGAAGACGCCGAAGGGGAGGGCCCGCCAGCGGGCCCTCCGCAGCAGGTGCCAGCGGCCGCGGAGCTGGGCGAGGGCGAGGGGTGCGAGGACCAGGGACGCGCCGAGCATGCGCACGATGACCGCGGAGCCGGGCGTCCACCCGGCGGCGAGCAGCGCGTTGGCGAAGATGCCGGACGTGCCGAACGCGGCGGCGGAGGCGAGAGCGAAGAGCAGCCCGCTCTGGGCCGGCAGGGTGGACGATGCCGGGACGGCGGCCACCGGTGCTGCTGTCATGAGTCAAACCCCTCTACGCTTGTGACGCCGGGGCCGACGCTAGTGGTGCGCCGTGAAAGGAGTCAAGATGCTTTTCGCTCATGACACCGAGCGCGAGCTCACCGCGCTCGTCGCCATGGTCAACACGCTCGGCCCCGTCTCCGGCGAGGAGGGCCTGCCCGACGTCGCGGCGCTGGACGCCTTCTGCGAGGAGCACCGCTGGAGCGGCCGGCGCGACCACGACCTCGCCGAGCTCGAGGCCGTCAGGTCGCTGCGCCCGCGGCTGCTCGCGCTGTGGGACCTCGCCCTGGCCGGGGAGGAGGAGCGCTTCGTCGACCTCGTCAACACCCTGCTGTCCGAGGGGCGCGCCCTGCCCCAGCTGGTCCGCCACGACGGCTGGGACTGGCACCTGCACGCCACGCCCGACGACGCCCCGCTGGACCGCCGCATGGCCGTGGAGGCCGGCATGGCGATGGTCGAGGTGGTGCGCCGCGGCGAGCTCGGCCGGCTGCAGCGCTGCGCCGGCGAGGACTGCTCCGACGTCTTCGTCGACCTGTCCAAGAACCGCTCCCGCCGCTTCTGCGACGGCTCGTGCGGCAACCGCGCCGCCGTCGCCGCCTACCGGGCCAGGATGCGGGCGTGAGCGGCGCCGTCGTCGACCCGGTCCACGCGCTCCAGGAGGCGGTGCGCGCCAGGACGACGGCGGGGGAGCGGGCCGCCTTCGCGGCGCTGCACGAGTCGCTGGCCACGAGCTTCCCGCGCGTGTTCGCGCAGCTGGAGCGGGTGGCGGTGCCCGGGGCGCCGTGGGCGCTGCTGCTGCACTGGTCTGGAGCCGGGGGCGCCGCGGGCCAGGCGGCGCCGCTCGTGCTCATGGCCCACCAGGACGTCGTGCCCGCCGGGGCGGAGGGGGCCTGGACGCACCCGCCCTTCGCCGGGGTGCTCGCACCGTCGGCCGAGGGTGAGTCCGTCTGGGGCCGAGGCACCCTCGACGACAAGGGCCCGCTGGTCGTGGTGCTCGCCGCGGTCGAGGCCCTCCTGGCCGAGGGCTTCGTGCCTGCGCGCGACGTGTGGCTCTCCTCCGGGTCCGACGAGGAGACCGGTGGCGCCTCGGCGGTCGCCGCCGTCGAGGTGCTGCGCGAGCGCGGCGTCCGCCCGTGGGCGGTGCTCGACGAGGGAGGCGCCGTCGCCGGGGGAGCGCTGCCGGGCGTGAGGGCACCGCTGGCCGTGGTGGGGGTGACCGAGAAGGGCAGCACGGTGCTGCGGCTCGTGGCCCGCGGGCGGGGCGGGCACGCCTCGACGCCCGCCCGCGGTGGCCCGGTGGCGCGGCTGGCCCGGGCGGTGGTCGCGCTGGAGCGCGCCGAGCGGCGCGCGGTGCTCGGGCCCGTCGAGCTGCCCGCGGCGACGCGGGAGCTGCTCCGCCGGGTGCTGCCGCAGCCGCTGGGCGCCCTGGCGGCCCGGTTCCCGGTGGCGGTGGGCCGCCTGCTCGTCCTCGCCGGGCCGGAGAGCGCCGCCATGGTCCGCACCACCCTCGCCTTCACCGCGATGCGCGGCTCCGACGCCGTCAACGCCGTCCCCGACGAGGCCTGGGTCGGCGTCAACGCCCGCATCATGAGCGGGGACTCCGTCGGTGCGGTGGTGGAGAGGGTGCGCCGGGTCGTGGCGGGCTGCGGCGTGGACGTGGAGGTCGTCGAGCCCGGCGAGCCCAGCCCCACCTCGCCCTTCTCGACGGGCCAGGACGACGACGAGGCCTTCGCGCTGCTCGAGCGGTGCACGGCCGAGGTCTACCCGGACGCGGTGAGCTCGCCCTACGTCGTCATGGCGGCCACCGACTCCCGGGCGTTCACCGCGGTGAGCGAGCGCGTCTACCGGTTCACCCCGCTGCGCATGAGCCGGGCGCAGCGGGCGTCGATCCACGGCGTGGACGAGCACGTCGCCGCCGCCGACCTCCACGACGGGGTGGCGTGGACCACGGCGCTGCTGCGCGGCCTGCCGTGAGCGCGTCGATGTCGAACGCCCGTTCGGTCCGCGGGAGTAGGGTGGGCCCTGTGATCGCAGCGGAGGGCCGTCCGTCCACAGGGCGCGGCCTCGCGGCGACGGACTGTCGGTGGTGGCGCCTAGCGTCGTCCCCGAACGCACCGCAGCAGCGCCCGGCCGGTCCGGGTGCCCGTCGACAGGGGTGATCCTCGTGGCCGCACCCGCCACCAAGACCAACGACAAGTCGAAGTCGCTCGAGTTCGCGCTCGCGCAGATCGACAAGCAGTTCGGCAAGAACACCGTGATGCGCCTCGGCGACGAGGTCCGCGAGCCGATGAAGTTCATCCCCACCGGGTCGACGGCGCTCGACGTCGCGCTCGGCATCGGGGGCCTGCCCCGCGGCCGCGTGGTGGAGATCTACGGCCCGGAGTCCAGCGGTAAGACCACCGTCGCCCTGCACGCGGTCGCCAACGCCCAGAAGGCCGGCGGCATCGCCGCGTTCATCGACGCCGAGCACGCGCTCGACCCGGAGTACGCCAAGAAGCTCGGCGTCGACACCGACGCCCTGCTGGTCTCCCAGCCCGACACCGGTGAGCAGGCCCTCGAGATCGCCGACATGCTCGTGCGCTCCGGGGCCCTCGACATCCTCGTCATCGACTCCGTGGCGGCCCTCGTGCCCCGCGCCGAGATCGAGGGCGAGATGGGCGACAGCCACGTCGGCCTCCAGGCACGCCTCATGTCGCAGGCGCTGCGCAAGATGACCGGTGCGCTGAACAGCGCGGGCACCACGGCCATCTTCATCAACCAGCTGCGCGAGAAGATCGGCGTGATGTTCGGCTCGCCCGAGACCACGACGGGTGGGAAGGCGCTGAAGTTCTACGCCTCCGTCCGCCTCGACGTGCGCCGCATCGAGACGCTGAAGGACGGCAACGAGCCCGTCGGCAACCGCACCCGCGTCAAGGTCGTCAAGAACAAGGTCAGCCCGCCCTTCAAGCAGGCCGAGTTCGACATCCTCTACGGCGTGGGCATCTCCCGCGAGGGCGGCCTCATCGACATGGGCGTGGAGCACGGCTTCATCCGCAAGTCCGGCGCCTGGTACACCTACGAGGGCGACCAGCTCGGGCAGGGCAAGGAGAACGCCCGCACCTTCCTGCGCGACAACCCCGACCTCGGTGACGAGATCGAGCGCAAGATCAAGGAGAAGCTCGGCATCGGCCAGGCCGCGGTGACCGACACCGTCGAGCTGCCGGCCGAGGCCAAGGTCGACTTCTGAGCACGCGTCAGGGCGGCGGCGGCGATCCCGTCGCCGTCGCCCGGGACGTGGTGCTCCGCCAGCTCACCGCTGCTCCCCGGAGCCGGGCGCAGCTGGAGCAGAAGCTGGCCGAGAAGGGCGTCCCGGAGGAGGCCGCCGGGCAGGTGCTCGACAGGTTCACCGAGGTGGGCCTCGTCGACGACGCCGCGTACGCCGAGGTCCTCGTCAGGTCCCAGCGCCTCACCCGGGGCCTGGGCCGGCGAGGCCTCGCGCACGAGCTGCGCGCCAAGGGCGTCGACGACGCCACCGCGGCAGCAGCGCTGGAGCAGGTCGACGACGAGGCCGAGGAGGCCTCGGCGCGGGGGCTCGTCGAGCGGCGGCTGCGGTCGATGAGCTCGCTGGCCCCCGAGGTCCAGACCCGGCGCCTCGCCGGGATGCTGGCCCGCAAGGGGTACCCGCAGGGCCTGGTGATGAGGGTGGTGCGCGAGGCCGTGCGCTCGGAGTCGGAGCAGCTCGAGCAGGAGGACTGAGCGGTGGACGTGGTCGTCGGCGCCGACGGGGTGCCCCGTTGCTCGTGGGGCGCCTCCACGCCGGACTACGCGGCGTACCACGACACCGAGTGGGGCTTCCCGGTCCGCGACGACCGGCGCCTCTTCGAGAAGGTCTGCCTGGAGGGCTTCCAGTCCGGTCTGAGCTGGCTGACCATCCTGCGCAAGCGCGAGGCGTTCCGCGCCGCCTTCGCGGGCTTCGACCACGAGGTGGTCGCCGAGTTCGACGAGCAGGACGTCCAGCGGCTCCTCGGTGACGCCGGCATCGTGAGGCACCGCGGGAAGATCGAGGCGGCGGTCAACAACGCGGCGCGGGCCCGGGAGCTGGTGGCCGAGCACGGCAGCATCGCCGCCTACGTCTGGAGCTGGGAGCCGTCGGATGGCGGAGGGCGTTCCTTCGAGGTGCGCGCCACGTCACCCGAGTCGACGGCGATGAGCAAGGACCTCAAGAAGCGCGGCTGGCGGTTCGTCGGGCCCACCACCGCCTACGCGTTCCACCAGGCGATGGGCCTGGTCAACGACCACGCACCGGGCTGCGCGGCGCGCGAGGAGGTCGACCTCGCACGCCGCGCCTTCGTCAGACCCTCGTGACGGCCTCCTCGGCGGGCGCGACGCGCTCCGCCGTCCTGCGCGACCGCGAGAGCCGCCGCTCCGTCCACACGGCGAGGCGGTCGAGGACCACGCACAGCAGGATCTAGACCACCGCGTGACCGAGCCGTGACCTGCCCGGGTCAGCGACGCGGCGTCCGCGCCGACCCGGGCAGCCCGAAGCGCGTCACCACGCCGGAGGAGAAGAGCACGGAGTCCGGCTCGCGCCCGGCGAGGTCGGCGAGACCCAGGTCGGCCAGGAGCGAGTCCTCGAAGGCCTCCACGGACGCCGTGCGCAGCGGCCACGCGCCGTGCTCGTTGGGGACGTACCAGGTGCGGCCGACGTGCCGCTGGTGCAGGCCCCAGCGAGCGGTCAGGAAGCGCGGGAGCCCGTCGTCGTCGTGGGCGTCGGAGGGGGAGAGCTGCGGGCCGAGCGACAGCTCGAGCCGCTGGTGCACCCCCGAGCGGCGTCCCCGGCCCCGCAGCGCGTAGGCGACGCGCTGCTCGCCGCCGTCGGTCCTGCGCCCGAACGCCATGGACGACCACCGGTAGGGCAGTCCGAACGCCGCCCGCGCGCCGGCGACCACCACCAGCCGCGAGCACTCCAGGGTGACGAAGACGATGCCGCGGCGGCCGGTGTCGTCGACCGAGTACAGGCGCACGTTGGTCTCGAGGAACGTGCCCGCCCACGGCACCGCGGGCCCGACCTCCCGCGGCCCGAGGCCGGCGCCGACCATGCGGAACGGCACGAGCGCCACGTAGGTCGCGCCGGGCGAGGACGGGTGGGTGTCGGGGCGCACGCCCGGTGGCATGAGGTGCGCGACGCGCTCCGGCGGCACCGCCCAGTGGAGGAAGGCGGCGTCCCGCCAGGCCTGCTCCATCATCACCGGGCCGTGCAGGGCGGGGGCGTCGGCGACCGCCTCGGTCGGAGGCGTCGGGGTGCTGCTCACAGCGACCTATCCTCGACGGGTGGTCCTGCTTCAGCCTGCCGAGCGCACGTACGCCGTCCGCACCTACGGGTGCCAGATGAACGCGCACGACTCCGAGCGCCTGGATCGTGTGTTTTCCTCCTGTGGATCGTACCGATCCTAACACAAGGTATTGACTGCCGGATTTAGCCGCGTGTGTTAGTTATTTGGAATGTGGCATGTGTATTCGTTAGTTAGAGTGAGCCCCCGTCTGGTGACAGTGATCCAACCTTGAGCCTCTAGGACACTTTTTGCCCTATGAACGGCTAGGTTCTTCACTCCTACTGCATTACCTAGTTCTTCGATGCTGGGTGCATTGTTTCCGGTGATGTAGAAGCGTCTTGCAAGGGCCACACCTAGCATTCTTTGTGTAGGTGTGAGGTCTGTGTTCTCTAATGCGTGTGTGTAGTGGAAGTATGATTCTTCTCTTGTGGATAACATAATAACTCCTTAAGTGTGATGTACACATAATAATACTACGGGTATCATTAACATTAGAAGTCCCCCCGGTTCGTGGGAAAGCATAGCCGGGGAGGATTTCGCAAGTTTGGTGCTATACTTAGTACCAGCCCCCACGGGTAACTTTTGGGCTAGGGACCGTGGGGGTTTTTCATGCCTAATTAGTTGACACCTAAAATCGGTGCTCGTATACTTAGTGTCATAGCAAGACCACTGTTTCACTGAAATAATGTGACCCTAGCCCAATGGATGACAAACGGTGTTGAAGTATTCCGGCCCCTGAACCGGTCAACAACAGGGTGGGTTCAAGTCCAGACTTGAGTGATGCCAATGTCTCACTCATTTAAGTGGTCTTCTTACCCTTCTTCTAACACGGACTTGAACGTTACTGACAGACAATGACGTACTGATCAGCCAGCCAGTAGTTAGACGGGTCACATCAATAAATCCCATGCACTAACTTGAACAACATTAGAAGAATCAACACACCAAAGTGTTGGCACCAGAGTGTAAGCGCGTGTGATAACGAGGCACTTACAGCGGCATTGGTCTACTCAGTTACGAGAGGATACTGATACATGGTTTTGATCCCGCGTTTTTCGCGGTTTCTTTCTATGTATCCTCTCTAGGCACGCTGGGGGGGGATTGAATTATGCCTAAAATCAAATACTCTCTCTTACTCTCTTAAAACATTACCTCTTACTCTCTCTTAAATTCTCTCTCACTCTCTTCTCACACACACTCTCACTTCATCAAATTGGTTGCTTCGCAACCCTAGTTGGGGTGTATTGAATAATAGGTTGCAATAGTGGTTGGTGTAAGAATTAATGGACAACTGTGCCTAAATACCTTCCTGGAATAGTCGCTTAGAATACTAAGTAGACGGTTATAGGGGGTGTAAATGAGAGTGGAGCCAGCAGTATTAGCAGTACTAGGTACGGTGTTCGGCGGGGTAGGACTTAAAATAATCGAACACTGGTTAGGTAAGAAGAAAGCAAAGACAGACCTAGCATCAGAACTAAGGGATGAACTAAGAGAGGACATGAAAGACCTTAGACAGCAGTTGAAAGAGGAGCGGGAACGTTCGGAACTGTGGGAAGAACGGTATTGGGAACTGAAGACAGGACAGTTGCTCATTAATGAGAAGGTTAGAACAATTGGAGAGGTATCAGAAGCGGTACACCCCGATGCGGGTCTAAGAGAAAGGTTGCAAGAGTTACCAGACTAAGGGAGGCAGCATGTGCGTAGGTCATGGGGGAGGGTCATACACCGTCCGAGAGTACGTAACTCATGGAGAGTGGATGACGTTCAAGAGTGAAGAGGACTACTTGCTGTGGAGAGAGGTAGAGGACATGAAGCAGAACATGCCACCAGAGGCCCTAGAAGGCCGCTCAGAGGCTCAACTAAAAAGGTTGGCACCCTCCTTCCCAAAGTTTATTAAACGGTGCCCTGTGTGGCGTACAGCAATACCAACGTAACGAAGGCGGTTGTTTGTGATAGAAGAAGAAAGGGTATACACTAAGTCGTAGCAAAGAAAGTATCAGTCATTGCTCCGTATTACACCGCCGATCAAGGGCCAGGCTAGCCACCTGGTCCTTTTTCTATTAGAGAGGATCACACATGTTGATAGACAGACACATCGAAGAGCACTTCTGCACACAGTGCCAGCGCCTCACAGACCGGACCCACAATCACGAAACAACATGGACTGGTTTCGTTCGCTGGTAAAAATTATGCTTTTTAACAAGTGATGCTTCATAATGAACTCATCAAGGGGATGCTTGGCGGTGGACCCTTGAAATTTATTACGGAGCGTTACCATGATAATTTCAATGAACAAGGAAGAACTAGCATTAGCAGCACTCATCGGAACCAAGAGAACAGAAGAAAACAAGAACGGGCATCACATCGCAGAGTACAGACAGCAAGCATTCAACCTCTCAACAGAACAGGCCAACAGGCTAGGGGTACTGGCAGAAATGGCGGTACTTAAATGGTTAGGTGCCCCCTACAATGACAGAGACGTATGGATTGATTTCGTTCCACGCAGTGAGTACAGCAAGTTAAAAGGTAGACCAGACATACAGTGGCAAGGCATGGACATTGAGGTCCGCCGGGCGAACAAAGAAGTATCGCCCATCCCACTACGTAAGAAGGATCAGGGTTACATCGTCGTTCAGCCCTTCATCCCCTACGAACAACACTCTGAAACCGGCTTAATCCGCGTCGGCAGAGAAGTTCAATTGTTGGGGTGGGCACGATGGGATGACGAAACAACAAAACCGTGGTGGTCCAACGGTAGCAGCATGGTGGCCCTTGAGAAAAGACCCATGAATAGTTTCTTTGTTGGGGAGGCAGCATGATTGAAGTATTGGTCTTCCTGGCGGTGTTCATGAACCTAGTGTTTGCATGGATGCTCATCAAACAAATCAAACAAGACAGACGATAATTTGCATTAGAAAGTGATAGTGCCATAATAGAACCATTAAGAGGGAAACCTTTGAACATTAGGAGGAAGCAACGTGGTAGTGATTGGAGCATACGCGCTAGGCATGGTGATTGTCGGTGCGGGAGCAGTAGTAGGCAGCAAGGCTAAGGAAGCGTACAACAATTACACATGGCGTAAGGACACAGAAGCATTCCACGCTTACTGTGAGACACAGAAGCAGAAGGCCGCTCTATGAGCGGCTTTCCTGGTGCAGCAGACGCTGTACGTCAATACATTGAAAAGAATCAGAAAGTCATACAGGGAGCCGCAGCGCGCAATGAGAAAGAGCGCAGAGAGTGGCTTAAGCAACAAGAGCAAACTGCTACTATTGACATTAAGAGTTGGCTGTTAGCCATAGAACTCGAACAACTAAGAAAGCAAGAATCATTAGAAGCAGCCCTACAGGCTGCAAAGAACCACCGATACAAGAAAGCCTGACAGGCCACGAAGGGGGCCGGGGTTAAGGAAGAGAAATGCCAGCACAAAGAAAAGACTTAGTACACGACGCAGGGACCAATTTCAACCTTGCAGTTCAATACCTAGACAACCTAGGTAATCCAGTAGACCTCACAACATTTACAGCAGTGCTCTCAGTTCTGGAAAGAGGAAGCGGACAGGTTCGTCTTACTTCCACCAGAGCGCCGGGCGTTGACGGATGGATCACCTTCAACATTCCACCTACATCAAACGTCACATGGCCTCTAGGCAAGAGCGCATACACACTAGAAATCAAGGACGCACTACTCAACACCACTCGCTTGCTCTTCGGTGAATTAAACGTCAGAAGCGGGTACTCAGTATGAGCGACTACACACTAGTATTCCAAGACAACAGACCCATAGTTAACATCACATCAACAGGGCCACAAGGCGTTCAAGGAATCCCAGGGCCAGCCGGTCCGGCGGGAACAAAGGGCGAAAGCGCTCTCTCATACAACGTCACATCAACAAACACCGTAGGCAATGGATCAGGGGTAGTCAGAACACTCTTCGTAGGTCCAAGCGCTTACTCAGTGGGTGACTATGTACGTCTAACATCAACAGCAGCGTCAAACCGCTACATGACAGGAACAGTCACTGACAACGATGGAACAGCACTATCCATCGACATTGACTATGCAACAGGTGGAGCCTCAAGCACCTACAGCCTCAGCCCTACCGGCCGTCAAGGGCTCAAGGGTGATCCCGGTGACAGTGTTGGCCTACCCGGACCAAAGGGTGACCAGGGGGAGCCAGGACCAGTTGGTCCACAAGGCCCTACAGGCAACACAGGAGCCACTGGACCCAAGGGAGACACCGGAGACACTGGACCACAGGGTCTGACAGGTGAGCGCGGCCTACAGGGGCTTCCAGGCACACCAGGCGAGCAGGGGCCAGCAGGCGCTAAGGGAGACACAGGCGCTACAGGTGCTCAGGGACCGAAAGGTGACACAGGCTCACAAGGGCCAAAGGGTGACCAGGGCATCAAGGGGGACACCGGAACAGCCGGTGCCAAGGGTGACACAGGTGATACCGGTCCAGCAGGGCCAGGCGTAGCAGCCGGGGGGACGACAAATCAGTTCCTCATCAAGTCATCCTCAACAAACTATGCGACAACATGGTCAAGCAAACTCAATGCCGTTTACACAGGTACAGCATCAGGTGACCACACCATCGCTGCAATACAGAACGCCACAGCCGGGGACAACATCAGTGCCCTTAATGTGTCATCAATCAACGAACAGTTCTCATCCATGCAAGTCACCGGTAGAGAAATCGACACAGGAACCATCAAGGTCAGTCACGTCAAGCCAGCATCAGGTACCAGTGACGCTAATGCAGCAGCATTGAGCATCGACCTCAAGGGAACAGGCACAGCAGCACAAGGAATTGTCATCGATGCCACAGAAGGCGGTACTACAGGTGACTTACTCAAACTGAGAAACAACGGTGCCTTCCTCGTAACCGTCAAGTCTGATGGAAAAATGGGTATTGGTACAGGGCTCAACACACCGGGTGGAAAGTTAGAAGTACGTCAAACAGACGACTCATTGCCAGGTGTCGTGATTCAAGCCAACAGCACAACAAGTGCTGACCTGTTGCAGTTCAAGAACAACTCAGGAGCATTGAGAACAAACATCAACCGCACAGGTGACCTAGTTGTTCGTGGACAGGCTTACCTACAGAACCTCCAAGTAGTCGGTACCTCAACTGACTTTGGAGGCGGTAACGGTGTCATTGGTCTTAAGAATGCCAACACAGTGCCTACAACAAATCCAACCGGGGGAGTGATCGTCTACTCCGATGCCGGTGTACTGAAATACCGTCAACCTGACGGAACAGTCATCGATGTAGGTTCTAACACAGCCGCTGCGCTCAATTACAACGCCACATCATCATCGAGCGTGACTATCGGTACAGGCTCAAAAACGTTCACCGTAGCATCCGGTTTGGCTTTTGCTGCGGGAAACTACGTAAGAGTGCAATCAACAGCCAATGCCACTACCTACATGGCAGGAAACGTTACGTCCTACTCAGGTACATCGTTGGTCATCAACGTTGTTGAGACAAGTGGAACAGGAACGCTAGGTAGTTGGACCATCGGCCTCACCGGGGCCAAGGGTGCTGCCGGGTCAACGGGCAGTGCTGGAACAGTACTCACATCAACATCGTCAACATCGAATGCCATTGGTACAGGATCAAAGACATTCACCACTGCTGCCGCAATGACAGGAGCAACGGTAGGTCAATGGGTTCTCATTACTAACACGGGAACACCTGCCAACTTCATGAGAGGGCAAGTAACCGCTCTGTCAGGTACCTCGATCACCATCAACGTGACTGAGGCTGGTGGTTCGGGCACCTTCACAGCATGGACTCTCTCAGTCACAGGTATGACGGGTGCTCAAGGTGTCCAAGGACCGGCGGGTACAGGAAGTGATTACGCAAACACCTTTGTAGACGTCAATAGAGTAACGACAACTGCTTTCCCCAACAATGGGTTTGCTGTGCTACCTCTCAACAATGAGGTATCAGACGTTGGCAACAACTATGACGCGACAACGTACCTCTACACAGTGCCAACTTCGGGACTGTACATGTGCCTTGGTGACTTCCGCCTCAGGGATGACGAAGGAACTACAGGGGCGTCTGTAGGCATCGGCATCCACACTGCCGCAGAGGATGGACCTCACTTCAAATGGACAATCATCCCTGCCAGCCAACGTCGTTACATCGACTACAGACGCATGGCGCGCTTCAACGCGGGGGATCAATTGAGGCTGTTCGTCTACTACGGGGATGCTGCTTGCACATTAGAGAGAGCAAGTATGCAAATCGTGAGACTGTCATGAGACTGGCGGGGGTACGTATAGCAATACACCTACTACGTCTAATACAGAAAGCACTGGGGGGTACCTCTAGAAAGAGGGGTGCCCCATGAGCAACCAAAGCAGGCGGGGTAAAGAGTGGGTAGCCCTAGCACAGTCCATTAAGGATAGGGATGGTAATACATGTCAATACAACTTCGGTGGTTGCACATACGACAAAGACCTAACAGTCGATCACATCACAGCACTAGACAATGGCGGTACTGATGATGAGTGGAACCTCATCACCGCTTGTCGTACATGTAATGGCCGTAAGAGTAATCATGTATTGATACGTAAGAACTGGTATGACACAAAGTGGTTCCCAAACGGCATACACTGACCAGAAGTAATCCCGCCTCAACTCTCAAACTAATTTCGATCACATCGCAACATTCGGATCGAAAGTCATTCCTTTGAGAAAGACCTGCACACCCCGCCTCAACTCTCAAACTAATTTCGATCACATCGCAACATTCGGATCGAAAGTCATTCCTTTGAGAAAGACCTGCACACCCCGCCTCAATGACCCTTTTAGGGTTACAATAAATACAAACATTTGAAAGGATTTTGATGGAAAAGTGGTTGGACCTTACGAAAAGAGCGTAAAACGCTTCCTAAAGACAGCAACATGGTTGACTGACGCTGATGACCCGATGGTTATCCACCTCAAGACCATTGCTCAGAGCCTCGATAAGCAATTAGAGCAAGACGGAGCGGTTCAAAGCGCTCTAGCCAATACGTTTGGCGTTACATGGGGCCGGTTGAAGGCTCCAAAGGCAACTAAGGACGACGTTGCAGAAGAGGACGATGACCTTCTCTTCTCATGAACGTATGGACACCTACACGCTTTACACCTTCTCTAACTGGTACTGAGGATTTCGTCACTGATGGTGACCGCCTCATTCGCATTGTTGAAAAGTACTGGAAAGAAGAAGAGGTTGAAGGCAAGTTCCACTTAGACGATTGGCAGAAGTGGCTCATTCGTCATGTGTTGGAGCGTTACCCCGATGACTGGCCGGTAGAGGAACTGAGGGGACGCCTACGTTTCCGTCAAGTCATCATCAGCATGGGTAGACAAAACGGTAAGAGCGTTCTAGGTGCCATTTTCGGTGTGTATGGATTGTTGTTCCACGAATACTCACCAAGAGTCGTATCCCTGGCCTACAGCGTTGAGACAGCCAAGGTTATTTACAACAGGGTTGGTTTCACCCTTAATAACGTCAAGCAGTTCAAGAGCAAGGTCAAGGTCACCAAGACTAGTGGCATTAGCCGTGTTGACGGTCCCGGTAAGTACATCGTCAAGCCTGCCAGTGATAAGGCGATTCAAGGATTCCCTATCACCATGTGCCTGTACGACGAGGTACACATCACTCCCGTCAAACTGTGGTCTGCTGCTATGGAAGGCACTAAGACCAAGAAAGACGGCATCATCATTGGCATCACTACAGCCGGTGATGACAACTCAGAACTGTTGAAGAAGCACTACGAGACGTTGAACGACGCTCTGCTCAAGCCTGATGACCCTGACCTACAAAGGTTCGGTGGCTTCGTCTGGGAGGCCCCGGAGGGTTCGTCTCTAGAGGACGACGACGCCATCAGAGCAGCCAACCCCGCTGTGGCGTCAGGACGTACCCCTGTGAGCCTCATCAAGACCCTTGCGAGGGACTACCCAGAGGTTGACCGTCAGCGCTACGTCCTCAACCGCTTCGTGGCGTCAGTCAACTCCTGGCTACCCATGAACCTGTGGCATGGCTGTGTCGGCGGGGGAGTGGACAGAAACCTAGGTGGTCCCTACGTCTATGCCATTGATGCCAGCGCCAACATGGAGTACGCGACCATCAGTGTTAGTCAAAAGAAGGGCGACAAGGTAAATACAAGCATCATTGCGTGCTTCGTTAAGCCTACCCACGAGCAACTGTTAAAGCGCTGCTTAGAATTAAGAAGGTACGGTTCCTGCACCTTCGTCGTAGACGGTTACACCCTCAGACGATTAGGTGAAGCACTCAAAGAGCGCGGTATGAAGGCTTACATTTTGTCTCCAAGTGAGTTCGCACAAGCATGTATCACTGCTTACCGCCTAATCAGTAGAGGACAGTTGAACACCCGCAATGAGGACATCCTCAAGCAACAGGTACCACGCGGGGTAAGAAAGAACGTTGGGGATGCCTGGCGTATCAGTAGAGCGGACTCATCAAGTGAAATTGATGCTCTCATAGCAACGGTTATGTCGGTCCATGTAGCCGAAATTCAAAAGGGAGAGGACATTCAACTATTCGTTTGACATAAAGAATAGTTATGTTACATTAAACAAAATGGCTAATGACGAAAGAAGTTTCTGGAAGAAATCCTTAGACTGGATCAACGGAGAAGACTGGAACACCAGCAGCGTCCGTTCTCAGGGCTCTGTGGGATCAGCAGGGGGAGACTCACCCCTTCCTGGCGTAGTACCGCCACCAGTCCCAGCAAGCCAAGACGTGTCTGTAGAGACAGCACTGTCTATGAGTGCGGTTTACCGTTCGGTAGACATTCTTTGCACATCAGTCAGTCAACTAGAACTAGGTGTATGGCGCGGTATCAGTGAACTGAAGAACGTTCCTGCCGTTGTTGCTAGACCTGACGTAAACCTTTCATTGTCATCCTTCCTCAAGCGTACGGTGATGAGCCTTGCCGGTAACGGTAACGCTTATTGGAGACTGCTCAAAGACGACGCAGGCGCACCAGTACAGAACATTGAGGTTCTTAATCCTTCCTCAATCGTCATCGGTTACGAAGACGGTAAGAAGGTCTACCACTACAGCGGCTACACAAAGCCTGTCACCTTCCAAGCATGGGAAATCAAACACCTCAAGTTAATGGAGGTGTTCGGTAGTGACTATGGGCTAGGCCCCATCCAAGCGGTACGTGTTGAACTACGCGGCGCTCTAGAAATGCGTAAGTACGCAGACAACTGGTTCACAGAAGGCTCAATTCCAACCGGTGTATTAGCCGCTAAGGATTACATCGACGGAGAGCAAGCCGACGAGTATCGCAAGCGTTGGGAAGCGAACCAGGCAAAGCGCGGGGTTGCGGTACTAGGAAATGGGATGACATACAGCCCCATCCTTCTATCCCCAGCAGACGCACAGTTCCTAGAGAACCAAGCATTCACTATCACACAAATCGCAAGACTCTTTGGTATTCCTGCTAATTACCTACTTGCTGAAATCAACGGTAATGCCATGACGTATCAAAACATGGAGCAAGTAGACACAGCATTCTTGAAGTACACACTAACTGCCTACCTCAGAGAAATTGAGGAAGCATTTACTGACGTACTACCAAGAGGCCAAAGAGCGCGGTTCAAAGTACAGGGCTTCTTACGTGCAGACGACAGAACACGCGCTGACGTACATGAGAAGTACAAAAACATGGGTGTCCTAACCACTGAGGAAATTCGTATCAGTGAGGGTTGGGGACCAATGCCTGACGAACTAAAAAACATGAAGCCGACTCCTGCACCTGGGATGCCGGTACAGGAGGAATCAACAGAAGACAATGGCTGACAGAGCAATCGACTTTGAAATTAGGTCAGCAGAAGAAGTAGAAGACCAATACGTCGTTACCGGTCTTGCTGTTCCGTTTAATCAGACAGTCAACATTGGTAGTTACAAGGAACGCTTTGAGCGTGGGGCTTTCTCGGACACAGAAGCCGGTGACCCACTCTTCTACAATCACGAATACGTCAATGCGGATAAGACACTCAACAGAAGTGCTACTCCCATTGGAACCATCACAGAGGTTGAAGAAACTGATGATGGTCTATTCATCCGTGCCTTGATTAGCAAGACAGACAAAGGTAGAGAAGTCTACCAATTGCTTAAAGACAAGGTACTCAAGAGTTTCTCAGCAGGGTTTGAATCACTCAAACACAGAACTGACCCTGATGGGGTAATAGTCAGAACAAAGGCACGTTTACTTGAGGTATCCGTTGTTCCACGTCCTGCCTATAGCAATGCAGCCGTCGCTGAAGTACGTGCTGAAACTAATAATAAATCGGAGGAAACAACTATGTCTGACACAGACACAATCGCTTCGGAAGTTGCTGAATTAAGAGAAGGCTTCAGCGACCTTGAGCGTAAATTCGCAGTACTAGGATCAAACAACAAGCCAGAAGTAAGCGGTTCACACTTCCGCTCTGGTGGAGAATTCCTTAAGGCTCTTGCTAGTGGAGAAGAGTCAGCAAAGGCAGAGTTCCGCGCCTACACAGGTGCTACTACTGCTGACGCTAATGCAGGTTCAGGAACTACATGGGTCAACAGAGCACTCAAGGTAGTTGAAGAGAATCGTGACGTTCTTAACCTTTGGAACAAGAGCCCACTTCCTGCAACTGGTAACACCATTGAATACCCTGTATTCGTTGGTCACACTGGTGACGTTGCTCTACAAGCAACAGAAGGCGCAGACCTTGCGTACATCGAAGTTGAAGTTGGTACACAAACCGCTTCCGTCAAGACTTACGGTGGATACTCAAGCCTCAGCCGTCAGGCCATTGAGCGTTCTGACGTTGCCTACCTAGACACCGTTCTACAGGTACAGGCTCAGTCTTACGCGAAGGCCACTAACGGTGCTGTACGTGCCGCTCTAGCCGCTGCTACAGGACAGACAGCCACTCTTGCCAATGACAACGCACAGGGCTGGCTACGCATGATTCTCGCTGCTCGTAGAGCAATCAAGACAGGTGGAAACAGCACAGCGGCTTTCGTTCTTGTTTCTGCTGACGTGTATGACCGTCTTTTCACTTTGGTAGACGCTGGTGGTCGCCCACTGTTCTCTATCAATGGTGACGGTTCTAACACTGTTGGTTCTGCGTCTCTTGCAACTGTCACAGGTTCTATCGCTGGTCTTCCTGTTGTCATCGATGACGTTGCTGCAAGCGGTACTTGTGTCATCGCCGGTACTGACGCAATCACTGTTTTCGAACAACCAGGCGCACCAGTTCGCCTAAGCGATGAAAACGTTATTAACCTAACCAAAGACTTCTCCCTTTACGGATACCTTGCTGTAGGTGTTTCTAACCCATCAGCAATCGTAAAGGCAGACGTAACACTCTGAGGTAGGTAACTGACATGGAATGGACCGACCTAAAAAACTACATGGGCGTTGACTCAGAAGACCATGATGACCTTATTGAAAGTGCATGGGATGACGCTCTTGTCATGCTTGAACTAGCAACAGCAAGAGCGTTCCGCCCTGTGCCTCAGAACATCATGGACAGGATGACATTAGAAGTTGGCAATGAGTTGTTCAACCGCCGCAGTGCTCCTAGTGGCAACAGCCAGTTCGTAGCCTTTGAGGGTGGGTCCATTCCCGTCAGGGGTCCACGCGACCCACTCACACAGGTACGTCCGATCCTTGCTATGTACGTGGTGCCTTTCTGACATGGCTGCCACAACCACAGCAAGAAAAGAGGTCGCTGAAACCCTGCAAAACGCGGGGTTGTCAGTGAAGTACTCAGTACCCGATCAGGTACACCCTCCGGTAGTCGTCTTAGTCAGTGTTGACCCACAACTAAGCAAGGTGCCGGGGTATGACGCAACAGCATTCACCTATTCATTAGAAGTGCTGTGCATCGCAGGTAACTTAACAGCCTCTAACTTAGACAAGTTAGAGGACATGGTTGAGACAGTCCTTTATGAACTAGGGGACTGGAACATTGATGGTGTTAGCGC
The DNA here is from genome assembly GCF_006335115.1 of Streptomyces sp. NP160. Lineage (GTDB taxonomy): Bacteria > Actinomycetota > Actinomycetes > Actinomycetales > Quadrisphaeraceae > Quadrisphaera. The sequence goes on from NZ_VDMJ01000035.1 coordinate 44,974, forward strand.
TCCGACCCTGCAAACTCAAGGGTCAAATACGTTCCTAACAGCAACAGTAAGCATCAGTACAACAATACACATTGGAGGAAATGAATAATGCCTAACGCAAGAATTAAGGGTAAGGCCCTTGTATTCAAATTGGCGAACACTGACTACTCACAGGACTTAACAACTCTGACTCTTGAATCAGAAGAAGCAGACGCAGACGTAACTACTTTTGCTGACGCTGCTGCTGGTGGAGCAACAGACTGGTACTTCCGTGGTGAGGCTGTTCAGTCAACAGACGCCGCTACTTCGTCTCTGCACACCTACCTTTGGGCCAATGCGGGAGCAACCAACATCGCTTTCGTCTACGGACCTCACGGTAATGCAACACCAACAGTCACCAAGCCTCACTACACAGGCACAGTGTCTCTTGGACGTAAGCCAAGCATCGGTGGAGACGCAGACACAACTTGGACCTACGAAATCGAAATCAAGTTAGACGCAGAACCAACAAAGGTTACTGCCTGACATGCCTACCGGGTTAGAGGTCAAAGGTCTTAAGGAAACCATCAAGAGCCTAGAGAAGTTTGGTGTTGAAGTCTCTGACTTGAAATCATCATTCAAGAAAATAGGTGGCATGGTTGCCGATGAGGCCAAGGTTCTAGCCCCTAAGAAGTCAGGTGCTTTGGCTGCAACTATCAAACCAAGCAACACAAAGAACAAAAGCATCGTAAGGGCAGGGGGGAGGCTCCCATACGCGGGAGTTATCCACTATGGAGGTTACAACAACATTGAGCCTCACCCCTTCCTTACGGATGCATTAGGTAATAAGCAAGGTGACCTAGCAGACACCTTAGAGGCTGAGTTGCAAAGACTCATTCAGACGCTAGGACTTAATTAACTAAGACTCTGGGAGGGGTTAAGCATGAACAAAATGGAGAAGTTTTCTAAGTCACTCAAACTATCCGAGTGGAACGCAATTGAAAGAAAGACTGGTATCGGCATGTCCGAGGTAGGACAGGCGGGTAGCCCAGAAGCGGAGTTCACAGCCGCATTGGTATGGATTGGTCAAAAGCGTCTAGGCAAGACCTACTCATTCGATGACGCATGTGACCTGACTCTTGATGAAGCCGGTGCTCTTCTAACTGAAACGTTAGACGCATTGAACTACACCGACGACACAGAGGACGCAGACCCAAAAGCGAGCAAGCAGTAGAAGAGCAGTACATCAGAGAACGGTGGAAGTTCTGTTTCGCAACAGGACGACCACTAGAGGAATACGACAACTTGACCGTACTGGAACACAACATAGGAGTGCAGGTATGGAAAGAAATGAACAAGAAAAAGTAAGGGAGGCAAGGTTGGTTGGCAAATACAATTTCAGTGAACGTTGTAGCAGACGTTCAGAACATAAGACGTGGCATTGATGATGTAAACACTCAACTGAGTGGTTTCTCTACTGCTGCAAGCAAAGTAGGAGACACACTCAAGGGCGCTCTTGCCGGTGGTATCGCATTAGCAGCCGGTGGGGGAGTAGCAACATTCTTCAAGGATGCTGTAACAGGTGCATCAGACCTTAATGAGACAGTCGCTAAGACACAACAAATCCTAGGCACTGATGGTGCTAATGCTGTTATGCAGTTCGCTGAGACAGCAGCCACATCACTAGGTCAAAGCAAGCAACAAGCCCTTGATGCCTCAGCCACCTTCGCTACTTTCGGTAAGGCAGCAGGACTGGCCGGGACAGACCTAGCAGCATTCGCTACACAGAACACTCAGTTAGCAACCGACCTTGCTTCCTTCAACAACACCACACCAGAACAAGCCATTGAGGCTCTAGGTGCTGCTTTCCGTGGTGAGGCGGAGCCTATGCGTCAGTACGGTGTCCTCCTTGATGACGCCACATTAAGACAAGAAGCAATGGCCCTAGGTCTGATCAGGACCACTAAGGAAGCATTAACACCACAGCAGAAGGTGCTAGCGGCTCAGTCAGCCATCCTCAAGCAGACCAGTGACGCTCAGGGAGACTTTGAGCGCACCAGTGGGGGACTAGCCAACCAACAGAGAATCCTCGCTGCTGAGTGGGAGAACACCAAGACAGCACTAGGCCAGGGCTTGCTACCGGCCTTGACGGGGTTCGTGTCGTTCCTCAACAGCAGCGGCCTACCGGCTATCAAGTCGTTCGGTTCGTTCCTGGCTGACAACAAGACTCCGATCCTGGCGTTCGGCGCAGCCGTGGGAGCACTGACTCTCATCATGGCCGCACACAGCGCTGTAATGGCCGTACAGGCTGCCGGAGGCATGTTGGCGTGGCTGAGGGCCACCACCCTCGCTAGAACCGCTGTAGCGGCCTACACAGCCGTCCAGTGGCTCTTGAACGCTGCTATGGCTGCCAACCCCATTGGTCTGGTGGTTGTGGCAATCGCGGCGCTAGTTGCAGCGTTCGTTCTGGCGTACAGAAACAGTGAGACTTTCCGTAACATCGTCAACGGTGTATGGAACTGGTTGAAGAGCGCTACATCAGCAACCTTCAATGCTGTAAAGAACTTCATCGTTTCTGCATGGACTTCCATCGTCTCAGTCACTATGAGTGTCTTTAATTCGATCAAGTCGTTCATCGCTAGCGCTATCGTCAACGTTCTCACAACTGTGGCGAGAGTCATCGAAATCAAGAACCGCTTCCAAGACGCCTTCCAGCAGGCAAATGCAATCATCGTCAGCAAAATCGCACAAATCATCGGTGTTGTCCGTGAAATCCCAGGAAGAATCGTCTCAGCAATGGGTGACCTAGGTGGACGCTTGCGTTCAGCCGGTGGTCAATTGATCCAAGGATTCATCGGAGGTATCCAAGACAAAGTAGGTGCAGCCGTATCAGCAGTGAAGAACGCTGTAGGAAACGTTGTCTCAGGTGCTAAGTCTGCTCTTGGTATTCGTTCACCTTCCAGAGTCTTTAAGACCATCGGTAAGTACACCGTTCAAGGTCTAGAGCAAGGGCTCAATCAGGTTGGTGGATTGAGAAAGGCTGCCGCCAACATGGCTAATGTTGTCAGTGGTGGCTTTGAGCCTAAGTTGTCATTGTCTGGTGCAGGCTTTGATGGGTCAGGCTCTATGCGTGGGGGTAACACCTACAACCTCTCATTTGAGGGAGTTGTCGCCGGTGACCCTATGGAGTACGCCCGCTTCACCAGAGGCGCATTAGAAGAGTTTGAGAGAGCAAACGGTCGATGATTACAACAAACCAACTGAAAATCCAGGTGTCCCTAGTCGATACCGCCTACTTCGTTCTAGGTGAGTCTCGACTAGGACAGGGAAGACTTGGTAATTATGAGTCAGGTACTAACAAGTATTTCGTCCTAGGTCAGTCACGCCTTAATCAAGGCATCCTGTCGCCTAGTGGTGGCTATGACGCCAACAGCCAATGGGTAGACCTAGCAAGTGATGCCACAAGCCTTAATGCACACAGAGGCGCAAAGCGTGGTAATCAGCCGGGTGAAGAGTTAGAAGTAGGAACAATGGCGGTATCACTTATTGGTCCTAACTATGACCCCGCTATCAACAACTACATTCACCGTGGAGTACCTATCAGAGTGCTCTTGCAAAACAGTGTGGTCTTCGTGGGCAACATTTGGACTGCTCAGTCGTCATACGATTGGAGCGGTAGACCAAGAGTAACCATTAATGCTGTGGACGTAGTGAACAAGTTGAGCCAAACCCGTAAGAGTAACTTGTTACAACAAGGTTTTGGTCCACGAGTCGATGACTTGCTTGCTTCTCTAGGTATTCAATACGCCGTGACAGGAAGCGCAAAGCAATTAGGAGACTACGCCAAAGAGGACAGCGTTCTTAATCACTTACAGCGAGCATTGAACACTGACGGTGGCTACATGTTCGTCAACCGTGCCGGTAATTTACAGGTACGCGGGGGCAACTTTGATACGACAAAGACATTGCCAGTGTCCCTTGACCTCACAGACGGATCATTCTTAATGCCGTTAGAAGTGGGGTATGACTCTCAAGCCCTCTTCAACAGCATCATTTTCAAGAACACCATTGGGTCCACAGAAACAACCATTGGTCCGTACCAGAACGGAGCAAGCATCGGACGTAATGGATTAGCAGAAGCAGACGTGGAGACAAACTTCCGTTTCACTGCTGATGCACAAGCGGCGGCACAAGCAATGGCTGATAAGTACGCTATCGCCTTACCAGAGGTTAAGTCGGTAAGCATTGACTGCACGAAGCAACTGAGCAAAGCACTGATCGACCTGTATCAAGTTATCAGGATCAGTTACTACAACCAGTCATTCTCTCTTGTTGGTGAGTACCAAATCATCAGCATCGACCACAAGGTCACACCTCAGAAGTGGAGAACAACACTCCAACTCATACCTTACATAAGGGGAAACTAAGGAGAAACAACTATGGCAATAATTAGAAAGACCTTCGCTGACAACTCAATCCTGACAGCCAGTGACGTGAACACCTACCTTATGAATCAGGCAGTTGTTGTGTTCACCTCTTCTGAGTCAGAACTCAATTCACTACCCGCTGAAACCAAGGTAGCGTGGTACAACGGCAACCTGTATGGCCGTAACTCGGCAGGAAACTGGGCAGTCATTGGATTTGATCCTTTTGATGCCAACGTTCCACGAGGAGGAGTTTCAGCCGGTGCTTCCAATGGTCTAGCACCCGGTACCTACACCGTAGGTAACTTCTCATCCTCTGGACTCAATGGTGGCTTGTCTGCGACCTCAGACAGAATCACTGTCCCTGTTGCTGGTATTTACACCGTCCAGGGTCTGTGCACCATGCAGTCAGGATCAGCACACACATCGTTCGTCAGCATTGCAGGATCAGCATTCCTTGACGGCACACAGCAAGCATCACCTGCCGGTGGAACTGTTCGTAACTTGGTGACTGGTTCTCTTGCGCTTGCAGCAGGTGCCTACTTGCAAATGGTTGTGAACAACAATGCGACTCACAACTTCGTCAGCGCCAGCATGACAGTTCGCCGCATTGCATAAAGACTTGACGCATTAAGCGTTGAGGAAGAGAGGTGCCTTTGTGATTGCATGGTTTGTTCTATGCTTTTTAACGGGTGTCCTCATCGGTTGGTCCTACACAGACTAACCTTGCTACACCCCTCCTAATAAACAGCAAGCCCCCTAGCGTTTTGCTAGGGGGCTTGTCTGTACTAAGTCAGTGGGCAGCGTCGTAAGCGTCCACGATTTCGGCCTTGATGCGCCCACGGTCACCCACGGTGTAGCCGTTGGCGTTGGCCCACTCCCTGATGGAGTTCAGACGCTCCTTGTCGGCGCTAGGACGGCCCGTGGTGCGACGGGGACCAGACACAGAGCGCGGGGGAGCGGGAGCGTCCTCAACCTCCGTAGCGACGTTCACGAAGCGCTTGAGGGCATCCTCCAACTTCCCGTAGTTCTCAGTGGTGAGGTCCACGGTGTAGCGCTTCTGGTTGTTGGACGGGCCGTAGGAGAAGTGCCACGTAAGAACGGGGTTCTCCTCGGTGCCCTCTTCGTTGGTCAGGTCATCAGTGAGAACGATGCGACGAGCCATAACAGGATGCTCCTTATGACAGGGACAGGTACAGGGAAAGTATCGGCACGAACGGTGTGACTCTTCAATACACCATCCTGACTTGCCGCTCATACACTAACGCTCAAACAAGTCTTTGACAACATCGTCAATGTCATTCTTGGAGACTTGTGCGTAGAAGTTAAGGGTGGTCTTCAAGTCACTGTGCCTCATTTGCCTTCTAGCAATTTCAGGGTTGATGCGCCGGTTCACCATCATAGTTGCATACCAATGCCTCAACATGTGCGGGGAGAGGTGGATACCTGTCTTCACACCATACCGCCTGAAAGACTCTCTAATTTGACCACTCGTGACAGTGCGCTCTTCCATCACTTTAATACGGTCTGCTAGCCAATTAGGAATGATGACTTCACCGGTTGTCTTTGCTTGAGTAAGAGTGCCATTGTCATACCGCTGTGCGGACACCTTGAGCACATTACCCTTCACGTCTTTACGAGTGATAGCACATGCCTCACCACTTCTTAACCCTGCATACATCATCATCAATCCATACAGTTCATAAGGGCACAGAGCAAGAGTGAAACGTAGTGTCTCTTCTGAGGGAAGGTCATAGACTCTAGCCGTAGCCTTTGGAATGCGAAACTGCTTAATCCAGTCAATGTCAGAGAACAATGACCTTAGAGCAATGATGTGCTTCCTTCTAGAATTAGGATTGGTCACAGACAGCAGAGTTCGGTGTAGTAACTGTGGTGTGAAATCATTCATGGACACGTCTTCAAGCCCTAGGTACTTGATAGTCTCTAGGTAGGACTCAACGGTTGACTGCCGCAGTAGCCGCGAATTGAGAACGGCTGTGGCATAAGAGAGAACGGTGTCCACGATTCCTCCGGTATGCTGTGCGGGTGGAGGAAAACCCACGCACCTATAGCGTGAAGACCTACGGGTGCCAGATGAACGCGCACGACTCCGAGCGCCTGGCCGGGCTGCTCGAGGACGCCGGGTACTCCCGCGCCGACGACGAGGCGGGGCGCTCGGGCGAGGCCGACGTCGTCGTCCTCAACACCTGCGCGGTGCGGGAGAACGCCGACAACCGGCTCTACGGCAACCTCGGGCACCTCGCCAGCGTCAAGGCGCGCCGGCCCGGCATGCAGATCGCCGTCGGCGGGTGCCTGGCCCAGAAGGACCGCGACGTGATCCTGGCGAAGGCGCCGTGGGTGGACGTCGTCTTCGGCACCCACAACACCCACGCCCTGCCCGCGCTGCTGGAGCGCTCCCGCGTGCAGGCGGAGGCGCAGGTGGAGGTGCTGGAGGAGCTGGAGGTCTTCCCCTCCACGCTGCCGCAGGCCCGTGAGTCCGCCGCCAGCGCGTGGGTGTCCATCAGCGTGGGGTGCAACAACACCTGCACGTTCTGCATCGTGCCGGCGCTGCGCGGCAAGGAGAAGGACCGCCGCCCCGGCGACGTGCTCGCCGAGGTGGAGGCGCTGGTGGCCGACGGCGTGGTCGAGGTGACGCTGCTCGGGCAGAACGTCAACTCCTACGGCACCGGCCTCGGCGGCTTCGGCGAGGGGCTCGAGCGGGGGCGCGGCAACAGCGCGTTCGCCGACCTGCTCCGGGCGGTCGGCCGGGTCGACGGCATCGAGCGGGTGCGCTTCACCAGCCCCCACCCGGCGATGTTCACCGACGACGTCATCACCGCCATGGCCGAGACGCCGACCGTGATGCCCCAGCTGCACATGCCGCTGCAGTCCGGGTCGGACCGGGTGCTGCGCGCGATGCGCCGCTCCTACCGGTCGGAGAGGTTCCTCGGGATCCTTGATCGCGTGCGGGCGCAGATCCCCGACGCGGCCATCAGCACCGACGTCATCGTCGGCTTCCCCGGGGAGACCGAGGAGGACTTCGCCGAGACGCTGCGGGTGGTCGAGGCGAGCCGCTTCGCCAGCGCGTTCACGTTCCAGTACTCCCAGCGGCCCGGCACGCCGGCCGCCACGATGCCCGACCAGCTGCCCAAGGCCGTGGTGCAGGAGCGCTACGAGCGGCTCATCGCCCTCCAGGAGCGGATCTCGGAGTCCGAGGCGGCGCTCCAGGTGGGCCGTGAGGTCGAGGTGCTCGTCGCCGAGGCGAAGGGCAAGAAGGACGGCGCCAGCCAGCGCGTCTCGGGCCGCGCCCGGGACAACCGGCTCGTGCACGTGGGCCTGCCCGACGGGCTCGCCGAGGCGGACCGGCCCCGTCCCGGTGACGCGGTGACCGTCCGGGTCACGCAGTCGGCGCCGCACCACCTCGTCGCCGACGTGCCGGCGGGGACGCCGCTGGCCGTGAGGCGCACGCGCGGCGGTGACGCGTACGACCGCCGCCAGCTCGCCTCCTGCGGCGTGCCCGCCCAGGGCAGCGGCGCCAGCACCGGTGGCCGCACGGTGGGGCTGGGCCTGCCCACCCTCCGCGTTCCCGTCGCCTGACCCCGCTCCTCCTCCGCCGCGACGATCAAGGACGTCGCGTGCGGGAAGCGAGCTCGACGTCCCTGACCGTCGAGGGGGAGGGGGCGGTCGGCGCCACGGCGCGACCCCGGGACCGGGAGGCACCGAGCAGCACCCCGCCCACGACCACGGCGCCGAGCGCCACCTCGCGCCACGGCGTCGCCTCGCCCAGCAGCACGTGCGCGGCGAGCATGCCCACCACCGGCACGAGCATCGAGAACGGCGCCACCGAGCTGGAGGGGTGGCGGGCCATGAGCGCCGACCACACCACCTGGCCGACCAGCGTGGCGACGAGCACCGTGAACGCCAGCCCGGCGACGGCGAGCAGCCCGGTCGGCGAGCCGAGCCCCGTGAAGGCGTCGCCGGTCCGCGACGGCCCCTCGAGGACCAGCGACGCCAGCGCCAGCGGCAGCGGCGGCACCACCGAGACCCACAGCACCAGCCGCAGCGACTCCGTGGCCGACGGCGGCTGCCCGAGCGCCACCCGGTCCCGCCAGGCCAGCCGGGAGCCGAGGTTGCCGAACGCCCACCCCAGCCCGCCGAGCAGGGTGAGCAGCACGGGCAGCAGGGTCGCCGCCCCTCCGAGCTCGGCCCGGGAGGCGGCGATGCCGCCCAGCCCCGCCACCGCGACGACGACGCCCGCCACCTGCCGGCCGGACAGGCGCTCGCGCAGCAGCACCCCGGCCAGCACCACGGTGAAGGGCGCCGACGACTGCAGCACGAGCGAGGCGAGCCCGGCCGGCATCCCGACCGCCATGGCCGTGTAGAGGAAGACGAACTGCGCCACCCCGAAGCCCGCGCCGTAGGCGAGCAGCCACCGAACGGGCACGCCGCGGGGGCGCGGCACGAAGAGCACCACCGGCACCGCGATGACGGCGAAGCGGAGGGCGGCGCACGCCAGCGGCGGGAACTGCTCCAGCGAGAGGTGGATGGCCACGAAGTTGAGGCCCCACGTCACGGCGACGAGCAGGGCGAGGAGGCGGGCGGAGAGCGGCACCCGTCCACCGTGGCGGTGACACCACTGTGAAGTCCATCGACATCTGGCACACCGGGCGTGCAGTCTGACTGCATGGACGTGCGGGCGCTGGAAGCGCTGAGGGCGGTGAGGTCGCAGGGCGGCGTGACGCGTGCCGCGGCCGTCCTCCACCTCACCCCGTCAGCGGTCTCGCAGCACCTGGCCTCGCTGACCCGGCAGGCGGGCGTGCCGCTCACCGAGCGCGCGGGCCGGGGCCTGCGGCTCACCGCGGCGGGCCTGGCGCTCGCCGGGGCCGCCGACGACGTGGCGGTGGCCCTCGAGCGGGCCCGGACCGCCGTGCGCGACGCGCAGGAGGCCTCCACCGGCTCCGTGAGCGTCTCGGCGTTCTCCTCCGGTGCCGAGCTGCTGCTGCCCGGCCTGCTCACGCGGCTGGCCGGCAGCGGCGTGGAGGTGGAGTGCACCGACGAGGACGTGCCGCTGGACGACTTCGCGCCGCTGACCGACCGGATCGACGTGGTGATCGCACACCGGCCCGAGGGGGAGCGCGCCTGGGTGGGCAGCCCCGGCGTGCGCGTGGTGCCGCTGCTGCGCGAGCCCCTCGACGTCGCCGTCCCCGTGGGCGACCCGCTGGTGGCCGTCGCGGCGGAGCACGGGGGAGTGCGTCCCGCCGACCTGGCCGGCCAGCGCTGGATCGCCGTCAAGGAGGGCTTCCCCGTGGCGGAGGTGCTGCGGACCGTCAGGGGAGCGGGACCCGAGGGCGGGCAGCCGTCGCGCGTGGTCTCGCGCATCAACGACTTCCACGTGGTGCTGGAGCTGGTGGCGGCCCGCCACGGCGCCTCCCTGCTGCCGCGCTACACCTGCGGGCGCCACCCCGGCGTCCGGCTGCTCCCGCTGCTGGGGGTGCGCGCCGGACGGCAGGTGGACGCGCTGGTGCGCGCCGACACCGCCGAGCGCCCCGTGGTGCGCCGCGTGCTCACCGAGCTGACGGCGCTGGCGGCCGAGCTGGCCGGTGGGGCTGGCGGCGCTGGCGGCGCCTGAGCGAGGTCGAGAGCACGCCCAGCAGCACCCCCACGGCCAGGAGCACACCGCCCCGCAGCCACACCCCGGCCTCCACCTGGGTGGCGAGCAGCACGCACGACGCGATGCCCAGCACCGGCAGGACCGTGGGCGTGGTGAAGTGGTCGTCCTCGCGCTCGCCCGGCCCCTCCCGCCGCAGCACGAGCACGGCGGCGTTCACCGCGGTGAAGACGACCAGCAGCAGCAGCACCAGCGTGGCGGCGAGGTCGGCCACGGTGCCGGTGAGCGCCAGCAGCAGCGAGGCCGCCGTGGTGACGACGATGGCGACCCACGGGGTGCGCCGGTTCGGGAGGACCCGCGCGAGGGCGGCGGGCAGCGCGCCGTCACGGGCCAAGCCGTAGGCGAGCCGCGAGCTCATGATCCCCGTGAGGAGCGCCCCGTTGGCGACCGCCACCAGCGCGATCGCGGCGAAGACCACCAGCGGCACGACGCCCGCCTCGCGCACCACCTCCAGCAGCGGCCCGGACGAGCCGGCGAGCACGTCGGTGGGGACCACGAGGCTCGCCACCACCCCCACGGCCAGGTAGACCAGCCCGGCCACCGCGAGCGCGCCGAACAGGGCGCGCGGGTAGGAGCGCCGCGGGTCGCGCACCTCCTCGGCCACGTTGACCGACGTCTCGAACCCCACGAAGGAGTAGAAGGCCAGCACCGTGCCGGCGAGGACCGCGGCGGCCGGGCCGTGCTCGGCGGTCCCCAGCGCGGTCAGCCGCGCGGCGTCGCCGCCGTCGCGCAGGAGCACCACCACCCCGAGGACGACGACCAGCACGAGCCCGCCCACCTCGACGCACGTCATGACGACGTTGGCGCGCAGGGAGTCGCGGATGCCGCGGGCGTTCAGGGCCGCCAGGGCCAGCAGGAAGACGACGGCGACGAGCCACACCGGCAGGTCCACGAAGGCGGCGAGGTAGTCGCCGCCGAACGCCAGGGCCAGCGCCCCCACCGACACCACGCCGGAGGCGAGCATGCAGAAGCCCACGACGAAGCCGACCAGCGGGCCGAACGCGCGGGTGGTGTACACGGCGGCACCCCCGGCGCGGGGGTGCTTGGTGGCCAGCTCGGCGTACGAGGAGGCGGTGAGCAGCGCCAGGCAGAGCGCCACGACGAGCGGCACCCACACCGCACCCCCGGCGGCCCCGGCGACCTCGCCGACCAGCACGTACACGCCTGCGCCGAGCACGTCGCCCAGGATGAACAGGAACAGCAGCGGCCCGGTGACGGTGCGCCGCAGCTGGCTGTCGTTCGCGGACGTCGCTCGGCTGGACATGCGTCCAGCCTCGGGTCAGGCCCGAGTGATCGCCCCCCGGGAGCGCTGGTGGAGCCAGCTGGTCAGCTCGGAGGCCGGCAGCGGGCGGCTGTGCCAGTACCCCTGGGTGACGTCGCAGCCGATGGCCGTGATGGCCTGGAGCGTGGCGTCGTCCTCCACGCCCTCGGCCACCAGGCGCATGCCGAGGTCGTGGGCGAGGTCGATGGTGGCGCGCACGATGGTGGCCGTCCGCTGGTCCTCCAGGAGGCGGCGCGTGAACGCCCGGTCCAGCTTCAGCTCGCGCGCGGGCAGGTGGTTCAGGTGGGCCAGGGAGGAGTAGCCGGTGCCGTAGTCGTCGATGGACAGCTCGATCCCGCGCTCCACCAGCTGCGCCGCGACCTCCAGGCCGTGGGCGGCGTCGCTGACCAGGCCGGTCTCGGTCACCTCCAGCACCAGCGCTTCCGCGGGCACCAGGCGGGAGTCGAGCACGTCGTCGACGACGTCGAGCAGGCGCGGCCAGTCCAGGCAGCTCGCCGACAGGTTCACCGCCACCCGCAGGTCGTGGCCCTGCGCGCGCCACGCCGCGGCCTCGGCCACCGCCTGGCGCAGCACCCGCTCGGTGAGCTCGGGCAGCAGCCCGTGCTCCTCGGCCAGGTCGATGAAGGCGACGGGCTGCAGGAGCCCCAGCTCGGGGTGCTCCCAGCGCACCAGCGCCTCCACGCCGCTGACGGTGCCGTCGGCGTCGAGCTGCGGCTGGTAGTGCGCCACGACGCGTCCCGCCGTCGTCTGCGACGCCGGGGCGCCGAGCAGCGCGCGCAGGTCGTCCAGGAGTCGCTCGCGGTGCCGCGCGCCGGCGTCGAGGGCCTCGTCGAACCGCTCCAGGCCCCCGCCGGAGCGCTTGGCCTGCTGCATCGCGACGTCAGCGCGCCGGAGCACCTCCTCCGCGGAGTGCCCCGGCTCGCGGGTCGCGAGGCCGGCGCTCGCCGCGACGCGCACCAGGCGGTCCCCCACGACGACCGGGAGGGTCACGGCGGCCAGCGCCCGTCCGGCGGTCTCCGCCGCGCGGGGGGCGTCGGCGCCCAGGAGCAGCAGGGCGAACTCGTCGGCCCCCAGGCGCGCCACCACCCGCGGGCCGCTGCTGGCGCGGCGGAGCCGGTCGGCCACCACCCGCAGCACCTCGTCGCCCACGGCCTGGCCGCAGCGGTCGTTCACCTCCTTGAAGCCGTCGAGGTCGAGCAGCAGCAGCGCCCCCCCGCCGGGGTGGTCGAGGGCCTCGCGCAGGCCCCGGCGGCTCTGCAGGCCGGTCAGCGGGTCGGTGACCGCCAGCCGGCGCTCGTCCACGAGCTGGGCCACCTCACCGGTCAGGACCGTCATCCGGACGCCGCCGAGCAGGAGCACCCCCACGGCCAGGAGCCAGGCCGAGTCCGGCAGCGCCGGGAGCCAGGCCACGTGGTCGACGGCGAGGAGCACGCAGGCGGTGGAGAGCACGGTCGCCATGACCACGCGGACGCCGCGCAGGGGCGGCGCGACGTCGGCGCGCGGCCCGGGCGGGCTGAGCGCCGCCACGGCGAAGAGGCCGACGGCGACCATGCGCCCGGCCCCCACCACGCCCAGCGCCAGCGGGGAGGCGGACAGGCCGCCGGTGAGGAGCAGCAGGCCGGTCACCTCGGCGAGCAGGAAGGTGGTGGCCGCGGCGCCGAGCAGCTCCAGGCGCGCGTCCCGGCTGCGCCCGCGGACCGCGACGGCCGACCAGGCCATGAGCGCCATGGTCACGACGAGGGCGAGCCGGCCCACGAGCGCCAGCCCACCGACCGCCCCGATGCCGTTCGCCGCCAGCCAGGGGCCGAGCGCGAAGGCCACCACCGCGGAGACCACGCAGCCCCCGAGCAGCAGGTCCAGCCACCCACCCCGGGGGATGCCGTGGGTGGTGGACAGCACCAGGGCGTGCAGCCCCACCAGCACGAGCACGTGGCCGGCCAGGACGGTCAGCGCGAGCCACGGCAGGCGCGCGTAGGCGTCAGCCGGCAGCACCGGGCCGCCCGTGCCGAGCTGCGCCGCCGCTGCTGTGCGCAGCACCACCGCCAGGACCAGGCCGGCGGAGACCACCAGCCACGGCATCCGGCCGTCCTGGCGGCGCACCAGCGCCAGCACGGCGAGCGCCAGCACCGCCACGCCGGTGGGCAGCAGCGACAGGGCGCCCGCCCAGGCGGACGTCCACGGCGCCGCCGCCAGCGCCGCGTAGGCGACGACGGCGCCCGCGGTGGCCGCGCAGACCACCGTGCGCGCCGCCACCCGCCGCTGCCGGAGGAGCACCGTCGCTCCCCGACCGGCCCCTCGCCCAGCACCCCGAACGCTCACGGGACTCCCGTCCTCGGCGGCCCACGGGCCACCGCGTCGCATCTCGACCCCTGCACGGGCCCATCGACAGGCTGTTGATCTTCCTTGAGCGGCGATCGGCCGGTCGGGCACCCGCGGGCCGCCCGGGTCGCCTACCGTGCCGGGCGATGGACCTCCACGGCGTCACCGCCCTCGAACCCGCCGGGCGCGTGCTCGACGGCGCTGTCCCGCCGCTGGCGGGCGACGTCTGGCTCGCCGGCGGGACCTGGCTGTTCTCCGAGCCGCAGCCGGGAGCCCGCCGACTGCTCGACCTCGGCGGTCTCGGCTGGGAGCCGGTGGTCCTCGACGACGACGGCGACCTGCGCGTGGCCGCCACCTGCACGGTGCAGCAGCTCACCGCGTGGACCGGGGCCCCGCCGCTGGTCGCGCAGTGCGCCGACGCCTTCCTGGCCGGGTGGAAGGTGCAGGGGGTGGCCACCGTCGGGGGCAACCTCGTCACCGCCCTGCCCGCGGCCCCGATGGTCTCGCTGCTCGCCGCCCTGGACGGCGTCGCCGAGCTGTGGACGCCGCCCGCGGCGCCAGGGGCGGAGCCGGCCCGGCGCCACCTGCCCGTCGCCGAGCTCGTCACCGGGGACCGCACCACGGCGCTGGCACCGGGAGAGCTGGTCCGCGAGGTCGTCGTCCCCCGCGCCCACCTGGCGGCCCGGACCGCGTTCCGCAGGGCGACCCTCACGCCGCTGGGACGCTCCGCCAGCCTCGTGGTGGGCCGCCTCGACGCCCCCGAGCACGGCGGGCAGCTGGTGGTGACCGTGACCGCGGCGACCCGGGCGCCGCTGCAGCTGCGCTGGCCCTCCCCGTCGTCGCTGGCGGAGCAGGGCGGACCGGACGCGGCGGCGGCCGCGGTCGACGCCGCGGTCGACGGCTCCCAGCCGCGGCGGACCTGGCACGACGACGTGCACGGCCACCCCGCGTGGCGGCGCGCGATGGCGCTGGCGCAGGTCCGCGAGGTCGTGCGGGAGCTGCTGGCGTGAGCGCGGTGGTCAACGGCCGCAGCGACGAGCGCGAGCCCCGTCCCGGGCAGTGCCTGCGCACCTGGCTGCGCGAGGGGGGCTGGAGCGGGGTCAAGAAGGGCTGCGACGCCGGCGACTGCGGCGCGTGCACCGTCCACGTGGACGGGCGCGCCGTGCACTCGTGCCTGTACCCCGCGGTGCGCGCGCAGGGCCGCGAGGTGACGACGGTCGAGGGGCTGCGCCACCCCTGCCAGCAGGCCTTCCTCGACGCGCAGGGCTTCCAGTGCGGCTTCTGCACCGCCGGGATGCTCATGACCACCGCCGCCCTGGAGCCCCACCAGCACGACGACCTCGAGCGCGCCTTCAAGGGCAACCTGTGCCGCTGCACCGGCTACCGCTCCATCCGCGACGCGGTCGCCGGCCGGACCACCGTGGAGCGCGCCCCCGCTGCCGGCGCCGCCGTCGGGACCAGCACGCCCGCACCGGCCGGCCCCGCCGTCGTCACCGGCGCCGCCCGCTTCACCCTCGACGAGCCACCGCCGCCGGGCCTGCTGCACCTCGCGGTGCTGCGCTCGCCGCACGCCCACGCCCGGGTGCTCGGCGTCGACGCCGCGCCCGCGCTCGCGGTGCCCGGCGTCGTGCGCGTCATCACCGCCGACGACGTCGACGGCGACGGCGCCGTCGTGCGCCCCGTCCTGCACTCCTCCGCGCGCCACCACCGCTCCAGCGACGACCCCGACGACACCCTCGTGCTCGACCGGGTGCTCCGGTTCGCCGGGCAGCGCGTGGCCGCCGTGGTGGCCGAGACGGTGGCGGCGGCCGAGGCGGGGGTCGCGGCGCTGGCCGGCGGCGTGGAGTACGAGGTGCTGCCGGCCGTCTTCGACCCCGAGGAGGCGATGCACCCCGCGCGCACCGGGGCGCCGGTGCTCCACGGCGACAAGGACCCGGCGCTGACGCGCGTCGCCCGCCCGGCCGACAACGTGGTGGCCGAGGTGCACGGGCACCTGGGCGACGTCGAGGCCGGCTTCGCGGCCGCCGCGGCCGCCGGGGGCGCCGTGGTGGAGGGCACCTGGCGCAGCCAGCGCCTCGCGCACGCGGCGCTGGAGACCCACGCCGCCCGCGGGTGGCTCGAGGGCTCGCTGGAGGGGGGTGGCCGGCTCGTCGTCCGCTCCTCCACGCAGACGCCGTTCCTCACGCGGGACGCGCTCGCGGTGGTGCTGGGCCTGCCCCGCGAGCAGGTCCGCGTGGTCGCCGGGCGGGTGGGCGGCGGCTTCGGCGGGAAGCAGGAGATGCTCACCGAGGACCTCGTCGGCCTGGCCGTGCTGCTCACCGGCCGCCCCGTGCAGTGGGAGCTGACGCGCGCCGAGCAGTTCTCCGCCACCACCACGCGGCACCCCATGGCCGTGACCGCGCAGCTGGGGGCGCTGCCCGACGGCACGCTCACCGCGATGTCGGTGCGCGTGGTGTCGAACACGGGCGCGTACGGCAACCACGCCCCGGGCGTCCTCTTCCACGGGTGCGGGGAGTCCCTCGGGGTGTACCGCTGCGCCAACAAGCGCGTGGACGGGTGGGCGGTCTACACCAACACCGTCCCGTCCGGGGCCTTCCGGGGGTACGGCCTGTCGCAGCTGGTCTTCGCGGTCGAGTCCGCGATGGACGAGCTGGCCCGCGCGCTCGGGATCGACCCCTACGACCTGCGGCGCCGCAACGCCGTCGTGCCCGGCGACCCCATGACCTCCACCACGGACGAGGACGACGACGTCGTCTACGGCAGCTACGGCCTCGACCAGCTGCTCGACCGCGTCCAGGCGCACGTCGCCGCCCAGCGCGCGGCCGTGCGGGCGCAGGCGCCGGACGGGTGGCCGGTGGGGGAGGGCATGGCCATCTCCATGATCGACACGGTGCCGCCGCGCGGCCACCACGCCGACGCCGCGGTCGCGCTGGTCCTCGACGACGACGGCGTCGCGACCTACGAGGTCCGCGTGGGCACGGCCGAGTTCGGCAACGGCACCACCACCGTGCACGCCCAGCTCGCCGCCACCGCGCTGTGGACGACGCCGGACCGGGTCCGGGTCCGCCAGTCCGACACCGACGTCGTCCCCCACGACACCGGCGCCTTCGGGTCCACCGGCACCGTGGTGGCCGGCCGCGCCGTGCACGCCGCGGCCGGTGAGCTCGGGCGCCTGCTCGTCGCCCGCGCGGCGGCCGGGGCGGGCGCGCCGCCGGAGGCGTGCCGGCTTGACGGCGACGTCGTCGTCGTCGCCGGAGCCCGCGTGCCGCTGGCCGACCTGGCGGCCCAGGCGGCGGGGGAGGGCACCGAGCTGGTGGGGACCGGGCAGTGGTCCGGGACCCCGCGGTCGGTGGCGTTCGACGTCCAGGCGTTCACCGTCGCCTGCGACCCCGCCACCGGCGAGGTGCGGATCCTCGCGTCGGTGCACGGCGCCGACGCCGGTGTGGTGGTCAACCCCGAGCAGTGCCGGGGCCAGGTGGAGGGCGGCGTCGCCCAGGCCATCGGCGCGGCGCTGTACGAGGAGGTGCGCCTCGACGACGGCCCCGGCGGGTCGGGGGCCGTGAGCAACCCCGCCTTCCGGACCTACCACCTGCCCACCTGGGCGGACGTCCCGACGACGGAGGTGCTCTTCGCGGACACCTCCGACACCGTCGGGCCGGTGGGCGCCAAGTCGATGAGCGAGAGCCCGTACAACCCGGTCGCGCCGGCGCTGGCCAACGCGGTGCGCGACGCCACGGGGGTGAGGTTCCACCGGCTGCCGATGGCGCGCGACGCGGTCTGGCTGGCCTGGCGATCGGAGGAGACGGCATGAGCTCGCTGGAGCTGGAGTGGCTGGGACGGGCGATCGACCTGGCCCGCGAGAACGTCGACGGCGGGGGCGGGCCGTTCGGCGCCGTGGTCGTCCGGGTCGCCGAGGACGGCGGCGGCGAGGTCATCGCCACCGGGACCAACCTCGTCACGCCGACGCTGGACCCCACCGCGCACGCCGAGGTGGTGGCCATCCGCAACGCCTGCGCCGCCGTCGGCGACTTCCGCCTGCCCGGGTGCGTGCTGGTGTCCTCGTGCGAGCCGTGCCCGCTGTGCCTGGCGGCCTCGCTGTGGGCGCGCGTCGACGGTGTCGTGTACGCCGCCGACCGCGACGACGCCGCGCTCGCGGGCTTCGACGACCGCGCCTTCTACGAGCTGTTCGCCGCGCCGCGGGAGCGCTGGCCCGAGATGGGGTCCATCAGCGTGGCGCACCTCGCCCACGACGACCGGCTGGCCCCGTTCACGGCGTGGGGCGCCCGCGCCGACCGCGTCGACTACTGAACCCGCCTGCGGACCTGGCGGTGCTCGGATCAGTCCCCGCC
>NZ_VDMJ01000036.1 GCF_006335115.1 Streptomyces sp. NP160
CGGTAGCCGCCCTCGCGGTCGGGCCGGTCGGGGCGGTCGCCGCCCCGGTCGCCGCGGTAGCCGCCACCGTCGCGGTCACCACCGCGGTAACCGCCCTCGCGGTCCCCGCGGTAGCCGCCACCGTCGCGGTCGCCGCCGCGGTAGCCGCCCTCGCGGTCACCGCGGTAGCCGCCCTCGCGGGCCGCCGGGGCGGACGCGGGCTGCGGCGCGCGGCGCACGAACAGCGGCTCGTCGCCCTCGGCGATGAGCGGGGAGACCTCCGGCGCCGCGGGAGCCTCGGGAGCCGCCGACTCGCGCTCGGCCTGCTCCTCGCGCTCCTTCTGGGTGCGCTCGGCGCGGGCGGTGCGGTCGGCGTCGCGGCGGCTGCGCTGCTCGGCCTTCTGCTCCGCCTTGACGTCGGCCTTGCGGCGCGTCGGGCCGATGACCATGACCATGTTGCGGCCGTCCTGCTGCGGGCTGGACTCGATGGAGCCCAGCTCGGCGACGTCGCCGGCGAAGCGCTGGAGGAGCCGCAGACCCATCTCCGGGCGCGACTGCTCACGACCCCGGAACATGATCATGACCTTGACCTTGTCGCCGCCCTCGAGGAACTTCTCGGCGAAGCCCTTCTTGGTCTCGTAGTCGTGCGGGTCGATCTTCAGGCGCAGCCGGACGGTCTTCAGCACGGTGTTCGACTGGTTCTTCCGAGCCTCGCGGTCCTTCATCGCGGACTCGTACTTGAACTTCCCGAAGTCCATGAGCTTGCAGACCGGGGGCTTCGCCTGCGGGGCGACCTCGACCAGGTCGAGGTCGGCCTCCTGCGCGAGGCGGAGCGCGTCCTCGACGCGCACGATCCCGACCTGCTCACCGTTCGGCCCGACCAGCCGCACCTCGGGGACGCGGATGCGGTCGTTGATGCGCGGTTCGCTGATGTGCCTTGCTCCTCTGCGACGTGCTCGGAACCACCGTCGCGGGAGGGTCTCCCCCGGCGGACGCGTCGCGAGGGCCTGACCCGGCTCGGGCGTCGCGGGCGACGCTCGAGAACCGCACTCACCCCCGGTGCTCAGCGGGGCGGTGCGGTGGACCGGGGACCCGGCGGCCCGTGAGGGCCGACGCGGGTGGGAGGAGGCCTCCACTTGGCGCACCGGGCCCCGTTCTGCGGCGCTCCCGGTGCCCGGCGGGGCCGGGCGGGAGCGGGCGCGGTCACGGAGCCGCGGTCGGTCAGTCGCCTAATGTACCAGCGTGAGCCAGCCAGAGACCAGCGCCGAGTCCTCCACCGCCGTCAGGGACCTCGCCGAGGTGCCCGCGGTGGAGGTGGTGACGGCAGCTGCCGTCCACCTCATGAGCGCCGCGGCGGTGAAGTGCGGGCTCGCGGAGGACGCCGAGGAGGGCGGCCACCTCGACCTGGGCGAGGCCCGCGTGCTCATCACCGCCCTCGCGGGCCTGGTCACGGCGGCCTCCCCCGAGATCGGCGACCACCACGCCAGGCCGCTGCGCGACGGCCTCCGCTCGCTGCAGCTGGCCTTCCGGGAGGCCTCCCCCTTCCCGGACGCCCACGGCGCCGGCCCCGGCGAGAAGTACACCGGGCCCGTCCGCTGAGGTCCCGCCAGCTCCGCAGGGCCCGCCCGCTCGGGGCGGCGCTGCACGTCGAGCACCGGGGCGACCCCGCTGCGCCAGCGGTGGTGCTGGTGCACGGCATCGGCTCCTCGGGTGCGTACTTCGGGCCGCTGTCGCGGCTGCTGGCGCAGCGGTGGCGGGTGGTCGTGCCCGACCTGGCCGGGCACGGTCGCTCACCGCAGCCGGCGCGACCGCTGACCGTGGACGAGCACGCCGCCTCGGTGGCGCGGGTCCTGGCCGACCTGGCCACGACGTCGCCCACCGGGGCCCCGGCCCCGCTGCTGCTGGGGCACTCGCTGGGCTGCCAGGTGGCGGCGGCCCTGGTGGCCGCCCACCCGCGCGCCGCGCGCGCCGCCGTCCTGCTCGGCCCCACCACGGACGACCGCGCGCGCAGCGCGCTGCGGCAGGGCCTGCGCCTGGCGCGCAACAGCGTGCGCGAGCCCGTCTCGCTGGCGCCCGTGCAGGCGGCCTCGTACCTGAGGTGCGGTCCGCGCACCTACCTGGGCACGGTGGGGCCGATGCTGTCCGACCGCATCGAGGACCACCTCGCCGCCGCCGCGGTGCCGGTGCTGGTGGCGCGCGGCCAGCACGACCCGGTGGCCCCGCGGGGCTGGCTGGCGCGCCTGGCGCTGCGGGTGCCGCGCGCCTCGCTCGTCGGCGCGACCGAGGTGCCGGGCGCCCACCACGTGGCCCAGTGGTCGCACCCCGGTCCCGTGGCGGAGCTGGTCGAGGCGGCGGCCGCCACGTGAACCGGGCCTCGGTGCCCTGGTGGTGGCTCGCGGACTGGGCCTACGCCCTGCGCTGGCAGCTGCGCAGCCTGCGCAGGGGGTCGCCCCCGCAGGACGGCCCGCCCGCTCCGGGCTGCCGCGACGTGGTGCTGGTGCCGGGTGTCTACGAGTCGTGGCGGTTCCTCGCCCCGCTCACCGAGGCGCTGCGCGAGGAGGGCCACGCGGTGCACGCCGTGGAGGCGCTCGGCTTCCAGCGGGCGAGCATCCCCGACGGTGCGGACCTCGTGCGCACCTTCGCCGCCGAGCGCGGCCTGCGCGGCGCCGCGCTGGTCGCCCACAGCAAGGGCGGGCTGGTCGGCAAGCTGCTCCTCGTCCAGGACGCCGAGAGCGGCGCCCTGGAGCGCCCCGGCGCGCCGTTCGAGCGGCTGGTGGCGGTGAACACCCCCTTCGCCGGCTCCTCCCTGGCGCGGTGGGTGCCGTGGCTGCGCTCGGTGCGGGCCTTCCGGCCCGACGACCCGCTGCTCGCCCGCCTGGCCGGGGCCTACGGCGCCGACGACCGGATCACGGCCGTGCGCAGCGCCGTCGACCCGACCACCCCGCGCCCGCGCGACCTGCCCGGCGCGCGGAACGTCCGCCTGGACGCCGTCGGGCACTTCCGCGTGCTCAGCGACCGCCGCCTGCACCGGGCCGTGCTCGACGCCCTGCGCTGACCGCCGCACGCCACCTCACGGGGCCAGCGGGTCCTCCGGCCAGGCGTGCTTGGGGTAGCGCCCGCGCGCCTGCGCCCGCACCTCCCGGTAGGCGCCGCGCCAGAACCCCGCCAGGTCGGCCGTGATCGCCAGCGGCCGCCCGGCCGGGGAGAGCAGGTGGACGACGACGGCGACGCGCCCGTCCAGCACGCGCGGTGCCGCGGTCCAGCCCAGCACCCGCTGGAGGCGGACCGCCAGCACCGGGGCCGCCGGGTCGGACCAGTCGAGCCGGGCGCTGCTCTGGTCCGCGCCGTGCTGGCCGAGGACCCGTGCGCCTCCGTCCGGGAGCCGCAGGCGCTCGGGGGCCAGCTCGTCCAGCCGGGCCGCCTCGGGCCACGGCAGCAGCCGGCGCAGCGCGGTGGTGGTGTCCACCCGCTCGAGGTCGGCGCGGCGGCGGGCGCCGGCCAGCTCGGGGCCGAGCCACTCGGCGGCGCGGGCGAGCAGGGCGTCGTCGTCGACGGCGGGCCAGGGGTCGCCGAGGGCGGCGCGGCACGCGGCAAGGCGCTGCCGCAGGCGCACCGCCCCCTCCGGCCACGGCAGCAGGGCCAGGCCGGCCTGGGCCAGGCCGTCGGCGAGGGCCGCGGCCACCAGGGCGCGCTGGCGCTCGTCGAGGGCTCCGGTGAGCGGACGGCTGGCCAGCTCGACGGCGCCCAGGCGCTCCACGCGCCGCGCCACCACGTCACCGCCGGCGCCGCCCTCCCAGGAGACCTCCTCACCCACGGTGAGCAGCTGCGGAGCCGCCGCGCGAGCGCCGTCCTCGTCGACGGCGGCGGCCGCGCGCACCCTGGCCTCGGGGTCGCGGCCCGACCGGTCCGCGACGGCCACCGCCAGCCAGGCCGCCCCGCGCAGCGCCGACCCCGGGGCCAGGCGGACCGCCGTGCCGCCGGCGGTCAGGTAGGACTCCCCTCCGGGGCGGACGCGGGCGAGGCGCTCCGGGTGGGCCAGGCCGACGACGAGGCCGGCGGCGGCGTCGTCGGTGAGGCGCGCAGCCCGCGCCCCGACCTCGGGCCGCTGGTCGGCCGGGAGCCCGGCCAGCGCCCCGGACAGGCGCCGCACCTCAGCGCGCCAGCGGGCCGAGCGGCCGGGGTCGTCGTCGCGCCGCAGCGCTCGCCAGCTCGCGGCGACGTCGTCGCTCGGACCCCCGCCCGGGCCGCCACCGCCCACCAGGCCGTCCTCGCTGAGCAGCGCGACCACCTCGGCGGCGGTCCGTTCCCCCACCAGGGCCGAGCCGTCGAGCAGCGCGCGGCCCCAGCGCGGCTCCAGGCCCAGAGAGGCGACCGCGCGGCCGCGGTCGGTGGGACGCGCGGCGGCGGGGTCGACGCCGTCGAGCAGGCCGAGGTCGTGCAGGACGCGCACGGCGGCGGCGGTGGCACTGGCGGGCAGCGGGTCGAGCAGCGGCAGTCCGGCGCCGTCGGCCCGGGACCAGGCGGCCAGCGCCAGCACGGCCCCGGTGAGGTCGGCGGTGGCGACCTCCGGCTGCGGCTGGGCCGCGAGGCGCTCGTGCTCCAGCGCGCTCCAGCACCGGTAGACGGTGCCGGGCGCCTCGCGGGCGGCGCGACCGGCGCGCTGCTCGGCGGCGGCGCGGCTGACCCGCACGGTGGCCAGCCCGCCGAGACCGCGGGCGTGGTCGGTGCGCGGGACGCGCGCGAGGCCCGCGTCGACCACGGCCCGCACGCCGGGCACGGTCAGGCTCGACTCGGCGACCGCGGTGGAGACCACGACGCGCCGCCGGCCGGGCTCGGACGGGCGCAGCGCGGCGTCCTGCTGGTCGGAGGACTGCCGGCCGGACAGGGCCAGCACGTCGACGTCGCCGTCCACCGAGGAGGCCAGGCGGGAGCGCACCCCGCCGACCTCGGCGGCCCCGGGCACGAACACCAGCACGTCACCGGGCCTCTCGGCCAGGGCGCGCCGGGTGGTCGCGGCGACGTGGTCGAGCAGCGCGGGGTCGGTGCGGGTGCCTTCGGGCGGGCGCACGGGCCGGGTGGGCGGCGCCCACACCACCTCGAGGGGGTGGACGGGCGCGGTGGCGACGACGACGGGCGCCGGCCGCGCGCCGCCGTCGTCGTCCTCGTCCTCGTCCTCACCGCCGGAGGAGCCGAGCACGGCGGCGAGGCGGGCGGTGTCGGGGATGGCCGATGCGGCCAGGACGCGCAGGTCGGGACGCAGCGCGGCGCGGGCGTCGAGGAGGAGGGCGAGGGCGAGGTCGGCGTCGAGGTGGCGCTCGTGCACCTCGTCGAGGACGACGACGGCGACGCCCGGCAGCTCCGGGTCCCGCTGCAGGCGCCGCAGCAGCAGACCGGTGGTGACCACCTCCACGCGGGTGCTGGCGCTGGTGCGGCGCTCACCCCGGACGCTCCAGCCGACGCGCTGCCCGACGGGCTCGCCGACCAGGGAGGCCATCCGGCGGGCGGCGGCGCGGACGGCCACGCGCCGGGGCTCGGCGACCACCACGCGGCCCGCCGCTGCCGGGAGCGCGTCGGCCAGGGCGAGCGGGACGAGCGTGGTCTTGCCGGTGCCCGGCGGGGCGACGAGCAGGGCGGTGCCGCGCTCGGCGAGGGCCGCGGCGAGCTCGTCGAGGACCTCCCGGACCGGCAGGTCGGCGCCCGAGCCCGGCAGCCCCGGGGGCGGCAGCATCACGCCGCCATCCTCCCCGCTCCGCCCAGGCCCTCCCTCCTCGCACTCGACCACCCCAGTGCGCCATCACGACCCCCTCATCCCGCACTCGGTGACGCGAGTGCGGGACGAGGAGGCTGCGGCGCACCGAGTGGGGGACGGCCCCCGGGCGCCGAGGTCAGGCGCCGAGGAGGACCTCGCGGGCGGCGGCGCGGGCGGCGGCCGGGTCGTCGGCGGCGACGGCGGCGCGGGCGGCCTCCTGGCACGCGGCCAGCTCCACCTGCGCCAGGCGCGCGCCGACGGCGGAGACGGCGCTGGCCGCGCACGACAGCGACGTGATGCCCATGCCCGCGAGCACCGCGCCCAGCAGCGGGTCGGCCGCGGCCTCGCCGCAGACGCCGACGGGCTTGCCGGCGGCCGCCCCGGCGGCGGCGGTCAGGGCCACGAGCTGCAGCAGCGCGGGCTGCCACGGGTCGTTGAGGTGCGCGAGGTCGGCGGAGAGCCGGTCTGCGGCGAGGGTGTACTGCGCCAGGTCGTTGGTGCCGATGGAGAGGAAGTCGACCTCGCGCAGGATGCGCTCGGCGTGCAGCGCGGCCGCGGGGACCTCGATCATGACCCCCGCCGTCAGGCCGCGGGCGCGGACGCGCGTGGCGAAGTCGCGGGCCTCCGCGGCGGTCGCGACCATCGGCGCCATCACCCACGGCGAGGTGCCGGTCTGCTCGGCGGCCAGGGCGATGGCGTCGAGCTGGCGCTCGAGGACGCCCTCCTGCTTCCAGGCGATGCGCAGGCCGCGCACGCCGAGGGCGGGGTTGTCCTCGTCGGGCGCGGTGGCGAACTTCAGCGGCTTGTCCGAGCCCGCGTCCAGCGTGCGGACCACCACCTTGGAGCCCGCGCCCGCGCCGGCCGGACGGTCGGCGAAGGCGGCGAAGACCTCCCCGTAGACGCGGGCCTGCTCCTGGACCGACGGCTCGGCGTCGGCGTCGAGGAAGCACAGCTCGGTGCGGAACAGCCCCACGCCCTGCGCGCCGGTGGCGGCGGCCCTGCGGGCGCCGGCGCCGTCCTGGACGTTGGCGAGCACGTCGACGGTGTGGCCGTCGGCGGTGGCGCCCGGTCCGGTCCACGCGGCGACGGCGGCGGCCTCGCGCTCGGAGGCCTCCACGCGGGCGGCGGCGTGCGCGCGGTCGGGCTCGACGGCCACCTCGCCGCCAGTGCCGTCGACCAGCACGAACTGGCCGGTGGCGACGTCGTCCAGGCCGCCGACGGCCACGACGCAGGGGATGCCCAGCTGGCGGGCGATGATCGCGGTGTGGCTCGTGGGGCCGCCGCGCGTGGTCGCGATGGCGAGCACCAGCTCCGGCTGCAGGCCCGCGGTGTCGGCGGGGGCGAGGTCGTCGGCCAGGAGCACCGAGGGGTCGGCAGGCACCGGGACGCCGGGCTCCTCCTGGCCGGTGAGCTCGGCCACGAGCCGGTCGCGCAGGTCCGCGAGGTCGGTGACGCGCTCGGCCATGACCCCGCCGAGCTGGGTGAACATGGCGCTGAACTGGTCGGCGGCGCCGACGACGGCCTGGTCGGCCGGTGCGCCGGCCTTGACGCGCTTGGCGACGGCGGCGAGCAGGCCGCGGTCGCGGGCGAGGCCTGCGGTGGCCTCCAGCACCTCGGCGGCGGCGCCCGTGGCGCGCGTGGCACGGCCCTCGAGGCGCTCGGCGACGACGCCGGCCGCCGCCTGGAAGCGCTCGACCTCGGCCGGGCGGGCGTCCTCGGCGACGGACGGCTCGCCGGTCACCACGGGCAGGCGGGGCCGGTCCGCCGGGCGCACCACCGGACCGGCTCCCACGCCCGGCACCACGGGGATGCCGACCAGGGAGCGACCCTCCGGACCTGCGCCCGCGGACGGGCCGGCGGAGGCGGAGGGAGGGGTGGCGACGCTGCTCATCGTGACTCCTGCGCTGGAGCGGGACCCGCCGCTGCGACGGGTGAGGACGGGCTGACGGGCTGGTGCCCTGGACCAGGGTGCACCGAACCCACCCCTTGACACAACAACATGAACGGGCGTAGAACCACACATCACAAAGTTGTTTCCCACATGAACCCACATCGCAGCGGGCTCGGGAGACAGCGGGACGCCGAGGACCACACGCAGGCACGAGGGAGTGCGCCGTTGTACGCGACAGAGCGCCACGAGGCGATCGCCGGGCTGGTCCGCCAGCAGGGGCGGGTCGCCGTCACGGACGTCGCCGCCCAGTTCGGCGTCACCACCGAGACCGTCCGCCGAGACCTGGCCGCCCTGGAGAAGGCCGGCCTGCTGCGCCGCGTCCACGGGGGCGCGGTCCCCACCTCCTCCCTCACCGTGGTGGAGCGGGCCGTGGCCGACCGCGACGTCGAGCGCGCCGACGCCAAGGACCGGATCGCCCGGGCCGCCCTCGACCTGGTCCCCAGCGGGGGCTCCATCGCGCTGGACGCCGGGACGACGACGGTCCGCCTGGCCCGCCTGCTGCCGCTGGACTCCCCCCTGCTGGTCGTGACCAGCGCCGTCCCCGTGGCCGCGCAGCTGGCCGGCGCCGGGCGCATCGACCTCCACCTCGTGGGCGGCCGGGTGCGCGGCACCACGCACGCCGCGGTCGGCCCGGACGCGCTGGCCTCCCTCGGCGCCCTGCGCGTCGACACCGCCTTCGTCGGCACCAACGGCCTCACCGCCGACCACGGGCTGACCACCCCCGACCACGACGAGGCCGCCCTCAAGCGGGCGCTCGTCGCCGCCGGCCGCCGCGTCGTCGTGCTCGCCGACGCCTCCAAGCTCGGGCAGGAGCACCTCGTGCGCTTCGCCGGGCTCGACCAGGTCGACGTCCTCGTCACCGACGCGAGCGCCCCGCGGCGCGAGCTGAAGTCCCTCGAAGCCCGTGGAGTGGAGGTGCTGGTCGCGTGATCGTCACCCTGACCGCCAACCCCAGCCTCGACCGCCTGGTCGCCCTGGCCGGTCCGCTCGAGCGCGGCTCCGTGCTGCGCTCGGCCGCCGCGGTCGACCAGCCTGGCGGCAAGGGCGTCAACGTGGCGCGGGTGGTGTCCGCCGGTGGGCGCACCGCCGTCGCCGTCCTGCCCGGCCACCCCGACGACCCGCTGCTGCTGGCGCTGCGCGAGCTGCACCTCGTGCACCGCGCCGTGCCCATCGCGGCGCACTCGCGGGTGAACCTCACCCTCGCCGAGCCCGACGGCACCACCACGAAGGTCAACGCGCCCGGCGCGCCCCTGGACGCCGCCGCGCGCGCCGGCCTGGCGGAGGCGCTGCGCCGCGAGGCCGCCGGCGCCCGCTGGGTGGCGCTGTCGGGGTCGCTGCCGCCCGGCGTGGACGACGGCTGGTACGGCCAGCTCGCGGCGCAGCTGCGCTCCACCGGCGCCCGGGTCGCCGTGGACACCTCCGGCGCGGCGCTGCTCGCCACCGCGGGCCCAGACGCCCCGTCGTCGTCCACCGGCTCCTCGCGGACCGCGACGGCGCTGCCCGACCTGCTCAAGCCGAACGCCGAGGAGCTCGCCGAGCTCACCGGCCTGGCTGCGCCCGGCCGCGGCGGTGCCGCCGGCGCCGAGCTGGAGGCCGACCCGCTGGCCGCGGCGAAGGCCGCCTCGACCCTGGTCGAGCGGGGCGTCGAGACCGTCCTGGTGACCCTCGGCGGCGCGGGCGCCCTGCTCGTCACCGCCGGCGGCGCCTGGCACGCCGTGCACGAGCCCGTCACGCCGGTGAGCACCGTCGGCGCCGGAGACTCCACCCTCGCCGGCTACCTGCTGGCCGAGCTCGACGGCGCCGACGAGGCCGAGCGCCTCGCCGTCGCCGTCGCCCACGGCACCGCCGCCGTGCAGCTGCCCGGCTCGACCCTCCCCGGGCCCGAGCACGTGCAGCGCGACCGGGTCACCACCCGGCGCCTCTGACCGCCTTCCCGCACCAGCTCATCCCCCAGCACGGACCGCCGACGCCGTCGGCCAGACCAGGAGGACCGGACCGCATGTCCACCGACACCACAGCGCAGGCGCAGCTGATCACGCCGCACCTCGTGCGCCTCGACGCCGACCTCGGCTCCCGCAAGGAGGACGTCATCGCGGCCCTCGCCGCGACCGTCGCCGGCACCGGGCGCGCCACCAGCGCGGAGGGCCTGCAGCGCGACGCCATGGCCCGCGAGGCGCAGTCGGCCACCGGCCTGCCCGGCGGCATCGCCATCCCCCACTGCCGCTCCGAGGCGGTCACGACGGCGACGCTGGCCTTCGCCCGCCTCTCGCCGAAGGTCGACTTCGGCGCCCCGGACGGCGGCGCCGACCTCGCCTTCCTCATCGCCGCGCCCGCCTCCGGCGGCCAGGAGCACCTCAAGCTGCTCACGGCGCTGGCCCGCGCGCTGGTCAAGCCGGCCTTCACCGCCGCCCTGCGCGCCGCGAAGACCGAGCAGGAGGTCGTCGACCTCGTCACCGACGTGGTCTCGCCGAAGCCGGCCCCGGCCAAGGAGGCCACCTCCACCCCCGCCGCCACCGCGAGCGCCGCTCCGCCCGCCGCCGGCGCTGCGTCGGCGTCGGTCGCCTCGGAGGCCAGCGGCAAGGTCGTCGTCGCGGTGACCGCGTGCCCCACCGGCATCGCGCACACCTACATGGCCGCCGACTCCCTGGTCGCCGCCGCCGAGCGCGCAGGCATCACGCTGAAGGTCGAGACGCAGGGCTCCGGCGCCACCACCCCGCTGCCGGCCTCGCTGATCGCCAGCGCGGACGCCGTCATCTTCGCCACCGACGTCCCGGTCAAGGGCCGCGAGCGGTTCGCCGGCAAGCCGGTCGTCGCCTCCGGGGTGAAGCGGGCCATCAACGAGCCCGACGCGATGGTCGCCGAGGCGCTGACCGCCTCCACCGACCCGCAGGCCGCCCGCGTGGCCGGGGACGGCGGCGGCTCGTCGGCGTCGACCGCGGTGCAGGGCGGCGACGTGCCGTTCTGGGTCAAGGTGCGCCAGGTGCTGCTGACCGGCGTCAGCTACATGATCCCGTTCGTCGCAGCGGGCGGCCTGCTCATCGCGCTCGGCTTCCTGCTGGCCGGGTACCGCGTCACGAACCTGCCCAGCGGCGCCGACAGCATCCTGCTCAACAACTCCCTGTGGAACCTGCCCGACGTCGCCTCCCTCAAGGCCGCCGAGCCGCTCCTGCAGGGCGACGGCCTGCGCGACAGCGCGCTGCTCGTCTACCTCGGCGCGATGCTCTTCCAGATCGGCGCGCTGGCGTTCAGCTTCCTCGTGCCGGCGCTGGCCGGCTACATCGCCTTCGGCATCGCCGACCGCCCCGGCATCGCCCCCGGCTTCACCGCGGGCGCCGTGGCCGTCTTCACCGGCGCCGGCTTCCTCGGCGGCCTGGTCGGCGGTGTGCTCGCCGGCCTGGTGGCCTACGCGTTCTCCCGCCTCGACGTGCCGAAGTGGCTGCGCGGCCTCATGCCCGTGATGATCATCCCGCTCGTGGCCTCGATCGTCGCCGGCGGCCTGATGTTCCTCTTCCTGGGCCGCCCCCTGGCCGCCGCCACCAACGGCCTGTCGAGCTGGCTGTCCGGCCTGACCGGCACCTCCGCGATCCTGCTCGGCGTCATCCTCGGCCTGATGATGTGCTTCGACCTGGGCGGCCCGGTCAACAAGGCCGCCTACGCCTTCGCCACCGCCGGGCTCTCGGTCAGCAACCCCGGCTCGCTGCAGGTCATGGCGGCCGTCATGGCCGCCGGCATGGTGCCCCCGCTGGCGATGGCCCTGGCCACCGCCGTCCGCCCGAAGCTCTTCTCCGCGGTGGAGAAGGAGAACGGCAAGGCCGCCTGGCTGCTGGGCGCCTCGTTCATCTCCGAGGGCGCGATCCCGTTCGCGGCGGCGGACCCGCTGCGCATCATCCCGGCCTCCATGGCCGGCGGCGCCGTCACCGGTGCGCTGATCATGGCCTTCAAGGTGCAGCTGTCCGCGCCCCACGGCGGCATCTTCGTCTTCTTCGCGATGAACAACGTCGTGCTCTTCCTGGCGGCGCTGGTGGTCGGGTTCGTGGTCTCGGCCGCGCTCGTCATCGCCCTCAAGAGCACCGCCAAGCGCCCGGTCGCGGCCTGACCGCGGCTCTGCTCGACTCCTCCCCGAACGACACGCCCCCTGACGAAGGAGAGCACCGTGCCCAGCACCACCGTGACCGTCGGATCCGCCGTCGGCCTGCACGCCCGCCCCGCCGCCGTGATCGCCCAGGCGGCCACGGACACCGGCGCCGAGGTGACCCTGACGGTCGACGGCCAGGAGCCCGTCGACGCCGGGTCGGCCCTGCTGATCATGACCCTGGGCGCCGCCAAGGGCGACCAGGTGACCGTCGAGTCCGATGACGAGGCCGCCATGCAGACCGTGGCCGACCTGGTCGCCAAGGACCTCGACGCCTGACCGGCGCCGCTGCGCGACGCAGCGCCCAGGAGGGCCCCCGCCGATCCCGGCGGGGGCCCTCCTGCCGTCTCGGCCCGCTG
>NZ_VDMJ01000037.1:0-105991 GCF_006335115.1 Streptomyces sp. NP160
ACCACCGAGGGCAGCGTGCAAGGCGTCCAGCGCAGCGACCTGAGCCGGGCCGGGGTCCCCAGCCACCGCAGCCGCGATCGCCGGGCGGATGCGCCGGCGCTCAGCGATCGACCCGGTCAACGGGTCGAGCAGGAGCTGGTGGCTCCACCAGGGGCTGCTGAAGCGCACCAGGTGAGCCTCGTCGCCCTCGACGCCGGGACCACCGTCGAAGGGGGCGTAGAGCACGTCGTTGAGGTCGCCGTCCCAGAAGTCGTCCCAGAAGACGTCGCCCAGATCGACGACCCCCTCCTCAGTGCGCATGCGCCCACGAAGGTGGTCGGCGTCATCACCGACCACCCACCGCGGGAGCGCGCTGGAGGTCATGTCGAAAACGCTAGAGGCCACCACCGACAACCCGGTGAACCTCGTCATCGCAGGTCAGCACCGTGATCGTTGATCGACGGAACGTGACGTCGGTCCCTCGAGAGCCCGCCAGCACCGTGCTGGGCCACGTCGCCGAGCGAGGCGCCGGAAGATTCCTTCGTGCGTGGTGCTGCTGCTCACGGTCCAGCCCCCGCCGCGCGCGAACACCAGCACGCGCGGCCGATCCTGAGACCTGCAGACGCACCGGAGAGGCGGGTGCTGGCCAAGCGCCGGGTACGTCGACGTCGCCGACCGGCGCCAGCGGCGGACCCGGCTCGCGCGCGAAGGCCTTCGTCAGCGGAGGGAGTCCCCGGCGGCAGTCTCGGCGCCTCACCGACCGCCCTGCGACCTCAGCACGTCGTGCGAGCGCGCTGCCCGAAGCTCGCGGGCAGCGCGGCCAGCAGAGAGATGCCGTACAGCACCGCTGCCAGCACCGGCGGCCCACGGTCCACCACTCGGACACCGTCCCCGCCACCAGTCCCACGGGCACCGCGGCGAAGGCGGCTGCCGTCTGCACCGCCGCGTCGAAGCCCGCGGTGCGCTCCGGCTCGACGACCGAGACCACCACCGCCTCGCGGTAGGACTCCAGGACGAACGGCCCCGCAGCCGCTTCCGCCGCGGCCACGAGGACGACGACGGCGGACGGCGCATCCGGCAGGGCGGCGAAGAGCCTCCAACTGGCGCAAGCGAACGCCAGCTCTGATGACCGAGGACGTTGCTGACACGGGTGATCTGGTATCGGTGAACGGCGTGCCGCTGCTCGTGGCCGGCTGTCTGGAGTTCCTCGTGGTCGACGGCCCCGGCACCGCCGCGCTGACCGTCTGGAGTCCCTGCTGCGTCTGGTGGGGCTGCTCCGGCGGCGCACCGCCGACCCCCGGGCCCGCTCGCAGCGGACCGGTGCGGACAAGGCGGCGCAGGTCCTCGTGGCACCGCCCGGCTCGGGAGTCAGCGGGGGAGCAGGCCCAGCCAGGCGACCGCGAGCCCGGTGACCAGCACGGCGACCACCCCGAGGACGACACCCAGGGCCAGCCCCAGCAGCAGCGCGCGGGACCGGCGGTCCGGCTGGTCCAGTCGCCGCGAGGCGGTGGGTGCGCCGGCACCGGCAGGGCCGGTCGCCGCGGGAGCCGCCGCTCGCGCATCGCGCCGCGCAGGCACGGCGGCCCTCGTCGTCGTCCTCGTCGTCCGCGAGGCCGTCGCGAGGCGGCCACCTGCTGCGGCTGCCGCCGCCGGGTGGACGGGCGGGCGCTGGACGGGGAGCGGCTCCGTGGCCGGGAGCACCACCTCCAGGGCGCCGGTCTCCACGAAGGCGACCCGGTAGGCCCTGCCGAGTCGCCGGGCGGCTGGCGCCGGCGCACGGGCGCGTCGTCGTGGGGGCCGTCCGGCGACGGCGGCTCGGCGGTGACGGGGTGGTGCACTGCGGCAGGACTCCTCGTGGGTCGGGCGTGCCCGGCACCTGCTGGACACCTCGGTGTCACCGCAGATTAGCCGCGCAGGTCCCGCCAGCGGGGGACGCCGGTGATCTTCGGTCGTCGCGTCGCCGACGAGCTACCACGACTCGGTAGCCACCCCGTCGGCGTGGACCACCGCCCCGTCCACCACGGTCAGCGACACCCGTGCCTCGCCGCGCACCACGGCCGCGGCCGTGCCGCCCGCGAAGGGGTCTGCGTCCAGCGCCACCACGTCCGCGACGCCACCCACCGCCACCACCGACCGGCCGCGGGCGCTCGCCGCGAGCGCCTCGGCGGTGGTGATCGCCTGCTCGGGGTGCCACGGGGGCCGGGGGTGTCCGTCGGCGAGCGTCCGCGGGTCGGTCCTGTCGACGGCGGCGACCACCGCCAGCCACGGGTCGAGCGCGGCGACGGGCGCGTCCGAGCCCATCGCCAGGCGGGCTCCGGCGTCGAGCAGCGCGCGCAGCGGGAAGGCGCGCCCGGTGCGGCCGCGCCAGTGGACCTCGGCGACGTCGCGGTCGTCCAGGAGGTGCGCGGGCTGCACGCTGGCGACGACGCCGAGGGCGGCGAAGCGGGGGACGTCGTCGTCGGCGACCAGCTGGGCGTGCTCGATCCTGCCGCGGACGCCGCCGGCCGGACCGACGGCCTCCAGGGCGTCGAGCGCTGTGCGGACGGCAGCGTCGCCGATGGCGTGCACCGCCGGCAGGAAGCCCCCTGCACGACCACGGCGCAGTTGCTCGAGCAGCTGCTCCGGCGGCCACGTCAGCTCGCCGTGGCTGCCCGGCCCGGTGCGCCCGGGGTAGGGCTCCAGGCAGCAGGCGGTGCGCGTGTTGAGGGAGCCGTCGGTGATGACCTTCAGCGGGCCGGCCACGACCAGCGGGGAGCTGCCGGACAGGGGCACGGCGCCGAGCACCCCGCTCGCCAGGACGTCCTCGAGGTGCTGCGGGTAGGTGCCGGCCTCCACCCGCAGCCCCGCCGACGCCGCCCTCCCGGTCCCCTCAGACCCGGCGCGCCGCTGCCACACGGCGACCGTGCCGCCGGCGGTGTCGGTCATCTCCAGGTCCACCACGCCGACCACCCCTCGGGTGGCCGCCTCCGCGAGCGCCTCCGCGACCGCTGCGTCCAGCTCGGCCTCGCCGACCCTGCCGAGCGCGCGCTGCACGGCGAAGGCCGCCTCCTCGCGCACGAGGCCCTGCTCGTCGGGCACCACGCCCAGCGGCGCGGCCACCTGCTGCGCCGCTGCGCTCGACAGCCACGCGCAGTGCAGGTCACCGGAGACCAGCACCACCGGCCGCTGCGCGTCACCGGCGGAGAGGACCGCCCGGTCCAGCAGCGCCGGGGAGGGGGCGTCGAGCCAGAGCCCGTCGCGGAAGCCGTACCCGACCAGCGCGCCGGCACCGCTGCCGGTGCCCCGCTCCGAGGCGGCCCGCTGCGCCACCGCCGCGGCGGCGGCCGCGGCGGTGGTGGCCGTGGAGACGTCCAGCCTGCGGCGCACCTGCGCCCACTGCCCGAGGTGGACGTGCTCGTCCCACAAGCCCGGCAGCAGCCACCGCCCGTCCAGGTCGACCACCCGGTCGGGGGTGGCGCCGGGGGTCGTCGTCCCCGTCGGGCTGGTCGAGGCGACCGCACCTCCCGCGAGCAGCACGTCGACGAGCCCGCCGTCCCGGCGGCGGGAGGGCCGGGCGGGGTCGGCGAGGCGGCAGCGGCGCAGCAGGAGGGAGGTGCTCACGCGGGCATCCTCGCCCGGAGCGGGAGGAGCAGACTCGGGGCGTGAGCGAGAGCGCGACGGGTCGGCTGCTGGAGGGCCGCGACGTGCCGCTGGGCGGCGTGCGCGGCATGAGCGTGCAGCGGTGGCTGCCGCACCGGGAGGTGCCGACCGTCGGGGCGTGGTGCTTCCTGGACCGGATCGGGCCGCAGCGGGTGGACATGCGGGTGCAGCCGCACCCGCACACGGCGCTGCAGACCGTGACGTGGCCGTTGAGCGGCGAGATCCACCACCGGGACTCGGTGGGCAGCGACGTGGTGGTGCGCCCGGGGGAGCTGAACCTCATGACCGCCGGGCGCGGGGTCTCCCACAGCGAGTTCTCGCTGGGTGAGCAGCCGCTGCAGCACGCGGTGCAGCTGTGGGTGGTGCTGCCGCGCGAGCAAGACGGCTGCGCACCGCGCTTCGAGCAGCAGCGCGAGCTGCCGGTGGTGGAGGTCGGGGGAGCGCGCGGCGGCGTGCGGGCGACGGTGCTGGTGGGGTCCCTCGGCGGCGAGACGTCGCCGGCGGGCGTGGCCCCGGGGCTGGTGGGCGCTGACGTGGCGCTCGACGACGGCGCGGACGTCGAGGTGCAGGTCGATCCGGCCCACGAGCACGCCCTGCTCACCCTCGACCCCGACGGCGGGCTGCCGGCGCTAGGGCACTGGGCCCCCGGCCGGACCAGCCTGCGGCTGCGGCACGCCGACGGCGCGCGCCAGCTGCTGCTCGGCGGTGTGCCCACCACGGACGACCTGGTGATGTTCTGGAACTTCATCGGCCGCACCCACGAGGACGTCGCCGCCGCCCGCGCCGACTGGGAGGACCCGGACGCCGCCGCCGAGCGCTTCGGGCGGGTGCCCGGCCACGCCGCCGCCGAGCGGATCCCGGCGCCGCCGCTGCCGCCGGTGCGCCTGACGCCGCGCCGCCCGCGACCGCGCCGCGTGGTGGAGCCCGGCGAGGCCCCCGCCTTCAGCTGACCCCAGCCCCACGCCCTCTCCCGCAGCCGAGCGCCCGGTTGCTGCTCCCGAAGGGGGCGGGACCGCGACCAGGCGCTCGGCTGCGGTCCGGGGGAGCGAAAGGCGGGCGCGTCAGCGCGGAGCGCCGCTGGGGGCATGCTCGGCGGTGCGCTCGTCGTCGTCCTCGACGGCGGGGTGGGCGCTGCTGGTGTCCGCGCTCGTGTCCGCGGCGTCCTTGTCGAAGGTGGCCACGACCGTCTCGAAGCCCTTGTACGTCTCGCTGCGCGCGTAGCCGGTGTACGCGCGGACGTCCTGCGGGGTGAGGTCGACGTCGTCGGTGAACGGCGTCAGCAGCGCGCGCGGGTACAG
Organism: Streptomyces sp. NP160; assembly: GCF_006335115.1. GTDB lineage: Bacteria > Actinomycetota > Actinomycetes > Actinomycetales > Quadrisphaeraceae > Quadrisphaera. The sequence goes on from NZ_VDMJ01000037.1 coordinate 4,917, forward strand.
GCGGCGCTGGCGGACCACGTTGATCTCCGCGGCGAGCACCAGCGCCATCGACTGCAGGTACAGCCACGCCAGCAGCCCCAGGACGACGCCGAACACGCCGTACACGTCTCCGGCGTGCTGCAGGTAGGCGCCGGCCAGGCGCGCGAAGACCGTCTGCAGCCCCTCCCACAGCGCCGCGGCCACCAGCGCGCCGATCGCGACGTTGCGCCACCCCAGCCGCACGGCGGTGAGCACCTTGAAGACGACGAGGAAGATGCACGTGTTGATCGCGAAGGGCACGAGCGTGCCCGCCGCGAGCAGCAGCCCGCCGCCCACCGGCACCGCGTCGGCCAGCCGCGGGAGCACCACGGAGACGGCGGTGGCGACGAGCGCGAGCAGGCCGAGGGCGAGCATGAGCACGATGCTGCGCAGCCGGGACAGCACCGGGTTGGGCTGCTTGTAGCGCGGCACGGCGTAGATGCGGTTGAGCGCCGCCTGCGTGGCCTGCATGACGCCCATGCCGCCGTAGAGCGTGCCGAGCGCACCGATGGTGAGCGCGACGCCGCTGCCGCGCAGCCCGGTGATGCTGCCCTGCAGGGCGCTGCCGAGGACGGGCACGCCGGCGAGGACGTCGATCGTCGTCGTCACCGCCTGGCCCGACAGCTCGGGGTCGGAGCCGGCGAAGGGCTGCAGCACGAAGCCCAGCACCGACACCAGGAGCAGCAGCAGCGGGAAGACCGAGACGAAGCCGTAGTAGGCCATGAGCGCCGCGAGGTGGGGGCCGCGGTCGTCGGCGAACTTGTAGACGACGGCCAGCGGGAAGGAGCTCGCGGGGTGGCGGCGCTGGAACGCGTCGATGCGGTCGGTGAGCTTCGCGCCGCCTGCCACGGGCGTCATCCTGCCCGAGCCGAGATCGCGCGGCCCCTCGGCGGGCGGCCGGTCGGGCAGGTCTGAAACTTTCGAGAGCGGCCTGTCGTGCACCGGCGTGTCACGATCACATCACGGTTCCGACCTGGGATGTTTGGGGGTTTCCGTGACTTCCGGGTACTTTCTGTCCGCTCCCGGAGTCGCTCCGGGAGCCCTCGTCGCGCACGCCGAGCCCCTGCCAGCGCGTTCGAGGTCCGCAGATCCTTGTGGCAGGGGACGGGGGAACCACTTCCGGGCGCGCTGCTCTTCGGAGCGTCGTCGCGTCCTCGGGGTGAAGCTCGCCTAGCGAGCCGGGGGACCTCACCTCCCGAACCCGACAGCTCACCTCGCAGGCGTCGGAGAGGCTCACCCCCACATGTCGATGACCCATGCCCATCGCGGCCGCCACGTCTCCTGCTCCCGCTGCGCCGGCGGTGCGTCCCGTCCCCGCCGCGCCCTGGCCCGCGCCGTCGCCGGCGTCGCCCTGACCGGCGGCCTCATGGCGGCCGCCGCCCTCCCCGCCAACGCGGCGCCGGTGCTGAACAGCGGAGCCGTCCTGGCCACCGCCAGCCAGTACATCGGCACCCCGTACCGCTTCGGCGGGACCACCCCGTCCGGCTTCGACTGCTCGGGCTACACCCAGCACGTCTTCGCCAAGAACGGCATCTCCATCCCGCGCACCGCGGACGCCCAGATGGACGCCAGCACCCGCATCAGCGCCTCCCAGGCGCGTCCGGGCGACCTGGTCTTCTTCGTCCGCGGCGGCCGCGCCTACCACGTGGGCATCTACACCGGCGACGGTCGGATGATGGACTCCCCGCGCTCCGGCAAGACCGTCACCGAGCGCTCCATCTGGGGCAGCAACGTGGTGTACGGCCGCTTCTGAGCGAGCCGCGGCAGCTGAGCCGCTCCGCACGCACCCCCCTCACCTCCTCGGCGTCACCGTCGAGTGGGCGAGGGGGGTGCATGCTTGTGGGGTGAAGGCGTCGACGTGGGTGCCCGTGGTGTCCTTCCTGGTGTCCCTGGGCGCCTTCGTGCTCACGCGGATGCTGACCCGCGGCCTGCCGTGGTGGCTGTCCGTGGGACTGGCCGTGGTCGCGATGCTCCTGGCCGGCCGCCTCGCCGCCGTCGCGGCCGCCGACGTGCTGCTGCGGGTGCGCCGCCGCGCTCAGGCGCGCGGCGCCGTCAACCGGTCGTAGAGCTCCGGGCGCCGGTCCAGCCACAGGTCCGAGGACCCGCTGACCAGCTTGTCGCGCGAGGTCTCCGGGTCCACGTCCGCCCAGGCGGCGCTGCGTCCCGGACCGGCCGCCGCCAGGATCTGCCCCCCGGCCGACACGATGCAGCTGCCCGCCGTCCACCCCGGGCCGCTGCGGTCGGCGCAGACCACGGCCACCCGCTCCAGCCGCGCGGTGGCCGCCGCCACCAGCTGGCCGTCCGGACCGCCTCCCTCACCGGGCTGCGCCGCCGGCCACGCCACCGGCACCGCCAGCACGTCCGCGCCGGACAGCGCCGCCGTGCGGGTCCACTCCGGGAAGCGGAGGTCGTAGTTGACCAGCACCCCGATCCGCCCGTGCACCGTCTCCACCACGGGCGGCGCCGCCGACCCCGCCGCGAACACCAGGCGCTCGCGGTCCCACAGGTGGGCGCACCGGTAGACCGCCCGCAGGCCCGTGGCGTCCACCACGGCCGCGCTGTTGTAGAGCTGCCCGTCGTCGCCGGCCTCGCAGAACCCCCCGACCACCACCGAGCCCTGGCGCGCGGTGCACGCCGCCGCCCACGCGGCGAAGACGCCGTGCCCGGGAGCGACCGCCACCGCGCGGGCCTGCTCGGCGTCCTCGAGCACCCCGCCGGTGGTGACCAGCTGGGGGAGGACGACGACGTCGGCCCCCTGCCCCAGAGCCTCGCGCACGGCGTCTGCGGTGAGCTCCGCGTTGGCCGCGAGGCCGTCGGGGACGGGGGCCAGCTGGCACGCGGCGATCCTCGTCACGCCACCCATCCTGCCGGGCGAGCGGGCCTGCGTCCCCGTGAGGGCGGGTCCGCGGCCTCAGCGCTGGCGGGCGCCGGCGGGGACCTGGGCGGGGGCCTGGCCGGAGAGCGCCTCAGGGTGCGGCTGGTGCAGCGCCAGGTACCGGGAGGGTCGCTGGGGGCCGCCCGTGGGCGGGCGCAGGTCGGCGACGACCCGCTCCACGCGCCCGCACCGGGCGCAGCGCATCGCCACCACACCGGCGGGCTCCACGCCCACCAGCTCGAAGCCCCGGCCTCCGCACGTCTCGCACGTCACCGCAGGTCACCTCCCCGTCCGCACCGCCCATCCTCTCCTTCGAGGATCGGCACGCGCCCACCCTGCCCGCACCGGGCTCGCCCGGAAGGGTGAACGCGCCGGTCGCTGCCGCCGGACTGCCAGCCGGGTCCCCGGAGCACCGCCGTAGCAATGCCGCAGCACCGCCGTCGGACCGCTGCCGGTGCCCGCGGGTATCGGCGTTCCGGCCCGCCGCCGAGCTGGTCGCGCCAGACTCGGGCCTGGGGCCGCTGTGGCGGATGGGCTCCACCGTGACGGGAGGGCAGAGGCGTGGGTGTGCTGGACCGGCTGATGAGGCACGCCGACGGCGGGCGCCGTCGCTTCTCGCTCAGCGGCGCCGCCGCCGCGCGGTCCGGCTCGGTCGCCGGGCAGACGCCCGCGGGCGTGCCCGTGATGCCGCTGGCCCTGCGCGGCGCCGAGCTGGGCGCCCTGCGCGCCGCCGACGCTGCCGAGCACGCGGTCACCCTCCCGCTGTCGGTGGTGGCCGAGGTGGCCGCCCGCGCCGCAGGAGTCGTGCCCGACGCCCGCGGGTCCGTCCCGGTGACCAGCGGCCGTCCCGCCCACGAGCACGGGTACGCCGTCCTGGACGTGGTCACCAGCGGCCCCTCGCCCGAGCGCGACCGCGTGCTCGAGGTGGCCGTGGTCCAGCTGGACGCCGACGGCGCCGTGGTGGGGGAGTGGACCTCCCTGCTGCGCCCCTCGGTCACCTGCCCCGCTGCCGACCCCGCGGGGAGGACCGCTGACCCGGCCCTCGACCTGGGCGTCCTCGCGGCCGCGGCCGGGGCCTCGGTGGAGGAGCTCTCCGCCGCACCCACCCTCGCCGACGTCGCCGCGGAGCTGGTCACCGCGCTCGCGGGCCGCGTGCTGGTCGCGCACGGCGCGGCCTCCGACCTCGCCCACCTGCGCGGGGAGCTGGCCGCGGTGGGCGTGGTGCTGCCGGTCGCCCCGGTGCTGTGCACCCTCGAGGCCAGCTGGCGGCACCTGCCCGGCCTGCACCGCCGCCGGCTCGTCGACTGCTGCCGCGCCGCCGGCGTGGCCCTGGACGGCGTGCCCACCGCCCTCACCGACGCACGCGCGGCCGCCGGTCTGCTGCAGCGCTACCTGGCGCGCTCGGGCGAGCGCGGCGAGGCGCAGGCGGCCGTGGTGGCCCGCGCCGCCGCGACCGCGTGGCCGGAGGTGGAGGTGCCCCCGATGAGCACGGCCGCACCCCGCGCCGACGCGCAGCCGGCGCCGTCCCTGGCCGCGGCGCCCGGGCGCCTGGCTGTGGTGCTGGAGTCGCTGGCCCTCGACGGGCCCGACCTGCCGCTCCCGGCGGTGGCCGCCCACGTGGAGCTGCTCGCCGACGCCCTCGCCGCCGGTCCTCTCGACGACGACGCCGCCCGCACCCTGGCCCTGCTGGCAGACGCCGCCAACCTCACCCGCGCCCAGGTCCGCGCCGCCTCCCGCGGCGTGGTCATGGCCCTGGCGGGCGCCGTCGGCCGCGAGCCCACCGCGGGGGAGGCCGAGCGCGAGGAGCTGCTCACCGCCGCGCGGGTGCTGGCTGTGGACGTCGACGACGTCCTCGCCGCCCTCACCGCCGCCGCCGTCGCCACCGGCTCGATGCCCCTGGTGCCCGGCGGGGCCGGCGGCCACGGCGGTCCCGGCGGTCGTGGGGCGTCCGCCGCTCCCGCCCCCGGCCCGCTGACCCAGGCGCTGGCCGCGGTGCGCGTGCCGTCGCCGCGACCGGAGCGGGTCTCCCGTCCCGCGGCCGAGCCGGTCGTCACGGCTGCCGTCGACGTCGACCTCACCGGCGCCGCGCTGGCACCGCTCGACCTGAGCGAGCCGTCGGCGCGCGCCGCCGTGCGCACGTGGGCGCGGGAGCGGGGCCTGGAGGTCAGCCCGCGCGGCAGGCTCCCGCGCGCCGTGGTGGAGGCCTTCGAGGCCGAGCGCGCCGGGCTGGTCAGCGCGCGCTGAGGGCGGTCCGGCACCATCACCGGCGTGGCGAGGGTGCTGGGGGCCGACGTCTGGGACGGGCGCTGGGTCGGCGTGGTCCTCGACGACGACGTCGTCGGGGGCTGGGCGGGCGCCCACCTCGCCGACGACGTCCGCGCGCTCGTGGCGGCGGCCCAGCGCGGCGGCCCGCTCGCCGTCGTCGGGCTCGACATCCCCGTCGGCCTGGCGGAGCGCGGTCCTCGCGCCGCCGACCTCGCCGCCCGCGAGGTGCTGGGGGCGCGCCGGTCGTCGGTGTTCGTCACGCCCGTGCGCGCCGCGCTGGAGGCCGGCTCGCACGCCGAGGCGGTGGCGCTGTCCCGCGCAGCGACCGGCGCGGGGGTGAGCGTGCAGGCCTACGGGCTGCGGGCGAAGGTGCTCGAGGTGGACGCCTGGGTGCGGGACCCCGCGGGCCCGAGCGGCGCCGGCGGTCCGCGCGTGCTGGAGGTCCACCCCGAGGTCGCCTTCGGCGTCCTGGCCGCGCTCGCCGCCGGCGGCGCTGCGGGCGCGCCCGGCTGCCTGCCGCTGGCCGACCGCAAGAAGAGCTGGGCCGGCGCCGTCCGGCGCAGGGCGCTGCTGGCCGCGGGCGGCGTCGTCGTCCCCGACGACGTCGGCCAGGCCGGGCGCGCTGCCGTGGACGACGTGCTCGACGCGGCCGTCGTCGCCTGGGTGGCGCGGCGCGCGGCGCACGGGCTGGCGCGGCCGCTGCCGGACCCGCCCCAGGTCACCCCGGACGGCTGGCCATCGGCGATCTGGGCGTGAGGCTCAGATGGGCGGGAACCCGACGTGGTACCCGTCCTGGTCCCAGTAGCCCTTGTCGAACTGCATGCCGGGCGCGGTGAGGCAGCCGGGGTCCGCGGAGGTGACCGTCGAGACGGGGCGGGTCGCTGAGACGTACATCAGTCGCGTGCTGAGGCGAGCTGCCGCGGCGTAGCCGGAGGTGTCGGGCCCCGCGCCGGTGCTCGTACCAACGAGGCAGAAGTCGGTGGTCGAGCGCGACAGCACGACGACCCGCACGCCCGCGGAGGTGCGCAGGGCCGTGCCGGCGGTGTTGAGGTCGTCCGCCCACGGGTAGCTGCCGGCCTCGAGCCCGTGGCTGCGGACGGCGGTCGCGATGTTCCGCAGGTCGGCCTTCAGTGCGGTCTCCGCAGCCTTCTGCCGCTGGGCCGAGAAGACCGGGACGGCGATGGCCGCCAGGATCCCGATGACGACCATGACGACCAGCAGCTCGATGAGCGTGAAGCCCGAGTCGGCGCTGTGCGTGCGGCGTGTGCCGTGGTGCTCGCTCACGCCTCCAGTTCGGCACGGCCTCGTGCGTCCTGCGGCCGGCGGCCCCGCCACCACCCGGACGGATCAGCGCTCAGGCGCCCAGCGCCCGGCGGCAGAGGTCGCGCAGGACGACGAGGTCGTCGTCGTCGAGGTGCTCCCCGAGGGCGTCGGCGATGGCTGCCGCGTGCCGCCGGCCGACCTCGCGCTGCAGCGCCCGCCCCGCGGTGGTGAGGACGAGGACGACGCCGCGCCGGTCGGCGGGGTCCGGCTCGCGCTGCACGAGCCCCTGCGCGACGAGCCTGTCGACGAGCCGGCTCAGCGACGGCTGCGGCAGCAGCACCGCGTCGGCCAGCGCACCGAGGCGGGCCCGGCCGCCGTCGGTGGTGGTGAGGGCGTAGAGGACGTCGTACTCGCGCAGGCCCACACCGCGCTCCGGCGCCCAGACGTCCTGCTCGGCGAAGCGGCGCACCAGCGAGGCCTGGGTGCGGAAGAGCGCCTCCCAGGCCTCGACGGCGAGCTTGGTGCTGGTCACGCGGACCGGGCGGCCTTCGCGTCCGCGACCTGCTGGGCGCGGGCGTCGACCCGGCTCGCGTGGCTGGGCGGGTCGCTCGGGACGCCCGCGGGGCGGCGCGCCTCCATCTCCTTGCGCAGCGCCGGCACGACGTGCTCACCGAGCATGTCGATCTGCTCCAGCACCGTCTTCAGCGGCAGCCCCGCGTGGTCGACGAGGAACAGCTGGCGCTGGTAGTCGCCGAAGAACTCCTGGAACGTCAGGGTCTTCTCGACCACCTGCTCCGGGGTGCCGACGGTCAGCGGCGTCTCGCGGGCGAACTCCTCCAGGCTCGGGCCGCCGCCGTACACGGGGGCGACGTCGAAGTAGGGGCGGAACTCGCGCACCGCGTCCTGGCTGTTCTTGCGCATGAACACGTGCCCGCCCAGGCCCACCACCGCGGTGCTCCCCGGCCCGTGGCCGTGGTGCTCCCAGCGCTCGCGGTAGAGGTCGATCAGGCGGATGTAGTGCTCCTTCGGCCAGAAGATGTTGTTGGCGAAGTAGCCGTCCCCGAAGTACGCCGCGATCTCGGCGACCTCCGGCGTGCGGATGGAGCCGTGCCAGACGAACGGGGCGACGCCGTCGAGCGGGCGCGGGGTGGCGGTGAACTGGTGCAGCGGGCCCCGGAACTGGCCCTGCCAGTCCACGGGGGAGTCCTCGTCCCACAGGCGGCGCAGCAGCTGGTAGTTCTCCACGGTCAGCTGCACCGAGGCGCGGGGGTCCTTGCCGAAGGCGGAGTAGCCGGCCATGGAGTTGCCGCGGCCGAACATGACGTCCACGCGGTCGTCGGAGAGCAGCTGCAGGGTGGCGTAGTCCTCGGCGAGCTTCACCGGGTCGTTGGTGGTGATGTGCGCGATGGACGTCGACAGGCGCAGCCGCGAGGTCCGCCCCGCGATGTAGCCGAGCACCGTGGTGGGGCTGGAGGTGACGAAGCCGGTCTCGTGGTGCTCGCCGATGGCGAAGACGTCCAGGCCGGCGGCCTCCACGTGCTGGGCGATGGTGACGAGGGAGCGCATGCGCTCGACGTCGTCCGGGACGTGACCGGTGTGGACGTCGGGCGTCTGGTCCGCGACGGTGAACACGCCGAACTGCACGGTGCGCCTCCTGGGGTGCTGGGGTGTGCGCCAAGTCTATGCATGTGCATGGACTTGGGGCTCAACCACCCCGTGCGCCGGGGTGTTCCCGAGCCGGCCCGTGACGACGGACGTGCAGGAGCGCCCGAGGACGCCTCCGCACCGGCGTGTCGGCGACTCCTGTCCGGCCGGCGTCACGCCTGGGCCGGTCAGGTGTCCCGCCGAGCCTGCAGAACTCCCTCGACCAGGCCCGGTCGCGGTGCAGCGCTGGAGTTCTGCACGCCGTGCGGGACGCGCGACCGCTCGCTCGGGCTCCGGCTCAGGCTCGGGAGCCCGACCTCCGCGGACAGCGCGGCTGTGGTGGGGTGGCGCCATGGAGGTCGTCGAGGTCCACCCGTCCGTCGAGCAGTACGCGTACACCTTCGGCGGGGCAGCCCCGCTCAGGACCGTGCGCCCCGGGCAGGCGCTGCGCCTGTGGAGCGAGGACGCCTTCGGCGGCGGCCTGCGCACCACGTCCGACCTGGTCTCGAACACTCCGCCGGCACCCGGCCTCAACCCCCAGACCGGCCCGTTCCTCGTGGAGGGGGCACGGCCCGGCGACGTGCTGGCCCTGCACCTGGTGGACCTCGAGCCCGCGCGCGACACCGGCGTCTCCAGCCTGGTCCCGTTCTTCGGCGGCCTCACCGGCACCGACACCACCGCGCTGCTCACGCCGCCCCTGCCGGAGCGCACGTGGCTCTACCACCTCGACTCCGCCCGCCGGACCCTCGCCGTCGAGCTCACCTCCGGCGGCTTCAGCGCGGAGCTGCCGCTGGAGCCCATGCTCGGCACCGTCGGCGTCGCGCCCGCCGCCGGCGAGGTCCGCACGTCCCTGGTGCCCGGGGTGTTCGGCGGCAACCTCGACACCCCGCAGATGCGCGCCGGCACCACCTGCTACCTGCGCGTCAACGTGGAGGGGGCCCTGTTCAGCCTCGGGGACGGCCACTACCGCCAGGGCGAGGGCGAGACGTGCGGCACCGCCGTCGAGGGCGCGATGACCACGACGCTGCTGGTGGACCTCGTCAGGGCCGGTGAGCTGAGGACGGCGGCGGGCGCGCCCGCGTCCGCCCCGGCGACGCCGCGGCTCGAGGACGACGACCACTGGATGACCGTCGGCACCGGCCGCCCCCTGGAGGACGCGTGGCGGGCGAGCCAGGTGGAGATGGTCCGCTGGCTGCGCGAGCTGTACGGCCTGGACGACCTCGACGCCTACCAGCTGCTCAGCCAGGTGGGCCTGGCGCCGCTGGCCAACGTCGTCGACCCCGCCTACGCCGCGCTCGCGAAGGTGCCGAAGGCGCTGCTGCCCACCCCCGCCACCAGCGCCTTCGGCGGCGTGCACGCCCGCCTGCGCGAGGCGGCCCGCACCCTGCGCTGAGCGGGCCCGCTCACACCCGCTGCGCCAGCGCAGTCCTCACGTGGTCCACCACGCCGTCGGCGGCGGCCTCGACCTGGGCCAGGCAGACCTCGAAGTCGCGCAGGTCCCCGTACCAGGGGTCGGCCACGTCCAGCCCCGCGCCCACCAGGCCCGAGGCGGCGGGGTCGAAGGACCGCCACATCGCCACCCGGTCCGAGGCCCCGGGCGCGATCCGCTGCAGGGCGCGGCGGTGCGCGGCGGTCATGGCGAGCACGAGGTCGCGCTGCTCCACCTGCCCGGGCTGCACCTGTCGCGCGCGGTGGCGCCCCGCGCCCTCCTCGACGTCGTACCCGGCGTCGGTGAGCACGCGGCGGGCGCGCCGGTCGACCGGGTTGCCCTCCTCCTCGTCGGACGTGCCGGTGGAGTCGACCACCACCACGTCCTCACCCAGGCCGGCCTCGTCCAGCCGGTGCCGCAGCACCACCTCGGCCATGGGGGAGCGGCAGATGTTGCCGGTGCAGACGGTCATGATCCGGTAGGGGCGGCCGCTGCCGGACGGGCGGTCGGGGGAGGGGGAGCTCACCCCTCGATCGTCCCCGACGCCACCTGCGACGGCGACGGCAGCGCCTGCGCCTGCGGTGACTCCTCGAGGACCTGGGCGACGACGACGACGAGCGCCGCCACCGCGACGGCGCCCGGGTCCGGAGCACCGACCGCCCGGTCACCCAGGTAGCGGGAGCGGCCCCGCCGCCCCACCAGCTGCGCCGTGCCCAGCGCCCCGTCGACGGCGGCCCGCGCCGCGTCCACCAGCGAGCCGCCCGCGTCGAGGGCGTCGGCGGCGGGGACGAGGGCGTCGAGGAAGGTGCGGTCACCCACCTGCGCGCCGCCCACGCGCGTCACGGCCTGCGCTCCCGAGCGCAGTGCGGCCCCGACGTCGCCGGCCACCTGCGAGGGGTCGCCGCGGCGCACGGCCGGGACCAGCTCGGTGAGCAGCAGCCCCAGCAGCGGGCCGCTGCTGCCGCCGACCTCGTCGAGGAAGGCCCCGGCCGCCCCGGACAGGGTGCCTCCGCGGCGCTGCGCGTGGGCCAGGCCGGAGGCGACGTTGTCGCCGAAGTCGCCGTCGCCGGCCAGCTGGTCCAGGCGCGTGAGGTCCTCGTGGGCGGCGTCCAGCGCCTGCGCCCACGCGTCCACCACGGCGGCGCCGGCGTCGTCGGGGTCCTGCGCGTGCGCGGCCGGTCCGTCTCCACCGGAGGACGCCCCGTCGACGCGCTCCCTGATCCGCGGCGCCTCCTCACCCGGCAGCGCCGGGAGCGACGGGGTCGCCGTGGGCGCGGCCAGCAGCTCAGCCCATCCGGGACGCAGCGCCAGCAGCGTCAGGGAGAAGCCGCGCATGTCCAGGGCCGCGGTGTACGTGCCCACCAGGGACGTCGCCACGCGCACGCCGCGCTCGGCGAGCAGGTCGCCCACCAGCGCCCGCAGGGCGTGCAGCTCCAGCGACGTCGTCCCGCCCAGGCCGTTGACCAGCAGCGCGACGCCCTCGTCGTCGACGGGTGCCCCGGCGGCCTCCAGCCCCTCGAGCAGCTCGACGAGCATGCCCGCCACCAGCTCGCGGGTCGGCGGGCGGGCCGTGGTGGACGCCGCGCGCTCCCCGTGGATGCCCACGCCCCGCTCCAGCTCGTCCGGGCCCAGCTCGAAGGCCGGCTGCCCGGTGGCCGTCGACGTCTGCGCCCGCGAGGCCACCGCGAGGCTGCGCGCCCGCGAAACCACGTCGCGGCCCAGGGAGGCCAGCGCGGCGAGGTCGTCACCGCGGTCGGCCGCGGCGCCCAGCACCTTCTCCAGCAGCACGGTCGCGGCGGTGCCGCGGCGCTGGCTGGCCCCACCGCCGTCGCCGTCGCCGTCGCCGCCGTCGGGGGAGCCCTCGGTGGCGAGGTCGTCGTCCACGAGCACCGTCTCCACCGCGACGCCCTCGGCGCGCAGGCGCTCCGCGGCGATCGCGAAGCAGATGACGTCGCCGGTGTAGTTCTTGACCACCAGCAGCACCCCGCCGGGACCGGCGGCGCCGCGCGCTGCCTCGTGCACCTGGCGGTGGTGGGGTGAGGTGAACACCAGCCCCGGGCAGGCCGCGTCGAGGCCACCGGGTCCGAGGAAGCCGGCGTGCAGGGGCTCGTGCCCCGCGCCGCCGCCGGAGACGAGCGCCACCTGCCGCCCCGGCGCCCGGCGGCGCGCGTACAGGTGCAGCGGGTCGAGCACCACGCCCACGTCCGCCGGGTGCGCCATCGCCAGGCCCCTGGCCGCGTCGGCGACCGCCGAGGCGGCGTCGGGGAGGAAGTGGGTGTCGGTGCGGGGGCCCGGGTGGACGTCGTCAGCCACGCCCCGGACGCTAGCGCCGCCCGCCCGGGACGGCGCGGTCAGCGCAGGGGGACGAGCGGCTCGCGGGTGCGCAGGTCGATGACGACGGCGTCGGCCGGGTCCGCCCACGCCTCGAGGTCCACCGGGTCCGGCAGCGGCGGTGGGCCCTGCGCCACGTGCAGGCTCACCAGCCCCGGCAGCACGCCGGGGGGACCGGCCAGCGCTGCGGCGCCCACGCCGAGCGGGGCGTCCGGGTGGCGGGTCGCCCGCTGGTGCAGGCGGACCGCGGTGCCCGGCACCAGCCGGCCCGACAGGTCGAGGTGGTGCCAGGCGTGCACCGGCGCCCTGCCCACCCGGACCGGGCCCGTCCCCGCGCCGGTCTGCCCGGCGGTGCCCAGGGCGTCCTCGGCGCAGTCCAGGAGGATCCAGCCGTCGGGGCTGACCGACGTCACGGTGCCCCGGCGCCACCCCCATGGGGTGCGGCGCACCAGCTCGGCGAGCAGGCGCGGCATGCGGTGGCCGGGCAGGTGGGACCGGCACGCCGCCTCCGCGGCGGCCGACGCACCCGCCGCGGGCTGGCCCGGCTGCTCGGAGCGCCCGGACCGGCCGGGCTCCGGGGAGGTCGAGGCGCACGTGCTCACGGCGGGCCCTCCTCGCGGTGTGGTGCTGGCGCGCGACGGGGGGCCGCGTCAGACGCGACCCTAGCCGCCCGCCCGGGGCCCGGTGCGGCGAGAGCCCGCCGTCTGCGGCGACCGGGTGACGCGCCCCCGCACGGGTCGCGTCAGACGCGCGCGGTGACCGGCGCGCTGTCGCGGACCACCAGCCGGAACGGCGTCTGCAGCTGCCGCGGCGGCAGGGCGGGGTCGGCCAGCCGGGTGGTGAGCAGCTCCACGGCGCGCTCGGCCACGAAGGCCCTGTCGATGGCGACGGTGGTCAGGGCGGGCCAGGAGAAGCGGGCCTCCCCGACGTCGTCGACGCCCACCACGGCCACCTCCCCGGGCACGCTGCGGCCCGCCTCGCGCAGGGCGGCCAGCGCCCCCAGGGCCAGCTCGTCGTTGGCGGCGAAGACCGCGTCGACGTCGGGGCGCGCCGCGAGCAGCGCGACGGTGGCGCGGTGGCCGTCCTCGCGGGTCCAGTCGTCGCACAGCGGCACCAGCGTGCTGTCGAAGGCGAGCCCGGCGGCGTCCAGGGCGGCCCGGTAGCCGGCCATGCGCAGGCGGGCGCTGTTGTGCACCGGCGCCTTGTCGCCCAGGAACGCCACGCGGGAGCGCCCGCACGAGACCAGGTGGTCCACGGCGAGGCGGGCGACGCCGGCGCTGTCGATGCTCACCCGGTCCACCGGGAGGTCGGAGCCCCCGTGCTCGCCGATGAGCACGATCGGGGTGTCGGGGTGGGGGGCCGCGAGCTCCTCGTCGGGCATCTCCAGCGCCGACAGGAGCAGCCCGTCGGCGAACCTCACGGGCTGGCCGTCGGCGACCTCGCGCTCGCGCTCGAGCTGGCCCTCGGTCTGCTCCACCACCAGCACCAGCCCGCGCTCGCGGGCCTGCGCGGCCACGTGGCGGGCGAGGTCGGCGAAGTACGGCGCGGAGATGCTGGGCACGGCCAGGGCGATCATCCCGGTGCGACCGCTGCGCAGCTGCCGCCCCACCGCGGAGGGCCGGTAGCCGAGGGCGTCGATGACCCCCTGCACCCGGCGGCGCGTCTCGGGGTGCACGTGGACGTAGGCGTTGACGACGTTGGAGACGGTCTTGGGGGAGACGCCGGCGGCTGCGGCGACCTCGCGGATGGTCACCGGTCTGCGCGTCGGCGGAGAGCTCACCGGCGCAGTCTGGCGCCGAGGGGCCCCCGGAGTCGATCTGCTCACCGCACCGGCACCGGTGCGGTGATCCGCGGGGTTGACAGGCCGGGGGAGGGGCCACCAGGATTTACGACGTTGTAAAGTCCAGCGCAGCGACGCGCGGGCCCTCACCGAGGAGCGACTCCGCCGCCGCCCCAGGTCCCTCCGGAAGGACGCCCCGTGCCTCGCGCCCGCATCTCCCTCGACGCCGCCTACACGACGGCCCCGGTGCCCCGACGCCTCTTCGGCTCCTTCGTCGAGCACATGGGCCGCTGCGTCTACACGGGGATCTTCGAGCCTGACCACCCCAGCGCCGACGCCGACGGGCTGCGCTCCGACGTGCTCGAGCTGGTCCGCGAGATCGGCCCCACCGTGGTCCGCTACCCCGGCGGCAACTTCGTCTCCGGGTACGACTGGGAGGACGGCGTCGGCCCGCTCGAGCAGCGCCCGCGCCGCATCGACAGGGCCTGGCGCACGGTGGAGACCAACGCCTTCGGCCTGGAGGAGTTCTCCCGCTGGGCCGACAAGGCCCAGACCGAGGTCATGTACGCGGTCAACCTGGGCACCCGCGGCCTCCAGGAGGCCTGCGACGTCCTTGAGTACGCCAACCACCCCTCGGGCACCAGGTTCTCCGACCTGCGCCGCTCCCACGGCCGGCAGGACCCGTACGGCATCAAGCTCTGGTGCCTGGGCAACGAGATGGACGGCCCCTGGCAGACCGGGCACAAGACCGCCCACGAGTACGCCCGCCTCGCCGGCGAGACCGCCCGCGCCATGCGCCAGGTCGACCCGACCATCGAGCTGGTGGCCTGCGGCTCCTCCTCGCGCTCCATGCCGACCTTCGGCGAGTGGGAGCGGATCGTGCTCGAGGAGACCTACGAGGACGTGCAGATGATCTCCGCGCACGCCTACTACGAGGAGTCCGAGACCACGCCGCTGGCCGACTTCCTCGCCTCCGCGGTGGACATGGACCTCTTCATCGACTCCGTGGCCGCCACCGCCGACGCCGTCGGCGCCAAGCTCAAGAGCCGCAAGAAGATCGGCATCAGCTTCGACGAGTGGAACGTCTGGAACCAGACCGCCTGGAACTCCTCCGAGCGCGCCAGGGGCCTCACCGCCTGGGACGTCGCCCCGCGCGTCATCGAGGACGAGTACACCGTCCAGGACGCCGTGGTCGTCGGCACGCTGCTCAGCTCCCTGCTGCGCCACGGCGACCGCGTGCTCGTCGGCTGCCAGGCCCAGCTCGTCAACGTCATCGGGCTCCTGCGCTCCGAGCCGGGCGGCCCGGCGTGGAAGCAGACCATCGCGCTGCCCTTCGAGGAGGTGCGCCGCCGCTCCCTGGGCGGCCACCTGCTCGACGTGCGCACCACCTCCGACCGCTACGAGACCCCCAAGTTCGGCGACGTCGACCTCGTGGACGCCTCCGCGGTGCTCCACCACGACGACGACGGCGGGGTCGCGCGCGTCACCCTCTTCCTCGCCAACCGCTCGCTGGAGGAGTCCGCGGACACCACCGTCAGCCTGGGCGGCTTCGCCGACCTCGCCGTGGGTGACGCCCTCGTGCTGGCCGCGACCGACGGGCAGGACCGGTACACCTCCAACACCGAGGCGTCCCCCGCGGCCGTGGGCCTGCGCCCGCTGTCCGCCGCGGGCGGCGCGGCAGCGCTGGAGGTGGGCGAGCGCGGCGCGCAGACCGCGCGCATCACCCTGCCGGCGCTGTCGTGGGCCGTCGTCGAGCTGGTGCCCGCCGCCGGCTGAGCGGGCGCCCGGCAGACCACCGGGGGGAGGGACCGCCGCTGGGGGGCGGCCCCTGCCCCCGGTCCTACGGTGGGGGCGTGGCGAAGGGGATCCTGGCGCAGCTGGTCGACCTCGCGAAGGCCGTGGCCTCCGCGGCGCGGTCCACCCCGCCTCCCGAGGCACGGGCCGACCACCGGAGCGGCAGCGCAGCCGATCGTGCTGCCGACCGCACGGCCGACCGTCCAGCGCAGCGGTCCTCCCCGCCGCGGCGACCGTCGCCGTCCTCGCCGTCCTCGCCGTCCTCGCCGTCCTCGACGTCCTCGCCGGGCGGCAGGCCGTCCGGGCGCCTGCGCCGGGAGCCGGCGCCCGCTCCCCGCCCCCGCGACGCGCCCGCCGAGGCGGGGCCCCGCTACGCGCCGGAGGCGGACGGGCAGCCCGACCCCGGCGAGGTCGTCTGGGCGTGGGTGCCCTACGAGGAGGACGCCTCCCGCGGCAAGGACCGCCCGGTGCTCGTGCTCGACGTCCGCCAGGGCGCTGCCGGTGGTGAGGTGGTCGGCCTCATGCTCACGAGCAAGGACCACGCGGGTCCGCGCACCCAGGGCGAGCGCGACCACGACGGCCGCCGGTGGATGGACGTGGGGACGGGCGCGTGGGACTCACAGCGCCGCCCCAGCGAGGTGCGCCTGGACCGGGTGCTGCACCTGCCCGTCGCCGCCGTCCGGCGCGAGGGGGCAGCGCTGTCCCGCGAGGTGTTCGAACGCGTCGTCGCGGCGTCGCGCGGTCAGTAGGTGCCGCCCGCTGCGCGTCGCCACCTGCCGGGGGCGCCGACGTGGACGGTGGGTGCGAGTAGGAAGCGCGACGCCGCCAGTCACCGCCGGTGGTAGCGACTCACACTCCGAGGTGCGCCAGTACGCCGGCGAGTACTGCGGTGGGGTGGGATCGAGTCTGCCGAGGCGCACCGCGAGTCGATCTCGACGCGTTCCCGTCACCCGGCGCGCGGCGGCTCCGTGCGCCGCTACGCTCACCGTGTGGACGTCGCCGATGTGCTCCGCTGCGCCGCGGACGCCGTCGACCGTTCCGGGGTCGCGGGCGACCTGCGCGCGGTGGCCTTCACCACCGCTGTCGAGCTCGTGCTCCGGTCCGCCGGCGAGGCGCCCCTGGGACGCCCGGAAGCGGCGCCCGAGCAGGGTCCCGAGCGCACGGGGGACCGCACCGCCGACCGCCCGCTCGACCGCTCGGCCGGGCCGGCGCTGAGGCTCCACGGCGGCGAGCCCCGCCCCAGCACCGGCCGCGAGCACCCCGCCTACGGCGACGCGGACCGCGACGACGACCACCGCCCCTGGGACCTCGACCACCGCTCGGACCACCGTGCCGACGCCCGTGCCGACGCCCGTGCCGACCACCGGGCGGACCACGGGCCCGACTGGCCCGAGGCGCCGCGCGTCCTGCGTCCCCTGACCAGCGCCGCCGCGCAGCGCGCCGGCCTGCCCCGCCTGGCTCCCCGCCCCGACGCCGACGACGACGGCACCGACTGGTCCGTCCCGCGGCGGGGGCCTGAGCGGCTCGTGGCCGTCGGCCCGCGCTCGTGGTCCGGTGCGCCCGGGGCCGGCGAGGAGCCGTGGGGCTCCATCGCCGACGCGCTCGGGGTCCGCCCCGAGCTGCTCGACAGGGTCTGGGAGGAGCGCGGCGGCAAGCTGCAGCTCGCCGGGGACCCGGCCCGGCTGGGACGCACCCGAGCGCAGCGCGTGGGCACCGCCGCAGTGCTCCTCCTGGCGGCGCTGCGCTGGAGCGGGCGCGACGGCGGAGAGCCCGTCCCCGACGCCGTCGTCAGGGCAGAGGTGGAGCGCCTGGGGCTGCTCGACACCGGCAACTACACCAAGCACCTCGCCGGCCGGCGCCACCTGCTGTCCACCACGGGCTCGGGCCGCACCGCCACCTACAAGCTCCGCTACGACGGCCTCGAGGAGGCCCGGGTCATCGCCCGGGCGCTCCTCGAGGAGGCCTGACCGGCCCTCACCCGCAGGCCGGTCGGGCCGGTCGCGCCGGTCCGGCCGGCCAGCCGGTCCCTCAGCTCGCGCGGCCCCCGGTGACGGGGCGGCTGCGCTGGGCGCTGCCGGCCGGGCCGTAGGGGTAGTCGTCCGGCGCCGGGTCGCTGGCGGCGTCGAGGGCCTCCACCTGCGCCGGCTCCAGGCGCAGGTCGGCCGCGCCGAGGTTCTCCCGCAGCTGCTCGGTGGTCCGCGCCCCGAGGATCACCGAGGTCACCGACGGGCGCGCCACCAGCCAGGCCAGCGCCACCGCGGCCATCGAGGTGCCGCGCTGCTGCGCCACCTGCTGCACAGCGTCGACCACGTCCCACGTGCGCTGCTGGGATGAGCGCTTGCCGTAGGCCTCCATGCCCCGGTCGGGGTTCTCGCCCAGCCGGGTGCTGCCGGTGGGGCGCTGGTCACGGGTGTACTTGCCGGTGAGCCACCCCCCGCCCAGCGGGGACCACGGCAGCAGGCCCAGCCCTGCGTCCAGGCAGGAGGGGACGACCTCGAGCTCCACCCCGCGCGCCAGCAGGTTGTACTGCGGCTGCAGGGTGACGGGGACGGCGGTGCCCAGCTGGCGGGCGAGGGCCACGACCTTCTGCACCTGCCAGCCGGTGAAGTTGGAGAGGCCGACGTAGCGGACCTTGCCCGCGCGCACCGCGTCGTCGAGGGTGCGCAGCGTCTCCTCCAGCGGCGTCAGCGGGTCCCACGCGTGCACCTGGTAGAGGTCGATCGCGTCGACACCGCTGCCGAGGCGCCGCAGGGACGCGTCGATGGCGCGCGTCAGGTGCCGCCGCGACAGCCCGACGTCGTTGGCGCCCGGCCCGGTGGGGAAGCGGCCCTTGGTGGCCAGCACCACGCGGTCGGTGACGTCGTCGGGCCGGTCGGCCATCCACCGGCCGACCACCTCCTCGCTGACGCCGTCGTTGTAGACGTCGGCGGTGTCGACGAGCGTGCCGCCCGCCTCGACGAAGGCGTCGAGCTGCTCGTGCGCGCCCGCCTCGTCGGTCTCCTTGCCGAACGTCATCGTCCCGAGGGTGAACGCCGAGACGGCGCACCCGCTTGCTCCCAAGAGCCTCGTCTCCACCGCTCCACCCTCCTCGCCGCGGAGCCGGTGCGCGCGCCGGGGTGCCGCCGGCCCCTCCGGGCCACCTCCCAGGCCGCCTCAGACCCACGAGTCATCCACGTCCTCGTGCGAGTCATCACGAGTCAGTCCTGCCGGAGGCAGCGTCACTGCCGCGTCACCGCGCGTCGTGGCACTGGTGACGCTGTTCGACTCGGGCTTGACTCCCATGCGTGTGACGCGTCGCTGGACCGTGAATGACAAGGGCGCGACGCGTCGGTCCGCGTGAACGACACGCGCGTCGCGCGTCGGCCGCTCGTGAATGACAAGCGCGCGACGCGTCACGGCGTCGTGAACGACACGGAGGTGGCGCGTCGGGCGCACCTGAACGACACGGAGGTGGTGCGTCGAGGGCCGCGAGGCCGGCTGACCCGCAGGCGTCAGGGGCTGACGGCGTCGAGCTCTCCCACCGCGCGGCGCAGCTCGGCCGTGAGCGCCTGCACCGCGGGCACCCGCTGGGACTCGGGGCGCAGCAGCAGCTCCACCACCCGGGCGTCCAGCCCAGCGCTCGGGGCGTGCACCACGCCCGGCACGGTGCTCGCCCGCAGCGCCCAGGACGGCAGCAGCGCCACCCCGAGTCCCGCGGCCACGAGGTGCTGGACCGCGACGTGGTCGTCGGTCTCGAGCCGGACGTCGGGGGTGAAGCCCGCCGCAGCGGCGCAGCGCACGAGGTGGGCGCGGCAGCGGGGGCAGCCCGCGATCCACGGCCTGCCGGCCAGGTCCGCCAGGTGGGCCGGGGGTCGCTCACCGGCGGGCACCACCGCGTGCACGGGGTGGCTGCCCAGCGGCACCCGCAGGAGGTCCCCGGGCACGGGCTCGCTGTCGCGGGCGTGGCGGAAGACCAGCGCCAGGGACACCCGCCCCTCGCGCACGGCGGCCTCCGCCTCGGGCGGCTCGGCCTCGGTGAGCCGCACCGACAGGCCCGGTGCCCGCGCCGCCAGCGCAGCGAGCGCTCGCGGCACCACGACCGCCGAGGCGGTCGGGAAGGCCGCCAGCGACACCTCGCCCCGCACCAGTCCCGAGAGCGCGGCGAGGTCCTCCTCGGCGGCCCGCAGCACCTCTGCGAGCTCCTCCGCGCGCGCCGCGAGCACCCGGCCCGCCTCCGTGAGGGAGCTGCCGCGGCCCTCGCGCACCAGCAGGGCCGTGCCCGCCTCCGCCTCCAGCCGCGTGACCTGCTGGCTCACGGCCTGCTGCGTGGTGCCCAGCCGGGCCGCCGCGCCGGTCAGCGACCCGGCCTCCTCCACCGCGAGCAGCACGAGCAGGCGTCGGGGGTCCACCTGCCGACTGTCCCACAAGCAGCGCTTGTGGGTGCCTGCAGGGCGGCAGGGCTACCGCCTGGGAGCAGCCGCGGCCAGCGTGGAGCCATGACCGCACCCGCTTCCCCGACCAGCACGACCAGCACGACGACGGTCGGCGTCCTCGGCGGCATGAGCTGGGAGTCGACGGCGCTGTACTACCGCCTCGCCAACGAGCTGGTCCGGGACCACCGCGCCGGTGGCACCGGCGACCAGCCCGGCGAGCCGCTCGCCAGCGCCGACCTCCTGGTCCGCAGCCTCGACTTCGCCCCCGTCCGCCAGCTGCAGCTCACCGACCGCTGGGACGCCGCCGCCGAGCAGCTGCGCCGCGAGGGCCTGGCGCTCGCGGGGGCGGGCGCCGGCGTCGTCGTCGTCGCCACCAACTACATGCACAAGGCGGCCGGCCCGCTCGAGGAGGCGCTCGCCGAGCGGGGCGCGACCTTCCTGCACCTCGCGGACGTCGTGGCGCGGGCGGCGCTGGCGCGCGGGGCGCGGACGGTGGGGCTGCTCGGTGCCGGCGGCACCATGACCGAGCCGTTCTACGCCGAGCGCCTCGCAGGCTCCGGGGTGGAGGTGGTGGTGCCCGACGCCGCCGGGGTGGCCCGCGTGGACGCCGCGGTGTTCGGCGAGCTGTGCCGCGGGGTGTTCTCGCCCGGCACCCGCGCCGACGTCGCCGCCGTGGTGGCCGACCTGGCCGAGCGCGGCGCGCAGGCGGTGGGCCTGTGCTGCACCGAGCTGGAGCTGCTCCTCGGCCCCGATGACGCCCCGGCCGGCGTGCCGCTGCTGCCTTCGGCGCGGCTCCACGTCGAGGCCGCGCTGGCGGCCTCCGGTCAGGTGCCCGCCGCCGGCCCGGTCGCCGCGCTGGCGACCGTCTAGCCTCCGCCGGGTGCGCGCGCTGCAGTACGCCGAGCCCGGCGGCCCCCTGACCCTGGTCGACCTGCCCGACCCCGAGCCTCCGGTGCACGGCGCGGTGCTGGCGGTGGAGGCCACGGGCCTGTGCCGCAGCGACGTGCACGCGTGGGCCGGGCACGACCCGGACGTCGTGGTCGGCGCCCACGCCGGTCCCGGGGGCGGCGCCGCGACCCACGTCCCGGGCCACGAGCTGGCGGGCCGCGTGGTGGCCGTCGGCGCCGGCGTCGACGCGTCGTGGCTGGGACGGCGCGCGACCACCCCGTTCGTGCACGCCTGCGGCTCCTGCCCCGAGTGCGCCGCCGGTGACGGCCAGGTGTGCCGCGACCAGACCCAGCCGGGCTTCACCACCCAGGGGTCGTGGGCGGACCAGGTGGTGGTCCGCCACGCGGACGTGAACCTCGTGGAGGTGCCGGACGACGTCGACGGCGGGGCCGCCGCCCTGCTCGGCTGCCGCTTCGCCACCGCCTACCGCGGCCTGGTGCAGCGCGCGCAGCTGCGGCCCGGTGAGCGGGTGCTCGTGGTCGGCTGCGGAGGCGTGGGGCTGTCGGCGGTCGTGGTGGCCGCGGCGCTCGGAGCCGAGGTGGTGGCCGCCGACGTGGACGAGCGGGCGCTGGCCCGCGCGGTGGAGCTGGGCGCCAGCGCCACCGTGAGGACCGCGGGCCTGTCCCCGGCCGAGGTCGCCGACGCCGTGCGGGCGGCCGGCGGTGGCGCGGGACCGGCGGTCAGCGTCGACGCGGTGGGCCGGCCCGGGGCGCTGGACGCGTGCCTGCTCTCGCTGGCCCGGCGCGGCCGGCACGTGCAGATCGGCCTGGTGGCCTCCGAGCCCGTGGTCGAGGTCTCCCGCGTGGTCAGCCACGAGCTGGCGCTGCTCGGCAGCCACGGCATGGACGCCCGCAGCTACCCCGAGCTCATGGCGCTGGTCACCAGCGGCCGGCTGCGACCGCAGGACCTCGTGGCGCGCTGGCTGCCCCTGGAGGACGCCGCCGGGATCGAGGCGCTGGTGCGGGCCATGGACGGCGGCACAGCACCCGTCGGCGTCACGATGATCCGCCCGTGACCTCACAGCCGCCGTCCTCACAGCCGCCGTCCTCACCGGGCCCGCCGCTCTCGCTGGCGGACGTGGTGGCCGCGCTGGAGGCCGAGCGGGCCGACGCGACCGCGCAGGTGCGCGACCTGGAGCGGGCCGTGGCGGGGGTGGTGGAGGCCTCCCGCGACTCCAACGCCGACGACGAGCACGACCCGGAGGGCGCCACCATCGCCTTCGAGCGGGCCCAGGCCATCGCCGTCCGCGACCGCCAGCTCGCCCGGCTGCGGGAGGTGGACGCCGCTCTCGAGCGCGTCGCCACGGGGACGTTCGGACGGTGCGAGCGCTGCGGATGTGAGATCGCACCGGGAAGGCTCCTGGTCAGACCCACTTCTCACACCTGCGTCTCGTGCGCCTCTGTGAGGTAGCAGCTGAGGTTCCATATCTCACACGGCAGGTCGACGCGGTGTGAGATCGGGTCAGCGGTGGGTGCGGAAGCCGCCGTTGCTGAACAGCACCTGCCCGGTCACCCAGCCGCCGCGCGGTGACAGGAGGAACTCCACGAGGTCAGCGGTGTCCTGCGGGGTGCCCAGGCGTCCGAGCGGCGTGGCCGCTCGCCGGTGAGCACCGGGTTTTCCCGGCCCCGCGCGTGGGCAGGGAGCGGGTGTGGCGCAGGAGTTCACCCCGCGGGGGTCAGACCAGCCGTGCGTGTTCTGCAGCATCGTGCGCGGGGAGGTCTCGGCGGAGGTGGTGCACCGCACCGACACCGTGGTCGCCTTCCTCGACGCGCACCCGCTGTTCCCCGGGCACGTCCTCCTCGTGCCGGCCGTCCACGTGCAGACGTGGGACCAGCTGCCCGTCGAGCTCGCCCACGAGTGGCTCACCACGAGCCAGGCGCTGCAGCGCGCCGTCGAGGCGGCCACGGGAGCCGACGGGGCGCTGCTGCTGAACAACAACGTGGTCAGCCAGAGCGTCCCGCACGTGCACCTGCACGTGATCCCCCGCACCCGGGGTGACGGGCTGAGGTTCTTCCTCGGCCCGCGCCGCCGCTACGCGGCGGGACAGGCCCGCGAGGTGGCTGACGCCGTCCGGGAGCAGCTCGCTCCGGGGTGAGCCGCTCGGAGCTCCGGCGGGGCGGACTGGTGGTTCAGGTCCCGGTGGGGCGCTCGCGGGCCGGAGCCCCGGGGACCAGGTCCACCACGTGGTCGGCGCCGAAGATCTCCAGCGCGTGCAGCGGCTGCCCGCTGGCCCCGACCACCCGCACCCGGCGCGGCGCGACCAGGCGGGCGACCTGCACCAGCAGCCGCATGCCGGAGGAGTCCAGGAACGTGGTGTCCGTGAGGTCGACCTGCTCGACGTCACCCCACTGCGGCAGGTCGTGGAGCACGTCCTGCGTGACCGAGATGTCGACCTCGCCGCTGACCACCAGCGTGGTGGGGTCCGCGGCGTCGAGGTCGATGGTCCCCACGGGCCCGCCGACGGCGTCACCGCGCGCTGGTGCTGTCCCCACGCCCCCCATCTTGCACGGGCGGGCCCTCGATCGTCAGCCGACGTCCCCCTGGCGCACCATCACGGTGTCTCCCCTCCGCAGGCCGAGGGTGACGGCGAGGGGCTGCTGCGCCACGCTGGGGCGGTGGCGAGGAGGCGGCCGGGCGGGCACCACGAGCAGGACGACGACGGCGGGCCGCCTGGCGCGCAGACGCGCTACGAGTTCACGGCGGAGCTGTGGCGGTGGCAGGCGCGCACCGACGAGTGGGTCTTCGCGACCCTGCCCCAGGACGCGTCCGACGAGATCGCCGCGGTGCCCCGTCCGCGCGCCGGCTTCGGTGCCGTCAGGGTGACGGTCACGGTCGGCGGCTCGCGGTGGACCACCTCGATCTTCCCCGAGCCGTCGGGAGCCCCTGACGTGGAGGGCGAGCGGCGCGTCCGCTACGTGCTGCCGCTGAAGAAGGCGGTGCGCGCCCGGGAGGGCCTGGAGCTGGGCGACGAGGCGCGGGTCGCGGTGGAGACCCACCACTGAGGGCGCCCGCCGACGCCGGCGCGGTGAGCGGTGTGGGGTGCTCAGGCGCGCTTCAGCAGCGCCAGCGGGTAGACCGGGCCGGCGCCGGCCTCGCGCAGCAGCACCGAGGCGACCGTGAGCGACCAGCCGGTGCGCGTCTCGGCGTCCACCACGAGCACGGGCGCCCCGCCGGAGGCGGACACCGCCTCGCGGCCCTCCGGGGACAGCTCCAGTCGGGCCAGGGCGATGCCCGCCGCTGCGGAGGCGGGAGCGGGGCCGGCCCCCTCGCGGCGCGGTGCCTCCAGCGGCGCACCCGGCACGGCCTGCAGGGCGGGCAGCACCCGCAGGCGCCCCACCTCGCCGAGCGCCTCGGCGAGCGCGCGGGCCGCCGCCTCGCGCGCCGACGCGCCGCCGGAGCCGTCGGGCAGCCACGTCACCCACGCCGGCCGGCCCGCGGGCCAGCGCCAGCGGCCCAGCGTCCGCACGCACCCGTCGACGACGTCGGCCCACGCGGCGGACGCCGGCCCCTCGCGCAGCACGGCCGCCACGGCGTCTCCCCACGCCGGGTCCTCCCCGATGGCCAGGGCGCGGCCGGGTTCGGCCCGCACGCCCTCGGCGATCCGCCCCCGGCGGCCCGAGGTGCCCGACGGCCACATCTTGCGCGGCTCCAGCACTGTGGTCTGGCTGCGCAGGTGCCGCAGCGCGGCGGCGGCGAGCTGCTCGTCCACGTCGAGCCCCGGTGCGGGCAGGTGGCCGGTGCAGGCGGCGCAGCGGCCGCAGTCGACGGCGCCGTCGTCGTCGAGCTCGGAGCGCAGCACCCGCAGCAGGCACGGCTCTGCTCCCGGGGCCTGGAGCGCCGGGGTGGCGGCGTAGCGGCGCATCACCGCCTGCTCCGCGCGGCGCGCCGCGGCCACCCCGGCGATGCGCTCGGCGTCGTAGTGCCACGGCTCGCCGGTGGTGCGGTAGCCGCCGGCGACGCGCTCGACGGCGCCGTCGACGTCGAGCACCTTGAGCAGCGCCTCCAGCCGGCCGCGGCGCAGCCCGGCCTCCACCTCGAGCTTGGGCAGCCCGACGCCCTCCTGTCCGCCGCTGAGGCGCTCCAGCACCTCCAGCACGCGGCGGACCACGGGCTCGGGCGGGAAGGCGGTGGAGTCGAAGTAGGCCCAGATCCGCTCGTCGGCGGCGGTCGGCAGGAGCACCCCGACGGCGCCGTCCAGGGCACGGCCCGCGCGGCCGACCTGCTGGTAGTACGCCACCGGCGAGCTCGGTGCGCCGAGGTGGACGACGAAGGCCAGGCGCGGGTGGTCGTAGCCCATGCCGAGGCTGGAGGTGGCCACCAGCGCGCGCAGCTCACCGGACAGCAGCGCTGCCTCGAGGCGCTCGCGCTCGGCGGGCTCGGTGGCCGAGGAGTAGGCGGCCACCGCGTGGCCACCGCCCTCCTCGGAGGCGAGGAACTCGGCCAGCCGCGCCGTCTCGGCCACCGTGAGCGTGTAGACGATGCCGCTGCCGGAGGACTCGCGCAGGAACTGCGCGGTCCAGGCGTAGGCGTGCGCCACGTCCGGCGTCGGCACCACGGCCAGCTCGAGGCCCTCCCGGTCCAGCGGCCCGCGCAGCGTGAGCGCGGGTGTCCCGTCGGCGGAGAGCTGGGCGGCGACGTCGGCGGAGACGCGGGCGTTGGCCGTCGCCGTCGTCGCCAGCACCGGGGTGCCCTCGGGCAGCCCGGCGAGCACCGAGGCGAGGCGGCGGTAGTCGGGGCGGAAGTCGTGGCCCCAGTCGGAGATGCAGTGCGCCTCGTCCACCACGAGCAGGCCTAGGCGCGGCGCGAGCCGGGGGAGCACCCGCTGGCGGAAGCCGACGGAGTTGAGGCGCTCGGGGCTGACGAGCAGGACGTCGACGGCGTCGGCGGCGATCTGCTCCTCGATGGCGGGCCAGTCGTCGACGTTGGCGGAGTTCAGCGTGACCGCGCGCAGCCCGGAGCGCGTGGCCGCGGCCACCTGGTCGCGCATGAGCGCCAGCAGCGGGGAGACCACGAGCGTCGGGCCCGCCCCACCGACCTGGGCGTGGTGGCGCCGCAGCGCCGTGGCCACCCAGTACACCGCCGACTTGCCCCACCCGGTGCGCTGGACGACGACCACGCGGCGGCGATCGGCCACCAGCGCGCTGATGGCGGCCCACTGGTCCTCGCGCAGGCGGGCGTGCTCGCCGGCCAGGGCCCGCAGGTGCGCCTCAGCCGCCTCGCGCAGCTCGGTGGGTGTCGCTGAGGTGGTCACGGTGGTCGCGGCGCTCACGGAGCACCACTCTGCCCTGCGCCTCCGACAGCACCCCTGTCAGCGCGGGGCCGTCCAGACCGCGACGTAGCGCCAGAACAGCCAGCGCCGCACGCGCACACCCGGCAGCTGCGTCCGCAGCGCGGCGGCGATCTCCACGTACGGCTCCGCTGCCTCGCGGGTCGGAGCGGTCATGTGCGCCGGGTGCTCGGTGGCGGTCCTCGGGTGCCTGACCAGCCCGACCAGCGGGTTCAGCGCCACCGAGACCCACGAGTGGTACCGGTCGGCACGGGTGTCGCGGTAGCAGCCGACCACCACGAGCCTCCCGCCCGGGCGCAGCGCAACACGGGCCGCCGCCAGCGTCGGCTCCAGCGGGAGGTGGTGCAGGCTCGCGACGAAGGTCAGCAGGTCGACCGACCGCTCCGGCAGGGCCTCGAACGGCGCGTGCCGCACCTCGACGTTCGGCAGGGCCGCGGTGGCCGACGCGGCCAGGTCCGCGCAGCGCTCGTCCGGCTCTACGCCGGTGACCCGCGGCAGCACCCTCGCCAGCTGCCGCAGCAGGTTCCCCGTGCCGCAGCCGACGTCCACGGCGCGGGTGCCCCCCTCCGCGGCGACGCGACGGGCGTGGTGCAGCACCACCGGCGCGTAGACGTCGTCGTGCGACCAGGGGTGGCGGGCGTTGAGGGCGTCGAGCGTCCTCAGCGCCGTCGACGCCACCGCGGGGGCTGCCATGCCCGCCAGTGTGGAGGCGGCGCCGGGCCTGCAGATCACCTGCCACCGGAACAGGTGCACCCTGACGGGGCACCGCGACCGGGGGACGAGCGGAGGGGAGGCGCGCGTGGAGGCGCTCGTGCTGGGGGTCAGCGGCATGACCGGCAGGGCCGTCGCGGCCGCGCTCGCGGACGCCGGGCACCGCGTGGTGGGCACCGGCCGGTCGGCGGACCGGTTCCCCGCGGCGCTGCGCGAGCGCGGCGTGGCCTTCCTCCGTTCGGACCGCCACGACCCGGTCGAGCTGCGCGCCGCGGTCGGGAGGGGCGCGGACGTCGTCGTCGACGTGCTCGCCTTCACGGCAGCGCACGCGCGCAGCGTGCTCGAGGCGTCCCCGGACGTGGGCTCCGTCGTCGTGGTGTCGAGCAAGGCGGTGTACCGCGACGCCCAGGGTCGCCACTCCAACAGCGACGAAGCGCCCGACTTCGGCGGCCCGGTCACCGAGGACACCCCGACGCTGGCGCCGGACTGGTCGGGCGCGTACGACTCGCGCGCGGGCTACGGCCCCACAAGGCGGCGGTGGAGGCGGTGTACCGCGGTGCGGACCTGCCGGTCTCCGTGCTGCGCCCGTCGCGGGTCCACGGCCCGGGGAACGCCCACCCGCGCGAGCAGTGGGTGGTCGACAGGGTGCTGGCCGGCCAGCGCACCTTCCGCCTCCCGCACGCCGCGGGCGCCGGCAACCACCCGACGGCCGCCGCGAACCTCGCCGCGCTGGTCCTCCTGTGCGCCGAGCGGCCCGCGCACCGCGTGCTGAACTCCGCCGATCCCGGCACCCCCACGGCCGCCGAGGTGGTCACCGCCGTCGCTGCCGCGACGGGCGTCGAGGTGGAGGTCGTCGACGACGACGACGGGGACGCGGACGGCGACGTTTCGCCCTGGAGCACGTGGCCGCCCTTCTTCCTGGACACGCGGGCGTCCCGGGCGGTCGGGTACCGGCCTGCCGGCACCCACGCGCAGACGGTCGGCGCGAGCGTGGCCGAGCTCGTGGAGCGCTCGCGCTCGCGGGCACCAGCACCAGCACGACACCGGGCGACCGGGTCGCCGTGACGCTGTCCCCGCCCTCGTCCATCCCGAGCAGGGCTGGTGCCTCTGGTGCCAGGCTCTGGTCGTGCCCACCGCCGCTGCGCCGCCGTCACGGGTCCTGGCCGCCTTCGGCCTCCGCGGCGCCACCGTCACCGTGCTTCCCGGCGGTCAGGGCAGCAGCTGGCTGGTCTCGCCAGCCCCAGCCCCAGCCCCGGCGCCCGACGCGGCGACCGGCTCGGGGCGCCCGGCGGCGCCCCTGGTGCTCAAGCCCGTCGAGGGCGACCTGCAGGCCGAGGAGGTCGCCTGGCTGGCCGAGGTCCTGGCGCCGCTGTGCGTCGCACCGGCGCACGAGGTCGGCTTCCGCCTGCCTGCTCCGGTGCCGGGACCCGGGGACCGGTGGGTCGTCGACGGCTGGAGCGCCACCACCTGGGCCGCCGGCGAGCCCGGCCCCGCCGGCCGCTGGGTGGACCTGCTGGCCACCGCGCGGGCCTTCTCGACGGCCCTCGCCCCCCTGCCGCGGCCCGGGTTCCTCGAGCGCCGCACCGACCCGTGGGCGGTGGCCGACCGCGCCGCCTGGGGCGAGCAGCCGCTGGAGGTCCTCCCCGACCAGCGCGCGCTCGTGGACGGGCTGCGGCAGCTCGCCCGGCGCGGTGACCGCCACCCGCGAGCCGACCAGCTCGTCCACGGCGACATGACGGGGAACGTGCTCTTCGCCGAGGGACTGCCCCCGGCGGTCATCGACGTCTCGCCGTACTGGAGGCCGGCGGCCTACGCGGGCGCGGTGGTCGTCGCGGACGGACTGCTGTGGTGGGGCCAGGACGGCGGCCTGGTCTCCGCGGCCGGCGAGAGCGGGGACGTGGGTCTGGTGGCGCGGGCGCTGCTGTTCCGGCTGCTCACCGACGTGCAGCTGGTGGGGGACGGCTGCGACGACGTCACCGCGAGAGGTGCTCAGGGCGCGGTGCCGCTGCGGGCGGTCGACGTGGCGCGCTACCGGCGCGCGCTGGACGTGCTCGGGGGCGCGGGCGCGTGAGCGGCGCCCGTGACGTGGAGCGAGCTGTCGCGGCCATGACCGCCGCCCTGCAGCCGAGCGCCGACCACGAGTGGAGCGCGCCCGCGGGAGACCTCGACTGGAGCTGCTGGCAGACCACCGCCCACGTCGCGCACGACCTGCTCGCCTACGCGTGCCAGGTCACCGCTCGACCTCGCGACGCCTACCTCCCGCTCGACCTCGTGGTGCGCCCCGACGCCTCTCCGTCGCAGCTGCTGCAGGCCGTCCGGACCTCCGCGTCGCTGCTGGTCCTCGCGCTGGACGCCGCTGACCCCCGGGCACGGGCGTGGCACTTCGGGACGACCGACCCCAGCGGTTTCGCGGTGCTCGGCGTCAACGAGCTGCTGGTCCACGCCTGGGACGTCTGCCAGGGCCTGGGGCTGGGCTTCGAGCCGCCGGAAGACCTGGCGCGGGGGGTCCTGGACCGGCTGTGGACGCGCGCCCCCGCCGGGTCGCCGTGGCAGGTGCTGCTGTGGTGCACCGGCCGGGTGGCGCTGCCGGGGCACCCGCGGGCGGGTGGCTGGGTGGAGCCCTCTCCCGCCCCCTGCGGGGACGACCGGGACTGGTGAGCTCACAGCGGGCGGGAGGGCGCTGCCGGCGAGCAGGGCGACGACCGCCGCCTCCTGGCGGCAGGCGTCGCGGTGGCGGGGGACGGTTCAGCCGGACGGCGACCTCGGGCCCCCGCGTGCGCCCGCTGCGGCCTCAGGTGGAGCCGATGACCACCGCTGTGGGTACGCGACGCCGGTACCGGACGAGCCGTCCCGACCAGCATGCAGAAGTCTGCCGGCGGGCGCCCAGCGGACGTCGCGGAGGAGTTCTGCATGTCGGTCGGGACGACCCGGCTGGCTGAGCCGTGACGACCGACGTGCAGGAACCCGTCGGAGGACCCACTGGGCGCCTGCCGGCGCACCCCCGCACGTCCGTCGTCCCGGCCGCCCTCAGCCACCGGGCGGGAGCTGCGCGTCAGGCCAGGCCGAGCACGTCCAGCGCCCACGCGTCCTCGAACGCCCGCTCGCGCCACGCCTCGTAGCGGCCCGACCGGCCGCCGTGCCCACCGTCGACCTCGGTCTTCAGCAGCACGCCGGGGGCGCCGTCGGGGGCCTGGGCCCGCATCCGCGCCACTCACTTGAACGGCTCCACGTAGAGCACGCGCGTGTCGTGCAGGCTGGTGGTGACCAGCAGCTGCGGCCACGTCGGTGACCCCGGCCCGCCGTCGGCGGCCGACGGCAGGTTCTCCGTGGGGGCGTAGCCCTTGATCAGCGCGTACGCCTCGGGGTCGCGGATCGGGTCGCCCCACTCCTCCTGCTCGGGCACGGTCAGCGGCAGCGACTCGTCGAGCATCGTCGTGAGGGGGTCGACGAAGGGCACCGCGGCCAGCACCCCGGCGAACAGCTGGGGCGCGAGGTTCAGCGCCGCACCGACGAGCAGCCCACCCGCTGAGCCGCCGGAGGCGACCAGCCGCGCCGGGTCGACGAAGCGCTCGCGGCCCAGGTGCTCGGCGGCCGCGACGAAGTCGGTGAAGGTGTTGCGCTTGCGGGCCAGGCGCCCGTCCTCGTACCAGCGCCGCCCCAGCTCGCCGCCGCCGCGCACGTGCGCCACGGCGAAGACCACGCCGCGGTCCAGCAGCGACAGCCGCGGCACGGAGAACCACGGGTCGAGGCTGACCTCGTAGCTGCCGTAGCCGTACAGGTACCCCGGGGCGGTCCCGTCGACGGCGACGTCGGCGCGGCGCACCACCGACAGCGGCACCCGCACACCGTCGGGGGCGGTGGCCCAGGTGCGCTCCTCGACGTAGGCCGAGGCGTCGTACCCGCCGCGCACCGGCGTCTCGCGCCGCAGCACCAGCTGCCCGTCGCGCTCACCGGCGGACAGGTCGAGGTCGACCACGCGCACCGGCGTGGTGAAGGACGTCTGCTGCAGCCGCAGCAGCGGCGCCTCGAAGGAGGGGTTGCCCGCCAGCACCGAGGAGGCGAGGGCCGTGGGCACCGGCACCTCCTCCGGCGCGCCCAGCACGCCGTCTCGCCCGACCCTGAGGACGGCGACGCGCGGCAGCGCCTCGCGCCGCCACGAGACCGCCACGTGACCGGCGAAGGCGTCGACGTCCTCCAGCCGGCGCCCGGGCTCGTGGCCGATGACGGTGGTCCACCGCTGGTGGGCGGTCGCCGGGTCGGCGGACCCGTCCAGCACGCCGTCGGCGTCCAGCAGGGCCAGGGCGAAGTCGGGGGCGTCGTCGTCGTGGAGCACCAGCAGCACGTCGCGTCCGCCGCTGCCGGCGGGCAGCACCGCGTGGTCGACGGAGTACTCCACGCCGTCGCGCCGCCCCGCCACCGACACCGGCACCTCGCCGGGGGCGCGGTCCGGTCCACCGGCGTCGAGCAGCCAGACCTCGGAGGTGTTCTTCGACCCCGCCGAGAGCACGAGGAAGCGCCCCGAGCGGGTGCGCCCGACGCCCAGCCAGTAGCGCTCGTCGTCCTCGCGCAGCACCACGGCGTCCCCGGTGCCGTCCGGTGCGCTCTCGCCGAGCACGTGCCGGCGCACCTCGAAGGGGCGCCAGGCCTCGTCGACCACGGAGTACAGCAGCGTGCGGGAGTCCGAGGCCCAGGTGGCCCCGTGCCCCAGGCCGGCGACGGCGACCTCGAGGTCCGCACCCGTGACGAGGTCGCGCACGCGCAGCGTGAAGCGCTCGTCGCCGGTGGTGTCCGCCGACCAGGCCAGCAGCTGCCCGTCAGGGCTCACCGAGGCGGCCCCCAGGGCGAAGAAGGCGGCGTCGCCCGCCTCGACGTTGCCGTCCAGCAGCACCTGCTCCCCGGGCAGCGCGGAGCCGTCCCCGGGCAGCGCCGGCGGCTCCCAGCCCTCCGGGGAGCCGGCGGGCGCCTCGGCCCGCACCCGGCAGATGAGCCCGTACTGCTGGCCCTCCACCGTGCGCCGGTAGTACCACCACGCGCCGTCGCGGGAGGGCACGGACAGGTCGCTCTCCTGCGTGCGGGAGCGCACCTCCTCGAACAGCTGCTCGCGCAGCTGCTCCAGGTGCGCGGTGCGCGCCGCGGCCCACGCGTTCTCGGCGTCGACCAGCTCGCGGACGGCCGGGTCCTCGGCGTCGCGCAGCCACTCGTGCTCGTCGACGACGACGTCACCGTGGTTCACCCGCTCCACGCGCTCCCGGCGCGCCACCGGCGGGTGCTGCGGGGCGGTCGTCACGTCGGCGGCGCTGCTCACGCGCCCGACCCTACGGCGCCGGCCGTGCCGCGGATCAGCCCCCGGGCACCCAGCCGACGGCGAGGACGGTGGTGTCGTCGGCGCGGGCGGACACCGAGCGCATCAGCTGGTCGCACAGGGCGTCCAGCGATCCGGCGCTGCTGCTGGCCGTGGTGATCACGCGCTGCAGCCGCTCGGCCCACTCCGAGCGGCGCTCCTCCACGAGCCCGTCGGAGTACAGCAGCAGCGCACCGCCGGGCTCCAGCGCCACCTCCGCGGCAGTGTACTCGACCTCGTCGATCAGGCCGACCGCCGGTCCGCGCAGGCCGTCGTCGACGAGCTGCGCGGCGCCGTCCCCGGCGCGCACCACCAGCGGGGGGTGCCCGGCGTTGGCGACCCGCGCCCGTCCCGTGGCCGGGTCGACCACCACGACGACGGCGGTGGCGAGCTCACCGGTCAGCAGCCGGGTGACCAGCTCGTTGAGGCGCTCCAGCGCCTGCCCGGGGTCCCGCGTGGCCAGCACGTAGGCGCGCAGCGCGTTGCGCATCTGCGCGCTGATGGCCGACGCGGCCAGCCCGTGGCCGGCGACGTCGCCGAGCACCACCGCGGTGCAGCCGTCGGACAGCGGGACGATGTCGTACCAGTCCCCGCCGACCACGTCGTCGCTGTGGGGCACGTAGCGCACGGCGAGGTCGAGCCCGGGGACGTCGGGCAGCTTCTCCAGCAGCAGCGTCTGCTGCAGCGCCGTGGCGAGCCGGTTGGTCCGCTCCACCTCGCGCAGCATCGAGTCGGACAGGTGCTGGGCGAAGCCGAGGGCGGCCTCCACCTCGTGAGGGGCCCACGCCACGGCGGTCAGCCGCTTGGTCTCGCTCCACGCCTCGAAGGAGTGCCGCGGGCTCAGCCGCAGGCCCCCGCCGCCGTCGTCGTCGAGGACCACCTTGCTCGAGCGCGGGTCGCCGCCCCAGGTGACCTCCTGCAGCACCTCCGGGCGGAACCAGGCGACCAGGTCGCCCGGCTGGCCGCCGGACACGGGAGCGGCGAGCACTCCGCTGGCCACCTCCCAGACCTCCCGGGCGTCGACCCCGCCGGCTGCTGCGACGTCACCGCCCGCGCCGCCCGCGCCGCCGGCGCCGACGACGCCGGGGGCCGCGGCGGCGAGCGACGAGGTCACCAGCGGCTCGTCGGACAGGAGCGCGGACAGGGCGGTGACCACCGACGGCGGCGGGGCGGCGCCCAGCAGGCGCAGCTCGCCGTGCACGCGCAGCGCGGCGCCGCCGCAGGGCACGAGGTCGGCGATGGTCACCGACTCCCGGGTCAGGGCCTCCAGCGGCAGGTCGGGGGTGGCGGCGAGCAGCTCGGTGAGCCGGGCGCGCACGCGCGCGGCGGCCACGACGTCCTGGTCGGCCTCGCGGCCCACCACCACCGGCAGCAGCAGCGAGGCCGTGCGGCCCAGGAACTCGGCGGCGGTGCGCACCGGGACGCTCGGGCGGTGGGGGCCGGCGTAGTGGTGGCAGGCGATTAGGCCCCACAGCCGGTCGCCGTGCATCAGGGAGATCGACATGGACGCCGCGACGCCCATGTTGCGCAGGTACTGCAGGTGGACGGGGGAGACGCTGCGCAGCACCGCCAGCGACAGGTCGAGCGGCGCCCCCGTCGGCTGCGCCGGCTCCAGCGGGACCGGGAGGTAGGTGGCGGTGGGGATGATCCGCAGCCACTGGCGGGCGTACAGCGCCCTGGCCTGCGCAGGGATGTCGGACGCGGGGTAGCGCAGCCCGAGGAAGGGCTCGAGGTCCTCGCGGCGGTCCTCGGCGAGCACCTCGCCGTTCCACTCCTCGTCGAAGCGGTAGACCATCACCCGGTCGAAGCCGGTCAGGTGCCTCACCCCGGTGGCCAGGCCCTCGGCGAGGTCCAGCACGCTGCCGGCGTCCTGCAGCCGGCGCAGCACGGTCGGGAGCTGCAGGTGCCAGGGCCTCGCGGACCCCTCGTCACCGGCGGCCGGCTCGAGCTCGAGGACGACCACGGCGGCTGCGCCGGCCTGGTCGGGGACCCGGTGGGCGACCGCGTGGTGGCGGCGGCCGGACCCGGGCGGCAGCTCCACGGGCTCGGTGGTGGTGGCCTGGTCGTCCTCACCAGCGGCCACGGCCGCCACGAGGGACGCGAGCTGGGGCGACAGGTCCGGCAGGCGCGCACCGGCCGCGGCTGCCGGGCCGAGGGCGGCCGCGGAGCCCGCGGACGCCGACAGCACCGGGAGGCCCGCGGAGGCGGAGCCCACCACCAGCAGGTGGCCGTGCGGCTGCACGGACCCCGGCACGCGGATCGGCTCGTCGGCGCAGGCGGCCGCTGCGGCGGCCAGCGCGGCGTCGCCGTCGAACGGGTCCACCGACGGGGGCGGCGCTGCGGCGGTGGACGAGGGCCGCGAGGGTTGCACGGAGCTCCAGCTGTCGAGGGCGGGTCGTGCGAAGAGGGTCTCCGTCAGGTCACGATGAGGACCGGGGACGGATCACCACGTGTGCGCTCGGCCGTCGCGGGTAGGTCCGTGCCATCATCGCACCGCTGCTGCGCCACCCGCCGACTTGGAGGTCCCGTGCACCTCAGCTACGGGCTCCGGCTCCCCACGGACGTGCGCCACGTCCCGGTGGTCCGGCACCTGGCCACCGCCACGCTCACCGAGCTGGGGGTGAGCCCGTCGAGCATCGACGACATCGCCCTCGCCGTGACCGAGGCCTGCAGCAACGTGGTCCAGCACGCGGGCTCCGGGGCGGACTTCGAGGTCCGCGTCAGCGTGGAGGGCGAGTGGTGCCGCATCGAGGTGGTCGACGGCGGCGGCGGGTTCGACCCGGCGCGCGCGGCCGCCGAGGTGCTCGCCGAGGGGCCCAGCAGCGACCTCACGCACGGCCGGGGCCTGGGGCTCATGCGCATCCTCGTGGACCAGCTGCACTTCGTTCCGGGGGAGAGCGGCACCACGGTGGTGCTGGTCAAGCACCTGCAGCTGCTGCCCGGGTCGGTGCTGGCGGCGGCGCTCCGGATGGGGCAGGACGCGCGAGAGGGCGCCTGAGGCCTCGGCCCCGGGCGCCCTCCGGCGTCGGACGACGTGCTGAGCCGCTGGGCTCAGGACTCCAGCGAGGCGTCGAGCGTGATCTCCACGCCGGTCAGCGCCTTGCTGATCGGGCAGCCGGCCTTGGCGTCGGCGGCGGCCTTCTGGAAGCCGGCCTCGTCGAGGCCCTCGACCTCGCCGACCACGGTCAGCTTGATGCCGGTGAGCTTGAAGCCGCCGTTCGCGGAGTCCGGGCCGAGGGAGACGTCGGCCTTGACCTCGAGGGACTGCGGGGTGCCGCCGGCCTGGGCGATGAGGGCGGACAGCTGCATGGCGAAGCAGGAGGAGTGCGCCGCAGCGACGAGCTCCTCGGGGCTGGTGGTGCCGTCGGCGTCGTCAGCGGCGCGCTTGGGGAAGGACACGGTGTAGGTGCCGACGCCGGAGCTGGTGAGCTCGACCTGGCCGGAGCCCTGCTCCAGGGTGCCGTTCCAGGCGGTGCGCGCGGTGCGGGTGGGCATCTCGTCTCCTCGTGTCTCGACGTGTCGCCCGCGCGCACCGGACGAGCCGGGCGCGCGGGCTGGTGCTTACCGGCAACAACATATCGTGCACGACAGGTGTTCCCCGTCGGCGGGTCAGCCGGCGATCTCCACCCTGCCCGGTGGCAGCACCGCGTGCACGCCGTGGACGCCGCCGTTGACCACCTGGGTCACCCGCAGGTCCACGGCGGCCGACGCCAGCGCCAGCGCCCGCTGCCGCGAGAGGGCGTGGCGCGAGCACAGCAGGTCCACCACGCCGCCGAGCGCGTCGGCGGCCGCCTCGTCCAGGGAGGTGCCGGTGCCGAAGACGACGACGCCGGCCGGCGTGCTCGCCCACGGACGTAGCCCCGGCAGCGCCGCGGCGAGGTCGACGGCGGGGTCGGCGGCGTCCTCGCGGCCGTGCAGCACCAGCTGGAGCTCCAGGACCTCCAGCGGGCACTCCAGCGCCACGCCGGCCACCTCGCCGTCGCCCTGCGCGGCGTGCCCGTCCCCGAAGGACAGCAGCGCCCCGGGCACCTCCACCGGCAGGAAGAGCGCCGAGCCCGCCACCAGCTCGCGGCAGTCGAGGTTGCCTCCGGTGCGTCGCGGCGGGACGGTCGAGCGCGGTCCGGCGCCCGCGGGGACGGCCGGGCAGGTGCCCACCAGCCCGGGGAAGGCCCGCACCGCCACGACGTCGCCGAACTGGTCGACGGCGCGGGTGCGCTCGTCGTCGAGCTGCCACACGAGCACCTCACGTGGCAGCGCGTCGACGCCGGCGGCGCGGTCGGCGAAGGTCTCCCGCGACCCCGCCCCCGTCAGCGCCCACGCCCCGGGCCGCACGTCGAGCACGCGGACCTCCAGCACGTCGCCCGGGCGCGCGCCGCGCACCGCCACGGGTCCCGTCAGCGCGTGGCCGGGGTCGAGCACGGGGTCGTGCCCGGGCCAGCCCATCAGCTCCCCGGAGGACAGGGCCTGCGGCGGCTGCTCGGGCGCGTGCCAGCCCGAGTCGAGCGCCGACGCCACGAGGACGTCGCCGTCGTCGACCACCAGGGCCGCCGGCAGCGACGGGTCGAAGCGTCCGTGCAGCGTCCCCCCGCCCGGGGCGAGGCGGTGCCTCACGCCGAGGCGCCGCGCAGGGGGAGCAGCAGCTCGGACAGGGGCGCGCGGCTGCGCGCCAGCTCGCGGCTGCGGCTCTTCTCGTCCAGCGAGGCCAGGTCGCCCTGGCGGCCCACGGCCACCACCACCAGCGGCTCCACGCCGCCCGGCACCTCGAAGACCTCACGCACCCGGTCCACCTCGAAGCCGCCCATGGTGTGCACCACCAGGCCGTCGGCCGCGGCCTGCACCGTGAGGTGCGCGACGGCCTGGCCGGCGTCGAGGTCGGCCCAGCGCAGGTCCTTCCCCTCCGGCGTGGTGCGCTCGGCGGCGACGAGGACCAGCGCGGAGGCCTTCGCGGCCCAGGCGGTGTTGAAGCCCATGAGCGTGCCGAACAGGGCGTCGTGCTCGGGGGTGCCGCGCAGGGCCAGCGCGAAGCGCCACGGCTGGGTGTTGCTGGCGCTGGGCGACCAGCGGGCCGCCTCCATCAGGCGCGCGGCGGTCTCGGCGTCGAGCACGTGCTCGGGGTCGAAGGCGCGGGTGCTCCAGCGCTCGGACAGGAGCGGGTGCACGTCCTGCGCGCCGGTGGGCGCCGCGGTGGTCGGCAGGGAGGTGGTGGTCACGTGACCGGTGAGCGACGGGCGTCGCCCGTTTCTTCCCGCCGCCGCGGCGCCACCGCGGCAGGTGCTCCGGACGGCGGGGTCACAGGTGCCCGAGCCGAGCCCTCACCACGGCGTACGCGCCGTACGCGGCGAAGCCCGCGCCCACGCAGCCCAGCAGCACCGACCCCGCCGGCAGCAGCAGCAGCGCCCGCAGCGCGGCGTCGAGCCCGCCCGCCTCGCGCGGGTCGTTGGTGACCGCCGCCACCACGAACAGCACGCCCACCACGCCCAGCGCCAGGCCCTTGGCGGAGTACCCGACCACCCCGGCGACGTCCACGCCCCGGCGCGCCGGCCCCTCGGGCAGGCGCAGGTCCTTCCGGAACCGCAGCCGCACCCCCTTGGCCACGTGGTAGAGCCCCACGCCCACCACGGCCAGGCCCGCCGCCGCCACCGCCGCGGTGCCGAGGAGGTTCTCCATGAGCTGCTCGGTGACGTCGTCGCTGGTGTCCTCGGTGTCGGTGTGGCCGCCGGCGGCGTACGTCACCGCCGTCACCACCACCGCGCTGTAGACCACCCCCTTGGCGAGGTCCTTCAGCCCCGCGGAGCGCTGGCGCCACCGCAGCTCCAGCGCCCCGTCCACCAGGTGCCACAGCGCCAGCGCCGCCAGCGCGGCGCTGGCGGCCCACAGCAGCACCTGCCCGCCGGGGGTCCCGGCCACGGCCGCCAGGGCGCCGCCCTGGTCGGCCGTGCCGCTGCGCACGCCCACCGCGAGGCGCACCGCGAGCGCCCCGATGAGCACGTGCAGCAGGCCGGACAGGGCGTACCCCACGCGCGCCACCGGCTCCAGGTGCTCGCGGGCCGCGCGGGCGCCGTCCTCGACGTCGTCGGAGACCTCGCCGTCCCCGTCGCGGTCCAGCCAGGTGCGCAGCCGCCGCAGGAGGCCCTTCGCCTCGACGGCGGCCTGGGCCGCGGACGGGCTCAGAGCTCGCCCCAGCGGGCGCGCACGAAGCACCAGACCCCGTACAGGGCGAAGCCCACGCCCACCGCCACCAGGAGGGCCACGCCGAAGGGCGCGCCCACCAGCGTCCGCATGGCGGCGTCGAGCCCACCGGCCTCGGAGGGGTCGCTGCGCACCGCCGCCACCACGAACAGCGCGCCGACCACCGCCAGCGCGACGCCCTCGGCCAGGTACCCGGCGCGGCCCGCCCACAGGGCGGCCCGGCCGGCCCGCCCCCGGGGGCCTGCGGACCGGCCACCGCGCAGGTCGTCCCGGACCTTGCGGGAGCACCCCTTGTAGACGAGGTACCCGCCGACGCCGAGCACAGCCAGGCCCACCGCCCCCACGAGCAGCACTCCGCCGGGGGAGCCCATGAGGGCGGCCGTGACGTCGTCGGTGGCGGACTCCGACGACGACGACCCGCCGCGCGCGAAGGTCAGCGCCGTGCCCGCCAGCACCAGGTAGGTGACTCCCTTGCCCAGGCCCTTCGCGGCCTCCTGCGCGTCCTTGGCGCGGGCCTCGAGGGCGCCGTCGAGCAGCTGCCACAGCCCCAGCGCGGCCAGGGCGACCACCGCCGCCCACAGGGCGAACGCGCCGAACGGGGTGCGGGCCACCTCGCCGAGGGCGCCGCTGGAGTCCGCGCTGCTTCCTGACCCGCCGCCCAGGGCGATGCGGACGGCGAGCACGCCGATGAGCACGTGCAGCACGCCGGAGACCACGAACCCGGCGCGCGCCACCGGCTCCAGGCGCTCGCGCGCCTGCCGGGCGCGGTGCTCGGCGTCCGCCCCGGCCCGCCGGCCGGCTGCGGCCGCCGGCTCTCGGGAGGGTGGCACAGCGCACATGGTGGACCCGCAGACCTCCACCGGCACGCCGAGCGGAGGCGGTCGAGCGGTGCGCCTCAGGGGCGTGCCGGGAGCACCGCCACCAGGTCGGACACCACGGCGCCGGCCGTTCCCAGCGCCCGCGCGCGCTGCAGCTGCGCCGGGGTGGTGAGGACGTGGGCCAGCACCGGCCTGCCCAGTCCCGCCACCTCAGCCCAGCGCGCGTCAGGGGCGCCCACGTCCAGGCCGAGCAGGTCCCAGGAGGCAGCGGTCCGCGTGAGCAGCCCGGGGTCCGCGTCGAGCTCGCGGGCCCAGCAGAAGCCCCAGCTGCGCCAGCCCTCCCGGCGGGCGGCGTCGGCCCAGGAGGTGGTCGCCACCGGGGCCTTGGCCACGACCCAGTCCTGGGAGGAGGGCACGCGGCGCAGCGCGGCCACGAGCTCCGGGTGGAACCTCGAGCTGACGGCCTTGGGGTCCACGAACAGCACGCGCCGCCCGCCCCAGCGCTCCAGCAGCTCCTCCAGGCGGGCGTACGGGCGCCGCGGCTGGGTGCGGTCGACCGTGCCCGAGGGGCTGATGCGGTAGGAGGCGACCT
The DNA here is from genome assembly GCF_006335115.1 of Streptomyces sp. NP160. Taxonomy (GTDB): domain Bacteria; phylum Actinomycetota; class Actinomycetes; order Actinomycetales; family Quadrisphaeraceae; genus Quadrisphaera. Next base: position 44,614 of record NZ_VDMJ01000037.1, read on the forward strand.
CGGCCCAGGTGTGCTCGGAGGCCTTGAAGCCCTGCGTGCCGGAGGTCCTGTCGAGGGTGCCGTCGTGCAGGCCGAACCACACGCCGTCCGCCGTGCGGGACAGCGACAGCTCCAGCGCGTCGGCGCCCAGGGCCGCCGCGCGCTCGTAGGCGAACGCCGACATCTCCGGCCAGTCGCGCGAGCCGCCCCGGTGGGCCACCAGGAAGGCCGGGGTGGCCAGCAGCCGGTCGACGTCGGGGGCGGACGCCGCGCGCGCCTCGGGCGCCAGCGGGCCGGCTGCAGCCGCCGCGCCCACCGCCGCGAGCCCCGCGCCGGCCAGCACCGCGCGCCGCGACCACACCGCCCCGTCCACGCCCGCTCCCGTCGTCGTCCTGCGGGCACGGTCCTACCGGTTCCGGGGGCGCCGGGCCCAGCCCCCGCGCCGCACGTCCACCCGCTCGGCCGCCGGGCCGGCGCGCCGCGAGGCCGGTGGGGCGCTGGGATAGCGTCGCCCGGGTGCTGGACCCCACCAACCCCCTGGCCGCACCGAGCACCCTGCCGCACGGCCTGCCGCCGTTCGACGCCCTGCGCACCGAGCACTTCGCGCCGGCGCTGCGCGAGGGGATGGCCCAGCAGCGCGCCGAGGTGGAGGCCGTGGCGACCTGCGCCGAGCCCCCCACCTTCGCCAACACCGTCGGAGCGCTGGAGGCCTCCGGCGAGCTGCTCACCCGGGCGGCCAACGCGTTCTACAACCTGGTCTCCTCCCACTCCGACGACGCGCTGCGCGCCGTGGAGGCGGAGCTGGCGCCGGAGCTGACGGCCCACGGCGACGCCGTCCGCCTCGACCCGCGGCTGTTCGCCCGCCTGGCCGCCGTGCGCGAGCACACCGCCGGCGGCGCCCCGGACGCCGACGGCACCGAGCTCGACGACGAGCAGCGGGCCGTGCTGGAGCGGTGGCACCGGGACCTGGCCCGCGCGGGCGCCGGTCTCGACGAGGCCGCCAAGGCGAGGCTGCGCGAGCTCAACGGCGAGCTGTCGCGGCTGACCACCCAGTTCGGCACCGAGCTGCTGGCCGCCACCAACGCCGCCGCCGTGCACGTCACCGAGGAGGCGCAGCTGGCGGGCCTGAGCGCCGGGGAGCGCTCTGCGGCCGCGCAGGCGGCGGTGGCGCGCGGGCTGGACGGCTGGGTGCTGCCGCTGTCGCTGCCCACCGACCAGCCCGTGCTGGCCTCCCTCGACCACCGGGGCCTGCGCGAGCGCGTGTTCCGCGCCTCCACCACCCGCGGGCTGGGGGGCGAGCACGACACCCGCCCGCTGCTGGTGCGCATCGCCGCGCTGCGCGCCGAGCGCGCCGGGCTGCTGGGTGCCGCGCACCACGCCGAGCACGTGCTCGAGGACGCGACCGCCCCCTCGGTGGAGGCGGTCATGGACCTGCTCACCTCCGTGGTCCCGGCCGCGGTGAGCAACGCCCGCGGCGAGGCGCTGGAGCTGGCCGAGGAGCTGCGCGCCGCCGGCCCCGGGGACGACGACGCACCCGCCGAGCTGCGGCCCTGGGACTGGGCGTGGGCCGCGGCGCGCGTGCGCGCCCGCCGCTTCGAGCTCGACCCGGCCGGGCTGAAGCCGTACTTCGAGCTGGACGCCGTCGTCACCCGCGGCGTCTTCGCCGCCGCCACCGCCCTGTACGGCCTGACCTTCACCGAGCGGCCCGAGCTGCCGACCTACCACCCCGACGTGCGCACCTGGGAGGTCTTCGACGAGGGCGGGACGTCCGTCGGGCTGTTCCTCGGCGACTTCTTCGCCCGCGAGTCCAAGCGCGGCGGCGCGTGGATGAGCAACTACGTCGACCAGTCGGCGCTGCCGGGCCGCCGGTCCTCGAGGCCGGTGGTGGTGAACAACCTCAACGTGCCCCGCCCGCCCGACGGCGAGCCGGCGCTGCTCACCCCCGACGAGGTGGAGACCGCCTTCCACGAGTTCGGGCACGCGCTGCACGGCCTGCTCTCCGACGTGCGCTACCCGCGCCTGTCGGGCACCACCGTGCCCCGCGACTTCGTGGAGTTCCCCTCCCAGGTGAACGAGGTGTGGGCGTGGGACCCGGCGCTGCTGCCCGCCTACGCGCGCCACGTGGAGACCGGTGAGCCGCTGCCCGCGTCGACGGTGCAGGCGCTGCTGGCGTCGCGCTCCTACGGCGAGGGCTTCGCCACCACCGAGATCGTCGCGGCGATGCTGCTCGACCAGGCCTGGCACCAGCTCGCGCCGGGGGAGTCGGTGGCCCCCGACGACGTCGAGGCCTTCGAGGCGGCCGCGCTGGAGCGCCACGGCACCGCGCTGGAGCTGGTGCCGCCGCGCTACCGCTCCACCTACTTCAACCACGTCTTCTCCGGCGGCTACTCGGCCGGGTACTACTCCTACCTGTGGAGCGAGGTGCTCGACGCCGACACCGTCGAGTGGTTCGCCGAGAACGGCGGCCTGCGCCGCGAGAACGGGGCCGCGTTCGCCCGGGAGGTCCTCTCGCGCGGCGGCACGGTGGACCTGTCCGCCGCCTACCGCGCCTTCCGGGGCCGCGACCCGCGGGTCGAGCCGCTGCTGCAGCGCCGCGGCCTCGCCGCGACCGGCTCCTGAGGGCAGCTCCCGTGCCGCGCGTCCCGGGCGAGAACAACGGGCTGGGGAAGGCGTCGCTGGCGGTGGGCGTGGTGTCGCTGGTGCTCGGCGCGCTGGCCTTCACCCCGCTGCTGCTCGGCGGCGGGGTCGGGGTGTGGCTGGCGGTGCGGGCGCGCCGGCGCGTCATCGACGGCGACGCGGACAACCCCAGGACGGTCCTCGCGGGGTTCTTCTGCTCGGCGGCCGCGCTGGCGCTGTTCGTCGTGCTCCTGACCGTCAGCGTCATCGCCCACGCCGGGGGCGGCGCCTCCTGACGGTGACCAGCGCCGCGCGGGAGGGGCAGGGCGGGTCATCGTCCTCCGGCAGGGGCCTGCGCGCCAGGGAGCTGGGTCCCTGTCGCCGGGTGGTCGCCGTGAGGATCGTGGTGCGCCGTCCGGGGACGTGAGGGCCCCGGCCACGAGGAGGTGGTCCGGATGGTGGTCACGAGCGCGCGGTCCAGGCGGGCGAGGGCGGCGCTCTCCGCAGCGGCCGTCGGGTCCGCGCTGGTGCTGCTGGCACCGCCGGCGGTGGCCCACGGCCGCCACGGAGGGGGCCACCACGACGGCGGGCCACCGGTCGAGGTGGTCGCGTCGGGGCTGTCCGACCCGTGGAGCGTGAGGTTCGACGGGCGCGGGCGCCTCGTGGTGGCCGAGCAGGGCACCGGGGAGGTGACCCGCGTCGAGGGGCCGGGCGCTGGCGGGCAGCGCGTCCTCGCCACCCAGCCGGGCCTGGCGGCGGCCGACACCTCCGGGCGCACCGTGCTCGCGCTGACCTCCGGCGGGGCGCCCGACGCCCCCGCCGTCGCCGGGCAGGCGACGCTGTTCGCCGGTGCTCCCGGCCAGCTGCGCGCGCTGGCGGACCTGCTCGCCCACGAGAGGGCCACCAACCCCGACGGGCAGGACCAGGACGCCCCCGACGCCCTGTCCAACCCGTTCTCGGTGCTGGCCGGCAGCGGGAAGCGCGCGCCGCTGGCCTACGTGGCCGACGGCGGTGCCAACGACGTGCTCGCCGTGGGCGGGGACGGGAGGGTCAGCACCTTCTTCGTGCCGCCCACCGTGAGCACCGGCGCCTGCGCCGGCGTGCCCAACAACGGCTCCCTCACGGGGTGCGACTCCGTGCCCACGGGCCTGTCCTACGGCCCCGGCGGGAAGCTCTACGTCGCCGCGCTCACCGCGGAGGTGCCCGGCGAGGGTCGCGTCTACGTGGTGGACCGCGGGGGCCGGCTGGTCCGCGAGATCAGCGGCTTCACCGCCCCCACGGGGGTGGCCGTCGGTGACGACGGGACCGTCTACGTCAGCGAGCTGCTCGAGGGCGCACCCCCGCAGGACGCTCCGCCGCCGGCCGGCTTCGACCCGTCCACCATCGGTCGCATCGTCGCGGTGGCGCCCGACGGCCGCCGGTCGGCCGCGCAGGTGACCATGCCGCTGGGCCTGCAGTGGAAGGACGGCGCGCTCTACACCACGGCGTGGAGCGTGGCGGGCCAGTTCGGGACCACCCCTGCGGGCGCCCCGCCCGTCGGTGTGGTGGCCAGGGTCCGCGCCAGCGCCTTCAGCGAGCTCTGAGACCGCTCCGGCACGGCAAGCGGCCCGCCAGCCGCTGACAAGCGCCGTCGCCCAGCGTGGCCGGCATGGACACCACGACCACGGACTCCACCCCGGGCACGACCACCCGGACGACGACGAGCGCGGCCGGGCGGCTCCTGCTCCTCGCCGCGGGCGCGCAGCTGGGAACCGCCCTGGTGGGGCAGGCCGTCGCGGTGCGCCGCGGCCTGCCCGTCGACATCGCCGCCCTCGGCCTGCGCCCCCGGCTGCCACCGGGGCCCGCCAGCAGCCGGCGCGTCGCCCGCGACGCCTGGGTCACCGGCACCGCCCTGTCAGCGCCGGTGCCCGCCCTGCTGCTGCAGGGCGGGGCGCTCGCGGTGCTGGCTCGCCACCCCGCTCCGGCTCCGGCCGGGAGGTCGGCAGCGCTCGTCCTCGGCGTGCAGGCGGCGGTCGCCTGCGCGGGCCAGCCGGCCGAGCGCCTGGGGCGGGTGCGGCTCGTCCGGGGCTCCACCGACCCGGTGGAGACACCGGTGGTGGTGCTGGGGACGGTGCTGGCGGCGGCGGTCGTCGCACTCAGCGCCGTCGCCCGCCGCCCGTGAGGCCCCGCCTCCTCCGGCCCCTCCCGGGGTCAGAGGAGGCGGTGGTCAGCGCAGGGCGGTGATGGCGGCGGCGACGCGCTTCTCGCTCACCGGCCCGCTCGCCCCGACGGTCTGGGCGAACAGGCTCACCCGCAGCTCCTGCAGCTGCCAGCGCACCGCGCGCACCTCGGCGGCGTCGCGCCGGGCCGACGGCAGCGCCGCCACCGCGCGCTCGAGGTCCGCCTCGAGCCGCTGGACGACGCCGGTGCGGTCCCGGTCGCGCTGGGCGGCCTGGGCCGGACCACCCCCGCCACCGGAGCCCCCGAGGACCTCCAGGCGCCGCAGCAGGGCGCGCAGGTAGCGCTGCACGTCCGGCAGCCGCTCCAGCCCCACCTCGGCGACGAACCCGGCGTGCACGAGCACCTGCAGCTGCGCGCGGACGTCGGCCAGCGAGGCGACCAGCGGCAGCGACGCGGGCGTCCGGTCGAGGGCGTGCTCCACGTCGCGCGCCGACTTGAGCACCCGTTGCACCAGCCCCAGCACCTGCTGCGTGGTGGCGAGCAGGTCGGGGCGGACGGCCCGCAGGAGCGCGTCGAAGGCCTCGCCGTCGCGGACGCCGAGCCCACCGCCGGGGGCGCGGGTGGCCACGAGGTGGTCCACGGCGGCGTCGGCGCAGTCCGCGAGCAGCGCCTCGACCGTGCCGTGCGGCGAGCGCGCGAGCGCCAGCCGCGCGGGCGTGCCCAGGCCGTCGAGCAGCGCCTTGGTGGGGTTGGCCAGCACCAGCCGGGCCAGGCGCGCCACGCCCCGCGGGTGCGCCGCGCGGGCCTCGGCCTCGGTGGCGAGGACGCGCACCGCGATGCGCCGCTCGCCGTCCTTCCCGCCCCTGCCCTTCGCCGGCTGCGTCCAGCGCTCCACCACCAGGCTCGGGAAGCCCACGACGGGCCGCCCGTCGGGCGCGGCGGTCTCCACCTGCCCGGCGAGCACCAGCCCCGCCGGCCACGCGGTGAGCGCCTCGTGCTCGAGCTGCTGCCCCTGCGCCCTGGCCCCAGCCGTCACCGCCTGGACGACGGCGGCGCGCTGCGCCCCGGCGGTCCTCTCGCGCAGCGCGGCGAGGTCCTTGCCGGTCGCGACGACCTTCCCGTCGGCGTCCTCGAGGGCGTACGTGGGCAGCAGGTGCGGAGCGCTCTCCGCGAGCCGCGCGGCGTCCCACGCCTCCGGCGGGACGACGACGCCGCGCCGCGCGCGCAGCACCTCGCCCACGGCGTCGACCAGCCGCACACCGGGCGGCGGGACGTCCGGCAGTGCGGCGGCCACCTCGCGGGCCGTGTCCGGCACGGGCACCAGCTGCACGCGGACCGGCTTCGGCAGCGCGCGCAGCAGCGCGGTGACCAGCTCGGTGCGCCACGCGGGCACACCCCAGTCGAGCCCCGTCTCCGGCACCTGGGCGAGCACCGCCAGCGGCACGTGCACGGTGACGCCGTCGTCGGCGGCGAGCGGGTCGAACCGGTAGCTCAGCGACAGGTCGAAGCTGCCCGAGCTCCACGACGTCGGGGCGTCGTCGAGTGACAGGGCGTCGGCGTCGTCGATCGTCAGGTCGGCCACCGTCAGCGTCAGCAGGTCGGGGCGAGTGCGGCGCTCCTTGCGCCACCACGCCTCGAAGGCGCGGGCGCTCGTGGCGTCAGCGGGCAGCCGGGCGTCGTAGAAGGCGACCAGCGCCTCGTCGTCCACGCGCAGGTCGCGGCGGCGGGTGCGGGCCTGGAGCTCCTCGACGTCGCGGGCCACCGCGGCGTTCGCCTCCACGAAGGCGACCGCCGCGCCGCGCGCGTCCCACTCACCGCCGACGAGGGCGTGGCGGATGAAGAGGTCGCGCGCGGTCACCGGGTCGAGCCGGGCCAGCGGCACCGTGCGCCCGGCCACCAGGGGCAGGCCGTAGAGGGTGACGCGCTCGGTGGCGACCGCCGCACCGCGCTGCTTGCTCCAGCGCGGCTCGGAGTGGCTGCGCACCACGAGGTGCGCGGCCAGGGCCTCCACCTGCTCCGGGTCGACCCGGGCCACCACGCGCGCCCACAGCCGCGAGGTCTCCACCAGCTCGGCGGCCACCACCCAGCTCGGGGAGCGCTTGGCGAGCACGGAGCCCGGGGCGATGGCGAAGCGGGTGCCGCGCGCCCCGACGTACTCCGCCGGTCCGCGGCGCCGCGTCTCGCGGCCCCCCTGCTGCCCGTCGCGGCCGTCCCGGCCGCCCGCGCGCCCGTTCTTCTCCTCCGCGCGCAGGTCCTTGCTGCCCACCTGCGTCAGCAGCCCCGCCAGCAGTGCCGCGTGCACCTGGGCGCGCACCGGCTCGAGGTCCTCGCCCGTCCTCACGCGCGCCGCCTCGGCACCGCTCGGGGTGGAGATCCCGAGCCCGCGCAGCACCCGCCGCAGCTGGGCGTGGACGTCCTGCCACTCGCGGATCCGCAGGTGGTGGAGGAACTCCGCCTTGCACATCCGCCGGAACGACGAGGAGGACCGCTCGGCGGCCTGCTCCGTGAGGTAGGCCCAGAGGTTCAGGGTGGAGACGAAGTCGGAGTGCTCGTCGGCGAAGCGCCGGTGGCTCTCCCGCGCCGCCTCGGGGTTCTCCAGCGGCCGCTCGCGCACGTCCTGCACCGACAGGGACGCCACGAGCACGAGCAGCTCGGGGACGACGCCCTCCCGGTCGGCCTGGAGCAGCATCCGCGCGAACCGCGGGTCGGCCGGCACCTGCGCCAGCCGCTTCCCGACGTCCGTCAGGCGGGGGTTCCCCTCGGGGGAGGGGTCGTCGATCGCACCCAGCTCGTGCAGCAGCGCCAGCCCGTCGCGCACCTGGCGGCGGTCGGGGGCGTCGAGGAAGGGGAAGTCCTCCACCGCACCGAGCCCCAGCGACGCCATCTGCAGGATGACGCTGGCCAGCGACGTGCGCTGCACCTCCGGCTGGGTGAACCGGGGCCTCGACTCGAAGTCGCGCTCGCTGTACAGGCGGATCGCCACGCCGTCGGCCACGCGCCCGCACCGGCCGGAGCGCTGCGCGGCACTCGCCTGGCTGACGGGCTCGATGGGCAGGCGCTGCACCTTGGTGCGCGCGGAGTACCGCGAGGTGCGGGCCGTGCCGGTGTCGACGACGTACCGGATGCCCGGCACCGTCAGCGACGTCTCCGCCACGTTGGTCGCCAGCACGATGCGCCGCGACGTGCCCGCGCCGGGCCGGGAGAAGACGCGGTGCTGGTCGGCGGCCGACAGCCGCCCGAACAGCGGCAGCACCTCCGTGGCGCCCGCGCCGCCCGAGCCCGCCGGCCGCAGCCCGGGGACCTCCCGCCGCTCGATGGCGGCGGTGAGGGCGTCGGCGGTGTCGCGGATGTCGCGCTCGCCGGAGAGGAACACCAGCACGTCGCCGTCGCCGAGCGCGGTGAGCTCGGCGACCGCGTCGATGACGCCCTCGGTCTGGTCCCGGTCCTCGGCGCCGTCAGCGTGTCCGTGGCGCGCGTCGTCGGGGTCGGCCTCGAGGGACTCGCCGTCCTCGTCGTCGGCGTCCTCCGCAGCACCGCCGTCGAGCGGGGTCTCGTCGAGGCTGAGCGGGCGGTAGCGCACCTCCACCGGGAACGTGCGCCCGGAGACCTCCACCACCGGCACCTCGCCCGCCACGGTCGAGAAGTGGTCGGCGAAGCGCTGCGGGTCGATGGTCGCGGAGGTGATGACCACCTTGAGGTCCGGCCGGCGCGGCAGCAGCCGGTGCAGGTAGCCCAGGAGGAAGTCGATGGTGAGGGACCGCTCGTGCGCCTCGTCGATGATGATCGTGTCGTAGGCGAGCAGGTCGGGGTCTCGCTGGACCTCGGCCAGCAGGATGCCGTCGGTCATGAGCTTGACCAGGCTGTCCGGCCCGACCTCGTCGGTGAAGCGCACCGCGTAGCCGACCGCGCCGCCGACCTCGCCGCCCAGCTCCTCCGCCACGCGCTCGGCGACCGCGCGGGCCGCGATGCGCCGCGGCTGGGTGTGCCCGACCAGGCCCCGCACGCCGCGGCCCAGCTCCAGGCAGATCTTGGGCAGCTGCGTGGTCTTGCCCGAGCCGGTCTCCCCGGCGACGACGACCACCTGGTGGTCGGCGATGGCGGCGGCGATGTCGTCGCGGCGGGCGCTCACCGGCAGGTCGGGGTAGGTGATGGAGCCGACGAGCGCGTCGGCGGACGCCGCCCGGGAGGCCAGCCGGCCCTGCGCGGCCACCACCTGCTCGGCCACCTCGGCCAGCTGCTGGGTCCGGCGGGGGCCCTTGGCGCGCTCCGCGCCGTCGAGGCGGCGGGCCAGGCGCCGCTCGTCGCGCAGGGTGGTGGCCACGAGCCCGCTGCGGAGCACGGACGGGTCGGGGCCCGCGGTCGTCGTCGTCATCTCGCCGTCCAGGGTAGGCGGCGCGGGGGAGGGCGGGCCCGCGGGTTTTCGGCGGTCCCGCGTGCTCCTCAGGTGGTGCGGACGGCGAGCACGGCGACGTCGTCGTCGCGGTGGCCGTGCAGCAGGTCGGGCAGGAGGGTGTCGAGGAGGTCGTCCAGGTCGCGGTGGCCCTCGCGCTCCAGCTCGGCCAGCAGCGCCGCGGTGCCCTGCTCCAGGTCCGCCTCGCGCCGCTCCACGAGCCCGTCGGTGTGCAGCAGCAGGGTCGCGCCGGGCGGGAGGGTGCAGCGGTGGTCCCGGCGGGCGGACCCGGGCAGCACGCCCACCATGAGGTCAGGCCCGCTCGCCCCACCGGTGGCGGGCACCACGGACGCGTGGACGTGCCCGCCGGGACCGGTCCGCAGCAGCACCGGGTGCGGGTGGCCGGCGCTGCTCCACACCAGGCGCCGCGGCCCGCCGGGCAGCTCGGGCGGGTCCAGGCGCGCCACCAGCACGGTCGCCATGACGTCCAGGCCCAGCCGGTCCAGGGCCGTCTCGGTGCGGGCGACCAGCGCCGACGGCTCCTGCCCGCCCTCCACGGCGTAGGCGCGCAGCACCGCGCGGACCTGGCCCATGGCGGCGGCGGCGCGGATGTCGTGGCCCATGACGTCACCGATGACCAGCGTCGTGGCCCCCGAGGGGTCGACGAGGGCGTCGTACCAGTCACCGCCCACCTGGTCCCCGGAGCTGGCCGGGGTGTACCGGGCGACCAGCTGCAGGCCCTGCGGCTGCGGCAGGTGCGTGAGCATGGCGGACTGCAGCGTGCGGGCGGCCTGGCGGCGGTCCTGCAGCTGCGCCAGGTGCGAGCGGCGCACGCCCGCCACCGTCGCCGCCACCGCGGTGGAGGTCCCCACCACGGCGCAGCTGATGAGCGTGGTGAGCGGCGGGGTGCCGTCGAGGACGCACGTCCACAGCGCGACCAGCACCGACATCGCCCCGACCAGCGCCACGTGCCAGCGGGCGCCGCCGATGGCCGTCAGCGTGGGCGCCAGCGCGAACGCGCCGGCGATGTTGGCCGCGCCGGGGTCGCCGCTGACCTCACCCGAGACCAGGTCGGTGACGGCCAGCCCGACCACGGCGGCCACGCCCAGCCACAGCCAGCGGCGGGTCGGCCTCAGCAGGACGTGGTCGTCCCCGACGGCACCGGCGGGCGGAACGACGAGAGCCGCGCCGCCCCGTCCGTCCCTCCGTCCGTCCCCCCGTCCGTCCCCGTCCACGGGCCCAGCGTGCCGCACGCGGCTGGGAGCTGTAGGCAGGAGACATGAGCGAGAGCACCCACGAGAGCGGCGTCGGCAAGACCGGAGGGCTTCCGGGCGCCAACGCGGACCCGGCGGCGGCCGAGACCCCCGAGCGCGAGCTGCAGGAGCTGCAGGCCGGCGAGGTGTCCCCGCCGGAGCCCGGCAGCGCCGGCGACTGAGCGCGGCGGCCGCTCGCCGGCCGCTCCCGCCGTCGTCGTCGTCCTGGTCGGAGGGTCAGGACGACGACGGCACCGCCGCCACCGCCCGCTCCAGCTCGGCGACGTCGATCCTGTCCATGGTCATCATCGACTGCATCGCAGCGCGGGCCCGGTCGGGGTCGGGGTCGGCCAGGAGCTCGGTGAGGCGCTCGGGCACCACCTGCCAGGAGAAGCCCCACGGGTCCTTCAGCCACCCGCACCGGCTCTCCTCGCCACCGCCGGCGACGAGCCCGTCCCAGTACTGGTCCGTCTCGGCCTGGTCGGCGGTGTGCACCTGGATGCTCACCGCCTCGTTGGGGGTGAACGCCGGCCCGCCGTTGAGGCCGAGGAAGCGCCGGCCGTCGAGGGTGAACTCCACGGTGAGCACCGCTCCTTCGCTGACGCTGGGGTTGTCGGCGGGGGAGCGCACCACGGCGTCGACGGAGCTGTTCGGGAACAGCTCGGTGTAGCGCCGTGCGGCCTCCTCCGCTGCGCCGTCGAACCACAGGCAGGTCACCATCTCGGGCATCTCTCGTCCTTCCCTCGGGGGTCCTCGCGAGTGTGACCGCACGGGCGCGCGGGAGTCATCGGTGCTGGCTTAGCGTGACCCGGTGAGCGAGCCTGCAGCCGGAGCGGTCGAGGCGCTGGTCGAGCTGCTGGCCTCCGCCCGGGCGTCGGGGCGGGGGGTCATGGCGCTGACCGGCGCCGGCATGTCCACGGCGTCGGGCATCCCCGACTACCGCGGTCCCACCGGCTCGCAGCGCAAGGGCTCGCCGATGCGGTACGAGGAGTTCCTCCACGACGCCGAGGGCCGCCGCCGCTACTGGGCGCGCTCCTACGTCGGCTGGTGGCAGATCGCGACGGCGCGGCCGAACGCCGCGCACACGGCGGTGGCCGACCTGCAGCGCTGCGGGGCGGTGGGGGCGCTCGTGACCCAGAACGTCGACGGGCTGCACCAGGCAGCCGGCAGCGAGCGGGTGCTGGAGCTGCACGGGACGCTCGCCCGGGTGGTCTGCCTGGACTGCGGCGCCGTCGTGCCGCGGGTGCAGATGGACCGGCGGCTGCGCGCCGCGAACCCCGGCTTCGCCGAGGCGGCCGAGTCCGTGGCCGACGAGCTGCGGGTGAACCCCGACGGCGACGTCGACCTGCCCGAGGACCTCGTGGCCTCGTTCGTGGTGGTGCCGTGCCCGGTGTGCGAGGTGGGCACGCTGAAGCCGGACGTCGTCTACTTCGGCGAGCCGGTCCCCAAGGACCGGGTGGAGCGCTCCTACGACCTGCTCGAGCTGGCGCCGGCGCTGCTGGTGCTCGGCTCGTCGCTGACGGTGATGAGCGGCTACCGGTTCGTGCGGGCGGCGGTGCGCCGCGGCCAGCCGGTGGCGGTGGTCACCGACGGCGCCACCCGCGCCGACGGCGACCCGGTGCTCAAGGTGGCGGCCCCCGTGCAGGAGCTGCTGCCGCGGCTCGTCTCGGACCTGGCCGCCCTGCCCGACCGGGACGGCGACGCCGAGCCCGCGGGCGTGGTGGCTGCGTCCCGCTGACCCCCGCACCCGCGCGGGCAGGGGGGCTGCTGCGGTCCGCCGCCACGAGGTGCCCGACCCGGCCCGGAAGTGCCGGAACCCTGCCCGGAAGTGCCGGAACCCTGCCCGGAGGTGTCGGAACCGGACCTCGGTCCCGACACCTCCGGGCAGGGTTCCGGCACTTCGGGGTGTCCTCCACGAAGGCCGGGCTCGACGGCGCGGCCCCCCCCGCCGTCGTGCCTCCTCAGCTGGCGATGTGGGCGCCCAGCCAGCCCTCCGGCAGCCCGAACGCGTCCACCACGCGCAGCGCGTGCGGGCGCACCTGCGCGCACAGCGCGTTGACCGCGGTGGTCAGCTCGCGGCTGCGGCCGGCGGTGATGAGCCCGCGCTCGAGGTACCAGGCGCGGTCGGCCTCCACCACCGAGAGCACGTGCAGGTCGAGCAGGCGGGACAGGAGCACCTTCGCGCGCTCGTCGTCGGCGCGGCCGATGGCCGCGTCGGCGGTGCGGGCCACCCACGCGTCGAGGTGGGCGCGCGCGGCGAGCACCAGGTGGTCCTGCACCTCGTTCATCACCGTGAAGCCGCTCTCGCCGGCCTGCGCGCGCTTGCGCATGCGCAGCGCCAGGCTCTCCAGCGTCCGGCGCTCGCGGTGCTCGAGCATGCGCAGCTGCCACGCCCTGTCGAAGAGCTCGGCGTCGGCGTCGTCCTGGCCCGCGGCGGCGTGCTTCTGGGCGCCCCGCTGGCGCAGCGCACCGATGTCGGTGACCACCTCGCCGACGAACCCGGCGACGGCGCGGGCGGGGGTGCGCCCGGCGTAGGCGTCCACCAGGGACGTCGTCACGGCCTTCGCCTGCCCGATCTTCCCGGCGCCCTTGAGGGCGTCGCGGTGCTCGGAGAGCAGGTGCTTGCCCAGCAGCTGCATGAGCACCGTGTTGTCGCCCTCGAAGGTGGTGAAGACGTCGGTGTCGCCCTTGAGCTGCGCGATCCGGTTCTCCGAGAGGAACCCGGAGCCGCCGCAGGCCTCGCGCGCCTCCTGCAGGGAGCGGGTGGCGTGCCAGGTGAGCAGCGCCTTCATGCCGGCGGCCTTCGCCTCCAGCGCCTTCTGCGGGCCGGGCGTCGGCGCGGCGCCGAGGAGCACGGGGTTGGTCACGCGGTGCAGCTCGGCGACGACGTCGTCCTGCGCGAGGGCGTACACGGCGGAGGAGGCCAGCAGCGGCAGCAGCCGTCGCTGGTGGGTGCGGTAGTCGAGGAGCGTGACCTCCTCGCCCTCCGCCCCGCCGGCCTTCGGGAACTGCGCGCGCCGCTCGGCGTAGGTGACCGCGATGGCCAGCCCGGTCTTCGCGGCGGCCAGCGCGGCGCCGCCGATGCAGACGCGGCCCTTGACCAGCGCGCCGAGCGTGGTGAAGAAGCGGGCGTTGTCGCTGGCGATGGAGGAGGAGTAGGTGCCGTCCTCGGCCACCTGCCCGTACCTGTTGAGCAGGTTCTCGCGCGGCACGCGGACGTGGTCGAACATGATCCGGCCGTTGTCCACGCCGTTGAGGCCCATCTTGCGCCCGCAGTCGCTCAGCGTGACGCCGGGCAAGGCGTTCCCGGCCTCGTCGCGGATCGGCACCAGCACGGCGTGCACTCCGTGCTTCTTCCCCCGCGTCACCAGCTGGGCGTAGACGACGGCCATCCGGGCGTCGCGCGCGGCGTTGCCGATGTAGTCCTTGCGGGCCTCGGGGCCGGGGGAGTGGACGACCAGCTCGCCGGTGGCCTCGTCGTAGGTGGCGGTGGTGCGCAGGTTGGCGACGTCGGAGCCGTGCCCGGTCTCCGTCATCGCGAAGCAGCCGAGCAGGTCGGTCTCCACGGCGTCGCGCAGGAAGCGCTCGTGGTGCTCGGCGGTGCCGAGCGCCTGGATCGAGCCCGCGAACAGGCCCCACTGCACGCCCGCCTTGATGGTCAGGGACAGGTCGGCGTGGCCGAGCATCTCGAAGTTCACCGTCTGCGCGCCGACGCTGTCGCCGCCGATGCCGCCGGTGGCGCTGGCGGCGAAGCCGTAGCGGTGCTCCCCGGTGGCGACGATCTCCTGCAGGCGCTGCAGCGTGACCGCGCGGTGCTCCTCGGTGGAGAGGTGGTCGGTCGGCTCGCACCAGGCGGCGGGGATGGTGGTGCGGGCGCGGTCGCGCACGTGCGCCCAGCGCCCGTCGAGCACCTTCTGGACGGCGCGCGGGTCGGCGGCGAGCTGTGCGGGGTCCACCGGCCAGACGTGGCCGGCCCGGCCCTCGGCCTGCCCGTCCAGGCGGCTCGGCGAACCGTCGGAGGTCTCGGCGACGCCGGCGGCCACGTCAGCCGTGGCGGTGCTGTCGGTGCGGGCCGCGCTCTCGGTGGCGGGGGTGCTCATGGCGTCTCCTCCAGGTGGTCCCGGGCCGCCGGGTCTCGACGGCCTGTCGTCGGGGTCGTGTCGTGTGCGGTGGGCGGTGAGGACGACGACGGCGGCGTCGTCAGCGGAGCCCGCGACAGCCCGCCCCACGCCAGGGCGGTGAGCTGCTCGGCGAGCACGTCGGCGGGCGTGCGGCGGCCGCCGTCGGGCACCGGGGCGCTCATCCAGTGGTCCGCGGCGGCCCGGACCATGCCCACCAGGCCGTGGGCCCACGGCTCGGCGGTGGCGGCGTCGAGGCCGGCGGTGCGCAGCTGGCGGGCGATGGAGCGGGCGAACTCCGCGCTGACCGCCTGCGTCAGCCCGGCCAGCGGGTCAGCGGCTCCGCCGGAGCTGCTCGTGGCCATCGAGCCGGCGCCGCGGGTGACGAACCAGTACACGTCGGGGTCGTGCTCGACCAGGCGCAGGTAGGTGGCGATGACGGCGCCGAGGGCGGCGCGGGGGCGGTCGTGCTGGGCGGCCGCGGCCACCAGGTCGCGCAGGATGCGCCGGCTCACGCGGTCGGCGACGGCGAGGTAGAGCTGCTCCTTGTCGGCG
The DNA here is from genome assembly GCF_006335115.1 of Streptomyces sp. NP160. GTDB lineage: Bacteria > Actinomycetota > Actinomycetes > Actinomycetales > Quadrisphaeraceae > Quadrisphaera. The sequence continues at coordinate 59,685 of NZ_VDMJ01000037.1, forward strand.
AAGTGCCGGTACAGCGCGGTCTTGCTGGTGCCGGCGGCGGCGGCGATCTCGTCGACCCCCACGCCGGGGCCGTGCTGGGTGATGGCCCGCAGCGCCGCCTGCACGAGCTCCTCGCGGCGGGCCCGGCGGTGGGCCTCCCAGCGGGTGCTGCGCCCGTCCGCGGGCGCAGCAGCCGTCGGCAGCGGCGTCGTCGCAGCGGGTGTCACGGTGCGAGCGTAACCCGGTACCCGCAGTACCCGCTACCTCCAGTACCGGATAGACCACGGCTGCCGGTACCGTCGGCGGGTGGCCACCTCCACCGCTCCCTCCTCCGCCTCCGCGGCCCCGCCGACGGGACTGCGCGACGCCGTCGTCGTCGCCGCGGACCGCACCCCCTTCTCCCGGGCCGGGCGCGCCTACGCGCGCGCCTCCAGCCAGGACCTCCTCGCCGCCGCGCTGGACGGCCTCACCGCCCGCACCGGCCTGGCGGGGGAGCGCCTCGGCGCGGTCGTCGCCGGCTCCGTGCTGCGCCACAGCACCGACCTCAACCTCACCCGCGAGGCGCTGCTGTCCAGCGCGCTGGCGCCCACCACGCCCACCACGGACCTGTCGATGGCGTGCGCCACCGGCCTGGAGGCGGCGGTCATCGTGGCCAACGCCATCCGCGTCGGCCAGATCGACGCGGGTGTCGCCGGAGGCGCCGACTCCGCCAGCGACGCCCCTCTCGCCGTCAGCGACGACCTGCGCCGCACCCTCCTCGCCACCCGCTCCGCGCGCTCGGTGCCGCAGCGCCTCAGGGCGCTCGCCGGCCTGCGCCCCGGAGCCGTGCGCATCGAGGCCCCGCGCAACGCCGAGCCGCGCACCGGGCTGTCGATGGGGGAGCACGCGGCGCTGACCGCCGCCGCCTGGGGCGTCAGCCGCGCCGCGCAGGACGGGCTGGCCGCCCGCAGCCACCACGCCCTCGCCAGGGCCTGGGACGAGGGCTTCTTCGACGACCTCGTCACCAGCTGCCTGGGGCTGCGCCGCGACGACGTGCTGCGGCCCTCCACCAGCGTGGAGGCGCTCGCCGCGCTGCAGCCCGCGTTCGGCCGCGACCTGCCCGCGGACCAGACCGGCGCCGCCACCATGACCGCCGGCAACTCCACGCCGCTGACCGACGGCGCCGCCGTCGTCCTGCTGGCCACCCGCGAGTGGGCCGAGCAGCACTCGCTGCCCGTGCTGGCGCGGGTGGTGGACGCGGAGTCGGCCGCGGTGGACTTCGTCACCGGCACCGACGGGCTGCTCACCGCCCCCGTCTACGCCATGCCGCGCCTGCTGGACCGGATCGGGTGGACGCTGCAGGACGCCGACGTCCTGGAGGTCCACGAGGCCTTCGCCTCCACCGTGCTCGCCACCCTGGCCGCGTGGGAGTCCGAGGAGTTCTGCCAGCAGCGGCTCGGCCGGCCCGCCCTCGGCGCCGTCGACAGGACCCGCCTGAACCCCGTCGGCTCCTCCCTGGCCACCGGCCACCCGTTCGCCGCGACCGGCGGGCGCGTGCTCGCCACGGCCGCCAAGCAGCTGCACCAGCTCTCGGTCTCGCGCGGCACCGGCGACGGCGCAGCGCCCCACCAGCACAGGCCCCGCGCGCTCATCTCCGTGTGCGCCGCCGGCGGGCAGGGCGTGGTCATGGCGCTGGAGGCGGCGTGATGGCGCGCCCGGCACAGCCCCGCGACCTGTACGCCGAGCTGGTGCGCACCGCCCCCGGTGCGGCGCTCGCCCGCCGGGCAGGGCTGCCGCGCCCCGCGGTGCTGCGCCGCTTCGAGGCCGGAGCTCCGCTGCTGCCCGGTCCCGCGCTCGTGCTCACCCTCGGCACCGGGTTGTCCGCGTTCCGCACGCGCGAGGCCGGCGGCGCGCTCGCCTCGGTCCTGGCCCGCGCGGGTGCCGACGTGGCGCTGGAGCTGTCCGCCGTGCCCGACGGCGAGCGCCTGGGCGCCGTGGTGGTCGACGCCACCGGCGCGACCAGCACCGCCGACCTCGCCGCGCTCGGCCTGGCCCTCGGGCCCGCCGTGCGGCGGCTGGGGCCGAGCGCCCGGGTGCTGCTCGTCGGACGCACCCCGGCCGCCGGTGGGGGTGCCGCCGCCGTCGAGACCGCGGCCGTCCAGCAGGGCCTGGAGGGCATCACGCGCACGGTGGGCAAGGAGCTGCGCGCCGGGGCCACCGCCAACCTCCTGCGCCTGGCCCCCGGTGCCGGGGCCGGCGACCTGGCCGGGCCGCTGGCCTTCCTCGCCTCGGCGCGGTCGGCCTTCGTCGACGGGCAGGTCGTCGAGGTCGCGCCCGGCACCGCTGGCGACGACGACGGGGGCACCGCCTCCGAGCGACCGCTGGACGGCGCCGTCGCCGTCGTCACCGGGGCCGCCCGCGGCATCGGACGGGCCACGGCGCAGGTGCTCGCCCGTCAGGGCGCCCGCGTGGTCGCCGTGGACGTGCCCGCCGCCAGCGGCGACCTGGCCCGCACCGCCAACGGCGTGGCCGGGCAGGCGCTCGCGCTCGACGTGACCGCCGCCGACGCGCCGACGCGCCTGGTGGAGCACCTGCGTCGGGTGCTGGACGGGCCCGCGGGCGACCGGCTCGTCGTCGTCCACAACGCCGGCATCACCCGCGACCGGCTGCTGGTCAACCTCGACGCCGCCCGGTGGGAGGCCGTGCTGGCGGTGAACCTCGCGGCACCGCTGCGCCTGACCGGTGCGCTCCTGGACGCCGGGCTGCTCGGTGCGGGCGCGCGCGTGGTGGGCGTCTCCTCCACGTCCGGGCTGGCGGGCAACCGCGGCCAGGCCAACTACGCGGCGTCCAAGGCGGGCGTCGCCGGCATGGTGCGGGCGCTCGCGCCGCGCCTGGCGGAGGTCGGAGCGACGGCCAACGCGGTGGCGCCGGGCTTCGTCGAGACCGAGATGACCGCCAGGATCCCGCCGGTGCTGCGCCAGCTGGGACGGCGCACGGCCAGCCTGCAGCAGGGCGGGCTGCCCGTGGACGTCGCCGAGACCGTGGCCTGGCTGGCCGAGCCCGCCAGCGCGGGCGTCACCGGTCAGGTGGTCAGGGTCTGCGGCCAGGCGCTGGTGGGCGCGTGAGCGGCCGGTCCCTGACCCCCGTGTACGCGCGGGCGGTGCTGTCCGCACGGCGCAAGGGCGCCGCGGTGCGCGCCGCCGCCGCCGCGGGTGAGCCGCTGGTGCTGCCGAGCGGCCCGGGCTCCGCGCTCGTGCACACCGGCGTCAGCGTCAGCGCTGACCGGGCGGCCGCGCTGGCCCGGGCCACCGGGGTGCCGCTGCGCCCGGTGCTGCCCGTGCTGGGACCGCACCTGCTGGCCTTCGCGGCGCAGCTGGAGCTGCTCTCCGCCGACGCCTTCCCCCTGCCGCTGCCCGGCCTCGTGCACGTGACCCAGCTGGTGCGCCAGCACCGCGCTCTCGCCCCCGGGGAGCGGGTCGACGTGCGCGTCACCGCGCGCAGGCCGCTGCCCCACACCAAGGGGGCCGTGGTCGAGCTGGAGTCCGTGCTGACCAGCGGCAGCGAGGTGGTGTGGGAGGGCACCAGCGGCTACCTCGCCCGCGACGCGAGCGCCGGTCCCGGCGCTGCCGCGGCGTCCGAGCGGCGCCCACCGCTCGAGCTGCCCGGTCCGGCCTCCCGCACGGCGGCTCGGTGGCTCGTCCCCACCGGCGCGGGCCGCCGCTACGCAGCGGTGAGCGGCGACGTGAACCCGATCCACCTGTCGGCGCTGGCGGCGAGGGCGTCCGGCTTCCGCGGCGCCATCGCGCACGGGATGTGGACCCTGGCGCGCGCCCTCGGCCAGGTGGAGCCGCAGCTCGGTCCCGCCGTCGAGGTGCGCGCCCGCTGGGGCTCGGCGCTGCTGCTCGGCTCCCGCGCGGCCCTGTGCGTGGAGCCGCTGGGCGGCGGGCGCGGCGGCTGGTCGCTCGCGGTGCGCTCGGGCTCGCCCCAGCCGGGCGCCCGGGTCCACCTCACGGCCGTCACCGCCCCCCTCGCTCCCCCTTCGTGACCACGGGGGTGCCGCTCAGGCCTTGTCGAGGGCGTCCGGCTTGTGGACGGCCTCCTTGCCGGTCTTGTCGCTCTTGACGAGGTACTGGGGGTCGTCCTTGTCGGCCTTGACCTTGCGGCCGCCGGCCTCCGTGTCCTCGGTGATCTTCTTCTCGACCGTGCCCTCGACGGTGTTGCCGTGCGACGACCACTCGACGTCGTCGCCCTTGCGGAGGGTCTGCTCCTCAGCCATGGCCCCCCGATGCCCAGCTCGCGGCGGTTCACACGTGGCCGGACGGGGGACGGGTTGCCGGCCGGTGATCGGCTGCCTACGGTCGGTACCACCGGGACAGCGACGTCGTCGGTGACGCCGCTGCCCGCCCACGGGAGGTGCGCGCATGAGCAGCAACCGGGCGGTGGCCTACAACGGCCACGGCGTGGACGTCATCGACATCGACTACCCCACGTTCGAGCTCAAGGACGGACCGGGCGTCAACCCGGCCAACGTGGGCCGCCCGGTGCGGCACGGCGTCGTCCTCAAGACCGTCTCCACCAACATCTGCGGCTCCGACCAGCACATGGTCCGCGGCCGCACCACGGCGCCGGAGGGCCTGGTGCTGGGCCACGAGATCACCGGCGAGGTGGTCGAGGTCGGGCCGGACGTGGAGTTCATCAAGGAGGGCGACCTCGTGTCGGTGCCCTTCAACATCGCGTGCGGCCGCTGCCGCAACTGCAAGGAGCGCAAGACCGGCATCTGCCTCAACGTCAACCCCGACCGCCCGGGCTCGGCCTACGGGTACGTCGACATGGGCGGCTGGGTGGGCGGCCAGGCCGAGTACGTGCTCGTGCCCTACGCCGACTGGAACCTGCTGAAGTTCCCCGACAGGGACCAGGCGATGGAGAAGATCCTCGACCTGACGATGCTGTCCGACATCTTCCCCACCGGCTTCCACGGCTGCGTCACCGCCGGCGTGGGCGTGGGGAGCACCGTGTACATCGCCGGCGCCGGCCCGGTGGGCCTGGCCGCGGCGGCCGGCGCGCAGCTGCTCGGCGCCGCCGTCGTCATCGTCGGCGACCTCAACGAGGACCGCCTGGCGCAGGCCCGCAGCTTCGGCTGCGAGACCGTCGACGTCTCCAAGGGCGACCCCAAGGACCAGGTCGAGCAGATCCTCGGCGTGCCGGAGGTCGACTGCGGCGTGGACGCCGTGGGCTTCGAGGCCCGCGGGCACGGCTCCGGCTCCGGCTCCGAGGCCCCCGCCACCGTGCTCAACTCCCTCATGGAGCTGACGACGGCGGGCGGCGCGCTCGGCATCCCTGGCCTGTACGTCACCGGTGACCCGGGCGGCGTGGACGAGGCCGCCAAGCGCGGCGCGCTCTCGCTCGACCTGGGCACGGGGTGGGCGAAGTCGCTGAGCTTCACCACCGGCCAGTGCCCGGTGATGAAGTACCACCGCGGTCTCATGATGGCGATCCTGCACGACAGGGTGCAGATCGCGAAGGCCGTCAACGCCACCCCGATCGGCCTGGACGAGGCCCCGCAGGGCTACGCCGACTTCGACAAGGGCGCGGCCAAGAAGTACGTGCTCGACCCGCACGGCGTCATCGGGCGCTGACCCCTCGTGATCATGGGCGTCCGCCACCCTGCCCGGGGTGGCGGACGCCCATGATCACGGTCGGGGGCGCGGCGGGTCAGCGGCGGACGCTGCTCATGTCGGGGTAGCGCTCGCCGGCGGTGGCGCCGGCCGGCGCCGCCTCGTCCAGGCGAGCCAGGTCGTCCGCGGTCAGGTGGACGTCCAGCGCCCCGACGTTCTCCTCCAGGCGCGACACCTTCGTGGTGCCGGGGATCGGGACGACGTCGGGGCCCTGGGCGAGGACCCACGCCAGCGCCAGCTGCGCCGGCGTGCAGCCCTTCTCGTCGGCGATGGCGCGCACCCGGTCGACCATGCGCAGGTTCTCGGCGAAGGCCTCGCCCTGGAAGCGGGGGTTGTTCCGGCGGAAGTCGTCCGGGGACGTGATCGCCCCGGTGAGGAACCCGCGGCCCAGCGGGGCGTACGGCACGAAGCCGATCCCCAGCTCCCGCACGGTGTCGAGCACCCCGTCGGACTCCACGTCGCGCGTCCACAGGCTCCACTCCGTCTGGAGCGCCGTGACCGGGTGGACGGCGTCAGCGCGCCGGACGGTCTCCGGCGCGGCCTCGGAGATGCCGAGGAAGCGCACCTTGCCGGCCGTCACCAGCTCGCTCATGGCGCCCCACGTCTCCTCCACCGGCACGGTCGTGTCGACCCGGTGCTGGTAGTAGAGGTCGATGTGGTCGACCCCGAGCCGCTCCAGCGACGCGTCGCAGGCGGCGCGCACGTACTCGGGTCGGCCGTTGACGCGCCGGGTGCCGTCTCCGCGCCGCTCGTTGCCGAACTTCGTGGCGAGCACCACCTCCTCGCGGCGCGAGCCGATGGCCCGCCCGACCAGCCGCTCGTTGGTGAAGGGGCCGTACATGTCGGCGGTGTCGAGCAGCGTGATGCCCAGGTCGAGGGCGCGGTGGACGGTGCGCACCGACTCCTCGTCGTCGCGGGCGTCGGCAGAGCCGTAGAACTCGCTCATCCCCATGCAGCCGAGGCCGAGGGGTGAGACGGACAGGTCGCGCAGGCGCCGGGGGGCGCGCTGGGCGGTGGGGTCGGTGGTCGTCACGGGCACGACTTCCTCGATCGTCGGAGGGGGATGGGGGTCAGCGGCGGCGCAGCGAGGCGTCGGTGAGGGACGGCGGGGCGTAGCCGGCGTCGGCGGCGGCGAGCGTCGTGCCCGGGGGCACGATCTCGTCGATCCTGTCCAGCACGTCGTCGGTGAGCACCACGTCGACGGCGCCGAGCTGGCTCTCCAGCTGCTCCATGGTCCGCGGCCCGATGATCGGGCTGGTCACGGCCGGGTGGCGCAGCACGAACGCCAGCGCCAGGTGCACCAGCGACAGGCCGGCCTCCTCGGCGAGCACGGCGAGGGCGTCGGCGGCCTCGAGCTTGCGCTGGTTGTCCGGCAGGGACAGGTCGAAGCGCGCGGGGATGCGCTGGGCGCGGCTGGAGACCGGGGCGCTGCTCGCGTCCATGCCCTTGCGGTAGCGCCCGGTGAGCCAGCCGCCGGCCAGCGGGCTCCACGGCAGCACGCCCATGCCGTACCGCTGCGCCACGGGCAGCAGGTCGCGCTCGACCCCGCGCACGAGGATCGAGTACGGCGGCTGCTCGGTGACGTAGCGCGACAGCCCGCGCTCCTTCGCGACCCACTGGCCCTCGACCACCTCGTGGGCGGGGAACGTCGAGGAGCCGAAGTACCGGATCTTCCCGGCGCGCTGCAGGTCCGTCAGCGCCGACAGGGTCTCCTCGGTGTCCACGGTCGGGTCGGGGCGGTGGACCTGGTAGAGGTCGATCCAGTCGGTCTGGAGCCGCCGCAGGCTGTCCTCGACCTCCCTGACCAGCCAGCGCCGCGAGTTGCCCTGGCGGTTCACGCCCTCGCCCATCTGGCCGTGGGCCTTGGTGGCGAGCACCACCTCGTCGCGCCGCCCCTGCAGGGCCCTGCCGACGATCTCCTCGCTCTCGCCCTGCGCGTACACGTCGGCCGTGTCGACGAAGTTCACGCCGGCGTCGAGCGCGCGGTGGATGATCCGGACCGACTCGTCGTGGTCGGGGTTGCCCCACGCGCCGAACATCATGGCGCCGAGGCAGAGGGGGCTGACCTGGACGCCGGTGCGTCCCAGTGTGCGGGTGTCCACGTCCGCCCACGCTGCGCCTGCTCCGGCGATCACGCACCCCGGGGCGGCGCGAGGACGACGACGGGCGCGGCCGGTCCCCGGCCGCCGCGCGGCTACGCGGCGGGCTGCAGCGGGTGGATGCGCAGGGCCACCTGCTCCGGCGGCGTCTTCCCGCGCCTGCGCGCCGCCGCAGCGCCGGCGCGCTGGCCGCCGAGCAGCAGCCGGCCCAGCAGCGGGTGCTTGATCTGCACGAGCAGGCGCAGCCGGCGGACCACGGCCGGGTCGACCACCACCTCGGCGAGCGCCTCCAGCTCGGTGGCCGCGGGGTCGGCCCTCCCGCGGCGGTCGCACGGGACGAGCAGCACCCGGCCGTTGTGCCGCAGCCTCTTGACCTTGCCGGCCTGGGCGCCGGTGATGACCAGCAGGTCGCCGTCGCGGCCGCCGAGCGCGGACCTGTCCGCCACCACCCACACCGGGGTGGGCACCGGTACGCCGGTGCGGCGGAACGTCGTCAGGCGGACGTAGCTGTGACGGCTCAGCGCGATGAGCGCCGCCGAGTCGGCCGCTTCGGCGTGGATGGCCACGGCGCCACCCTAGGGCTGGGAGGATGCTCGTGGGACGACAGCGCAGCCGACCCGAGACCGCCCCGCCCACCCGCACGCCAGACCGGAGGCCGCGCACCCCGTGGACGCACCCCAGCACGCCCCCAGCACCTCCGAGGGGGGCTCCACGCTCGCGGGCAGCGCTGCCGCCCGGCCCGGACCGGCGCTGCTCGCGCTGGCGATCGGCGCCTTCGCCATCGGCTCCACCGAGTTCCTCATGATGGGTCTGCTGCCCGAGATCGCCGCCGACCTGCGCGTGTCCGTGCCGGCGGTCGGCTACGCCATCTCCGCGTACGCCCTCGGCGTCGTCGTCGGCGCCCCCACGCTCACCGCCCTGTCCACGCGCTTCCCCCACCAGCGGGTGCTCACCGGCCTCATGGCCCTGTTCGTGCTCGGGCACGCGGTGACCGCGCTGGCGCCCGGGTACGACGGCCTGCTCGTGGGCCGCTTCGTCACGGGCCTCTCGCACGGGTCCTTCTTCGGCGTGGCCGCCGTCGTGGCGAGCCGGCTCGCGCCGCCCGGGAAGGCGGCCAGCGCCATCAGCCGCGTCTTCACCGGCCTCACGGTGGCGCAGGTGCTCGGCGTGCCCGTCGGCACGCTGCTCGGCCAGCAGCTGGGGTGGCGCTGGGCCTTCGCCGCCATCGGCCTGCTCGGCGTGGCCACCGCCCTCGCGGTGCTGCGCTGGGTGCCGCTGCGCCGCGACACCGCCACGCCCCTGCGCCGCGAGATGGCGGACCTGGTCCGCCCGCAGGTGCTGCTGACGCTGGCGGCCACGGCCATCGGCACCGGCGGGCTGTTCGCCGTCTACAGCTACGTCGCCCCGATCCTCACCGACGTCGCCGGCTTCTCCGCGGGCGCGGTGGCGTGGGTGCTCGTGGTCTACGGGCTGGGCACGGTCGCCGGGACCCTGCTGGGCGGGCGCACCGCCGACAGGTTCCCCGAGGGCTCGGTGGTGCTCGGGCTGCTGGGCCTGGGCGCGGCGTGCCTGCTGCTCCTGGCGCTGTCGGGCTCGAAGGCCGGCGCGCTGGTGGCGCTGGTCGTCTTCGCCGTCCTGGCGTTCTTCGTGGGCCCGGCCCTGATGAACCGCACCATCTCCGTGGCGCCGGGTTCCGGCCTCATGGCCTCGGCGTTCAACCAGGCCGCCTTCAACGCCGCCAACGCCCTCGGCGCCGCCGCCGGCGCCCAGGTGCTGGCCGCGGGGTTCGGGCTGCGCGCCACGATGGTGGTGGGCGCGGGGCTGGCCGCGGCGGGCTCGCTGGTGGCGCTCGTGGCGGTCGTGCTGCTGCACGGCGCGCCGCAGCCCGCGGCGCGCCTGGCCGAGGTGGCGCGGGCGCGCGCAGCCCGCCGCGCGGCGGAGCACGAGCCGTCGCTGGTGCTGGAGGCGCTGCGCCTGGCGGGGGAGGCCGGCGCCACCTCCTGCGTGGCCGCCGTCCGCCTCTCCGAGCCCGCACCCCGCAGCTGACGCCGCCTCGCCGGCAGGGGCGCGGGGGGTGAGGATCGGGCGGTGCCCGAGGGAGACACCGTCGCGCGGCTCGCGCAGCGCATGCGCCCGCTGCTCGAGGGCCGCACCCTCGTCCATGGCCGGCTCAACGTGCCCGCGCACGCCACCGCCGACCTCGCCGGCGCCCGCGTGCTCGGCATCGCCACCCACGGCAAGCACCTCCTGACCCGCCTCGACCTCGCCGGCGAGGCGCTCACCCTCCACACGCACCTGCTCATGGACGGGGAGTGGGCGCTGCTCGGCCCCGGCAGGCGGCTGCCCTCCCGCCTGGTGCCCGACGTGCGCGTGCTGCTGGTCACCGACGAGCAGCGCACCGCCGCGGGCCTGCGCATGCCGGTGGTGGAGCTGCTGCGCACCGCCGACGAGGACCGCGCCACCGGCCACCTGGGCCCGGACCTGCTCGACCCCGCGCTCGACGTGCCCGCCGCCGCGGCCCGCCTGCTGTCGGACCCGGCGCGCCCGCTCGCCGCGGCCCTGCTCGACCAGCGGCTCGTCGCCGGCCTGGGCAACCTGTGGGCCAACGAGCTGTGCTTCCTGACCGGGCGCAGCCCGTGGACGCCCGTCGCAGACCTGGGTGAGGACGGCGCGCGGCGCCTGGTGGTGCGCGCCGCCCGCGCGCTGCGCGCCTCGGCGAGCGGCGTCACCGGCTACCAGGTGACCACCGGCAACACCCGCCCCGGCCAGGAGCACTGGGTGGCCGGACGGGCCGGCCAGCCCTGCCGGCGGTGCGGCACCCGGGTCGAGGTGGTCGCCGAGGTGCCCGGCGCGGCGCGGGCGTTCGGCGAGGACGACGACGCGGCCACCGGCGTCCGCCGCCGCACCTGGTGGTGCCCCCACTGCCAGCCGGGGCCGTCCCCCCTGGACCGCGCCGGCCGGCCCTAGGGTGGCGGGCGTGACGAGCGACGCCCCCCGCGAGGTGCTGACCTGGGACCTGTTCGGGACGGCGGTGCGCGAGCTGGCGCAGCAGGTCGCCGACAGCGGCTACGAGCCCGAGGTGGTCCTCGCGATCGCCCGCGGCGGGCTCGTCCCCGGCGGTGCCCTCGCGTACGCCCTCGGGGTGAAGAACACCGCCGTGATGAACGTGGAGTTCTACACCGGCGTCGACGAGCGCCTGCCCGTCCCGGTGGTGCTGCCGCCGGTCCTGCAGGCCGTCGACATCGCGGGCAGCCGCGTGCTCGTCGTCGACGACGTCGCCGACTCCGGCCGGACGCTGCGCATGGTGCTCGACTTCTGCGCCGGCCACGTCAGCGAGGTCCGCAGCGCGGTCATCTACGACAAGCCCCGCTCCATCGTCGCCTGCGAGTACGTGTGGAAGCGCACCGACCGCTGGATCGACTTCCCCTGGTCAGCCCAGGGCCCCGTCACCGCGGGGGAATGAGGGCGCGCGTTCCGTCGGGGTGCCGACGCGTGGCACCGCGCCGGTCCAGCAGCTCCAGCAGGGGGACGACGACGCGGCGCGTGGTGGCCAGGGCCCGCCGCGCCTCGCTCGCGGTGAACACCGCTGACGCGTCCTCGAGGTGCGCCGCCAGCACCGAAGGCGCCGCCTGCACGGCACCAGCCGCCAGGTAGACGCCCTCGGCCACGCGCTCCAGCGCCCCCGCGCGCACCGCGGCCGCCAGCTCACGGGACCCCAGCCCCAGGTCGCGCAGCCGGTGCGCCTCCGGCGCCGCGTACGGCTCGCGGCTCAGGTCAGCCAGCACCTGCGCCACGGCCCTCTCCACCGCGGGCGGCAGCGCCGGGCCGGCCGGAGCGCCGCCAGCCACGAGTCGCCCCTCCCTCACTGCCAGCGGCGGACGGGCCCCGCCCGCGGACGCCACCGGCGTCCCCGCCGTCGCCGGGGACCTCACCAGCGCCGCCACCAGACCCGCAGAGGCCAGCCCGAGCCGGCGCCGCACCACCTCCACCGGCGGGCCGGGCTCCAGCGGGTGCTCGCGCAGGTGCGCGGCCACCTCCCCGGCCAGCCGTCCCCGGAGGGCGTCCGCGAGGGCCGGTGAGAGGAGGTGGTCCCCGTCGGCGAGCACGCCCGGTGCGGCGGCCAGCGCCTCCACGGCCTCGCGCCGCAGCCCCAGCGCGTGCAGCTGCGAGCCGGTCACCTGCCCGCGGCGGTCCAGCTCTCCGGCGGGGTCGCCCCCCACGGCCGACGCCCCACTGAGCCCGGCCAGCACCGCCGCGCGCTCGCGCGCGGCGCCCCGGCGCGACAGGGACGGCGGCACGGGGTCCAGCACCAGCGCCGCCGCCAGCACCCGGTGGCCGCCGGGGTCGCGGACCAGACCGCGGTCACCGGTGCGCAGCGGCAACGGGGACGCCAGCGACAGCCGCGCGTGCCGCCCTCCGAGGGGGCGGACGCGCACGGGCACGGTGGCGGTCCCGAGGTGCAGCACGAGGTGCTCGGGCCAGCGGTCCTCGCCACCGGCGCCGTCCCCGTCCCCCCTACCGGGGACGGGCAGCAGCCGGACGTCCGCGCTCGTCGTCGTCGTGGTGGTGCCCGGGGTGCTCAGCGCGGTGCCGCGGCGGACGGCGCCGGCCGCCACCCCGCGCAGGTTCAGCGCCACCCGCGCCGGTCCCGCGGCGACGGCGACGGGGGTGTCGAGGGTCTGCAGGCCGCGGACTCTGACTCGCGTGCCGTCGGGAAGGGCGAGCTCGTCGCCCGCGGTCACGGTGCCGGCGGCCAGCGTGCCCGTGACCACGGTGCCCGCGCCGCGGACGGTGAAGCTGCGGTCCACCCACAGGCGCACGGGTGCGGTCGGGTCGGGCCGGGGGGCGGCGGCCAGCACGCGGGCCAGGGCGGTGCGCAGCGCCGGCAGGCCCTCGCCGGTGACCGCGCTCGCCTCGACCCGGACCAGGCCCTCCAGGCCCGTGCCCTCCAGCTCGCGGGCCGCCCGCGCCAGGACGCGGTCGCGCTGGGCGCGGTCGGCGAGGTCGGCGCGGGAGAGCACCAGGAGGCCGCGGCGCACGCCGAGCGCCGCGAGGGCGTCGACGTGCTCGCCCGTCTGGGGCATCCACCCGCCGTCGGCGGCCACGACGAGCACCACGGCGGGCACCTGGCCGACGCCGGCGAGCATGGTCGGCACGAACCTCTCGTGGCCGGGGACGTCGACGAACGCGACGTCGTCCTGGCCGTCCTCGAAGTCCAGGCGGGTCCGCACGAAGCCGAGGTCGGTGGTCATGCCGCGCCGCTGCTCCTCGGCGAGCCTGTCGGGGTCGGTGCCCGTCAGGGCGCGCAGCAGCGCGGACTTGCCGTGGTCGACGTGCCCGGCGGTGGCGACGACGTGCACTCAGGCGTCCCGGCGGACGAAGACGCCGGGGTCCGCCACCGCGCGGGCGGCGAGCCGCACGGCCAGGCGCAGTGCCCCCCAGTCGTCCTGGGGGACGGCGCGCAGGTCGAGCAGGCAGCGCCCTCCCTCCACACGGGTCAGCACGGGCGCGCCCACCGGCCCCGGGTCCCGGGCGGCGACCGGGCCGAGCTCGGTGGGGACGGCGCGGCGCGGGTGGCGCAGCGGCTCGGCGAACGCCGCCGGCAGGCTGAGGGCCACCGAGGGCAGGACGACGCCGGGGGCCCCGCCCCCGCCGACCACGGCCTCGCTGTCGACCACGTGGACGTCGAGCTCGGGGTCGGCCGTCCGCATGACCGCCGCGCAGTGGCGCGCCCGCTCCCGCAGCCCGTCGACGTCGGCCTCGAGCGCCGCGAGGACCGGGGGAGGCGGGCCGGTGAGCGTGGCCTCCAGCGCGGCGAGCGTGAGCTTGTCCACGCGCAGCGCACGGGCCAGGGGGTGGCGGCGCAGCCGCTCCACGAGGTCCGCGCGTCCCAGGACGAGCCCGGCCTGCGGGCCGCCGAGCAGCTTGTCGCCGCTGGCGGTGACCAGGTCCGCACCGGCCCGCAGGGCGGTGGCGGCGTCGGGCTCGTCGGGGAGGTCGCGGCGCGGGGCGAGCAGCCCGGAGCCGGTGTCGACGAGCAGCGGCACCGGGCCCCCCGGAGCCGCGGCGCAGACGCGGGCGAGGTCGGTGGTGCTCGGCGCGGAGGTGAAGCCCTCCACGCGGAAGTTCGACGGGTGCACCTTCATCACCAGGCCCACGCGACGGCCCTCGCGCTCGGCGGCCTCGAACGCCGCCGCCACGTCAGCGGCGGTGGTGCGGTTGGTGGTGCCGACCTCGCGCAGCCGGGCCCCGGTGGAGGCGACCAGCTCGTGCAGCCGGAACCCGTCGCCGACCTCCACCATCTCCCCGCGGCTCATGACGACGTCGCGGTCGAGCCCGCCCCCCGCCAGCGCCGTGGCGGCGAGCACCAGGGCGGCGGCTCCGTTGTTGACCACGTGCACGGCCTCGGCGTCGGGGACGGCGGCGGCCAGAGCGCCCGTGGCGCCGCGGCCGCGGCGGGCGCGGCGCCCGGTGGCGAGGTCCAGCTCGACGTCGGTGGTGCCGGCGGCGTCGACCACCGCCTGCACCGCGGCCTGCGACAGGGCCGCCCGGCCCAGGTTGGTGTGCAGCAGCACGCCGGTGGCGTTGATGACCGGTCGCAGCGTGGACGCGGTGGGCGGCAGGTCGGCCAGGACGGCCGCGACGACGACGTCGAGGTCCGGGTCGAGGGCTCCGTCCCGCACGCGCTGCTGGGCGCGGCCGACGGCGGCGCGCACCAGCGAGCGGCCGAGGCGCTGCCGCGCCTCGGCGAGGGCGGGGGAGTCGAGCACCGCGTCGGTGCGCGGCACCTGGCGGCGGACGTCGGGACCGGGCGGCACCACCTCACCCTAGGAAGCGCCCGCGGTCCGCGCGCTCCCGCTCCACCGGTCCGCGCCCCACCGCGCCGGTGGCCGCTCAGCTGCCCAGCTGGCCGACGGCGTGGGAGACCACCAGCAGCGACGTCATGAGGGCCGCCGTCGCCTCCACGCCCATGAGCGCCTTCGCGGGGTGCGTGAGCGGCATGGTGTCGGTGGGCGAGAAGGCGCTCGAGCCGCTCAGCGAGAGGTAGAGGTAGTCGCCGAAGCGGGGGGTCCAGTCCGACCCCTCGCTGGAGCCGCGCGCCACCTCGACCACCGTGTGGAGGTTCTCGTCCTGGGAGAAGCGCCAGTCGGCCCCCGGCAGCTCGGCACGGCCGAGGGTGGCGCGGGAGACCGGGCCTCCGCGGTCCAGCTCCCAGTAGAGGACGGCGAACCCGAGCACGCCGGTGGTCCAGATCGCCAGCGCTGCAGCGAGCTCGCTGCCACCGCTGTGGGAGCCGCCGGAGACGAGCTCGTGGACGGAGCGGGCGAGGGCGACCAGGTTGGTGACCACCACCAGGGTGGTCAGCGCCAGGGCCGCGCTGCGCGAGGTGCGCGTCTGGCGCGTCAGGCGGACGGGGTTGCCGGCGACGATGGCGACGAGGAGGACCGCTTCGAGGGCGGGCACCAGCCAGCGCTCACCGAGGAGGAGGCGGTGCGGCAGCAGCGCGTACAGCGTCCCGGCCAGGACGAGGGCCAGCGCCGGTGGCCACCGCAGCTCCCCGCGGCGTCCCCGGGGCGGACCGGTCGTGATGGTGCCTGAGCGCCCCCCGCGTCTCACGGCGCGGCGCTCATGACGAACAGCTCATGACGAACAGCTCATGACGGGCACGGCAGGCTCCTGGGGGTCCGGGGGCGGCCCTGCCGTGGACCCCCGGCAACGCTAGGCACCCCGGCGCTGCGCCGCACCCGCAGCACGCGGGCCCGGCCCCTCCGGCGCGCCCGGGCGCACCCCGGCTGCACGAGGGCTTCGTGGCGCGAGTCCTCGGACCAGGGTCCGCCCGGGGGCGCGCGGCCGGGCGAGGTGCTGGGCACCGGCGACGGGTCCTTCGTCGCGGAGTTCGTCGAGACGTCGCAGTCCACGGGCGGGGCCCGGCAGGTCGTCCACTGGACGACGGCGCGGATGGCGCAGGACGCCACCCACTGGCACCCGGTGGTGACGGCGACCTTCGAGGTGCTCGAGGGGGAGCTCACCGTCGAGGTCGACTGCCGGGTGCACCTGCTCACCGCCGGCGGGGTGGTGGTCGTCGCCCCGGGCAGCCGCCACCGCTTCCAGGTGGAGCGGTGGGCCCGGTGGCGCCAGACCAACGCGCCGGCGCTGCGCCACGAGCTGCTCTTCCGGGCCGACGTCGACCGCTCCCGCCGGTGTGGCTGCAGAGGGCGCTGGTGGCCGTGATGGACCGGGTGCGCCCGGTGCGCGGCCTCCCCCCGGCGCCCTGAGAGCCCGGCGGACCGCGTCCCCGGCCGGCGGCCGCACCACCTCGACGCGCCACCGGCGCCACCGGCTGCCAGGGGGCCGATGCCCGACGATGGACGGGTGCCCGGCTCCACGCTCCTGCTCGTGCTCGACCTCGTCGGCGTGCTCGCCTTCGCCGTCGACGGAGCGCTGACCGCCTCGCGCACCGCGCGCCTCGACGTGGTCGGCGTGGTCACCCTCGGCGTCGTCACCGCCCTCGGCGGCGGCATCATGCGCGACCTGCTCATCGGCAGGGTCCCCCCGGCCACCTTCTCGGACTGGCGCTACCTCGCCGTCGCCGCCACCGGCGGCGCGCTCGTCTGCCTGTTCGGGTACCGCATGGGGCGGCGGCGCGTGGCCGGCGCGCTGACCGTGCTCGACGCCGCCGGGCTGTCCCTGTTCGCCGTCACCGGCACCGGCACGGCGCTCGCGGCGGGCCTCGGGCCGGTGCAGTCGGTGCTGCTCGGCGGCCTGACGGCCATCGGCGGTGGCACCCTGCGCGACCTGCTCACCGGGCGCACGCCCCAGGTGCTCAGCTCGGGCCTGTACGCGGTGCCGGCCCTGCTGGCCGCCACCGTCGTCGTCCTGTCCGCCCAGCTGACGCACACCGACGTGGTCGGGGTCGGCTCGGTCTGGGCGGTGGTCGCGGCCGGGCTGTGCTTCACGCTGCGCATGGTGGGCGTGGTGCGCCGCATCGACCTGCCGGGTCCGCGGCAGCCGCCGGTCGCCTGACGGCTCCGCCAGGCAGGTGATCACGGGATCGGGGCGCCCTCGGCAGGTGCCGGCCCCTCAAGCGACCCGCTCCCGGCCCGATGCCCTCTGAGGGACCGGCCGGTCCCGCAGCAGGGCCGGCGCGAGCGCGCCGCTGAGCAGGGGAGCCGTGAGGTGGCAGGAGCGGTGCGCAGGGCGAGGGTCGGAGCGAGGCTGACGGTGGCGCTGGGCGTGGTGCTGGCCCTGCTCGTGGCCGTCGGGGCCGTGGGTCTGGTGGGGCTGCGCAGCCAGGAGCGCGCCGCCGAGACCGCCCGCGAGGTCAGCACGGTGGTCCGCTACGTCCAGGACGTCCGCTACTACGACGCCGATGTCACCGGCTGGCAGGTCACCTACGCCTTCGACACCTACCGGATCGGCGTGGAGGCGGCCCTGGAGGACACCGCCGCCAACCGCGCCGGCTTCCTCGCGGACAAGGAGGCGCTGCAGGCGCTGCTGGCGCAGGCCCCCACCGCAGCGATGACCGCCGAGGAGCGGGCCCTGAACGACCAGCTCACCGCCAGGTGGCAGGCCTACTTCACCAGCGAGCAGCGCACGGTGGACCTGTACCGCTCCGGGGACCGCGCCGGCGCCGAGACCGAGATGCTCGACACCGGCTTCGGGATCTACGGCGAGGTGCTGGACCTGACCGCGGAGCTCGTGGACTCCGTCGACGCCCGCGACGCCGCGGCCCAGGCGAGCGCGCAGTCCGAGGCCGCCAGGGCCCGCACCCTCATCGTCGCGGCGCTCGGCGTGGCGCTGGTCGTGGTGGTGCTGCTGCTGGTGGTGCTCACCCGCAGCCTCACCACCCCCCTGCGACGGCTGCGCGCCGACGTCGCCGCCCTCGCCGCGGGCGACCTGACCGCCGAGCCGGTGGTCGACGGCCGTGACGAGCTCACCGAGGTGGCCGACGGGCTGCGGACCGCCGTCCGGGCCACCCGCGCCACCGTCGGCGAGCTGCGCTCCGGCGCGGACGCCGTCGCCGACCTCAGCCGCGAGCTCACGGCGGTGGCCGGGGAGCTGGCGCGCACCAACGCCGCCGCCGTGAGCAGCGGCCAGCACGTGCGCACCGCCGCCGGGGAGGTGGCCGGCAACGTCACCACCCTGGCCGCCGGCGCCGCGGAGATGGGTAGTGCGATCCAGGCCATCGCCGAGGGGACCGTCCAGGCCGCCGAGGTCTCCCGCCGCGCGGTGGAGACCGCCGACGCCACGAGCGCCTCCATGGCGGAGCTGACCAGCGCGAGCGAGGCGATCGCCACGGTGGTCAAGACCATCACCGCGATCGCCGAGCAGACCAACCTCCTGGCCCTGAACGCCACCATCGAGGCGGCCCGCGCCGGGGAGCTGGGCAAGGGCTTCGCGGTGGTGGCCGGGGAGGTCAAGGAGCTGGCGCGCCAGACCGCGGAGGCCACGCAGGACATCACCGGCAAGGTCGGCGCCATCCAGACCGGCAGCCGCGCGGCCAGCGAGGCGATGGCGCAGATCAGCGAGGTGATCGCCACGATCGACAGCCACCAGGCGACGATCGCCGCGGCCGTGGAGGAGCAGACCGCCACCACCTCGGAGATGGCGCGAAGCGCCGCCGAGGCCGCGGCCGGCACCCACGAGATCACCGGGGTGGTGGACGGCGTGGCCAGCGCCGGCGAGGCCGGGGCGCGCAGCACCGAGCGCGTCACGGCCACCGTCGACAGGCTCACCGCCACGGTGGAGCAGCTGCGCTCGTCGGCGGCCGCGTTCCGCCTCTGAGCGCAGGCCGACGGTCGCGCCGGTCGGGCGCGCCCGTCGGGGCCCTCCGGGTCGCCGGGGTCGCCGGGGTCGTCGGGGGAGCGGAGGCGGACGGGGATCGAACCCGCCAGACCGAGGTGCTCGGTCTCGTCGGCTTTGAAGGCCGCGACTCCCACCAGGTGAGCAGACGCCTCCCCGGCCCCGGTCCCGCACGAGGCGGGTCGCGGCCGTCCCGACAGGCTAAGCGGACGGCGCCGTGCCTACCGTGCGGGGTGAGCTCCGCCACCGCCTCGTCCGCCCAGAGCACCCGCAGGCTGACCAGCTACGCCCACGGCGGGGGGTGCGCCTGCAAGATCCCGCCCGGAGAGCTGGAGGCCGCCGTCGCCGGTCTGGTGGGCAGGCAGCCCGGCAGTCCCGCCGTCGACGGCGCGGAGCTGCTCGTGGGCCTCGACGACGGCGACGACGCGGCCGTCGTCGTCCTGCGGGACGGGAAGGCGGTCGTCTCGACCACCGACTTCTTCACCCCCGTGGTCGACGACGCCTACGACTGGGGCCGCATCGCCGCCACCAACGCCCTGTCCGACGTCTACGCGATGGGCGCGGACCCCCTGGTGGCGCTGAACCTGCTGTGCTGGCCCCGCACGGGCGACGCGCCGCTGCCGGTGGAGCTGGCGGCGGAGGTGCTGCGCGGCGGGCTGGACGTGGCGCGCGTCGCGGGCTGCTTCGTGGCGGGCGGGCACTCGGTGGACGACCCCGAGCCCAAGTACGGCATGGCCGTCACGGGGCTGGGCGACCCGGCGCGCCTGCTGCGCAACGACGCCGGCGAGGCCGGCCAGCCGCTGACGCTCACCAAGCCGCTGGGGCTGGGCGTGCTCAACAACCGGCACAAGGCGACCGGGGAGGTGTTCGAGGAGGCGGTGGCCGCGATGACCACGCTCAACCGCGACGCCTCCCGCGCGGCGCTGGCCGCCGGGGCGCGCGCCGCCACCGACGTCACGGGGTTCGGGCTGCTGGGGCACCTGTACAAGCTGGCGCGCGCGAGCGGGGTGACAGCGGTCGTCGACGCCGCGGCCGTGCCGTACCTGGACGGCGTCCGCTCCTCGGTGGCGCAGGGGTACGTGCCGGGCGGGTCGCGGCGCAACCTCGCGTGGGTGCAGCCCCACCTGTCGTCCGGCGGCACCGCGGACGAGGAGCTGCTGCTGCTCGCCGACGCCCAGACCTCCGGCGGGCTGCTCGTGGCCGCCGACCTCACCGCCGCCCTGCCGGGGTCGGCGCTGGTGGGGGAGCTGGTGCCGCGCCGGGCGGACGGCGCCGTCGTCGTCGTCCGCTGACGCCGCGGTCGCAGCGCCAGGTCGCCGAGGCCGGATCCGGCCTCGGCGACCTGACGCTCCACGAGGACCTGGCTCTGCGCCGCCCCTCCCTGCTCGGGAGGTCCATGATCACGGCCGGACGGTGCTCCGGACGTCCGTGGTCACGGCGGGGGAGCGGGTCAGTGGCGGTTGGCGCCGGTGACGCCGGGCAGCACCTCTGACGCGCGCTGCTGCTCCCCGGCGAACGAGCTGATGACGACGAGGGTGCCGGTCAGTGCGGGGATGACCCACTGCATGAGGTCGAGCTTGCCCTGCGCCTCCACCACCTCGGCGGGGGTCCGCTTGGACGGCTTGGTGCCGCCCTTGACCTTCGGGTCGCCCGCGGCGTCGACGACCTTGCCCAGGGCCCGCGAGTACGCGGTGGCGCCGAGGGCGGCCACCGTCACCGCGGTCTTCACGGCCGACATCGTCTTGACGCCCGGCTGCGCGGCCAGGCGGCTGGAGTTGCCGGCCAGCTGGCCCACGGACCCGACGAGGTGCGCGCCGATGGCGACGGCGTTGACCGGCGTCCACCGGTTCCAGCCGGCGTTGGTGACGCGGCCGGCGTCCTTCTCGTCGGCCTCGCCGGCGGCGGCGTTGAGGGCGACGGCGTTGGCCAGGGTCCCGCCGAACCAGGCGGCCAGGCCGACGTCGTGCAGGGAGCGAGAGAAGGTGTTGCGAGCCACAGGAGACCTCCGTGGTGGGTGGGTGGTGACAGCTGCTCAGGGACGGTCAGGTGTTCTCGTCAGTCCCTACCCGTGGATTTCATGGTCACTACCCGCTCACCCGACTTCAGGGCGCCGACTTCAGGGCGCCGTCTCGGGCGCGAGGTGCCGGTCCGGCTCGCGGCCCTCCCGGCGGGCGTCCAGGCGCTCGCGCTGCGGCACCACCGTGTACTTCGGGTCGCGGGCGGAGATCATCCCCGCCTCGTACACCCCGAAGCGCGTGAGCGCCGCACCGGCGTTGAGCAGCGCGCCGCCGACCGCGGACACCACGCGGCGGGCGCGCTGCGCCTTCGCCGTCCTCGGCCACACCGGCAGGTCGGCCGCCAGGGCCCCGGCGGCGCCGCCGGCCATGGCGATGCGGCTCAGCCGCAGCAGGACCCCGGCCCGCCCGGCCCGGTAGGCCTCGCCGATCACCCCGATGCGGTGCTCCATGCGGTGGCTCAGCGCCAGCTCCGCGACGGCACCGGCCACCCCCATCCGACGGGCGGGGCCGGCCTCCTCCACCGGGGCGGCGATCATGCCGATGCCCCCGGCGCTCGCGGCGCCGGAGGCGGCGAAGACGAACGGCAGCTCGGGGTACACCGAGTGCCACGCCGGCACGGCGGTGTCGGCGATGAGGACGGCGGTGTACGTCGCCAGCGGCGGCCCGAAGACGGCGGAGCCGACGCCGCCCACCCGGCCGGCCACCGGCAGCACCGCCTCCGCGAGGTGGCCCAGCCGTGCGCCGGCGACGCGGCGCACCAGCGGCAGCACGACGCCGGACAGCTCGTGCACCGCGGCGAGCCCGGCCCCGGTGGAGAACGGCATGAGGATCCACGAGCCCACGCTCAGCGGCGAGGTCCACTTGACCACCCGCAGCATGTTGAGGAAGCGGGTGGGCACACCGAGGTCGTCGATGAGCAGGACCACCGAGACGATCGACCCGCCGGAGGCTGCAAGCCGCCCGACCTTCGCCAGCGCGGGACGGCCGGTGGCGTCGGCCAGGGCCCCCATCACCGATGCCGCGCCGCTCATGCCCCCCAGGTACAGGTAGCCCGGCACCTGGGGGACCTCCCACACCGGGGTGTGGATGACCTGGCGGCCGTAGTAGGACTCGAACTCCGCGTCGGGGACGACGACGCTCTCCGCGCCCCGGCGGCGGCGCGGCCGGTCGCCGACGCCCTTCGAGGTGGCGCGCGGCGCGCCCTGCTCGCTGGGCCGCTCGGTCGGGCCGGGCAGCTGCTCGCCGGCCCGTCCGGTCTGCTGGTGGCTCACGGGCGGCGGCCCAGGAAGGACAGCGCGACCACGCCGAAGAGGGCCCCGGCGGCCGTGGCCGCGTGCCGCCACATGGAGGGCAGGTGCTTGGTCGTCACCACCGGGTCCGGCGGGAGGCCGTAGACCTCCGGGTCGTCCAGGAGCAGGAAGAACGCGCCGTCGCCGCCCACGCCGTCGTCCGGGTCGCGCCCGTACAGCTGCGCCTTCGGCTCGCCCTTGGCCTGCAGCTCCGCCAGCCGCGCGTCGGCGCGCTCGCGCAGCTCGTCGAGCGGCCCGTACTGGATCGACTCCGTCGGGCAGGCGGTGGCGCAGGCGGGCTGCTTGTCGGCGCCGATGCGGTCGTAGCAGAGCGTGCACTTGTGGGCCCGCCCCGTCGACTCGCGCTTGCCGATCACGCCGTAGGGGCACGCGGAGACGCAGTAGCCGCAGCCGTTGCAGACGTCGTCCTGGACGACGACGGTGCCGAACTCCGTGCGGAACAGCGCACCCGTGGGGCAGACGTCCAGGCAGGCGGCGTGGGTGCAGTGCTTGCAGACGTCGGAGCTCATGAGCCAGCGGACGCCCTCGATGGAGCCCGACGGGCCCTGCTCACCGGCGGCCTCGTGCGGGGGCCGCGTCACCTCCGGCTCCAGGAAGCCCTCGGGGCGGATGCTCGGCATCCCCAGCGAGACCGCGGGCTTGGCGTTCTGGGGCTCGGTGGCCGCCGGGGCGGCCTGCTCGATGAAGGCGACGTGCCGCCACGTGCTCGCGCCGAGCATCGAGGAGTTGTCGTAGGACCACCCCGTGAGGTCCATCTCGCCGGTGGCGGGCACCTCGTTCCACTCCTTGCAGGCCACCTCGCAGGCCTTGCAGCCGATGCACACGGAGGTGTCGGTGAAGAACCCCATCCGCGGCGGGTGGTCCTCGCCGTAGCCGGAGTGCGACGCCGGGTCGTACCCCTCGCCGGTCTGCCGGGGGGTGGTGCTCGTCATGGGGTGTTCCGCCCGTCTGTGACTTCGGAGGCGTCAGCGTCCAGCTCGGCTCCGCCGCACGGTGAGGGGACGTCGTCGTCGGTCGGCAGACCGGCCGCGGCGCGGCGCGCCGCGACGTACTCGACGAGGGCCGGACCGCGCGGACGCCGCCCGGGGACGACGTCGCACGCGCCGACCTTGTCCTGGATGTGCGTGTTGGGGTCCAGCAGGATCTCCACCAGCTCGTTCGCGGCGTCGCCGCGGCTGATGCCGTTGGGTCCCCAGTGCCACGGGATGCCCACCTGGTGCACCACCTGCACCTCGCTGCCGTCCTCGCCGCCGCCGGGAAGCCGCAGCGGCCGGACGCGCGGCGTCACCATGACGCGCGCCTCGATGGCGCTGCGCGGCGTGACGACGGTCGCCCACCCCTGGTGCTCCAGCCCGCGCTCGCGCGCCAGCTCCGCGGAGACCTCGATGAACATCTCCGGCTGCAGCTCCGAGAGGTACGGCAGCGTGCGGCTCATGCCGCCGGCCGTGTGGTGCTCGGTGAGCCGGTAGGTGGTGAAGACGAACGGGTAGACGTCCGAGCGCGTCGGCACCCCGCGGTTCCCCGGTCGCGGGAAGGCCCGGCGCGCCGGGTTGTAGACGCGGTTCGGGTGCAGCGGGTTGCCCACCGGCGACTCGGCGCCCTCGTAGTGCGTGGGCAGCGGCCCGTCGACCACGCCCGACGGCGCGAACAGCCACGCCTTGCCGTCGGCCTGCATGATGAACGGGTCGCGGCCGGCGATCGCCTCCGGACCGCGCGAACCCGCCGGCGGGACGTAGGACGGCGGCTTGGTCGCCTCGAAGTCGGGCACGTCGTGCCCGGTCCACCGCTGCTGGTCCTCGTCCCACCAGATGAGCGCCTTGCGCTCGCTCCAGGGCTTGCCCTGCGGGTCCGCCGAGGCGCGGTTGTACAGCTGGCGGCGGTTCATCGGCCAGGCCCAGCCCCACTCCGCGGCCACCCAGTCCTGGTCTCGACCAGGACGACGACGAGCGGTCTGGTTGACCTCGTCCGCGTAGGCGCCGCAGTAGATCCAGCAGCCGGAGCGGGTGGTCCCGTCGGACTTCAGCTCCATGTAGGAGGAGAGGGCCCGGTCCACGCCGTCGTGCGTCTCGGTGCCGCTGATCTCCCGCAGCACCGCCTCGCCGTCCGGCTCCGCGCTCAGCGGGTCCGAGGCGGGGCCGAACTCGTCCTCGTGCAGCGGGTAGTCCCACGTGAGGTCGAGCAGGGGCCGGTCCCGCTCGTCGGTGGAGGCCGCGAGCTTCTCGCGCAGGATCCGCCCGAGGTGCCAGTAGAACCACAGCTCGCTGCGGGACTCGCCCGGCGGGGCCACCGCCTGGTGGCGCCACTGCAGCAGCCGCTGCGTCTGCGTGAACGTGCCCGCCTTCTCGACGTGGCTGGCCGCGGGCAGGAAGAAGACCTCCGTGCCGATGTCCTCGGTCCGCAGCTCGCCGGTCTCGATCTCCGGCCCGTCCTTCCAGAACGTGGCCGACTCGATCATCTGCAGGTCGCGGACCACGAGCCACTTGAGGTTGGCCATGCCCAGGCGCTGCAGCCGGGCGTTGGCCGAGCCGACGGCGGGGTTCTGCCCCAGCAGGAAGTAGCCGTCGACCTTGCCGTCGACCATGTCCATGACCGTGCGGTACGTGCCGTGGTCACCGGAGATCTTCGGCAAGTACCCGAAGGCGAAGTCGTTCTCGGGCTGCGCGGCGTCGCCCCACCACGACTTCAGCAGGCTGACCGTGTAGTCGCGCATGTTGCCCCAGAACCCGGCCAGGTCCTCGGACGGGCCGACGTAGGTGTCGACGTCGTCCTGCCCCGCCTTGGGCATGGGCAGGTAGCCCGACCAGAGGTTGAACAGCGTGGGGATGTCGGTGGAGCCCTGGATGCTCGCGTGCCCGCGCAGCGCGAGGATGCCGCCGCCCGGACGCCCGATGTTGCCCAGCAGCGTCTGCAGGATGGCCGCGGTGCGGATGTACTGCGCGCCCTGGGAGTGGTGCGTCCAGCCCACCGCGTACGCCAGGGCCGTGGTGCGCTCGCGGCCGCTGTTCTCCACCAGCGACCGCGCGACCTCGAGGAAGGCGTCCTGCGGGGTGCCGCAGATCCGCTCGACCATCTCGGGGGTGTAGCGGGCGAAGTGCCGCTTGAGGATCTGGAACACCGTGCGCGGGTGCTGCAGCGTCTCGTCGCGCTCCGGCTTGGAGCCGATGGTGGCGCCCCCGCTGCCGTAGGCGTCGCCCCCGGCGGTGGCCTTGTGCGTCTCGCCGCCCTGGTTGCCGCCGTCGCCCACCGAGCTGCTGCGGTCTCCGGCGGCCGCGGTGTCGGTCGCGCCCTCGTAGGCCCAGGACGACGGGTCGTAGCTGCGCGACTCCTCGTCCCAGCCGGAGAACAGCCCGGTCGGGTCGGTGGACAGGCCGTCCTCCGAGGGGTCCTCGGTGTCGCGGTAGTCCTCGCCCACGATGGACGCGGCGTTGGTGTACGCCACCACGTAGTCGTGGAAGTAGCCGTCGTTCGCCAGGACGTGGTTGACCAGCCCGCCGAGGAAGGCGATGTCCGTGCCCGCGCGCAGCGGCACGTGCAGGTCCGCCACGGCCGACGTCCGCGTGAACCGCGGGTCGACGTGGATGACCTTCGCGCCGCGCCGCTTGGCCTCCATCACCCACTGGAAGCCCACCGGGTGCGCCTCGGCCATGTTGCTCCCCTGGATGAGGATGCAGTCAGCCTTGACGAGGTCCTGGAGGAAGTTGGTGGCCCCTCCGCGCCCGAACGAGGTCCCCAGACCGGGGACCGTGGAGGAGTGTCATATGCGGGCCTGGTTCTCGATCTGCACAGCGCCCAGGGCGGTGTACAGCTTCTTCATGAGGTAGTTCTCTTCGTTGTCCAGCGTCGCGCCGCCCAGGCTCGCGAAGCCCAGGGTGCGGCGCAGCCTCCTGCCGCGGTCGTCGAGCTCCTGCCAGCCGTTGCGGCGGGCCTCGAGGACGCGGTCGGCGATCATGTCCATCGCCGTGGCCAGGGGCAGGTCCTCCCAGTCGGTGCCGCCCGGGCGCCGGTAGCGCACCGTGGTGACGCGCGTGGGGGAGGTGACGAGGCTCTTGCTGGCGCTGCCCTTGGGGCACAGGCGCCCGCGGCTGATGGGGGAGTCGGGGTCGCCCTCGATCTGGACGATCTTCTCGTCCTTGACGTACACGTCCTGGCCGCAGCCGACGGCGCAGAACGGGCAGACGCTCTTGACCACGCGGTCGGCGGTCTCGGTGCGGGCGGTGATCGCGTCGGTGCGGGCGGTGCGGACCGCGGCACCGTGAGCGGTCTTGTCGGACCCCGTCACCTGCCGCAGCACGGGCCACAGCCCCGTCACGCGCTGTCCCAGCGAGCGCCCCGTCCTGGCGGACGGCGAGCTCGCCCGACGTCCTTCGTCGATGGCCACGCGCACAGCAGAACACGCGTCCATCCGCGGGGCAACGGCAGCCCCCTCCCGAGGGGCGTCAGCTGGTGACGTCCTTGCGCTCGAAGCCGACCACCGCCAGCACCCCGAACACCACTGTCAGCAGCAGCGCCGTCGACAGCCCGCGCAGCATGTCGTCCCACACCACGGCCGGCTGCAGCAGCGCCGTCCACGCGCCCGCGTCGTAGGTGGGCAGCCACGCCCGCAGGTCACCGAGCGCCGTGATGGACGCGAGGATCGCCGAGAGGATGTTGGCCAGCACCGCCCCGCCCACCGCACCCAGCGGCGCGTCCGTGCGGGTGCCCAGCCAGAACGCCAGCGCCCCCACCCACGACAGCTGGACGACGACGTACGCGGTCGCCAGCCCCAGCCGGCCGAGCGCCTCCCCGGCGCCGAGCGCGTCGCCCAGCGGGCTGGTCAGCGGCCCCCACCCGTACGCGACCGTCCCGACCAGCAGGCACACCGCGATGAACGCGACGATGCCCAGCGTCGCCGACGAGGCCGCCACCACCGCCTTGACGGCCAGCAGCCGCCGCCGCCCCACGGGCGCCGCCAGCAGGTACCGCAGCGAGGACCAGCTGGCCTCGGCCGCCACGGTGTCGCCCGCGAAGAGGGCCACCAGGACGACGAAGAGGAAGCCCGAGGCCGCCAGCAGCGCGAACACCGCGAAGTTGACGGCGCTCGAGGTCGCCAGGTCCACGAAGGACGTGCTGGTGTCGGCCGGGTCGTCCTCACCGCCCAGCGCGAACGCCCCGACCAGCAGCAGCGGCAGCGCCACCACGAGCACGCCCACCCAGCGGGTGCGGCGCCGCGAGAGCTGGCGGGCCACCTCCACCCGCAGCGGCAGGGCCCGCCCCGCCGCCCGGTCGGGCACGACGGCGCCCGCCGAGCCGCTCACGGCGCGGCCACCAGCTCGAGGAAGACCTCCTCCAGGTGCCGCTGAGGCACCACGAGGTCCACCTGGACGCCGGAGGCGACCAGCGCGGCCACCAGCCCGCCCGTCCCCGACGCCCCCGGCGCCACGAGCACGCCGCCGTCGCGCACGCCGAGCACCCGCCCGCCGTCGTCGTCGCGCTCGAGCACCTCGCGCAGCACCGCCACCGCCCGGTCCACCTGCCCCTCGCCCACGTTCACCAGCACCTCGCCGGACCCGGCCACCAGCTCCGCCACGGAGCCCGCCGCCAGCACCTTCCCGCGCGCCATGACCACCGCGTGGCTGCACGTGGCCTCCACCTCCGAGAGCAGGTGGGAGGACACGAGCACCGTGCGGCCGGTGGCGGCGTAGTCGCGCAGCACCTGGCGCATGGCGGTGATCTGCGGCGGGTCGAGGCCGTTGGTCGGCTCGTCCAGCACCAGCAGGTCGGGGAAGCCGAGCATCGCCTGGGCGATGCCGAGCCGCTGGCGCATGCCCTGGCTGTAGCCGCGCACGCGCCGGTGCACGGCGTCACCGAGCCCGGCCACCGCCAGCGCCTCCTCGAAGCGCGCGTCCTGCGCGGGACGCCCGGTGGAGGCCCAGAACAGCCGCAGGTTGGCCATCCCCGACAGGTGCGGCAGGAACCCGGGGCCCTCCACCAGCGCCCCGACCCGCGTCAGCACCGGCGAGCCGGGCCGCACGCGCTGGCCCAGCACCTCCAGCGACCCGGCGGTCGGCCGCAGCAGGCCCATGAGCATGCGCAGCGTGGTGGTCTTGCCGGCGCCGTTCGGCCCGAGCAGCCCCACCACCTGCCCGCGGCCCACCGTGAAGGAGACCCCGTCCACGGCGCGGAAGCCGTCCCCGTAGACCTTCTCCAGGTCCTCGACCCGCAGCACCACGTCGTCCCGGTGCTCTCCCGGCTCCCGCGGGGCCGCGTCGTGCGCGGCGCCCACCGCAGGACGACGACGGCGGCGGACCGCGTCCACGCCGGCCAGCGCGAGCACCGCGAGCACCACGCCGGCCAGGGCGAGCACGTGCGCCCAGGGCACGTCCACGGAGCTGCCCCGGCGCTCGCTGGCGGAGGCGGGCGCCGCGGCGACCGACAGCTGCCCGCCGCTCCCGCCCTCGCCCCCGGCCAGCGCGACGCCGTAGACGCGCGGGTCGGCCGGCACGGCGTACGCGGAGTCCGTGGTGGCCACCACCAGCCGCAGCCGGTGCCCGGCGGCGACGTCGCGGACCACGGCCGGCAGGGTCACGTCCACGGTGGTCGGCCGACCCGGCGTCGTGGCCACGCGCAGCGGCGCGACCAGCCCGGAGGGCAGCGCGGCGCTGCCGTCCGGGCTGACGTCGGCCAGGGAGGCGAAGAGCACGGCGTCGTCGGTGTTCGAGGTGACCGACAGCTGCACGCTGGACGCGCCGAGCAGCGTCAGCGGGGCGTCCAGCGGCGCGGTCTCGAAGACGGCGGCCTGCCCGGGCAGCACGGCGGTGCTGAAGCCGCCGCCGGCGGCCAGCCCGACCAGGGAGGCGACATCACCCAGGCCCGGCAGCGCCGTCATGGCCGCGGGGCGCCCGCCGGCGGGCGAGAGCACCAGCTGCTGGCCGCTCTGGCCGCTCTGGCCGCCCTGCGCCCCCTGCGGCGGGGCGGGCGCGAGCGCCAGCCGCTGCGCGGTGCCCGCCAGCGGCGGGACGGCGTCGAGCGAGCGCTCCTCGGGCGACGCGCCCCCTCCGTCGCCACCGCCGCGGCCTCCGAAGAGGCTCTGCTGCGGCACGGCCACGGTGAACGGCCCGGTCGGCGCGGCCGCGGGCTCGCGCCGCAGGTGCTCGTCGAACCAGGTCCGGGCGCGGGCGTCGAAGGCGGCGCCGTCGAAGCCGCCGTCGTGGCCGCCGCCCACCCAGGCCACCGCCACGGGGGCGCCGGAGCGCTGGGCGGCCTCGGCGTTGGCCAGGGAGTCGCCCAGGCCGAAGAGGGAGTCGCCCTCACCCTGCACGAGCAGCACGGCCGCGCGGCTGTCGGGCAGCACGGCGGCGGGCGAGGAGCGGGCCAGCTGCGCGCGCAGCGCGTCCGGCACCGCACCGGTCTCGGCGGCCTGCAGGTACCCGCGGCACAGGTCCGGCGCCAGGCGACCGCACGCCGCGGTCGAGGCGTCGAGCCCGGACCCCCCGGCGGCGCCCGCTCCCGACGGGCTGCCGGTGCGGGCGCCCTCGAGGGCGCTGCCCGTGAGGCTGGTCAGCAGCTGCGAGGCCCAGCCCGCCTTGAAGACGCCACCCGCCTGTCCCCGGGCGGCCTGCGGGTCGAGCGCCGAGGACAGGTCCGACCACGTGATGCCGGAGGCGACGGCGTCGACGCGTGGGTCCGTCCCCGCCAGCAGCAGTCCCACCGCGCCGCCGTAGGAGGCGCCCGCCACCCCGACGCGCGGGTCGCCGGGGCCGTCCTGCTGCACCTCGGGGCGCGCGGCGAGCAGGTCGACCAGGGCGCGCGCGTCGGCCACCTCGTAGTCGGGGTCGTCGAGGTGCACGTACCCGCCCGAGGCGCCGAAGCCGCGCGCCGTGTACGCCAGCGCCGCGTACCCGGCCCGGGCCAGGGAGCGGCCCTGGGCGGCGAGGTCGGCCTTGGAGCCGCCGAAGCCGTGCGCGAGGACCACCGCCGGGACCGGGGCGGCCCGGCTGGCGCCGTCGGGCTCGTAGAGCGTCGCGTCGAGGGACACCTGCTGGCCGCCCTGCTCGGCCCCCACCGGCACCGTCAGGACCTCCTCCCGGACGCCCTCGGCACCGCTGGACGAGCTGGACGAGCTGCTCGACGGGCTGCTCGACGGGCTGCTGGCACCCGCTGCTGCCGCGGCGGGTGCGGCGGCACCGACCGCAGCGCCCAGCGCGCCTCCCAGGCCCAGGGCGGCGGCCGCGGACCCGGCCACGAGCCGGGAGCGCCAGGAGCGCAGCCCGCCGCCGGGCAGGACCCCGCGAGAGGTCACGGACTCCTGCTGGGGCCCGCCGGCGGGGCCCCCGACCGACGATCGCGCCACGTCGAGAGCATGCCCTGCGATCGTCGCCCCAGCGCGCACGGCCCGCCGCACCGGCGCCGCGGTCAGCCGGAGAGCAGCCCTGGTCCCCCCTCGTCCTGAGGGGTGGCCGCGGTCGGGTCCCGCAGGTGGCGGCCCTCTGCGTCGTCGATCCGTCACGCTCAGTGATGCGCGGTCACCGGTGGGCTGTGACGTCTGCCACGTCCGGCCTGTCGGGGCGACGGATACCGGCGGGGGAGGTGGCGGACTGCGCCGATCACGGTGACGATGGGTGACCTGGTCAGCACCTCGGCCTCACCGGCCGGGCGACAGGGGAACAACCGCTGCCGCCCAGGCGCTTGCCAGGACCAGGAACGACCGTGGAGCCGGCGAGACCCGCCGGCTGCTCGAGCTTTCCGCCCAGGCCGCTGGACCACCCGTTCCCAGGAGGCACGACATGGCACCGACCACCGCCACCACCACCCCGGCCGACGAGACCCGCACCGACGAGGCCGCGACCGAGCAGCACCCGGACTGGACGCCGCTGGCCAACCCCCGCCGCGTCCGCATCTGACCTCCGGCTGGTGCCTCCACCGGCTCGCCCGAGCCGGTGACGACGAAGGGCCCCGCGCGCAGCAGCGCCCGGGGCCCTCGTCGTCCCCGACCGGGGCCGGGTCAGGACAGGACGCGCAGGCGCACCGTCTCCGGCATGGCCTCCAGCTCGGCCAGGACCGCCGGGTCCACCGAGCTCGCGACGTCGGTCACCACGTAGCCCATCTGCCCGCGCGTGGTGAGCGACTGGCCCACGATGTTCACGCCGTGCCGCGCCAGCACGGAGTTCACCGTGGCGAGCACCCCCGGCACGTTCTGGTGCAGGTGGCCGAGGCGCGTGCCGTGGCCGGCGTCGGTGATGACCTGCGGCAGGTTCACCGCCAGCGACGTGCTGCCGTGCGCGGCGTAGTCGCGCAGCTTGCCGGCCACGAACCGCCCGATGTCCTCCTGCGCCTCCTCGGTCGAGCCGCCCACGTGGGGGGTGAGGATGGTGTTGGGCAGTCCGCGCAGGCGGGAGTCGAACGGGTCGCCGTTGCGGCGGGGCTCGTTGGCGAAGACGTCGACGGCGGCCCCGGCCAGGTGGCCCGAGACCAGGTGGTCGCGCAGCGCGCCGTGGTCCACGACGAAGCCGCGGGAGAGGTTGAGGAAGACCGCTCCCGGCTTCATGGCGGCGAACTGCTCGGCCCCGAAGAGCCCGCCGTTGCCCGCGCGGCCGTCCACGTGGAGCGTGACGGCGTCGGCGACAGCGAGCACCTCCTCCATGCTCGACATCCGCACGGCGTTGCCCATCGCGAGCTTCTCGGCGGTGTCGTAGAAGACCACGCGCATGCCGAGGGCCTCTGCCACCACGGACAGCTGGCTGCCGATGTTGCCGTAGCCGATGATCCCCAGCGTGCGGCCGCGCACCTCGTGCGAGCCGGCGGCGGACTTCTGCCACACCCCGGCGTGCAGGGCGCTGTCGAACACCGTCAGCTGGCGGGTCAGCGCGATGACCTCGGCGAGCACCAGCTCCACCACGGACCGGGTGTTGGAGAACGGCGCGTTGAAGACCGCCACCCCGCGGGCGGCCGCGGCCTCGAGGTCGATCTGGTTGGTGCCGATGCAGAACGCGCCGATCGCCTCCAGGTCCGGTGCGGCGTCCAGGACGGCCTCCGTGACGTGGGTGGTCGAGCGGATGCCCAGCAGCTTCACGCCGGGCAGCGCCTCGACCAGCTCGGACTCGGACAGGGCGCCGGGGCGCTGCTGCACGGGGACCCCGGCGCGGCCGAGGACGTCGACGGCGAGGGGGTGGATGTTCTCCAGCAGGAGCGCGCTGGCGGGTCTGCCCGGGCTGACGGTCACGGGCGTCCATCCTGCCGCACCGGGGGACGCGCCCCCGTCCCGGCGCCGGCGGGAAGATGCCTGGTGGCCACCCGCCTGCTGCTGCTCGCCGACACCCACGTGCCCGTGCGCGCCCGCGCCCTCCCGGCGCAGGTGCTCGCCGCCGTGGACGAGGCCGACCTGGTGGTGCACGCCGGCGACTGGGTGGGCGAGGCCGTCCTCGACGAGCTCCAGGCGCGCTGCGCGGCCGCCGGCGCGCGGCTGCTGGGCGTCGCCGGCAACAACGACGGTCCCGGGCTGCGGGCCCGGCTGCCCGAGGTGGCCCGCGACGACGTCGAGGGGCTGCGCCTCGCCGTCGTCCACGAGACCGGACCGGCGGGCGGGCGCGAGCGGCGCTGCGCGGCGGCCTTCCCCGACGTCGACGTGCTCGTCTTCGGCCACAGCCACATCCCCTGGGACAGCACCGCGCTGCGCCCCGGCGGCGGCTCCCTGCGGCTGCTCAACCCCGGCTCGCCCACCGACCGGCGGCGCCAGCCCGCCTGCACCTACCTCACCGCGCTCGCGGCGGACGGCGCGCTGCACGACGTCGTCCTGCACGCGCTGCCGCTGCGTGGCGGGCGCCCACCGGGGTAGGGGCGTCCCGTGCGACCACCGACCCGGGCGGGGCGCTCCCGCCGACGCCGTCCGACGGAGGCCCGGTGAACAGCCGGTGAGCGCCCGGTGAGCGCCCGGTGAGCGCAGCGGCCCAGCCGGGGCACCAGCCGGCCCGCGCCGAGCGGCTCGCGCTCGCGGTGTCCCGCCAGGGCGGCACCTGCCTGTGGTGCGGGCGGGAGTTCGGTGCGCTGGTGCCGGCCACCACCGACCACCTCGTTCCCCGCGTCAAGGGCGGCCCGAGCTGGCCCGAGAACGAGGTGGCCGCCTGCAGGCGGTGCAACGGCCAGCGCGGCCACACCACGCCCGCCGACTGGTACGCCGAGTGCGAGCGGCGCGGGTGGCACCCGGACGCCGCAGCGCTGCGGGCGGCGCTGGACGCCCTCGACGCCGCCGTCAGCGCCCGCGGGGGCCAGCGCCGCGCCCGTCCGTACCTCGCCGCGCAGCGGCGGCGCCTGGCGCGGATGCGTCCCGCCGACGAGCCCGCGGACCGCAGGGGCTGGCAGACTCCCCGACCGTGAGCCCGGCACTCCCGAAGGACCCGCCAGCCGAGGGCGTGCGCGCCCGGGAGGCCCGCTCCGAGCCCCGGGCGGGGCACGTGCGCACGCGCCACACGGCAGCGCGCGTCGAGGACCGGCTGAACAAGCTCCTCGCGGCGCACCTGCGCCGCCGCGGCTGGACGCCGCGCGTGCTCGGCTACGCCTCCTACGGCGGCGAGGGCTGGGTGCGCGTGCTCGGACGCGTCCTGGCCACCCGCCCCCCGGAGCACGGCGACGACGACGCGGGCACGCCTGTGCCGGAGGGCCCGTACGACCCGGTGGCCCTGCGCGACTGGGTGGGCCCCTACGACCGCGACCAGCTCAAGGAGCGCGCGCTGACGGCACTGCGCGGGTGGCGGGCGTTCATCTCCGCGCCCGTGGAGGGCGTCGCGGTGTGGGTGACCGTGGGGGAGCAGGTGCACCGCCTGGTCTCCGAGCGCGGCGGCTACCTCGACGCCCGCCTGCCGTCCGACCTGCCGCCGGGCGTCCACGACGTCACCTTCTCCACCGCACCCCCCGGCGAGCTGGACGCCGACGAGCGCACCGGTGCGCCGTCCACGGCGCGGGTCACCGTGGTCGGCGCGGACCAGCGCGACGGCGTGGTGTCGGACATCGACGACACCGTCATGGTGACCTCGCTGCCGCGCCCCTTCATCGCGGCGTGGAACACCTTCGTGCTGCACGAGCAGGCGCGCAGCCCGGTGCCGGGCATGGCGGACCTGCTGACGTCGGCCGCCCAGGCGCACCCCGGTGCGCTGGTGCTGTACCTGTCGACGGGGGCCTGGAACGCCGCGCCCACCATCACCCGCTTCATGCTGCGCCACGGCTACCCGGCCGGTCCGCTGCTGCTCACCGACTGGGGGCCCACCAACACGGGCTGGTTCCGCAGCGGCCAGGAGCACAAGCGCGCGGCGCTGCGCCGCCTCGCCGAGGAGCTGCCCCAGGTGCGGTGGCTGCTGGTGGGAGACGACGGCCAGCACGACCCGGAGATCTACGGCGAGTTCGCGCGCCAGCACTCCCAGCACGTCCGCGCCGTCGCCATCCGCCAGCTGACGGCGGCGGAGCAGGTGCTCTCCCACGTGCTGCCGGTGCCCGTCTCGGGCTCGGCGCGCTCCGGGCAGGTCGCGGCCGTCCCGGAGGTGCGCGCCCCGGACGGCGTGGGCCTGGCCCACCAGCTGCGCCAGGCCGGCGTGCCGCTGGCGCGCCACGTGTGGCTGCCCCCGGAGGAGGACGCCCCCACCTCCTGACCGCCCCTCCGGTCGTGATCATGGACGTCCGGCCACCACAGTGGTCGGCGTGGGAACCGGATCGCTGAGCCTGCTCGACTACCGCCGGCGGGTGTCGCAGCTGTACGCCGACGTGCGCGAGACCGCCGCCCGTCGCGGTCCGCGCGAGGCGCACGAGCTGTGGCGCACCGCCCGGGACGAGCTGTACGCCACCCACGTCGACTCCCCGCTGCTGCCGGACGACCCCCGCCGCCGGACCGGCCTGCCCGTGGCCCCCTACGACCCCGAGCTCCGCTTCACGGCCGCCGTCGAGGCGGCGGACCCCGGCGGAGCCGTCGACCAGCAGCACGAGCTGCGCGTCACCACCGGCACCGACGGCGAGGTGGTGTTCACGCGCCTCGGCCGCGCCGCCACGCCGCTGGGGCCGCTCGACCTGTGGTGGCTGTCCGGCTACGGCGGCGGCGTGTGGCTGCCCGTGCGGGACGGCTCCAGCGGGCAGGGCTCGTACGGCGGCGGCCGCTACCTGCTCGACACCGTCAAGGGCGCCGACCTCGGCGCCGTCGGTCAGCAGGACGACGACGAGCAGGGCCAGCAGCGGCTCGTCCTCGACCTGAACTTCCTCTACAACCCCTCGTGCGCGTACGACCCGGCGTGGGCCTGCCCGCTCGCGCCGCCCGGCAACCGCCTGGAGGCCCGCGTGGAGGCGGGCGAGCTGGAGTGAGGCTCAGGCGCTGAGCAGGCCGGCCACGGCGCGCAGGTCGTCGACGAGGGCGGCGTAGGCGGCGTCGCGGGCGTCCTCGGGCGTCCGCAGCACCGCTGAGGGGTGCGTCGTGACGAAGAACGTCTTGGTGCCCCGGGTCGTCTCGCGCTCGATGGGGTGGCCGCGGTCCTTGCCGATGCGGATCGCGGGCCCGAGCAGCGCCTTCGCGGCCGTCGCCCCCAGCAGGACGACGACGCGCGGGTCCACCAGGCGCAGCTCCTCGGCCAGCCACGGCTTGCACGCGGTGATGTGCGCGGCCTCCGGGGTGGCGTGGATGCGCCGGTTGCCGCGGGGGGTGAACCGGAAGTGCTTGACCGCGTTGGTCACGTAGACCTGGTCGCGCGCCAGGCCGGCCTCCTCCAGCGCCCGCTGCAGCAGCTGCCCGGCCGGCCCGACGAAGGGGACGCCCCGCCGGTCCTCGGAGTCGCCCGGCTGCTCACCGACCAGCGCCACGCTCGCGCGGGGGTTCCCGGCGGAGAACACCACCTGCGTGGCGGGCTCCCACAGCTCGCACCCCCGGCACGCGGGCGCGGCGGCGCGCAGCGCGTCGACGTGGTCGGCGCCCTCCGGCACCCACTGCTGGGCGCCGGGCCGCTCGACCTGCTCCGTCGTCCCCGCCATCAGACGGCGACCCTCCCGCGCAGCGCACCCCGCGGCGCGAGGGCGGGCGTCCCGGCGCCGTCGCCGGAGCGCATGCCGGCGACGAGGTCGTCCAGGGCCGCCCTCGCCGTCGTCGTCGGCCTCCACCCGAGGGCCTTGAGCCGGGAGCAGTCCAGCAGCGGCGTGCCCGCGGCGAGGTCCACCCAGCCGGGGTCGGTGGGCTGCAGGCGGGCGCGCCAGGAGGCGTCGGCGGCCGAGCGCAGCAGCGACACCGGCGCGGGGACGCGGCGGCGCGCGCCGAGCCCGGCGGCGATGTCGTCGGGGCCGAGCGCGTCGTCCGCCGCGACGTTGTAGGCACCCCTCGCGCGCTCGGGACCGGCGGCGAGCAGGTGCCACAGGCCGTCGGCGAGGTCGTCGGCGTGCACCACCGGCGCGACGAAGGCCTCCGGCAGCGGCAGCACGGGCAGGACCCGCGTGCGTCGTCGTCCTGCTCCTCCCAGCAGGCCGGCGGGCAGCAGCGGCCCGCCGAAGTAGCGGGCGATCTCCGACCCGGCCTCGCGCTGCAGCACCAGCCCGGGCCGCACCCGGGCCACCGCCGGCGCCTCGCCGGCCTCCTCGAAGGCGTCGAGGAGGTCTTCGGCGTCCACCTTGTCGCGGCTGTAGCCGGAGGTCGGCACGCCCGTGCGCGGCCAGCTCTCGTCGACGACGGGCTTGCGCCCCGCGGCCGCCTCGGCCTGCGGGACGGGGGCGTAGACGCCGGTGGAGGAGGCGTGCACGAGGTGCGGCACGCGGGCCTCGCGGGCGGCGTCGAGCACCGCGCGCGTGCCGCCGAGGTTGACCGAGCGCATGGCCTCCCGGTCGTGGGACGGCTGGATCCGCCAGGCGAGGTGGACGACGGCGTCCACGCCGTCCATGGCCTCGCGCAGCGCACCGGCGGCCCAGGGCGCGGAGAGGTCGATGCCGTGCCAGCGCACCGGCGCGCCGGGGGAGCGCTCGGGCGCCGGGGCCTGCGAGGGCGTGCGCCGCGCCACCCCGGAGACGGCGACGCCCTCGCGCGCGAGCCGCCGCAGCAGGGCGGTGCCGACGTTGCCCGTGGCGCCGGTGACGAGCACGCGGCGCGGTGAGGAAGGGGCCATGGAGCGAGCCGACCACGTCGACGAGCGGACCGCGACCCGGCCACCTAGGTTCGGACACATGACCGAGAACGCGTCTTCCCACGACTCCCGACCGCCTGCGCAGACCGCGCCCGACCAGGCCGGCACCGGCTCCCAGGCGGACCCCACGGCCGTCAAGGACCCCGAGACCTGGGCCACCGGCGACGAGCCCGCCACCGGTGCCCAGCTCAGCTACCTGCGCACCCTCGCCACCGAGGCGGGCGAGCAGGTCCCCGACGACCTCAGCAAGGCCCACGCCTCGGAGATGATCGACGAGCTGAAGTCGCGCAGCGCCCGCGTCTCCGAGGGCTGAGCCCCGTGGCAGGCTCGCCGTCGTGACCTCGACGACGACGGCGCGAGCCCTGCGCGACACCGGCCTGCAGTGGCGCCCCGCGAAGGGCGACAGGTTCGTCATCCCCGACCGCGAGATGGACGACGTGGTCTTCGTCGTCTCCGACATGACCATCGAGGCGCACGACCTGCCGTCTGGCCAGGTGCTCGGCTTCAACGGCACCACGGAGTGGGCCCTGGACAGCGTCGACGCGGCCGAGGTGCTCTGGCTGCCCCGGGAGGGGCAGCTGCGCGAGCACCTCGGTGGCGCGCTGGTCGCCCTGCGGCCGGCGGGGGAGCAGTGGGGCGTGACCACCCGCCGTGACGGCGGTGCCGAGGTGACCACGGCGGCCGAGGACGCCGAGGAGGCGTACGCGCTCGCGCTGCTCGCGCTGCGCGGCACCACCTCCCGCCAGCTGCTGCCCGTGGCGGCCGGCGGGCTCGCCGCCGTGCTCGCGCCCCTGCCCGCCGCCGCCTGGTCGACCACAGCGGGCAGCGCGCTGACGGTGGCCGACGTCGTCGCCGGTGCCGTCGGGGGGCTGGGCGCCGACCCCGCCACCAGCTGGCGCGGGGCCCTCGTGACGCTGCTCGAGGCCTGGACGCGGTCGCTGGAGGCAGCGGGCGCAGTGGTCGGCGACGGGGCCGCGCAGGCCGAGGAGGTCGCCGAGGCGGGGGCGGACGGCGTGCTCGTCGACCTGGTCGGCGCCACGTGGGACGTCGCGGTGGCCACGGGCGTGCCGGACCCCGCCGCCGCGCTCGACCCCGCCGTCGTGGACCGAGCGCTCGCCCACGTGCGCTCGTGGCCGACCTCGGGCCCCGCGGCGCCGTCAGGGGACGCGCTCGCGGAGCTGCTCCGGCTCACGGGCCGCCACGTCGAGGCTCGCTGACCGCAGCGCTGCTGCCCTGTGGGCCCGCAGGGCGGGCCGGGGTCACCTCCGCGGGTGACCCCGGTCAGCTCCGGTGGGCGCTCGCTGCGGGAGCCCCGCTGCACCTGACCGCGGTCGCGTGCGGTCCGGCGCCGGCAGCGCCCGCCCGCGCAGCGCGTGGTGACGGGAGCGGGCGCGCCTGAGGTGCGTCACCCCGCCTCGGCGGCCTCGAGGGCGAGCCACTCCGGCCCCGAGACGTAGGCCTGCACGGCCATGCCGGCCGCGCCGCGGCCCCAGACCGAGGAGTCGTCCGAGCGCACCACGAGGTCCACGGCCGACGCCTCCGGGTCCCGGGCGGCGTGCACGCCCTCGGCCAGGGCGGCCCGGCCGACGGTCGCCACCGCTGCCGCGTCACCGGTGAGCAGGATCCGCTCGACCATGGTGAAGCTGGCCACGGCGGCGACGAGCGTCCCCAGGTGGCGGGCGGCGTCGTCGACCACCACCTGCGCGGCCGGGTCTCCCGCGGCGGCCCGGGTCAGCAGCTCCTCGGCGGTGGTCGGTCGACCGAGCGCCAACCGGGCCGCGGCCTCGAGGGCCGGCAGAGTCAGCAGCGACGACGCGCACCCGCGGTGCCCCACCGGGCAGCGCGGACCCGAGCCGTCCAGGGGCAGGTGGCTCAGCAGGTGCAGCGCGGTGTCCGGCGTCTCGACCACCGCGTCGTGCATGACGAGGCCGTAGCCGATGCCCGCCCCCACGGCGAGCGCGGCGAAGGAGGTGGTGGCGCGTCCCTCGCCGAACCAGTGCTCGGTCTGGGTGAAGGCGTGCATGCCGTTGCCCACGACGACGCGCCGCCCGAGGCGGTCGGTGAGCGTCGCCGTGAGGTCCACGGGGGTGGACCAGCCCAGCGACAGGGCGCGGCGGACCACGCCGGAGGGGTCGACGTACCCGTCGAGGGTGACGCCCACCTCCTCCACGGCGCCGGTGCCACCGGCCCGGCCGGCGAGGGAGGTGACGAGGCGCGCCGTCGCGTCGGCCACCGCCGCGGGGGACCGGTCCGGCAGCGGTGCGTCCTCCCGCGCGAGCACCTGGGCGCGCAGGTCCGTCAGGACGCCCCAGGCCCTGTCGGCGGACAGGTCCACCCCCACGAACCGGTGCCGGTCCGCCGGGACGTCCAGCGGGCGGGTCGGACGCCGGGTCTCCGGGTCCGCCGCGGGCGGTGCCTCCACCAGCAGGCCGCTGGCGATGAGGGGCTTGGACAGCCGGGTCAGGCTCCCGGCCGACAGGCCGAGGCGACGCGCCAGCTGGCTGCGGGGCAGGGGGCCGTGGCGCAGCACCTCCACGGCGACGTCGTGGGCGGCGCCGGGGGCTCCCGGCGCCGCGGAGAGCTGCTGCCCGTCCGGCAGCGGCGTCGCCACCGGCGAGGTGGTGGGCGAGGGGGCGGACACGAGGCGGCGGTCGGTCCCGGCGGCGACGACGGCCTCGCCGCCCCCTGCGGCTCCGGAGGTGCGCGGAGGGGCCTGTCGAGCGGCCCTGCTGTGACTGTCCACGGACCTCCTCGTCCCGGTGCGCGGGGGCCAAGGTGCCAGCGCGGACGGAGCCCGGTCAACTGCGCGGGAGACGGCTCCGGCAACGGTCTGGACACGGGAAGGTCACGGAGAGGTCACGAACGGGCGCTTCCGCACCGAAACCCACAGACCCGAACACGCCACTGCACACCTGATCCGGACTTGCAGTTGACGCGCCGGAGTCTCTGGGGCAAAACTCAGCGATCAGTGGCGGGTGCGAGCCCGCCGATGAGGCCCGCAGGTCGGTGCGGTGCCCTCCCGGGTGGACGAAGGAGCCCACGCAATGCGCATCAGGTCACGTCAGGGTCGCGCCGTCGGCGCGCTGCTCACCGCCGGTCTCGTCACGGTCCTCACGGCCGGCTGCCTCCAGGAGTCCGGCGGCAATGGCGGCGGCAGCGGTGGCGGCGGCGGGAACGACGACGGCAGCGTCACGATCATGTACGGCTTCACGGACTCGAGCTCAGACCAGTTCCAGGCGGAGATCAACAAGTTCGCCGAGGCCGAGGGCATCACGGTCAACTTCGAGCCCACGCCCGACTTCAACACCGTCATCGCCACGCGCGTCTCGGGCAACAACGCGCCGGACATCGCGATCTTCCCCCAGCCCGGCATCATGAAGACGTTCCAGAACGACCTGACGCCGCTGACGGACGTGGTCGACAAGGCCAACCTGGACGCGATGGTCCCCGGCATCGTCGAGGCCGGCCAGATCGACGGCGAGCAGTACGCGCTGCCGATGAGCCTCAACATCAAGTCGATCGTCTTCTACCCCAAGCAGGCCTTCGACGCGGCCGGCTACACCGCCCCCACCACGCTCGACGGTCTGCAGCAGCTGACCGACCAGGTCAAGGCCTCGGGGACCGCGCCGTGGTGCTTCGGCATCGAGTCCGCGTCGGCCACCGGCTGGCCGGCCACCGACTGGATCGAGAACCTCCTGCTCATCCAGAGCGGCCCGGACGTCTACAACCAGTGGGTCAGCCACGAGATCCCCTTCAACGACCCCCAGGTGGTCGCTGCGGCCGACACCATGAGCTCGCTGCTGCTGACCGAGGGCAACGTCAACGGCGGGCGCCAGTCGATCGCGAGCAACAACTTCGCGACGGCGGCCAACCCCATGTTCGACACCCCGCCGGCCTGCTTCATGTACCGCCAGGGCAACTTCGTCGCCCGCGACGGCGGCTTCCCGGACGACGTGCTGCAGAACCTGGACAGCACCGTGGGCGTCTTCCCCATGCCGGGCGAGACCGAGGCCGACAAGCCCGTCCTCGGCGGCGGCGACCTCGCCTCGGTCTTCAACGACTCCGAGAACGCCAAGAAGATCATGAACTACATGGCGTCCAAGGACTTCGGCGCCGACTGGGCGAAGGCCAACGGCTTCATCTCGCCGCGGACCGACTTCGACCAGGCCAACTACCCGAACGAGCTGACCAAGCAGATGGCGGGCTTCGCCTACCAGTCCACCGCGTTCGTCTTCGACGGCTCCGACCAGATGCCGGGTGAGGTCGGCTCGGGCTCGTTCTGGCGCGAGATGACCGCCTGGATCTCCGGGTCCGAGAGCGAGCAGCAGGCCCTCGACAACATCGAGGCCAGCTGGCCGGCCACCAACTGAGGCTGAGCCTGCGAACCCCGCCGACGGCGCCGTGCTCCACCCGGAGCCCGGCGCCGTCGGTGCAGGGGCCCCGCCGCCTGGCGCCGGGGTCCCCCACCCACCACACTCAGCCCGCACCAGCCATCTGGTCCGCCGGACGTGGAGGTCCCGTGACCATCACCATCTTGAACGCGATCATCGCGGTGGTCGGCGGCGTCGCCGGCGCCGTCGTCCTCTTCTACATCCTCAACAAGCTCACCGAGCTGCTGCCCAGCAAGCCGCAGGAGCTCATCAAGC
Source organism: Streptomyces sp. NP160 (assembly GCF_006335115.1). Taxonomy (GTDB): domain Bacteria; phylum Actinomycetota; class Actinomycetes; order Actinomycetales; family Quadrisphaeraceae; genus Quadrisphaera. Next base: position 101,301 of record NZ_VDMJ01000037.1, read on the forward strand.
CCTACGTCTTCATCCTCCCGGCCTTCGTGGCGCTGGGGCTGTACCTCGTCTACCCCTTCTTCCAGACGCTCGTCTACAGCTTCGCGAACCGCGACAGCACGGCCTTCATCGGCCTGTCCAACTACACCAACCTGCTGGCGTCGCCGAACTTCCAGACGACGCTGGTCAACACGTTCCTGTGGATCCTCATCGTCCCGACGTTCGCGATCATCTTCGGCCTCATCATCGCGACGCTCGCCGACCGGCTGCGGCCCTCGGGCGAGAAGCTGTCGAAGACGCTGATCTTCCTGCCGCTGGCCATCAGCGCCGTCGGCGCCTGGGCCATCTGGCAGCTCGTCTACCGCGCCGTCCCGGCGACGCAGAACCAGACGGGTCTGCTCAACGCCATCTGGACCGGCCTCGGCGGGGACCCCGTCCCGTGGATGCAGACGTCCGACTTCAAGCTGAACAGCTTCCTGCTGATGGCCATCCTCATCTGGACCCAGGCCGGCTTCGCGATGGTGCTGCTCTCCGCGGCCATCAAGGGCGTGCCCACCGACACGCTCGAGGCCGCCCGCATCGACGGCGCCGGTGAGGGGAAGATCTTCTTCAGCATCGTCATCCCGCAGATCCGGGCGACGCTCATCACGGTGTTCATCACCGTGCTCATCGGGGTGCTCAAGACCTTCGACGTCGTCTACGTGGCGACGAACGGCGGCTTCGGCACCAACATCATCGCGCTGAACTTCTACCAGGCGCTCTACGTCGCGCGCGACGCCGGGCAGGCGGCGGCCATCGTGGTGATCCTGATGCTGGTCATCGTGCCGTTCCTCATCTACCAGATCCGCCAGTTCCGGGCCGAGGAGGCAGCACGATGAGCCAGTCGACCACCGTCCCCCCGGTCTCGAACCCCGGCCAGACGAAGGACCCGAGGACCCGCGCCCTGCCCCGCCGCAAGGCGCCGGCCGGCGGACACGGCGAGGACGCGGGCGCTCCGGCCCCGCTGTGGGTGAAGATCGTCATCACCCTGCTGTGCCTGGCGTGGATCCTGCCGGTCTTCGGCCTGGCGGTGACGTCGCTGCGCGACCGCACCGACGCCGCTGCCAGCGGCTGGTGGAGCATCTTCACGAGCCCCTCGCAGCTCAGCCGCCTGACGGTGGAGAACTACGTCGAGGTGTTCGACAGGGCGCCGATGGCCCAGGCCTTCGTCAACTCCCTGGCCATCACGATCCCGGCGACGATCATCCCGATCCTCATCGCCGCGTTCGCCGCCTACGCGTTCACCTTCATGGAGTTCCCGTTCCGGAACTTCCTGCTCGTGCTCATCGTGGCGCTGCTCGTGGTGCCCAACCAGGTGGCCTTCGCCCCGATCCTCAACATCTACGGCCAGCTGGGCCTCAACGGCCAGTTCGCCGCGGTGTGGGGAGCGCACATCGGCTTCGGCATGGCGCTGGCGATCTACCTCATCCGCAACTACATGGCCACGCTCCCGCGGGAGATCATCGAGTCGGCCAAGATCGACGGCGCGACGCACTTCCAGACGTTCTGGAAGCTCATCATCCCGATGTCGACCCCGGCGCTGGCGTCATTCGCGATCTTCCAGTTCCTCTGGGTCTGGAACGACCTGCTCGTCGCGCTGATCTTCCTCGGGCCCGGTCCGCGCCAGCCGCTGACCATCGCGCTGGTCTCGCTCCTGGGCCAGCAGGGCCAGGGCGACCAGCTGCTCACCGCCGGCGCGTTCTTCACGATGATCCTTCCGATCCTCGTGTTCCTCTCGCTCCAGCGGTACTTCGTGCGCGGCCTGACGGCGGGTTCCGTCAAGGGCTGAGCACCACCACCCCCAGCGGCGCCGCACCGGCTCTCGGTGCGGCGCCGCTGCCGTGACACGGTGGGACGCGCAGAGCCCACCTCCGCGCCACCGACCCGTGAAGGACCCATGCCCTCCCACCCCAGCGCCGTCCTGCTGACCCGCCCCGACGCCGGCCCCGAGGCCGCCGCGCTGGTGCTCGCCGTGCCCGCCGACGGGTCCCTGCCCCGCACGGTCTGGTGGGGACCCGCCTCCCAGGTCGCGGGCGCCAGCGCCGACGACGTCGTGGCCGCCCGCCTCGGGCTCCTGGGCGTGCAGGGCCTGGCGGTGCTCCCGGAGCACTCCGGCGGCCTGTACACCCGTCCCGCGCTGCGCGGGCACCGCCCGGCACCGGCGACCACCCCGACCGGCGCGGAGGACCCTGCGTGGTCCACCGCCTTCCGCGTGACCGACCTCCAGCTCGCAGGTCACGACGACGCCGAGGGCACCGGCGCCGCGGCCGCGTCGCAGCGCGTCGTCGTCGTCGCCGAGGACCGCGTGGCGGCCCTGGGCCTGCGCACCGAGCTGGAGGCGCTGCCGGGCGGCCTCCTGCGCGCCCGGCACGCCCTGACCAACGACGGGGCCTCGCCGTACGCGCTCGAGGGCCTGGAGGTGCTGGTGCCGCTGCCCGACGAGGCGGCGGAGGTGCTGGACCACACCGGCGGCTGGCTGCACGAGCGCGTGCCGCAGCGCGCACCCGTGCGCGACGGGCTGTGGCTGCGGGAGAACCGCACGGGCAAGACCGGGCACGACGCCGCGGGCGACGTCGTCGTCGGCGTCCCCGGGTTCTCCTTCGAGGCGGGCGAGGTGCGCAGCGCCGCCGTCGGGTGGAGCGGGAACACCGTGCAGCGGCTGGAGCGGTCGCCGTCCACCCAGACCACCCTGGGCGGCGGTGAGCTGCTGCTGGCCGGGGAGACGACCCTGGCACCCGGGGAGTCGTACACGACGCCGTGGCTGTACCTGGGTGCCTCGACCCGGGGGCTGGACGGGCTCGCGGCGGCGAACCACGCGTTCCTGCGCGCCGTCGGCGAGGCGACCGGGGCCGCGCCGAAGCGCCCGGTGCCGGTGACCCTGAACGTGTGGGAGGCGGTCTGGTTCGACCACGACCTGCCGCGCCTGCTGCGCCTGGCGGAGCTGGCCGCCTCGGTGGGGGTCGAGCGGTTCGTGCTGGACGACGGGTGGTTCGGCGCCCGCCGCGACGACACCGCCGGCCTGGGCGACTGGACCGTCTCCCCGGACGCCTGGCCGGACGCCGAGGGCGGCCTGGGCGCCCTGGCCGAGGCGGTCCACGGCCACGGCATGCAGTTCGGCCTGTGGTTCGAGCCGGAGATGGTCAACCCCGACTCCGACCTGTTCCGCGCCCACCCCGACTGGGTGCTGTCCGCCCGGGGCACCACGCCGACCCTGGAGCGGAACCAGCTGGTGCTGGACCTGTCCCGCGACGAGGTCCGCGAGCACGTCCGGGACGCGGTCTCCGCGGTGCTGTCCGCGGTGCCCGTCGACTACGTCAAGTGGGACCACAACCGGGACCTGCTCGAGGCCGGCGGCGGCGCGGCCGCTGGTCGCCCGGTGGTCAGCGCGCACACCGCGGGCTTCTACCGCCTCCTCGACGAGCTGCGGGCGCTGCACCCGCGCGTGGAGTGGGAGAGCTGCGCCTCCGGCGGCGGCCGGGTGGACCTGGAGGTCCTCCAGCACGTCCAGCGCGTGTGGACCTCGGACATGACCGACGCGGTGGCCCGGCAGGACGTCCAGCGCTGGATGGTCCAGCAGGCCCCGCCGGAGTACCTCGGCGCCCACGTCTCCGCGCCGGTCTCGCACCAGACGCACCGCACCGTGCCGCTGGACTTCCGCGCGGCCACCGCCCTGTTCGGCGCCTTCGGCATCGAGTGGGACGTCTCCACGGCCTCCGAGGAGGACCGGGCGCGGCTGGCGGCGTGGGTGGCGGTGTTCAAGGAGCACCGCGGGCTGCTGCACTCCGGGCGCACCTGGCGCGCGGACTCCCCGGACCCGGTGGTGCGCAGCCACGGCGTGGTGGCGCTCGACGGGTCGCAGGCGCTGGTGGCGCAGGTGCAGATGGGCGAGTCGTGGGTGGAGCACCCGGTGCCGGTGCGGCTGCCGGTGGCGTGGAACCCCGGCGACCCGGGCCTGGAGCCCGAGCTGCGCTACCGCGCCCGGTGGGTCGGGCCGGTGCCCGAGCCCGACCGCGGCGCCCGCGCCAACGCCCGCCTGGGGTGGCGCTCCGGCGACGTCGACGCGTCCGGTCCGCTCGGCGGCGCGGCGCTGCCGGGCGCGGTGCTCGGCTCGGTGGGCCTGGTGCTGCCGCGCCGGTTCCCCTGGAGCGTCACGCTGGTGCACCTCCAGGCCGTCTGACCCCGGATCCTGCACCGGACTCCCACGACCACGGAGGGTTCCCCGTGATCATGGGAGTCCGGCGCACCGTCAGGTCGTGGGGACGGGGACCGCGGGCGCGGCGGGCACGGGGTCCAGCACGACGTGCGCGCCGGCGGCGTAGTCCTCCAGGGCCTCCCCGTGCAGCAGGCGGGCCGGCGCGGCGCCGGCGCCCAGCACGCGCGCCAGCGCCGCCACCGGCAGCGGCGAGCGGCTGCCCAGCAGCACCGCGTTCCCGTGCCGCCGTCCCCGCAGCACCCCGGGCTCGATGGCGGCGGCGGTGTGGGGGAACACCGAGCGCAGCGTGGCCACCTCGGCCTTGATGCCCACCGGCGAGGTCCTGTCCACGGTGTTGGCCAGGTAGAGCCCGCCGGGGGGGAGCACCCTGTCCACGTCGAGCAGGAACTCCCGCGTGCTGACGTGCCGCGGGGTGGAGTCGCCGGCGAAGACGTCGCGGACCACGAGGTCGGCGGAGGCG
>NZ_VDMJ01000037.1:106027-106267 GCF_006335115.1 Streptomyces sp. NP160
GCAGCACCAGGGCGACGACGTCGGCCATCCACTGCAGGTACTCGAAGTCGAGCGCGGCGGGGTCGCCCACGCGCACCGGCGAGCTCGGCACGCCGTTGACGTACAGCGTCCACGAGCCGTCGTGCTCGGGCACCCAGGCGGCCTGCCCGGTGGAGGTGGTGAAGGCGCCCTCGACGGGGGCGGAGGTGTCGGGGCGCCCGGCGGGGCGCCCATGACGTCGTTCTCGCACACCCACAGCCT
>NZ_VDMJ01000038.1 GCF_006335115.1 Streptomyces sp. NP160
CGGCCTGGAGGCCCTCGACGTCCACCTCGATGACCTCGGGCAGGTTCGTCGCCTCGGCGGTCACGGCCAGCGTGCCGGACTCGACGGAGACCACGGTCTGCGGAGCGGCCTCACCGGTGGTGCGGACGGGGACCTGCACCTCGATGCGCTCGCCGCGGCGCACGACGACGAGGTCCACGTGCTCGATCTCGCGGCGCACCGGGTCGACCTGGACGGCCTTGACGACGGCCAGCTGCGTGCCGCCGCCCTCGAGCTGCAGGTCGACGAGGGCGTTGGGGTTCTTGACCAGCAGCATCGTGTCGTGGCCCGGCAGGGTCACGTGCAGCGGGTCCTGCCCGTGGCCGTAGACCACCGCGGGGATCTGGTGCGCGCGGCGGATGCGGCGGGCGGCGCCCTTGCCGAACTCGGTGCGGGCGGCGGCAGCGAGCTGCGTGCCGGTGCTCTTGGCCATGACGGGTCTCCTGGTGGTCCGGGCTTGTCAGACGGTCTCCGCTGCCCCGGCGCTGGACCGGGGGGCGGGCCGGAGTGCACCGACCACCGCGTCGATCACGGAGCGGGCCCGCCCGCAGGCGGCACCAGCCACCCGTCGCGCAGGCCCCTCCCTCGCCGAGGAGCGGTGACAGCCTACCGGCTGGCCGCCGGTGCCACGACGAGCCGGCCGACCAGCGCCACGCACAGCGCCCACGCGAGACCCACCAGCGCGTCGCCGAGGTGGACGCCGTGGCTCCACGTCAGCGGCAGCACGACCGGACCCTGGAAGCGGTGGTCACCCACCACCACGGCGAGGGCCAGCACTGACACGACGCCGACCACGACGAGACCCATGAGGGCCTTGCGCAGGAGGAGGGGCACCGCGCCACGGTAACCGCGCCCCCGCGCGCGGTGACCGCGGCGAGGGGCCGTCCGGGCGAGCGTCAGCTGTTGCCGTCGAACAGGCTCGTGACCGAGCCGTCGTCGAACACCTCGCGGATCGCCCGGGCGATGAGCGGGGCGATGGACAGCACCTTGAGGCTGGGGAACTGGTGCGCCGGCGGGATCGGCAGGGTGTTGGTGACCACGACCTCGGAGATCGGGCTGTCCTTCAGGCGCGCGGCCGCGGGACCCGACAGGATCGGGTGCGTCGCCGCCACGATGATCTCCCGGGCGCCGTTGTCCTTGAGCGCCTGGGCCGCCTGCACGATGGTGCCGCCGGTGTCGATCATGTCGTCGACCAGCACGCAGGTGCGGCCCTCGACGTCACCGACCAGCTCGTGGACCTGCACCTGGTTGGGGCGGTTGGGGTCGCGGCGCTTGTGGATGATCGCCAGCGGGGCGCCCAGCTTGTCGGACCAGACGTCGGCCAGGCGGACGCGGCCCGCGTCCGGGGACACCACGGTGATCATGCTCGCGTCGGCGACCCGGCCGCGCACGTAGTCGGACAGCAGCGGCAGCGCCCAGAGGTGGTCGACCGGGCCGTCGAAGAAGCCCTGGATCTGCGCGGTGTGCAGGTCCACCGACATGAGGCGGTTCGCGCCGGCGGTCTTGAACAGGTCCGCCATGAGGCGGGCGGAGATCGGCTCGCGGCCGCGGTGCTTCTTGTCCTGGCGGGCGTAGCCGTAGAACGGGGCGACCACGGTGATGCGCTTGGCCGAGGCGCGCTTGAGCGCGTCGACCATGATGAGCTGCTCCATGATCCACTGGTTGATGGGCGCGCAGTGGCTCTGCAGCACGAACGCGTCGCAGCCGCGCACGCTCTCCTCGAACCTCACGTACGTCTCGCCGTTGGCGAAGTCGTAGGCGGAGGTCGGCACCAGCGCCGCGCCCAGCTCGGAGGAGACCTCCTCGGCGAGCTGGGTGTGGGCCCGCCCGCTGATGAGGACCAGCCGCTTCTCGCCCTGGGTGGTGATGCCGGTCATGCCTGCTCCTCCTGCTCGTCCCGCGCGTCCGCGGGCCCGTCCGTGGCTGCTGTGCGCGCGGCTGCCGCCGCGCGGGCCGACGCGCTGCCGGGGCGCTTGCGCTCCGTCCAGCCCTCGATGTTCTTCTGCCGCCCCCGGCCCACGCCGATGGCGCCGGGCGGCACGTCGTCGGTGATGACCGACCCGGCCGCCGTGTACGCACCCGCGCCGACCTCCACCGGGGCCACCAGCACGCTGTCGCTGCCCACGAAGGCGGCGTCACCGACCACCGTGCGGCTCTTGGTCTGCCCGTCGTAGTTGGCGAAGATCGTGGCGGCGCCGATGTTGGCGCGCTCACCGATCTCGGCGTCGCCGACGTAGGACAGGTGCGGCACCTTGCTGTGAGCGCCGATCACCGCGTTCTTGGTCTCGACGAAGGCACCGATCTTGCCGTCGGCCCCCAGCCGGGTGCCCGGGCGCAGGAAGGAGAACGGGCCCACGCTCGCGCCGGCGCCCACCACGGCGAGGGTGCCGTGCGTCCGCTGCACCACGGCCCCCTCCCCCACCTCGCAGTCGGTGAGGGTGCTGTCGGGTCCGACGACGGCCCCGGAGGCGACGCTGGTGGCGCCGAGCAGCTGCGTGCCGGGCAGCAGCGTCACGTCCGCGCCCAGGTCGACGTGGACGTCCACCCACGTCGTCGCCGGGTCCACCACCGTCACGCCGGCGCGCATGTGCGCCTCCAGCGTGCGGCGGTTCAGCGCCGCGCCCAGCGCCGCCAACTGCACGCGGTCGTTGACGCCCTCCACCTCGCTGCTGTCGGCCACCGGGCGGGCCGCCACGCGGTGGCCCTCCTCGCGGGCCAGCGCCAGCACGTCGGTGAGGTACACCTCGCCCTGCGCGTTGCCGCGCCCGACCCTGGGCAGGGCGGCCGCGAGCACCGCGGCGTCGAAGGCCCAGATGCCGGTGTTCACCTCGGTGATGGCGCGCTGCGACTCGCTGGCGTCCTTCTGCTCGACGATCGCGGTCACCCCACCGGCGTCGTCGCGCAGGACCCGCCCGTAGCCCGTCGGGTCGGCGAGCACGGCGGACAGCACCGTCACGCCGTGGCCCCCGGCCTCGTGGGCCTCGACGAGGTCGACCAGGGTCTGCGCGCGCAGCAGCGGCACGTCGCCGAAGGTCACCACCACGGTGCCGGTGAGCGGGCCTGCGCCCTCGCCCCGCTCGCGCGCCAGGGCGTCCAGCCCGCACTGCACGGCGCGGCCGGTGCCGGGCACGTCGTCCTGGTCGGCCACGAGGACGTCGGGGTCCACCTCGAGGGCGTGCGCGGCGACGCGCTCGCGCTCGTGCCGCACGACGACGACGAGGCGCCCGGGCAGCGCGCCGCGCGCCGCCGTGAGCGCGTGCCCCAGCAGCGAGCGACCGCCGATCGCGTGCAGCACCTTGGGGGTCGCCGACCGCATCCGGGTGCCCTCCCCTGCGGCGAGGACGACGACGACGGCCGGGCGGGTCGAGCTCACGCGCACGCGCTCCCTGGCGAGGGGGTCGGGGTACGTCCCCGGACACTACCTGTGCCGGGGCGCCGTCCCGGCCACGCCCTGCTGCGGCGGCGCACCCGCCCGGGCCCTCGCGGACCCGGGTCCGCGGCTCCCCCGCGAGGAGTCGAACCTCGGCGTAGTTATCCAAAGTAACTCGTGCTGACCGTTACACCACGGGGGATCCCGTCAGCGGTCGCGTGCTCCGCTGACTGCACGACACCCTTCCACGTCCCCTCGAGCCGGCGGTACCAGCTCGCGCCCTTCGTGACGGTGATGACGCGGCAGCAGCGGTCGTGCGGCGACCGGCTGCGCGGTCTGCGGCGCGGCGGGGTCAGGCGTCGTCGTGCCCCTGTGCGACGGACGGTCGACACCGCTCCTCCCATCAGGCGAACCCTGTCCTCGGCGCACCCGCTGGCGCCTCCGGGGGCGCCACCCTGCGCGGATGACCTCCACCTCGCCGGCCGTCCCGCGGGCGGGGACCAGCTCCTCCCGGGTGGGGTGGGTCGACGCCGCCAAGGGCATCGCCATCGTGCTCGTGGTGCTCCACCACAGCCTCCAGTGGCTGGCCGACTCGCGCGGCGCCCCTCCGGTGCTGCTGGCCCTCGACGAGCAGCTGAGCACCTTCCGGATGCCGCTGTTCTTCCTGGCGTCGGGGCTGTTCGCAGCCCGCCCGCTGCGCGCCGGTCTGCGCGTGGTGGTCCGGCGCCGGGTGGCCACCTACGCCTGGGTCTTCGCCGTCTGGTCCACGCTCGGCGTCGTGGCGGCGGCCACGGGCTTCTCCGACCGCCTGGAGCACTCCCTCCCCGTCGCCTGGCTCCTGGGCTTCGTGGAGCCGTCCAGCAAGCTCTGGTTCCTCTACGCGCTGGCCCTCTACTCCCTGGTCGCGGCCCTGGCGGTCCGGGTGCCGGCCGCCTGGCAGATCGGTGCGGCGACGGCGCTCTCGGTGGTCGTGGGCAGCGGCGTGCTGCCGGTGGACGGCTACGTCTGGCGGGCGATGGCCATCAACCTCGTCTTCTTCCTCGTCGGCGTCCACGGCTCCGCGCTGGTGCGGCGGCTGGCCGAGGCTCTGCCGCTCCTCGCGGTGCTGGGGGCGGCCGCCGCCTACGTCCTGCTGTCCCTCTGGATCGGGGACCGCGAGGTGGTGGGCTCGCGACTGGTGCTGTCGGTGCTGGCGCTGGCCACCGGCGTCGGGATCGCCGTGGCGCTGAGCCGGAGCCGCGCCGGGCGCGCCGTCGAGTGGCTGGGCCAGCGCACGCTGCCCGTGTACGTGATGCACACGCTGTGGATGAAGGTGGTGGGCCGGGCCGCCAACACGTGGGCCGAGGGCGCTCCCGACGCGCTCGTCGTCGTCCTGGTCCTCGTCACGGCCGTGGCCCTGTCGCTCGCGACGCACGCCGTGCTGGTGCGGATGCGCTGCCGGTGGCTGTTCGCCCTGCCCTCCGCGTGGGCCCTTCCCGCTCAGGGCGCCACGTCCGGAGCAGCCACCACGGGCAAACGGGTGTGACTGCTGGTGCGGCAGTGACAGGCCTCCCGTGTGCGGACACGATCTCCAGCAGAGCCGGCGCCCACCCCGCCAGCGCCACGGCGCTCCCGCGCTGGGCGCCCTCCGGCCCCGGCACGGCCGCTGCAGCTCCCCCCGTCCCACCCACCGAGGAGGTCTCGTGACCAGCACGCTCGCGCTGTCGCGGCCCACGTACGGCGAGTCCGTCGAGCGGCTGCGACACGCCCAGAAGTCGGCGAAGGGCGCCCCCGCCTACTCGCGCTTCGTGAACCGGCCGCTGGGCCGGCGGCTCGCGGCCCTCGCCCACGTGGCGGGTCTCACCCCGAACCAGGTCACCGCCCTCTCGGCGGCGGCGACGGCCTCGGCGATCGCCGTCCTCGTGCTGGCGCCGTCCGAGTGGTGGAAGGGCCTGGTGGTGGCGCCGCTGCTGGCCCTCGGCTACGCGCTCGACGCCGCGGACGGCCAGCTGGCGCGCCTGCGCGGCGGCGGCACCAAGGCCGGCGAGTGGTTCGACCACGTCGTCGACGCCGCCAAGACCTCGTGCCTGCACCTCGGCGTGGCCGTCGGCGCCTACCTCACGTTCGACCCCCGCCCCGAGGCGTGGCTCCTGGTGCCCCTGGTCTTCGCCGCCGTGGCGAGCACCTGGTTCTTCACGATCATCCTCAACGACCACCTCCGCCGGCTCGCAGGCACTCGCGACGTGCAGGCCACCGTCGCCTCGGGCGAGGCGCGCCAGCACTCCGCGCTGCGGTCCCTGGCGTCGTCGCCCGTCGACTACGGCGTGCTGTGCCTGCTGTTCCTGCTGGTGGGCGCACCCGTCGTCTTCGTGTGGGGCTACACCCTGCTGGCGGCCGGCTTCGTCGCGGTCACCGCGGCGTCGATGGTCGCGTGGTTCCGGCAGATCTCGACCCTGGACGGAGCGGCGGCATGATCACCGGCTACACGACGGGCGTCTACGACCTCTTCCACATCGGCCACCTCCGGCTCCTGGAGCGCGCGAAGGAGCACTGCGACCGGCTCGTGGTGGGGGTGACGACCGACCAGCTGTCGCTGGCGGTCAAGGGCAAGACGCCCGTCATCCCCTTCGACGAGCGCCGGGCCATCGTCTCCGCGCTCTCGTGCGTCGACGAGGTGGTGCCCCAGACGTCCATGAACAAGCGGGAGGCCTGGGAGGCGGTCCGCTTCGACGTCATGTTCGTCGGCGACGACTGGCGCGGGACGCCGAAGTGGGTGGCCCTCGAGGAGGAGTTCGCCTCGCTGGGCGTGCGCATCGAGTACTTCGCCTACACCGACCACACCTCCTCGACGCTCCTGCGCGCGGCGCTGTCCACGCTGCAGAGCACCGGCAGGTCCGGCTGACTGAGCCGGGAGACGGACGACGACGAGGGGCTGGTCCCGGCNNGCCGGGACCAGCCCCTCGTCCTTGTCGCGGCGCCGCCGAGCCGGAGCCGCCGAGCTCAGGAGCGGGTCCGCGCGGGCGCCCGCCGCCTCCCGAGGGCGCGGAGGCGCCGACGCCCCCCGGACCGCTCCTCGTGCCCGTAGCCGTACCCGTACCCGTACCCCGCGCTGAGGGAGCGGCGGGGCACGAACGTCAGCACGGTGCCCAGCAGCCTCCCCTGGGACGCCGTGAGCCGCTCCACCGCCGCCTGGACCTGCTGGCGCTTGGCCCGGTCGTGGCGCACCACCAGGAGCGCCCCGTCGGCGGCGTTGGCGAGGATCCCGGCGTCTGCCACGGGCAGCACCGGCGGCGCGTCGATGACGACGACGTCGTTCTCCGCGGCCAGCTTGGCGAGCAGCACCTCCATCTGGTGCGAGCCGAGCAGCGTGGCGGGGTCCGGTGGCGTCCGCCCGGCGGCCAGCACCGACAGCGAGGGGGTGACCGAGGGCTGCAGCAGGTCCTCCAGGGCAGCAGCTCCGGAGAGGACGTCGGTGAGGCCGGCCCCGCCCTCCAGCCCCAGGTACGTCGCGATCGCGGGACGGCGCAGGTCGGCGTCCACCAGCACCACCCGCTGACCCGCCTGGGCCAGGGCGATCGCGAGGTTGCAGGCGGTGGTCGACTTCCCCTCCGAGGGCGTCGCCGAGGTGACCACCACGGTCCGCGGCGGCGCGTCGACGTCGACGAACCGGAGGTTGTCGCGCACCGAGCGGTACGCCTCGGCCCACAGCTGGCCAGGCTCCACCGCGGTGACGGACTCGGCGGCCCTGCGGTCGGCGGTCACCACTCCCAGGGGACTCGTGCCGAGGAACTCCTGCAGCTCCTGGGCGCCGTGGACGGTGCTGTCGAGCTGGTGGCGGGCGATGGCGAGGCCGAGGCCCACGAAGGCGCCGAGGAGGAGGCCGACGGCCAGGTCGGTCGACAGCCGCGGCGAGATCGGGCGGGTCGGCGCCGTGGCGGGCTCGATGACGGTGACCTTCACCGTGGAGGCCTCGGACGGCGCCGGCCGCTCGAGGTCCTCCACCACGACGGCGAACTCGCGCGCCACCTGGTTGGCCAGCTCGGCTGCGGCGGCGCCCGTCGGTCCGGTCGCGGTGATGTTCACCAGCACGGTCCCCTCGGGGCTGGAGGCCGTGACGCGTCGCTGGAGGCTCCCCACCGACTCGCCTCCCCCGCGGGCCGCGGCGACGGGACCGAGGACCTCGGAGCTGGTGGCCACCGAGACGTAGGAGGCGACCCGCTGGAGGGTGAACTGCGAGCCCTGGAAGGCGGTGCCCGTCTGCTGGCCCGCCGAGGTGGTGACGAACGACTGCGCCGACGCCTGGTAGACGGGCTCGGTGAGCGCGGACCGGACGCCGGCCACGCCTCCGAAGACGACCATGACGACGACCACCAGCACCCAGCGCCGCCGGAGCATCACCAGGAACTCGTGCAGCGTCACTCGGTCCTCCAGGCGCTTTCCCCGGGGGCTCGCTACCCCCTCAGAGGACCATCGGCACGTGGACGCCCGCTGTTGAGCGGTCGTCCCTCCTCGGCGCCGGGGACGCAGGGCGCTCGACCCGCTCGGGCGTCAGGGACAGGCCCAGGACGAGCATGAGGAGGGCCACCGCGGGCGGCCACGTGAAGACGTCGAAGAGCATCATGGTCACGGCGCAGCACCACACCGCCGGCCTCAGCCCGGGCCGCCCGCCGGTCAGGGCCAGCAGCAGGGCCCCGAGGAGCAGTGCCAGGCCGACCAGGCCCGCCTGGGCCAGCAGGGAGACGTACTGGTTGTCCACCGCGGTGAGCCCGTCGTTGTGCAGCAGGCCCTCCGCCGTCAGCCGGCCCACCGACCCGAAGCCGTTGCCCAGCAGGACCTCCGCGAGCCCCTGGTGCGACAGCAGCGCCTGGACCGCCACCAGAGCCCCCACCCGGTGCGTGTAGGAGCCTGACCCCGCAGCGTCGCTCACGGCGTCGCCCGCGGCGCTGAGCGCGAGGGCGACGCTGCTGGCCACGAGCGCCGCGGCGGCGTACAGGCGCAGCGGTCCCGGGCGCCGCCCGGCCCAGAGCACCAGCACCAGCACACCGAGGGCCAGGGAGGCGCGCGCGCCCGCCATCACCAGCCCCCCCACCAGCGGCAGGAGCAGCACCGCGCGGACCCGCGCGCTCACCAGCAGCGGCCCCTTCACCAGCAGCGAGATCCCGATGAGCAGCAGCAGCCCCAGCGGCAGGGGGTGTCCGAAGGTGCCCTGGGAGCGCGTGGAGCCCGCCCCCAGGAGCTCGTTGCCGAAGGGCATCGGCGTGCCGTCCGCGTCCACCAGGGCGGACACCCAGAGGGGTCCGGGGAAGACCAGGGGCTCCAGCAGCGCGAGCAGCCCCTCGACGACCGCCAGCACGACGACCGAGGCGGCGACGGTCGCCCGCCCGCGCTCGTCGAGCTGCGCGGCGTAGCAGAAGGGGACGAGCGCGGCGACAGCGCTGACGGCCAGCCTGGTGCCCGCGCCGCTGTCCGGGCTGCCGAGGGTGGCGGCCAGGAGCACGGCGAACAGACCGAGCACCAGGGGGTTCCCCGTCGGCAGGCGCAGCCGTCCTGGTCCGAGCAGGGCTGCGACGCCGAGCGCCACCGACCCGGCGAGCACCACCCGCAGCGGCAGGCTGGACGGCAGCCGCGTCACGGGGACCGCGACCCACAGCAGCAGGGACGCGACGACGACGCGCTCCGCGCGCCGGGCGGGGTCGCCCTGCAGCACCACCGCCGCGCACGTGACCGCGACGACCAGGAGCGCCAGACCGGTGGCGGCCGTCGTGCGCCCCGCGAGGGCGACGAAGACGACGAGCAGTGCGCCGGCGAGGGCCGGCAGGAGCACCCCGGGCCTCACGGCCGCGTCACCGCCGGTACTCCGCGTACGTGCCGCCCACGGCGCCGGCCACCATGCCCGCCCCGCGGACCGCGGTGCGGACACCGCGGGCCTGGTGCTCCGGCGAGCGCAGCAGCGTGCCGGCGGCGGCGCGCGCGCCGCCGGCGCCGATGCGCAGCGCCCCCCGGGCGACGAGCCTCGTCCAGGTGGCGGTGCGGGCCGCGCGACCGGCGGTCAGCGCCAGGCTGGTCCTGCTCCAGGAGTTGCCGCTGCGCAGCGCCCTGCGCACCACCCAGGAGGCGGTGCAGCGCTGGGCCGGGACCTGGTCGACGACGACCGCCTCGTCGCACCAGACCAGCAGGTGGCCCGCGGCGGTGAGCTGCCGGGTGAAGAGGGTGTCCGAACCCCCGGAGGTGCCGAAGCGCTCGTCGAAGGCCAGGCCGAGCTCCCTCACCGGCGGCATGTGGAGCAGGAGGTTGTTGGTGGCCGCCGCGGGGAGCGGGCTGCCGGTCCGGTGGCGCTGGCGCACGAAGAAGCCCCCCGCCACCACCCACGGCGTCAGAGGCGCCTCGAAGGTGGAGACCACCGCCCCCGCCACGCCTGCGGCCCCCGGGTGCTCCTCGAAGGTGCGCACCAGCAGCTCGAGCCAGTGCGGCTCGGGCACCTCGTCGTCGTCGATGAAGACCAGGAGCTCCGCGGCGCCGGCGCCCTGCAGGGCCCGGTTGCGCGCGGCGGCGATGCCGGGGCGCGGCTCGTGGAGGTAGACCACCTCTCCGACCCCCGCACCGGCGGCGAAGGCCTCGACCGCGGCGCACGCGCCGGCCTCGGGGTCGTTGTCGACGACGAGGACCCCCGCACGGCGGTGCAGGGCGCCCGTCTGCTCCAGGAGCCGGGGCAGCAGCGCCAGGAGCAGGTCGGTGCGGCGGTAGGTGAGCACCGCGACGACGAGGTCGGCGGGGTGGTCTGCGGCAGGCGTGCGGGTCACAGGGCGCTCCTGGGCTGCGGGGTGCTGGGGCGGGCGGGCTGCGGCTCCCCGGCCACGGCGGCGAGGACCTGCGCCCGGAAGGCCGGGGAGACGGCCTCGGGGGTGAAGGTGCTCAGAGCGCGGGCTCGCGCTGCAGCTCCCCGCAGCGCCCGCACCCGCGGGTCGCGCAGCTCCGCGAGGGCCTCGGTGAGCGCGTCCACGTCACCGGGGGCGACGAGGGAGCCGGCGCCGTCGAGGGCCCACCTCAGCGGCGGCAGGTCGGAGGCGACGACGGGGCGGCCGTGCACCAGCGCGTCGACCAGCTTCACCGGGAGCTGGGCGCGGGCCCAGGTCTCGGCCAGGCTCGGCAGGGCGACGACGTCGGCGGTGGCCACGAGCTCTGCTCCGCGGGCCATGGAGGTGGTGCCCCACCAGCGCTCCCAGGGACGGGCGTCGGGCGGCTCGGGCCCGGTCACCTCCAAGCGGAAGCCGTCGCCGGCGAGGCGGGCGACGGCCTCGCGCAGCTGCTCCACGCCCTTGTGCCCGCGGGGAGACCCCACGAAGCGGACCACGGTGGTGCCGTCCGCGACGCTCTCGGCGCCAACCTCCTGGCGGGGCGGCGGCACCGAGCGCACGTGGGGCACGAGGAGCCCGCCGTACCAGTCCTGGAGCACGGGGTTGCTCACCATGACGCGCTGGGCGCGGGCCTCCCGGCGCAGCTGCACGATGCGACGGGTGTAGGGCTTGAGCAGGTAGCGGGCCACCAGCTCGTGGCGCGGGAGCCAGGTGACGCGGACCTCGTAGTCGGGGTCGTCCACGTCGAGCACGAGCGGTGTCCCCGTCGACCGGCTCGCGTCCAGGGCCACGCCGAAGCTCGAGGGCAGCAGCTTGACGGCCACGACGACGTCGGCGGCCGAGACCTCGTCGCGCACCGCGGCCTCGCGGGCCTGCGCCGACGCTCCTCCGGCCGGGAGCACGCAGTCGGCGGCGAAGGCGTCGTCGGCCAGCGGTGACCAGATCCGCTCGCCCTTCACGCCGACCACGCGGCACGTCCACCCGAGGTGGCGCGCGAGCACCCAGAGGCAGTACGTGCGCCCCAGGGAGTTGTTGTCGAAGTTTGGCGTCACGAGGACCACGCGCAGACCGCTCACCGGGCCACCTCCCTCAGGCGCGCGGTGGCGCGCTTCGCCGCCGCCGGGTGCACGACGCGCAGCGCGGCGAGGGCGACCACCACGAACACCAGCGACCCCGCGGCCAGGGTCACCACGGTGCCCGTGAGCGCCGCCGCGACCGCCAGGTAGGCGACCGAGCCGGCGGCGGCCGCGGTGGCGGCGGGCGCCAGCGCGCGCAGCTGGGCCCCCACGGTGACGCCCGTGACGCGGCGCTGGACGGCGAGGAAGACGGGCGTCATCAGCAGGCCCGCGGTGGCGTAGCCGACGGCCACGCCGAGGATGCCGAAGGGCAGCCCGGCGACGATTCCGACCACCTGCACGCCCGTGGAGACCAGCTCGAGGCGGAGCGTGGTGCCGGCGCGCCCGAGGGCCGAGACCAGGGACGGGGTGATGTAGAAGACCGTCTCGCGCGCTCCCGCCAGGGCCAGGACCGTCATGACCGGCGCCGCGGGCGCCCAGGCCGGACCGAGGACGAGGTCGACCGCCTCCGGCGCGGCGCAGGCCACCAGGGCCATCACCGGCACCGCCAGCAGCGCCACCAGCTCGGTGCCGGCCACCAGCGCCCTCGCCACCGCCGGCGGGTCGTCCGCCATCCGCGAGAAGGCGGGGAACAGCGTGCGCTTCACGGTCTGGCCGAGGAGCTGCACCGGGATGACCAGCACCCGGTACGCCATGGCGTACTGCGCCAGGGCCTCCAGGCCGAGCACCTTGCCGACGAGCACGTTGTCGGTGTTGCGGGAGAAGTAGGCGACCGCGTTGGCGCCGAAGACGCGCGCGCTGAAGGGGAGCAGCACCCGCAGGGGGCCCAGGGACGCGCCGGGCAGCGGTCCGCGGGCGGCGACGAGCAGCACCGCCGCCACCACCGCGTCGGTGGTGAGCACCTGCGCCAGGACCGAGGTGTAGCCGGCGCCGCTGAAGGCCGCGCCCAGGCCGACGGCCACACCGCAGACGGCCCCCGCCACGTCGCCCACCGCGACCGGGCGGAAGTCGAGCGCGCGGGAGAGCAGCGCCCGCGGGGCGACGGCCAGGGCCTTGAGCACCAGCCCGGCGCCCAGCACGCGGAACGCGAGGGACAGCTCGGGCGCCGAGAAGAAGTCCGCGAGGGCCGGAGCCAGCACCCAGGTCAGCCCCCCGAGGACCAGGGCGACGACGACGTTGAGCGTGGCGACCGCGCGCCCCGCGCCCTCCGGCAGGTCGCGGCGCTGGACGAGGGCCGCCGACAGGCCCTGGTCGAGCAGCAGCGCGGTCAGGGTGGCGTACACCGTGGCCGCGCTGACCAGCCCGAACTCCTCCGGGCCGATGATCCGCGCCAGGACCACGGCGAAGAGCACCTGCGCCAGCTGGCGCCCGAACACCGAGACGGCGCTCCACCGCGTCGCGCGCGCGGCGGTGCGGCCCGCGAAGGCGACCGGGGCGCTCACCGCGCTGCCACGGCGCTGGAGGGGACCCCGGCCGCCCGGGCGACCTGCTCCGCGAGGCGCTCGCGGTACCCGGCGGGGGCGTGCCGCTCGGCCGCGAGGAGCGCGTCGCGCAGGGCCTGCTCGCGCACCTCGGGCCACGCGTCGACGAGCTCGGCGACGGCGTCGGCCACGGCGACGCCGGAACCCGGGGTGACGGAGCGGCACGACGGCGAGCCGGCGACGGCCTCGAGCAGTCCGCTCGTGGCGCTGGCCACCACGGGCCGCGCTGCCAGCCTGCCCTCGACGGCGGTGTTGCCGAAGGGCTCGTCCAGGCGGGAGGGCACCAGCAGCACGTCGGCGGACGCCAGGTGGTCCCAGACGGCGTCCGAGAAGCCGTGGCGGCGCACGCGGCCGGCCAGCTCCGGCGCTGCGGCGGCGCGGTCGAGCTGCTCGACGAACCACTCGTAGCCCGGGAAGGCGCTGCCCACCACGTCGAGCTCCGCGTCGAGCCCTCGGCGGCGCAGCTCGGCAGTCGCCTCGACGGCCACGTCGACCCCCTTGCGGGAGGACAGCCGACCCACGTAGAGCAGCCGCACCGGGCCCGTGAGCTCCTCGCGCGGTGGCACGACGGCGGCGGGGCCGGGGACGCCGTTGAGGACGACCTCGCTGCGGCGGGCGAGCCCGGGGACGGCGCGGGTGAGCACACCGAGGCTGAAGTCGCTGTTGACCACGACGCGGCGGGCCAGCAGCAGTGGCGCGTTGAGCGCCAGGCGCACGGGGGCCGGGGCGGAGGCCTCGGCCTCGTGGACGTGGACGACGACGGGGACGCGCCGCAGGGCGCCGGCGAGCAGCCAGACCGGCACGGTGAGGGTGCTGACGTAGAGGACGGCCGGGCGCTCGCGGCGCAGGAGCCGCACGAGCGCTGGCAGGCTGAGCAGGGTGCGGGCGGACAGGGCCAGCAGGCCGCGGGGGCTCATGGCCGCCTTGCGGAGGACGGGGACGTCGAGGACCTCGACCTGCGCCCCGGCGTCCTCGAGGGCGCCGCAGAGAGGACCGGTGCCAGGCAGGACGACGACGGTCCGCCACCCGCGCTCCACCAGCGCCGCCACCGACTCCAGCAGCACCCGGTCGGAGCCGTAGAGCTCCGCGCCCGGGTGCGCCACCACCGCGGTGCGACCGCCGGGGCCGGGGTCTGTCCTGTTCGCCACGCCGTCTCCTCCTGCTGGGGTGCTCACCGGGATCAGCCCCTCCTGCGGACACATCGACAGGCGGGCGCCTCCGGTGAAGCCGGAAGCGCCCGCCCGCCCTCGACGGCCCAGTGCCGCCGCGGCGCCGTCAGACGGCCGTGGTGCTGCTGAACCCGCTCCAGCGGATGGTCAGCGGAGCCGCCGTGGAGCTGCCGGAGAGGTAGCTCGAGACGCCCAGCCCCCCCGCCACCTGGAGGGCGGCGGTGGAGTCGGTGGCCTCGAGGGTCCAGGCCGTGGGCTCGGCGGTGCCGGTGGCCCAGACCTTGACCCGCACCGTGGTGGGGCTGGTCCCGGTCACCTGGAGCCGGACCGACAGCGAGCTGCCGGCGGAGTAGGTGGTCGGAACCACCGTGTCGGCGGCCAGGACCGAGTCGCTGCTCGCGCCCTTGAGCGCGGTCAGGCCCACGGAGACCTTGCCCCCCGACAGGAGCTTCACCTTGGCCCGGTAGTCGGCCGTGCTGCTGATCCGCCGCCCGGACAGGTAGGTGAAGAGGCCACCCCCGTCGGCGAGGCGGTCGGGGGACAGCTGCACCACGGTGTCGGAGCTGGTGCTGCGGACGGTGTTCAGGTACGCGGAGACGGTGCTCCCGGCCGCGGGGACCACGGCCTGGCCGGCGCCGCCGGTCACCGAGAAGTTCCCCGCGCCACCGCCCACGGTCCACGCGCCACCGGTGTCAGCGCTGCCCCAGCCACCGGTCGTGGTGCGACCGAAGGAGTCCTGGGCCAGCACCGTCGTCGCCGGCGGCGTGGTGGGCGGCGGTGTGGTGGTCGCGCTGACCGTCACCGGCGTCGTGACCGTGCCGGTCGCGCCCTTGTCGTCGGTCACCACCAGCGTCACCTGGTAGGTGCCCGCCGCCGCGTAGCTGCGCTGCGCGGTGCGCCCCGTGCCCGTCGTCCCGTCGCCGAAGTCCCAGGCGTAGGACGCCACGGTCCCGTCGGCGTCCTTGGACCCCGAGGCGTCCAGGGAGGCCGTCAGCCCGTCGACGGCGCTGGTGAACGCCGCCGTCGGAGCCTGGTTCGCCGCGGGCGGCGGCGTGGTGGCGGTGCTGCTGCGCGCCACCAGGTCGTCGAAGCGGGCCGTCACCGGGGCGTTGGTGGCGCTGCCCGAGACGTAGGTCACCAGGCCCAGGCCACCGGCCGCCTGCAGGGCTGCGGTGGTGTCCGTGGCCGTGACCGCCCACGTCGCGGGCTCGGCGGTGCCGGCGATCCACGCCTTCGTGCTGAGGGATGTGGTACCGCTGCCCGAGACCTGCAGGCGGACCAGCAGCTGCTGACCGGCGGCCAGCCTCAGACCCGTCGGCGAGACGGACCCGAGCGAGGTCTCGACGCCGCCGGCCACACGGGTCAGCGACAGCGTGACCGTGCCGTTGGAGGCCACCTTCACCTTGGTGCGGTAGTCGGCGCTGCCGACCCGGCGCCCGAGCAGCGACACGTACGTGCCGCCGCCGGTGGCCGGCTTGTCGAGGACCACCCCGACCTGGACGTCGGCGTCCGTGGAGGACGCTCCCGGCAGGTAGGCGGAGACGGTGCTCCCGGCCGCGGGGACCACGGCCTGTCCGGCACCGCCGGTCACCGAGAAGTTCCCCGCGCCACCGCCCACGGTCCACGCGCCACCGGTGTCAGCGCTGCCCCAGCCACCGGTCGTGGTGCGACCGAAGGAGTCCTGGGCCAGCACCGTCGTCGCCGGCGGGGTGGTCGCGCTGACCGTCACCGGCGTCGTGACCGCGCCGGTCGCGCCCTTGTCGTCGGTCACGGTCAGGGTCACCTGGTAGGTGCCCGCCGCCGCGTAGGTGTGCTGGGTGGTGACGCCGGTGCCGCTGGTCTGGTCACCGAAGTCCCAGGCGTACGAGGCCACCGTGCCGTCGGAGTCCCTGGACCCCGAGGCGTCCAGGGAGGCCTTCAGCCCGTCGGCGGAGCTGGTGAACGCCGCGGTCGGGGCCTGGTTGGCAGGCACCGGGCGGGTCACCTCGACGTCGCGGGTCACGGAGCCCGTGGCGCCCTTGTCGTCGGTCACGACCAGCTTGACCTGGTACGTGCCCGCCGCCGCGTAGGTGTGCTGCGCGGTTCGCCCCGTGCCCGTCGCCCCGTCGCCGAAGTCCCAGGCGTAGCTGGCGACCGTGCCGTCGGAGTCGGCGGACGCCGAGGCGTCGAAGCCCACCTGCAGGTTCGCCGTGGTGGCGGTGAAGGACGCGGACGGCGCCTGGTTGGTCGGCGTCGGCGCGGTCGTGACGACCGTCTGGCTCGTCGTCCCGGTGAGGCCCTTGTCGTCGGTGACGACCAGCGTCACCACGTGCGAGCCCGCCGTCGTGTAGGTGTGCCTCGGGCTCACCCCGGTGCCGGTGCTGCCGTCCCCGAAGTCCCAGGCGTAGGAGGCCACGGTCCCGTCAGCGTCCCGAGAGCCGGAGGCGTCGAACGCCGCCGACATGTCCGTGACCGCCGCCGTGAACGCCGCGGTCGGCGCCTGGTTGGCAGGGGCCGGTGCCCCCTTGGTGAAGTGGTCGGTGACGGTGGACGCACCGAGCACCTTCGAGTAGATCGCGACCTCGTCGACGGAGCCGTCCACGAAGCCGTTCTGCGTCGGGCCCCAGCTGCTGTCGCCGCCGACGCGCCAGTAGCCGCTGTACGACTGGGCCCGGGTCTGCGGGTTGGTGCCCACCGACTGCCCGTCGACGTACATCGCCATGCCGGCCGGCCCCTGCGTGGCGACCAGGTGGTGCCACTTGCCGTCGTTGTAGGCGGTGGAGGTGTCGACCCGGTTCTCCTGACCGGTCCAGACCCCGAAGTGCAGGGTCCCGTCCGTGTTCATGATGACGTGGCGGTCGTAGTTCCCGCTGTACCCGGCGCCGTCACCGTCGCCGAAGCCGATGAGCTTCCCACCGCGGGCGCTGGTGGTGTTGAACCACAGCTCCAGGGAGTAGGTGGTCGGGCCGTCGAGGCGCTGCGGGTCGACGACGGTGCTGCCGACCTGGCCGTCGAGGGTCGCCCCGGTGCCGGCGCCGACCGCGGCGGAGACGCCAGGGGCGCCGGTGCGGACGCCACCGCGGACGACCCCGGTGTTCCCCAGCCCGCTCGAGTCGGTCGCCGCGGTGGAGCCGGGGGCGTCGTCGAGGCGGTAGTAGGCGTCGGGCCCGGCCTCGAAGACGGCCTTGCCGTAGGCGTCGGCGGGAGCCGTCACCGCGGAGTCGCGGACCTGGACGCTCTGGGTGGTCGAGGCGCTGGCGCCCTTGTCGTCCGTGGTGGTCAGCGTGACCGCGTAGGTGCCGGGCGCGGCGTAGGTGTGCTGCGCCGTGGCGCCCGTGGCCGTGCCCCCGTCCCCGAAGGTCCAGGCGTAGGCGGAGACGGTCCCGTCGGCGTCGGTGGTCCCCGAGGCGTCCACGGAGAGCCTCAGCCCCGTGGCCGTCGCGGTGAAGGACGGCGTCGGTGCGGTGTTGCCTCCGGCCGCCCGGTAGTGGGCGGCGACGTCGGAGGCGCTCAGCGACCGGTTGTAGACCGCGGCGTCGTCGATGGTGCCGTCGAAGAAGCCGTTGTCCGTGTTGTCCCAGCCGGTGTCACCGCCGACCCGCCAGTAGCCGGAGTAGGACTGCGCTCCGGTCTGGGGGTTGGAGGCCACCAGGGCGCCGTCGACGTAGAGGGCCATGCCCGCTGCGCCCTGGGTGGCGACCATGTGGTGCCAGGCGCCGTCGTTGTAGGACTTGCTGCTGGTGGCGCGGTTCTCGTTCCCGGTCCAGGTGCCGAAGAACAGGGTGCCGTCGCGCTTCATGATGACGTGGCGGTCGTTGGACCCGCTGTAGCCGCTGGGCTGGTCACCGAAGCCGATGAGCTTGCCGCCGCGGCTGCTGGTGGTCTTGAACCACAGCTCCTCGCTGTAGGCGGTGGGGGCGTCGGTGCGGACCGAGCTGGCCAGACCACCGCCCTGGGAGCCGTCCAGCCGGATGCCGGTGCTCCCCGCGATGCCGGGGACGCCCGCAGCACCCAGGGCAGCGCTGCCGTTCAGGACGGCCGGGGTGCTGCCGTCGGGGCCGGAGTCGGCCAGCGAGGTGCCGGACGTCTCCTGCAGGCGCCAGAAGGCCCCGGGGTCCGAGCCGTAGACGGCCTTGCCGTAGTCGTCGGAGGGGGCCGCGGGTCCCGCGGCGGTGCGGCCGCTGGCGGTGAAGTGGGCCTGGACCTGCGCCCGGCTCAGCGCACCGGCGTAGACGGCGACGTCGTCGATGGCCCCGGCGAACCCGGCGCTCGAAGGCGCAGCCGGCCAGCCGTTGAGGTTGTCCCCGCCGACCCGCCAGTAGCCCTGGTAGTCGTAGCCGGTGAAGCCGCTCCCGGCGCTCGCCACCCGCACGCCGTCGACGTACAGGGCACCGGCGCCGCCGGTGGCCGTCGCGACGACGTGGTGCCAGGCACCGTCGTTGTAGCTCTTCGCGGAGGTGATGGCGGCGACCCCGCCGTTGTAGACGCCGAACGTGAGTCGGCCGTCGTCGCTCATGTACACGTGCCGGTCGTAGTCGGAGCTGAGGTCGGAGCGCGATCCGCCGAAGCCGACGATCTTGCCGCCGGAGGTGGACGTCGTGTTGATCCACGCCTCCACCGAGAAGTCCTTCGGGGCGGCCTGCGGCGTGGTCGTGGTCGCCGGGACCGTCGGCTCGTAGTTCGAGCCGAACCTCACGCCGTCGATGGTGGTGCGGGTGACCCCGGTGAAGGTGGTGGCCGTGTCGGCGTCACCGGTCGCACCGGCGGTGCCGCGGGTCTCGGAAGCGTCCACCGAGAGCGTCTGGGCGGCGGCGTTCGTGGAGCTGGAGAAGCCCGCGGTGCCGCGGGCCTCGCCGAGGCGCCAGTAGTCGACGGGGGCGTCGGCCTGGACCGCGTCGCGGTAGGCGCTGGCCGGCAGTGCCGCGGTGGCGGTGGCCGCCACCGGCGCACTGGTCACGACGTTGCCGGACCCGTCCGTCACGCGGATGCGGTAGGAGGTCGCCGTCCCGATGACGGGCGAGGGGTCGACGAGGGTGATCCTCGGCCGGTCCCAGGTCTTGGTGGACAGCGTGGTGCTGGTGACCACGGTGGGGCTCGCGGCCGGTCCGCGCAGGAGCTCGTAGGTGAGCTGGGCGTCGTCGCGGTCCCACGCGGAGACCATCGAGACGCTCACCGTGCCGGGCGCGGTGGTGGCCGCGTCCGGGGTGACGCCGCCGACACCCTGGGCGCCCTGCTTGTTCGGCGCGACCGAGCGCACGGCGAAGCGGGTGAGGCCCTGCTGCGCGACGTTGTTGACGCGGGGGAACTCGCCACCCATGACGAGGTACTTGTCGTTGCCGGCCAGCGACCAGGCGGCCTGGTTGGCCCCCGTGAAGGTCCCGGCGTTGAGGGTCGGGAGCCAGTGCAGGAGCGCCGGCGCGGGCTGCCCGCCCTGCCAGCCGTAGGCGTTGGTCCGGTTGACCGCGCCTGAGGGGGCGATGGTCATCGCGAGGGCGTTCTGGTAGGCCCGGGGCGCCTGCTCCGGCAGGCCGTTGTCCAGGGCGGAGCAGTCGTGGGAGTGCCCCACCGTGTAGAGCACGCCGCCCAGCGGGAACGCCGAGTGGGTGTCACCGAGGCAGCCGTTGACCCACTGGAGCCTGCCGCCGTCGGCGCTCGCCGAGAACGCCGTCTCGAAGTTGCCCGAGGGCCTGTCGAAGTTGTAGCCCGTGGCGAAGACGTTGGTGCCGTCGTTGGTGAGGCTCGTGATGCCCGAGCCGTCGCCGTAGTCGTTGACGGTGTTCTGGACGTCCCACGGCAGGGATGCGCCGGAGGTCAGGTCCACGGCGGCGCTGCCGAGCCGCCGGTCGCCGTTCACGGACGTGAAGCGACCACCGACCACCAGCTCGGGCACGCTCGACGGGGCCGTCATGGACAGGACGTCACCGTCGGCCGAGGGAGCCCACGGGAGCAGGGAGCCGTCGGTCGCGCTGAACGCCGCGAGGCGGTTGCGGGCCTGCTGGGCGCCGGAGGGCCCGGCGGCGGTGAAGGAGCCACCCACGTAGACGGTGTTGCCCACGGCGGTGATGGAGCGCACCTTGTCGTTCAGCGCGGGCGCCCAGGTCCTGACGACGGCGCCGGTGGTGGCGTCCAGTGCCACGATCCGCTGGCGGCCGTTGCTCGACGCGACGGTGAACCCACCACCGACGTAGATGGTCCTGCCGTCGGGGGACGCGGCGATCGCCAGGCCGGCGCCGTTGATGGTCGGCGCCCACGACGTGATGAGGTTGCCGGTGGTGATGTCGTACGCGAGCAGGTTCCTGCGCGCGGTCTCGTTGGTGCCTGCGGCCGCACCGGCCGGCCGGGCGGCGGTGAACTCGCCTGCGACGTAGACCGTGTTGCCTACGACCACCTGGGACCACACGACCCCGTTGACCTGCACGGTGGGGAGCGCGTCAGCGGTGACCGTGGCCGGCTGGGCGGCGGGGGTCTGCTCACCGGCGGCCTGGGCGGACACGGCCACGAGGGGCAGAGCTCCCGCGCTCACCACCAGCGCGAGAGCGCCGGCCACCGCCGTGCGCGCTGTGCGCTTCGATCGAAGGAAGTCCATCGACGCTCCATCTGTCGGCCACACGCTGTGCGGCCCCCCGAACGCGCACCCGGAGGGGCGGCGCTGTCAACGGGGTCGACGGTAAGAAGGAGATCGTCTGAGTGTCACGCTCCGTGAGGGGGGAACGACCCGGATGGAGCAGTGGCGTCACTCCTCGGACACCCAGCGGCAACTTCAGGCCGTCTCGGTCTTCTCACGACAGGCCCTGTGTCACCCCGCGTCACGGTCCGACGCGGTGTCGGCCACTGCGCGTCACAGCTGACTGTCACCGTGCGTGCAGGTCAGCTCCGCACGACCACAGCGGCGCTGGAGCTGTTCGACGTGATGGTCAGCACCAGCGACCCGCGGTCGGCCTCCGGCACCGCGAAGGCCCAGACGCCCTCCCCCGAGGCACCGGGCGCCAGCACGCCGGTCGGGAGGTCGGCGGGAGCTCCGGTGGTCGAGCTGGCGGCGAGGTCGTCGCCGTAGGCGGCGGTCACGGTCAGCCCGGAGAGGTCCACGGGCTGCTCCGAGCCGTTCTCCACCTCCACGGCCACCGCAACGCCGGCGCCGGAGGCGTCCCCGGGCCCGCCGGACTCGAGCTGGGCGGCGCGGACCCCGGTGACGGTCACACGGAGCCCGTCGCCGAAGTCGGCGGCGCTGCCGACCTCGACCGCAGGCAGCGTGGTGGCGCCCACCACGGGTGCCGTGGCGGGCGGGGGCCCGCTGTAGCTCGGCGACTCGGAGGTGGACGACGGCCGGGGCGAGGGGGCCGTGCTGGACGTGCCGGGCGTGGACGCGTCCGAGGACGCCGGCGACGTCGGGGAGGGCTCCTCACCGCCACCGCCCGTGCACCCGCCGAGGAGCAGGACGGCCCCGAGGGCGGAGACGACGGTCAGGCCGCGCAGCCGCGCGGTGGTCGCGGAGCGGTGCTCGGAGGTCCCCACGGGTCGATCAGACCACGCCTCCCCGCCCCAGGTCCGTCCGACACGCGCCCGCGCGGGCCGTTCGGACCTCTGTCAGGACCGGGCGACCGGCCCCGCGGCAGCGGGGCGGCGGTCGCGCAGCGAGGCGAGCTGCCGGCAGAGGCGCTCGTACCCGTCGGCCACGACGTCCCAGTCGTAGCCGGTCGCCCGCTCCCGAGAGCCCTTCGCCCTCAGCGCTGTGCCCTCGGAGTCCGCCTCGGAGGCCTCGACCGCGGACCGGACGTCGGCGGCGGAGGTCCAGAAGCGTCCGGTGTCACCGAGCACCTCGCGGTTGAATCCGACGTCGAAGGCGTCGACGGCGGTCCCGGCGCCGATGGCGCGCAGGAGGGACGGGTTGGTCCCGCCGACGGAGTGCCCGTGGAGGTAGGTGTGCGCGCCGGCGTAGAGCTGGTCGAGCAGGTCCTGGTCCCAGACACCACCGAGGAAGGTCACGCGGTCGTCGGCCAGCGACCGCACCCTCGCGGTGTACGCGTCGGAGTAGGGCGCCGACCCGACCACCACGAGCGGCTTGCTGGCGCTGCTCGCCGCGTAGCCCTCGACGATGACGTCGACGTGGTTCTCGGGCTCGAAGCGGGCGACGACGAGGTGGTAGCCGCCGGGCACCAGGCCCAGCTCGGCGAGGCGAGCGGCGTCGCCGTCGCCCTCGACCACCGGGGCGCCGTACGTGATGAGGCTCGTGGGCACCCCGAAGCGCTCGGCGTAGTAGTCCTGGATCCCGACGGCGTCGGCGATGAGTGCGTCCGAGAACCTCACGGCGAGCGCCTCGGCCTGGCGGTAGTAGCGCTGGCCGGTGGGTCCCCACTTGGCCCGCTTCCACTCCAGCCCGTCGACGTGCGTCGCCACGGGGATGCCGCGCGCGCGGATGATCGGCAGGTACGGCGCGTTGGCCGCGTTGAAGACCAGGGCGACGTCGGTGGGGTGGCGCACCAGGTGGGCCACCGAGGCGCCGGTGTGGCTGAGCGTCTCCAGCGTGCGCTGGCGCATCGCCGGCAGGTGCACCAGGCGCATGCCGCGGTAGGCGTCGAGGCGGTCGCCGTCGTCGTCGGCGGAGGCCCGGCGGCAGTAGACGACCACGTCGTGCCCGCGGTCGACGAGGCGCGCTCCGACCTCCTCGACGCAGGTCTCGAAGCCGCCGTAGTGGGCGGGCACGCCGCGGGTGCCCACCATGGCGATGGTGAGCCGCTCCCCGGTGCTCTCGCCGACCGGGGGAAGGGCGCGGTCCAGGACGCTCACGACGACTCCTCGCACCGAGCACGCGCGGCTCAGGTGTCAGAGGAGTGAACGGGTGGTGGACGCTCGACATGAGGGCCCTCGGGTGGGGGACACCCTTCTGCCGCTGTTGATCACCCGGTCGGCGGATCTCAGGAACCGTGCGTGAGGGTCGACCAGTTCATGAAGAGCTCGCTGCGGTTCTTGGGCCTGACGGTCTCGATCCACCGCCGGGTCTCCGGCATGGGCACGCCCTCGGCCACGGCGTAGTGGTGGTACCCCACCTCCCACCCCAGTCGGGAGGCCGTGCCGATGGTCTTCAGCGGCTGCGGGCACACCCAGCCGCTGGCGGCGGGGTCGTTGAGGAAGCGGGTGTTGTGCTCCATGGCGGCGACGAGGCGCTCCCGGCCCTCCCCGTAGAGGTCCACCCCCTGGATGGACGCGGTCTCAGCGCCGTTCAGGGCGGCGGCCACGCCCATGGTCATGTGGTCGGCGTCGCGGCAGGTCTCCTGCTGCAGGCCGTCGACGTAGCGGGTGGGGTGCTTCCAGTAGCCGGGCAGCCCGCGCTCGGTGATCACCGTGCCGGGTGGCACCACGGGCAGCGGACCGTCCGAGGACAGGTAGATGGTGGCGGGCAGCTGGCGCCGCCAGTCCCCCACCCCGTCCTCGAAGACCGCACGGTCGTCGAGGTAGACACCGATCGCGATGGTCGCGTCGGCCATGGACATCTGCCAGTTCGAACCGCCCCCGGTCCAGCCGTCGCGCACCATCGGCAGGAACGCCGCACGCAGCATGCCGCCGAACCGGTCTGCGCTGACCGGGTCCCACCCCGAGTCCGAGTGGCGCAGCAGCTCCGCGGCCTTGGGGAAGACCTCCCCGGCCCACGCCGCCTGGAGCCTGCCGTTCTTGTACAGGGCGGTGTCGAAGCGGTGCCCCTGGAGCGTCGACGACCACGCGTCGAGGATCTCGGCCGCCTTGTCGGCGTGACGTCGGTCCCCCGTCAGGCTCCAGAGCAGGGCGTGGGTGTACGCGGCCTGCGCGTCGTCGGTCTCGTCGGTGCAGCCCTCGTTCGGCTGGTTGTACGAGCCGCACCCGACCCAGGCGACAGGACGCGGCACCCAGTCGAGGCTGGCGAACCTCGACGCCCTCGTCCGGGCCAGGGCGCTGGTCCACGGCTCCGCACCACGGGCGACCTGCTGGCGGACGAACGCCAGCTGGCTCGCGCTGGTCATGATGCCGGGGTGCTGGAAGCCGGCGGGTGACGTGGTGACCGGGACGCCCGGGGCGGACGGCGTCGGCGCGGGCGGCTCCTGAGGTGTCGTCGACGGCACCTCCGAAGGCACCTCTGACGGGGTCGCCGGCACGGTGGCGGCGGGGTCCTCGCCGCCACCAGCGCCCGGTGCGGTCGCCGACGGCTCCGGGGAGGCGGGCTGCGGCGCGTCGGCGGGGGTGCCCGACGGAGCCGGGGACGACGCGGCCGGCACCTCGGAGGGCGCTGCGGCGTCGGCACCGGTGCTCCACCAGGCGGCGTCGGAGACGGTGACCGACTGCTGGGCGGCGGACGCGGCGAGGTAGCCGCTGAGCGCGCTCGCACCGGCCGCGGTGATGCGCGCGTCGTCGTCGTCGCTGGCCATGAGCTGCCAGTCCGGCGCCTCCTCCCCGTCCGTCCAGACGCGCGCCGAGAGCTCGACGGGGGACGTGCCCACCACCGCGAGCTCGCTGCGCAGCCCGCGCCCCGGGGAGGAGGCACCCAGGTACCCCGAGCTGGCGAGGACGGTCCGCCGTCCTCCCGAGTCCCGGACGAGCCTCGCGGCGACGTGGCCGTGCGCCCTCACGACGAGCACGAGGGCGTAGTGGTCGCCGTCAGGTGCGCGACGGGCCTCGGTCCTCTCGTAGAGCCCGCCCGCCTGGCCGGCCTCGTCGAGGAGGGTCGCGTGGCCGACCCTGACGTCGAGCGCGGGGCCTCCCGCCAGCTCCACGCCGTACGAGCCTCGTGGCAGCAGGGGGTCGACGACGAGCGCGCCGGCGTCCGGGCTGAGCACGGTGCCGGCGCTGCTCGAGGCCGACCCGTCGACGAAGCCCGTGGCCGTGGGGCGGTCGGCCAGCGCCGCAGCGGCCCGCGCGGCGACGTGCTGCTCGGGACTCCCGGAGCCAGCCCGCGCCGCCACCGGCCCGACGAGGACGCCGCCGAGGGCCACTGCGACGAGGGCCACGAGGAGCTGGGTCCTGGTGGTCGCGCGGGCGCGGTGCTGGCGTCGACCAGGTCGGGGGGCGTGCTCCACGGGGTCGACGCTAGGGAAGCCGGGTCCGCTTCGCGGCGTTTCTGCGGATCTGGTCGATCACCGCCGAGGGCGGCGCCCCGGCCTCACCCCGCCGCGTGGGTCAGGGTCTGCCAGTTCAGGTGGAGCTCGCTCCTGGTGGCTGACCGCTGGGAGAGCACGTAGGCGCGCGTCTGCGGGAGGCTCAGCCCGCGGTCGCCGGCGTAGTGGCTGTAGGCGATCTCCCACCCCTGGCGCACCGTGGTCCCGATGATCTTGGGAGGGTTGGGGCAGACCCACCCGGAGGCGGACTGGTTGGCCGCGAAGCGGGCGTTGTGCTCGAGGGCGGCCGTCAGGCGGCGCTGCTGCTCTCCGAACAGGTCGACCCCCTGGATCGACGCCGTCTCAGCGGCGTTGAAGGTGGCTCCGAGCCCCAGCACCGCGTGGTCGAGGTCCCGGCAGGTCTCCTGCTGCAGGCCGTCGACGTAGCGGGTGGGCTGCTTCCAGTACGCGTCGATGCCACTGGCCTTGATCGCCCGGGCCGGCGGCAGGAGGGGCTTGGAGCCGTCGGTGCTCAGGTACGCGGTGGACGGGACGGTGGCGCGCCAGTCCGAGACGCCGTCGTCGAAGACGGAGCGGTCGTCCAGGAAGACGCCGATGTTGATCGTCGCCTCGGCCATCGACATCATCCAGTTCGAGCCCCCGCCGGCCCAGCCGTCCCTCACCATCGGGAGGAAGGCGGTCCGCAGCATGGTCGAGAAGCGCTGGACGTCGGCGCTGGACCAGCCGGCCCCCGTGTGGCGGATGATCTCCGCGGCCTTCGGGAAGACAGAGCCCGCCCACGCGGCCTGCAGGTGGCCGTTCTTGTAGGTGGTGGTGTCGAACCGGTGGCCCTGGAGGGTCGCCGACCAGGCGTTGAGGATCTGGATGGCCTTGGCGGCGTGGCGCCGGTCACCGGAGTAGACCCACAGCAGGGCGTGCGTGTAGGCCGCCTGCGCGTCCCTCATCTCGGCGGTGCACCCCTCGTCGGGCCTGTTGTAGGAGCCGCACCCCACCCAGGCGACCGGCTGCGCGGTGTAGGAGAGGCTGCCGTAGCTGGAGGTGCGGGCCCGCTCGTAGGCGCTGGTCCAGGGCTCCGCGCGGGCGGCGATCTTGTTCTTGACGAAGGCGAGCTGGGCCGAGCTGGTGACGATCCCCGGGTGCGTCAGTCCCGACGCGGTGAGCGCCGCGTCGTCGAGGACCACGGCGCGACCGCCTCCCGACGGCTCCGCCGCGTCGTCCGGACGGGGCTCCAGGAGGAGCGCGGCGACGACCCCGACCACGAGGAGGAGCGCCCCGAGGGGGAGCTGGAGGGAGCGCGGCCGGCGTGGGGTCGTCTGCACGGCGGCCGACCATAGCGGTACGAACCGGACGTGCGAGTGAGCGAGCCCCGGTCCGTCGGGGCGGGCGGCCCCCGGTCAGTAGGCGCCGCGGCTGCGCACCACGGCACCGACGGTCTTCCACAGGATCATGAAGTCGAAGGCGAAGGACCAGTTCTCCACGTACCGGAGGTCGAGCCTCAGCGACTCGTCCCAGTCCAGGTCCGAGCGCCCGTTGATCTGCCACAGGCCCGTCAGACCCGGCTTGACCAGCAGCTTGCGGCGCGCGTCGTCACCGTAGACGGCCACCTCGCGGGCCAGCGGCGGCCGCGGCCCCACCAGCGACATCTGGCCGACGAGGACGTTGAACAGCTGCGGCAGCTCGTCCAGCGACAGCCGCCGCAGCACCCGGCCCACGCGCGTCACGCGCGGGTCCTGCTTCATCTTGAACAGCACCGCGTTGCCCTCGCTCGAGGCCACCAGCTCGCGCAGGCGGGCCTCGGCGTCCACCACCATGCTGCGGAACTTCAGCATCCCGAACGTGCGGCCCTCCAGGCCCACCCGCTCCTGGCGGAACAGGACCGGTCCCGGGCTGTCCAGCTTGACGGCCAGCGCGATGCCGAGGAGCACGGGGGCCAGCAGCAGGAGCGCGCCTCCCGCTGCCAGGACGTCCACCGTCTGCTTGGCGTAGCGGCGGAAACCGGTGAGCTCTGGCCGCTCCAGGTGCAGCAGCGGAAGCCCGCACACCGGGCGGATCGCCACCCGCGGACCCACGACCTCGGTCACGGCCGGCGCCACGAACAGGTCGGCGTGGGTCTCCTCCAGCGCCCAGCCCAGCCGGCGCAGGAAGGCGCCGTCGACCTCCGGCGTCGGCAGCACAGCGACCGCGTCGACCCCGGCGCGGACGCTGATGTCGGCCACCTCGTCCAGGGTGCCCAGCACCGAGACGCCCATCTCGGCGAGCTGGGCGGGGACCGACGACTCGTCACCCCGCCGGCCGCTCCCCGGGTCGGGCAGGCAGACGCCCGCGACGACCATGCCGTGGTACTTGGCTCGCCGCACCTGGCGCACGACGGCGAGGACCCCCTCCGGGTGGCCTGCGACCAGGAGCGACTGCGTGTGCAGGCCGCGCTCGCGCTGGCTGTGGAGGCGCTGCCGCGTCAGGTAGCGCAGGACCAGCAGCAGCACCGTGCCGAACGGCAGCGCCAGCAGCACGTACCCGCGGGCGATGTCCACCCGGAAGACCCACGACGCCGTGGCCACGAGGGCGAGGGCGAGGGTGCTCGCCCTGACCACGCGGCCGTACTCCTCGCTGCCCAGGCCGAGGAAGCGCGTCTCGTAGGCGCGGTTGGCGAAGAGCGCCGAGAACCACACCAGCGGGACCACCACGAGCAGGAGGAGGTCCTGCCAGAAGGCCGTCGGCACTCCCCCGAAGCGCAGGGCGTAGGCGGAGGTCACCGCTGCCGTCACCGCGACGACGTCCGCCGCCACCACGCGTCGCAGGTAGGCGGTGGTCCAGTGGGAGCGGGGAGGCGGGACGCGACGCAGGCGTCCCGGGAGGTCTGGCACCGCGGACCGCCCGCGGTCGGCCTCTCGCCCGCCGGCTGTCGCCGGAGCCTCAGGGTCCGTGGGGGGCACGGGGCCGGGCACGACGGTGGTCATGGAGGCTCCTGTGCGTGAAGGGCGGCGAGGGCGTGATCACACCGAAGCGCCAGCCCGCGAGCGAGGGAAGCAGGTCGGCCGCCGTTCACCCTCGCGCCGTCACCCGTTCAGGTGATCGGGCTGTCCGGGGCGCGGCGTCAGCCGCGCGGGAGGATGGCGAACCGGAGCACCTCCGGCGACGCGGTCGCCTGCGCGGGGATGAGGCTGAGGTCGGGCAGCGGCACCGGGACGGCCTCGCCGCGGAGCTCAGCGGCGCGAGCGGCGCGGGAGATCGCCACACCGACGAGCACCGCGACCACCGGGCTCGCGAGCAGCCACACCACCAGCACCTGCACCACCGTCTCCACTGGTTCCTCCTGGGGTCGATCGCGGTCGCGAGGCGGTGCCGCGCAGGCGGCCCCGACGGGTGCTGCATCGGCAGCCCCACCGCCGGACCTGAGCCCCTCGTCACGACGACCACCGCCGGTCACCCGTCCAGCGCAACCTCCCGGCACGGCCGGGACGCCGCCGCCGTAGGGCACGATGGCGGGGTGGGGCGCACGCGGATGACCGGCGCTGAGCGGCGCGAGCAGCTGCTCGTCGTCGGGCGCGGCCTGTTCGCGCAGAAGGGCTTCGACGGCACCAGCGTCGAGGAGGTCGCAGCCCGCGCCCGCGTCTCCAAGCCGGTGGTCTACGAGCACTTCGGCGGCAAGGAGGGCCTGTACGCCGTCATCGTCGACCGCGAGGTCCGTGCGCTGCTCGCCGCTCTCAGCGCGGCCCTGGACACCCGGGCCCACCCCCGCGTGCTGCTGGAGCGCACCACGCTCGCGCTGCTGGGGTACGTCGAGGAGAACACCGACGGGTTCCGCATCCTCGTGCGCGACTCCCCCGTGGCGCAGACCACCGGCACCTTCGCGAGCCTGCTGGGCGACGTCGCCACCCAGGTCGAGGAGATGCTCTCCGAGGAGTTCCGGCGCCTCGGGCTCAGCGTCGACGCCGCCCCGATGTACGCGCAGATGCTCGTGGGCATGGTCGCGCTGACCGGCCAGTGGTGGCTGGGCTCGCGCACGCCCGACAAGGCCGTGGTGGCCGCGCACATCGTCAACCTGGCGTGGAACGGGCTGTCCGGCATGGAGCCGCGTCCGCGCCTGACCCCGCACGCGAGCTGACCCGGTGGACGACGAGCACGACGAGCACGCCGAGCCCGACGAGGTCGACCGGCTGGTCGCCGCGTGGGCCCGCGAGCGCCCCGACCTCGACGCGTCGCCGCTGCTGGTGCTGTCGCGGGTGTCGCGGCTGGCGCACCACCTGGAGCGGGCGCGGGCGGAGGCGTTCGCCGCTACCGAGCTGGTGCAGTGGGAGTTCGACGTGCTCGCGGCGCTGCGGCGCTCGGGCGCGCCGCACGCGCTGTCGCCGTCGTCGCTGGCGGCGGCGACGCTGGTGACGAGCGGCACCATGACCACCCGGATCGACAGGCTCACCGCTCGCGGCCTGGTGGAGCGCCACCCCGACCCGGCGGACCGGCGCGGGGTGCTCGTGCAGCTGACCGGCGCCGGCGCCCGTCGGGTCGACGCCGCCCTGGCGGACCTCCTGGTGCGCGAGCGGTCCGTGCTGGACGCGCTCTCTCCGTCGCAGGCCGAGCAGCTCGCCGAGCTGCTCCGGGCGCTGCTGGGTCCCTTCGAGGGCTGAGCCGCCCGGGCGCCGTTCGGGCCCGGCGGGGCGCGTGCGCCGCTACGGTCGCGTGCGTGCTGATCGAGCCCCTGCCCGTCGCCGGCGCGTGGTCCATCACCCCGAGGCAGTTCGGGGACGACCGCGGCACCTTCCTCGAGGCCTTCAAGAACGACGCCCTCGCCGAGGTCATCGGCCACCACCTCACGGTGGCGCAGGTCAACTGCTCGGTCTCGGCAGCCGGTGCGCTGCGAGGCGTCCACTTCGCCGACGTGCCCCCGGGCCAGGCCAAGTACGTCACCTGCACGGTGGGAGCGGTGCTCGACGTCATCGTCGACATCCGCACCGGCTCGCCCACCTACGGGCAGTGGACCTCGGTCCTCCTCGACGACGTCGACCGCCGCGCCGTCTACCTCGCCGAGGGCCTGGGCCACGCCTTCTGCTCCCTGGCCGACGGCTCCACCGTCACCTACCTCTGCTCCACCGGGTACGACCCGGCCGCCGAGCACGGCGTGCACCCCCTCGACCCGGAGATCGGCATCGCGTGGCCCACCCACGGGCGCGACGGCCGGCCGCTCAGCTACGAGCTGTCCGCCAAGGACCAGGCCGCGCCGACGCTCGCGCAGGCCGCGGAGGACGGCCTGCTGCCCACGTGGGAGACGGCCCGCTCCTTCGCGGGGGTGCAGGCGTGAGGGTCCTGGTCACCGGCGCGGCCGGCATGCTCGGGCAGGACGTGGTGGCGCTCCTGCGCGAGCGCGGCCACGACGTCACCGCAGCCGGCCGCGCCGACGTCGACGTCACCGACGCCGCCTCCCTGACCGCCGCCGTCCCGGGCCACGCCGCCGTGGTGAACTGCGCCGCCCACACCGCCGTGGACGCCGCGGAAACCGACGTCGAGGCTGCTGAGCTGCTCAACGCCACCGCGCCAGGTCTGCTCGGGACCGCATGCACGGCCGCGGGAGCGCGGCTGGTGCACGTCTCCACCGACTACGTCTTCTCCGGGGACGCCGACGAGCCGTACGCCGAGGACGCGCCCGTCGCGCCGCGCTCGGTGTACGGACGCACCAAGGCCGCCGGCGAGGCGGCGGCCCTCGCCGCCCAGCCCGACACCCTCGTGGTGCGCACCGCCTGGCTCTACGGCGCCGGTGGAGGCTGCTTCCCCAAGACCATCGCGCGGGCCGCCCGCGAGCGCGGTGCCGTGAGCGTGGTGGACGACCAGGTGGGGCAGCCGACATGGACCGCGGACGTGGCGCGCGTCGTCGCAGACCTGCTGGAGGCCGGCGCACCGGCGGGGACGTACCACGCGACCTCCAGCGGGCGCACGAGCTGGTACGGGTTCACGCAGGCGGTGCTGGCCTCGGCGGGGATCGACCCCGGCACTGCGAGCCCCACGACCAGCGAGGCGTTCGCGCGGCCGGCGCCGCGCCCGGCGTGGTCGGTGCTCGGGCACGAGGCGCTGGTGGCGGCCGGCGTGGCGCCGATCGACGACTGGGCGCTGCGCTGGGACGCAGCTGCCGCCGCCGTCCTCGCCAGCTGACAGCGGCTCCCGCTCTTCGCGACGCTGCGTGACTGCCCGGTCACTCTCGCGTGACAAGGGTCGGTGGCACGGCGCAGCGGGTCCAGCGCCAGCGGGTGACCCGCTGGTCACAGCGTGTCGGGTGCGCTCCCCACCGACCTAGCGTCGGCGGCCGGACGGGGCACGACCGGGCGCCCCCGCACGCCGCAGGGGGCAGCACGTGAGCACCGTCGAGGACGAGCGCGCAGCGCTGGACCAGCTGCTCGCACCGCGCCAGGACGCACCCGCAGCCCCGCGACGCCGGCGCAGGCCCCGGCTGGTTCTCGTGCTGGCCGCCGTCGTGGTGGTGGCGCTCGCAGCCTCGGCCACGGCGCTGTGGAGCTCGGTGCCCGCTGTCGGTCACCTCGGCGACCCGTTCTCCGCCATCCCCGCCGCCGAGCGGCCCGCCGTGGACGCCGCGGCCGGGCAGGCGCAGAACATCCTGCTGATCGGATCGGACAGCCGCGCCAACGGCGACGGCTCCGAGGTGACCGACCCGTCCGGTGCGGAGAGCGGCCAGGAGGCCGACTGGACGCGCGGCGGCCAGCGCAGCGACGTGCTCGCCGTGCTCCACCTGTCCGCCGACGGGCGCAGCGCGGCGATGGTCTCCATCCCCCGCGACTCCTGGGTGGCCGTCCCCGGCTACGGCACCACCAAGGTCAACGCCGCCTTCGCCTACGGCGGTGCGTCGCTGGCGGTCCAGACCGTCGAGCAGCTCACCGGGGTGCGCATCGACCACGTGGTGGCGATCGACTTCTCCGGCTTCGCCCGCGTCACCGACGCGCTCGGCGGCGTGCGCATCTGCGTGCCGAAGACGGTCAGCGACCAGATCGGCACCGTCGAGGCCGGCTGCCAGGTGATGGACGGCGCGCAGGCCCTCGACTACGTCCGCCAGCGCAAGACCCTGCCCGGCGGCGACTTCGACCGGCAGCGCCGCCAGCAGAACTGGATGCGCTCGGTGATCGCCGGCGCCACCGACCGCGAGCTGCTGGGCGACCCCGTCAAGCTCACCGCCGTGGTGCGCGAGCTGGCCGCCTCGGTGCGCACCGACGACGGGCTGGGCGAACCGCAGCTGCTGTCCCTGGCCCTGGAGCACCGCGACCTGCGCGCTGACGACGTGGCCTTCCTGCAGGCACCGCTCGCCAGCCCCGCCACGGGGATGGAGGGGTCGCAGTCGGTGGTCTACCTCGACGCCGGCGCCGGGGCGGAGCTGTGGCAGGCGGTCAAGCGCGACGACGTCGCCTCCTGGGTGGCCGCCCACCCTGACGCCGAGCTCGCCGACACCGTCAGGTAGCCGGCGCGAGCGCCGGGTCCGCAGGGGCCACCGGCTGCTCAGCGACCGAGCTGGGCGTACTTGGCCTCGGTGGCGGCCTTGCGGGGCCGCCACCACGCCTCGTGGTCGCGGTACCAGTCGAACGTCGCCTTCAGCCCCGACTCCAGGTCGGAGTGCAGCGGGCGCCACCCCAGCTCCTCGCGCAGCTGGGTGGCGTCGATGGCGTAGCGCAGGTCGTGCCCGGGGCGGTCGGAGACGAGGTCGTACGCGTCGGCGTCCTCCCCCGCGATCTCCAGCAGCGCCCGCACCACGCGCAGGTTGTTCGCCTCGCCGTCCGCGCCGATGAGGTACGTCTGGCCGGTCCGGCCGCGACCCAGCACCGCCCACACCGCGCGGTTGTGGTCGTCGACGTGGATCCAGTCGCGCACGTTGGTGCCCGCGCCGTAGACCTTGGGGCGCACGCCGTCGAGGATGTTGGTGATCTGGCGCGGGATGAACTTCTCCACGTGCTGCCACGGCCCGTAGTTGTTCGAGCAGTTGGAGATGGTGGCGCGGATCCCGAACGAGCGCGCCCAGGCCCGCACCAGCAGGTCGGACCCGGCCTTGGTGGCCGAGTACGGCGAGGACGGGTTGTACGGGGTGTCCGCGGTGAACTTCTCCCGCTGCGGGTCGTCGGCCGGCTCGGCCAGCGGCAGGTCGCCGTAGACCTCGTCGGTGGAGACGTGGTGGTACCTCACGCCGTGCTGCCGGACGGCCTCCAGCAGCGCGTACGTGCCCAGCAGGTTGGTCTGCACGAACGGCCACGGGTCGTGCAGGGAGTTGTCGTTGTGCGACTCCGCCGCGAAGTGCACCACCGCCCCGTCCTCACCGAGGCCACCGACGAGCTCGGAGACGAGCGCGGTGTCCGCGCAGTCGCCCTCCACGAAGGTGATCCGGTCCGCGACGGCGTCGAGCGTGGCGCGGTCACCGGCGTAGGTGAGCTTGTCGAGGACGACGACGTCGACGTCGGGGCGCTCCCTTGCGGTGGCGTGGACGAAGTTGGCGCCGATGAACCCGGCGCCCCCGGTGACCAGCAGCTTCACAGCGACTCCCCCGCGCTCGTCGTCATGGCGCCCGGCCCGGCGTGGCGGCGCTCCAGCAGCTCCAGCAGGTAGGTCCCGTACCCGGACTTCACCAGCGGCTCCGCGCGCTGGCGCAGCTCCTCGTCGGACAGGAAGCCCTGGTGCCAGGCCACCTCCTCCGGCGCCCCGATCTTCAGGCCCTGCCGGGCCTCGATGGTGCGGATGTACACCCCGGCGTCCATGAGGGAGTCCACTGTCCCGGTGTCCAGCCACGCCGTCCCGCGCGGCAGCACCTCCACCCACAGCCGTCCCTGCTCCAGGTAGGTGCGGTTGACGTCCGTGATCTCGTACTCCCCGCGGGCGGAGGGCCGCAGGTCCCGGGAGATGGACACGACGTCGTTGTCGTAGAAGTACAGGCCCGGCACCGCGAAGTTGCTCCGCGGCACGGCCGGCTTCTCCTCCAGGGAGACCGCACGGCCGGCGGCGTCGAACTCGATGACGCCGTACGCCGTGGGGTCGGCCACCCAGTAGCCGAAGATCGACGCGCCGTCGATGTCCACGAACCGCGCCAGCTGGGTGCCCAGGCCGGGCCCGTAGAAGATGTTGTCGCCCAGCACCAGCGCCACGGTGTCGCCGCCGATGAAGTCCGCACCCAGCACGAACGCCTGCGCCAGCCCGTTGGGCTCGGCCTGCACCTGGTAGCTGATCGCCACCCCGAACTGCGAGCCGTCTCCGAGCAGGCGCTGGAACGCCGCGGCGTCGTGCGGGGTGGTGATGACCAGCACGTCCCGGATGCCCGCCGCGATGAGCGTGGACAGCGGGTAGTAGACCATCGGCTTGTCGTAGACCGGCACCAGCTGCTTGGACGTGCCCAGGGTCAGCGGGTGCAGCCGCGTCCCCGAGCCCCCGGCCAGGATGATCCCCTTCACGGGTCACGACCGTAGCGGGCCGTCGGGGACCGCGGGGCCGGTCGCGTTCGGTGCCTGCGGCCAGCAGCGTCCACAATGGGAGGGGACCGCACCTGCCGCAGGAGGAGTCGCTCCGGATGCCTGACCCGTCGGACAGCTCGCTGGACCTGGGCGCAGCCCCGGGAGCCCCCACGCCGGCCGGGGCGGGCCCGAGAGGTCTCGACCTCACGCCGGCGGCACCGGTGCCCGCCGTCCCGGAGGACGAGGCCGAGGGGATGGTCCCGCTCGACCCGGCCACTCGCGCCGCGCTGGCCGAGCGGGCGCGGGCGTTCGTCGCCGACCTCGCCGGCAAGGACCCGCGCAGCCCGGAGTTCCAGCGCAAGCTGGACGACGTCGTGAAGATGGGTGACCGGGAGGTCCGCGCCTCCTCGCAGGTGTCCAACCGGATGCTGCAGCGCCCCTCGTCCAGCCCGGCGGGTGCCGCGAAGCGGCCGGGCAGCGGCCCCGCCGCCGACGCGCAGGTGCAGGTGGCGGACACCCTCGCCGAGCTGCGCCGCACCGTCACCGAGCTCGACCCGGGACGCGCCGACCTCAAGGGGCCGCGCCGGCTGTTCGGCCTGCTGCCCGGCGGCCAGAAGGTGCAGCGGTACTTCGACCGCTACCAGGACGCGCAGAGCCAGCTGGACGCGATCATCCGCGCCCTGGCGAGCGGCCAGGACGCGCTGCGCCGCGACAACGCGGCCATCGAGCAGGAGAAGGCCGAGCTGTGGGCCACCATGGGCAAGCTCACCGAGTACGTGGTGCTGGCCCGGGCCCTCGACACGGCCACCCAGGAGAAGGTCACCGAGCTGTCGCTGACGGACCCGAAGGCCGCCGACGCGCTCACGGCCGACGCGCTGTTCCCGATCCGGCAGCGCCACCAGGACCTGCTGACGCAGCTCACCGTCAGCGCGCAGGGCTACCTCGCGCTCGACCTGGTCCGCCGCAACAACGTCGAGCTCATCAAGGGCGTCGACAGGGCGCAGACCACCACCGTCTCGGCGCTGCGCACCGCCGTCGTCGTCGCGCAGGCCCTGTCCCAGCAGCAGCTGGTGCTCGACCAGGTCAGCGCCCTCAACAGCACCACCAGCGCGACCATCGAGTCGACGTCGCGGCTGCTGCGGCAGCAGACGGCGCAGGTCCACGAGCAGGCCGCCAGCGCGACCGTCGACGTGGAGGTGCTGCAGCGGGCCTTCGACGAGGTGTTCGCCACCATGGACGCGATCGACACGTTCAAGCTGAAGGCCGTGGAGAACCTCGCCACCACCGTCGACGCGCTCGAGGGCCAGATGAGGAGGTCCCGCTCGTACGTCGCCCGCACGCGCGAGGCGGAGGCGCGCGACGCGGCGGCCCAGATCGAAGACCGCCAATGACCTCGCCCACCGACCGGTCAGGTCCGCCGGACCGGACCGAGCGCCCCGAGCTCACCGAGCTCGCCGAGCTGCGGGAGCGCTCGCGGGAGGTGGCGCGCCGGGTGTCCCAGGACGTCGGCCGGCAGGTCGGGACGGCGGCGCGCCGGCAGGGGTGGCGCGCGCGGAAGTCGGCCTGGCTCCTGCTGCCGGTGGCCGGGCTCCCGTGGGTGGGCTTCGGGTACATCAGCTGGAAGGCGCGCCGTCCGCAGTGGGCGGGTGCCGCCGCGCTGCACCTGGGCGTCTCGGCCGGCGCGGTCACCGCGCTGAGCGCCGGCGAGCTGTGGACCACCGTGCTGGGCGTGCTCGTCGCCGGCGGTGGCTGGGGCGCGGGCGTGGTGCACGGGCTCACGGCCAACCCCCGCTGGCTGCGGACCAGCGCCCAGCTGGCACCGAACCCGTCGGCCCCGTGGCTGCCGCCGCTGACCGGGGCGTCGTCGTCCTCGGCGCTGTCGGCGGCCAGCGGACCGCAGCCGAGCGACCCCGCCGAGCGGGCGGCGCTGCACCAGCTCCGGCTGGAGGAGCTCGTGGCCGTGGCCGCGCGCGCCGGCACCGCCCTGCCGCCGGCGGTGCTGCCGCTGGTGCGCGAGGTGCACG
Organism: Streptomyces sp. NP160; assembly: GCF_006335115.1. Classification (GTDB taxonomy): domain Bacteria; phylum Actinomycetota; class Actinomycetes; order Actinomycetales; family Quadrisphaeraceae; genus Quadrisphaera. The sequence continues at coordinate 36,454 of NZ_VDMJ01000038.1, forward strand.
ACGCCGCCCTGCCGCTGCTGGCGCGCGCCGCCGGTCGCGGTCGCCCGGTCCCGGCCCTGGACCTGTACGAGGTGGAGGCCGTGGTGGGCGAGCACCTGCCCGCGGCCCTCGGGCAGTACCTCGCGCTGCCGCCCGGCTACGCGCCCGACACCGTCGCCGGCGGGCCGACGCCCACCGAGGCGCTGCTGGCCCAGCTCCGCTCGATGGTGGGCCTGCTCGCCGAGGTCACCGAGCGCGTGCACGAGCACGACGCCCGCGAGCTGCGCGTCCAGGCGGCGTTCCTCGGTGAGAAGGTGCGGCGCTCGGAGCTGGACCTGTGAGCGGGGGAGCGCGGTGAGCCGGGAGGACAAGGACGACGAGAAGGCCGCCGAGGCCGAGGCGCGCGAGATCGAGCGCTACGGCATCGACGAGCGGACGCTCACGCCGATCGGGCTGACCACCCCGAGCGGGAGGTTCGTGCCGGAGGTGGTCGTCAACGTCGTGCGCTTCACCTGGCTGGGCGCGTGGATCGCGCTGTTCGCCTGGGGGCTGACCGGGCCGGCGCTCGTGGTGATGTTCGCGTGGATCGCCGCGAACGGCGCCTACGAGAAGCACCGCAAGCAGCTGCGGCGCGAGCGCCGGCGGCAGATCCAGGCGCACATCACCGCGCGTGGCGGCCTGCCGGCGGGCGGGGGCACCGACGCGGTGGGCCCCGCCGGCGTGCCGGCCGCGCTGGCGAGCGCTCCCCCGGCACCGGGGGCCGCGCCGTCGGCGGCTGCGGAGCAGCCGGTCGCCGTGCCGCCGTCGCTGTCCGCGAGCCCCGCCGAGCGGGCGCTGACCCGCACGCTGCGCCGCGTCGAGGCCTCCGAGCGCTTCGAGCGGCGCGACGCGGTGCTCGTGGGCGAGCTGGCCGACGTGCTGTTCCCGCTGCTGGCCAAGGTGTCCGAACCGGGCTCGGACCCGCGGGTGCGGCACGACGTGGAGACGATCGCCACCGAGCACCTGCCGGCCAGCGTCGACGCGTTCCTCGCCCTGCCCGCCGAGCACGTCCGCACCAGCAGGAACTCCTCCGGGCGCACGCCCCTGGAGGAGCTGCGCACCCAGCTCGACCTGCTGCTCACCGGCTGCGAGCAGCTGCAGGAGGCGGTGCTGCGCTCCGACGTGGCGCGCCAGCAGGAGCAGTCGCGCTTCCTCGAGCAGAAGTTCCGCCCCAGCGGCCTGGACCTCTGACCCGGCGCGGAGCAGCCGGCGCAGGTCAGCCGGCGGTCTCGGCGGCCTCCAGCCACTCCTCCTCGAGCGCCTCCTTCTCGGAGAGCAGCTCGCGCAGCTCGGCGTCGAGCTTGGCGGCGGCGCCGTAGTCGGCGGCGCTGGCGGCGAGCGCGTCGTGCAGCTTCGCCTCCCGCTCGGACAGCTTGGCCAGCTGCCGCTCCAGGCGCGCCACCTCCTTGCGCGCGGCGCGGGCGTCGGCGGCGGACGCCCCTGAGCCGGTGCCGTCCTGGCGCGGTCTCGCCTGGTCGTCGCTGAGGGTGGTCTGCCCGGTGGTGGCGGCGCCGGCGTGGCGCAGGCGGAGGTACTCCTCCACCCCGCCGGGCAGGTCGCGGATGGCGCCGTCACCGAGCAGGGCCACCTGGCGGTCGGTGGTGCGCTCCAGCAGGTACCGGTCGTGGCTGACCACCACGAGGGTCCCGGCGAAGCCGTCGAGCACGTCCTCGACGGCGGCGAGGGTGTCGGTGTCGAGGTCGTTGGTGGGCTCGTCGAGCAGCAGGAGGTTGGGCCCCCGCACCAGCAGCCGGGCGAGCTGCAGGCGGCGCCGCTCACCACCGGAGAGGTCGCGCACGTGGGTCCACGCCCGCGCCGCGGGGAAGCCGAGCCGCTCCACCACGGAGGAGGCGGTGAGCTCCTTGCCGGTGGCCACGTCGAGCACGCTGGTCGCCTCGCGCTCCACGGTCTCCAGCACGCGCTGGTCGGCCACGGCGTCGAGCTCGCGCAGGTCCTGGCTGAGCACGCCCGTCACCACGGTCTTGCCCAGCTTCACGCGTCCGGCGTCCGGCTGCACCTGCCCCAGCAGCAGCTTGAGCAGGGTGGTCTTGCCGGAGCCGTTGACGCCCACCACGCCGATCCGGTCCCCCGGTCCGAGGCGCCACGTCACGTCGTCGAGGAGCACGCGCCGCCCGTCGCCCTCGCCCACGGCGAGGGAGGCGCCCTCGACGTCGACGACGTCCTTGCCCAGACGGGCCGTCGCGGTGCGCGCCAGCGCGAACGCGTCGCGCGGCGGCGGCTCGGCGGCGATGAGCGCGTTGGCGGCCTCGATGCGGAAGCGGGGCTTGCTCGTGCGGGCCGGCGCGCCGCGGCGCAGCCACGCGAGCTCCTTGCGGAGCAGGTTGTCGCGCCGCTCCGCGGTCACCGAGGCGATGCGGGCGCGCTCGGCGCGGGCCAGCACGTAGGCGGCGTAGCCGCCGTCGTAGGCGTCGACGACGCCGTCGTGCACCTCCCACGTCCTCTCGACGACGGCGTCGAGGAACCACCGGTCGTGGGTGACGACCACCAAGGCACCGCGCGCGCTCCCGCTGCCGCCCCAGCGCGTGCGCAGGTGCTCGGCCAGCCACGCGACGCCCTCGACGTCGAGGTGGTTGGTGGGCTCGTCGAGGAGCAGCACGTCGTCGTCGCCGGCCATGAGCCGCGCCAGCGCGACGCGGCGCCGCTGCCCGCCCGACAGCTGTCCCACCAGCGCCTCGGCGCCCCCGGGAGCCGCTGCGGGGCCCTCGAGCATGTCGCCGAGCAGCCCGTCGAGCACGGAGCGGATGCGGGCGTCGGAGGCCCACACGTGGTCGGGCACGTCGCCGACCACGGCGCGGCGCACGGTGTGGGAGGGGTCGAGGTCGTCGGACTGCGACAGCACGCCGAGCGTCGTGCCCCGGCTGCGGGTGGCCCGGCCGCCGTCGAGGGCCTGGCTCCCGGCCAGCACGCGCAGCAGCGTGGACTTGCCGTCGCCGTTGCGGCCGACCACGCCCACCCGCGCGCCGTCGTCGAGGCCGAGCGAGACGCCGTCGAGCACGGTGCGCGCACCGTGGATGACGGTCGCGCCCTCGAGGTTCAGGAGGTGGGCCACACCCCCCATCCTCCCCGACCTGGGAGGAGCCTCAGCGCACGGTCAGCGGACGGTGGGGTGGGAGCCCGTCGAGGGGTGGAACGGGGACGGCGCCACCGCGTCGACCTGGCGGGCGCCGTGCACCGGCCCCGTCACACGGCGCACGTCGGAGGCCAGCCCGGACGCCGTCAGCGCCACCGCCAGCTCCAGGGCCGCGGACCGGTCGGGGACCAGCAGCGCCACCGTCGGCCCGGAGCCGGAGACCAGGGACCCGAGCACGTCGTGGTCGCGTCCGAGGTCGAGCACGCGGCGCAGCGCGGGCCGCAGCGAGCAGGCGGCGTCCTGCAGGTCGTTGACCAGAGCTGCCCCCAGCGCGTCGGCCTCACCGCTGCGCAGCGCCTGCGCCAGACCGGCCGGCACCTCCGGGTCGAGCGCGGGCGCCTGCTCGCCGGCGTCGGCCAGCAGCCTGTCCCGCTCGCGGTACACCGCCGGCGTCGACAGGCCCTCGTCGGCGATGGCCAGCACCCAGTGGAACTCCCCGCGCGCCAGCACGGGGGTCAGCTGGTCGCCGCGGCCCACGCCCAGCGCCGTGCCGCCCATGAGGGCGAACGGGACGTCGGCGCCGAGCTCGGCGCCCATGCGCTCCAGCTCGTCGCGGCCGGCGCCGGTGCCCCAGAGCAGGTCGCACGCCAGCAGGGCGGCCGCGGCGTCGGCGGAGCCGCCGGCCATGCCTCCCGCCACGGGGGCGCTCTTGCGGATGGACAGGGCCACGTCGGCGGGCACGCCGGCGCGCTCGGCCAGCAGGTGCGCGGCGCGCACCGCCAGGTTGGTCCCGTCCAGCGGGGTGGAGGCGGCGCCCGTGCCCCGCACGGACACGGTGACGCCCGTGACCCCGTCGCGCGGGAGGGAGGCGCTGACCTCCTCGAAGACCGAGACGGCCTGGTAGACGCTGACCACGTCGTGGTACCCGTCGTCCTCGAGGGCTCCGACCCGCAGTGCCAGGTTGATCTTGGCGGGGGCTCGGACGACCACCCGCTCCCCCGGTGCCGTCACCTCGCGCACCCTACGGGACGGCGCACGGGGCCCAGGACCCCCACCGCGGGTCAGTAGGCGCCGCGGCTCCGCACGACGGCCCCGAAGGTCTTCCAGAGGATCATGAAGTCGAACCCGAAGGACCAGTTCTCCACGTACCGCAGGTCCAGACGGACCGACTCGTCCCAGTCCAGGTCGGACCGGCCGTTGATCTGCCACAGCCCCGTCAGGCCCGGCTTGACCAGCAGCTTGCGCCGCGCGTCGTCGCCGTAGACGGCCACCTCCCGCGCCAGCGGCGGACGCGGACCCACCAGCGACATCTGGCCGAGCAGCACGTTGAACAGCTGCGGCAGCTCGTCCAGCGACAGCCGCCGCAGCACCCGACCCACGCGCGTCACCCGCGGGTCCTGCCTCATCTTGAACAGCACCGCGTTCCCCTCGCTGGAGGCGGCCAGGTCGCGCAGGCGCGCCTCGGCGTCCACCACCATGCTGCGGAACTTCAGCATCCCGAACGTGCGGCCCTCCAGGCCCACCCGCTCCTGGCGGAAGAACACCGGGCCGCGGCTGTCCAGCTTGACGGCCAGCGCGATGGCCAGGATCACCGGCGCGAGGAACAGGATCCCGCAGGCCGAGGCGACCCGGTCGAAGGTGCCCTTGGCAAAGCGGCGGAAGCCCGTGAGCTCAGGGCGCTCCAGGTGCAGCAGCGGCAGCCCGCACACCGGCCGGATCGCCACCCGCGGCCCCACCACCTCGGTGACGGCCGGGGCCACGTAGAGGTCGGCGTGGGTCTCCTCCAGCGCCCAGCCCAGCCGGCGCAGGAAGACGCCGTCAGTCTCGGGCGTGGGCAGCACCGCCACCGCGTCCACGTCTGCGGTGGTGCTCACCTCGATCACGTCGTCGAGGGTCCCCAGGACCGGGACGCCGAGGGCTGCGAGCGCTCGCTCCTCCGGCCCCGGTCGCCCCGTGCGGGTGGGGGGCAGGCACACACCGACCACGCGCATGCCGTGGTAGCTGGCGCGGCTGATCTGGCGGACCATCGCTAGGGTCCCCTGGCGGTGCCCCACCACCAGGAGTGACTGCATGTGCAGGCCGCGGTCGCGCTGGGCGTGCAGCCACTTGCGCATGGCGTAGCGCAGGAGGAGCAGCGCCACCATCCCCAGCGGCAGCGCGAAGAGCACGTAGCCGCGCGCGATCTCCAGCTGGAAGGCCCACGACGCGGTGCCGACGAGCGCCAGGGTGAACACGCTCGCCTGGAGGACCCTGTCGTACTCCTCGTTGCCCAGGCCCATGAAGCGCGTCTCGTAGGCGCGGAAGACGAAGAGCGCGGCGAACCAGGCGGCGGGGACGACCCCGAGGAGGAGCAGCGCCTGGACCGGGTGCTCGTGGGCGTTGCCGAACCGCAGCAGGTAGGCGAGGAAGGTCGAGACGGTGATGGCGCCCACGTCGGCGAGGACCACGCGACGGCGGTAGGCAGGCGCCCAGTGCGTGCGGGGGGGCGCGACGCGCGCGATGCGACCGGGGAAGGAGTAGGCGTCGGTCGGGACCGCGCGCACCTGTACCGTCATGCGACTCCCCCAGTGGTGGCTGCACCCACGAGGGGCCTGACGACGGCCGCCTGCGGACGCACCCTCGACGAACCTGGGGCAACTCTGGCAGATCGCTGCTCGCCGAAGAACCACTTCACGCAACGTTAACGCTCAGCGATGTACCCACCTCGGGGGGACGAGCTCGGAGCGGACCCTGCCGAGGCGGCCTCCGCGACCCGCGCGAAGGCGCCCACGTCGAGGCGCTCCCCGCGCAGCGTCGGGTCGACCCCGGCTGCGCGCAGCACCTCCTCGGCGCGGGCCGACGAGCCCGCCCAGCCTGCCAGCGCAGCGCGCAGCGTCTTGCGACGCTGCCCAAAGGCGGCGTCGACCACGGCGAACACCTCCTCGCGGGAGGCGGCGGTGCTCGGCGGGTCGCGGCGCACGAGGCGGACCAAGGCGCTGTCGACGTTGGGCACCGGCCAGAACACCTGCCGCCCCACGGCACCGGCCATCGAGGCCTCGGCGTACCAGGCGGCCTTGACGCTCGGGACGCCGTAGGCCTTCGAGCCGGGCCCGGCGGCGAGCCGCTCGGCCACCTCGGTCTGCACCATGACCAGCACCTGCTCGAGCTGCGGCATCCGCGCGAGCAGCGTGAGGATCACCGGGACGGCCACGTTGTACGGCAGGTTGGCCACGAGCTTGGTCGGGGCCCCGGCAGCGGCACCGGCGTCGCCGGCGAGCGAAGGCAGCTCGGTGACCTCGAGGGCGTCGGCGCGGAGGACCTGCAGGTGGGCGGCCAGCCCGCCGTCGGGGTCGGCGGCGAGGTCCGGACGGCGGGCTGCCACGGTGGCCGGGAGCTCGGCGGCGAGCCTCTCGTCGATCTCGACGACGACGACGCGCGCGCCCGCCGCGAGCAGCGCCAGCGTGAGCGACCCCAGCCCGGGGCCGACCTCCAGCACGACGTCGCCCGGCTGAACGCCGGCCTTGGCGGCGATCCGGCGGACGGTGCCGGCGTCGTGGACGAAGTTCTGGCCGAGCTGCTTGGTCGGGCGCACGCCGAGACGGCCCGCCAGGGCCCGCACGTCAGCGGGCCCCAGCAGGCCGTCGTCAGCTGGTGAGGTGCTCAGAGCGGTCAGCGCAGCCCGAGCTTGCGGGTGCAGGAGGGCCAGGCGCCCCAGCCCTGCGCGGCCTGGACCTTCTGGGCGATCGCGATCTGCTGCTCGCGCGAGGCGTTGCTCGCCAGCCCGGTCCCTCCGTAGGCGCGCCACGTGCCGGCGGAGAACTGCAGGCCGCCGTAGTAGCCGTTGCCCGTGTTGATCGACCAGTTGCCGCCGGACTCGCACTTGGCGATGGAGTCCCACACGGAGCCGCCGCCGACCGCCGGGGCCGCCGCCGGGGCGGGCTTCTCCTTGGTGCCGGTCACCTGGACCTGCGTGACGGGCGCGGTGACGACCTTCGGCGCGCCGACCTGGGTCTTGGAGACCTGCTGGCCGTCCTTGGTGACCACCTCGAAGGTGGTCTCCTGGGTGCCCTTGACGCCCTTGGTGGTGATGTCGGTGTCGCCCTTGTAGAGGTCGCCCGACTCCGTGGTCTGCGTCTCGAAGGGGATCTCCGAGTCCTCGGTGACCGTCTGCTTCACCACGCGCACCACCTGCACGGCGGTCCCGTCGACCACGGCGTCGGCCAGCGGCACGGAGGGCTCGTCGTCGGCGCCCAGCGTGACGCCCGCGTCGGCCAGCAGGTCCGCGTAGGTGGTGGCGGTGGAGGTGACGGGCGTCGTGGCGCCGTCCACGGTGACCTGCACGGTCTTGGGCGTGCTGACGGTCAGCGCCATCCCCGAGCGCCCGAGCGGCGCGGAGCGGGAGGCGGAGACGGCGGCGCCGTCGGCGCGCACCTGGAGGTCGGAGAGCGCGTCACCCACGGTCAGGGCCGTGGTCCAGCGGGTCTCGGTCTTGCCGTCCACCGTCAGCGTGAGCGGCCGCGCGTGCCGCACGACGATCGTGTCGCCGTCGTCGACCTTCGCGGTCGCGGGCAGCGAGACGGCGTCGCGGCTTCCCAGCTCCACGTCGGCGGCGGACAGCGCCGCGTCGACCGTGGTGCCGAACATGCGGACCTGCTGGGTCTGCCCGTCCACGTCGAGGTTGACGGTGGTGTCGTTGGCCGCCCACGCGGCGGTTCCTGCGACTAGGGCGGTGACGACGACGGCCTGGCCCGCGATGCGGGTCGCCCGGCCGGAGGGGATGAGGCGCACGAGGTCCCTAGCTTCGGTGTCCCCGGGCACAGGAACCGGACGGCGCTCACGTGCGGCAGCCGGGCGGCGAGGTGCGCGCGCCGGCGGCTCGGCCCGACGGCGCCCGTGGTGGCTGGGAAGCGGGGCGAACTCGTGGGGGGAGTCGTCGTCCGGGAGGTTTCCGATCCCGGCTGTCGGGGTACGACCGTAGGCGGACGCGTCCGATTCGTCCAGACCGCGCCTGCGCTGACGCGGAAGGTTGAAGGTTTCTTTACCTTCCCACGCCTCTTCAGTGGCGCACCCGGGGGGAAGGGTGACGGTCGGTGTGGACATCACCACTGACCGTAGAGGTACTCACTGCTCTGGCTCAGGATTCCCACGAGTTCGTCTTCGTCGTGTCGCAGCTCCGATGCGATCACCCGGACGGTGAGAGGTACCAGGTGGCTCCCGTTCGGGCGCCCCCGGTGCGGCACGGGGGTGAGGTAGGGGGCGTCGGTCTCCACCTGGAGGATGACGGGCGGCACCGCTCGGACCGCCTCCCGCAGGGCGTGGTTGCTCTTGAACGTGACCGTCCCGGCGATGCTCAGGTACCAGCCGTTCTCTGCGCACAGCCGCGCCATGGCCGCGTCGCCGGAGAAGCAGTGGAACACCACGCGCTCCGGCGCGCCTTCGGCGCGGAGGACGTCGAGGACCTCGGCGTGGGCGTCGCGGTCGTGGATCTGCAGGGTCGCACCCGTGCGCTTGGCGATGGCGATGTGCGCGGCGAAGCTCGTCTGCTGCGCGCGGCGGGCGGCCTCGTCGTCCCAGTCGGTGCGGAAGGAGTCCAGACCGGTCTCGCCGACCACGCGGATGCGGTCGTTGGTGGTGGCGAGGCGCTCGACCTCCGCGAGCGCGGCGTCGAGCTGACCGGCGCGGGCCAGGTCCGGCGCCTCGTTGGGGTGCACGGCCACGCCGCCCAGCAGCTGCGGCCAGCGGCGCACCGCGCGATCGGTCCAGGCGCGGGCGGCGGCGTCGCAGCCGATCTGCACCGCGCGCGGCACGCCCGCGGCGGCGGCCGCCCCGAGGAGGCGCTCCACCGCGTCGTCGTCGAGGTGGTCCAGGTGGGTGTGGTCGTCGACAGCTCCTGCGCCGCCGGCCAGCGGGAGGGGCTCGGGCACCGGCGGGTACCCCGCCGGCAGCTCCGGCGGCCCGGCCACCTCGGTCTCGCGGTCAGCGTCCTCCAGCACGCCGTCCACCCTGCCCCACCTGCACCGGGTTACCACCGCAGGCCCGCCGCCCGGAGCTCGCCGCCGACCCAGCGCACGACGTCGCGCGGCTGCCTCATCACCTCGCGGGAGGAGACCACCACCTGGGTCCAGCCGTGGTCCTTCGTGGTGCGGTTGCGGCGGATGTCGCTCTCGTGCTGGGTGTCAGCGGCGTGGTGGGGACCATCCACCTCGACAGCCACACGCACCGACTCCCACTGGAGGTCGGGCCAGATCCCGGCCCTGCCCTCCCTGGGGATGGGCGCCGCGTAGTGGCTCGCCTCCGGGACGCCAGCCTGGAGCAGCAGGAGCCGCAGCCGCGTCTCGACCGGCGGGCACACCTCGCAGCGCACCAGCCCGAGCAGCCTCGTCGCGCGCGCCTGCTGCTCCACGGGCAGCCGCTCCACCGCGGCGACCATCGGAGCCTTGTCACCCTCCAGCCGCCGCAGCACCGCATCGCCGAGGGCGATCCCGCTCTCGTCGTCCAGGTCGGCGCACCGCACCGCCCACAGGTCCTCCGGCGACAGGACGAGCACCCCCTTCACCCGCCACAGCACGGTCTCGGGGTGCAGCCGCTCGTCGAGCACGCGGATCCTGGCACCACTCGGGGGCTGCACCTCGCCCCGGACGGCGACGACGGGTTCGGCGGCCATCGGGTCCGGCGCACCGAACGGCGTCGGCAACCCGAACGCCACCACCGCGCAGGTCCCAGCTCCCGCGGTGCCGGGAGGAGACGCCAGCAGGGCGCACTCCAGGCGCAGCAGCGAAGTCCACTCCCGCGAGCTGCTCACGCGGACGCCGCGGTGTGGCGCGCGGAGGTCGGCGGCCCGGAGCCTGCGTGGGCTCACACCAGCCTCCAACGCCTCCGCGACGGTGAACGGCCGGCGCCTGAGGGCCGGCGGGAGGGGTGCGGGGGGACGGGCCACTCATCAAGGGTGGAGCAGATCGCGATCACGCCGCTGGCGCTATCCACAGGCAGTCACTCAAGGCCTTCTCCAGGCTGCAGAGGGTCATCGCAGATCCGTCTCCGCCTTCGCCCCTCGCCCAGGGTGCGGAAGTCCGCCCGGAACGTCGGAACCTCGCCGGATGTGTCGGAACCAACTCCGAGTTCCGACACCTCCAGCGAGGTTCCGACACGTGAGGAGGAGTTTCGACCTGTTCGGCGGGCCGTCGTGGGCTGCGAGTGCGCCCGAGCAGACGGGAGCCGGGGTCAGGAGTCTCCGCGGAGGCGGGCCAGCTCCTCGTCGACCACCGACTCGTCGAGCTTGGTGAAGATCGGCGAGGGCGCCGCCACCGGCGTCCCGGGCACCACGTCGCGCGGAGCCCACGCGGGCGCCGAGGAGTAGTCGCCGGTGATGACGGGGTAGCCGGGCCCGCCGTCGAGGTCGTCCACCTCCGCGATGACCGGCATCGGCTGGAACACCCCCTCTCCGCCCAGCGCGCGGTGCACCAGGGAGGAGGAGTGCGGCAGGAAGGGCGAGAGCAGCGTGTTGAGGTCGACCACGGCCTGCGCCGCCACGTGCAGCACCGTCTCCATGCGCGTCGGGTCGGTCTTCTTCAGCTGCCAGGGCGCCTGCGCGGCCAGGTAGCGGTTGGCCTCGCCGGCCAGGCGCATCGCCTCGGTGATGGCCGCCTTCTGGCGGTGCCCCTGGATGAGGCCGCCCACGGTGGCGAAGCCGCCGCGCACCGCCGCCAGCAGCGCCTCGTCGTCGTCGGTCAGCTCCCCGGCCTCCGGGATCGCGCCGACGTTCTTGGCGATCATCGACGCGGTCCGGTTCACGAGGTTGCCCCACGTGGAGACCAGCTCGTCGTTGGTGCGCCGGACGAACGCCTCCCACGTGAAGTCGGAGTCCTGGTTCTCCGGCCCGGCCACCGCGATGTAGTAGCGCAGCGCGTCGGGCTGGTAGCGGGCCAGGAAGTCGCGCACGTAGATGACCACGCCGCGCGAGGACGAGAACTTGCCGCCCTCCATCGTCAGGAACTCCGACGAGACCACCTCGGTCGGCAGCTCCAGGGCGCCGTACTCCCCCGGCTCGCCGCCGCGCGAGCCGCGGCCGTCGTACCCGAGCAGCTCCGCCGGCCAGATCTGGGAGTGGAAGGTGATGTTGTCCTTGCCCATGAAGTACGCCGAGCGCGCCTCCGGCGTCGACCACCACGCGCGCCACGCCTCGGGGTCGCCCGAGCGCCGCGCCCACTCCACGGACGCCGACAGGTACCCGATCACGGCGTCGAACCAGACGTAGAGCCGCTTGTTCGGCTGGTCGCGCCAGCCGTCCAGCGGCACCGGGATGCCCCAGTCGATGTCGCGGGTCATGGCGCGCGGGCGCACGTCGTCGAGGAGGTTGAGGGAGAACTTGAGCACGTTGGGCCGCCACGCGCCGGCCTCGTCGCGTCCGTGCAGCCACTCCCCCAGCGCCTCCGCGAGCGCGGGCAGGTCGAGGAAGAAGTGCTGGCTCTCCACGAACTGCGGCGTCTCGCCGTTGATGCGCGAGCGCGGCTCGACGAGGTCGACCGGGTCGAGCTGGTTGCCGCAGTTGTCGCACTGGTCGCCGCGGGCGGAGCCGTACCCGCAGATGGGGCAGGTGCCCTCGATGTACCGGTCGGGCAGGGTGCGGCCCGTGGACGGCGAGATCGCGCCCATGGTCGTCTGCTCGACCATGTACCCGTTGCGGTGCACGGTGGCGAACAGCTCCTGCGCGACCGCGTAGTGGTTGCGCGTGGTGGTGCGGGTGAACAGGTCGTAGGACAGGCCCAGGGCCACGAGGTCCTCGACGATGATCCGGTTGTTCTTGTCCACCAGCTCCTGCGGCGTGACGCCCTCCGCCTCGGCCTGCACGAGGATCGGCGTCCCGTGCTCGTCGGTGCCGGAGACCATGAGCACGTCGTGACCCGCCATCCGCATGTAGCGGCTGTAGACGTCGGAGGGCACGCCGAATCCGGCGACGTGGCCGATGTGGCGCGGGCCGTTGGCGTACGGCCAGGCGACGGCGGACAGGACGTGGGTCATGGGACGAGGGTAGTGACGTCCCCCCTGCTAGGCCGGTGGTGGACGCTGGTCGCCCAGTGCGTCCGGATTGCCCCATACTCCCCGTCGGACCAGTGCGCCACCCGGGGGGAAGCAGACCGTGAACAGCAGTGACGACCGCCGCGCCAGGGAGCTGACGCGTCGCACCTTCACGACGGCAGCGCTGTCCGTCCTGAGCGTCGGGGCCTTCGTCGCCCCCGCCCGCGCGGCCACTCCCGCGCCGAGCCCGAGCCCCAAGCTCCCGGGCGAGTACTACCGGCGCGGCAACCAGGTCTCGAAGAACACCGGGGTGCTGTACGACGACATCACGGTGCGCATCCAGGGCGACCCCGCGCGCCTGTTCGTCCCCCAGACGGTGAAGCCGGGTCAGCCGGTGCGCTTCGTGTGGCTGTACCACGGCGCCGGCAGCGACCACAACGCGATCGCGAACGGCTTCGGCAACCTCTCCCAGCGCCTCGTCGAGGCGGGCGTGGTGACGATCTGCCAGAACGACGGCGGCACCCTCTACTCCCACCCGACGGCGCAGTCGATCCAGGCGGCCGGCTACGCGTGGGCCGCCGGCGTCTACACGGTGGTCTCCAACGTCCTGCGCGCCACCTCGGGCGGCGGCGCCCTGGCCTGCTGGACGCTCGGCGCCAAGGTGATCCCCAACATCGCCGGCATGTACAACGTCAACGCCGTGTACGACCTCGAGGCGCTCTACTACGGCAGCGCACCCGACGGCCGCGACCGCGCCAGCATCGTCGCCGCCTTCGGCGACGACCCCGCGGCCATCGCCGCGGCCAACCCGGCCAAGCTGGGCCAGGCGGCCTGGAGCGGGTCGACGATGCGCATCGTCGTCTCGCAGCCCGACTCGAGCGACCGGACGGTCCCGCCGGAGCAGCACGGCCTCGCGCTGCTCTCCCTGGCCACGCCGGTGGCCAAGGAGGCCACCATGCGGGCGCACTCGCTCGGGCACCAGACGCCCGGCTTCGCCGAGCCCGACTTCCTGGCGCAGATCCCGCGGTGGGCACCGGCGCCCGTCGTGACGGACACCACCGCGCCGACCGTGAGCGTCACCGCGCCCACCGCCGGGGCCTCCCTCAGCGGCACCAGCGCCCTGAGCGCCACCGCCACCGACAACACCGCCGTCACCGCGGTCACCTTCACCGCCACCGCCGGCACCACCACCAAGACCGTCGCGGCCACCGCCCCCAGCGGCACCGGCACCACCTGGAACGCCAGCCTGGACACCACCACGCTGCCCAACGGCCCGGTCAGCATCACCGCCACCGCCCGCGACGCCGCCGGCAACACCACCACCAGCACCGCCGTCAGCGCCACCGTCGCCAACGCCGACACCGCCGCACCGACCGTGTCGGTGACCGCGCCCACCGCCGGGGCCTCCCTCAGCGGCACCAGCGCCCTGAGCGCCACCGCCACCGACAACACCGCCGTCACCGCGGTCACCTTCACCGCCACCGCCGGCACCACCACCAAGACCGTCGCGGCCACCGCCCCCAGCGGCACCGGCACCACCTGGACCGCCAGCCTGGACACCACCACGCTGCCCAACGGCCCGGTCAGCATCACCGCCACCGCCCGCGACGCCGCCGGCAACACCACCACCAGCACCGCCGTCAGCGCCACCGTCGCCAACGCCACCGCTGACACCACAGCCCCCGCGGTCACCATCACCGCACCCGCGGCCGGTGCCGTCATCTCGGGAAGCGTCACCACAACGGCGCAGGCGTCCGATAACGTCGGGGTCACGTCGGTGAAGTTCTACGCCAGCGGCCGTCTCGCCGGGTCCGGCGTGCTGTCCGGCGGCCTGTGGAGGCTGACGATCAGCACCTCCAAGTTCGCCAACGGCAGCTACAGCATCACGGCAGTCGCGGCGGACGCCGCAGGCAACACCACCACATCGGCGGCAGTCCCGGTGACCGTGCGCAACTGACACACGGTCTGCGGAGCGCCGTCCGTGTCGAAGGAGGCCCCGTGGACCGCAGCAGGCACGCGTCTGCACCGACGGCGACGCGCCGCTCCCCCAGCCGTCGGGCGCGGCGCGCGCGCCGCGCGCGAGGACCGCTGGTGGGCGTCGGCGTCGGTGCGCTGGCCACCGTCGTCCTCAGCGTCCTCGCCGCCAGCTCCGCGCCGCAGGCGTCCTCAGGAGGGGTGCCCACCAGCCCCGTCGAGCTCGACGCGGTGGCTGCGCAGGGCGTCGCCACCGACGCCGAGGTGCAGCTGACCACCGCCCCCTGGTCCGACGGGGCCGAGGTGTCGTGGACGCCGGTGCTGGGCGCGGTCGGCTACGACCTCTTCCGAGCGCCGGGAACGCGTGAGCAGGTCGGAGCGGGACCCGAGGGCTGGGTGAGGGTGAGTTCCGACCTCATCTCGCAGACCCGCTTCCGGGACGCCGGGCTCACGGCGGGCAAGACCTACACCTACGCCGTGAAGGCGAGGTACCCGGAAGTCGCAGCGACGGCCGAGCTGCGGCGCCCCGTCGACCTGCCCACGTCGTCCGTCGTGCCCGCCGACCCCCTCGCCTCCTTCGCGCCCCTGCTGTCCAGCACCTGCCCCGCTGCGGCCGCGAAGCCGGGCACGCTGGTGCGCACCGCGGAGCAGCTGACCGCAGCGCTCGCGGGAGCGCGCCCGGGGGACGTCATCCGGCTCGCTGACGGCACCTACCGCGGCCCCTTCCGGCTCTCGGCCAAGGGCACGTCACAGGCGCCCGTGTGGCTGTGCGGCGGCCGCGGGGCGGTCCTCGAGAACGGCAGCACCAGCTCGGGCACCGCGCTGCGCATCGACTCGGCCAGCCACGTCGGCGTCAGCGGCTTCACCGTCACCCGAGCGCTGCACGGAGTCTTCGTCAAGGGCAGCTCCGACGTCGTCGTCACCGGCCTGGCGGTCCAGGACATCGGGTACGAGGGCGTCCACGTCTACGGCTTCTCGGAGGACGTGGTGGTGCGGGGGAACCGCATCCAGGACACGGGTGTCGAGGACGTCGCCTTCGGTGAGGGCGTCTACGTCGGGACCTCCGACCGCCGGTGGGAGGAGGTGACCGGTGGGGAACCCGACACCACACGACGCGTGGCCGTCGTGGCCAACACGATCACCGACGCGGGAGCAGAGCCGATCGAGGCGAAGATGGGGACGTCGGACGGCATCATCCAGGGCAACACCCTCCGCGGGCACCAGCCGGGCTCGCGCGCCAGGGCCTGGGTGCTCGTCACCGGCAACGACTGGCTCGTCCGCGGCAACGACGGCTCGGGCGCCGTCAACAACGGCTACATGCTCATGCGGCAGGGCGGTGAGTGGGGGCACGACAACTCGGTCGTCGGCAACACCGGCGCCGTCGACGCGCCGGGGTGGGGCGTCCTGCTGCAGAACCCGGGCTCGCCCCCTCCGAAGGGCGCCATCGTCGGGTGCGACAACTACCTGACGGGGGCGACGGCGGGCGCGTACAGCGGCCCCTGCCAGAACTGACGGGACGTCGAGGCGACGGCTCAGCGCGCGGCGACGCGCAGCAGCCTCCTGTAGAGGGGAAGGCTCGCGCGCGCCGCCGCGGCCAGGGCGAGTCGCCTCGGGTCGCGCTGCCGACCGACCGCCGTCAGCTCCTGCCACCCGATCTGGCGGCGCAGTGCGCTCGCAGCGCGGGCGGACTCGTCCGGCGGGTAGGCGCCGCTCAGCGCGTCCTTGATGCCGGAGAGCAGCAGGTACCGAGTGGTGAAGTACCGGTGCTCCGGTGACCCCGAGAGGTGAGGAGCGCTGTGCACCAGGGCCCGCTCGACGGCAGGGCCGATGAGCGCGAGGGAAGCAGCGCGCCGTCGGGCGCTGGTGATGACGGACCCGGGACGGAGCCGGTACTCGTACACGACGGCGCCGGTGAAGGCGACGCGCTGAGCTCGCGCGAGAGCCCCCAGCACCGTGGGGAGGTCGGACTGGGTGGTCGCGGGGACCACCTCCACCGCGAGCAGCAGCTCCCGGCGGAAGAGCTTGTTCCACAGGTGCCCGGTGATGCGACCGGTCAGGGCCCAGCGCAGGGCCCGCTCGCCGGAGACGGACCCACCCTCCTGAGGGGGTGACAGGCGCCGCGCCGCCCGGCTCGCGCCCGTGCCCGAGGCGTCCTGCACCGCCGCCGCCACCACCACGTCGGCATCGCACGACCGGGCGGTGTCCAGGAGCGTCGCGGCGGCGTCGTCGGGCCAGTCGTCGTCGGAGTCGACGAACCAGACGTGCTCCGCACGGCTCTCCGCCACGCCCCGCTCGCGCGCGCGGGCCACGCCGCGGTTCTCGGGCAGGGCGACCACCCTCACCCGCGGCTCGCGAGCTGCCACGGCGCGGGCAGCCGCCAGGGAGCCGTCACGGGAGCCGTCGTCGACGACGACGACCTCGAGGTCGACGCTGCGCTGGCGCAGCAGGCGCTCCAGCGCTGCCGGCAGGTGCTCCTCGTCGTCGAAGACCGGGAGGACCACGCTGACCTGCGGCGTGGTGCTCATCACGCCCGCGCCCCGAGGGCGGCGACGGCGTCGCTGAGCCGGTCCAGCTCGCGGCGGGCGGCGATCACGCTCTCGACCACCCGCGACCGACGTCCCACCGCCCCCTCCAGGGCGCGAGCGACAGCGGCACCGCTCGTGGGCGAGTGCTGGACCGACGCCTCGCTGAGCCCTGCGGCGGCCAGCGTCCGGGTCGCCTTGTCCAGCGGCCCGGAGCTCAGGGCGAGCGGGGACGCGCCCTCGGTGGCGGCGATGACCAATCCGTGCAGGCGGTCGCTCACGATGACGGCGCTGCGGCGGTAGAGCGGCCGCAGCCGGGCCTCCATCTCCCCGTGGTGCGCAGACCCCCACGTCATGGCCTCAGCCCCTACCGCGTCGGCCAGCCGGCTCGCGAGCTCGCCGTCCCGACCGATCTGGGCCGTGAACACCGGGCGCAGCCCGAGCGAGCCCGCGGCAGCGGCGACCTCGTGGGCCCACTCGCTGCTGGGTTCGGGCCGGCGGTCGTGAGGGAGGCTGGCGCGCAGGGCCACCGCGAGGACGTCGCGCGGGTGCTGGGCGCGGAGTTCCTCGGTGGACGCGCCCTCGTGGAAGGCCCAGTCCGGAGCCGTCCGTCCCACGCCCATCCAGCGGTGCGAGTGCTCGTCGCGCCAGGTTACCTCCTGGCACAGCCGCAGCACTGCTGCCATCGGGTAGCGCCACGGGGTCGCTCGCCGCAGACCGACGCCGAGGTGCACGGAGGCGCCTCCGCGCAAGCGGTTGGCCACCAGCAGCGGCGCTGTGCGCAGGTAGCGCAGGGCGAAGCGACGCTCGAGCTCCTTCTCCCCCGTGTCGAAGGAGTAGAGCGCCGGAGTGCGGCCCAGGGTCCGCCGCAGCTCCGCACGCCACTCCGAGGACGTGCGGACGACGACGTCGTCAGCCTCGAGGCCCAACGCGCTGACCTGGTCGTCTCCAGGCCTGCCCACGTAGACGTGGAGCTGGCCGGCCCGCCTGACCGTGCGGAGGAAGGCGCGCCGCAAGACGGTGTCGCCGAGGTTGTCGTGCTGTCCGACTGCGGACGCGAAGACCTTCACGCGGCGGCCCGCCTGCCCGAGACGGCACCCTCGATGACCTTCTCGAGCGCCGTGCCGCTCGACCTGAGGCTGAACCGCTCCGCCCAGGCACCGACGACGTCGGCGTCCAGCCGGAGCCTGCTCGCCTCCTCGAGGGCGTCAGCGAGAGCGGTGGGCGTGCTCTCCAGGGCCAGCTGGCCCGTGATGCCCGGCACCAGGGCGTCGGCGACGCCGAGCGCCCCTGAGACGGCCACCGACGGGATGCCGGCGACCGCGGCCTCGACGAGCACGTTGCCGAAGCCCTCTCGGGCCGAGGCGAGCAGGTGGACCGAACCCTCGCTGCACTCGCCGGTCCAGTCCTCCACCCAGCCGCGGGCCTCGAGCTCGACGCCCGCCTCGCGCGCAGCTCGGTCCACGTCACCCGCCAGCGGGCCGTCTCCGAAGAGGACGAGCCTGGCCGGCCGACCGCGGCGCACCAGCTCCGCGACCGCCGCCACCGCGAGGAGGGGGCGCTTCTGGCGCACCATGCGGTGCGCGAGGACCACCTCGAGGGTCCCGCCGCCCCCCGCGCCGCGTCGCGCGGGCCGACCGCTCGTGAGGGCGGCCGCCGGGTTGGCCACCACCACGCAGCGCTCCGGAGAGACCCCCGCACCCGCGAGGAGCTCAGCGGCCACGGGGTGGGAGATGGCGATCACGCGATCGGCGCGGGGGTACGCCATGCGCGTGAGCTGGTGCTTGGCGCGGTGACCGATCCGCGCGCCCACCAACCCCGGGGTGACGAGGTTGCGCTCGGAGACCAGCACCGCCGGCCGCTGCGGCCGCCGCAGCGCCGTGGCCGCCGCGACCGCCACGAGGTTGGGGTAGGACTGCATGGCCAGGACCACGTCGCAGGGCTGCTGGGTCAGCTCCCGACGCAGCTGGGCCACCTTCTGGGCGTGCCCGCCGACCAGGTGGTCGAGCTGGACGCCCTCCGGGAGGTGGCCCGGCGCCTGCTTCCGCGAGGTCGCCAGGACCCTGACGCGGTGCCCGCGGGAGGCGAGCCACCCCATCCACGCACGCCCCACCGCCTCCGCGCCGCCGCCGTGCAGCGACGTGACGACGAAGGTGATGTCCCTCCCAGGGGGCGCCGCGGTCACCGGCGCCGCCCTGCCAGCGCGCGCACGGCCGGGTCGGAGTCAGGACCGCGGGTCGGCATGTCGGTGACCAGGGTCCCGACAGGAGCCAGTCCGGTCTCCTCGAGGTCGGCGATCGCGGCGCGCACCTGCGGCGTGGTCACGGCACCAGCGCGCACCACGAGGAGCGCCCCTCCGCACGACGATGCGGTGAGGCTGTAGCCGGCGCCCCCCAGCACCGGCGGGCACGACACCAGCACCAGGTCCGCGGTCCCGCAGAGGTCCTCGACCAGCTCGGTGAACGCCGCGGCGGGCAGGCTCCGGCCCCCCAGGCCCTCGGTCCGCCCCACGGGGATGACGCGCAGGCCCGGCACGCTGGTGGCGGTGGGACCGACGTCTGCGCCGTCCACCAGCTTCTCGACCAGACCGGGGACGCCGTCCAGCTCGAAGCGCGTCGTGACCCCGTGGTTGCCGGGATCGGCGTCCAGCAGCAGCACGTTGAAGCCCGCCGCGGCCACGGACGCAGCGAGGTTGCACGCCGCCTCGGCGGAGTCCTCGCGCTCGGTGCTGGCCAGCACCGCCAGTCCCTTCGCGTCCGCGACGCTGGTGTCCAGCAGGAGCGACGACGCGGCTGCGCGGTATCCGGACGCCGTGGGGCTCGTCGGCTGCTGCAGCACCTCGACAGCGGAGGGTCGGCGCTGCACCGGGACGCCCGCGAGCACCCGCAGGCCCAGCTCGTCCTCCAGCTGGGCACGGCTGTGGACGCGGCGGTCCAGGAACGTCAGGAGGACGGCGAGGGCCAGGCCGACGACGAGGCCACCGAACAGGCCGAGCTGCAGGCCCAGCAGGATGCCGGCTGGGCGGCTGCTCTCCCCCTCGCTGGCGGGAGCGATGACCTCGGCGCGCAGCGGTCCGGTGCCGCCGCTGGCCGGCGCCTCGAGCTGGTCGACGACCACCTTGACGAGGTTGTCGGCCACGCTCTGCGCCAGCACCGCGGCGTCCTGCGGGTTGGCCGCCTGCGCGGTGATGGTCATGACCACGCTGTTCTCGGCGATCGAGACGCTCACGTCCTCGGCGAGGTCCTCGGCCGTGGTGTTCATCCCGAGGTCGGAGATGACACCGTCCAGCACGCGCGGGCTGACCACCAGCTGCTGGTAGGAGAAGACCTTCTGCAGCGCGAAGTTGTTCGCCTGCACGAGGTCGCTGGGCGCGGCGTCAGCCGGGGCGTCGTAGGCGAAGTACAGGCTGGTGCTCGAGGAGTACCTGGCCGGCGTCAGCCCGGCGACGAGCGCGCCGACGCCTGCACCCACGAGGGCGAGGGCGACGACGGCGATCCACAGGCGCCGTGCCGTGCGCAGTGCGCTGCTGATGTCCATGGGTCGTCCTGTCTCTGCTGGGGTGCGTGGTCGGAGTCGGCGCGGCGCGAGGGCCGTCAGAGGTGGTCGGCGAGGAAGGCGTCGAGCGCCGAGGTGGTGTCGCTGTCGAGCAGCTCGAGGCCGTGCTTGGCCCCGGGCACGACGACGAGCTGGTGCTGCGCCCCCGCCTGCGCCAGGGCCTGGTCCATGACCTGGGCCTGGTCGAGCGGGACCAGCTCGTCCGACCCGATCACCTGCAGGAGCGGCGAGCTCTGGGCCGTGACGCGGAAGACCGGCGACGCCTCGCGGGCGGCGGAACACCTGCTGAGGTCCTTGCAGCCCATGTACTCGGTCGCGATCTTCGCGCTGGCGGCCGAGGCCCCGTCCGGGGAGGCGAGGGTGCCGGTGAAGTCCGTCGCTCCGGAGAGGGCGACGACAGCGCGGGGCACGACCGGTGGGTCACCCATGCCGACGGCCAGGGAGTCGGCGATGATCGCACCCGCGGAGCTGCCGATCACCGCGGTGCGGCTGGTGTCGAAGCCGTAGCGCTGCGACACGTCGGGCGTCGCCGCCCAGCCGAGCGCCGCCGAGGCGTCGAGGACCTGTGCTGGGAAGACGTCGGGCAGGAGCCGGTACTGGATGGCCAGGGCCGCGTAGCCGCGGTCGGCGAGCCGCTCGCACAGCTTCCTGACGTTGGACTTGTCACCCTGGGAGAAGCCCCCGCCGTGGAGGAGCAGCACGAGGGGCAGCGGTCCGGACTGGTCCTTGGGACGGCACACGTCGGCGACGAGCTGGTCGCCCTCGACCTCCCGGTACGGGACGTCCTCGTCGACCACGACGGTCGACTCCTGCGTGCGCCCGGGCAGCAGCTGCGGAGGCGGAGGCTCGGTGCACGCCGTGCTGAGGCCCAGGAGGGCAGCGGTGGCGAGGACGAGCACGCGGCGCGCCATGCCGCGGTCGCCGTCGCGAGCGCGGTGGAGGAAGTGGGTCACGAGGTCCTTCGGGGGGAAGCCGCTCTCGGCGCGGGGGCGGACGAGGAAGTGGCGGACGGTGCGGCTGGGGGCCGCTTGCGGCCGGTGAGGGCCCGCGGGGGGACGAACAGCCACCTGAAGCGGCTCAGGACCCGCCCGAGGAGCACGGACAGCAGGGTGACCGTGACGAGCATGGCGGCGAGCACGGCGAGCGGGCCCAGCGGCAGTGCGCCGCGGTCGCGGAGGGCCACGAGCACGGCGCACAGGACGGCGATGACGAAGATGTGCACGAGGTAGAGGTGCAGGCTCCGCGCTCCCAGGTAGGAGAGCCAGGACAGCGGCCGCAGCCTCACGAGCTGGCGCGCCGCGGTGCAGCAGGCCACCACGGCGCCGACCTGCCCGAGCATGGCGACACCCGGGACGCGGGAGCCGTAGGGCACGTAGGCGGCCACCGCCGCGAAGGTCCCCCAGACGGCCAGGCCCGCCAGAGGCGTCCACCACGGGGAGCGGCTCACGGCCGTGAAGAGCTGCTTGGACCAGAGCGCTCCGGCCAGGAAGTAGACGGCGTACTCGAGGACCCGATCCCACCCGACGTTGGTGGAGGTCATGAGCCCCGCGGAGACGAGGGCGGAGACCGCCGCCGCCACGGACACGACGGGGACTGCGGCGGCACCGCGCACCAGCCAGAGCAGCAGGGTCAGGGCGAACAGCGCCCAGATGAACCAGTAGCTGCTGGTGGGCCACACCGGGGCGAGCAGCAGGTACAGCGGCTCCTGCGCGGTGGCACCCGCGCCGTCACCGCGCACGTTGGGCACGAGCGCGTAGAAGGCGAACCGGACCACGGACCAGACGAGGTAGAGGTAGGCGTACCCGAGCAGGCGGCGCCTCCACGTGTCGCCCAGCGTCCACTCGACCACGCGGGCGTGGAACATGCCGGCCAGCGCGATGAAGACAGGCATCGGCAGCATCTCGAGGACCGTCTTGAGGCGCCCCATGCCGCCGACGTCCAGGCCGACGGAGCGCTGGAAGAGCATGCAGTGGTAGAGGATCACCGCGAGGATGGCCACGCCCTTGGCGAGGTCCACCCAGTCCTTGCTGCCTCCGGGCGGCGAGACCAGAGTCCTGGTCAGCCGCCAGCCCTGCCGTGCGCCCACCGCCGTGATCATCCGTGCAGCCCCCCCAGGCCCTCGACGTTGCGCAGCGCCCGCTCGCGCTGCCCGGGTAGATGGTGCTGCAGCCGGCCCGCCACGTCGCCGTCCTGCAGCGAGTCGAGCAGCGAGATCACCCGGCTGCCCATGCCCGGGGCCGGCTCGACGCACAGCTCCGGGACGCCGAGGGCCTCCATGAGCCCGCTCACCTTCCCCTGCGTGGAGAAGGTCACTGCCGGGACGCCGGCCATGAGCGACATGATCGCCAGGTGCATGCGGCCGGTCACCACCACCTGGGCCGACGCCGCCAGACCCCGCACCTCGGCCGGCGTGGGTGCACGCTCCACGAGGTGGACGCTGCCGGGCGGCACGTCGCCCGCGACGGCCTCCGCGACCGCGCGGCACGCGGTCAGGTCGTCACTGGTCCCCCGCAGCACGTGAGGGAGCAGCACCACCGCGAGCCCGGACGCGACGAGGTGCTCGACCAGCGTCCGGTACTCGGCGACCTGGTCGACGCGCTTGCCGACGAGGGCGCTCGCGTTGACGACGGCGAGGCCGCGCGCTCCGGACCGACGGGTCTGCGCTCGGGCCTGCTCGGCCAGGCCGTCGTCTGCGGACCGGGCGAGGAAGACGACGTCGGCCGTCTCCACCACACCGGGAACGCCGGTGGCCCGCGCGCGAGCCGCCGAGTGCGGGTCGCGCAGGAGCGGTGCGGCTCCGGCGCGAGCCGCAGCGCGGAGCGCCCTCGCCGCGGGGCGGCGCGGGCTCGCGTTCCAGCTGAAGCCCAGCAGCCGGGTGGGGACGCCCCTCAGAGCACCGAGCTCGGCGAGGAGGATGCGGTTCACCGAGCCGGTGAGGCTGTACCCCCCGTCGAGCATGTCCGCTCCGACCACGCTGAGCGAGGCGGCCGTGTCGAGGAGCTCGGCGAAGGCCTCGAGGTCCCTCGTGCGCTGAGCTCCGCGACCGTAGACGAGGTGCGGGAGCGAGACGACGTCCGCCGAGGCTGACAGGTGCGGAGCCAGGCGGAGGTCACCGGGGTTGCGCTCGACGACGACGACGCGCCCGCTGACGTTCTCGACGAAGGCCTCGACCATCGCGAGGTCCCCGGTGTTGCCGGCACCCGGCGGGCCCACGAGCACGTGCACCGGCACCGCGCCGGGAGGGGCGGCCACGCGGCCCCGCGCCGCTGCAGCGCGTCGCACGGCGGCGGAGGTCGCCCGGGAGGTCGCGGCGCGTCCGCGGACCGCAGCCCGGGTCCGGCGGACGACGCGAGCGACGGGGTTCACGACGCACCTCCGGGGACGAGGTCCTCGGCCTGGCGACGAGGAGCCGGAGCGCGACGGTTCCGCAGGTGGCCGACGAGCGCGAACAGCTCGCGGAGGTCACGCCGGTAGGGGGGCACGACGAGGGCCGTGACCGCGAGCGCCAGGAGCAGCACGAAGGTGCCCACGAGGAGGTCGAGGACCGGAGGCGAGGTCCACAGCGCGTCGAGCGCTTCGGTGGACGCGTAGGAGACGGCTCCGGCGGCCGCGTTGACCGCCAGCACCCGCGCCCCGGTGGTGAACATCATCCCGGCGGGGGCGTCGCTGCGCCGCGCCAGCCACAGCAGCTGCGACGGCCAGAGGACGAGGGAGGACACCGCGTAGGCGGTGGCCACCCCGAGCACGCCCCACGTCCCGCCGAGGGCGATGGCCCCGATCATCAGCGGACGGCTGACCAGCGCGAAGCGGAGGTTGGCGGCGGTCAGGCCCTTCGCGAGGATGACCCAGTAGGTGGCGTACCCGGCGGTGGACGCGAAGCCCGCGACGCTGAGGATGCGGAAGGGGGTCACGACGCCCTCCCACTGGCTCCCCAGTGCCACGTCGACGACCGCCTCGGCCTGAGCGGCGCACACGGCGAGCACGAGGGCCGTCGCGCTCAGCAGGGCGCCCTGACCGACCCTGAGGTAGCGGGCGAAGCGCTCCGGTTCGTCCTGCAGGCGGGACAGGACCGGGAGGGCGACCCTCGTGGACGGCGCGTTGATCTGCAGCAGCGGCAGCATCATGAGCTGGAAGGCGCGGTTGTAGAGACCCAGCGCGGAGGCGCCGACCGTGGCACCGATGACCACCGAGTCGACGTTCCGGCTGGAGTACCCGAGCAGCTGCACCGCCGCCAGGTTGGAGCCGAACTTCAGGAACTGGCGCATCGGAACACCCCGCCGCGGCAGGCCGGGGATCCAGCGCGTGGACCACACGAGCGCGACCAGCTGCACCAGCGCGGACGTCAGCTGCTGCGCCACGAGGGCCCAGTACCCGGCGCCCGCAGCGGCTGCGCCCACGGCGACCAGCAGGCCCGCCACCTGCGCCGACGTGTCCACCACGGCGAGCGCGGTGAAGCGCATGCGCCGGGTGAGGTCTGCCCGGTGCTGCGTCGCGACGCCGTTGAGCAGGAACGTCACGCTGATGGCGGCGGCGATCGGCACGAGCCGCTCGTCGTCGTACAGCGAGGCGATGGGGTGGGAGGCCGCGATCACCGCCAGCGTGAGCACGAGGCCGATGGCCGTGTTGATCCAGAAGAGGTTGGTCCGCTGGGCCAGGCTCACCTCCTTGGCCTGGATGGCGGCGGAGGAGAGGCCGAAGTCGCGCAGCACCTCGCCGATCCCGGTGATGGCCACCACCATCGTCACGACGCCGTAGGCCGACGGGTCGAGGAGCCGCGCGAGGACGACGATCCCCAGGAGCTGGACGCCGATGCGGACGACCTGGCCGATGGTGGTGACCGCGGCACCCCGCGCTGCCAGCCGGCCGTTGACCCTGGGCGCCTTCGGCGGCGGCGCCTGCGACCCGGTCGAGGCGCTCACGAGCGGCCTCGCGCACCACGACCACCGAGGAGGCGGTCATACAGGTCGGCGTGCTGACGGCCGAGCACGTCCCAGTCGCGGCCCGCCAGGTGGGGGCTGCCCCCGCTGCCCGCCCGGACGCGCTGCAGGGCGGACACGACGTCGTCAGCGGTGAGCTCGTCGTCGTAGAGGTGGACCCACTCCTCCCCCGCCTCGTCCCGCAGCGCCTCGGTGCTGGGGGTGCGGGGCACGAGGACCGGCCGGTCCAGAGAGAGGGCCACCAGGAGGGCTCCTGAGTTGTGCAGCTCCCGGTAGGGCAGCACCACCAGCTCCCCGGCGGTCACCTCGGCCACCAGGTCGGCGTCAGGGACGAACTCCAGCCGGGCGCTGAGCGCGGGCTCGCGGTCCACCGCGGACTCGACCAGCTCCCGCATGCCACCGGAGGGGCTGCCGACCACCCGCACGGCGGCGCCGCGGCGACCCAGCTCACCGGTGATCTCGATGAGGCGGTCCACGCCCTTGTAGGGACGGATGATGCCGGCGTAGACCACGCGTCCGCTGACCGCCTGGGACCGGGGGTGCTCGGCGAACCTGTCGCGGTAGTGCCCGTGGAGGATCACCGTCGAGCGCGTCCGACCGGCGTCACGCGGGACGCGCGTGGTGGGGTTGAGCAGCACGAAGTGGTCGGTGGCCCGGTCGACGGCCGCCAGGACCAGCGCCTCGGCGCGGGAGCCCGGCTCGTGGGGGGTCGTGTTGTGCACCGTCCTCACCACGGGCGTCCGCAGCACGCGGGTGCGCACCAGCAGGGCGAGCGCAGCGCTGCGCCGAAGGGCCCGCCGACGGCGGCTGCTGGCGCGGAGCAGCAGCTCGGGCCAGTGCAGGTGCAGCACGTCGTAGCCGCCCAGCAGGGCCCTGCGCCACGAGAAGTACTGCACCTGCACCTCGGCGGGCGCCATCTGCGTCACCTGGTCGACGAAGCGCGTGGTGCCGTTCGGCGCCGACAGCGAGTGGAGCACCCGCACGGTCCTCTGCCGAGGGCCTGGGTGCCGCCTGCTCGCGACCCCGCCCCTCTCCGTCGTCGTCCCGGTCACCGCTGGGCCTCCGCCTTCACGAGGGAGCGGGCCGCCCCGCTCGGAGCTCGGTCTGCGCCGGCGGCTGGAGCTCGCCGTGGACGGTGGTCTCGGCGCACAGCGGGCGGAGTCGGCGCTCCGTGCAGCGCCAGCAGCACGAGGAAGCCGATCAGGACGTGCATCGCCCTCACGGCGTCGAGGGAGTTGAAGCCGGTGACCGCCACCGCGTAGGCCACCAGCGAGGCGACCACGGCGACGTCGCGACGCGCCAGCGCAGCGGCGCACGCCGCCCCGACGAGCAGGACGAAGAGCACCAGCCCGGGCAGGCCGATGCTGATGAGCAGCTGCAGCAGGGAGTTCTCGATGACGATGTCGTCGAAGCGGCGGCCGGAGACGCCCGAGCTCGCAGGGCCCGAGCCCAGCCAGTCGCTGTCGTGGGCAGCGCGCAGGGCGATGTCGATGGCGCGCGTGCGGACCCCGGCGGAGAGTCCGGACTCCAACGAGTCCTCGCGCTCGGCGAGCGGCTGGAAGACGCTCAGACCCGCGAAGGCGATGAGGCCGAGCGGCAGCACTCCCAGCAGCCGGCGCGCCGCCGGGCGCGCCGCGATCAGGGAGACCAGCACCACGCCCACGGCGACACCCGCACCGAGGGCGAGCAGGGAGCCGCGGGAGACGGTCATCAGGGTGCCGAGCGCGGCGGCCCCGCCCAGGACGCCGTCGCGGGTGCGCCCGGTCTGCAGCCAGCTGACCAGGCCGAGCGTGGCGGGGACGACGAAGAAGGCACCAGCCCACAGCGGGTGCCCGAAGGACGCCTCGGCGCGGTAGACCGACCACGAGGCGTCGCGGGTGATGCCGAGCGCGCCGTAGACGGCCCCGTACAGGGGTGAGGTCCTCAGCACCTGCTCGGCCACGGCGTAGGCACCCAGCACCGCACCGGACCAGAGCAGAGCGGTGCGCAGGGCGGTGGCCTCGGCGCGCGCGTCGGGGACGAGCAGCGGCAGGAAGCACGAGACGACGAAGACGATCGTCCACGAGGTGCTGGTGGTGGGGATGACCGACCAGCCGACGGTCATCCAGAGCCACAGCACGAGGAGCAGGCCGAGCGCGTAGGTGGCGGCATGGGGCAGCACGTTGCGCAGCGCGGGATGGGGAGCAGGCGCGGCGCCGCCCACCTGCGGCGGGGTGCACCAGCGGCGCACCACCCAGACGTAGAGGATCACCAGCGCCGGTCGCAGCACGTTGCCGACGCCCTGGTCGGGCTGGAGCTGGGCCGGGAAGAACGCGAAGACGACCAGCGCGACGGCCGGCAGCAGCCGCACCGGCAGCGCGAGCAGCACCGCCAGCGCACCCACGGCGACCACCAGCGCGAGGACCGCGGCCACCGGGTTGCCGGACGCGACCCGGACGAACAGGCCGCTGAACGCCACCGTCCCGAGCAGCACGAGCAGCGCCCCGGCGGCAGCGCGGAACCAGCCGAGCTGGGCCACGAGCCCCCTCAACGGACGCTCCCACCGTGCAGGGCGTCCAGCCAGAGGTCCTCGACGCGCGGGAAGACGGACTCCGCGCTGAAGTCCACCGCACAGCCGTCGAGAGCGGCCGCGGCGAGGCGGTCGACCGCGTCAGGACGTCGCAGGAGGTCGTCGAGGGCCGCTTCCAGGGCAGCGGGATCCCCGGGCGGGACCACCACGCCCCGACCGCCCGCGAGCAGCTCGGGAACTCCACCGACGGACGTCGACACCACGGCGTTGCCCCGTGCCATCGCCTCTAGCAGGAACATGGGCATGGCCTCGCCGCGCGAGGGGAGCACCGCGATGCGCGAGCGGTCGAGCAGGTCCATCAGCTCCTCGTGCGGCAGCGCGCCGGCGAACCGGACGCCGGGGAGGTCTCGCCGCAGGACGGACTCGTCGGGGACGGGACCCGCGACCACGAGCTCCCAGCCGCGGTGGTCCAACCGCGACCAGGCCTCCTGGAGCACGTCGACGCCCTTGCGGTGGTCGACGACGCCGCCGAAGACCAGCAGGTCCTCCTTCACGGCGGGAGCACCCGCAGCGATCGCGTTGGGGATGACGTGCACCCGCTGGGAGGGCACCACTGCGGCGCTGACCGCGCGGGACTCCTCCGACAGGGCGATCACCCGGTCCGCGCTGCGCAGCACCGACCGCACCAGCCGGGGGTGCCGCGCGGCGAAGGCCGCGAAGGTGCTCCCGTGCAGGTGCGCGACGGTGGCGAGGCCGCGACGGCGGGCCAGCCGCAGCAGCAGGCCCTCGCGGACGAAGGAGCCCCGGGTGCTGAGGTGCCCGACGACGACGGTGCTGCGGCGCTCGAGCCGGAGGACCTGCCACACGGCGCCGAGGGCGGCGCGCCCACCGGCCACCAGGTCGTGCGGTGCGCCGCGCGAGGTGATGACGGCCACGCGCACGCGCTCGAAGGGCCAGGCGAGGTACCCGTTGAGGACTTGGACCATGCCCCCCGGCACGTCCCCCGTCCGCCCGAGGTGCACCACGAGCGGCCGTCGGTCGCTCTCGGTCTCGAGGCGGTCTGCCGCCACGCCCAGGAGGCGACGCACCTGGGAGCGGCGCTCGCGCAGGGCGGCGCGCGCCTCCAGGAGTCGGGCCACGGCCTCCTCGCGGCGCGCCTCGGCCGCGGTGAGGGCGGCGACCACCTCGTCCGCCGTCGCAGAGCCGGCGTCGGTGGTGATCCCGTGCAGACCGATGGCGGCGTAGTGGCGGTCGATCTTGTCCGACCCGCTGGTCACCGAACCGACCGGGACCGCACCTTCCGTGTGGGCCGCCACCACCACGTGCAGGCGGTCGGACACGGCGAGGGCGGCGCGGCGGTACAGGGCGCGCAGGCGCTGCTCCTGCTGCCAGTGGTCTCCAGCGGACCAGCCCAGGACCTCGCCCCCGAGGTCGGCGGCGAGGCGGTGGGCGCGCTCGTCGTCGGCGTCGACCTGTGCCACGGCCCACACGCGCAGGCCGTTCGCGGCGGCGTAGCGGCGCACTCCTTCGACCCACCCGGAGCCGGGGTAGGCCGGGGCCCTCTCGTCGCCGCGCACCGAGACGACGAGGAGGTCGCGCTCCGGTGAGCGCTCGGCCGCAGCGGCGACCACCTCGTCCGGGGCGCCCTCCCCGAAGGCGAGGTCGGGCATGAGCTCACCGACGCGCAGGTACTCGGCGGTGCGGACGTCGCGCCAGAGCGTGAGGTCCGACAGGGCCACGGAGGGCATCAGCAACGCCCGTGGGAGGGGCGCGAAGCCCCTGCTGCCCACACCGGCGCGGACCGCTCGGCCACCCCGCAGCCTGATGGCGGCCAGGAGCGGGAGCATCACGAGGTGCTCCTTCATCCCCACCAGGGTCAGCTGGATCTCACCCGGCTTGAAGAGGTAGGCGACGGGGCCGCGCAGAGCTGCGAGGAGGGCCGCGCGGTACCAGTCACCCAGGGATCGGTAGACGACGGCGTCGGCCGGGAGCTGCAGCCCCTCGTCGTAGCCCTCGGGAGACTGGCCCACGTAGACGTGCAGCTGCGCGGCGGGAGCGGCCCAGGCCATGAGCTGGCGCCGCAGGATGAGGTCGCCGATGTTCTCGTACTGCCCGCGTCCGACGGCGAAGACGCTGGTGACCGGCCGCCGCGTGACGTCGTCCCTCATGCGGTGGTGGGCAGCAGTCGCGGCGAGGCGGCGGGACCCACCGCGCCGTGTGGAACGGTGGACGCGGCTGCCACGTCTTCTTGACCGCACTCAGACACGGACACGTCCTGACTCCCCCGCCCCTTGACGCCGGCATTCGAGCCGCGACCGGAGCGGACTATAGGTGGACGTTCCTCCCGAACGGCACCTCGTCGCCGAATCGTCACCCGGCGTTCGGGTGACGACACGCCGACCGAAGTCCCTCCGGGCGCACGGTCCGGACTGCAAGATGGAAGGGCGTCGAGCACGTCGACGCCCCGCCCAGGTCGCGGGCCCAGCCAGTCGTGGAGCCCGGGATGACCATCCACCGGCGCCGCGGCGCGCTGCAGGCGACGTGCATCGCCGCGGGCGGCCTCGCCATGGCGCTGGTGCTGCCCGTCGGCAGCGCGGGGGCGGCGTCGCAGGACGTGCCACCAGCCCCCACCCAGAGCGCGCTCCAGGAGCAGCCCCCGCTCCCGACGCCCGCGGACCCGACCGGGAGTGGCGCCTCGTCACCCCCCGCCACGAGCGGGGACTCCCCGCCGTCGTTGCTGCCGACCTCGACCGCCTCGCCGCCGC
>NZ_VDMJ01000039.1 GCF_006335115.1 Streptomyces sp. NP160
CAGCCCGGCGAAGACGACGACGGCGGCGCCCCCCGCCACCAGACCCGGCCCGCCGCCGAGCAGCACCGCGACGACGAGCAGGACGACGGCGGTCAGCGCCCCCGCCAGGCACGCCAGCCCGACCACCGCGCAGCGGTGCCCGACCATGACCAGCTCGGCCCGGGCGCGGCGGCGGAACACCGCCCGGTGCACGCTCACGGGCGCGGCGAACAGCGCCGTGGCCAGCACCGCCAGCCCCACGGCCACGAGGTAGACCACCACCTGCCAGGTGGGGGCGCCGGCGAAGCGCGGCTGGAACGGCAGCGTCAGCAGGAAGCCGGTGAGCACCTGCACGCCGGTCTGCACCACGCGCAGCTCCTGCAGCAGCTCGATCCAGTGCCTGTCGAGCTGGGCGAGGGTGGTCTCCCCGCGCTCGTCGCGCGACGCCGCGCCCGTCGTCGTCGGGTCCACGGCCCCATCGTCACGGGAGGGGGTGCTGACCGCACGGACGAGCGCACGGGAGCACGCGACGAGGGGGCGGAGCGGGTCCTCAGCCGGCCGAGGACAGGGCCGCGGCCACCGCGTCGGGGTTGGACAGCGCGATGGAGAGGTCGAGCAGGTCGTCCATGGTGAGGACGGGCCCGGCGTGCTCCTCGAGAGCCTCCATGGGCAGGCTCGCCACGCGCACGCCGCGGGCCGACAGGCCCGTGACCACGCGCTCGGAGGCCTGCTTGGTGACGAGGCCGGAGCACTTGGGGCAGGTGAACTGGTAGAAGCTGCGCCCCGCGTCGGAGGCGCACACCACCAGGTCGAAGCTGTCGGCCGGCAGGGTCATGGCCCCGCAGACCGGGCACGAGCACGTGATCCGCGCCGGCTCACCGGAACGGGGGGCGGGAGTGGTCGGGTCGGGCACGGTGGCCTCCTCGGGTCCTGCGGTCCGTGGTCAGACGCTAGGCGCTCGACCCCCCTCTTCGCGGGAGGCTCGCCGAAGTCGTCAGGAGTGCTCCACCACAGGGGGCACCCAGCAGGCTCCCCGTTCGACACGTGCATAAGCGAGTGATACAAATATCTGGTGCCTGCAGCAACCGAATCCTCCGCGGAGCCCTCGGTCGCGCTCTCGACGGCCCTGGAGGACCTCCTGAGCTGGGCCCGGCGCATGGCACCACCCGGTGACCTGAGCCTGGCCTCCACCACGCTGCTGGCCCGGCTCGCCCGCGACGGCGGCTNNCGCGCTCGTCGTCGTCCTCACCGACGCGGGCCGCGCGCTCGTGGGCGCCCGCCGCGCCGCCCGCGCAGCGGCCCTGGCCGACCTCCTGGACGCCGCCCCTCCCGGTGACGCCGAGGCCCTGCTCGCCGCCACACCGGCCCTGGCGCGCCTGGCGCAGGCGGCGGTCTCCCGCCGCGGCGCCCTCGCGCTCGCCTGACACCCCCACCCCCGGACCCCCGGAAGGACTCCCCTGCCGTGAGCACCCACGCCCCCACGTCGATGCGCGACATGCTGAAGCAGCCGCGCGCCGTCTGGGCCGTCGCCTTCGCCTGCGTCATCTCGTTCATGGGCATCGGCCTGGTCGACCCGATCCTGCCCGTCATCAAGGACGAGCTGGGCGCCACGCCCGGCCAGGTCTCGCTGCTGTTCACCAGCTACCTCGTGGTCACCGCCGTCGCGATGCTCTTCGTCGGGGCGGTCTCCAGCCGCATCGGCGCCAAGAAGACGCTCATCGCGGGCCTCGCGGTGATCGTCGTCTTCGCCGGGCTG
>NZ_VDMJ01000004.1 GCF_006335115.1 Streptomyces sp. NP160
GGACCCAGAGCGTGGTGGGGACCCTGCCGTTGGCGGCGGGCTCGACTTCTCGCCGGTGGGCAGGGTGCTGTGGTCGGGGTTGGCGGGGCTGGGCCCCGACGGTGGCCCACCGTCATCCGGCCCCTCGTCGGGCCCGTCATCCGGCCCGTCCTCCGGCCCGTCATCCGGCCCGTCATCCGGCTCGTCGTCCGGTCCGTCATCTGGCCCGTCGTCGGGGTCCTCGGGGTCGGTCAGGTCCTCATCCGCGAGGTCGTCAGCGAGGTCGTCGGCGAGCACCACGATGTGGACCTCGGACAGGTGGGCGCGCTGCTCCGGGGTGGGGATGCGCACCAGCTCGCGGGTGTCCGCAGCGATCGGACCCACCGGCGACTGCCGCCGCTCAGCACCCCCACAGCCATCGCCATCGCCATCGCCATCGCCATCGGCGTCGGCGTGGGCGTCGGTCTGGCCGTCGGTCAGGGGCTGGCCCAGGGCCTGCGCGATGGTGTGCGGGGTCGGGGAGAAGTCACCCACCACCAAGCTGACCAGCACATCAGCACGCAGCTGCGCCCGGGTGCGCCGCTCCTGCTCCTGCTTAGCGAGGTCGGTATCGGTATCGGTGTAGGTGTCCCCGTCCTGGGCGTTCGCCGCGATCTGGTTGATCACCTGCCACACCCGCGCCGCGTCCGCGGTTTCCAGGTCCGCCACCACCCGCTGACACCCCGGCTTGGGCGAAGGCCGCAAGACCACGTCCCGCTCCTGCACCCCCGCGGCCATCGCCCGGGCCGCATACCCCGGGTCCGCTTCCAGGGCAGCCTCGTCCAACGCGTCCACCAACCGGGCCCGGCTCAACGTGGCCGCCGCAGCGACCGCCGTGGCCTCCACCACCTGGCGCGCGGCCTTGCCCGACGGCTCCCTGCGGCAGGCGGGCGCACACCTGGGCCAGCACTCGCAGCTGCGCCGGGCTCATCCGTCCAGCCAGCAGCGCCGCCTCAGCAGCGGGCAGGTCGCCGAGCTGACGGGCCAGCCCCACCAGGGAGGTGGCGGTGCCCCCGGCGATCCGCAGCACCGGAGCCAGCTCGTCGGAGGCCGGGCGGCGGGAGTCCTTCGCGGCCGCCCGGGCGGGGTTCTCGGCGAGCTTGGCGGCGTCCAGACCGGCGATGAGGTTCAGGTGCAGCGCGAACAGGTAGGACGCGCAGCGGTCGCTGGCGGCGGTGACCTCGGTCCACTCCCTGCTGGTCAGCTCCAGCCCCTGCACCGGGGAAGCGGGGCCAGCTTCACCGTCCTCGGCGGCGGTACCGGTGGGGACCTGCCGCTGCCCGACGGCGCTCAGCAGCGCGTCCAGGGCTGCCAGCTGGGCGGGGCCGGGGTCTCCGGCCACGGCGGCGGCGATGGCCGGGCGGACGCGGCGTCGTTCGGCGATCGACCCGGTCAGCGGGTCCTCCAGCAGCTGGTGGGTCCACCAGTCGGTGCTGAAGCCGACCGGACCCGCCTCGCCGTCCAGGTCGACGTGGTCGAGCCCGTCGCGCTCGAGCGGGCGGTCGGCAGCATCGCCGACCGCCCGCTCCGGGGGCGCGCTCGAGGTCATGTCCTGAACGCTAGAGGTCACCACCGACAGTCCGGTGGACCTCGTCACCGCTGGTCAGGGGCGTGATCATGACATCGCGCTCCGTGAGGTCCCCGCGCGTGGGCCACACGCGCGGCGCCGTCAGGCGGGGCCGTAGACGAGGTGCACGACGCCGTTCTCGAACGGGGTCGCGTGCAGCAGCGACAGCTCCACCCGGGCGCCGTCGGCGAAGAGGCGCAGTCCCTCGCCGAGCGCGAGCGGGTAGGTGATCAGGTGCAGCTCGTCGACGAGGCGGTCGGCGAGCATCGCCCTCACCAGCTGCACGCTGCCGCTGACGTAGACGTCGCCGGAGGCCTGGTCCTTCACCCGCTGGACGGCGTCCGGCGAGTACTCCACCGCCGTCGCCGGGCCCCAGTCCAGGCCGTCGGGCCGCGAGGTCACCACGTGCTTGGGGGTGTCGTTGAAGAAGGGGGCGCCCGGGTCCTCCTCGGCCGTGCGGGTCGACCAGGCCGGCGCGAACATCTCGTACGTCGTGCGCCCCAGGAGGATGTCGCTGCACCCGGCGGTGATGCTGCCGATGGCCGCCATCATCGGCTCCGTCCACGGGTAGGCCGCCGTCCAGGACGGGGTCTCCACCACCCCGTCCAGCGACATGAACTCGTGCACCTTGATCTTGCCCACGCTCGTGCTCCGTCCGTCCGAAAAAGGGGTCGTGCCAGGAGGACCGCCGCGGCGGTCCGGAGTCACCGGTCTGCCTCAGAAGCCGAGGGTGAGGCCTTCGTCGTCGTCCCGGGCCGCGGCGCGGTCGGCGGCGACGCGGGCGCGGTACTCCTGGGCCAGCGACGGCGCGTGCTGCGAGAGCCACAGCTCGAGCTGCTGGCGGCAGCCGTTCTTGCGGCACCAGCGCTCCCACCGCTCGGGGGTCGCGTCCTCGTGCTCGAACGTCGACAGGCGGCGGTCGCACAGCGACCTGCCCGTGAGCCGGGGGTCGGGCCAGTGCACCCGGCGGTCCGCGCCGTCACCGGCGCCCCAGGTGAGCCTGACGACCCTGTCGGCCGAGGGGTCGGTGGTGGGCACCGGGCCATCTCAGCACGTGCTCAGCACATGCAGGTGCCGCTCGCAGACCTCACGGTGAAGCAGTCGGGGCAGATGCTCGGCGGTGCGGCGGGCACGGGGGCCGCCTTCTTGGGCGCGGCGGCCCGGGTGCTGCTCGCCCGCGGTGCCGCGGCGGCCCGCGGTGCCTTGGGCTCCTTCGGCGCGCGAGGCGTGCTGCTCGCAGGCCGGGACGCGCCGGCGTGGCGGGTGAGGCGCTCGACGACGTCGCGCTCGTCCTGGTCGCCGGACTCGACGGCGGGCTGGCCGCCGAAGTGCATCCACACGCGGCGGCGGGCACCCCCGCCCGTGTCGGTGCCGTCCACGAGGGACGCCTCGCGCACCACGAGCGCCGACAGGTCGGGCTCGCCGCGGCGGGCGCAGTCGGCGGTGATGACCTCGAGGGCCTTGCCCAGGCCGCGCGAGGTCACCGCGCCGTCGGTGGCCTCGGAGGCCTCCGACGGGGGCACGACCCGTCCCTCCTCCGCGGCGGCCAGCAGGGCCTCGCGCAGCATCGGGATCGCCTTGAACAACCGCGCGGGGAGGGCTTCGGATCCGAGCGACGTCACGGCCCTACTGTCGCACCCCGCGCCCCGGCCGAGACACCCGCAACGGGTGACTCCTCGGTGGACGGGGACCGCTGCGCGTCCAGCGCCGCGTGCACCACGCAGTCGCGTCCGGAGGCCTTCGCCTCGTAGAGCGCGCCGTCCGCCTGGTCCACCATCGCGCCGACGAGCTCCCTCAGCTCGTCGTCGGAGGCCCTGGCGCCGGGACCGATCCCGCCCTCCGGGACCCAGCAGCGGTCGGTCCCGATGCTCACGGTGACGGGAGGCAGCGCCTCGACGCGGTGAGCGGCCACCGCAGCGCGCAGCCGCTCGCCGACGGCGACCAGGTCCTGGTCGTCGGCAACGGCGGTGACGACGAGCAGCTCCTCCCCGCCCCAGCGGGCCACGAGGTCGTGGGAGCGCATGCCGGCGCGCACGCAGCCGGCGACCGCC
The DNA here is from genome assembly GCF_006335115.1 of Streptomyces sp. NP160. Lineage (GTDB taxonomy): Bacteria > Actinomycetota > Actinomycetes > Actinomycetales > Quadrisphaeraceae > Quadrisphaera. Next base: position 3,637 of record NZ_VDMJ01000004.1, read on the forward strand.
TGCAGCACGCGGTCGCCGGTGCCGTGCCCCCAGGTGTCGTTGACGGCCTTGAAGTGGTCGACGTCCAGCAGCAGCACGGCCAGGGCGGAACCGGGCCGTGCGGCCGACCGCACGAGGGGTGGGATCGCCTGCGCGACGCCGTGGCGGTTGAGCAGGCCGGTGAGGGGGTCGGTGCGCGCCGCGGCCTCCGACCTGGCACGAGCCCGCTCCAGCGCCGTCGCCAGCGCCGACACCACCACCGCCGGTGCGGCGATCAGCACCGTGACCGCCACGGCGTTGAAGACGAGGTACGGGGTCGCCAGGTCCAGCTGGCGGAGCAGCCCGACCGCCGTGGCCACGGCCCCGGCGACCAGACCGACGAGCGGCCAGCCCCGGTGGTGCACCGTGGCCACCGCCGCCACGAGGGGGAGGGTCGCGATGGACAGCCAGCGCCAGTGGACGTCGGGCACCAGCGAGCCGTGCACGCCCACCAGCACGATGCCGACGACGACGGCCGCGGTGATCTCGCGACCCCGGACGTCCCGGCGCGCCGCGAGGGCGACCGCCAGAGCCGTCCACACCGCGGCCAGTCCGAGCAGCTCACCGCGGTGGGCCTCCTGGACGGGGGCGGCGCCGAGGGGCAGGGAGGCGACAGCCACCAGCGCCGCGGCGTCCAGCAGCACCAGCGCCGCCATGAGCGCCGTGCGCCACTCGATCACGTCGCGGAGCTTCTCCACGGCACCGGCCAGGGTCACGGCTCCTCATCGGTGGGCCGCTCACGGGCACTTGAGCGGCGGAGCAGCTCATCGCCCGATCGCCGCCGGGCGCGCCGGGTCGCGCGACCACTGCGACCACGAGCCCGGCCACAGCCGCGCCCCCCTCGCACCGAGGTGCTCCAGCACCAGCAGCCGGTGGCAGGCGGTCACGCCCGACCCGCAGGAGGAGACGACCTCCTGCTCGCCCGCGACCCCACCGGAGCCGTCGACGACGACGCCCGCCGCCGCGAGCCGCTCGCGCAGCACGTCGTCGGGCAGCAGGCGGCCGTGGGCGTCGACGTCCTCGCGCACCGGCAGGCTGACCGCGCCGGGCACGTGGCCGGCACGGGGGTCGAGGGCGTCGAGCCCGCCCGCGTAGCGCTCCGCGGGTCGGGCGTCCAGGAGCACGGCGTCCGGGTCCGCGCCGGCGCGGGCGGCGTCGTCGACGTCCGCCAGCAGGTCCTCGGGCCACGCCGTCGGCAGGGGAGCGCCGGGGGTGAGCGGGGTGCGCGCCTCGCCGGCGCCGGTCTCCAGCGGCCGCCCCGCCTCCCGCCACGCCAGCAGCCCGCCGTCGAGGAGCGCCGCCGGGCGACCGAGGGCCCGCAGCATCCACACGAGGCGCGCGGCGATGACGCCCCCGGCGTCGTCGTAGGCGACGACCACCCGCTCGTCGTCGCCGTCGTCCACGGGGAGCCCGAGCCCGGCGAGGGCGCGCAGGAACGCGTCCGGGGCGGGCAGCGGGTGGCGGCCCGCCGCGTCGGACGGCGGCCCGGCGAGCACGCCGTCGACGTCCACGCGGACGGCCCCCGGCAGGTGGCCCGCGGCGAAGGCGTCCGCGGGCGAGCGGCCGTCGGGGTACCAGCGGACGTCAGCGAGCGAGGCGCGCCCCTCCGCGAGGCGGGTGTCGAGCCAGGCGGCGTCGACGAACGGGGGCACAGGCGGCAGGACGGACGGCGGGACGGACGGCGTGGCGGGCACCCGCCGATCCTGCCGGTCGACCCTGCCGGGCGGACACCCCAGGCCGGTACGGTCGGGCCCTTCCCGTCGCCCGGAGGCCACTGTGTCGGACCCCACGTCCCGCTACCCCGAGCAGCCCCGCCAGCCCGACGACGACCAGCCGCCGGGGCAGCCCCCGGCGTACGTGCCGCCGCCGGGGTACGAGGAGTACGCGCCGCGCCAGCAGGCCCCGTACACCGGGGACCAGCCGGCCTACCAGCAGCCGTACCAGCAGGGCTACCAGGGAGCCCCCTCGCGGCCGACGTCCGTGGTCGCGGTGATCGGACTCGTCCTGGCGTTCCTGCTCAGCCCGGTCGGAGCGGTGGTCTCCGCGTTCGGCATCGGTGACACCCGCGGTGGTCGCAAGGCGGGCCGGGGGCTGGCGGTCGCCGGTGTCGTCGTCGGCGTCCTCGGCACGCTCCTGTGGATCGCGGGGATCCTCGCTGCGGTCGCGTTCGTGCGGAGCGCTGCAACGACCGTCAGCGACGTCGCGTCGTCCTTGTCGACCGCCACGGAGCTCCCGAGCGGCCTGCCCAGCGAGTTCCCCAGCGACCTCCCCAGCGACCTCACCGACCTGCCGGGCACGGAGGACGGCGCGGCGGACGTGTCCGTGGACAGCTGCGACGCCCTCGTCGGTGGTGTGGCCACCGGGCGGGTCACCATCACCAACAGCACCGGCGCCGCCGCTTCCTACGTCGTCAACATCGACGCGCTCGACGCGAGCGGTCAGGAGGTCGGGGAGCTCTACGCCGTGCAGGACTCGGTCGAGCCCGGGCAGAGCGTGCAGGCGGAGGCGTTCGGCTACGTCGACGCCGGCGCCGACATCGCCTCCTGCGAGGTGTCCCAGGCGGCGCGCACCGCCGGCTGACGGCCCACGGTGACGACGGGGTTGGTCAGCCGGCCGACCCCCTCGACGACCACCGTGACCACGTCGCCCTCCTGGAGCGTCACGTCCGCGGGGGGCACGAGCCCGGTGCCGGTGAGCAGGACGACGCCGTGCGGGTGCTCCAGCCCGGCGAACAGCCACGCCGCGAGCTCCTCGAAGGTGCGGGCCATGGCGGCCGTCGTCGTCGTGTCCTCGTAGACGACCGTCCCGCCGCGCTCGATGGTCACGGCCAGGCCGAGCGGGCCCTGCGGCGCGTCCCAGACGGGCACCACGCCCGGCCCGAGCGCGCAGGACCTGTCGTAGACCTTCGCCTGCGGCAGGTACAGCGGGTTCTCGCCCTCGATGGTGCGGCTCGAGACGTCGTCGCCGGGCACGTAGCCGAACAGCTCGCCGCGGCTGGTGAGCACCAGGCCGACCTCCGGCTCGGGCACGTCCCAGCCCGAGTCGACGCGCACGCCCACCGCCCCGCCGTGGCCGACCACGCGCCCGGCGGTGGCCTTGAAGAAGATCTCGGGGCGGTCGGCGTCGTAGACGAGGTCGTACACGTCGGCGTGGTCGGACTCCTCCGCGCGCCCGTCGCGGGAGCGCTGGTAGGTCACGCCCGCCGCCCACACCTCCTGGGCGTCCACCGGGGCCAGCACGGCCGCGTCCGGGTCCACGGCCCGCGCGGCCCCCGTGCGCCCCGCCTCCTCCAGGACGGCCCGCGCCTCCTGCAGCGGGAGCGCGAGCAGCTCGCGCAGGGGCGGCACCTCCACCGCGGTACCGCCCTCCCGCAGCTCCCACCGGTCTTCCGTCGTCCTCACCAGCAGCGCCATCGCTCAGCTCCCCGTCGTCCCCGTCGTCCCCGTCGTCTCCGTCGCCCCACTGCTCCGCAGGGCGCCCAGCGCCTCCAGCGCCCTCTGCGCGGCCCGCGTGCGCAGCCGTCCCACCGACCCCGTCGACATCCACGCCACGTGCGGGGTCACCAGCACGCGCGGGTCGGCCAGCAGCGGGTCGTCCGGGGCGGCGGGCTCGGTCCACCACACGTCGAGCCCCGCCCCGGCCAGCTGGCCCGAGGCCAGCGCGTCCTCCAGGGCGCCGCGGTCCACCAGCCCGCCGCGGGCCGTGTTCACGAGGAACCCCCCGCGCGGCATCGCGCCCAGCTGCTCCGCGCCGACCAGCCCGCGGGTGCCGGCGGTGAGCGGCACGTGCACGCTCACGGCGGTGCTGCGCGCCCACAGCTCCTCGGGCGCTACGAGCTCCACACCGGCCTCGCGCGCCACCTCCGGCGCCACGAACGGGTCGCTGGCCACGACGACGACGTCGAACGCGCGCAGTCGGCGCGCCACCTGCTGCGCGATGGCGCCGAGGCCCAGCAGCCCGACCGTGCAGTCGGCCAGCTCGCGCGGGTCCGGCAGGTCGCCGCGGGCCGGCCAGCTCCCGGACGCCGCCGCGGCCGACCAGGCGGGCACCCCGCGCAGCAGCGACAGCAGGAGCGCCGTGGCGTGGTCGGCCACCTCGCGGGAGCCGTAGTCGGGCACGTTGAGCGCTGTCACGCCCAGCTCGGCGGCGGCCTCCAGGTCGATGACGTCCAGCCCGACGCCGTAGCGGACCACCGCGCGCACGTCCGGGCACTCCTGCAGGACCCGGCGGGAGATGGGCGCGTACTGCACGAGCAGCGCCGAGGCGCCGCTCTCCCGGACGGCGGCCACGACCTCGTCCTCGGTGCGGCAGGCCGCCTCCACCAGGCGCCAGCCGACCGGCTCGAGCACCGCGCGCTCGAGGTCGGCCGGGCCCATGTCGCAGTCGGTGACGAGGACCGTCGGGCTGCCGGAGCTCACGGGCGGACCGTCGCGGGAGCCAGGAAGGAGCGCTCGCCGTGCACGGCGAGCTCGGCGAGCACGGCCTGCGGGTCCCCGCCCTCCACCACCTCGAGCAGGCGGCGGTGGCGCTTGACGTGGGTGACGAGGTCCTCGTACTCGTTCTCCCGCGTGTAGAGGTTGCGCGCCATGCACAGCCGCTGCTGGCGCTGCACCGAGGCGTAGGCGGCGTCGAGCCGGCCGTGCCCGGCGAGGGCGACCAGGGCGGAGTGGAAGTCGTAGGCGGCGCTGACCAGCGCGCCGCGGTCGGCGGCCTCCGCCTCCCTCTCCATCCGCGCGAGCGCCTGGCGGCACCGCTCCAGGCGCGCCGGCACGGTGACGGGCACGCCCAGCTCCACGGCGAGGCGCTCCAGCGCGCTGCGCAGCGTGAGGATCTCCATGACGTCCTGCTCGGTGAGCGTGGTGACCACCGCACCGCGCCGGGGGCGCACCTCGATGAGGCCCTCCTGCTGCAGCGTGCGCATCGCCTCGCGCAGCGGCGGTCGGCTGATGCCGAGCTCCTCGGTCAGCCTCTCCTCGGTGAGCCGCTCGCCCTCCGCCAGGGCCCCGGACAGGATCATCCGCCGCAGCTGCTCCACCGCCAGCTGCACCAGGCTCGGCGCCTGGATGAGCGGGGCGGGAGCCGGCGGGTCGGTGGTGGCGTGGCTCACGGTCGTCTCCTGGGGTGGGGCGGTGCAGGGCGGTGCGACAGGTCTAGCCCCGCAGCCGCCGCAACGACAGTCTTGTCTTCGTGTCGTGTCTGTTGTAGACAATATCCATCGAGCCACCGGCGCGCCAGGACGGACTGCCGCGCCCACCGCAGGCTCACGGCGCTGTCGAGACCCGTGGAGCGCCTCCGCCCTCAGCGACGAGGAGCCGCATGTCCACGAGCACCGCCCCCACCCAGCAGGCGACCAGCAGCACGGGGGGCCCCGACCTCGCAGCGCTCTACAAGCACCTGCGCGTGGTCGACGTCGCCGACGCCCTCGACGGCATCGGCTACTTCAACCTCACGCTCATGTCGCCCGAGCTGCGGCCCCTGTGGAGCGGCATGCGCTTCTGGGGCCCGGCCGTCACGATGCGCGCCGTCCCCTCCAACAAGCCGATGTGGAAGCTCGACTCCACCCAGGACATCGTCGAGGCCCACCGGATCTGGTTCGAGCGCTACCCCGCGACCCGGCTGCCCGACGACCTGCCGGCGAACCACGTCATCGTCATGGAGTCCGGCGGTGGCCCCGAGGTCGGCTTCTGGGGCTCGGAGAACGCCATGGGCGCGGTCGGCAAGGGCGCCGCCGGCATCATCACGGACGGCTACTGCCGCGACACCGCCGAGATCGAGCTGCAGCGCACGCCCGTCGTGGCCCGCAGACGCGGCCGCACGATCATCCCCGGCCGCATCGAGGTGGTCGAGGTGCAGGGCACCATCGCCTGCGGCGGGGTCCGGGTGGACCCGGGAGACGTCGTCGGCTGCGACGAGGACGGCGCCGTCGTCGTCCCCGCGGCCGTGGCCGAGGAGGTCGCGGTGCACGCCCGCGCCATCCTCCTGGCCGACATGCACGCCCGCCGCCGCCACTACGACGCGCAGGGCAAGAAGCCCGACTCCACGGTCGACGCCGACGCGGTCATCGCGTACTACGAGAGCCTCTGAGGCGGACCCCGTGCCGCTCGCCCGAGGCTCGACCTCGGTCGGCTTCGCCGGCCTGGGGAACATCGGCGCGCCCATGGTGCGCGCCCTGCTGGCCGCCGGGTGGGCGGTCACCGTCAGCGACCTCGACGCCGGCCGCGTGCAGCGGCTCGTCGACGAGGGCGCGAAGCCCGCGGGCAGCCCCGCCGACCTCGCCGCGTGCGACGTCCTGCTGCTCGCCGTCTCCGACGACGCCGCCGTCACCGCGGTGCTCGAGGGCGACGACGACGGCGAGGGCTGGCTGGCGGCCGGCGCCTCCGCCGGAGGGGGCGGCGGCGACCGGCTCGTCGTCGTCCACAGCACCGTGCTGCCCGCCACGGCGGTGCGGCTGGAAGAGGTGGCCCGCGACCGCGGCGTCGCCCTGCTCGACGCCCCCGTCAGCGGGGGAGCGGAGCGCGCCGAGAGGGGCGACCTCACGGTGTTCGTCGGTGGCGAGCCCGACGCGGTCGAGCTCGGCCGTCCGCTGCTGGACGCCGTGGGCTCCCGCGTGCTGCACGTGGGGCCCGCGGGCGCCGGCGCCGCCACCAAGCTGGCCAACCAGCTGATGATGCTGTCGGCGCTGGCCGGCGCCCACGAGGCGGTCGAGCTGGCGGCGGCCTACCAGGTGGACGAGGCGACCGTGCTCGACGCGGTGTCGTCGTCCACGGGCGGGTCGTGGGTGGCCAGCAACTGGGGCTTCTTCGACGCGACGTCCGCCGCCTACGACGCCGCCGGCACCCCGCGGCGCGAGCGCCCGTGGAGCAAGGACCTCTTCGAGGTGGTCGAGGCCGCGCGCTCCGCGGACCTGCGGCTGCCTGTGGCGGCCCTGCTCTCGCAGGTGCTGGCCGACCGGGTCGAGGCGCACGCCGAGCGCGCGAGCCGGGGGGACGGGTCGTGAGCGCGGTGGACGCGCCGGCCTCGCCGCTGCACCCGCAGCGCGCGGTGGAGCCGCCCCGGGTCCGCCCGTCGGCCCGCCGGCGGCGCGAGGCGCTGGTCGCCTTCGTGTTCCTGCTGCCGTGGTTCGCGGGGCTCCTCGGGCTGACCATCGGCCCGATGCTCTACTCGCTGTACCTGTCCTTCACCCGGTACAACCTGCTCTCCCCGCCCCAGTGGCGGGGGCTGGCCAACTACCGGGCGATGCTCACCGACCCCCGGCTGGCCAGCTCGGTCGAGGTCACGGTGGTGTACGTGGCGCTCGCGGTGCCGGGCATCCTGGTCGTCTCCCTCGGGGTGGCGATGGTGCTGGCCCGCGGCATGCGGTTCCTGCCGCTGTACCGGGCGGCGTTCTACCTGCCGTCCCTCATCGGTGCGAGCGTGGCGGTGTCCTTCCTGTGGCGGCAGCTGTTCGCCGGCGACGGCGTGTTCAACGCGCTGCTCGGGGTGTTCGGCATCGACGGGCGGACGTGGATCGGTGACCCGGACACGGCGCTGCTCACCCTCGTGGTGCTCAGCGTGTGGACGTTCGGCTCCCCGATGATCATCTTCCTGGCGGGGCTGCGGCAGGTGCCGCGCGACCTGTACGAGGCCGCCGAGGTGGACGGCGCCGGGCCCGTGCGCCGGTTCGTCAGCGTCACCCTGCCGCTCATCAGCCCGCTGATCTTCTTCAACGTGCTGCTCACCACGGTCAACGCCTTCCAGGCGTTCACCCCGGCGTACGTCATCTCCGGGGGCACCGGCGGCCCGGCCGACTCCACGCTCTTCTACACGCTCTACCTGTACCAGCGCGGCTTCACCGAGCTGGACATGGGCTACGCCTCGGCGATGGCGTGGGCGCTGCTCGTGGTGCTCGGGATCTTCACCGCCGTGATGTTCGCGACCTCCCGCTTCTGGGTCTACTACGGAGACGAGCGATGAGCACCAGCGCACCCCCGAGGCCGCCGTCCAAGCCGCAGGGCGCCCACCCGGCGACCAGGATGGTCGTCGACCAGCGGAAGCCGTCGCGGTCGGCGCTGGTGCGGGGCCTGGCCCGGCACGCCGTGCTCGTCTGCGTGCTGGTGGTGGTCCTCTACCCGCTGCTGTGGATGGTGGGCGCGTCCTTCCGGCCCGGCAACGAGGCGTTCGGCACGCTCGGCCTCTGGCCGCGCGACTTCACGCTGGACAACTACCGCGACGGCTGGTCGTACGGGACGCTGGACTTCTCCCGCTACTTCCTCAACAGCCTCGTCATCTCGGCGCTGGCCATCGTCGGCAACGTCGTCTCGTGCGCCCTGGCCGCGTACGCCTTCGCCCGGCTGGAGTTCCCGTTCAAGCGGGTGCTGTTCGCCATGGTGCTGGCCACGCTGCTGCTGCCCTACCAGGTGACGATCGTGCCCCAGTACGTGCTCTTCAACGAGCTCGCCTGGATCAACACGATCCTGCCGCTCACGGTGCCGAAGTTCCTCGCCACCGACGCGTTCTTCATCTTCCTCATGGTCCAGTTCATCCGGACCCTGCCCCGGGAGCTGGACGACGCCGCCCGCCTCGACGGGTGCGGGCACTTCGGCATCTTCTGGCGGGTCATCGTGCCGCTGTCGCTGCCGGCCATCGGCACCACCGCGATGTTCACCTTCATCCGCACCTGGGACGACTTCCTCGGCCCGCTGCTCTACCTCAACAACCCCGACCGCTGGACCGTGACGCTGGGCCTCAACGGCTTCCTCGACGCCACCGGCACCAGCGCGTTCGGCCCGCTGTTCGCCATGGCGACCCTGGCGGTCGCCCCGATCGTCGGCTTCTTCCTCGTCTCCCAGCGGCTGCTCATCGAAGGGGTCGCCACCAGCGGCCTCAAGTGACCTCTCTTCTGCCTGTCAATGTCGACAATCCCTGATCCAGGAGGCACCACCGTGTCCAGCTCCACCACCGACCGCTCCCCTCGCAGCCGCCGCACCCGCCGGCGGGCGGCCCTGCTCGCCGGCACCGCGGCGCTCGCGCTCTTCGCCACCGCCTGCTCCGGCGGCACCCGCGTCGGCGGTGACGCGCCCTCGGCCGCCACCGGCGAGGACGCCGGCAAGGGCGAGGTCACCGGCGCCGTCCGCTTGGCCTACTGGGGCTCCGGCGCCCGCGTCGACCTCACCAACGGCGTCTCCGACCTGTTCGTCGAGGAGCACCCGGGCGTCACCGTCACCCCGGAGTTCACCGACTTCGCCGCCTACTTCCAGCGCCTCAACGTGCAGGCCACGTCCGGCGGCATGGCCTGCATCACCCAGCTGCAGGGCCGTCAGCTCAACGACTACGCGGGCCAGGGACTGCTCGTCGACCTGCAGCCCCTGGTCGACTCCGGCGCCATCAACGTGGACGACATCCCCGCCGAGGTCCTCGACACCGGCCGCGGCCCGGACGGCAAGCTCTACGAGATCCCCTACGGCGCCGCCTACGACGCGATCATGGTGAACACCACCCTGGCCGAGCAGGCCGGCGTGGGCACCCCGCCGGAGGGCTGGACCTGGGACGACTTCTTCACCTACGCCACGAAGGCCAAGGCCTCCCTGCCCGACGGCGTGGCCGGGGTGAACCTCCTCGGCGGGCACCCGAACACCTTCATCGAGTGGCTGCGGGGCAACGGCAAGGAGGTCTTCGACGGGAAGGAGGCCGCCTTCACCGCCGACGACGTGGTCGAGTACTGGGGCCTGTGGGAGCAGCTGCGCACCTCCGGCGTCACCATCTCCGCCCCCGACCGCGCCGCCGAGGCGGCGCAGGTCGAGCAGAGCTGGGTGGCCCAGGGGAGGACCCTGCTCGACAACAAGCCCGGCAACCAGCTCGGCCAGGCCCAGGGCGCCATCGACGGCGCCCAGCCCGGCGCGAAGCTCACCACGGTGCAGCTGCCCCGGGGCGACGACGGCGCCTCCAGCACGGTGCTGTTCACCTCCGGCTGGTCCATCCCCACCAGCTGCGACAACATCCCCACCGCCGCCGCCTACATCGACTTCTGGGTCAACGACCCGGAGGCCAACGCCCTGTTCGCCTCGAACAACGGCGCGGTGACCAACACGAAGATGCTGGAGGCGCAGCTGGCCGACACCTCCCTCGCCCCGGCGGTGCGCCAGAACCTCGAGCTGTTCCAGCAGATCGTCAAGGACGAGCCGCCGACGGTGCTCTACCCGGCCGGGTACCAGGCCAACTTCGAGACGGCGTTCACCCGCTCCTACGAGGCGGTGGCCCTCAACGGCGCCGACCCGCGCGAGACGGCGCAGCAGTTCGTGGACAACCTCAACGCCGCGCTGGCGCAGGCCTGATGGACACCGTGGACCCCGGCACCGCGCCCCCGGGGGCGCTGGCCGGCATGAGGGTGCTCGACCTCACCCAGGTCATGGCCGGGCCGTTCTGCACCATGGTGCTGGCCGACCTCGGCGCCGACGTCATCAAGGTGGAGAACCCCGACGCGGGCGACCAGACCCGCCGCTCGTGGGGGCGCTCCGGGATCGGGGAGGACAGCCGCGCGTTCCTGTCGCTGAACCGCAACAAGCGCAGCGTGGTGCTCGACCTGAAGTCCGACGAGGGCCGGGACGGCTTCCTGGCGATGGTGGCGGACGCCGACGTCGTCGTCGAGAACTGGCGGCCGGGCGTCGCCGAGCGGCTCGGCGTGGGCTGGGAGGTGCTCTCCCGCGTCAACCCGGCGCTCGTCTACGCGAGCATCTCGGGCTTCGGGAAGACCGGTCCGTACGCGGACCGGCCCGGGTACGACCTCATCGCCCAGGCGATGACCGGGGTCATGTCCATCACCGGCGAGCCGGACGGGCGCCCGGTGAAGAGCGGCATCCCCGTCGCCGACCTGGGGTCGGGCCTGTTCTGCGCGGTGGGCATCCTCGCCGCGTGGACCAGCGCCCGGCGCACGGGCGTCGGCCAGCAGGTGGAGACGTCGCTGTTCGAGTCGGCGCTGGCGCTGGCGGTGTGGGAGTCCACCGAGTTCTGGGACACCGGGCGCACGCCCGCCAAGCTCGGCTCGGCCAACCGCATGTCAGCGCCCTACCAGGCCCTGGCCACCCGCGACGGGCACGTCACCGTGGGGGCGAACAACGACCGGCTCTGGCGGCGGCTGTGCACAGCCCTCGACCTGGAGCACCTCGTCACCGACCCGCGGTTCTCCACCAACGTGGGGCGGATGGCCCACCTGCCCGACCTCGTCGTGGCCCTGGAGGAGCGACTCGTCGAGCGGGACACCGACGAGTGGGTGCAGGTGCTGCTCGGGGCGGGGGTGCCCGCCGGGCCCATCCAGGACTACCGGCAGGTGCTCACCGAGGACCCGCACGTCAAGGCCCGCGAGATGGTCGCCACCTTCACCCACCCCGTGGAGGGGGAGGTCCCGGTGCTCGCCTCGCCGCTGCGCCTGTCGGAGACCCCGCCGGTGATCCGCCGGCCGCCGCCGCTGCTCGGGGAGCACACCGAGGAGCTGCTCGCCCGGCAGCACGACGTCCAGCACGCCGCCTCGTGACGGTCCTGCCGTGACGGGCCGGGTCCGCGCGGAGCACCACGGGGGAGTGCTCCGCGCGGTCCTCGACCACCCGCGCCGGCTCGGGGCGCTGACCTCGGCCATGTACGACCAGCTGGCCGAGGTGGCCGCCCTCGCCACCACCGACCCGTCCGTGCGGGTGCTCGTGCTGGCCGGCACCGACGGCGCCTTCGCGGCGGGCACCGACGTGCGCGTGCTCGCCGCCGACGTGCTCGGCGCCCCCGACGCCGGCGAGGCGGGCGTGGCCTACGAGCGGCGGGTCGGCGCGGTGCTCGAGGCCCTGGCCGCCGTGCCGGTGCCGGTGGTCGCCGTGGTCGACGGGCCCGCCGCCGGCGCCGGCCTCGCGCTCGTCGCGGTCAGCGACGTGGTGGTGGCCGGCCCGCGGGCGCGGTTCGGGCTGCCGGTGGCGCGCACGCTCGGCAACTGCGTGCCCGCCGCCGTCGTCGCGGCGCTCGCGCGGCGCACCGGACCCGCGCGGGCCCGCGCGCTGCTCCTCACCTCCCGCATGCTCGACGCGCCGCAGGCCGCCGCGGCCGGGCTGGCGGACGTCGTCCTGGGCGCCGAGGAGCTGGACGACGGCGTGGCGCAGCTGCTGGACGGCCTCCTCGCCGCCGCACCCGGCGCCCTGGCCGCCTTCAAGGAGACCGACCGGCGCCTCGCCGCCGCGGCCTGGCCGGCCGGGTTCCCGGACGACACCGACCTCCTGCGCGCCTGCTACGGCAGCGCCGACTTCCGCGAGGGCGTCACCGCGTTCCTCGACCACCGACCGCCCCGCTGGGAGGCGAGATGAGCCAGCAGACGAGCCAGCAGATGAGCCAGACCTCCGTGGTGGACGCCCACCACCACTTCTGGACCTACGGAGAGGCCGACCAGTCGGCCTGGCGCACCGGAGCCCACGGCGCCATCGCCCGCGACTACGGCCCCGCCGACCTCGCCGGCGAGCTCGCCGCCGCCGGCGTGGACGCAGGAGTGCTCATGCAGTCGGTCGACGAGCCCGCCGAGAACGACAGGCTCGCCGCCTGGGCCTCGCAGACCCCGCACGTGCGGGGCGTCGTCGGGTGGCTCCCGGTCCTCGACCCCGCCGCCGCCCGCGCCGAGCTGGCCCGCGCCGACACCACCTCCTGGTGCGGCGTGCGCACGCTGGTGGGCCGAGACCCGCTGGAGCGGCTCGCCGACCCCGGCGTGGTCGCCCTGTTCGCCGAGCTCGCCGAGCGCGGGCTCGTGTGGGACGTCGTCCCCATCACCCCCGAGCAGGTCCGCGCCGTCGCCGGCCTGGCCCGCGCGGTGCCGCAGCTGCGGGTGGTGGTCGACCACCTCGCCCGGCCCCCGCTCGACACCGGTGGCTGGGAGCCGTGGGCCTCCAACGCCGCCGCGCTCGCGGAGCTGCCCGGGGTGGCGCTCAAGGTGTCGGTGGGCGTCGACGCGCTGACGGCGTGGGACGCCTGGCGCGCCGACGTCCTGCCCCGCTACGTCGGCCACGTCCTGGACGGCTTCGGCGCCGACCGGCTGCTGCTGGCGAGCAACTGGCCGGTGGTGCTCCTGCGGGCGAGCTACGCGCAGGCGTGGGGCGACCTGCGCGACGCCGTCGCCAAGGCCCTCGCCGACGGAGGGTCCGACGACGTCGAGGGGGCCCTCGCGCAGGTCTGCGGCGGCTCCGCCGTGCGCTGGTACGGGCTGTGAGGGCTGGCCAGGGGCCGCTGCTGATCGCGCTGGGGGAGCGCCGGCCGGTGGTCGACGACGGCGCGTGGGTGGCTCCCACCGCGGTGCTCGTCGGTGACGTGCACGTCGCCGCCGGGGCGAGCGTCTGGTACGGCTGTGTGCTGCGCGCCGACGGGTCGCCGATCCGCGTCGGGCGGGACAGCAACCTGCAGGACGGCTGCGTCGTCCACGCCGACGCCCACGGCGCCGTGGACGTGGGCGAGCGCGTCTCGGTGGGGCACCGCGCCGTGCTGCACGGCTGCACCGTCGGGGACGGCGCGCTGGTGGGCATGGCGGCGGTGGTGCTCACCGGAGCGGTGGTCGGCGCGGAGGCGCTCGTGGCCGCCGGGGCCGTGGTGAAGGAGGGCGCCGCCGTGCCCGACCGCGTGCTCGTGGCCGGGGTGCCCGCCCGGGTGCTGCGCGACCTCACCCGGGCCGAGCTGGAGCGCGTGCGCGCGAACGGACCGGCGTACGTGGAGCTCACCGACCTCCACCGCACCGGGGTGGAGCAGTGAGGCGGGTCGGGCTGGTCGGCGCGGGGTGGGTGGCGCGCCAGCACGCCGCGGGGATCGCCGCGGTGTGCGCCGGCCGCGCCGAGGTGGTGGCCGTGTGCGACCCGGACCCCGCCGCCCGGGAGGCGTTCGCCGTGGAGCACGCGGGGGTGGAGCCGTTCGGAGGGGTGGAGGACCTGCTCGACCACGCGGCCGCAGGTGCCGGGGTCGACGTCCTGCTCGTGCTGACCCCGCCCGCCGTGCGCGACGAGGTGGTCGACCCGGCGCTGGAGCGCGGTGTCGCGCTGCTCGTGGAGAAGCCGTTCGCGCCCCGCGGTGCGCACGCGGTGGAGCTGGTGCGCCGCGCCGAGGCCGCCGGGGTGCCGCTGGCGGTGAGCCAGAACTTCCGCTGGTACCCCGAGCAGCAGTGGCTGGCGGACCGCGTGCGCTCGGGCGAGCTGGGGCCGCTGCACCTGCTGGAGCACCGCTCCTTCCAGGACCGCCCGCAGGCGCCCGGCGTCTGGCGGGCCTCCGAGCAGCGCCTGGAGATGGCCATCTTCAGCGTGCACCTCATCGACAGGCTGCAGTGGCTGGCGGCCAGCCCGCCGCGCACCGTCAGCGCGCTCACCCGCCGCGACCCCGCCTCCGGGCTGCCGGGGGAGCAGCTCGCCGCGCTGCTGGTCTCCTTCGAGGACGGGCTGCTCGCCACGATGACGTCGTCCTGGAGGGCCCGCGGCCTGCCCACCCAGGAGCTGCGCGCCGACGGCGAGCACGGCAGCGCCAGGACGTCCCGCGAGCACCCCATGGCCGGGCCGGCGCTCGGTGAGCTGCAGCTGCGCGGCGACGAGGTGGTGGAGGCGTCCTTCGTCGACGCCGGGCCCGTCACGCGCGCGCACCTGTCGTACGGGAGCAGCACCGCGGCGCTGCTGGACGCGCTCGACGCCGGGGTCGAGGCTCCGCACAGCGGCCGCGACAACCTCCGGACGATGGGGGTCATGGACGCCGCCTACCTGTCGGCGTCCCGCGGTGGTGCCGCGGTCGACGTCGAGGAGGCGCTCGGCGGCGAGGTGCTCGCAGGCCCCGGGGCGGTGTGGCGGTGAGCGCGGGCACCCGGGCGGGCGGGGCGGTGCGGGTCGGCCTGGTCGGGCTCGGCAACAGCGGCTGGTACTACCACGCGGAGCAGAACCTCGAGCCGGCGAGAGCGGGTGGGCAGCTCGAGCTGGTCGCCGTCTGCGACGCCGACCCCGCCCGCGCGGCGGCAGCGGCGGAGCGCTTCGGCGCGCGGGCCCACACCGACTGGCGCGCGCTCGTGGCGCTCGAGCCGGAGCGGGGCGGCGTCGAGCTCGTCGTCGTCGCCCTGCCGCACCACCTGCACCGGGACGTCGTGACCGGGGCGCTGGAGGCGGGGCGCCACGTGCACGTGGAGAAGCCGATGGCCACCTCCCGCGCCGACGCCGACGCGATGCTCGCCGCGGCGCGCGCCGCGGGCCGGCAGCTGTCGGTGCATCAGCAGCGGCGGTGGGAGCCCGACTTCCAGCGGGTGCTGCAGCTCGTGCGCGAGGGCGCGGTCGGGCCGGTGCGCCGCGTGGAGGTGCACCGCAGCCACGCCGGCCGCTACCGGACGGCTGGTGACGGCACGCCCCACACCGGCGACGACGTGGCCACCTGGACCGAGGGCGCGGACACCGGCGGGGGAGTGGGCTGGCTCATCGGGCCGCACCCGGTCGACCAGGTGCTGCAGCTGCTCGGCCCACCCTCCGGGGTGACGGGCACCGCGCACCGGCCGCCCGGCTCGGACGTGGAGGACCACCTGCGCATCGACCTCGTCTTCGAGCAGCGCGGGATCAGCGCGAGCGCGCGCATCGACGTGCACCGCGAGGCCGAGCACGCGGCGCCGAGGTTCCGGGTGGTCGGCGAGCGCGGCGACATCACCAGCGAGGACGGCACGGCGGTGGTCGTGCGTGACGCGGGTGGCGCCGTCGTCGTCGTCCACGACGGCCTGGAGCCGCCCGGCCGGCTGGGGGCGGAGCTGTACGCGAGCCTCGCGGCGTCGCTGCGCGGCGGCCCGCCGGTGGCCGTGCCGGGTGAGCAGGGGCGCGACGTCGTCGACGTCCTGGAGCGAGCGCTCGCTCCTGCGGGGAGCGGTCGCCGCACGGTCAAGGTCGCCATCGCGCCTGCCGATGCGAGGAGTGGATGAAGGAGTCGTCCAGGACCGTCCCGGAGGACACCGTGCCCCTGCCTCGACCCTTCACCGCCACCCTGCGCCGCCAGCTCGTGCTCCCCGCGGCCGCGGCCGTGGTCCTCACCGCGGTCGGGCTGACCGCCCTCGGCAGCTGGCGCTCCGAGTCGCTGCTGACCGACGTGCAGGCCGACGTCCAGGAGCTGGACGCCGCTGCCCTGCGCGCCACCGGGCAGCAGGTCTCGGACATGATCGCCGCCCAGGCGGAGGCCGTGCAGGCCCGTCTGGACACCAGCCTGGTCGCCGCCCAGGACGTCATCGACCGCGAGGGCGGCACCACCTACGGCGCTCCGGTGAGCTGGCAGGCCAAGAACCAGGCCGACGGGTCCGTCACCGCCGTGGACCTGCCGGGGGTGCAGCTGGGCGGGCGCTGGATCGGACAGGTCTCCGACCCCGCAGCGCCGGTGTCGGGCATCGACGAGGCGGCCAGGGTCACCGGCGCCTCGGTGACCCTGTTCCAGCGCGTCAACGAGCAGGGCGACATGCTCCGCGTGGCGACCACCGTGGTCACCGCCGAGGGCCGCCGGGCCATCGGCACCTACATCCCCGCCACCAACCCCGACGCGAGCCCCAACGCGGTGGTCGCGTCCCTGCTGGCCGGCGAGGTCTTCCACGGGCCGGCCACGGTGGTGGGACGGCCCTTCGTCACGGTGTACGCCCCCACCCGTGACGCGGCCGGCGCGGTGACCGGCGCCCTCTTCGTGGGCCTCCCGCAGGAGGAGGTCACCGCGGACCTGCGCCAGAGGCTGGAGGCCTCTGTCGTCGGACGCTCTGGTGAGGTGGTCGTCTACTCGAGCGCCCCCGCGTCGCCGGGCCTGGCGGTCGTGCCGCCGACGGGCGTCCCGGCCGGGCAGCCGCTGCTGGACGACGCCGACGCCGCGGGGGAGCCCTACGTGCAGCGGATCCTCGACACGGCGGCGGGGCTCCCCGAGGGTGGTTCGACCACCCTGCGGATCGATGCTGCGGGTGGACCGGCGTCGGTCGGGGTGTCCGAGTACGCGCCGTACCAGTGGGTGGTGACGGCGTGGTCCCCCGAGGCCGACGTCGCAGCGGTCACCGACCGCATCCAGGAGGGGGCCGCGTCCCAGACGCGCGACATGCTCCTGGCCGGTCTCGTGGTCGCCGTGGTGATGTCGCTGCTGGTGGCACTGCTGGCCGGACGCATCGTGCGCCGCGTCCAGCGGCTGACCGAGGCGCTGCGCCGTGTGGCCGGACGCGACCTCTCCGGGGGAGCGGACCCCCAGGACGCTGCGCGACCCGACGAGCTCGGAGCCATGGCCAGGGCCGTGGACGAGGCCGTGGGCGGGGTGCGTGCCGCGGTGTCGGCCATGAGTGACGGCGCCGCCCAGCTGCAGCGCACCAGCTCGGCGCTCGTGGCGGTGAGCGAGGAGCTCGCCGGGGGAGCGCAGCGCACCGCGCAGGAGGCGTCGGCGGCGGCCAGCGGCGCCGATGACGTCTCGGCGGGGGTCCACCACGTCGCCACCGCGGTGGAGGAGCTGCGGGGGGCTGCTGACGAGGTGTCCCACACCGTGGGCGCGGTCTCCGAGGTCGCCGCCGGAGCGGTGCTCCGAGCGGCGGCGGCCAACGGCACCGTCGAGCGCCTCAGCGCCTCGACCCAGCGCATCGAGGACGTGCTCGGCACCATCAGCGCGATCGCCTCGCAGACGAACCTGCTGGCGCTGAACGCGACCATCGAGGCCGCCCGGGCGGGGGAGGCGGGCCGGGGCTTCGCCGTGGTCGCCGGGGAGGTCAAGCAGCTGGCCGCGCAGACGGCCCGCGCCACCGAGGACATCGCGGGAACGCTGGACTCCGTGCGCGCCGAGGCGGCGGCCGCCGCCGAGGAGATCCACCGCATCACCGCCACGATCACCGAGGTCGACGGCATGCAGCGCGACATCACCACGGCGGTCGACGCCCAGCGCCGGACAGCGACGTCGGTCGGGGCCGTGCTGTCGTCGGCGGCCGAGCGCACGGAGAGCATGGCGACCTCGATGCAGGCCCTGGTGGGGACCGTCAGCGACACCACGGCCCAGGCCGCGACCGTCAGGACGGCCACCGGGGAGCTGGGCGGGGTCGCTGCTCGTCTGACCCGCGAGGTCAGCCACTTCGTCGTCCGCTGAGCTGGCGGCGGTGCTCCCCGTCCTTCGACGACCGGTGCCCGGGGACCGGCCCCTCCTCCGCGAGAGTCGCCTGGCCCGCAGCGCCGCCCACCAGGATCATGGGAGCGGTGCGCTCTGCTGACACCATCATCTGGCACGTCCACCCCCTGAGCTTCACGGGCGCCGAGGCCACCAACGACGGTGGTCTGGCGGTCACCCACCGCCTGCCGCACCTGGAGGCGTGGCTGGACCACCTGGTCGCCCTCGGCGCGAACGCCCTGCAGCTGGGGCCGATCTTCGACTCCGAGAGCCACGGCTACGACACCCGGGACCACCTGCGCATCGACGCGCGCCTGGGCGACGAGGGCGACCTGCGCCACCTGGTCGAGCAGGCGCACGCCCGAGGGGTGGAGGTGGTCCTGGACGGGGTCTTCAACCACGTCGGTCGCTCCCACGAGCGCTTCCGCGCCGCCCAGGCCGGCGACGAGCAGGCCGCGGCGTGGTTCGCCCGCGACCCCGACCGCGAGGACGGGTGGGCGGTCTTCGAGGGGCACGAGGCGCTGGTCGAGCTGGACCTGACCCACCCACCGGTGCGCGAGCACGTCGTCGCGGTGGTGCGCCACTGGCTCGACGCAGGGGTCGACGGGTGGCGCCTGGACGCCGCCTACGCCGTGGCCCCCGCCGCCTGGCGCGAGATCATCGACCAGGTCCGCGCCAGCCACCCGCACGCCTGGTTCCTGGGCGAGACCATCCACGCCGACCCCCGGGAGTTCGCCCCCGCCGCCGGCGTGGACTCCCTGACCCAGTACGAGATGTGGAAGGCGATCTGGTCGAGCCTGAACGACGCCAACTTCCACGAGCTGGCGCACGCCCTCGGCCGCCACGACGCCTTCGTCGCGACGGGCAGGGCGATGGACCCGCCGTTCGTGCCCACGACGTTCCTGGGCAACCACGACACCACCCGCATCGCCAGCCAGCTGCACGACCGCCGGCACCTGGTCCACGCGGTGACGGCGCTGTTCACCCTGCCCGGGGTGCCGGCGGTGTACGCCGGGGACGAGTGGGACTACCGCGGCGTCAAGGAGGAGCGCGCCGGCGGGGACGACGCGGTGCGTCCGGCCTTCCCCGCCACCCCCGAGGGGCTGTGGGCGGAGGGGGAGCCGGTGTTCCGGCTGCACCAGCGCCTCATCGGTCTGCGGCGGCGCCACCGGTGGCTCTGGCAGGCCGCTGTTGCGGTGGAACGCGTCGAAGACGCGGTGCTGGTCTACCGCCTCAGTGAGGTCGGCCCCCCCGGTGGCGCCGGCGGCGACGAGGGCGGGCGGGGTGCAGGGGCACGGGGGCTGAGCGTGGTGCTCAACCTCACCGACGCCCCGGTGAGCTTCGCTCCACGGGAGGGTGAGCAGCTGCTCGAGGGCACCGTGGAGGCGCACAGCGCCGCGGTCTTCGGCCGCCCCTGACCCGCAGCTGGGGGGAACCTCTCCGCGGACGGGCGGCCGCGCCGTCGCGTCAGCTGAAGAAGGCCGAGAACCGGGCTGCTGAGCGCTCCACGTGCTCGCGCATGGCCGCCGCGGCGGCGTCCGGGTCGCCCGCGGCCACGGCGTCGACCACGGCCCGGTGCTCGGCCAGGGCCTCGGTGAGCACCCGACGCCCGCTGCTGAGGCGGAACAGCTTGAGGTGGGTGTGCAGGCGGGCGAGCGCCTCGCGCAGCAGCGCGCTGCCGGCGGCCTCGGCCACGGCGTCGTGGAAGCGGGCGTCCAGGCCGGCGAACGCGGCGTAGTCCTGGGTGCCGTCGGGACCGGACTCCTGCGCCTCCATGGCGGAGGCCAGCTCGCGCAGCGCGTCGAGCTGCTCGGGGGTCGTGCGCTCGGCGGCGTGCTGCGCCGCCACCGGCTCCAGCAGGAGGCGGAGCTCGACGAGGTCGTCGAAGGAGCGCCGGTCCAGCTCGGGGGCCACGCGGTAGCCGGCGAGGTGGGTGCGCACCACCACCCCGCCGGCCTCCATGCGCGTCAGCGCCTCGCGGATGGGTGTCTGGGAGACGCCGAGCTCGCGGGAGAGCGCGTCGACGGTGATCCGGTCGCCGGGGGCCAGCTGGTGGGAGAGCAGGCGCGAGACCAGCTGGTCGTAGACCTCGTCACCGAGGCGCACGCGCGGCAGCGGAAGGCCCTTCTGCTCGTCCCGCTCCTGGCTGGGCACTGCGACCTCCCGACCGCGGCACGGTCTCGGCCGCTGACCCCACTGCTCGGCTCACCGCACGGTCTCGTCCAGGGCCCACCCCAGCGACTGGTAGTAGCCGCGGCGGATGGCCTTGTCGTTCTCGAGCTCCTGGCGACCGTACCGGGCCACCTCCTCGGCGCGCTCGACCGGGACGACGATCACCCCGTCGCCGTCGGCCACCACCACGTCACCGGGCCTGACGACCACGTCGCCCAGGGCCACCGGCTGCCCGGCCTCGGCGAACTCGATCCGCCCCTGCGTCATCGACTGCGAGCGGTACCGGGCGAACACGGGGACGCCCTGGGCGGTCACCTCGTCGACGTCGCGGACCCCGCCGGAGGTCACCACGCCGACGGCGCCGAGCACGTGCCAGCCGAGGGAGTTGTTGGAGCCGACCTCGCCGACGCCCAGGTCGGCGCCCTCGATGACGACGACGTCACCGGGGCGCAGGCCGTCCCGCCAGGCCTTGGAGGTGTTGACCTCGCCGTACCAGTACTCGTGCGCCCAGGCGGTGTACTCCTCCGGCGAGATGCCGTGGGGGACCACCTTGTCGCTGGGGCGGGTGCGCACGGTGAAGGCGCGTCCGCACAGCCGCATGCCGGGGGCGACGGGGGTGATCTCCCTGGTCACGGAGCCGCGGTGGGGCAGCCCCACCCAGTCCATGCCGTCGCGCACGTCGGCCACGCGGAGTCCGTCGAAGAGGGCCAGCACGTCGTCGTGGGTCTCGTCCATCGCCCGACGGTATCCGATCCGATCGGATCTGTGGAAGCCCTTGACGGCGCCTCGTGCCGCGTGCCAGGGTCGTCGTCCATCAGATCCGATCGGATTTCTGGTGGGCGGTGACGACGGCGAAGGGGCTGGTCGAGCGTGGGAGAGCTGCCGCTGGGGGGACTGCTCCGCAGCCCCCGCGAGGTCCTCTTCGGAGCCGGCACCCGCACGTCCGTCCCCGCCGCCACGGCCCGGCTCGGTCAGCGCGCCCTCGTGGTCACCGACCCCCGCCTCGCCGCCGACCCGGCCACCGGCCAGCTCGTCGACGGCCTGCGGGCCGCCGGCCTCGACGTCGCCGTCCACGACCGCGCCGTCCCCGAGCTGCCCGTCGAGGACGCCGCCGCGCTGGCCGAGGAGGCCCGCCGCCACGGCACCGACGTCCTCGTCGGCTTCGGGGGAGGCAGCTGCCTCGACCTCGCCAAGCTCGCCGCGGTGCTGCTCGCCCACGGCGGCCGCCCGCAGGACTACTACGGCGAGGACCTGGTGCCCGGGCCCGTCGCGCCCGTCGTCGCCGTCCCCACCACCGCCGGCACCGGTTCGGAGGCCACGCCGGTCGCGGTGGTCACCGACGCCGAGCGCGCCACGAAGGTCGGCGTCTCCAGCCGCCACCTCGTGCCGCACACCGCCGTGGTCGACCCCGAGCTCGCGCTGACCTGCCCGCCGTCGGTGACCGCAGCGGCCGGCGCCGACGCGCTGTCGCACTGCGTCGAGGCGTTCACCGCCGTCCGCCGCGACGGCGACGAGCTGAGCGGCAGCCGGGTGTTCGTGGGTCGTGGGGTGCTCACCGACCACTGGGCGCTGCTCGGCGCCCGCAGCGCCGCACAGCACCTGCGGAGCGCCGTCGAGCACGGCGACGACCTCGAGGCCCGCACCGGCATGGCCCTGGCCGCGCTGGCCGGCGGACTCGCCTTCGGGACGGCGGGGACGGCGGCCGCGCACGCGCTGCAGTACCCGCTCGGCGCGCTGACGCACACCCCGCACGGCGTGGGCGTGGGGCTGCTCCTGCCGTACGTCGTGGCCTTCACCGCGCCCGTCGTCGGCGACCGGCTCGCGGAGCTGGCCGACGCCCTCGGCGTCCCCGAGGACCGGCGCACCGGGCCCGCCCACGGGACCGTCCTCGCCGTCGCCGACCTGCTCTCCAGCGCCGGCATCCCGCGGACCCTCGCCGACCTCGGCGTCGACGAGGCCGACCTGCCCGCCCTCGCGACGGCGTCGCTCAGCGCCCGTCGCCTGGTGGAGAACAGCCCCCGTCCCTTCGACGAGCACGCCGCGCTCGCGCTGCTGCGCGCCGCGCACGCCGGGGACCTGACCGTGGGAGGTGCGGCCTGATGGGCGCCCAGCTCGACGTCCTCGACCCCGCCACCGACCAGGTCGTCGGCTCCGTCCCCGACCTCGGGCCGACCGACGCCCTGGCCGCCGCCGACGCCGCGGCCCGCGCCCAGCCGGCCTGGGCGGCCGCCGCCCCGCGCGAGCGCTCCGCCGTCCTGACCCGCGCCTTCGCGCTCATGACCGCGCGGGCCGAGGAGGTCGCGCAGCTCATCAGCCTCGAGAACGGCAAGGCGCTGCCCGACGCGCGCGCCGAGGTCAGCTACGCCGCGGAGTTCCTGCGCTGGTACGCCGAGGAGGGCGTCCGCGTCCCCGGCCGGCTGGGGCGCGCACCCGGCGGCGGCAACCGCATCCTCGTGAGCCACCGGCCGATCGGCGTCGCGGCGCTCGTCACGCCGTGGAACTTCCCCGCGGCGATGGTCACGCGCAAGGTCGGCCCCGCGCTGGCCGCCGGGTGCACCGCCGTCCTCAAGCCCGCCGAGCAGACCCCGCTCACCGCGCTGCTCCTCGCCGACCTCCTCCGCGAGGCCGGGCTGCCCGACGGCGCGCTCGGCGTGGTCACCACGTCGCAGGCGGCACCCGTGGTCGACGCGCTGCTGGGCCACCCGGCGGTGCGGATGCTGTCCTTCACCGGGTCCACCGAGGTCGGCAAGCTGCTGCTGCGCCGCAGCGCCGACCGGGTGCTGCGCACCGCGATGGAGCTCGGCGGCAACGCGCCCTTCCTCGTGCTGGAGGGCAGCGACGTCGAGGCCGCGCTCGACGGCGCGATGGTCGCCAAGATGCGCGGCGGCGGCCAGGCGTGCACCGCCGCCAACCGCTTCTACGTGCACCGCAGCCTCGCCGACGCCTTCTCCGCCGGCCTCGCGCAGCGCATGGGCGCCGTGGTGGTCGGCCGGGGGAGCGACCCGGCCACCGGCTGCGGGCCGCTGGTCGACACCGCCGCCGTCGACAAGGCCGCCCGGCTCGTCGACGACGCCGTGGCCCGCGGCGCCCGCCTGCTGCTCGGCGGCGAGCGCCTCGAGGGCCCCGGCTGCTTCTACCCGCCCACCGTGCTGACCGACGTGCCCGACGGCGCGGCGGTGCTGGCCGAGGAGGTCTTCGCGCCGGTCGCGCCCGTCGTCGTCGTCGACGACGACGAGCAGGCAGTCGCGCTGGCCAACGACACCGAGCACGGGCTGGTCGCCTACGTCTACGCCGGGGAGCTGGGGCGCGCGCTGCGCGTGGCCGAGCGCCTGGAGGCGGGGATGGTCGCCGTCAACCGCGGGCTGGTCTCCGACCCGGCCGCACCGTTCGGCGGCACCAAGGAGAGCGGGCTGGGGAGGGAGGGGAGCGCCGAAGGCCTCCTGGAGTACCTCGAGACGACCTACACCGCCGTCGACTGGTGACGGCACCAACACGAAGGAGTGACGTGGCTGACGAGATCGCCCAGCTGTTCGAGGGCCTGCGCGTGGCGGACGTGCGCGACGGGCTCGACTGGATCGGCATGCCCAACAAGGGCAGCGTCGACAGGTCGATCATGCCGATCGCGGAGGGCATGAGGTTCTGCGGGCCGGCGTTCACCGTGCGCTCCCGCGTCACGCAGAAGCAGGTGCCGCAGATCACCGGCGACGAGTACACCGAGTGGGCCCGCAACTACTGGTACAAGGAGGTCCAGATCCAGCCCTGGGACTCCGAGCTGCAGCAGGGCGACATCGTGGTGCTCGAGTCCCCGGACGCCGGGTGCGGGGAGATCGGCTCGTACAACTCCCTCGACATGCACATCAAGGGCGCCGCGGCGGTGGTGACCTCCGGTGGCGCGCGCGACCGCGACGAGTGCATCGCCCAGGGCGTGCCGATCTTCGCGCGGTGGCGCAACCAGGCCATGACGCAGGGCCGGGTGGAGTACGAGACGTACGGCGTGCCCGTGACCATCGGCGGCGTGCAGATCAAGCCCGGCGACATCGTCGTCGGGGACGGCGACGGCGTGGTGGCCGTGCCGCGCGAGCACGCCGAGCTGGTGGCCAGGTACGCCCGCCAGGAGAACGAGAACGACAAGAAGGGCCGGGCCGCGCTCTACGGCAAGCTCGGCTGGGAGCTCGACGAGAGCACCCGCTGAGGCCGATGTCCACCGAGGGCGACGCGGGGCGGGTGCTGCTGGAGCGCGAGGGCGGGCTCGCGCGGCTGGTCATCTCCAACCCCGCGGCGCGGGGCGCGTTCACCGAGGCGATGTACGCCCAGCTGCGCGACCACTGCCTCGCGCTCGCGGCCGACGCCTCCGTCCGCCTGGTCAGCGTGACCGGGCGCGACGGGACGTTCGCCGCCGGCACCGACGTCGCCGACCTGGTGGGCATCCGCACGGGGGAGGACGGCGTCGCGTACGAGCGGCACATCGTCGACGTGCTCGACGCCGTCCGCGCCCTGCGGGTGCCCGTGCTGGCCCTCGTCGACGGTCCCGCCGTCGGCGGGGGCCTGGCCGTGGTCGCGTGCTGCGACGTGGTGGTGGCCACGCCGTCGTCGCGCTTCGGGGCACCGGTGGCGCGCACGCTCGGCAACTGCGTCTCCCCGGGCACCACGGCCCGGCTGCGCGCGTCGCTGGGGCGGGCGCTGACGAACGAGCTGCTGCTCACCGGGCGGCTCGCGACCGCCGAGGAGGTGCGGGCGGCGGGGCTGGTGTCGCGGGTCGTGGAGCCGGAGCAGCTGGCGGCGGTGGAGGCGGAGCTGCTCGCGTCCGTCTCGCGGTGCGCGCCGCACGCCGTGGCGGCGGCCAAGGAGATCGGGCAGCGCCTCGACGACGCCGACGTGGTCGGCGCGGGCGGCTGGCCCGTCGACGCCGACGACGTCTACGCCGCCGTCTACTCCCACCCCGACTTCCACGAGGGCGTCGCCGCCTTCCTGGAGCGCCGTCGCCCCCGCTGGTCGACCCCCTGACCGTCCGCCCCCGCGTGCGGCAGGGTGGACCGGTGACCGCACCCGACCTGCGCACCGCCGAGCTGCACCTGCCCGGGCTGCGGGTGCTCGAGCACGAGCTCGACGTCCCGCTCGACCACGCCGACCCGGCCGCCGGGTCCCTGGTGCTCTTCGCGCGCGAGGTCAGCGCGGTGGGCGACGGCGCGGGCAGGCCGGCGCTGCTGTTCCTCCAGGGCGGTCCCGGCCAGGAGGCCACCCGCCCCGCGGGGGCGCCGCTGACGTCCGGCTGGATGGCGCGGGCGCTGCGCGACTTCCGCGTCGTGCTGCTCGACCAGCGCGGCACCGGGCGCTCCACGCCCGTCGGCGACCTGCCCGGGATGACGCCCGCCCAGCAGGCCGACCACCTCGCGCACTTCCGCGCGGACAGCATCGTGCGCGACGCCGAGGTGCTCCGCGAGGCGCTGGGCGTGGACCGCTGGAGCCTGCTCGGGCAGAGCTTCGGCGGCTTCTGCGCGCTCACCTACCTCTCGCTGGCGCCGGCGTCGCTGCGCTCGGTGCACATCACGGGCGGCCTGCCGCCCGTCGGCGTCCACCCCGACGAGGTCTACGCCGCCACCTGGGCGCAGATGCGCGTGCTCTCGGCGCGCTACCACGAGCGCTACCCGCACGACCTCGAGCGGCTGCGCCGGCTGCACGCCCACCTCGCCGCCGAGGACCTCAGGACGACGACGGGCGACCGCGTCACGTCGCGCGTGCTGCGCGCCGCCGGCCACTCCCTCGGCATGAGCGACGGCGCCGACGCCCTGCACGCGCTGCTGGAGCGGCCGGTGGGCTCCCCGGCGTTCCGCGCCGACGCCGCCGACCCGCTCGGCCTGGCCCGCAACCCGCTCTACCTGCTGGTGCACGAGGCCTGCTACGCCGACGGCGCCACCACGGCGTGGTCGGCCGAGCGCACCCGCCCCGACGACTTCGGCGGCGGCGGTGAGGGCGCGGACCTGCTGGGGGACCCGGCGCTCTTCTCCGGCGAGCACGTCGGCGACTGGCTGCTCGACCCCGAGCGCGGCGGCGTCGGCGCCCTGGCGCCGGTCGCGGAGGCGGCCCGGCTGCTGGCGGACCGCCCCTGGCCCCGCCTGTACGACCCGTCGGCGCTCGACGGCGTCGCCCGCGGGGCCGACGGCGTGCCGGTGGCCGCCGCGGTCTACCTCGACGACCCGTACGTGCTCGCCGAGCACTCCCGCGCCACGGCGTCGCTGCTCGGTGCGCGCACCTGGGTCACCGACGAGCTGCTCCACAACGGCCTGCGCGCCGACGGCGACCGGGTGCTGTCGCGCCTGGTCGACATGACCGCCGGCCGCCTCTGACGCCCCCCGGGACCGCAGCCAGGCGCTCGGCTGCGGTCCCGGAGGCGCGCCTCAGAGGGGAGCTCCCTCGCGGGGGAGCTCGACGACCTGGTGCTGCTGCTCGGCGACGGGCTCCTCGGCCGGGAGCATCTCGTCGAAGACGCGCACCCTGTCGAAGCGCAGGGCGTGCTCGCGGGCGCGCTGCTCGAGCTCCAGGCGCTCCACCTCGCCCATGTCGAGCACGGCCCGGTCGATCGTCGCCGTCAGCCCGGCCACGTCACCCGGCTCGACGATGAGCGCGGTGTCGCCGACCGCCTCGCCCGTGCCGCCCACGAGCGTCGTGATGACGGGACCGCCACCGGCGAGCATCTTCTCGGTCAGCGCGATCCCGAAGGTCTCCACGAACTCCGGCACCGGCTTGGTGGGCAGCGCGTACGCCGCGCACCCGCGCATGAGCAGCGGCTTCTCGGCGTCGGAGACGTCGGTCAGCAGCAGGATGCGCTCCTCGTCCCCGGGGACCTCCGCGATCTGCGCCCGCGCGGCCTCCACGGCGTTGCCCGCCCCCGCGATCACCAGCTTCTTGGTGGCCTGCGTGCGCGACGCGCGGTAGGCGTTGATGAGGTCGTCCACGCCCTTGGCGCGGGTGATGCGCGAGAGGAACAGCACGTACCCGTCGCGCTCCAGGCCGCGGGCCGCCAGCGCGGCGTCGACGGCGGCCGGGTCGAGGTCGAGGAAGGCGGAGGTGTCGATCGGCGGGTAGCTGATCCGCACCCGCTCGGTGAGCTCGGCCGCGAACCGGGTGCCGGTGCGGGCGTCGACCTGCTCGGCCCAGCGCACCACCTCCTCCTTGGTGAACTCCGACACCGCGAGCAGGTCGTCGTTCTGGAGGTAGGTGCTCAGCACCACCGCCGCGGCGCCCCAGGCGCCCGTCCGCAGGGCGTTGGACACCACGTTGGTGATGTCGGACCCGACGGCCTTGGCCATCGTGCGCACGTCCGGGGCGAAGCCCGCCACGCGCGCCCCCGCCACCGCCTGGACGACGACGTCGGTGTGCGGCGTGAGGTACATCGACAGCACCACGGTCGGCACGTCCTCGGCGAGCAGCTCGACCAGGCGACCGGCGAGCCCGGCGATGTACCGGCCGTCGGGGACGCGGTTGTCGCCGACCGGCTCGGGCCGCTCCACGGTGATGCCGGGGGAGTAGGGCAGCAGGGCGTCGAGGGGCTTCAGGGGCAGACCCGCCGCCTGCAGCGCCTCGATCGGCCAGGTGAGGATCCGCACGTCGTCGAAGCCGCGCAGCAGCGCTGCCTCGGCGAGGTTGCGGGCCTCCCCGGAGTGGCCGCAGATGACCGGGTCGGCGCGGACCAGGATGACGAGACGGCGCTCGGGCTTGCTCATGCCGGTCATGAGGTCCTCCTCGGGTGTGGGTGCATCGGGTGGGGTGGAGCACCGGTCCCGGCGGGTCCGGCGCGGTGGTGCGGGTGGGACTGGCGGGGAGAGCTGGCGGGGAGCTGGCGGGGGGAGCTGCCGGGGCGTCAGCGCGGGCGGGCTGCCGGGGAGGGCGGCCGCACCGCGCGCCCGTAGCCGTTCGGCTCCTCACCGAGGTGGAGCACCAGCCGTCCGCCGCGGTGGACCCGCGCCATCGACAGGTGCGGTCCGGGGAGCGGCTCGCCGTCGAGCGTCGCCGAGAGGAGGTGCTGGGGTCTGGACGACGACGGCGGGACGTCGGGGTCGAAGCCGGCGTCGGAGCTGATGGGCTGCTCCCGGTGGCCGACGGCCTCGACCACCAGCTCGCCGTCCGGCACCGCCAGCACGGCGCGCTCGAAGGCGGGCGCCGACAGCAGGAACAGGTCGAGCCCGGCCACCGGGAACAGGCCGAGCGAGGCCCAGACGTACCAGGAGGAGAGCCCGCCGGAGTCGTCGTTGCCGGGCAGACCGCCCCGGCCGGTGCCGAACTGGTGGGTGAGCGCCGCGTGGACGACGTCGGCGGTGCGGTCGGGACGGCCCGCCCAGTGGTAGGCCCAGGGGGCCTCCATGTCGGGCTCGTTGTTGAGGCCTTCGAACCTGTTGAGGGCGTACCCGGCGGCCATCTCCGCGGCGTTGGGGCGCAGCCCGGGCTGGCGCACCGCTGGGGCCCCGAACCCGAAGAAGCTGTCGAGCATGCCCGTGAAGGCCTCGTCGCCGCCGGCCAGCGCGATCCGGCCGGCCATGTCGTGCAGCAGGCGGAACGAGTAGTTCCACTTGCCGCCCTCGTAGTACTCCGAGTCGCGCAGGAGCCCGGTGGACGCGTCGAAGGCGTTGACCCAGCGCAGCGAGCGCTCGGCGAGGTCCTCGGCGAGGCGCCGGTCACCCACGGCCCGCGCCACCTGCGCGGTGCAGTGGTGCGCGAAGGCCAGGTCGAGGGTGTGCGAGATCGGGTGGACGACGCCGTTGTCGATGAACATCTCGCCGTAGCCGCGGCGGAGGTCGTCGTCCATGTGCACCAGCGCCCACGACCAGTCGATCGGGGCGAGGTCGGTGGCGTGCGCGTCCGCCAGGGCCGTGTGCGCCAGCGCGCTCGCCTGCCGGAAGAACCGGTCCGCGCCGCGCGCCATCCGGTAGCCGATGGGGAAGTTGCCCTCCTCCTCGCTGACCCTGATGAGCGACTCCATCAGGTCCGCCGCGCGCGACGGCGCGATCGCGGCGAGCAGCGGCACCTGCGTCTTGTAGATGTCCCACATCGTGGAGATGTCGAACGCGAACGGGCCGTCCGAGGGCCAGAACGGGCTCTCGTCGTCGGCGATGCACGGCTTGATGAGCGAGTGGTACGTCGCCGTCGCCATGACGGTGCGGCGCGCGGGCGTGCCGCCCTCCACCGCCACCCGGCCCACGTGGTCGGCCCAGCGCGCCCGGGTGCGCTCGCGGACCGCGTCGAAGACCGGCTCACCGGGCGCGGAGGGCAGCCGCGAGGCCCGCTCGGCCTCGAGGTTGGCGCGGGCCTGCTCCACCCCGCGCAGGGAGAAGCCGATCCGCACCTCCACGGTCTGGCCGGCGCGGGCCGCCCCCATGAAGAGCAGGCCGAAGGGCCGCAGCGTGGTCTGCCGGATCCTGTCGAAGTCGAGCCGGGTGCCGCCCTCGATGAGCCGCCGGTCGTGCCAGAGCATCGGCCGCCACGGCGCCGAGTGCCGCGCGGGCCCGGAGGGGCCGGGGACGTCGGTGTCGACCTCGAGCGCGAAGGACAGCGGCACGCCCTCCACCACGATGGTGCCCTGCGCGCGCCCCTGGCCGAGGTTCTCCACCTGGGCGCGCAGCGGCACCGTCCGCCCGTGCTCGATGGCCAGGCCACCGCAGGAGGCGTCGACGACGACGCGCGCCGAGCGGTGCGCCGGGAACGTGTACCGGTGCACCGCCGTCTTCGGGCCGACGGTCAGCTCGCAGCGGATGCCCGACTCGAGCGTGGCGGCGTAGTAGCCGGCCTCGGCGGTCTCCTCGCTGAGCTCCCAGCTCTGCCCGAGGTCGTCGAGGGGCTGCACCATCGGCGTGACGCGCAGGTAGTTGTAGTACTTGCGGATGGCGCCGGTGCCCGACTGCTGGAAGTGCGTGAAGCCCGAGGCCTGCAGGGTGTCGAAGACCTCCGAGGGCAGCCCCTCCAGGCTCTTGTCGTACTGGCCGTAGCCGGTGGGGTAGGCCCCCGAGTAGGCGCAGGCGCTGACCATGCCCAGCGGGCTGGTGGCGCCGGGGTGGGTGTTGCCCACCTGCGGCTTGGGCCACCACCACGCAGCGGCGAGACCGCGTGGCGCCGGCAACCGGGTCGCTGCGGTCCCGACGAAGGGATCGATCTCGGTGAAGATGGCGAGAACGTAGCGGCACCCAGGGGTCGTCCGGGTTTCGTCCGCGTGAACTGTGGACGGGGCGTCAGGCCGTCAGCGCTCGGGGCCGCCGCGCAGCACCAGGCTCATCTCGTCGGCGTCCACCACGTCCAGGGCGCGGGAGAGCGCCTCGGCGTCGAAGGAGCCCTCGTCGCGCGCGTCCAGCAGGGCGTCGCGCTGCGCGCGCAGCCGCAGCAGCCGCGCCTGGCGCGGGTCGGTGCCGTCCGGGACGGCGGCGGCGCGCCCCGCGTCGGCCACCAGCTGCAGCAGCGCGGAGCGCTGCGCGGCCTCCTCCTCCTCGCTGCGCTGCCGGGTGGAGCCGACCGCCAGCACCACCCGGCGCAGCGTGAGGCCCTGCAGCAGCAGCGACCCGGCGGCCACGAGGTAGGCCACCAGCACCAGCAGCTCCCGCTGCGGGGCGTCCACCGGGAGGGTCTGGGCGGCGGCCACGGTCACGGCACCGCGCATGCCCGCCCAGACCACCACCACGCCCTCGCGCCAGCCGAGCGGCTCGTCGAGCAGGTAGTCGAGGTCGGCGCGCACGCGCCGCAGCCGGGCGGTGATCCTGGCGACGGCGTCCTCGGTCACCGGCCGCCGCCGCGCGGCGCGCCAGGCACCGCGCAGCCCGCCGCGCCGCAGGCCGCCCCTCACCCGGCCCGCCGGACCGGCCAGGGCGCGCCGGGCGGTGATGGCGGCCGCGACCTCCGCCGGCGTGCGGTCCTCGAAGCGCTCGGCGAAGGCGCTGAACCTCTCGCGCACCTGCCGGCCCCGGTCCCGGCGCCGCCGGGACAGCCCCAGCAGCAGCGCGACGAACAGCGCCCGCACCGCCAGCACGGCCACCAGGGCCACCGCCGCCACGAGCGCGGCGTGGCCCAGGCCCACCTCGCCCACGCCGCCGCCGGAGTCGGGGTCGGCCGCCACGGCCGCCAGCACCGCCGGCAGCTCCAGCCCCATGAGGAGGAAGACGCCGCCCTCCAGCAGCAGGGACGCGGACCGCCAGGTCTGCCCGTCGGACAGCCGCGCCCGCGGGCCCAGCACGCGCGGCGCGTGGTGGTTGGTGACCAGTCCGGCGACGACGGCCGCCACCAGCCCCGAGCCGCCCAGGTGCTCCACCGGCAGCGACGCGGCGAACGGCACCGCGAAGGAGATCAGCGTGCCGGCGGCGGGGTCGTCGAGGCGGCGGCGCACCGCCAGGTCGAGGTGGCCCACCACGAGGCCCACCACGACGGCGAGGGCCACCGCCCACGCGAAGTCCCCGAGGGCCGAGCCCACGGACGGGCCCTCGGACGCGCCCTGCGGGGTGCCGGCCCCCACCGCCGCTGCGGCCGCCGCCACCGCGACGGACGTGCGCAGGAGCACCAGGGCCGTCGCGTCGTTGAGCAGCCCCTCCCCCTCCAGCAGGGCCACCGCCCGCGGCGAGGCGCCCAGGCCCTTGACGATGGAGGTGGCCACGGCGTCCGTCGGCGACACCACGGCGCCCAGGGCGACGCCCCACCAGAAGCCCACGCCCAGCAGCCAGCTCATGAGCGCGCCCACCGACGCTGCGCTGGCCAGCACGAGCACCACGGACAGCCCGCTGATGGCGGAGGCGTCGCGCCGGAAGCCCATCGCCGGCAGCTGGACCGCCGCGGAGTACAGCAGCGGCGGGAGGATCCCCGACAGCACCAGCTGCGGGGACACCTCGACGGCCGGCACGCCGGGCAGCGCCGCCACCGCCGCGCCCAGGGCCACCAGCAGCAGCGGCGCCGCCACCCGCAGCCGCTCCGACAGCGCCGCCGACAGGCCCACCACCAGCAGGAGGAGCAGGACGACGACCTCGGGCTCCACCGGCAGGGTCACGAGCACAGCAGCCTAGGCGGGGACGGTGGTGCGGCGACCCGACCCGCGCGCTGACCGGGGGCGGGATCACCGGCGGGCCGCTCCCAGCGTTCGCTGGGAGGATCGCGGGTGTGACCGCGCTCCTCGACGACCCGCCGACGCAGCGGGCCGCCCCCCGGCGCGCCCGCTGGCGCGCCGGCTCCGGCTGGCTGCCGGTGCTGCTCCCCGCGCTGCTGGCCGCCGCGCTGACCGCCTACCGCTACGACGCCAAGCCCTTCTGGCGCGACGAGGTCTACACCCTCAGCACCGCCGGCCGCGGCGTCGGCGAGATGATGGGGCTGCTGTCCGAGCGCGACGCCGGCCTCGTCGGCTACTACCTGCTGATGCACCCGTGGCTCGCGGTCAGCGAGGCGTCGTGGTGGATCCGGCTGCCGGGTGCCGTGGCGACCGTCGTCCTC
Source organism: Streptomyces sp. NP160 (assembly GCF_006335115.1). Classification (GTDB taxonomy): domain Bacteria; phylum Actinomycetota; class Actinomycetes; order Actinomycetales; family Quadrisphaeraceae; genus Quadrisphaera. Next base: position 36,364 of record NZ_VDMJ01000004.1, read on the forward strand.
GTGGCGCTGGTGGCGGTGCTCGGGCGCCGCTTCGCCGGGCCGTGGGGAGCGCTCGTGGCGGGCGCGCTGACAGCGCTGGCACCGGCGGTGTACCTGCACGGGCAGGAGGCCCGCCCGTACCCGATGGCCCTCACCTGCGTGGTGGTCACCGTGCTGCTCCTCCTGCGCTCCACCCACCGCCCCCGCGCCTGGCTGTGGCCGGTGCTGGCGGTGGTGGCGCTGCTGGCCGTCGTCCTGCACCCGCTGGTGACGCTGCCGTCCGTGGGGGCGGCGTTCTTCGCGGTGTGGCTGCGGCCGGGCCGCGCGCGTCGCTGGGCGCTGGTGGCGAGCGCCGCGCCCGCTGGCGTGGTGGGTCTGGGCCTCGTCGCCGCCGGGTCGGCGCAGGCCGCCGAGCGCCCCCCGGCACCGGCCACCCTGCCGGAGTACTTCACCTTCTGGCGCCTCGCCAGCGACGTCCCCTTCCTCGGGTGGCCCCTCCTGGGCCTGGCCGTGGTGGGTGCCGTGCTGCTGCTGCGCCGCCGCGCCGAGCACGCCCTCGTGCTGGCGCTGTGGGCGCCGATGCCGCTGCTGGCCGTCACCACGCTCGGGCTCACGGGCGGCTACTTCAACCAGCGCTACGCCAGCGCGGCCCTGCCCGCCATCGCCGTGCTCGCCGCGGTGGCCCTGGTCGCGCTGCCCGCCGCAGCCCGCCGCCGGGCCCGCGGGCGCCGCTGGGCGGGGTGGGCGGCCGCGGCCGCCGTCGTCGTCCTCCTGGTGTCCCTGGTGCCGGCGGGCGTGCAGTTCCGCCAGGCGCGGGCGGGCTTCGACGACCCGGAGGGCGCCGCCCGGCAGATCGCGGCGCAGGCGGAGCAGGGAGACGCGGTGGTCTACGTCGGCAACGTCGTGAGGCCCATGGTCGAGGCGTACTACCCGCCGGGGCTGGCCGGCAGCGACCGCCTGGCCGACCCGCTGCTCGTGGCCTCCCCGGAGGCCAGCGACACCCTCGGCGGCCTCGAGGTGCGCCGCGTGGGGGACAAGGTCGCGGCGCTCGCCCCGCACCGGCGGGTGTGGCTGGTCGGGTCCGTGGCCACCGCCACCGACGACCTCGGCCGCACCACCGGCAACGCGCGCGCGGTGATGGACGGCCGCCGCCTGCTCTCCAGCACCGACCACAACTGGCTGCGGGTGGAGCTGTGGGAGGTCCGAGACCCCGACACCACCGGCGCGCTCGCGTCGCAGGAGCCGCCCGGCGTGGCGCAGTGAGCGAGCCGTACTCTTCTGCGATGCCCTCCAGCGACCACCCGGCCGCTCGGTCATCAGAGGAGCAGCGGCGCTACAACGCCAGCTACGACGAGCAGCCCGAGGCCTACGAGTCCCTGCGCGCCGAGGGTCACATGACCCGGCGCCGCGTCGAGTACTTCGAGGACGTGCTGCGCCGCGTGCCCGGCACGGTCCTCGAGATCGGCTCGGGCACCGGGACGCTGCTGCGCCGCCTGGCCGGCAGCCACCCGGAGCGGCGCTTCACCGGTGTCGAGCCGCTGCCCAACTACGTCGACTTCGCCAACGCCCGCTCCAAGGACCTCGGCCTGGCCAACGTGGTCTTCGAGGTGGGCACGGGCGAGGCGCTGCCGGCCGGCGCGGCCGACGGCTCCGTGGACCTCATCGTCAGCGTCGACGCGCTGCACCACGTGGAGGACCTGGACGCCGTCATCGCCGAGGCCTCCCGCGTCGCGGCTCCCGGCGCTCGGTGGCGCGCCATGGAGCCGAACCGGCTGCACCCCTACGTCTTCCTCTGGCACACCGTGACCGCGGGGGAGCGCACCTTCGACGCCGGCGACTTCGTGCGCCGCGCCCAGGCCGCCGGGTGGCGCCTGGCCGGCAAGGACCGGCTCTACATCTTCCCCAGCACCGTGCAGCAGGTGCCGCCGTGGGCCGAGCGCCTCGAGCGGCGGCTCGAGCGGGTGCCGTTCCTGTCCGGCGGTCTCGCCCTCGACCTCGTCAAGGAGTGACCGGCTCCGGGGGCGGCTCGGTGTGCTCGGCCGAGCTGCCGCGGGCCAGGTGCACCGGGTACTTCTCCGCGTTGGCGGCCAGCTTCTCGGTGAAGGCGCGCTCCACGTCCACGCCCAGGGAGTCGGCGAGGAGCAGCAGGTAGGCCAGCACGTCGGAGACCTCCTCCCCGGCGCGCTGGCGCAGCTGGTCGCTGGGGTCGGCGGCCTCGGCGTCGGTGAGCCACTGCAGCAGCTCGGCCACCTCGCCGACCTCTCCGACCAGCGCCAGCGCGAGGTTGCGCGGGGTGTTGAAGCGCTGCCAGTCGCGCTCGGCGGAGAAGTCGCGCAGCAGCTGCTGCAGCTCGCTCACGTGCACGAGCCCATCGTGCTCTCTGTTGCACCCGGGCAGGTCAGAAGCCGCCGCGGTCGCACACCGGGCCGCGCAGCGACCCCTCGCACTCCACCACCCGGGCCGCCCACCGGACCCCGCCCGGCACGCCGACGTCCACCCGCACCGGCCCGCCGTCGCCGGTGAACCTGCGGAAGGAGGGGACGGAGGAGCAGCCCAGGCGCTGCTCCTGGCCGTCCACGGCCAGCGCCGCGGTCGGGTCCGCGGCCAGCCCGCCGGCGTCGGGCACGCCCACGCAGGCGAGCACCACGGCGTAGGTCGTGGCGTCCCGGGTGAGGAACACCGGCAGCCGCCCGCTGCCGGTCTGGGACTGGGTGGGCACCACGGGCCGGGCGGTGACGGAGCCGACGGCGTCGGAGGCCACCTGCTGCGCCGTCTCCTCGCCCACCCACAGCCCCGCGGCCAGCCGGACGTAGCCCTGCCGCACCAGGGGCGCGGTGTCGAAGCCCTCCGGCACGAGGGTGGCGACGACGCCGTTCCCGGACGGCAGCGAGACGCCGCGGGAGGCGGCCTCGTCGGGCGGCGCGCAGTTCCCGCCCAGCCGCACCGGTTCCCCGGCGGTGCGCACCACCAGGCAGACCTCGCCGTCGTCGTCCTGCGCCACCCAGAAGAGGAGGTCCGTGGTGGCGGTGAGCAGGTGCGCCGTCCCCGGCACCACGCCCAGGCCGTCGGCGGCCTGCTGCGCGGGGAAGCCGTCACCCGCGCCGGCGGCGCCGCCCTCGCGCAGCGCGGGGAACAGCTCGGTGGCCGACGCCGACCCGTCCAGGGGCGGGCCCTGCGCGTCCCGCACCACGGCCTGGCGCACCAGCCCGGCGACCACGAGGACGACGACGAGGCCCGCCACGACGAGCAGCCGCCTGCGGCGCCGCCGCGCCGCGCCCGGTCCGGCCGCCCGGCGCGCGGCAGCGGATGGCGCGGCAGCGGGTGGCTCGGGCCCGTCGAGGTCGGCGTCGAGCTCCTCGACGTCGTCCCGGGGGCCCACCACGCCCGCCATCCTCACCCCGCGCGGCGCCGCGTGCTCCCCGTCGCGAGGCGCCGGCGGGCGTGGGTCGCCCGCCCGGGCCACCAGCCAGAACCCCGCCCGGAGGTGTCGGAACCCTGCCTGGACCTGTCGGAACCGGGGCCGGGTTCCGACGCGTCGCGGCAGGGTTCCGACACCTGGAGGCGGTCCGCGAGGGCCAGGGCGTTGCCCGGAGAGCGCCGCAGGACGACGATCGGCGCATGACCGAGGAGGAGCCCCGCGACGGTGCCGGCGAGCGGGCCGGCGAGCGGGACGACGACGGCGCTCGTGCCCGGCTGGCGCGGTTCGGGGCGCTGCCGCAGGGCCCGGACCCCAGCACGTGGACCACCGACCAGCCCGTCGGGCACGGGGCCGACCCGTCGCCCGACCGCTTCGAGGAGCTCCGCAGGAACCTGCTCCTCGGCGGCGCCTGAGCCGAGGACCAGCGGCGGCTCAGCCGCAGGCCAGCGCCACCTGGCGCGCCGCCCACGCCGCCGTGGGGGCGGCGCCCGGGTACTGGGCCGGCTGGCTGGTGCCGTCGTCGTCGAGCAGCACCGGGTCCACGTGCAGCTCGAGCCCGCCCTCGGAGGGGTGCCCGGCGCGGGCGCAGTCCGGGTCGAGCGAGACCACCGCGGACAGCCGGCTCCCCGCCGGCACCCGCGCGGGCAGCTCGACGTCGGAGGTGGCGCGCAGCCAGGGGGTCGACTCCAGCGCCACCGTGGTGCCGGTGTCGGCGTCGTTGCGGACCTGCAGGTCCATGCGGCCGTCGTCGCGGGGGGTCATCGACACCGAGAGCGCCCCGGACGACACCGGGTCGCAGGCGTACGCCAGCTGCTGGGCGATGTCGCCCCAGCCCCAGCCCGAGTCGGCGACCAGGTAGCGGCGGCGCTCCACCGGCCCCTCGCCGGTGGCGGTCACGGCCACGTCGAGGTCGAGGGAGAACACCCGCGCCTCCTGCTCGCCCTCGGCGTCCTCCGCGCCCGTGTACGCGCGCGGCACGGGGGGCGCCTTCGAGCAGTCGACGGCGACGGGCAGCGCGAGGACGTTGCTGCCGGCAGGTCCCACGGCGGCGGCCGCCGGCGGACCGGCGAGGGTGAGGAGCGGCTCGGACGTGCCCCGCACGGTGATGTGCACCGGCCGGTCGCCGCCGTTGAGCACCTGCACCTGGACGACGGTGAGCAGGCGGCCCTGGGCGTCGTAGGTCGACGGGTCCCCGGCGTAGGCGCTGGTGACGCTGGCGCCGCCCAGCTGGACGGCGCTCAGCTGCACCGCCCGGGCGAGCTCGTCCTGCGCGGACGCACGGAGCTGACGGCCCGCCGACAGCTCCAGCAGCAGCGCGACCACCGCGACGGCCACCGGCAGGGTCCACCGGGACGCCAGCCAGCGCGGACGGACCCGACGGTGCGGGCGCCCGTCGTCGTCCTCGTCCTCGTCGGCCCGGTCGTGCGGGCCGCCGCGGGGCAGCGGCGCGCTCCGGGGCTCGTCGAGGTCGACGACGTCACCGGCTCCCGGGGAGGGGCCGCGCTCGCGGGGCACGCGCTGACGGTAGGGCCCGGCGGCGGCCGCGGTCAGCGGGTGGGCGTGGACCCGCCGACCACGAGCGCCTCGCCCACCCCGTGCGAGGTCATCCAGGCGGTGGTCGCGCTGCCCCACCCCGAGGGACGGACCAGCAGCACCACCTGGCCGGCGGCCCCGGACACCAGGGCGTCGGCGAGCCGCGCGTCGTCACCGGAGGCCACGAGCACCCTCTTCACCGCCACGCCCTTGGCGACCGCGTGGTCGGCCACGGCCGCGGCGGTGCCGTACCGGTCGTCTCCGGAGAGCCGCTCGTCGGCACCCAGGGCGGCCGCCACGTCCGCGGGCACGGACGCGGTCCCGCCGACCACCACGACCGTGCGTCCGCTGGTGGCCGACGCGAGGGCGGGCGGCACGTCCGCGGCGCGCGGCGGTGCCAGCAGCACCGGGGCGCCGAGGGCTGCGGCGGTGCCGCCGACGGCGACGGCGTCCGCCAGCGAGCCGCTGCCGCGGGCGACGTAGGCGGTGGTGCTCCCGGCCAGCTCCGGCCGGGCGGCCACCGCGAGGGCGGTGCCGTACCTGTCGGCGCCGGCCACGCGGGTCACCTCCAGCCCGAGCGCCTGCAGGTCGCTGACCACCCGCGGGGAGACGCTCGCCTCCCCGCCGACCACCACCACCGACCTGATCGACGGCGTGGTCCTCAGCATGTCCGCGACCGCCGGCGAGAGCCCGCCGGTGGTGGTGAGCAGCAGGGGCCCACCGAGCTCCTTGGCCAGGGGCGCCGCCGGGACGCTGTCCACGAGCCGCTCCCCGGAGACGAGCACCGCGGCCGCGGGCGCGCTGGCCACCTTCGCGGCCAGCGCGACGCCGGTGCGGTAGCGGTCCTCGCCCTTCACCACGCTGGTGGGGACGGCGGGGGACGGTGACGACGGCGAGGACGACGGCGAGGGCGAGGGGGCGCCAGCCCACGGGCCCGCGTAGTAGTCGCCGAAGACGACGGTGCCCCACATGCGGCCGGCGCGGTCGTAGGAGATGCCGTAGCCGACGGAGTCGAAGGCGCCGTTGTCGATGTTGGCGCGGTGACCGGGCGAGTCCATCCACATCTGCTGCATCTGCGGGCCGGAGCCGGAGTTGTAGGCGATGTTCTCCGCGGCGCCGCGCCACCCTGCGGGCATGGTCTTCGTGTAGTCGTAGGCCGGCTCGGCGGGGGAGTGCACCAGCGCCGACCCGCCGGCGCCGCCGTCGGCCCTGGCCGCCATCCGGTCCGACCACTTCTGCGCGACGGCGTTGAGGGCGGCGTCGCGGTGGAGCTGGTCCAGGCCCTTCGCGGTGCGCTCGGCCTCCGTGCCCTGCTGGACGGCGGCGATCGCCGCCTGCTGCGCGGGCACCTGCGCGGCCGTGACGTCGGCGAGCACCCCGGCGAGCACCCCGGCGCGCGCGGGTGGCGCGGTGAGCACCGCTCCCGCCGCCACCGCCCCCAGCGCGCCGGCGAGCACCAGCGCGGTGAGGCGGGTCTGGCGCGGCGTCGTCGGAGGCGTCGGCTGCGTCGGCGGCGGGACCGGGACGATCGGCACGACCCGACGCTAGGGACCCGGAGCGCCGCGCGTGGTCGTTTCGCCCGGACGCGGCCCAGGACGCGCCCGCGACGCGCCGACCCCGGTCGCGCAGGGGTCGGCCGTGGACGCGATGATCGGGCTGAGCCAGCGCCCGCACCTGGGAGGTCCGCCCGTGTCCGTCGTCGTCATCAACGCCCTCGACGTCCCCGACGGAGCCGGGGCGGAGGTGGAGCGCCGCTTCGCCGCCCGCAAGCACGCCGTGGACGGCGCGGAGGGCTTCGAGGGCTTCCAGCTGCTGCGACCGGTGGCCGGGGAGAGCCGCTACTTCGTGGTGACGCAGTGGGCGAGCCGAGAGGCCTTCGAGGCCTGGCGCGACGGCAGCCCGCGGGTGGCCCACAGCGACGGCGACGGCGGCCCTGCGCCGCGCCGCCCGGTCGCCACCGGGTCGGCGCTGCTCGAGTTCGAGGTGGTGGACCTCTGAGCCACCGCGGGGGCCGATCAGGTCAGAGCGCGCCAGGGGTTGTGCAGATCGGTCCTCGGGGGTCAAGGCGAGCGTCGGGGGAGCCGATGCTCAAGGGCCGGTCGAGACCTCGGGCGGTCAGCACCACGTTCGGAGCCGCCATGACTGCCGTCGACAGGGTCGCTGACCTGCCCTCCCGGCCTGCACCCCTCGACCACGCCGCCGGCCACCCGGAAGAGCTCCGCCGCCTCCTGCGCGAGCAGCGGCTGGTCAGCTGGTTCCAGCCGATCGTCGACCTGTCCACCGGCGCGGTCGTCGCCCACGAGGCGCTCGTGCGGGGACCCGCCGACTCCCCGCTGCACCTCCCCGACGCGCTGTTCGGCACCGCCCGCCGTCACGGGCTGCTGCCGGAGCTGGACGCGGCCTGCCGCGCGGCCGCGTTCCGCGGGGCCGCCGTGCACGGCCTGGTGGAGCCGCTGTCGCTGTTCGTCAACGTCGAGCCCGAGGTGCTCGACAGCGCTCCGCTCGACGTCCTCCTGGAGATCGCCGCCAGCGCGCCGGGGCACCTGCGGGTGGTCGTGGAGCTCACCGAGCGGGCGCTGGCCAAGCGCCCGGCGGAGCTGCTGCGCACCGTGGAGCGCGTGCGGGAGGCCGGGTGGGCCGTGGCCCTGGACGACGTCGGCGCCGAGGAGCTCTCCCTCGCCTTCATGCCGCTGCTGCGCCCCGACGTGGTGAAGCTCGACCTGCGCCTCGTGCAGGACGCGCCCGGCCCCGACGTCGCGCAGGTGATGAACGCCGTCAACGCCTACGCCGAGGACAGCGGCGCGCTGGTGCTCGCCGAGGGCATCGAGCACGAGGCGCACCTGCGCCTGGCGCAGGCGCTGGGCGCCGGCCTGGGGCAGGGGTGGATGTTCGGCAGGCCGCAGGCCGTGCCCGCCGAGCACCTCCCCACCGGTGCGCTGCAGCTGCCGCGCCGCTCGGCGAGCGCCGGGCGCGACCCGCTGGCCTCCAGCCCGTTCGCCCTGCTGCCCGACGGCGTGGAGCTGCGCCAGGCGCCCAAGAAGCTGCTGGTGGAGCTCAGCAAGCAGCTGGAGCGCGAGGCGCTGCGGCAGGGCAGCACGTGCGTGGTGGCCTCCACCTTCCAGGAGGCCCGGCACTTCACCCCCGCCACCACCGGGCGCTACCGCGACCTGGCCGAGCGCACCGCCTTCGTCTGCGCCCTCGGCGAGGACCTGCCCGCCGAGCCGATGCCCGGCGTCCGCGGCGCCACGCTGTCTCCGGCGGACCCGGTGCGCGGGGAGTGGGACGTCGTCGTCATCGCGCCGCACTTCAGCGCCGCGCTGCTGGCCCGTGACCTGGGAGACGACGGCCCCGACGCCGCGCGCCGCTTCGAGTACGCCCTCACCTACGAGCGCGCCACCGTCGCCGCGGCCGGCCGGGCGCTGCTGGCGCGGGTCGCCGCCCAGGACGGGGTCCCGACGCTGCCCGTGCCCGCCCCCGCGCCGGTGCCGGTGGCCGAGGTGGCCACCCCGGACCGTGCGCCGCGCGCGGCCGGAGCGGGTACCGGCCCGGGCACCGCCGCGACGGGACGCGCGCCCGAGCCCGGCGAGACCGGCGCGGTCACCGACGCGCTGCTGCGCCGGGCGCTCGCGGCGTCCACCAGCGGCGTCTGCATCGCCGAGCTGCGCCGTCCCGACCAGCCGCTGGTCTACGTCAACCCCGCCTTCGAGAGGCTCACCGGGCTGAGCGCCGACCAGGTGCTCGGGCGCAACTGCCGGTTCCTGCAGGGACCTGACACCGACCCGCGCGCCGTGGCCTCCATCCGCGCCGCCGTCCGCGCGGGCCGCGAGTGGAACGGCGTGCTGCTCAACCACCGCGGACCCGAGCGGGAGCCGTGGTGGAACGAGATCCACCTGTCCCCGGTCCGCGACGACGACGGCGTGCTCGTGCAGTACATCGGCGTGCAGACGGACGTCACCGAGCGGGTCCGCGCCCAGCGCGAGCTCGCCGCCGAGCGGGACCGCAGCGCCGCGCACCTGGCGCGGATCGAGCAGCTGGCGTTCACCGACCCCCTCACGGGCCTGGACAACCGCCGCCGGTTCGAGTCGCGCCTGGAGACCGCGCTGTGGGACGCGCGCGCCGGGGGCACCGCCCTGGCCGTGGTGCTGCTCGACCTCGACGGGTTCAAGACCGTCAACGACACCCACGGCCACGCCGCGGGCGACGAGCTGCTCGTGGCCCTCGCCGACCGCCTGCGCCGGCGCCTGCGCCGCGCCGACCTGGTCTGCCGCCTGGGCGGTGACGAGCTCCTCCTCGCTCTGCCCGGCCTCGACCCGTCCGAGGCGGCGCAGCAGGCCGCGGCGGTGGTGGCCCAGGTGCGCCGGGACGTCACCGAGCCCGTCAGCACCGCCTTCGGTGCGGTGTCGGTCGGTGTCAGCGCGGGGGTGGCCCTGCACCCCGCCGACGGTGACGACGTCACCGCGCTCGTGCACGTCGCCGACCAGCGGATGTTCGCCGAGAAGCGGGTCCACCGCCGCCGCTGACGCGCCCGCCGCCCGGTGGACGGTGGGCGGCGCGCCGGGGTCAGGACCCGGTGGCGCCGTGCTCCAGCGCGGTGGTCGCGCGCCGCAGGAAGGCGAGCACCACGTCGCGCTGGGCTGGCGTCAGCGAGCGGCTCACCGCGTCGAGCTGGCTGATGGGCCCCGACCACGCGGCCTCGTTGGCGGCCCGCGCGCCCTCGTCCAGCACCACGAGGGTGCGCCGGCGGTCGGTGGGGTGGGGCTGGCGGTGCACGTGGCCGGCGGCGGCCAGCCGGTCGACGAGCACCGTGGTCGAGGCCGTCCTGATGCCCAGCCGCTCGGACAGCTCGGCCACGCCCAGGGGGCCGTGGCCCTCGAGCAGGTAGAGCGCGGTGACGTCGGTGGTCCCGAGCCCCTGCTGGCGGGAGACGCGCGCCAGCAGCTCCCGGCTGGCGTCGCCGAAGGCCTGCAGCGCCCGCGTCACGTCGTCCGGCTCGAGGTGCACGCCGCAGAGCATATCGCTAGATTGTCTAGCCAACCTCTAGCGGCAGGGAGTCATCGTGACCACGGCACGCGCCTCGAAGGTCCTCATCTCCGGCGCCAGCATCGCCGGTCCCGCTCTCGTGCACTGGCTGGCCCGCGCCGGCGTCGACGTCACCGTGGTCGAGCGCGCGCCAGAGCTGCGCGAGGGCGGCCACAACATCGACGTGCGCGGCGCTGGCCGCGAGGTGCTGCGCCGGATGGGCCTGGAGGAGGACGTTCTCGCGCACACCACCGGGGAGGAGGGCACCCGCTTCCTCGACGAGCGCGGTCGCGTGCTCGGGGAGTTCCCCGCCTCCACCTCGCAGACCGGTGGCCCGACCGCCGAGGTGGAGGTCCTCCGGGGGCGCCTCAGCCGGCTCCTGGTCGACAGCTGCGAGGGTCTGCCCGGCCGCGTCCAGTGGCGCTTCGGGGACCAGGTCGCCGAGGTCCACGACCGGCTGGGCGGGGACGACGACGCGAGCGGTGTCGACGTCGTGCTGGCCTCCGGCGTGCGCGAGCGCTTCGACGTCGTCGTCGTCGCCGAGGGGCTGCGCTCCCGCACGCGCCAGCAGGTCTTTGGCGGCGACCGGAGCGCCCACGTCAAGGAGCTGGGTGCGTACTGCGCCTACCTCACCGTGCCCCGCGAGCCCACCGACGACCGGTACTGGACCTGGCAGGTGCTCGGCCGCGGCCGCAGCGCCCACCTGCGCCCCGACGACGAGGGCACCACGCGCGGGCTGCTGACCTTCCTCTCGGACGTACCCGGCCTGGACGAGCTCGAGCCCCGGGCCGCGGCCCTGGTCGTGCAGCGCCTGTACGCCGGCACGGGACCGATCGGCGAGCGGCTGACCGCCGCCCTCGACACCGAGCCGTTCTACTTCGAGGCGCTCGGGCAGGCGGTGCTGCCGCGCTGGTCGAAGGGCCGGGTGGTGCTCGCCGGTGACGCCGCGCACTGCGCCTCGCCCGTCTCGGGCATGTCCACCACGCTCGCGCTGGTGGGCGCGTACGTGCTGGCCGGTGAGCTCACCCGTCCCGGGGCACCGGTGCCGCAGGCCCTGGAGGCCTACGAGCGCACGCTGCGGCCCCTGGTCGACGCGGCGCAGAAGCTGCCACCGGGCACCCCGCGCATCGGCAACCCGCGGCACACCGCGGAGATCCGCGTCCTCGGCGCGCTCGTCAGCGCCGCGTCCAGCAGGCCAGTGCAGCGCCTCAGGCTGGGCGAGAGGCTGATCTCCCCGCCGGCCGACGCCGTCGACCTGCCGGAGCACGCTCACCTGCGCTGAGGTTCCCTCAGCAGGCCGGTGCGGTGGCGGGGCCGGCGCACGTGACCACCTCGGCGGCCCACACCAGCCCCTCGGGTGCCTGCAGCCCCACCTGCACGGGCTCACCGGTCCCGGTGAACGGCCTCACGAGCACGTCGTCGGGACAGGGGCGCGACGGCACCTCCTCGGCGTCCAGGCTGAGCTTCACGCGGGTGGGGCGCAGGCACGCCAGCACGACCGCGTAGGGACGTCCCGGCTCGGTGAGCAGCACCGGCAGCCACCCGGTGCCGCGGCGCACGGTGACGTCGACGGCGGGCTGCCGGCCGGAGGCGCCCCGCACGGTCGCGCTCACCGCGCCGGCGGCCGTCTGCTCGTCCACCCACAGGCCCGGCACCAGCTCCGCGTCACCGGCCGCCTCTACCTCCTGCGTCGAGGCCCCGGCCGGCAGCAGCGTGCCGCTCGGCCCGCCTCCCCGCGGCAGCGACACCCCGCGCACGGCCCGCGCGGCGGACGTGCACAGGCCGCCCGAGAGCTCGGGGTCGGGCGCACGCACCACGAGGCACACCCCGCCCGAGGGCGAGAGCGCCACCCAGTACGAGGCCGCCGGCGCCGACGCCAGCAGCCGGCCCGATCCTGCCTGCACCCCGACGTTCCGGGCCAGGTCGTCGTCGGCCATCTCCCTGCCCACGACCTCAGGCACGCCCAGCGCGGGGAACAGCTGCCGCGCCGCGGCCGCCTGGTCCGGCGGGTCGGTGCGGCTGTCGGCGGCGCGCTGCTGCGCGGTGACGGTCGCGCCCACCGCCACCAGCAGGACGACGACGCCCGCGGCCACCCCCAGCCGCCTGCGGCGCAGGTCGGGGCCGGCGACGGGCCGGGCCGAGGCAGGGGTCCGGTCGGGCGGCGCCGCAGGCGGGGCGTCCAGGTCGAGGTCGTCGAGCTCGTCACCGCCCTCGTCCGGCCCCCTCACAGCGGCACGCTCTCACGAGCACGGCCCCACGAGCACGGCCCCGCGGGAGGGGAGGTCACCGGGCGGCGTGTGGCGCAGCGCCCATGACGACCTGGGCGCGAACCGTAGCGAACTGCTGCGTATCGTCACAGACTGTGCGGATGCGTGACGACGTGACACCGCGGGGCCACGGATGACGACGGTGAACGTCGTCGACCTCCGAGCCCACGACGATCTGGACGGCCTGTCGGAGTTCGAGCTGCTGGACCTCTACCTGCGGGTCCGGCGTCTCCTGCAGAGCCGGCTGTCGCTCGGCGAGGGGTCCGAGTCGCTGGAGATGTTCTTCTCGCGCATGGCCGAGGTGGTCGAGAAGCCGACGCCCCAGGTGCCCAGGACCAAGATCTCCCCGCGGGAGCGCGAGGTGCTCCACTTCCTCGCGCAGGAGAAGACCAACGCGGAGATCGCCGCGACGCTGTTCATCAGCGAGAACACGGTGAAGCGGCACGTGTCGAGCATCCTCGGCAAGTACGAGGTGGTCAGCCGCCACGGCGCCGTGATGGCCGCCATCCGGGAGGGCACCCTCACGGTCGACTGACGGGCCGCCGCCCGACCCGCTCCCGCGGCGGTTCAGGGCAGGGTGACCCCGGCCAGTCGCTGGGACAGGTCCCACGCCCGGGCGGCGTCGGCGGTGCTGCGCAGCGCCGGGTACAGCGGCTGCTCCGCCGCCCGCCCCCCGAGGCGGCCGGGTCCGGACGGGCCGAACTGCACCTCGCGCTCCGCCGCCGGGGGCGCCGGCGTCGTCGCGGCCAGCAGGGCCGGCTGCGCGGCCGACTCCGGGGTCCCCACGAGCAGCCCCCGTCGCGAGAGCCACCGGATGAGGCGCACCTGCGGGGTGTCGCCGGACCGCCCGACCTCGGGGCGAGCTGCCAGCAGGCTCGTCGGCGCGACGCCGGGGTGCGACAGCACGCTCGTGACGCCCCACCCTCCGGCCCGGCTGCGGCGGTCGAGCTCCAGGGCGAACAGGCCCTGGGCGATCTTCGAGGAGCGGTAGGCGGCCATGCCGTCGTAGGAGCGCTCCCAGTCGGGGTCGTCCCAGTGCACTGCCCCGCGCGCCGCGGCCACGCTCACCTGCGAGACCACGCGCGCCCGCCCCTCGCGCAGCAGCGGCAGCAGGTGCGCCACCAGCGCCGCGTGCCCCAGGTGGTTGGTGCCCAGCTGCAGCTCGTGGCCGTCGGCCGTGGTCTGCCGCGACGGCGGCGTCATCACGCCGGCGTTGTTGACCAGCAGGTGCACCGGTGCCCCCTCGGCGCACAGCGCCTCCCCGAGCGCCGCCACGGACGCCAGCGACCCCAGGTCGAGGTCGCGCAGCTCCACCCGCGCTGCCGCGGCTGACCGCCGGATGGTCGCCGCCGCGGCCTCTCCCTTGGTGCGGGAGCGCACGGGCAGCACCACCTCGGCGCCCGCCGCCGCCAGCCGGGTGGCGATGCGCAGCCCGATGCCGTCGCTGCCCCCCGTCACCACCGCCCGCCGCCCGGTGAGGTCGGGGACGACGACGGCCTGCTCCGCCGACGCCCGCGCTCGTGCTGCTCGCCCTGCTCGCTGCTGTGCCATGCCCCGAGACTGCGACGTCCTGCGGAGGCGCTCCAGGGCCCGCGCATCCAGGGACCGGCAGTCCCTGGACGCGCCCTCGTGCCCGGCGGCTCCCGCGCCCAGGATGGGCGCGTGGACAGGTCCGGGCTGGCGGCGTTCCTGCGCCGTCGTCGTCAGTCGCTGCAGCCGGAGGACGTCGGCCTGCCGCGCGGGGTGCGCCGCCGCACCGACGGGCTGCGCCGCGAGGAGGTGGCGCAGCTGTGCCACCTCTCGGCCGACTACTACACCCGGATCGAGCAGGAGCGCGGCCCGCACCCGTCGGCCGAGGTGCTCGCGGGCATCGCCCAGGGGCTGCACCTGTCCGTCGACGAGCGCGACCACCTCTTCCGCCTGGCCGGCCAGGCACCGCCCCAGCGCGGCCCGGGCAGCGAGCACGTCAGCCCCGGGCTGCTCCGGATCCTCGACCGCCTCGACGACACCCCGGCCGAGGTGGTCACCGAGCTGGGGGAGACCCTGCGCCAGACCCGCCTCGGCGTGGCGCTGACCGGTGACGCCTCGCAGCGGACCGGGCCCGCGCGCAGTCTCGGCTACCGCTGGTTCACCGACCCGGCCGCCCGCGCGCTGTACGACGACGTCGACCACGAGCACCTCTCCCGCCTGTGGGCCTCCGGCCTGCGCGAGGTGGTGGCGCGGCGCGGGCCCGGCTCCCGCGCGGCCGCCCTCGCCGACGACCTCCTGGTCCGCAGCCCCGAGTTCGCCGCGCTGTGGGAGCGGCACGAGGTGGGCCTGCGGCCCCGGGAGCCCAAGCGCTTCGTGCACCCCCAGGTGGGGCGGCTCGAGCTGGCCTGCCAGACCCTGCTGGACCCCGACCAGGGGCACCACCTGCTCGTCTACACCGCGGAGCCCGGTTCCGAGAGCGCCGAGAAGCTCCAGCTGCTGGGCGTCCTCGGCCACCAGGCGGTCTGAGCGACCGCACGGCCGGTGATCACGCAGCGTGATCGGTTCGCCCCCAGGCGGGGGAGGGAGGAGCGTGGAGCGGAGTCAACGGATGAGGTGGTCCTGATGAAGGCGATGGTGTACCGCGGCCCGTACAAGGTGAGGGTCGAGGAGAAGGCCAGACCCAGGATCGAGCACCCGAACGACGCTGTGATCAGGGTGACCCTGGCCGCGATCTGCGGCTCGGACCTCCACCTCTACCACGGGCTGATGCCCGACACCCGGATCGGCCACACCTTCGGCCACGAGTTCATCGGGGTGGTCGAGGAGGTCGGCTCGTCCGTCGAGAACCTCACCGTGGGTGATCGCGTGATGGTCCCCTTCAACATCTTCTGCGGCACCTGCTGGTTCTGCTCCAGGGGACTGGTGTCCAACTGCCACAACGTCAACCCCAACGCCACGGCGGTCGGCGGCATCTACGGCTACTCCCACACCACCGGCGGCTACGACGGCGGGCAGTCGCAGTACGTGCGCGTGCCGTTCGCCGACGTGGGCCCGGCGAAGATCCCCGACTGGATGGCCGACGAGGACGCCGTGCTCCTCACCGACATGACGGCCACCGGCTACTTCGGGGCGCAGCTGGCCGACGTCGTCGAGGGCGACACCGTGGTGGTGCTGGGTGCCGGGCCGGTCGGCCTGGTGGCCGCGCGGTCGGCGTGGCTCATGGGCGCCGGCCGCGTCATCGTGGTCGACGAGCTCGACGAGCGCCTCGAGCGCGCCCGCACCTGGGCGTACGCGGAGACGCTGAACTTCACGCACGTCGACGACGTCGTCCTGGAGATGAAGAAGCAGACCGACTTCCTCGGCGCCGACTCCGTCATCGACTGCGTGGGGGCCGAGGCCGACGGCAACCTCCTGCAGCACCTCACCGGCGCCAAGCTCAAGCTGCAGGGCGGGTCGCCGGTGGCGCTGAACTGGGCGATCGACGGCGTGCGCAAGGGCGGCACCGTCTCGGTGATCGGGGCCTACGGCCCGGTCCCCAACGCGGTGAAGTTCGGTGACGCCATGAACAAGGGCCTCACGCTGCGGATGAACCAGGCCCCGGTGAAGCGCCAGTGGCCGCGCCTGTTCGAGCACGTGAAGGCCGGCCACCTGCGGCCCAGCGAGCTGGTGACCCACCGCTTCCCGCTGGAGCACATCGCCGAGGCCTACCACGTGTTCTCCAGCAAGCTCGACGGGTGCATCAAGCCGCTCGTGATCCCCGACGCCGCGTGACCACGGCTGATGACGAGAAGGGCCCGACGACGATGAGCACCCACCAGCGGACCGACCGCCCTGCCGACGGCACTGCCGACCGCACTGCCGACGGCGCAGCCGAGCGGCGCAGCGGCCCCGCCACCCCCCACATCAGCCAGAAGCGCAGTCCCGCGCCGAGCGCGGAGGAGCTGCGGGCGCGCATCCCGGGGTGGGGCGCTGACCTGGACCCCGCCGACCGCCCCTCCTTCCCCCGGCTCCAGTGGCAGGAGGAGCGGTACGGCGCGCACTGGGAGTACCCGGACGAGCAGCCCGGCGGGCGGGGGCGGGAGCGGTCCATCGAGCACGCGCAGCTCACTCCGGTCTTCGGGACGGCGCAGCCGCTGCACGGCGTGTCCGGCGCGGTGCGGCGCCTGGCGTACGCCCGCTACAGCGAGGGGCGCCTGGCGCACTGGCTGCTGCTGATCGCCGGTGACCGGATCGACGCGTGGGGTGCGCACGCGCGCTCCCTGCTCAGCGGGCGGCCCGACCAGCCGTTCACCGAGACCGGTGTGGTCGGCGAGGTGACCCACCACGGCCTGCGCTCGCGGCTGGGGAGCAGCCGCACCGACACCCGCCACCAGCTGCTCGACCCGGTGCTCGTGGCCGGGCCGTGGGTCGCTGCCGCCGCCGGTGCGGTGCTGGGCGCGCGGGCGCTCACCCGCGCCGTCCGCCGCTAGCACGGCAGCCGGCGGACAGCCCCGCCCCTCCGCGCGGACCGCCCCTCCTCCGCGTGGAGGGGCGGTCCGCCGCGGACGGGCGCACGATGGTTGCTGATGGCGACCACCGAGCGGCCCGACCACCCGGACCGCTCGACCGCCCGCCGGCCGTCGCTGCTGGCGCTCGCGCTCGTCACGGGCATCGGTCCCTTCGCGACCGACACCTACCTCGCGGCCCTGCCCCAGGTCCGGGAGGCGCTGGCCACCAGCTCCACGGGCGCGCAGCTGACCATCACCGGCTTCATCGTGGGGCTGGCGGTCGGGCAGCTGGTCGCCGGGCCGGTCAGCGACGGACGCGGGCGGCGGGGCGTCGTCGTCGGCAGCGCCGCGGCCTTCACGGTCGTCTCGCTGCTGTGCGTCCTCGCCCCCAGCGCTGCGCTCCTCGTGCTGCTGCGCGTCCTGCAGGGGCTGGTGGCCGGGGCGGGCGTGGCCGTGGGACGGGCCGTCATCAGCGACTCCCACGACGGCCCGGCCGCCGCGAAGGCCTTCGGCACGCTGGCGGCCATCACGCTGCTGGCCCCCGTCATCGCGCCGGCCATCGGCGGGCTGGTGCTGCAGGTGGCCGACTGGCGCGCGGTGTTCGGGCTGATGGGGGCCCTGGGTGCGCTCATGCTCGCCGCGGCGCTGGCCGGCGTGCCGGAGACCCTGCCGCCGCAGCACCGCCAGCGCGGCGGCCTGCGGGCCCTGGGGGCGCGCGTGGCCGACCTCGGCCGCGACCGCGCCTTCCTGCACCCGGTCGTCGTGCAGTGCCTGGCCACGGCCGGGTTCTTCGTCTACATCGGCGGGTCGTCGATCGTGCTGCAGGGGGCGCTGGGCATCAGCAGCGGCACCTACTCCCTCGTGTTCGCCACCAACGCCGCCGCCATGGCCGCGACGAGCCTGGCCTTCCGCCTCACCGTGGTGCGCCTCGGGGCCCGAGCGCTGCGCCGCGTCGGGCTGCTCACCTCGACCGCGGGGGCGCTGGCACTGCTCGTCACCTCGGTGGTCGCCTCCTCGGGTGACGACGGCGGGGACCCGCACCTGGGCGTCGTGTGGCCGCTGCTCACCGTCGTCGTCGCCGGCATGGGGTTCACCCTGCCCGCCAGCACCGTGCTGGCGCAGGAGGCCGGGCGGCGGTCCGCGGGCACGGCGAGCTCGCTGCTCGGCGGGTCCGGGTTCCTCGTCGGAGCCGCGGTGACCCCGCTGACCGGGCTCGTCGGCGACGAGTCGGTGCTGGCCATGGCCGCGCTGATGGTCCCCGGCTTCGTGGCGGCGACCGCGGTCGCCCTCGCCCCGGACCTGCGCCGGCGGGCCGTCACGGCCCCCTGAGCGGCCACCGCCGTTCACACCAGGGGAGCGACCACCTCGTCGACCAGCCGTCGCACCGAGCCCGCGGGCCACGGCGCCGGTGGTGAGAGCACCACGTGCCGGAACCCGGCGTCCTGCGCGCGGCGCACGTGGTCGCGCACGGAGGCGGCGCCGCCCGGCCCGCCCAGGTCGGCCGGCACCACGAGCGACCGGACGACCCGGGCCGGGTCGCGCCCCACCTCCTCGCACAGCCGGTCGAGCAGGGCGCTGCGGGCCGCGGCGTCCTCGACGTCACCGCCGGGGTAGTTCTAGGTGTCGGCGTGCTCGGCGACCACCCGCAGCGTCGCGCGGGACCTCCCGCCGACCACCAGCGGCGGTCCACCGGGCTGCACCGGCTTCGGCGAGCACCAGGCCCCGACGAGGTCGAGGTGCGGGCCGTGGTGGTCGAACGGCTCGGTCGACGTCCAGAGCCGCCGGATGACGCGGCACGCCTCCGCGAGCCGCGACACGGCGGTGGCGGCGTCGTCGTAGGGCAGGCCGTGCGCGTCGTACTCGCGCCGCGCCGTCGGCAGGCTCGGTCGGGAGCCCGCGCCCAGGCCCAGCTCCAGCCGGCCGCCGGAGACGACGTCGACGGTCGCAGCGATCTTGGCCAGGTGGGCCGGCGGGCGGAAGCGGTTGCTCGTCACCAGCAGGCCGAGGCGCAGCCGGCGCGTCTGCGCCGCCAGCGCGGTCAGCGCGGTCCAGCCCTCCAGCGCCGGCCCGAGCGGGTCGCCGCCGATGGGCATCAGGTGGTCGAAGAGCCACGCGTGCTCGAGCGCCTCCAGCTCGTCCGCCTCGAGCCAGGCGCGCTGCAGGTCGGTGTACTGCACCTGCTGGGGCGGGGTGGCGATCCCGAAGCTCGTGGTGCTCATCAGGCGGCCGCCCGCTCGGCGAGCACCCGCCGGCGCAGCGTCGGTCGCTCCAGCGCCGGCGGGGTGTGGGCGACGTCGACGCGGCCCACGTCGGTGCCGGGCGGCACGACCGCGTCGACGGCGTCGAGCACGTCGTCCCCCAGCACCACCTCGGCGCCGGCGAGCAGGTCCTCCAGGTGCTCCATGGTGCGCGGACCGATGAGCGCGGCCGTGACCGCCGGGTGCGCGACCACGAAGGCCATCGCCAGGTGGGTCAGCGACAGGCCCGCCTGGTCCGCCACCGGGACCAGCCGCTCCACGGCGTCGATGCGCGCCGCGTCGGCGAGGTGGGTGAAGCGCTCGCTGCGCGTCAGGTCGGTCGGCTGGCCGCGGCGCACCCGGCCGGTGAGCATGCCCATGGCCAGCGGGCTCCAGACGACCACACCCATGCCGTGGCGCTGGGCGACGGGCAGCACCTCCGCCTCGGCGCTGCGGGTGAGCATCGAGTAGGTGGGCTGCTCGCTGCGGAAGCGCTGCAGCCCGCGCCGCTGCGCCGCCCACTGCGCCTCGACGATGTCCGAGGCCGGCATCGAGGAGGTGCCGATGGCCCGGACCTTGCCGCTGGCCACGAGGTCGGTCAGCGCCGAGAGGGTCTCCTCGACGTCGGTGTCCGGGTCGGGGCGGTGCAGCTGGAAGAGGTCGATGTGGTCGGTGCGCAGCGCCCGCAGCGACGCCTCCACCTGGTGCACGATCCAGCGCCGCGAGCCGCCGCCGCGGTTGGGGTCTCCGGGGAAGGGCAGCCCGGCCTTGGTGGCCAGGACGACGTCGTCGCGGCGGCCCTGCAGCGCCAGGCCGACGACCTCCTCGGAGTCCCCGTAGAAGTCGGCGGTGTCGATGGTGTTGATGCCGGCGTCGAGGGCCCGGTGGATGATCCGGATCCCCTCGCTGCGGTCGGGGTTGCCGTAGCTGCCCAGCACCATGGCGCCGAGCGCGTACGTGCTGACCTTGATGCCGGTTCCGCCGAGGGTGCGGTAGCGCACGGAGTGCCTCCGGGTGGGTGTGGGGTGGGAGCGCGCGGCTCGCCGTGCCGTACGGTGGCGACAGAAGCGGAACGCTCGTCCGCAAACATACGGAACATCGTTCCGCTTGTCGAGGGGAGGTGCGCGGTGACCGTCGAGGAGCCCGCGGCCGTGCGCCGCCCGCGCGCTGACGCGCAGCGCAACGAGGCCGCCGTCCTCGACGCCGCGGCCGCCCTCTTCGCCGAGAAGGGCGTCGACGCCCCGGTCCGCGAGGTCGCCGAGCGCGCGGGGGTGGGCGTCGGCACCGTGTACCGGCGCTTCCCGCAGCGCTCGGACCTGGTCGCCGCCGTCTTCCGCCGCGAGGTGGACGCCTGCGCGCGGGCCGGACCGGCCCTCGCCGCCGAGCACGGACCGGCGGACGCCCTCGAGCGCTGGATGCTCCGCTTCACCGGCTTCGTGGCCACCAAGCGGGGCCTGGCCGCGGCGCTGCACTCCGGCGACCCCGCCTTCGAGGGCCTGCCGGCCTACTTCGAGGGCACGCTCGGGCCCGTCCTGGCCGAGCTGCTCCGCGCAGCCGTGGCCGCCGGCGAGGTCCGCCGCGACGTCGAGGCCAGCGAGCTGCTCTTCGCCGTCACCCGCCTCAGCTCCTCCGGCACCGCCACCGACGACCAGCGCCTCGTGAAGCTCCTGGTGGACGGCCTGCGCTACGGCGCCTGACGACCGTGCGCCGAGACGCAGCGGCCCGGTCGCCGGTCGCCGGCGGGCGCGTGGTGGGGCACGGTGGTCCGGTGGCTGACTGGGACGAGGTCGTCAGGTACTTCACCACCGACGCGGTCGTGCACCTGGCGACGGTCGGCAAGGACGGCGGCCCGCGCTCGGTGCCCGTCTGGGTGGACGCCGACGGCGAGCAGCTCGTCTTCTTCACGGAGGAGGGCAGCGTCAAGGACCGCAACCTCGCCCGCGACCCGCGGCTCGCGGTGTCCGTCACCGCTCCCGGCAACCCGCTGAGCTTCGCCACCGTGCGCGGGGAGGTGGTGGAGCGCCTCACCGGCGGTGAGGCCATGGTGCTGGTGGACTCGGTCTCCACCACGTACACCGGCGGCCCCTACGAGGTGCGCACCGGGTTCGTCGCCTTCCGGGTCCGCCCGACGTCGTGGTCGGCGCACGACTTCTCCGAGGGCTGACCGGCCAGACCGGGCTGGCGGCTCCTAGACCGCCGCGCGGGCGTGGCCCCGGCGCACCAGCTCGGTGAGCACGTCGACGTCGACGTCGTCCAGGCCCCTGAGGTACACGCAGCTGACGCCGGTCTCGTGCGGTCCGAGCCGGGCCACCAGCTCCTCGGCGTCGGGGGTGCCGCGCAGCCCGTAGAGCGCGAGCTTCGCGCCGCGCACCGCGAAGCCCACCGCGGGCCACTCGTGCGTGCGGCCGCCCGACGCCGTCGTCGTGGTCCCGTACCCCACGATCGAGCCCCACAGCACCGCCTGCTCGCCGGTGGCGGCGGCGAACACGTCCGCGAGCCGCCGCGCCCTCTCGCGCCGCGCGGCGGGCAGGCCCTCCAGGAACGCGCCGAGGTCGGTGCCGGTGCGCTGCGTCTTCGGCGTCGCCACGCCGCCGAGGGTCCCGCTGCGCGCCGGGCGCGGCAACCCCCGGCGACCCCCCGGAGGCTGACGCCCGGCGTGGCGACACGTCAGCTGCGGGCCCGGTGAGCGTCTCGTGGTTCGACGGGCGGCTCCTGGCCCCGGCTGCGACGGTTCTCCCCGACCCATGAGGAGGCCCGTGATGCCGGCACCCCGCTCACGCGAGCTCGCAGCGACCGCGCTCGGGGGAACGACGTGCTGAGCCTGGACCGCCGCACCGGGGTCGAGAGGCTCGTGCGGCGCCTGGTCGTGCGCGGCGGCGGCGTCGTCGAGCGCCCGGTCGGCGCGCTCGGTGGTGCGACGTTCCCCCTCGCGCACCTGCGGGACACCCCGCCCGCCCGCCGGCGCGGTCTGCCCGTGCTCGTGGTGCCCGGCGGCCCCGGTCTCGCCTCGGCCGTGCCCTACCGGACGTGGCGCCGCCGCGCCGCCGCCCTCGGCATCGACGCGCTCATGGTCGAGCACCGCGGCGTGGGGCTCTCGCGCCGGGACGCCGCAGGCCGAGACCTCCCGGTGTCCGCGGTGACCGTCGAGGCCGTGGTCGACGACCTCGCCGCGGTGCTGGACGACGACGACGTCGAGCGCGCCGTCGTCTACGGCGCCTCCTACGGCACGTACCTGGCGCAGGCGTTCGCGGTGCGGCACCCCCGGCGGGTGGCGGCGCTGGTGCTCGACTCGCCGATGCTCTCGGTGGTCGACGACGTCGCTGCCGTGCGCGCCCACCGACGCCGTCTGCTGTGGGACGGCGAGGAGCCCGCGCTGGCCGGCGCGGCCGCGGCGGTGCGAGAGCTCGGCTCGCGCGCGCGGTCGGTGGAGCTGATGGCCGAGCTGACCGCCGTGGTCACGCTGGTCCACGAGCTCGCCGGGCCCGACGCGGTGCGGCGCCTGGTCACCGCCCGGGGCCGGGGCCGGGTGCGGTGGCTGTGGTCGCGGCTGGCGGAGCTGGGCGCCTCGGAGGCCTCGGAGTCGGTGCAGCGCTTCCTCGTGGAGCCCGACCTCGTCGCCGGCATCGCCTACCGCCAGCTCGGCTTCGGCCAGCCCCCGGACGGCGGCCCGCTCGACCCGCAGCTCATCCACGTCGAGGCCGCGAGGAACCAGCCGGCCTTCGCGGGTGAGCCGTTCGACCTGGTCGAGGGCCTGCGGCGGGCGGCGTTCCCGGTGGTGGTGCTCTCCGGCGAGCGCGACCTCACCACCCCGCGCCCGATCGCAGTCCGCGCCGCTGGGCTCGCGCCGCAAGGCCTGCTCGTGGAGCTGCCCGCCACCGGCCACAGCGCCCTGGACGTCCACCGCGAGGCCTCGCTCTTCGTGGCCCGTGCCGTCGCCGACGGCGTCACCGACCGCCTCCGGGACCCAGCGGAGCTGCGCCGCCTGCACCGGCTGCCGCACCGAGGCCTGTCGCCCCTGGCTGGTGCGGCCCTGCGCGCGCTCGTCCGCGTGGCCACCTGAGAGCTCCCGCGGCGGGCCGCCCACCCGGCCGGACCCCGCTGACCCCACGACGTCCGCACGACGTCCGCACGACGTCCGCACCGGCCATCGGTGGCGGACCGGGCGCCCCGGTGTTCCCCCGGCCGCCGGGGGAGCCACCTCCGCCCACCCGCAGGAGGACGCGTGCCAGACCAGGCGCCGCAGGACCAGCACGCCGACCGGGCCGTCGAGCTGGCGCTCGCCAACGTGGAGGCCGGCGGCAAGCCGTTCGCAACCGTCGTCGTCGACCGCGGGACCGGCGAGGTGCTGGTGGAGGCGACCAACCGGGTCGCGCAGTCCGGCGACCTGACCGCGCACGCCGAGATCACGGCCATCCGGCAGCTGGCTGAGCGGGGCCGCACCGGGCTGGAGGGCTGCGACGTGTACGTCACCGCCTACCCGTGCCCGATGTGCCTGGGCGCGCTCTACTACGCCCAGCCCGAGCGGGTGGTCTACGTGGCCACGCGCGGGCAGGAGGGCCGCCACTACGAGGACGGCAACCGCTACACCACCCTCGCCACCTTCTGCGACGAGTACGCCAAGCCCGTCTCCGAGCGCTCACTGCCCGCGGTGCAGGCCGAGCACCCCGACCCGGAGGCGCCCTTCCGCGCCTGGGCGCAGGCGCACCCCGACGCGTAGCG
The DNA here is from genome assembly GCF_006335115.1 of Streptomyces sp. NP160. Taxonomy (GTDB): domain Bacteria; phylum Actinomycetota; class Actinomycetes; order Actinomycetales; family Quadrisphaeraceae; genus Quadrisphaera. Next base: position 59,993 of record NZ_VDMJ01000004.1, read on the forward strand.
GTCAGCGGGGCGCGCGCACCACGAGCCACAGCAGGTACGCCCCGCCGATGGCACCGGTCACCAGACCCACGGGCAGCTGCAGCGGCGCGAGCAGCCGCTGCGCCACGAGGTCGGCGGCCAGGAGCAGCACCGCCCCGGTGGCGGCGGTGGTGACCAGCGGCACGTGCGGTGATCGCAGCACCTGGCGCGCCAGCTGGGGCGCGGCCAGCGCCACGAAGCCGATGGGGCCGGCGGCCGCCGTCGCCGCCCCCGTCAGCCCGACGGCCACCAGCACCAGCACCACGCGGGTGCGCGCCAGCGGCACCCCGAGGGCCGCGGCGACGTCGTCGCCGAGGTCCAGCACACCCAGCGCCCGGCGGTGCAGCAGCACCACCGGCAGCAGCGCGGCCACCGTGGCGGCGAGCACGGCGACGTCCGGCCAGCGCGTCACGGCCAGGCTCCCGAACAGCCAGGTCCGCGCCACCTGCGCCACCTCCAGCGGCGCGCGGGTGATGAGGTAGTCGTTCACCGACGCCAGTGCGGCACCCAGGGCGATGCCGACCAGCACCGTCCGGTCGCTGCCCGTCCCCGCGCCGCGCGTCAGCAGCAGCACCACGCCCGCGGCCGCCGCCCCGCCGAGCCACGCGCCCACGGCGGGGCTCACGGCCCCCACCCCCACGACGACGACGGCGAGCGCGCCCGTGGCCGAGCCGGTGGTGAAGCCGATGACGTCCGGGCTGCCGAGGGGGTTGCGGGTGAGCGTCTGGAACACGGCGCCGGCGGTCGCCAGCGCGCCGCCCACCAGCAGGGCGGCCGCCAGGCGCGGCAGGCGCAGGCCCAGCACCACGACGTCGTCGGCGGGGGTGCCCTCGCCGAGCAGCGAGCGCAGCACGGCGTCCGGGGAGGCCCGGTAGGACCCGCCGAGCACCGAGGTCACGGCCAGCGCCACCGCCAGCAGCCCGAGCACCAGGAGCACGCGGGCCGCGGGCAGCTCGCGCCGGGCGGGCCGCTGGCCGGCGCTCGTCGTCGTCCTGCTGCTCACCGGCGCGCACCGCGCAGCGCGAGCCACAGCAGCAGGGGCGCCCCCACGAAGGCGGTGACGATGCCGACCTCCAGCTCCGACGGGCGCACCACCACGCGGCCCACCACGTCGCTGGCCAGCACGAGCGCCGCCCCGCCGAGGGCGCACAGCGGCAGCCCGCGCCGCAGCCCCGGCCCGACCACCAGCCTCACGGCGTGAGGGACCACCATGCCCACGAACGAGACCGGGCCCGCCGCTGCCGTCGCGCCGCCGCACAGCAGCGTCACCGCGAGCAGCGCCAGCAGGCGCAGCCGGGAGGTGCGCAGCCCGAGCGAGCGGCCGACGTCCTGCCCGAGGGAGAGCGCGTCCAGCCCCCGTCCCAGCGCCCACGCGAGCACCCCGCCCGCCACCACGAGCGGCGCCACGACGGCGGCGGTGCTGAGCTGGCGGTCCTCCAGGGAGCCGACCACCCAGAACCGGTAGGAGTCGAAGGCGCGGGAGTCGAGCAGCGTGATGGCGCCGGTGACCGAGTGCAGGCAGGCGGCCAGGGCCACGCCCGCGAGCACCAGCCGCACCGGGTCGGCGGCGACGCCGCGGCTGGCGCCGATGAGCAGCACCGCGCCGGTCGCGAGGGCCGCACCCACGAGCGCAGCCGCCGCCAGGCCCGCCGGAGCGCTGACCCCGAGCACCGAGATGACGACGACGGCGGTGGCCGCGCCGGCGTTCACCCCGAGCAGGCCGGGCTCGGCGAGGGGGTTGCGGGTGAGGGCCTGCACCACCGCGCCGGCGCAGCCGAGCGCCGCGCCCACGAGCAGCCCGAGCAGCGTGCGGGGCACGCGGAGCTGGTTCACCACGAGCGCGTCGGGGGAGGCGTCGGGGGCCCACAGCGCGCGCAGCGCGGCCTCCGGCGGCACGGGCCGCGAGCCGACGGCGAGGCTGGCGAGGGCGAGCACCGCCACGAGCACGGCGAGGGCGGTGCCGAGGGCCAGGGCGGACGCGAGCGCCGGTGTGCGGCTCGGCCGGGCGGGCATGACGTCGTCCTCCTGGCCCTCGTGAGCAGCGGGTTTGCCGTGGTGGCGATCGGGGCGGTACTCCTTGATCTCCACGAGCTGAGGTGAGGCTAACCTATGCGCAACGAGCCCTCGGGCCGCCCGTCCGTCGTCCCCGCGTGGAGGCTGGGCGTCGCTGCCGCGGCGGCCGCCGCCCTGCTCGCCGGCTGCGGCGGGGGAGCCCTCAGCGGCTCGCAGGCCGGGGCGCCCGCAGCCGGGGCGTCCGACGCCGCCGCGTCGCCGTCGTCGTCCGTGCCGGACAACGAGGCCGGCGCCACGGGGCAGCACGTCGTGTCGCGGACCATGGCCGACGGCATGGGGTCCACCCAGGCGGACGGCGTCTTCCCGCGCACGGTCGCCCACTACCTCGGCACCACCGAGGTGCCGGCGGCGCCGCAGCGCATCGCCGTGGTCTCCACCGGCCAGCTCGACGCGCTGCTCACCCTGGGGCACGTGCCGGTGGCCGCGACCGTGGCGGAGTCCAACGCCCTCGTGCCCGAGTACCTGGCGCAGGCGTTCACGCAGGACTCCGCTGCGCTCGGCGCCATGGCCAGCACCGGCACCCGCACCGAGCCCGACGTCGAGGCGATCGCCCAGGCCGGGCCCGATCTCATCCTCATCAACTCCACGCGCGGCAAGGACTACTACGCGGCGCTGTCCGCGATCGCGCCGACCGTGGTGACGCTCGGCAACGGCGTGAACTGGAAGAGCGACTTCCTGCTGCTCGCCGACGCGCTGGGGCAGGAGGGCGACGCGCAGGAGGTCCTCGACGGGCTCCACGCCGACGCCGACGCCTACGCCGTCGCCCTGCCCGCCGGGCAGCCGGCGCCGACGGTGTCGTTCCTGCAGTCCACCGGAGACCGCACCCGGATCATGGGGCTGCCGTCCTTCACCGGCGGCGTCGCCGAGGACCTCGGCCTGGGGCGCCCGGCCTCGCAGCAGTTCGACGAGACCTCCCAGGACATCAGCGCCGAGCAGCTCGACCTCGCCGACGCCGACTGGGTCTTCTTCGCGGCCGCCGGCGACGGCGCGCAGCTCGTCCAGGGCTCGGCGCTGTGGCCCGGGCTGTCCGCGGTGCAGGCCGGGCACGCCGTGGAGGTGCCGCTGGAGCCCTTCTACCTCAACGCCGGCCCGACCGCTGCGCGCCTGGTGCAGGACACCCTGACCACGACCGTGACCCCCTGACCAGCTCTGCCTCTCCCGCACCCTCCGCGGAGAGTGCGGGAGGGCGGGGGTGTCAGCGGGCGCGCTGGGAGCTGCGGCCCCGGCTGCCGCCGCTCCTGCCGCGGTTCCCACCGGCGTGGCTCCGGTCCGCCCAGGCGCTGAAGGAGCGCAGCGAGCCCGAGCCGGGACGGCGCAGCCACGGCCACGGGTGCAGGGCGACGACGTCGAGCGCGGCCGAGCGCTTCTTCCACCCCGGCACGTACGTCCACGTGGTGGCCAGCCGTCGTCCTGACAGCTCTGCGACCGGGTCTGCGAGGTGCACCTCCAGCTCGCCCGAGGAGCCCAGCTCGGCCAGGGCCTCGGCGAGGAACACCAGCCGCTTGCCCGACAGCGCCAGCGCGGCGAGCAGCGGCTCGTCGAAGACGAACACCGCGGGCAGGTCGGGGTGGGCGGCCAGGGCCGGGTCGTCGGTGCCGAGGGACTCCGCGGTCAGCCACACGGCCTCCGGCTCACCGGTCAGCAGCGGCTCGGTGGGCCCGCCGTCGGTGGGGCCGCCGCCCAGGTCCGCCGGTCCGTCGACCTTCGCGCCCGACTGCGCCTCGGGCCAGTCCTGCACCGGGCAGGCGTCGCGCAGCGCGCAGCGGGCGCACAGCTGCGGCGCGCGCTTCTCCACCTGCCAGCGGCTGAAGCCGTAGACCTTGCCGGTCCCCATCCCCGCGGCCCACTGCCAGCCGACGCGGTTGGCGGCGCGGGAGCCGTCGAGGAGGTTGCGGTACATCCGCTGCTCGCCCTCGCGCCAGTCGGCGCCGGCGCGCACGGCCCACTGGGACGCCAGCCACATGCGGGTCTGGTTGACCAGCCAGCCGTCCTCCACCAGCTCGCCCACGGTGGCGTCCATGCACGCCATCTCCCGCGGCCACGGGTCACCGCTCCACGTGCTGCCCGCGCTCCCCGGCACCGGCACCGGGGTCTCGAAGCGCAGCGGCGCCCCGTTGGCCTTCCCCACCCGGGCGTAGAGGTGGCGGGAGTACTCCTGCCACATCAGCTCGTCGCGGAACTTCTCCCGGTCGCGGTAGGGCGCGTCGCCGACGGCCTCCCACACGGACGGCAGCGTGAGCAGGCCGTGCCGGATGTACGGCGACAGGCGGGAGGCGCCCCGGCTGGACTCGGGCAGCACGTTGCTGCGCCTCGCCGCGTAGCCGGTGACGTCGAGGGCTGCCAGCGCCGCGTCCGCCGCCGACTGACCGCCGCGGACGGAGGAGGCGCGGACGTCGTCGCTGGCGAGGTGGCCCAGGTGCTCGCGCACCCACGCCACCACCTGCGCCCTGTCGTCGCTGCGGTCGACCGGGGGAGTGGGCAGGCGCACCTGATCACCCTCGCCGATCACCTGTCCGACGGCGACCCGACGGCGGCCCGACGGCGGCCCGAGCGCCGGTGCCCGGCTCAGCAGCGGTGCGCGCGCCGCGCCTCGCGGTAGGAGGCCCACACGGCGTGCCCGGACACCGCCAGGTGCAGCGCCTGCGACCGGCGCCGGGGGCTGAGCAGCGTGAACTCCGTGGCCGTGCGCACCTGCGAGCTCCAGCGCAGCTTGGCCTGGTTGGGCCCGCAGGAGAGGTCGAACACGCGGTGCCCGGCCGCGCGCGCGTCCTCCACGGCCACCGACTGCAGGTGGGTGACGGCGGAGTACGGCCACGCCCGCTCGGCCACGCCGGACAGCGAGCTGTAGCTGGCGGTGTCGGTGTGCAGCACCAGGAGCGCCGCCTCGACGGTCCCCTCGAGCGCCAGCTCGTAGACGCTGACGGCCTTGCGGCGCGCCATGCGGCCCACCACGTCGTGCAGGAGGTCGAGGACCCGGGGGTCGAGCAGCACGTCGGCGTGCACGGGCCGGCCGTCGCGCAGGCCCGCCCGCGAGCCGTGCAGCACCGCCAGCCGCGCCAGCGCGCCACCCACCTCGGCGGGGTCGGTGGTGCGCGTCACCGACCACCGGTCGGCACCCAGGTCGCGGGTGAGGCGGTTGCGCGCCCTGCGGAACGACTCCTTGAGGTTGCGCCGGCCGGCGTAGACGTCGTCCACGGTGAGGTCCACCTCGACGTTGCCCCTGGTGCGGCGCTGCTGCACCGTGAAGGACCAGTCCGGCAGCCACTCCGGCTCCAGCCACGGCGCGCCCGAGCCGCCGCCCAGCAGCAGGTGCGCCCAGTCCCAGTCGGCGTGCTCGGCGCACAGCGCGCGCACCACCGCGCGGGTGGCGTCGCGCTCCAGGCCCTGCGCGGTGAGCAGCCCCGGCAGCTCGTAGGGGCCGACCCACACGTCACCGGTGCCCACGGGCTGCACGGCGCGGGCCAGGCCGCGGCCCACCGAGCGCAGGTAGGACGGCGCCACGCCCACCAGCCGGTCGCCGGAGCGCACCTCCACCACGAAGGGGGTGTGCCTCGTGTCGTGCACGAAGCGCTCCAGCCACGGCAGCGCCCAGTCGGGCCCGGTGAACGGGTTGGTCGCCCCGGAGGTCTCGTGGAGGGACTGCCACTCGGCCGCCAGGGCCCTCACGGCCGGCAGCTCGCGGTGCACCGTCGTCTGCAGCTCCACGGACTGGGCATCGGGCGCACGCCGTCCCGGCTGGAGCCGCGCGCGTCCTGCCGGGTGACGGCGCGCCCCGGTCCGTGCTCCCGGGGGCCGTCCGTGCCGATCACCACGGGCGTGAGGGTCGCCGTCGTCGGCGCCGGTCCGTCCGGCCTGTCCACCGCCGCCGTGCTGACGGCGTGCGGGCACGACGTCGTGCTCTTCGAGGCCGCGCCCGACCTCGGCGGGGTGTGGAGCGCCACCCGCGCCTACCCCGGGGTGGCCACCCAGGACGACCGCACCTCCTACGCCTTCTCCGACACCCCCATGCCCGCCGACCTGCCCGACCACCCGAGCGGCGAGCAGGTGCGCGCCTACCTGCACGGCTACGCGCGCAGCAAGGGCCTGCTGGAGCGCCTCCACCTCGACACCCGCGTGGTCGCCGCCGAGCCCACCGCCGACGGCTGGCGCGTCACGACCACCGGACCCCAGCCGCGCACCGGGACGAGGACGACGACGACGCACGCCGTCGACTGGCTCGTCGTGGCGGGCGGGGTCTTCTCCGCGCCCCACGTGCCCGACTGGCCCGGCCGCGAGCAGTACGAGGCCGCCGGCGGGAGAGTGCTGGAGCCCACCCGGCTCGGCGACGGCGCCGCGCTCGCGGGCCGGCGCGTCGTGGTGGTCGGCTGGGGCAAGACCGCGTGCGACGTGGCCGTGGCCAGCGCGGCGACGGCCGCGTCGACCACCGTGCTCGCCCGGGCGCTGCGGTGGAAGGTGCCCAGGCGCCTCGCCGGCGGACTCACCTTCCGCCACCTGCTGCTGACCCGGGCCGGGGAGCACCTGCTCGCCCCGCGCCGCGACACCCGCACCCGTCGCGCGCTCGCACTGGCCGGGGCGCCCGTGCGGCGCACGCTGACCCGGCTGCTCGGTGAGCACGTCGCCCACCGCTGCGGGCTGCGCGAGCTCGGGCTGCTGCCGTCGGTGCCGCTGCCGCACACCGACAGCCTCGTCACCGACGGCTTCTTCGAGGCCGTGCGCGCCGGTCGGGTCGCGGTGCGGCGCGAGGCGTCCGTGCGCGAGCTGGTGGTGGTCGACGGCGAGCCGCACGTGCTGCTCGCCGACGGGCAGCGGCTGCCCGCCGACGTCGTCGTCGCCGCCACCGGCTTCGACCAGGACCTCTCGCTGCTCTCGCCGGCCGTGCGCGGCGCGCTGCTCGACGACGACGGGGTCATGGCCCTCGACCGCCGGATCCTCCCGCTGCGCGTGCCGCGGCTGGCGTTCGCCGGGTGGGGCAACACCTACCGCAGCCCGCTCACCGCCGAGGTCGGCGCGGTGTGGCTGGCGGCGCACCTGGCGGGGGAGCTGCGGTCGCGCCGCCGCGCCGACGTGGAGCGCGAGGCCGAGAGGTACCACCTCACGCACCGCCAGGCCGCCGCGCACGGCGAGCCGCAGCTGCCGAGCGGGTCCTTCGCCGCGCTCGACCAGCTGCTGTCGGACCTGCGGCTCCCGCTGCCGCGGCGGGTCCGCTGGCGGCAGTGGACCCGGCCGCTCACGCCGGACACCTACGCCCACCTGCTCCCGGCCCTGCAGCGCCGCCTCGTGGCGAGGGGGCTGCTCGACGCCTCCGTGCCCCGTCCTCGGGTGGGGGAGCGGGCGGACGTCCCGGCTGGCACCGGTCGCAGGTCCACCACCGCCGTCTGACCTCCGAGTCGTGGCGCCAGCAGGCGCAGCGGACCGGAGGCGCCGACTGACGCTGCGCTCACCAGGCGCGGACGCGGGCCGGGCGCAGGTCGACCACCGCGGGCCGGTCGTGGGTCGCGAGCTGCGACGTCTCGATGAGCACCGCCGCGGTGGCGGTGTCGGCCACGGGTGTGCCGAGCTCGAGGGCGCGGGTGGCCTTGCGGGTGCCGGAGTGCACGTCGTCGGTGACGAGCAGCGCCGTGCGCCGCGAGACGGCGCTCGTCACACGCAGCCCGCGCTGGCGGCAGCGCGCCTCCAGGAGGGCGCGCACGTCCGGGTCCCCGCCGGTGAAGACGACGGCGTCACCTTCCGACAGCCCCGGCAGCCCCGACAGCGCCCCCTGTTCTGATAACGGCACCGGGCGTGGTGCTCCGACCGACGCAGCGACAGCGGCGCCCCGACGCCGGAGCGCGGGCGGGTGCGGTGGCACCGGGACGGCGGGCCAGACCGTCGTCGCCGCCCGCCGCAGGAGGTCGGCGTGCGCACCAGGCCCTGCGGAGCGCAGGTAGCTGGCGAGCAGGCCGGCGGTGGCCCGCGCGTCCCCGAGGGCGGAGTGGGCGCCGGTCAGGCGGACGCCGGCGGCCGCGCAGCAGTCGGCGAGCTTGCGCCGGAGCAGGTGCGGCAGGTGGCGGCGGCTCTCGGCGAGCGTGCACAGCTGGGCGACGTCCGGCATGACCACGCCGGCGCGCTCGAGCTCGGCGCGCAGGAACGGCACGTCGAAGCCGGCGTTGTGCGCGACCACCACGCGCCCGGCCAGCACCTCCACCAGCGCGGGCGCGACGTCGGCGAAGCGGGGGGCCGAGCGCACGTCGGCCGGGCGGATGCCGTGGACGTGCGTGGCGCCCACGGTCGGGCGGCCGGGGTGCACCAGCGTCGACCACTCCGCGCCGGCGGTGCCGTCGGGGGCGACGTGGACGACGGCCACCTCCACGACGCGCTCGGTGCGCGGGGAGAAGCCCGTGGTCTCGAGGTCGAGCACGGCGAAGCCAGCTGTGCCGGGGAAGTGCACCCCGTCACGCTACGTGCTCTCCTCACCCGCCCGAACCACTCCTGGACGGCGTAGCGGCCTCAGGCCGACGCCGCCGCGCGCACGGCGGCGACGGAGCGGCGGACGTCATCGGCGTCCGTGGCGGCGTTGCTCACCGAGATCCGCATGACGTCCCGCCCCTGCCAGCGCGAGCCCGACATCCACGCCTCCCCGCCGGCGAGGAGGCGCTGCGTCACCGCGCGGGTGCGCTCGTCGTCCTCGAAGGCGAGGCAGACCTGGGTGTAGACGACGTCGTTGAGCACTGTCGCGCCCGCGACCGTGGCGAGGCCGTCGGCCAGGGCACGGGCGTTCTCGGCGAGGCCGCCGACCAGCCGGGCCACCCCGCCAGAGCCCAGCGCGCGCAGGGCCGCCCAGACGGGCACCCCGCGGGCCCGGCGCGAGAGCTCGGGGACGTGGTCGAGCGGGTCTCCGGCGCCGGTCGCATCTGCCACGAGGTAGCTCGTGTGGACCCCCATCGCCCCTCGCAGGTCCGCCGCTCCGCGCACCACCGTGATGCCGCAGTCATAGGGGGTGTTCAGCGTCTTGTGGGCGTCGGTGGTCCAGGAGTCGGCGTCCGCCACGCCGTCGACGAGGTACCGCAGCGAGGGGCACGCCGCTGCCCAGAGCCCGAAGGCGCCGTCGACGTGCACCCAGGTCGCCCCGCGCGTCCGCCGGTCGCGCACCGCCGCGATGGCCTCGGCGAAGGGGTCGAACGCGCCCGAGTGCAGGTTCCCGGCCTGCAGGCACACCACGAGCGGTGCCTCCTCGGGCACCTGCGCCAGCGCCTCGCGCAGCCCGGCCACCTCGAGCCGGCCCTGCTCGTCGGCAGCCACGGCGGTGGGCCGCCCCAGACCGAGGTAGCGCAGCGCCAGGTCGACGGTGTCGTGACGCTCGGCACCCACGAGGACGTGCACCGGAGGTGCTCCACCCAGGCCGCGCCCGTCGAGGTCCCAGCCGACGTCGCGCAGCACGCGGGAGCGCGCCGCCGCGAGGCAGGTGAAGTTGGAGGCGGTCGCTCCGGTCGGGAACCCGACGGAAGCACCGCGAGGCAGGTCGAGCAGCTCCAGCAGCCATGCCGCGGCCGCCTCCTCGACGGCGGCGACGGCAGGGGTGGCGTACCTCAGACCGGCGTTCTGGTCCCAAGCGCTGACCAACCAGTCGGCCGCGAGCGCCGCGGGCAGCGTGCCGCCCATCACCCAGCCGAAGAAGCGGCCGGACTGGATGGCCATGAGCCCCGGCTCGGCCGTGGTGGCGAGCTCGTCCACCACCTGGTGCGCGGGTAGGCCCGTCGCAGGCAGCGGCCCCCCGAAGGCGGGTGCCAGGTGGTCGGCCGTGGCGCGAGGACCCACGGGACGGTCTCCCACCTCCTCGAGCCAGCGCTGCGCGTGCCCGGCCGCTGCCTGCAGCGCTGGTCGGTAGTCCTCGACGTCCATCGCCATGGGGCCCTCCCGCGTCGCGGCCGAGGCTAGACCCGGGGGTGTGCCAGGAGAAGGTCCTCCGCCCCCTCCTCTCGGCCGGGCCGCGCTCAGGTGAACAGGCAGAAGGGGTGCCCGTCCGGGTCCCGCATCACCGGACGTCGTCCTGGGGCTGGAACGGGTCGAGCTGCGCGCCCACCCCGAGCGCCCACGCGACGGCGGCCTCGAGGTCGTCGACGAGGACGTCGAGGTGCGCGGTCGCGTGCTGCGCCCCCGGCTCGCTCGGCCACGTGGGCGGGGTGAAGCACCGGTCGCTCTCGAAGCTGAGCACGGGCCCCGGGTCGGAGCCCGCCGGGCGCACCTGCGCCCAGCCGGGCTCGTCCGTGGTGACCGGCTGGCCGAGCAGCCGGGAGTAGAAGGCCGCCAGGCGCTGCGCGTCGGAGGCGGCGAGCGTCACCGAGGTGACGCGCAGGCGGGGGCGGTCGTCGTCGTCCACCTCCCGAGGTTGTCACCTGGCGGTGACAGCTGCCCCCTTGACGCCTGCGACCGTCTGGCCGTTGATGGGCAGGCAGCGTCGCTGGAGGACGAGGAGGACCCGTGCCGGTCGAGTGGGACGACGAGCCAGTGATCGACCCGGAGGCCGCACCGAGCGGCGAGGGCTGTCTGGAGTGCCGGATGGCGCAGCCCCCGGGGTGGTGGTTCCACCTGCGGCGGTGCGCGGCGTGCGGGCACGTCGGGTGCTGCGACTCCTCCCCGGCCCAGCACGCCACCGCCCACGCGCGCTCGACCGGGCACCGGGTGGTGCAGAGCTTCGAGCCCGGCGAGGACTGGATGTGGGACTACCGCGACGAGACCTACGCCCGCGGCCCGCTGCTGCGCGAGCCGCGCAGCCACCCCGCCGACCAGCCCGCGCCCGGACCGGCCGGGGCGGTGCCGCCCGACTGGCAGCAGCGGCTCCACGCGTGAGCCACGACGCGTGGCCCGCGCTGCGCGTGGACGACTGGGCGCCCACGCGCGACACGCTGCACATGATCACCCAGGTGGTCGGGAAGGTGCGCCTCGCGCACGCGCCGCTGGTCAACCACTGGTGGAACAGCGCCCTGTACGTCACCGCGCGCGGCCTGACGACGTCGGCGGTGCCCGTGGGCGGCGGCGTCGTCGACCTGGAGCTCGACCTGGTCGACCACGAGCTCGTGGTCAGGAGCAGCACCGGCGAGCGCCGGCGGGTGGGGCTGCGGGCGCGGCCGGTGGCCGACTTCTACGCCGAGCTCCTCGTCGTCCTGGACGCCCTGGGGATCGACCCGCCGCGCCAGCCGCGGCCCAACGAGGTCGACCCGTCGATCCCGTTCGCCGACGACCGCGTGCACTTCGCGTACGACCCCGACGCCGCGCACCTGTTCTGGCGCCAGCTGGTGTCCGCCGACCGCGTGATGGGCCGGTTCCGGGCGCGGTTCAGCGGGAAGGTCAGCCCGGTGCACTTCTTCTGGGGGTCGATGGACCTCGCGTGCACGCGCTTCTCCGGCCGCACCGCGCCCCAGCACCCCGGAGGAGCGCCGAACTGCGGTGACTGGGTGATGGTCGAGGGGTACTCCCATGAGCTCAGCAGCTGCGGCTTCTGGCCCGGGGGAGGCGAGGAGGGCGCCTTCTACGCGTACGCCTACCCCGAGCCGCCCGGCTTCCAGGAGGCCGCGGGGCTGCCGGACGGGTCGGCCTACAGCGTCGAGGGGGGCCAGTACCGGCTGCCGTACGAGGCGGTGCGCACCGCAGCCGACCCTGACGCAGCCCTCATGGCGTTCCTGCAGCGCACCTACGAGCTGGCCGCCGACGGCGCCGGGTGGGACCGGGCGGCCCTCGAGGTGGACCCCGACCGGTGGCGGCACCGGTCGGGCTGAGCCGTCAGCAGACGGCCGCCGCTGCGTCGCGCTGCCCGGGCAGGTGCACGCGGGGTGCGGACACCGCGGCGTAGAGCTCCGGGCGGCGGTCGCCGAGCAGGTCGCCCAGGGCGCCCGCACGCCGGTTCCGCGAGGCGCGCAGGTCGACGTCCGCCCACGCCGTCGCCGTCCCCGGACCGGCCTCGGCGAGCACCCACCCGTCGGCGCCCACCACGCAGGTGCCCTCGGTCCAGTCCACGCCGCGCTCGCGCCCGGTGCGGTCGCAGCAGACCACGGCGAGGTGCCCGGCGCGCGCGGCCGCCATGGCCACGACCTGCCCGATCGGCCGCTCGCCGGCCGGGCGCGGCCCGAGCGCCCAGTTGGTCGGCACCGCGAGCAGGTCGGCGCCGGCCAGGGTGGCGGTGCGCACCCACTCCGGGAAGCCCAGGTCGTAGCAGATGACCGTGCTGATGCGCCCGTGCGCGGTCTCGACCACCGGCGGTGCGGCGTCACCGGGCGTGAAGACCAGGCGCTCGGCGTCCCACAGGTGCGCCTTGCGGTACACCGCCCGCACGCCGGACCCGTCCACGACGGCGGCGCTGTTGTGGACCCGGCCGTCCTCGCCGAGCTCGCAGAACCCACCGACCACCACGGCACCGGGGCGCCGCCGGCAGGCGGCCGCCCACCCGTCCAGCACGGCGCTGTCGGCGCGGACCGCCACCGAGCGGGCCTCGGCGGCGTCCGCCAGGCCGTAGCCGGAGGTGGCGAGCTCGGGCAGGACGACGACGTCGGCTCCGGCGTCGAGCGCGTCGGCGATCGCCGTCGTCGTCCTGCGGGTGTTCCCCGGCAGGTCGAGCAGGGCCGGCGCGAGCTGGACGGCCGCGACGCGCGCCGTCGTCGCTGGTGGGCGGTGCAGGGACCTGTCCGCAGCGGTGGGCTGGGAGGGGAGCGGGAGGCTCACGGCGAGCTCCTTCACGGCGTCGCGCGGCGGTGGTGAGCGGAGGCTAGGGCCGCGCGGACCCGCAGCGGTGGATGCGCGCCGAGGTGCCGTGAGGAGCCGGCGGCGCGGGGCTCAGGTGGTGTCCACCTCGGCGGCCCACACGACGTCGTCGTCGACCTCCACCACCACCTGCACCAGGTGGCCGCGGCCGGTGAAGCGGTAGACCGGAGCACCGGTCGGGCAGGCGAGCGAGGCGGGCTCCTGCCCGGCGAGGCCGACGTCGAGGTGCGCCGGCCGCAGGCAGCTGAGGACGACGACGTAGCGGGCGCCCCGCTCGGTGAGCATCACCGGCAGCGGTGCGCTGCCGCGGTGGGCGTCCGCCGGCACCACCACGGTGAGCGGGGAAGCGTCGCGGACCCGGGCGACGGCGGTGCGCTCAGCGGTCCTGGCGTCCACCCACGGGCCCGGGGCCGGCTGCGCGGCCACGGCGAGGTCCGCGGCGGGACGGGCGGCGACCCCGGCCACGGGCGGTGGCGGCGGGAGGAGGCCGCCGAGGACGACGGGAGCCAGGACCACCAGCACGACGGCCTCGACGAGACGCCGTGGCCAGGGGTGGTGCCGGTCAGCGGCCGCCGGCACGGCGCTGTCGGCGCTGCCGGGGCTACCGGGGCTGTCGGCGCAGGGGCAGGGCGCGTCGAGGTCGACGAGCAGGACGTCGACGTCCTCGTCCGCCCTCCGGGCCATCGCCCACGGTCTCACGCCCCGCGGGTGATCGCCGACCCTCCACCGGTCGCCCGGGCGGTGCTGCGAGGGGTGTCGGGGGCGGCGTGTCGAGGTTGCACTGCGTGACGAAACGGGTACCACCACGGCATGGACGCGTGGCGTTCGCGAGGAGGCGCAGCGGCGGTCTTCCAGCACCGGCGCCAGCGGCGCGTGCGGCGGGTGCTGGCCTCGGGGAGCTGCTGCGCGGCGCTCGTGCTGAGCAGCGCCGTGGGGCTGCCGGGCGCGGCTGACGCGGCTGCCGCGCAGGCCCGTCCGGCGCCCGTGGCGGCAGCGGTCCTGACGTCCCCGGCGCACCCGACCGTCACCGGGGTGCGCACCGGCCGGCACACCGGCTTCGACCGGGTGGTCATCGACTTCACCGGCGGCGTCCCCCAGCACCGCGAGCGCTGGCTGCCGCGCGGTGAGCGGCTCCGGGCAGACGGCAGCGGTCGCGTGGTCCCGCTGCAGGGCGACCGCGTGCTGGAGGTCGTGATCACCGGCGCCGACCGGTTCCAGGCGGCGCGCAGGACGGCCCCGAAGCTGCCCGCGGTCCGCTCGACCTACCTGTCGCCGAGCTTCGAGGCGACGGTGCAGGTGGGCGTCGGGGTGCGGACCGCGGACGGCTCGAGGGGCCGCGTCGTGCGCGTTGTCGAGATCCACGGGGAGCACCCGCGGCTCGTCATCGACATCGCCCACCCGCGGCGCTGACGGCGCGGGCGGCCCCTGCCGAGCTGACCGCTCCTGAGCTGACCGCTGCTGAGCTCAGGCGTCCTCGTCGAGGCGCTGGTCGAGCAGGGCGTCCAGGGCGCGCCGGCCGTCGTGGCGCGACTCGGCGTAGCAGGACCTGGCCCAGGCCAGGGCGAACTCCTCGGGCGTCGGCATGGTGGCTCCTCCTGGCTCGCGGCTGGCTGGTGCCCGCGATGGTGGGGGGCGCTGCCGCGCGGTGGTGGGAGGCGTGCCGAGTGACACGCGATGGTGACCCGGCCGTAACGCCGCGATCTGCACGGCGGCGGGCTCGGCGGCGGTCTCAGCGGCCGAGGAGGTTGACCCCGCGGCTGCCAGCACCGGCGCGCTGGCCGGTGTCCCACCCGGAGTACCAGGCCGGGGCGCCGCCGGAGCGGTAGACCACCACGTTGCCGTCGGACTGGGCGCGCAGCGTGGAGCCGCCGTCGCCCCAGGTGTACGCGTGCCACAGCACCCGCCCGTCGCGGGCGTAGATGACGGCGTTGCCGTCGGCCTGGAGCGTGAAGCGAGCACCGGGGTTGCCGTAGGTGCCGGCGTGCCACAGGGGCCGGTAGTCCGGTCCGTAGGCGACGAGGTTGCCGTCGGCCTGGAAGGCCAGGCCGTAGCGGCCGTTGGGCGCCATGAGCCACTGCCCGCCGCTCATCGACTGCCCGGCGGACAGGCGGGAGCCGAGGTTGGTGGCGCCGCCGCCCTGGTTGCCGCCCTGGTTGCCGCCCTGGTTGCCGCCCTGGTTGCCGCCGGGGGCGGGCACGGACGCCTTGGCCGGGACCTCCACGGGGGAGGAGCCGCACGAGGGCAGGAAGGACGCCAGGGCGTCGCGCTCGGCCGCGTCGACCGAGAGGTTCCAGCGGTACTTGATCTGCACCTGCTCGATGGCGAAGCGGCAGACGGCCTGCTGCCCGGCCGAGGGGCGCCAGCGGGCGAAGTCCTTGTCTCCCTTGGCCTGGTTGGACGCCGACGACACGGCGACGAGGGTGGGGGCGAAGTCGAGGTCGTTGGCGTAGGCCCGGCGCTGGTCGTCGTTCCAGTTCCGCGCGCCGGAGCGCCAGGCCTGGGCGAGGGCGACCGCGTGGTCGACCTCGAAGTCGGCGATGTTCGTGGTGGTCGCGCCGTCGTAGTAGGAGACCCAGTTGCCCTGGAGGCTGCACGAGCCGCCCTGGCGGACAGGAACCGTCGACTCCTGCTTCAGCACCTCGCGCCGGGTGTTGCACCCGTCGCCGTTGGCGTCGATCCCCTCCTCGAAGCGAGCGCGCTCGTAGGCCGGGGAGTTGTTCTCCGGCTCCACGACGAGCTGGCGCAGCAGGTCCGTGGGCAGCGCCGTGGCCGCGGAGGCGGGCGCCGCCCCGGCGACCAGACCGGCGCCCGCGAGGACTGCGGTGCCGGTGGCGGCGAGGAGTCGACAGATCGAGTGGTGCACGAGCGCCCCCCAGAGCTCATGCCGGCGCCAGTGCCGGCTGTGCGCGATCCGTGCCCGCTGTCTTCAGGTCCGCGGAGTCACGCTGGGCCACATCCTGCACCCACGGAGCACGGTGGCTGCGCGGGGAGCCAGCGGGGTGAGGGAGCCGCGTCTGCCACAGTCCCCGCTGTGCCTGGTCGAGCGCTCGTCCGGTCCGAGGACGTCCTCCCGCGGGCGCTCGCGGCGCTGGCCGGAGAGCGTCTCCGGCTGGAGCGCTCCGGGGTGACCGGTGAGCTGAGGCTCGTCGGTGGGTCGTCGATGCCGGGCCTGCTGACCCACGGGGACGTCGACCTGCTGCTCCGCGTCGAGCCCGACGCCTTCCAGGCAGTGACCGACCAGCTCCGGCGGCTGCACCCGCCGCGCCGCGAGGACCTCTGGACGGACCAGATGTCCCTGTTCCTCGTCGACACCGCCGTGCCCGTCGAGCTGGCTGCCGTCCCGGTCGGGTCAGCGCAGGACGCCCACTTCGTGGGCGCCTGGGACCGCCTGGCGGCGAGCGCTGAGCTCCGCGAGCGGTACAACGCGCTGAAGGTGCCGGCCGACGAGGACTACGAGGTCCGGAAGGCGGCCTTCTTCGCCGACGTCGCGGCGAGTCCC
Organism: Streptomyces sp. NP160; assembly: GCF_006335115.1. Classification (GTDB taxonomy): domain Bacteria; phylum Actinomycetota; class Actinomycetes; order Actinomycetales; family Quadrisphaeraceae; genus Quadrisphaera. The sequence goes on from NZ_VDMJ01000004.1 coordinate 76,314, forward strand.
TGACCCGCCGCGGAGGCGGCGTCCGCAACAGCGGGGAGGGTGGGCGGGTGCCTGGGCCTGCTCCGGTGCCGGTCCGGGTCGGCGTCGTCGCCGACGACCTGACCGGCGCCGCCGACACTGCGGTGCAGTTCGTCGCGTCCGGGTGGGCCGCGGTGCTGGACCTGCCGGGGGGATCCTCGCCGGGGAGCTCCTCGCCGGGCGGAGGGCCGGCGGATGCACCGGACGGCGTCTTGGCGGTCTCCACCGACGCCCGGGCGCTGGGCGAGGGCGCCCGCGCGGTGACGGCAGCAGCGGTGCGCGGGCTGCGCGAGCGGGGTGCCGCGCATCTGTACCTCAAGGTCGACTCCACCCTGCGCGGCTCCGTGGCCGCTCAGGTCGCCGGTGCGCTGGACGCGTGGGACTCCGGCGACGCACGCGGCGGGCGGGCTGTCGCCGTCGTCTGCCCGGCCTACCCGGCGATGGGCCGCACCGTGGTCGACGGTGTGGCGCTGGTCGACGGTCGGCGGCTCGAGGAGGGCCCCGCCGGGCGCGACCCGGTGACCCCGGTCGCCACGTCCGTGCTCGGCGAGCTGCTTCCGGGTGCCGTGCACCTCGGACGCCCCGGGACCGGACCGTCGGAGCGCGCGGGTCGTGCGCTGCTGGACGCCGTCCTCGCAGCCTCCGGAGGCGACACGGGGGTGCGGGTGGTGACGGTGGACGCGGCCGACGACGCCGACCTCGCGGTCGTCGCTGCCGCGGTCGCCGCCGGCGGCCCGGCGCTCGTGCCGGTCGGCTCTGCGGGTCTGGCCGGCGCGCTGGCGAGGTGCTGGCCGCGGACGTCCGCGCCGACCGCCGAGTCTTCGCGGCCACCGCACGCCGCGGTGCGCTCTGCGGGTGCGGTGCTGGTGCTGGTGAGCTCCCTGCACGACGTCGCGCGAGAGCAGGCCGACGTGCTCCGCGGCGGATGGTCCGGCTCGGTGACCCACCTGGCGCCCACCCACGCCGACCTCGCCGACGACGCGGCCCGCGCCCGGTGGCTCGCCACCGCCGACCGGCCGCCGAGGCCCGACCTGCTGGTGCTCACCGCGCCTCCCGAGCCCGCCGGGGCTGCTGCCGCTCCCGGCGTCGCCACCGCGCTGGCCGACGCCGTCGCCGCTCTGCACGGGCGGGAGCCGCTGCGCGCCGTCGTCGCGGTCGGCGGTGACGGGGCCGAGGCGCTGGTGCGGCGCTGGGCAGCCACGGGCCTGTCGGTGGCCGGGGCGCTCGCCGAGGGCGTGCCGCACGGGGTGCTCATCGGCGGCGTCTCGGACGGCCTGCCGCTGGCCACCAAGGCCGGAGGCTTCGGGGCGCCTGGCACGCTGCTCGACGTCGTCCAGAGGCTCAGCCAGAAGCACACGGACCAGCTCGCGGACCCCAGGAGGGACCAGCCATGACCACCCCCGTGCTTGCGGTGACCGTCGGCGACGTCGCCGGCATCGGCCCGGAGATCACCGCCAAGGCGCTCCTGCGCCACGACGAGCTGCGCCAGCGGTGCGCCCCGGTGGTCCTGGGCGACGTCGAGGTGCTGCGCCGCGCTGTCGTCGCCGCCGGTGGCGACTCCGACGCCGTCCGGCAGCTGGACGACCCGCGCGCCGCGACGAACGAGCCGGGCACCGTGGAGGTGGTGCAGGTCGGCGACCCGATGCCGCAGGTGCCGCTCGGCGAGCTCAGCGAGGTGGCCGGCGACGGCGCCTACCGCTTCGTGGTGGCCGCCTGCGACCTCGCCAAGCGCGGTGCCGTCGACGCCATCGTCACCGCCCCGCTCAACAAGGCCGCCATGCACGCCGCGGGCCACCGCTTCCCCGGGCACACCGAGCTGCTCGCGCACGAGTTCGGCGTGAAGAGCTACAGCCTCGTGCTGTCCGCGGGAGACCTGTACCTGTTCCACCTCACCACGCACGTCTCGCTGCGCCAGGCCATCGACGACGTCACCCCCGAGCGCACCGAGGCGGTGCTGCGGCTGGCCGGTGCCTTCACCCGCACCCTGGGACGTCCGGACGACGAGGTCGCCCTGGCCGGCTTGAACCCGCACGCGGGGGAGTCGCGGCTGTTCGGTGACGAGGACGCCCACGTGCTGGCACCCGCCGTCGCCGCTGCCCGCGCCCGCGGCATCAACGCGGTCGGCCCGATCCCAGCCGACGCGCTGCTGCCCGCGGCCGTCAAGGGGCGGTACCGGATGGTCGTCGTCTGCTACCACGACCAGGGCCACGCGCCGTTCAAGGCGGTGTACGGAGACCAGGGCGTCAACATCACCGTGGGGCTGCCGGTGGTGCGGGTGTCGGTCGACCACGGGACGGCGTTCGACATCGCTGGCACCGGCGTCGCGCGAGAGGCGAGCCTGGTGCTGGCCTGCGAGCGGGCCGCGGCGCTGGCGCCGGGGTGGGACGAGGTGTGGCGCGCGTCGCAGGAGGCCGCCGACCAGCTGTCGAGCTGACCCGCCCATCGCCGCCGACCGTCCCCGCGACGACCGAGGAATCCAGCGCCGCATCGGCTGAGCCGACCGGTCTGGTGTAGTGCCCTGCTGCGCGAGCAGGTCGGCGCGGCGAGCCGCAGGATCTCATCAGGCCGTGAGGCTCTGCCGGTACTCGACCGCCTCGGCCACCTCCTCGAAGGTGAGGAGGTCGCCACTCAGTTCAGCGAGGTGCGCCTTGGCCTGGGCCGGTGTCGCGTGGAAGAACTCCCGGCGCAGGTTGACCTTGTTCACGCGCTGCTCCGCGAGCCTCGCATGCATGGCGGCCTCGATGCCCACCGCGTCGTTCGAGAAGAACAGCGCGTGCACGTCGAAGTTGAAGGGGACCGAGGCGTCGGAGAGTTCCTTGATGCGGTCCATGGGCTCCAGCCGCCGGGTCATGCCGACCTTGACCATGCTGTCGCCGAAGGCCCCCCATGTTCGAGATGACGTAGACGTAGCCCGCTCGGACGTTCGCTGCTCGGTAGTCGACGTCCTCGATCGCTCTCTCGAGGTCCTCGACCTGCTCGCGCAGGCGCGCAGCACCTTCAGCGTCTCCCTTGGCCTCGAGCGCCGCGAGCGCGTTCGCGTAGTGCTGCTTCTCCTTCAGGAGGCGGTCGCGCTCGCGATCCAGTTCCTGCTGGGCCTTGCGCTCCTCGCGCAGCCGCTCCTTCTCCTCGCGCTCGCGCGCCTTCTCCTCTGCCTGCAGCTCGATGAAGTCCGCAGTCAGCTCCAGCTCCTGGACGCGGAGTCGGTGGTACCCGGGCGAGATGCGGATGCTCATGCTGCGGCCCAGCCGTTCGATGGTGGTGACCACCTTCTCCAGGCGCTCCACGGACGAGTCGAGCTTGTACGGCTTCATCGTCCGGGCGAGGTCGTCGGCCTCGGCGTTGTAGGCGCGGAGCATGAGCTTGGAGATGTCGTTGACCATGGTGCGGCCCTTGGCGGCTGAACCGTTGACCTGCCAGTTGGTGGTCGCCGACACCGCACCGCCGTCCCGGCGGGTCATGGCCTTGGCCTGGTCCTGGATGCGCTTCAGCTCCGCCTGGTGGGCGACCGAGTCACCCAGCCGGTGCCGGTAGGAGTAGATGCCGGCTTCCTGGAGGATGGCCAGGTCCTCGGTCTGCACGATGTGCTGTTCCAGGTCCGCCTTGCGGCGCGCGAGCTCTTCGACCTCGTGCTCAAGGACGGCGACCTTGCGCTGCTGGATGTAGCCGGCCTTCTCGGTCTCCTCCGCCAGGCGGTGCTGGTGAGCCGCCAGCTCCTCGGCTGACCGGGCGGTCAAGGCTGCGACTTCCGTGGACAGCTCGTCGCGACGTCGTTCGAGTTCGACGATGTCGAGCACGCCCAAGCGGTCGAGTTCCGCCCGCAGCTGGTCGACCTCCTGGGCGAGCGACCTCGCCGCCTTGCGGGCGCCGAAGAAGCCGACCTTGTGGTCTCGAGCGGCCGGTGCCTCAACCCCTTCCGCATCGGGAGCCGGAGCAGTGGTCATCGTCGGCGGTGGCGGAGAAGCGGGCTCTCGGTGAAGCGTCGCTGCGTCGTCGACGAAGAGGGGCCATCCCTGCGGTGGCGGCGGCCAGGACGGGTCCGGACGCCAGCCCGGCGGCGGCTCCCACCCTGCCGGCGGCCGGGGCCAGTTCGGTGGTGGGTTGAAGCGCGCCATGGGTCCCCCAGGTGTCTGTCCGCGCCACCGCGGCAGTGGAGGGGCTGCGTGGTCTTCACAGCCCTCCGCCAAGCAGTGTCGACAGAGCTCGACTCGCCGGGGACGCGTTTGGCCGACTCCGGTGGGCTTCGTCCACCGAAGGGGAACGAAGCCCAGGGACGTCGCAAGGCGAACTTTCTCGATCGTCGAGGGGGTGGGGTCAGAGGGTGGGTGAGATCGCTCTGTAGAGGTCGGGGCGGCGGTCGTCCATGAGGTGCGCGTGCTCGGTCACCCGCTTGTCCCGCGACGCCGCCAGGTCGAGGTCGGCCCACGCCACCCCGGTCCCGGTGCCCACTTCGGACACCACCCAGCCGTCCGCGCTGACGACGCTCGTCCCCTCGTTCCAGTCCACCCCGCGCTCGGTGCCGCTGCGGTCGGCGCAGGCGATCGCCACGTGGTTCACGCGCGCCGCCGCCATCGCGATGACCACCTCCGGCACCCGCTCCCCATCGGGCCGCGGCACGAGCGGCCAGTTGGTCGGCACGGCGATGAGGTCCGCCCCGGCCAGAGCGGCGGTGCGGGTCCACTCGGGGAACTCCAGGTCGTAGCAGACCATCACGGCGATCCGCCCGTGCGCGGTGTCCACCACGGGCGGCGCTGCCGAGCCGGGGGTGAAGACGAGCTTCTCCCGGTCCCACAGGTGCGCCTTGCGGTAGACCGCCCGCACGCCGCTGGCGTCGACCACGGCGGCGCTGTTGTAGAGCAGCCCGTCGTCGCCAAGCTCGCAGAACCCGCCGACCACCACGGCTCCGTCGCGCCCGGTGCAGGCAGCCGCCCAGGCCGCGAAGACGCCGTGGTCGGGCTGCACCGCCACCGTCCGCGCCTCTTCAGGCGAGGAGAACACGTACCCGGACGTCACCAGCTCCGGCAGGACGACGACGTCCGCGCCGTCCGCCACCGCCGCCCGCACCGCCGCCACCGACATCTCGGCGTTGGCGGGCAGGTCGGCGATGGCGGGAGCCAGCTGGCACGCCGCGACCCTCGTCGTCGTCGAGCTCATGACTGCGAGCGTTCCAGGTTGTCGCGGACCCGGCCGGCGAGCCCGGGCGCGAAGGAGATCGCCGCTCCGACCACGAGCCACGCGAGCACCACCCACGGGAACCAGGAGTAGGGCGCGTCGAGGCCGACGGCGTTGCGGTAGATCGTGTAGATGACCAGCGCGAGACCGAGCACCGGCACCACCACCTGCCACGTCGGTGCCTTCTTCGCGCCCCGGAAGAACAGGAAGCGGATGGCGCCGGCGGTCGCCAGCACGTAGGCGACGAGCAGCGCGATGGTCCCGATGGTCAGCGCGTAGAAGGTGGCGTTCAGCGCACCGGAGCGCACGGTCAGCCGCTCGATGACGACGACGACGAGCGCCAGCCCACCGGCGACCGCCAGCGCCGTGCTCGGGGCGCCAGTGGGGGAGAGGCGGGCGATGCCGCGCGAGCTGCCGGAGTCGCGGCCGAGGGCGTAGAGGATGCGGCCGGCCGCCGAGACGGTCCCGAGGAAGATGGCGAAGAGGCTGACGATGGCGGCGATGGTGAGCAGGTCGCCGAGCCAGGCGCCGACGTAGGCGCGGCCGAGGTCGTTGTAGGGGGCGGCGGCGCCGGTGAAGGTGGTGACGCCCTGCTCGTCGGTGCCGTAGCCGAGGGACTGCGCGACGATCGACAGCAGGTAGAACGCCCCGACCACCGCGATCGCGATCTTCAGGGCGCGGGGGATGTCGCGCTTGGGGTGCTCGGTCTCCTCACCGAGCGCGGCGGCGCCCTCGAAGCCCGCGAACGCCAGGAAGCCGAACACGGCGGCCGCGGCGATGACGGCGACGCCGGTCCCGCTGGGCAGGCTGAGGAAGTCCCAGCTGAGCTCGCGACCCTCGGGGGCTGTGCCCGTGCCGAGGCGCACGAGGATGACCACGCTGAGCAGCGTCACGAGCGCCACGCCGACCAGCTCGGCGATGAGCAGCGACCGCGTGATGACGTGCACCTCGCGCCGGGACAGCAGCGCCACGAGGGCGAGCACGACGACGAAGACGATCGCGTAGTCGATGCTGAAGCCGGCACCGAGGCTAGCGAGCAGCTGGTCGAGGAAGAAGCCGATCTCGATGCCCGAGCCGGCGCCGATGGTGACGTAGGCGAAGAACAGCGCCCACCCGGCGAGGAAGCCGGCGCGCGGGCCGAGCGTCACGCCCACCAGGGCGTAGACCGAGCCGGTGTGGGAGATGTGGCGCGACAGCTTCACGAAGCCGTAGGCGACCAGCGAGACGGCGATGAGCGCGAAGACGAAGGCCCACGTCGCGCCCGGGCCGAGGATGTTCGCGGCGCCGGCGCCGAGCAGCGCCATGACGCCGACCGGGCCCATGAGGCCGATGGAGAAGGCGGCGGCGTCGGCGACCTTGAGCTCGCGCTTGAGACCACCGCCCGTCGTCGTGGGAGGTGTGGTGGTGCTGGACATCGCGGGGCCCCCAGGGGTCTCTGCAGGTCTTCAGGGAATGGCAGTGCGTCGTGGAGGGAGGGGTCAGGCGTCCCAGCGGGCGGTGCGCAGGGTGGCGGTCGCGCTGTGGGCGGCCATGCCCTCGGAGTCGGAGATGACCTGCACGGCCCTGGCCAGCAGCGGCGTCGCCTCCTTCGTCACGCGCTGGTAGGTCAGCGGCTTGAGGAAGCGCGAGACCGACAGGCCGGCGCTGTGCTTGGCGCCGCCAGCGGTGGGGAGCACGTGGTTGGTGCCGGCCATGCCCTTGTCGGAGTACGCGACCGTGGAGGCCTCCCCGATGAAGAGGGAGCCGTAGTTGCGCAGCCGGGCGTGGTACCAGTCGTCGTCGGCGGTCTGGACCTCCAGGTGCTCGGGGGCGAGGTCGTCCATGAGGGTGGCGGCGGTCTCGCGGTCGTCGGCGACGAGCACCGAGCCGAAGTCGCGCCAGGCCGGTCCGGCGATGTCGCGGGTGGCAAGCGTGGCGAGCTGCTTCTCGATCTCCGCGACGACCGCGACGCCCAGCTCGCGTGAGGTGGTGACCAGCGCGGCGGGAGAGGTGGGGCCGTGCTCGGCCTGGCCGAGCAGGTCCGCGGCGACGAGCACCGGGTCGGCGGTCTCGTCGGCGATGACGGCCACCTCGCTGGGCCCGGCGGGCAGGTCGATGGCCACGCGGCCGAACAGCTGCCGCTTGGCCTCGGCGACGTAGGCGTTGCCCGCGCCGACCAGCATGTCGACGGGACCGTCACCGACCAGGCCGAACGCCATCGCGGCGAGCGCCTGCACGCCGCCGAGCACGAAGACCCTGTCGACGCCGGACACGTGCGCGGCGTAGACGACCGCCGGGTTCGCCTTGCCGTCCGGCTGGGGCGGGGTGCAGGCGACGACGTCGCCGACGCCAGCGGCCTTCGCGACGCCGACCGTCATGAACGCGCTCGCGGTCAGCGGGAACCGGCCGGCGGGCAGGTAGGCGCCGACGCGGCCGACGGGGATGTAGCGGTGTCCGACGACGAGGCCCGGCTCGAGCTCGGTCTCGACGTCGACGAGGTGGCTCCGCTGGACCTTCGCGAAGGCCTGGGTGCGGCGGGCGCCGAGCTCGATGGCCTCGCGGAGGTCACGGGGGAGCGCGTCAGCGGTCTTGGCGATGTCGGAGGGGGAGAGCTCGACGTCGCGGCCGTCCCAGCGGTCCAGCTCCGCGGCGTGCTTGAGCACGGCGTCCATGCCCCCCGCCTCGATGTCGAGCAGCATCTGGCGGACGCGGCTGGCGACGGCGGGGTCGTGCTGGGCGGGCGGGGCGTCGACGGCGGGAGCCTTCAGGGTGGTGAAGCGGCCGGCGAGGGAGGTGAGGACAGCAGGCGTGGAGAGCACGTCGGCGACGGTAGGGAGACACGCATCACCAGGACAAGAGGGCGACGTCTTGTATGAAGCACAGGGTTGACCTGTGGATACTGGCGCTCGTGACGTTGGTGCAGCTGCGGGCGTTCTTGGCGTCGCTGAGGACGGGGAGCTTCACGGGCGCGGCGCGCGAGCTCGGCATGACGCAGGCGTCGGTGTCGGAGCTGGTGCGCCGGCTGGAGGAGGAGTCCGGCGGCGAGCTGTTCGTCCGCGGGGCACGCCGGCTGGTAGTGACGGCGGCGGGTCGTGAATTGGCGCCGTACGCGGAGCAGGCGGTGACGGCTGCCGACGCTGGGGCGCGAGCGGTCGCGGCGCTGGGGGCGCTCGGTGGTGGGACGGCGTCGTTCGGGCTGCTGCGCAACGCCGACCACTACGCACTGGCCGGACTGGTGGAGCAGTTCCACACGCGCTACCCCGCGGTGCGGGCGAGGTTCGTCGGGCAGAACTCGGTGGAGGTGGCGGCCTCCGTGGTCTCCGGTGAGCTCGAGGCGGGGCTCGCCGTGCTGCCCGTCGACGACGACGGGTTGGACGTGGTGCCGCTGCTGCGCGACGAGGTGCTGTGGGTGAGTGCTGACCCGGCGCGGGCGGCGAGACCGGTGTCGATCGCCGACGTGGCCGCGGCGCGGTTGGTGCTCTACGACGCGCATTACGGCTGGCGCGACCCCACCCGCCGCCAGCTGGCCGAGAGGGCGCAGCTGGCGGGGCTGTCGCTGGAGGCGAGCATCGAGGTGGAGCACGTCGAGACGGCCCTGCGGCTGGTGGCGCGGGGGCTGGGGGACACGTTCGTGGCGCGGGCGGTGACGCAGTCGGCGGTGTTCCCCGAGGGGCTGCGCGTGGTGCCGTTCGCGGAGCCGCTGTACGACACGGTGGCGCTGGTCAGCCGCCGGGGCGCCGTGCTGTCACCGGCGACGAGGGAGATCGCTCGCATGGCCAGGGAGATGCTCGGCGCCTGACGTCAGCGGATCAGTTGCCTGAACGCCTCGCGGGTCTCTTGATCCACCGAGTAGAGGACCGTCCCGACCATGCCGCGAGTGAGGAGCACCTTGTAGGTGTTCCGGACGAGGCGATCAAAGGCGGTGTCGTCGACGGACTTGGCGCTCCGGTACATCGGGTCCTTGTTCGCCGACCGCACCGTGGTGAACCGCCCGTCGCGCCACACCAGATCTGGCCCAAGGATGACGCCGGACCAGTCGTACTCGAAGCCCTGAGCCGTGTAGACGCAGCCGACCTGGCTGAATCCGCCGTCCTCCGTCGCCCAGAGGGGAGACGGAGGCGCTTCGCCGACGCGGCGCTCGCCCTTGGCGTTCCACGGTCGAGCCCACGATCCGATCCGCACGTCGGGTACCAGCTGCCCGTCGACCGGATCGGACCACGGCCAGCAGTAGCCGGCCGCCATCCGGGCGCTGTAGCCGGGCTTGCCGTCCCGCTCTCGCCGCTTCTCGGCGAGGAACGCCTCCATCTCCTCGGGTGAGTCGGCCACTCTGACCTCGAACGGTGAGAGGTCATCCCCGGTCCACGGCACCGGTCCGCCTTCGCGGAGACCGAGCACACGCAGGACCCAGTCGAGGTAGACCTGTGATCCGCCGCACCGGAACTGGCCATCGAGGTTGACGTGCACCACCTCGAAGTTGGCCGCCTCGGCGTGCGACGTGATCTCGTGCAACGAACCCATCTCGCCGGGGCGAACCACCTGGTGCTCGTCGAGGAGGAAGACCGGCACGCGCGCGGCAGCCAACAACTCGTCGACCTGCGCCTTTCCTGTCCGATCTTGTGCACGGGTCCACCGGTTCGCCGAGGTCTGCCGGATGCGGTGCGCCTCGTCAAGGATCAGGACGTCCAAGCCGTTCTTCTCGGCGGTCATGAAGTCGTTGAAGTACTTGAAGAGCTTCTGGGTCCGCGTCGAGCCCCGGCCGACCACACGTCGCATGGTCTGCGTGAAGGACTGCGAGCCCGTGGCGTGGAGAACGGTGCGCTGCTCACGGGCCAGCTCCCCGAGCAGCGACAGCGCGATGACGCTCTTGCCGCTACCGGGCCCTCCGCTGACCACGACCACTCGCTTGTGGTCGGACTCACGCGCGCGGCGCACCTCATGGTGGACGAGCCGCGCGGCCAGCTCCTGCTCGTCCAGCAGCCGGAACTGCTCGCGCTCTCGCACCTCGGCGGCGGCGACGGCGAGCAGCTGCTTGCTCGGCGCCACCCGCGACCTCACCAGGTGGTCGGCGCTGGCGACACCGCTCACGCTCCCGTCGAGCCGGGACCGCAGGAAGTCCAGCCATGAACCTCGCTCGGCCCCGGTGAAGAGCCGTCCACGAGCGTCCATGGGGTATGAGTTGAGATCGCTGACTGCGGACGGGTCGTGGGCGTTGTGGAGGTAGGCGGCGCCGACCAGGGCGTCTCGCTGATCGGCGAGCGCCACGAGGAAGTCGGTGAGGTACTCCCAGTAGCCGCGCACTTGTGCCACAGGGTGCAGCTTCGGACCGCCGGGCATGCCCGCCACGTCGACCAGGTGCGGATCTCCCTCGAAGGTGGTCGCCCGCGACCACTGCTTCAGCTCGACGACGACGTACGAAGGCTCCCGCGTCTTCGGGTGGACCCCGGCGAGGATCACGTCGGCTCGCTTGCTGGTCAGCGGCAGCGTGTGCTCCACGAGCACCTCGACCTGACCGAGCCCAGCATCGGCGAGGTCGCGGGCTAGTACCGGCAAGCTCGAGCGCCACGACGTCTGCTCTGCCGTGGAAGCCCGGCCGAGGCGCGCGTGGAGGCCTGCTCGGATCATCTGCTCGATGAACGAGTCTGTACCAGCGTCGAGCAGCAATGACGACGCCGATGTCCGGACCAACGGCACGTGGACTTCCCCCAGGGCAGCACGAAGCGAGTCGTGCGGGTGGAAGCGTGTCCAGGCATCGGCACAGCCGGTGAGGAAGCTTGTCGGGCCGCGTCACGCACGGTAGCTCGACCGGGTGATCACCGTGAACGGATCGAAGAGGCGTTCACGTCCCCCATTGGCGTGTGAAGCTGCTGGGCGTGACCGCCGCGACGCCGCCTGGTGCCTACGAGGCCCTGCTCACGCAGCGGCTCCACCGGGCGCTCGAGGCCTCGGACCTCGTCGCGGAGCACGGTGCAGTCCCTGACGCGGCAGCTCCAGAGGTCCTCGCTCGCCACGTGGCCGTCGCCGTCCAGCGAGCCCTCGCCAGTGCCAAGCCCGAGAAGCGCGCCAGCCTGGTCAACCGCGTCCTCGACCTCGTCGGCGCGCCTGAGGACGACCACGTCAGCCAGATCGAGCAGCTCCTCGCCCTGCGCCTCGTCGGGCTGGGGGAGGGCTGGCCACGCCACCGCCCGGTGACGCCGCTCTCCGACGTCGCCCTGCTCACCAACAGCCACGGCGAGCCCAACTTGGGTGCCGAGCTGCGCGCTGAGATGGCCAGCGCTGACCACGTCGACCTGCTGTGCGCCTTCGTCCGCTGGCACGGCATCCGTGTGCTCGAAGACTCCCTCACGGAGCTCGCCGAGCGCGGTCGTCCGCTGCGCGTCATCACCACCACCTACTGCGGCGCCACCGAGCGCAAGGCCCTCGACGCACTGGTCCGCCGGTACGGCGCGCAGGTCAAGGTCCGCTACGAGACGCAGAGCACCAAGCTGCACGCCAAGGCCTGGCTGTTCCGCCGCGGGTCAGGCTTCGACACCGGGTACGTCGGCAGCTCGAACCTGTCGAAGTCGGCCCTGGTCGACGGCCTGGAGTGGAACGTCCGCATCTCCTCGGTCGCCACGCCCACGTTGGTCCGCAAGTTCGAGGCGACCTTCGACACCTACTGGAACGACGCCGGCTTCCGCGACTACGACCCCGACCGCGACGCCGAGCTGCTCGACCGCGCCCTCGTCGAGCAGGGCGGAGGGCCTAGGACCACGCTCGTCGTCCCCGTCTCTGGGCTCGACGTGCAGGCGCGTCCGCACCAGGTGGAGATCCTGGAAGCGCTCGACGTCGAGCGGACCGTCCACGACCGGCACCGCAACCTCGTCGTCGCGGCTACCGGCACGGGTAAGACCGTGGTCGCCGCGCTCGACTTCCGCCGGATCCGCGAGCAGTGGCTCGCCGAGCGGCGCGGTGAGCCGAAGCTGCTCTTCGTCGCCCACCGCAAGGAGATCCTCGAGCAGTCGCTGCGCACCTACCGCGAGGTGCTCAAGGACGGATCCTTCGGCGAGCTGCACGTCGGCGAGTACACGGCCGAGCAGTGGCGGCACGTGTTCGCCAGCATCCAGTCGCTCACCCCGCAGCGCCTCGCGCTGCTCGACCCTGACCGCTTCGACGTCGTGGTCGTCGACGAGTTCCACCACGCTGACGCCTCCAGCTACCGGCGGTTGCTCGACCACCTGCGTCCGGCCGAGCTGCTCGGGCTCACGGCGACGCCGGAGCGTGGTGACGGCATCGACGTCCGCAGCTACTTCGAGGGGCGGACGGCCTTCGAGCTGCGGCTCTGGACGGCGCTCGAGGCTGACCTGCTGTGCCCGTTCCACTACTTCGGTGTGCATGACGGCACGGACCTCACCCGCGTCGACTACGCGCGGCGGGCGGGATACGACCTCAACGGCCTGTCCGACGTCTACACGGGCAACGACGCCCGCACCCGCATCGTCCTGAAGACCCTGCGAGACCGCGTCACTGACGTGATGAGCATGCGAGCGCTCGGCTTCTGCGTTTCTGTGGCGCATGCGCAGTACATGGCGCGGCGCTTCAGCGAGGACGGCATCCCGGCGCTCGCCGTCCACGGAGCGACTCCGGCCCACGAGCGCGAGCAGGCGTTCCGGGCGCTCAAGGACGGCGACGTGCGGTGCCTGTTCGCCGTCGACCTCTTCAACGAGGGCCTCGACGTGCCCGACGTCGACACGCTCCTGCTGCTGCGCCCCACGCAGTCGGCGACCGTCTTCCTGCAGCAGCTCGGACGTGGTCTGCGGCGGGCGCCGAAGAAGGCGGTGCTGACGGTGCTCGACTTCATCGGGCAGCACCGCGCCGAGTACCGCTTCGACGTGCGCTACCGCGCGCTGACCGGTGCGACCCGCTCGCAGCTGGAGGCGCAGCTCGAGCAGGGCTTCCCGTACCTGCCGCCTGGATCGCAGCTGGTGCTCGATGCGGTGAGCCAGCAGATCGTGCTGTCCAACGTGCGCTCGTCCCTGCGGATGGCGAAGGAGGAGCTGCTGGCCGACGTCCGCAGCTACGCCTCCGCCGGTCGGGTGCCGACGCTGCAGGAGTACCTCGACGACAGTGGCCGGGAGGCCGCCGACGTCTACCGCGACCGCGGCACCTACGGCAGCTGGACCGGTCTGCTCCGTGCGGCTGGCCTGTCGACGCCGCAGGGCGGTCCGGGGGAGGCTGCGCTGCTCAAGCGGGTGGCGGCCCTGGTCCACGTCGACGACGACGAGCGCGCCCGTGCCTACGCGCGCTTCGTGGCTCCAGGCGCGGTGCCCTACGAAGAGCTGGGTGATCGCGACCAGCGGCTCGCGCGGATGCTCTTCTTCACGCTGTGGCCGAACCGCGGCGGGTTCGGCAGCTACGAGGAGGGCTTCGCCTACCTGCGGCTGCACCCCGCGGTGGTGGCGGAGGTGCAGCAGCTGATGGCAGGGGCGGTGGAGCGGGCGCGGCACGTGCCGAGGCCGCTGGGACCGGCGCTGGCGCACCTGCCGGTGCTGAGCCACGCGACGTACCGGCGCGACGAGCTGCTCGCGGGATTCGACTACGCCGACCAGAAGCGCTCGACCGCCGGCCACGTCAGCGGGGTGGCGTGGTGCGAGCGGACGGCGGTGGACGCGCTGCTGATCAACCTGCGCAAGGACGAGCGCGCCTTCACCCCGACCACCATGTACCGCGACTACGCGCTCTCGCCGAAGCTCTTCCACTGGGAGAGCCAGAACGCGACGTCGCCGCAGTCGCCGACGGGGCGGCGGTACACCGAGCACCAGGTGGCTGGATCGCACGTCGTGCTGTTCACGCGTGAGGCGCCGAAGGGGGAGATGGGGACGCCGCCGTTCCTGTGCCTCGGGACTGCGGCGTACGTGGATCACCGCGGGGAGCGGCCGATGGCGATCACGTGGAAGCTGCATCGGCCACTACCGGCCGACGTGGTGCAGGCGGCCTCGGCAGCGAGCGTCTGACGCTGAGTATCAGCATCGCCTGACTGCGGCCCCGGACGCAGACGACCCACGGGGCACCGGGTGGCTCGAGCCTGACGTGGTCGTGCCGCCGGGCTTCGTCACCGGAGCAGCGCGGTGAGCGCCCACCAAGGTCCCGTGCTCGTCCTCGTCGAACTGCAGCACCGGCCACTCGGCCACCACGTGCCACCGCCCGCTCGCGCTGCCGACCTCGCGTTCGAGCACCCAGCCCGTGGGTGGGCCGTCGTCGGCGGTCACCGGACCAGCCTGGCAGCGGCTGCCCCTGCGGGGCACCATGACGTGATGGCCGTGCTGCTCCTCTGCCCCGGCTGCGGGGAGCGTGAGGGCGTCCGGATGGTGCTGGGCAGTCCGAGCCCCACGGCGCGGACGCCGACCGACTGCGACGACGCCGTCGGGAGCAGCCGCCCTCTGCAGCCTCCACCGAGGCCGTGGGTCGACACGGCCTGCCGCGCGTGCGGCGCGCAGTGGTCGAGCGAGGCGAAGCCCTCCCGCTGATCACGCGGCTACCGTGGCGTGGTGTCCGAGCCCGTGCCTGACCCCGAGCTGGGCGCGGCACTGGTCTCGCTCGAACTGGCCGACCTCCGACTCCGCCCGTGGTGGGCAGCGCACTGGGTGGCGGCCGGGCTCGGCGGTGAGCGCCTCGCCGAGCTGGCCGGGCTGGGCGGAGTCGAGCGCGAGGTCAGCGATCTGTGGCCTCTCGCCCTGGCCGAGCTCGGCGTCGCCACCCCTGTGGTCGGTGCCCGCCGGACCGCCGCGCCGTGGATGGCGCGGCAGGTGCTGGAGGGACGGCGTGACCTCCCGTGGCTGCAGCGCGAGCTGTGGCCCTACCGCGAGGACACCACCGACGACGACGAAGCCCTCGACGGGGTCGTCTACGCCGTCGACGAGCTGCTCGGCCTGCTGGAGCGCGCGGAGCTCGCCCGCCGCCCCCCGCGCCGGCGCCGGGGACTGCTGTGGAGGGGCCGGGTCCCAGAGGTGTCGGAGCAGCAGGAGCGCGAGTCAAGGGCGCTGGTCGACGCCGTCGTCGTCGCCCTCGCCGACGGTGGGGTGGAGGCGGCGGCCGCAGTGCTCGACGCCAGGAGCGCGGGCACTGTCGGAGGTCGCTGACACACTCCGCGGCATGCCGAACCTCGCCGGCTCGACGGTCACGGTGTGGTCTGCGGACCCGGCGGCCCTCGCGGCCGTCAAGGCACACGTCGCGGCGCCGGCGGCGCAGAGCACCGGCCACGGGCTGCGGGCGTGGCTCCACGCGGTGGGGGAGCAGCGCGGGCGTCCGCGGGTGAGGACCACCGCCCGGGCGTTCTCCCTGGAGGCCGTCGTCCCCACCGGCATGTCGCTCGACGCCTGGGACGGGGACCGCGCCCTCGAGCTGTGGGGCACCAGTCGGCCGGAAGAGCACTCGTCCCTGGAGCACGAGTCCGACGACCGCCTCGTCTACGAGCTCGCCACCGCCTACTCCCACCCCGCCGAGGTGTTCCGCGCGCTCAGCGCTGCACATCCGTCGGTGGTGGTGCACGCGGTGACGACCTGCGAGAGCGAGTACGCCGCCGTCGCCTGGTACGTGCGCGGTGAGGCACTCGACGAGCGGGAGCTGGAGCTCGACCTCACCGACGAGGAGTGGGAGGAGTGGGACGGCGAGTGGGACCTGCCCGCCGACTGGTCCTTCGACGCCGCGACGGCCCGGCGGCTGGCGTCCGGGTGACCTTGTTGCCGATCACGCGCCCGTCTGTCGAGAGTGCAGAGGTGGTGACTCCGGGGGGCCGTGCCGCGCAGCGCGTCGAGGCGATCGAGCAGCGGCTGGCGGACAAGCGCGAGCTGCTCGCGCGCACCCAGGTGGAGATCGCCAACCTCGAGACGCAGCTGCACCAGTGGGCCGCCGGTGCCGAGGGGGAGCAGCGGACGGCGGCGCAGCTCGAGGTGCTGGGCGCCGACGGCTGGGTGCTCCTGCACGACGTCCACTGGCCCGGCCGTCCGCAGGCCAACCTCGACCACGTCGCCGTCGGGCCGGGCGGGGTGGTGGTGGTCGACGCCAAGAAGTGGGCCGGACCCGTCCGCGTCACCGGTCACGTGCTGCGCGCGAGCACCTGGCGCAAGACGCGGGAGTGCGAGGCTGCCGCGCGGGCAGCGTCCGACGTCGCCTCGCTGCTGCGCCCGGAGCACCGCACGGCGGTGAGCTCCGTGCTCTGCCTCGTCGACCACGCGCTCGCGCCCACCCCCGTGGAGGCAGGGGTGGTGGCGGTCGGTGACGCGCACCTGGCGGACCACCTGCGCTCCCTGCCCCGCCGCCTCGACGACGACGACGTCCGCGCGGTCGCCGCCCAGCTCCGCAAGCTGCTCGCCGGTGCGACGTCACCCTCGGTGCTGACAGCCTCCGCGTGGGAGCAGCGCACGGCGCCGGTGTCGGTGGCGTCGCTCGGGTCGACCTCGTCCGCTCCGACGGCCGCAGCTGCCCCGGCCTTCTCGCAGCCGAGGCGCGAGGTGGCGACAGGACGGGCGTCTCAGGAGCGGCGCGTTCGTCGTCGTCCTGCTCCGTCGAAGACCGAGTACGTGGTCACCCGCCTGGGGTTCCTCGCCGTGGTCGTCGGTGGCTTCGTCGCGTGGGTGCACGCCCTCGCCTGAGACGGCCGGTTCAGCTGAGGACGCTGTGCAGCACCAGCTCGCCGGCGACACCCAGCGGCAGCACCAGCAGCAGCCACGCCGCCGCTGCGCCGACACCTCGGGCGCGGGCGCTCCGCGCAGCCCCCGCGGTGGCGCCGAGCACCGCCACCAGGAGCGCCCCGAGCGTGCAGAACACGACGGCGTCACCGACGTAGCCGAGGTAGTAGGCGTAGGTGACTGCGCCCTCCGCCAGGAAGACCCCGCCGAGCAGCGCCGCTCCCAGCGCCGCCAGGCGCAGGGACGCCGCGCGCCGCCACGCCCACCCGGCGAGCCCCAGCACCGGTCCACCCAGCACGCCGGTCCCGGCCCACAGCACCACCCAGAAGGGGTTCACGCCGAAACCCCTGAGGTCGGAGGTGACGTAGTAGCCGGCGACCTCCCCGAAGCACACGAGCACGCCCGCCAGCGCCGCGGCCCACGGGCGGCGTCCGAGCGCGCCCACCACGAACGCGGGCGCGACCCACGGGCCGACCGCGTTGGCCAGCCCCGCGAACGGCCACGGCAGCACGGTCTGGAGACCGGACGTCGCCGCACCCCACGCCAGCCCGACGCCGACCGCCACGGCGAGCAGCGGTGCTGCGCGCAGGCCTGGGCGGTCAGCCGTGCTCGTCGTGGCGCGGGGAGGGCTCGTCGTGGCGGTGCCGTTCACGGTGCGAACGCTGCCGGGTCGACCGCTCGGCGGGCGTCAGCGCGTGGCCGGACCCCGGCGGATGGTCGTCATGCCCGGGGGTGAAGATCGGCCGCCCCGGCTCATCCCTGGTCGCCGGAGCGCAGGCTTCGGAAGAGGGTGACCGGGGCGCCGGCGTCGTCGTCCTGGTCCGCTGTCGTCGCGGTGATCTCCCAGGTCCGCGCGAGCAGGTCGGCGCGCAGCTCGGCGACGTCGCCGCCACGGGTCCAGCGAAGCAGCAGGCCACCGGGCTCGCCGGTCTCGGTGACGGTGAGCTCCCCGTCGAAGGCGGCGCACCGGTTGCGCCACCTCAGGACGTCGAGGAAGAGCGCCACGTGCGGCAGCGCGACGCGCTCGCGGACCTCCTCGACCGTGTAGTCGTGGCGGTTGATGGCGCGGGGGTCACCGACCGCTGCCAGGGCCTCCAGGTCGTTGCCGCCGAAGAGCGCGCCCACGTAGTAGACCTGCGGGATCCCCGGCACGAAGAGCTGGAGCACGCGGGCGAGCAGGTGGGCGTCGTCGTCGCCCAGTGCGTCGTGGAAGGTGCACATGAGCTGGTAGCGGCGTGCCTGCTGACCGCTGCGGCGGATGACCGGCTCGCGGCCGCGGACGAGGTGGCGGCTGTCGGCGATGACCGCGCTGACGCGCTCGCTGACGAGGTCGACCTCGTCCTCGCTGAGGAGCCCGGCGACGTCGACCACGCCGATGCCGTCGTGCGTGTCGAGGGTCGTGTACTGCCGGCGGGGGCAGATGCGGAGCCAGTGCGCGAGGCGGTCGGTGCGCCCGGTCATGAGGGCGTGGAGGGTGAGCATCGGCAGGGCGAAGTCGTAGACCCACAGGCCGCGCTCGGCCATGGCCAGCTGCAGCTCGTAGCGCTCGTGGACCTCAGGGAGCACCTGCGTACCGGCCTCCCGCAGCGGCTCGGTGCCGATGTCGAAAACCCGCCAGATCTCCGGCTCCACGAAGAAGCAGCTGGTGCCGGGGCGCTTGGAGGCGTAGGCGACGGCGTCGAACCTGACGATGGGGACCAGCTGCGCGAGGCGGCCGAGGGTGCGGCGGTAGTAGGCCTGGGTGGCCTCGGCGAAGGGGTCGACGTCGACCTGCTCGGCGAAGAACGTGCTCCACAGCTGCACGTCCGTGCCGTCGGCGCGGGTGAAGGTGCGGACCGGGCCGCCCTCGCGGCGGCTGTAGAGGGCGTCCAGGTCGTCGGCGGTGGGGGAGCCGCCGGGCCAGAACTCGTCCCAGCGGATGAACATCTCGCGGTAGGGGGAGTCGTCGCCGTGGGCGAGGTAGTCCTGGAACTCGGCCGACCGGATGCTCACGTGGTTGATCATGAAGTCGGCCATGACGGTGTACTCGTCGGCGAGGCGCTCGACGTCGTCCCAGGTGCCGAAGCGGGGGTCGACGGTGTCGTAGTGGACGACGGCGAAGCCGCGGTCTCCCGAGGACGGGTAGAACGGGAGCACGTGCACCCCGCCGAAGGCACCGACCAGCTCGCCGTCGAGCAGCTCGTGCAGCTGGCGCAGGTCTCCGCCGAGGCTGTCGGCGTAGGTGATGAGCATCGCCTCGTTGGTGACCGGCTTCACCGCTCCAGCCTCGGTGAGGTGGGGTCGTGGCGCGAACGCGCAGGTCGGGACGGGGTGTCGGTGGTGGGTGATCACATGTGGGCATGGCTTCGACGTCGGTCTCGCTGCTGGAGGCGCGCGTCGCCGCGTCCCTGTGGTGGCGTGTCGCGGCGCACCCTGACGGGTACGAGCTCGACCCCCAGCTCCACGTGCTGGGCCTCGAGCAGCAGGACGAGGACGACGACGAGGGAGCCTCCCCGGCGGACGCCGCTGAGCCCGTGACCGCGCTGGCCGACGTGCAGGAGGAGGGACCGGCTGGGCCGGTGCTGCTGCCGGAGGCGTGCCTGGTCGGGGTGCGTGACCAGGTGGCGCTGGAGTGGGCGGCGCGGACCCCCGGGGTCGGTCTGGTGACAGCGGTCGAGGAGCTGTGGGCGGACCTGGCGACCGACCTCGAGTCCGCCTGCTGCCCCACCGACACCGCAGCCGCAGACAGCACCTGCACCGGGGTCTCGGACGCTGAGCTGGTGGAGGCGGTCGCGGCGTGCGAGCGCCAGATCGCGGCGCTGGCCGCGCGGCGTGACCAGCTCGCGGGGGTCTTCGCCTCCCGCCGCCAGGCTGAGGCCGAGGCTGACGTCGCCGAGGCCCGCGCGGCGAGCGCCCGTGACGGCTAGGGCCGCCCGTGGGCCACCCGGATCCGCTCCACCGCCCCCTCGGAGCTGTGTGCCCGGCTCGGCATCGGCTCGCTCGCGGCGGAGGCCCTCGTCGAGCGGGGCCTGGCAGCGGTCGGTGCTCACCGGGACGTGGCCGCAGCGATGGCCGCTGGGGCGCTGGGCGCGGGGGCGGGCTCGTGGCTGCTGGAGCAGCTGTCCGCGGTGCGCACCACCTCCTACCTGTCCGCCCTGGAACGGGAGGCGGCCGCCCGAGAGCAGACGGTCAAGGACGCCCGGGCTGCGCAGGACGCTGCCCGCGCGCAGGCCGGGCAGGCCCCGCTGACCGGTGAGGAGGTCCGCGCGCGGGCGGCGGCTGACCAGGCCCAGGTCGACGCCGAGGCTGAGGCAGCGGCTGCGGCGCACGCCGAGCAGGTCGCGGCGGCGGTGCGCCGGGAGCTGCTGGGCAAGGCCACTGGCACCTCGGCCTGGTCGGCCGCAGGTGCCGGGCAGGACCTGGCCCAGACCGGGGAGAGCGAGGAAGAGGGCAGCGGCCGCCAGGAGCAGCCCGCGGCGTCGCGTCCGACGGCGGGTGCGGGGTTGGGGCCGAACCGGCGGGCGTGGACCAAGCGGCTGAACACCGCGGTGCACCGCGCTGACGCTGACGCTGCTCAACGCCGCGCACTGAAGGCCCGTGCGGCGTGCTCGACCGCGCGCTGGAGCGAGCCCGACGGGCAAGCGGCGTTGCAGCTGCGCGGACCTGCGGAGGACATCGCGGTGATCACTGCGGCGATGGACGCGCGTGCCCGTCGCCGTCAGGAGCAGGCCCGCGCCGCCGAGCGCGCCGCGGCGAAGGAGCAGGGACGCCCCTTCGAGCGGGCGGCGGTGGGCAGCTTGGACCAGCACCGCATCGCGGCGCTGCGCGAGTGGGCGACCGCGGCGTTGGAGATCTCCGGAACCTCCGGGGTGGCGGGTACGTGGTACCCGGTGGCGCGCACGGCGGCGTCCAAGCCGGTGGTGCACCTGGTGCTGCCGTGGACGGTGTTGGCCGGTGTCTCCACGATAGGGGCGCAGCTGGCCGGGTACGGCCCGGTCGGTGCGGTCGCGGCGCTGCGGATCGCGGCGGACGGGTTGTGGCGCCGGGTGCTGGCAGACCCGGTGTGTGGTGCGGCGGTCGCGGTGGAGGAGGGCGCGTGGCGGTCCTCGACGGCGTTGGCGCGGTTGGTGGGGTTGCGGTGGTGGTCCTCGACGATGCCGTCCTCGACCCGTCCTGTCGGGTTGGATCACGGCCCAGCCGGTGGGGGTGGTGGTGGGGGCAGCGCCGGGGGCGGCCAGCTGGACCACGTCCAGCCCTACGACCACGGCAACCACCCCGGCAACCACCCCGGCAACCACCCCGGCAGCCACACCGATGACCGCGCTGGTGGGTCGACGGAGGCGACGAATCTGCAGCTGCTGGCCCAGGTGGAACACCTGCTCAAGCAGACCGGCGAGCACGCCCGGCCCGGGCACGGGTGGAGCGTGGCGGTGCAGCGGACCGGACCACCCGGACCTGGCGGGACAGTGCCCGGCCCGGCGCCGGGGGACGGGGTGGTGTGGACCTCACCGACCGGGCACACCTACCGCGTCAGCCCCCAGGCGCTGCTGGACCCCGACGATGACCCCGGCACCCCTGACGGCTCCGGCACCTGTGGCAGCACCGGCGCTTCCGGCGGGCCCGGTGAGGGTGGGTTGCCGGCGTGGGTGCACCGGCTGCTGGCCGACGTGCTGCCCGCATGGGTGGGTTGGCCACCGGATGGACGACCCGCTCCCAGCGGGCCGCACGCAGCGGTGCCGTGGTCGCCTGACTGGACCCAGGTCGCCTTCAGCGACGTGCCACCCGATCCGGCGCCGGACGACGGTGAGGAGCCGTGCCTGTTCGACGACCTCCCGGCTGCCTGATGCGCCCACACGCAGGTCCCACCGGGACGAGGACCGAGGTTGTCCACAGGGGGTCCTCGTGCCGCTCACCGCGGTCTCACCGCCCGGCACAGTGCGGACATGAGCCCGCGATCACGCCGCCGCCACACGAAGTCCGCCGCTCGCCGCACCGCCGCTCGGCGGCGCCCGCGCCCGAGCATCCCGCGGCAGCGTCAGGCTCCTGAGGACGGCCACCCGCAACGGGCTGAGCCCTTCGTCTCCAACGACGACGCCCTCCTCGTGCTGCACCGCGCCGCCGAGGACCCGGCCTTCCAGCAGTTCCTCGACCAGCTCCCGCTGGTCGACCTCGTGAGCCGCTTCCTGGAGTGGGTCGGGGAGTGCGACGACCCTGACGACCTCGACGGTGAGCTCGACCCGCACACCGACCCCACCGAGGACGCCCCCCTCCCGTCGGAGGCCGCGCTCTCCGCGCGCCTCGGCGTCGCACCCATCGGGTGCACCGCCGTCGAGCGCTGGCGTGCTCGCGTGCTGTCCATGGCCTGCACGCGGTGGGGCTTGGTCTCGCTGACCGAGGAGGGGCTGGAGCGCGGCCCGGACGTCCTCGGCTGGACCGCCGTCGACCCGGAGGAACGCGCCTGGGCCCGCGCCCTCGTCGTCGCCGCGGCCGTCGAGTGCACCGCCCGCTACGTGTCCGCCCAGCACGTGCTGGGAGACCACGTCCGGCACGCCCTCGCGACGATGCTCGCGACCTCCGTCGAGGAGAACCCCTGGCCGCTCGGCCTCCTGAGCGCGCTGCGACCTGACGACCTCGTCTCCGAGCACGTGGACCGGGTCGTCCTGGAGCACGTCACCGAGCTGCGCGCGTGGGGCCTCCTCGCCGAGGGCGACGAGCTCCGCGTCGCTCCCGGCGCCGAGCCCCTGCTGCGGTCCGTCTCGGTCAACCTCCGCGCGGACCCGGTGCTCGTGCCGGCCTCGTGAACCGTTCCCGTCGTCTCAGCGGGAGGTGCGGCGAGCCAGCCGCGCCACGAGCGCCGGGTAGTGCGCCGGCACGAGGCGCACGACGGCGTCGACGAGCTTCGCGTCACGCCCGACCAGCACCCGCGGTCGACCCGCCTCGACCCCGTCGACGACGATCCGCGCCGCCTGCTCCGGCGGCATCCGCAGCAGCTTCTCGTTGTACCGCCTCTGCTGGGCCTCCTCTGCCGCGCTCACGCGGTGGCCGGACGCCTTGGCGTGCTCCAGCGCGGACGTCGCGATGCTCGTCCGCACCCCACCGGGGTGCACCACGGTCACGCCCACCGGCTGCCCAGCGGCGAGCACCTCCGCGCGCAGCGCCTCGGTGAAGCCGCGCACCCCGAACTTGCTCGCGCTGTACGCCGACAGCCCGCTCTGCGCCATGAACCCGTTGAGGCTGGAGATGTTGACCACGTGCCCGTCGCCGGAGGCGATGAGGTGCGGCAGGAACGCCTGCGTCCCGTGGATGACCCCGAACAGGTTGATGCCCAGCACCCGCTGGTACTCCGACCAGTCGCTCGTGAGCACAGTGCCGCTGCTGGCCACGCCCGCGTTGTTGTAGACCTGGTGGACCACCCCGAGCTCGTCGACGACGACGCGGGCGTACGCGAAGAACGCCTCCCGGTCGCTGATGTCGAGCCGCGCGGTGTGGACCTGCGCCCCGAGCGCCCGCGCGCGCTGCACGGTCTCGGCGAGCCCCGCCTCACCCACGTCGGACAGCGCCAGGCGCGCTCCGCGCTTGGCCAGCTCCAGCGCCAGTGCGCGGCCGATGCCCGACCCCGCCCCGGTCACCACGCACACCTTGCCGGCGACGCTGTTGACGGTCTTGCTCACTGCTGCGCTCCCTCGAACTGGTCCTGGGTCGGTGCCGGCCGGGTCGGTGCCGGCGGGGTCGGTGCCGGCGGGGTCGGCGTGGCTGCTGCGGCCGCGACGTGGTCGCCGATGAGGCCCACCAGCCGGTCGAGCAGCCCGGGCGACAGCAGGTGCCCCATCCCCGGGACCACCACGTGCCGCGCCCCGGCGATCGCCGCCGCGGTCGCGGCACCACCGCTCGGGTCGACCATGACGTCCCGGTCACCGTTGATGACGAGCGTCGGCGCGCTCACCCGCGCCAGCTCCGCCGTCCGGTCACCGCTGGCGGCGATCGCCTGGATCTGCCGCGCCGGCCCGATCCGCGATGCCGGCCCACCGCCGCGCTCCCACGCCCCGCGGGCGCGGGCCTCCTCGGCGGCCGCGTCGTCGTCGTCGAACGGGAACCCCGGGCCGGCGAGGTGGCGCATCATCGCCACGTGCCGCTGCACGGCCACCTCCACCGTGGTCGCCGGGGCGTGGCGCAGCCGCCACAGCGTCGAGCGGGCGGGGCCACCGACGTCGGCGGCACCGGTGGTCGAGTAGATGGACGTCAGCGACGCCACCCGGTCCGGCCGGCGTGACGCCAGCACCTGCGCGACCATCCCGCCCAGCGACTGGCCCACCACGTGGGCGCGCTGCACCCCGAGGTGGTCGAGCAGACCGACGGCGTCCGCCGCCATGTCCGCGAGGTCGTACGCGTCGGGTCGCGGGCGCCGCAGCAGCTGCCGCACCGGTCCGGGCGAGGGGGCGTCGATGCGGCTGGAGCGCCCGATGTCGCGGTTGTCGAACCTCACCACGCGCAGCCCTCGCGCCACGAGCCCGTCGACGAGGGCGGCGGGCCACGCGGTCAGGTCCTGTCCCAGCCCGGCGACGAGCAGCACCACCTCGCCCGGGCCTCCGGTGTCCCGGAAGCAGATCCGGGGCCCGGCCGGCAGCTGCACGAACCGGTCCTGCGAGGGCCGCCCGACCGCCGTGAGCTCCAGCTCGGGGTCCACCACGCTGCCCTCGCGCAGCAGGGCGACGTCGGAGTGGAAGTCCATCGACGTGGTCCACGGAGGCCGGCTGCCCTGCCGCGGCAGCTCCCCGACCGCACGCTGGATGTACCCGGCGGCGAAGTCGAGGTAGGGCCGGGTGGGCATGTCCGGGTCGGACGGGACGGGCCGCGCGGTGTCGTACCCGTGCTCGCGCATGTGCCGCAGCAGCCGGACGAAGTGCTCGCACAGCAGCCCGACCTTGAGGGTCCAGGAAGAGTTGGTGTACCCGATGGCGAACGCCAGGTTGGGGACGCCGGACAGCATCATTCCCTTGTAGGCGAGCCGCTCCGGCAGCACGACCACCTCGCCGTCCACGGTGATCCGCGTCCCGCCGAAGATCTGCACCGCGAGCCCGGTGGCGGTGACGATGACGTCGGCCTCAAGGCGCTCACCGCTGACCAGGCGCACACCCGTGGCGTCGAAGGTGGCGATGCGGTCGGTGACCACGGAAGCCCTGCCGGAGCGGATCGCGGCGAACAGGTCACCGCTGGGGGAGGCGCACACGCGCTGGTCCCACGGGTCGTACGGCGGGTCGAAGTGCGTGCCGATGTCGTAGCCCTCGGGCAGCGCCTTCGTCACCACGCGCCGGTAGACGGCGCGGGCCGCGCGCGGGTGCTCCTGGCTGAAGCGCCACACCGCCCGCTGCTTGGCGATGTTCTTGCGCCGCGTCAGCGCCGCTCCACGCTCGTCGCCGAACCAGCGCCGCAGCCGCGCGCCGAGCGCGTCGCCGCGGGAGACGGGCATGACGTAGGTGGGGGTGCGCTGGAGCATCGTCACGTGGGCGACCTGCTCGGCGATCGCCGGCACCACCGTCACGGCCGTCGCCCCGCTGCCGACGACGACGACGCGCCTGCCGGTCAGGTCCAGGTCCTGCGGCCAGTGCTGCGGGTGGACGACGGTGTTGCCGGGCGTGGCGGCGAACCTGTCGAGGCCGGGCAGCTCCGGGGTGTACCCGGCCTCGTAGCGGTAGTAGCCGGTGCCGGCGAAGACCCAGCCGGCGGTGAGCTGGAACCGCTCCCCGGACCGCTCCTCGTCGGTGCGCTCCACCGTGACGGTCCAGCGGGCCGTCTCGCTGCTCCACGCGAGCTCGACCACGCGCTGGTGGTAGCGGATCTTCTCGTCGAGCCCGGCTTCGCTGGCCGCCTCGCGCAGGTAGCGCAGGATGCGCGGCGCGTCGGCGATGGCCTGCTCGTCCAGCCAGGGCTTGAACTCGTAGCCGAAGGTCGACAGGTCGGAGTCCGAGCGCACGCCGGGGTAGCGGAACAGGTCCCACGTGCCGCCCGAGGCGCCGCGCGCCTCGAGGACGGCGAAGGAGGTGCCGGGCAGCTCGGCGGTCAGGTAGCGCCCGGCCCCGATGCCCGAGATGCCGGCGCCGATCACGACGACGTCGAGGTGCTCGAGCCCGACAGGGGCGTCTGGGGTCACGCTCACCACACCATCCTGCGCGCCGCCGCGCCGCCACCGCTGCAGCACCGTGCACCGTGCAGCGCTTCTGGTGGTGCACGATGCTGCGGTGACCGGGGATGCGTTCGACGACGAGCCCCCCGGCGTCGTCCCCGCCACCACCGGCGGTGCGTGGCCGGAGCTGTCCGACGCCGCCAGGGAGCTCTTCCGCCGCGGCGCGCAGACCGCGCTCGACCTGCGCGCCCGGTGGGTGGAGCGGCTGCACGAGGCCTCGCTGGGGTCGGGGGCGATGCGCGCCGTGGCCGCCGACCCCGTGCTGGCGGCCGCGGTCCGCCGCACCAACGAGGCGAACCTGCTGCAGTGGGCCACCGCCAACGTCCGCCACCCGGGCGCGCGGGTGCCCGCCGGCACCGGACCGGAGGCGCTGGCCACGGCCCGCGACCTCGTCCGCCGCGGCCTCGACCAGCGCGCCCTGGAGGCCTACCGCGCGGTGCAGGGCGTGGTGTGGCGGCAGTGGACGGCCACCTGCTTCGAGCTGACCACCGACCCGGCGCTGCTGCGCGAGCTGCTGGACGTGTCGGCGCTGTCCATCTCCACCTTCCTCGACGACACCGTCGCCGCCGTGGTGGAGCTCGTCGGCGCCGAGCGCGCCGAGCTCACCCGCGGCGCCCACGCCGAGCGCCGCGCCGCGGTGACGCTGCTGCTGGAAGGCGCACCCCTCAGCCGCGCCCGCGCTGAGGCGCAGCTCGGGTACGGCCTCACCGGCCCGCACACCGCCGCCGTCGTCTGGACCACCGACACCGGCTCGGACCAGCTGGAGGCCGCGGCCGACGCCGTCGCCCGCGCCGCCGGCGCCGGCCGCCGGCTCACCGTGGTGGCGGGAGCCACCGCGCTGTGGCTGTGGTTGCCCGTGGCCGGCGAGGTGGCCGTGGCGGAGGTCGCAGCGCACCTGGCCGCAGGCCCCGCGCCGTCGGTCCGGGTGGCGCTCGGGCGGGCGGGGCACGACGTCGAGGGGTTCCGCCGCAGCCACCTCGACGCGCTGACCACCCAGCGGCTGCTGGCCCGGCTCACGTCCCCGCAGCAGGTGGCGCGCTACCAGGACGTCCAGCTGGTGGACCTCCTCACCCGCGACCCGGCGCGGGTCGAGGAGCTGGTGGCCGACGTCCTGGGCCCCCTCGCCGACGCGCCGCCGGAGCTGCGGGACACCGTGCTCACCCACGTCCGCGAGCTGGGCAGCGTCACGCGCACCGCGCAGCGGCTCTTCACCCACCGCAACACCGTGCTGCGCCGGCTCGCGCGCGCCGACGAGCTGCTGCCGCGACCCCTCGCCCAGGACGCGCTCGCCGTCGCCGCGGCCCTCGAGGTGCTGCGGTGGCAGGAGGACCGCTCGCTACCGTGAGCGCGTGCCCGACGACCGTGCGCCGGAGGAGCAGCCCTGGGAGCTGCCCGCGCCGTACGAGCTGGAGGCACCCGTCGACGACGTCGCGCTCCTCGGCGCGGCGCTCGGCGTCGCGGCCCTGGTCCTCGTGCTGCTCGCTGCGCTGCTCCCGGCGCTCGGGCTGGTCGGGTGGCTCGTCGCCGTCACCGGGCTCGCGGTGTCCGGGCTGTCGCTGCGGCGGGGCACCCCGGGGCGGCGGGCCGCGAGGACCGGCGCGCTCCTCAGCGCGGCCGCGCTGCTCGTGGCGCTCGTGCTGGCCGTGGTGGCAGCGCTGACGGCACTGGTCCGGGTGACCGGCTCCTGAGCCGACCGGCGCTGGGGCCGACGGGCACTGGCCGGCCTCAGGGGGTGGCGAGGTCCTCCACGCACGGACCGGCCCCCATGAGCTCCAGGCCCGCGAGGTCGCCGGCGGCCGGCTCGACCACGTCGGGGTTGTCCTCGGCGTACATGAGCTGCGTCGGGTCCTCGACGTGGTCGAGGCCCACCAGGTGGCCCAGCTCGTGTGCGATCACCGCTCGCACCTGGGCCTCCCCCGACCGCTCGGTGAGGATCTCCGAGAGGTCGGGGGCGTCGAGCATCACGTCACCGCTGACGTACGCGCTGCGGCCCTCGGCGTCGGTGTACGCCTGGCTGCCGGCGAGGCCGACGGTGTCGCCCTCCAGGTCGGGGATGGTCTCCTCGTCCGTCCAGGCGATGAGCACGGGCGCCCACCGGTCCTCGCCGTACTCGGCCAGCTGCGCCTCGCGCTCAGGACCGGGCTCCTCGTCGGTGGCGCCCTCGTCGACGAAGGTCAGCCCCGTCGCCGAGGAGATCATCGCCACCGCCTCCGTGACCAGCGGCCCCACCTCGGCGGGTGCGCCGTCGAGGTGGGTGACGTAGCGGATGGGCTGGCAGGAGCTGTAGCGGATCGGCTCGCCCGTGCTCTCGTCCGTCTCCAGGACGGCGTAGCCGTCGCCCGCCGGCTCCGGCGCAGCGCCCTCGCTCGAGGGGCCGGTCGCCGTGGCGGTGGCAGCGTCTGCGGGACTGCCGGCGGGGCTGCCGGTGGGGGCGTCGGGGGCGGAGGCGGTGACGCAACCGCCCAGCCCGACGGCGGCTGACAGGACGAGGGCTGCGGCCGCGGCGCCGCGAGCGCGGGTGCTCACGGGCGGAGCCTCCCACGGGCCCGCGGGGGTGCTCGGCAGAGGCCGTCCACAGGCCGGCGACCATGATCAGCGCGGGTGGGCGCGGCCTTCCTAGCCTGCCGACCATGATCGACCACCAGTGCCCGCCCGCTCCTCTCCCTCAGCCTCCGCCGGCGGCGGACCGCCGCGGCCGGCGATCCCTCCGGACGGTCCTCCTCGTGGTCGGCCTCGCCGTCGGGGCTCCCGCGGTCGCCTCGCTGGTGGTGCTGGCGGTGGTCGTGACCGCCGCCGTGGTGGCCAGCGCGGTGACGGCGACCGCGGGGGGCCTTCCGGGCGCGTCCGCTCGCTCGCACCCGCCGCGGCCGCACCGCACGACGTCGCAGGACACCGCAGTCGCCGACGCGACCTGGCTGACGGCCTTCGGCGCGCCGACGGGCGACGACCCCTCGTCGGGACCGATCCGGGGTGGCGCGCGGCAGCCCAGGCCGGCCGTTCCCGGTCCATCCCCCGGCCCATCCCCGGGCCCATCTCCAGGTCATGCGCCTGTCTGACGCTGCCTGAGGGGCCAGCCGATCGGGTGGTCGTGAGCGGTTCACCACGACCGGGCCGTCGAGAGCGCTGAGGGAAAGATCGTCAGCTGCCGATGCCCGCTGCATGAGCGTCGTGCCTGCGCAGGGCCCGGCGCCCGACGCACTGGCGCGGGCGCTGGTGTCGCTCGCGGCTGCCGGCTGGACGGTGCTGCACCAGCTGCGCTGGCCCGGTCGCCTCCGCAAGCCGCTGGCCCACGTGGTGGTCGGCCCCGGCGGCGTGCTGGTGGTGGACGTCCAGCCCTGGGCCGGGGTGGTGGTCGACGAGGGCGTGCTGCGCGTCGGCCGCAGGACCAGGGCCAGGGAGTGCACGGCCGCGGTCCGGGCGGCTGCCGCCGTCGCGTCGCTGCTGCACGCCGAGCACCACGACGCCGTGCGCGCGGTGCTCTGCCTGACCGGATCGGCCACGCCGCCGGCTCCGGAGACGGCTCCGGTCCCCGTTCCGCTGGCGGCCGGGGTGATGGTGGTGGCGGCGTGCGACCTGCACCGCTGGGCGCTGGAGCTGCCCGTCCGGCTCGACGACGACGAGGCGCACCGGATCGCCGCGCACCTGCGCTGGCAGCTCGGCGAGGCGGCCCCCACGTCTCACGCCCAGGCGCCTGGCACCGACCCCGGGGACGGCACGGCTGACGAGGCAGCGGACGGGGCCCGCGCCGTCGTCGTCCCGCTCACCCGCCGCGCGCTGCGCGACGCGGAGCGGCTGGCGGCCCGTCAGCGACGCCGCGGCGTGCTCAGCCGTCCGTGGGCGAGCCGCGACCGGTCACCCGCGGATCACTCGCAGCCGACGCCGTCACCGTCGCGGTCGAGCTTGCGGCTGTAGCCGGGGTCGCCGACGCGCACCGGCGCAGCACCGGCCGCCCGCGCCGCCGAGCAGTTGGCGTAGGTGACCGACGAACTCTGGGCGTCGTCCGCCTCGTCCTGCCCCTGCGCCGGGGCGGCCGACTCGGCCGGGGAGGCCTTGGAGGAGGCCTTCGAGGAGGTGGGTGAGGACGCCTTCGCCGCGGCGGTCTGGGCGGCCGTGAGCTGCGCCTGCAGGTCGGCGGCGCGGGCGGACGCGGCGTCCGCGGCGGACTGCGCCGCAGCCCGTCCCTGCTCGGCCTCCGCCTGGGCGGCGGCCGCGTCGGCGGCGCTGTCCTGCGCCTCGGCCATCTGCTGGTGGGCACCGGCGATGGCCGCTTCGGCCTCGGAGGCCTGCTGGAGCGCGGAGTCTGCTCGCTGGTCCGCCGCGGCGATCCGCGAGGAGCTGCCCGCACCGCCGATGCCCATGCCCACGAGCAGCGAGACCATCCCGGAGGCCGCGGCCACCGCGAGGTACTTGCGCCGGCGCCAGCGCCGGGGCTGCGCCGGCGAGGGCAGGGGACCCGGTCCGGTGGCCGGTCCCTCGCGCACCTCCGCCGTGCCGGCGGCGCCGGCGGTGACGGCGGTGACGGCAGGTGCAGCCGACCCCCGCGCGGCACGACGAGGGCGCGGCACCGCCGCCCGGGCGGTCTGGCCGCCCACGAGCGCAGCGCTCGCCGTCGCGTGGTCGCCCTGCCCCGGACGCTGCACCAGCGTCGCGTGCGGCTGCGGGGCGCGCGGCGCCGTCCTCAGGTCGATGGTGCGCTCGTCCACGTCCGCCCCCGGCTGGCCCGTCGTCGGCGTCACCGCCGTCCCTCACGACGCTAGGGCGAGTCGAGCACCCGGTCGCGCAGCACACGCCGCGGGCTGGTCGCCCAGCAGCGGAAGTGCGCAGGCCGCCGCGGTGTTGGCACCACCATGAGCAGCACGAGCAACACCGGCACGTCCAGCTCCAGCAGCACCATCGGGATCATCGGTGCCGGGCACATCGGCTCGGCCGTCGCGCAGCTCGCGGTGGACGCCGGCCTCGACGTCGTCATCGCCAACTCCCGCGGGCCCGAGACGCTCACCGACCTCGTCTCCGCGCTGGGCCCGCACGCCCGCGCCGCGACAGCGGACGAGGCGGCCCGTGCCGGGGACGTCGTCGTCCTGACCGTCCCGCTGAAGAGCACCACCGACATCGACCCCGAGCCGCTGGCCGGCACGGTGGTCCTGGACACCGGCAACTACTACCCGCAGCGCGACGGGCAGGTGGCCGCCCTCGACGACGGCTCGACCACGTCCAGCGCCCTGACCCAGCAGCACCTGGCGGACAGCTCGGTGGTGAAGGTGTTCAACAACATCTACTCCGAGTCGCTGAGGTCGTTGGCCCGGCCGTCCGGCGACGCCGAGCGCACCGCCCTGCCCGTCTTCGCCGACGACGAGGAGGCGAAGGCCGTCGCCACCGCCTTCCTCGACGTGATCGGCTACGACGCCGTGGACGGCGGCGACCTCGCCGAGAGCTGGCGCGCGGAGCCGGGGCGTCCCGCCTACGGGCTGCCCTACGCCGCGGGCGAGGACTTCACCGCTGCGAAGCCGGCCGGTGCGGACGCGGTCCGCGAGGCGCTGGCCCGCGCGGAGCGCTGATCACGCAGCGCTCGCGCACGGTCGCTGAGCGGCGTCGGTCGGGGGCTCCGCCTACTGTCGGGGCGTGAGCCCGCCGCCACCGCCGTGGACGTGCCAGCTGCAGGCGGTGGTGGTCCCGTCGCTGCTGCGGGCGCCGTCGCTGCGCGCCGGGGCCTTCGCCGTCGTCGACTACGAGCACACGCCGGTCGGTCCCTACCGCGAGGCGCTCACCGCGGTCGCGCTGTCAGCCCGCAGCGGCTGGGTGCCGTGGATGGTGGTCGACTCCGAGGCCTCGCGCGCCGGAGGGCGCCAGGGGTGGGGGCTGCCCAAGGAGCTCGCCGTGATCGACACCGAGGCGGGGCTGAGCAGCCGCCCGACGACGGCGAGGGTGCTCGCCGAGGGCGTCGACCTCACCGTCACCGCACGCGTCGCCGCGGGGCGCGGGGTGCCGGTCGGGCTCGCCGCCCAGCTGCGCCAGCCGCGGCGCGAGCCGGCCGCCGTGCGCTTCACCGGACGGGTGCGTCCCGCCGTCGTCGTCCTCGAGGGCACCGCGCCGCGGGGCGTGCGCCCGGGGCGGCGGCCCGGGCTCGCTCTGGCGGGGGAGCTGTGGATCGGGGCGCCGCAGGGCTGACGGCGCGGGTCAGGTGACCGTGCAGGCCTCGTCCGAGCCGGTCACCGACGGCGTCAGCGGAGCCGACGGCGTGCTGGACGACGGCGATGGCGATGTCGACGGCGATGTCGACGGCGATGCCGAAGGCGCAGGGGTGGGCGCGGCGGCGGTCGGGTCGACGTCGTGCTCGAGGTCGCCGAAGAGGGTGCCCGCCGCGGGCTGGCTCCACAGGACGTTGGCCGTGTCGGACCTCACCACGTCGCTGCGCGGGTGGTTGGGCACCGTGAAGAACTGCAGCTGGCTGGGGGGCAGCGACCTCACCGACTCCGCCAGCGAGGCGAGGGCGCCCAGGCTGCCGAGGCCGGAGTCGGTGGTGACCGACCTGGTGGCGGCGTCGAGGAAGCCGTACATCGCGGTGGGGTCGGTCAGCTCGCCCTCCGCCGTGCGCGCCATCGACGCGAGGAACTGCTGCTGGCGCTCGATGCGGCCGAGGTCTGAGCCGTCGCCGACGGCGTGGCGCTCGCGGACGAACGCCAGCGCCTGCTCGCCCTCGAGCCTGTGCTCGCCGGCGGGCAGGTCGAGGTCCGCCTTCGGGTCGACCACGGGCGCGGTGGTGCACACCGGCACCCCGCCCAGGGCGGTGGTCATGTCCTTGAAGCCCTCGAAGTCGACCACCACGAAGTGGTCGACGTGGACCCCCGTGGCGGCCTCGACGGTCTTGATCGAGCACGCCGCGCCGCTGGCGGTGCCGCCGTGCTCCGACCCCAGCGTGAACGCCTCGTTGATCTTGGCCTGACGGGGCGTGGTGGTGCCGTCGGAGCCGGTGCAGCTGGGGATCGACACCCACGAGTCGCGCGGGATGCTCACCGCCGCCGCCCACCTCCGGTCCGCGGACAGGTGCACCAGCAGCATCGTGTCGGACTGCGCGGTGGTCAGGCCCGCGCCGTACTCCGTGCCGGTGCCGGCGCGGCTGTCGGACCCCAGCACGAGGATGTTCTCGGCCCCCTGGGCCAGCACCGCCGGCCGGTCCCCGCCCAGCTGGGAGCTGATGTCGGCGCTGGTGATGTTGCCGTCGAGGTGCCGGTACACGCCGTACGCCGTGGCCGCGCCGCCCACGAGCACCACCGCGCCGACCGCCGCGACGGTGCGGAGCGTGCGGCGACGCCGCCGCAGCGTGCGGGCGCGCGGCGAGGCGTCCCGGGGGTGGGCGGTGGACGGCACGCCTCGACGCTAGGGCGCCGTGCGACCACGACCCGCCCGATCCAGCCCCGCCCCGGCAACCGCGCAGCGACCTCCCAGGTGCGGCGTCCCCGGTCAGGGCGTCAGGGCGTCAGGCGGCGCAGGAGGCCGGTGAGCTGGGTGCGCTCGTCGTCGCTGAGCGCCCCGAACAGCTCGGAGGCGGCCTGCGCTCGGGCGCGCTCGGCGTGCGCCACCGCCTCCCGACCCGCGCCGGTGAGGACGACGACGACGGCGCGCCGGTCGGCGGGGTCCGCCCGCCGCTCCGCCAGGCCCCGGTCGGCGAGACCGTCGACCACCTCCGTGGCCGAGCGCGGTGCGATGCGCAGCGCCGCGGCCAGCTCGGAGATGCGCACGCCCCCTCCCGCGCCGGTGTGGCCGGCGTGCGCGAGCACCCGCAGCGCGCGGGCGTGGTGCGGCGAGAGGCCCGCGGGCTCGAGGGCGGCGTGGAAGCCGCGGCGCAGACCCCGGGCGGCGCCGAGCAGCGCGTCGGCCAGCTCCGCGCTTCCCTGGTCGTCCGCGTCGGAGCGCTCGTGGCCGGGAGTCACCGGGGAATGCTAGCGCCAGGTCTGGCGCTTACCTCTTCGTGAGGTAACCTCAGCATCGCCTCCCACCACCCGTCCCCGACCGGAAGGACGTGGTCACCACGTCGAGCCCCACCCTCAGTCCCACCCTCAGTCCCCCCGTCCCCACGACCACCCCCGGGAACCCGGGCGGTCACGGCCCGCGCGGAGCCCAGCACGGGCGAGGTCCCGCGAAGACCGACCCCGCCGACCGCGAGCAGCTGCGCCGCTCACCCGTCTCCCTGCGCCGCATCGCCTCCCTCTTCGCGCCGCACCGATGGCAGGTCGCGCTCGTCGTCGTCCTGATCGTGGCGTCGTCGGTGGTGTCGCTGGCCTCGCCGTTCCTCGTCCGCGCGGTCATCGACGACGCGCTGCCGCACGCCGACGTGCGCCTGCTCGTGCTCGCCGTGGCCGGCATGGTCGCCGTCGCCGCGGTCACCTCGCTGCTCGGCGTCGTGCAGACGTGGATCTCCACCGGCGTCGGGCAGCGGGTCATGCACCGGCTGCGCACGTCCGTCTTCACGAGTCTGCAGCGGCAGTCGATGGACTTCTTCACCCGCACCCGCGGCGGCGAGATCACCTCCCGCCTCACCAACGACATCGGCGGCATGCAGTCCGTGGTGACCTCCACGGCGACGTCGCTGGCGTCCAACGCCACCACGGTGGTCGGCACGGCCGTCGCCATGGCGGCGCTGTCGTGGCGGCTGTCCCTGCTGACGCTCGTCGTGCTGCCGCCCGCGGTGTGGCTCACGCGCCGGGTGGCGCTGCTGCGCCGCTCGATCACCTCCGCGCAGCAGCGGCGGCTCGCCGACCTGCAGCACCAGGTGGAGGAGTCCCTCAGCGTCTCCGGCGCGCTCCTCACCAAGACGCTCGGCACCGCCGGCTCCCAGGCGCAGCGCTTCGCCGACACCTCCGCCGAGCTGGTCGAGCTCGAGGTGCGCTCCTCGCTCGCCGGCCGCTGGCGCATGGCCACCATGAACGTCGTCTTCGCGGCCATCCCCGCGCTCATCTACCTCGCCGCCGGGCTGCCCGTCACCTCCGGCGGCATGACCGTCGGCACGCTCGTGGCGTTCACCGCGCTGCAGGCGGCGATCTTCAGGCCGCTCATGGGGCTGCTGGACGTGGGCGTGCAGCTCACCGCGTCGATGGCGCTGTTCAGCCGCGTGTTCGAGTACCTCGACCTGCCCGTCGACATCGCCGACCCGGAGCACCCCGTCCCGCTCGAGCCGGAGCGCGTGCGCGGCGAGGTCCGCTTCGAGGGCGTCTCGTTCACCTACCCCGGCGCCGACCGCGCCGCGCTGGCCGACGTCGACGTCACCGTGCCCGCCGGCACGTCGCTGGCGCTGGTCGGAGCCACCGGCTCGGGCAAGTCGACGCTGGCCTCGCTCGTCGCCCGCCTCCACGACCCGTCGCGCGGTCGGGTGCTGCTCGACGGCGTGGACCTGCGCGACCTGTCCCTGGCCGCGCTCGCCTCGGTGGTCGGCGTGGTCTCCCAGGAGACCTACCTGCTCCACGCGACGGTGCGCGAGAACCTGCGGCACGCGGAGCCGTCGGCCACCGACGCCGAGGTCGAGCAGGCGGCGCGCCGGGCCCAGGTGCACGACGTCATCACCGCCCTGCCCGACGGCTACGACACGCTCGTCGGCGCCCGCGGCCACCGCTTCTCCGGCGGCGAGCAGCAGCGGCTGGCCATCGCCCGCACACTGCTGCGCGACCCGAAGGTCCTCGTGCTCGACGAGGCCACCTCGGCGCTGGACAACACCACCGAGCGGGCGGTGCAGGCGGCGCTCGAGGAGGTCCGCCGCGGCCGGACGACCATCATGATCGCCCACCGCCTGTCCACCGTGACCGGCGCGGACAGCGTCGCCGTGCTCGACGGCGGCCGCGTGGTGGAGCAGGGCGCGCCGGCGGACCTGGCGAGCGCCGGGGGAGCCTTCGCCGCGCTCGCCGCCGCCGGTGCGCGGGCCGAGGCGGTCGCGGGAAGGTCGCTCGAGCAACCGGTGTTCGCACCCGCATGAGCACCAGCACCACCGGACCCGCTGCGCCGACGAGCCCGGCCAGCCAGACCGTCGGCATCATCGGCGCCGGCAACATCGGCAGCACCGTGGCGCGCCTGGCGGTCGACGCGGGCCACCGCGTCGTCATCGCCAACTCCCGCGGCCCCGAGACCCTCGCCGACCTCGTCGCCGACCTCGGCGAGAACGCCCGCGCGGCCACGGCCGCCGAGGCCGCGCAGGCCGGCGACCTCGTCGTCGTGACCGTCCCGCTGAAGGCCTACCGCGAGCTGCCGGCCGAGCAGCTGGCCGGCAAGGTCGTCCTGGACACCAACAACTACTACCCCGACCGCGACGGCCACATCGCCGAGCTCGACGACCACAGCGCCACCACCAGCGAGCTCGTGGCGCGCCACCTGGCCGGCGCGTCCGTGGTGAAGGTCTTCAACAACATCTTCTTCATCGCCCTCGCGGCCCTGTCGAAGCCCGCTGGAGACCCCGACCGCGCGGCCCTGCCGATCTTCGGGGACGACGACGACGCGAAGGCCACGGCCACCCGCTTCCTCGACGGCCTCGGCTACGACGCGGTGGACGGCGGGCCCCTGGCCCGGAGCTGGCGCGCCGAGAACGGCCGGCCGGTCTACGTCTTCCCGTACGCGAAGGACGGCGACGTCGCCACGCCCGTCCCGGCGGACGCCGCGACGGTCCGCTCGCTGCTCGAGGCCGCCGAGCTGGACGACCCGGCCCAGCAGCCGAAGACGCTCAGCTGACGCCGGCGCCCCACGGCGACGTGAGGGCAGACGCCGTTGCGCTGACTGGGCGTAGCGGGCGCTGACCGCGTGTGAGCGCGGCGGGCCGCGGGCACTCCTGTCGCATGGGAGTCGACGCGATCCGCGGCGCCGGGGGTGCAGGAGCAGCGCAGCCCGGTCTCCAGGAGGAGTACCGGGCTGCGCTGCTGGCGCGCCTGCGGGAGCGCCGCCGTCGCCGTCCTCAGCAGCAGGCTGCGAAGGACGGCGAGCGGCGCGAGCCTCCGCCCCGCTGACGGGCCGACAGGCTCAGGCGGCGGAGGCCTCGACGGCGAGGTCCTCCGCGAGGGCCTGGCGCAGGTCGGGCCGCAGCGGCTCGCCCATCGCCCACAGCAGGCGGGCCGCCAGGCCGGCGGGCACCGTGCCGGTGGCCTCGCGCCGGGTCATGCCGCGGACCACGTCGTAGGGGACGTGCGCGGCCGTGGCGAGGTCCCGCAGGGCCTTCGGCCCCAGCGGACCCGCCTCCTCGAGCCACTCGGCGATGGTCTCGCGCATCGCCGCTGCGGTCACGGTGGTCCGCATGCGGTCGGACACGGGCTTGCTCGGCAGCTGCAGCTGCGACGCCGCAGGCAGCGGGCGCACCGGGGTCTCGACGGTGCGGATGGTCGTCGGCACGGTCTTGCTGGCGGTGGAGCGTCGAGTGCTCGCGGTCCTCACCCTCTCGGCGGCCCGGTCACGGGCCCTGTCCGTCCTGTCACCTTCGTCAACAACCGTTCGTGGCCGTTCAGTCCTGCGCTGGGTGTCCCCAGGTCGCGTGCGACGTGATCTGCGCCACCTGACAGGCTGGGCCGCATGGAGCAGCGAGCACTGGGACGGTCGGGGCTGAAGGTCTCGACGATGACCCTGGGGACGGCGGGCTTCGGAGGCGGCCTGGCCGCCTTCGGCAACACGCAGCTGGACGGCGCCAAGCGGCAGCTGGCGATGGCGAGGGACGCCGGCGTGACGCTGGTGGACACCGCCGACGCCTACTCGACAGGCCTGTCGGAGGAGATCGTCGGGCAGGCCCTGGCCGGCCAGCGCGACGACTGGCTGATCGCCACCAAGGTCCGCTTCCCCATGGGGGAGGGGCCCAACGACCGCGGCCTGTCGCGCCACCACGTCATCAGCGGCTGCGAGGCCAGCCTGCGCCGCCTCGGCACCGACCACATCGACCTGTACCAGCTGCACGAGTGGGACGGTCAGACGCCCGTCGAGGAGACGCTGGCAGCGCTGCAGCACCTCGTCGACTCCGGCAAGGTCAGGTACGTGGGGGTGTCCAACTTCTCCGCGTGGCACCTCATGAAGGTGCTCGGCGCCGCCGAGCGCGACCGGCTCGTCAGGCCCGTCGCGCAGCAGATCTACTACACCCTGGAGAGCCGCGAGGCCGAGAACGAGCTGCTCCCGGCCGCCGCGGACCAGGGGCTCGGCGTGCTCATCTGGAGCCCGCTGGCGGGCGGGCTGCTGTCGGGCAAGTACACCCGCGGGGCCGACGGCCAGGTGGAGGGCCCGAAGGGCTCGCGCCACCTCGGTGACTGGAACGAGCCGCCGGTGAACACCCCCGACCGGCTCTTCGCCACCATCGACGTGCTGCGCGAGGTCGCCGCGGGCCGCGGCGTGTCCGGCGCGCAGGTGGCGCTGGCCTGGCTGCTGACCCGCCCGACCGTCACCTCGGTGATCCTCGGCGCGCGCACGGAGGAGCAGCTGGCCGACAACCTCGCCGCGGGCTCGCTGGAGCTGTCCGCCGAGGAGGTGTCCGCGCTGGAGGAGGTCAGCCGCCAGCCGCTGCAGTACCCGTACTGGCACCAGAAGATGACCGCGTCGGACCTGCTCGGTCCCGCCGACCAGGTGCTGCACCGCAACCACGCCTGACCGGCCGCGCCGCCGCCCGTCGTCGTCCTGCTCCGCCGGGGAGCAGGACGACGACGGCGGCAGCGGGGGTCAGCCCAGCGGGGCGGTGAGCTCGAGGTTGATGTCGTCGGGGTCCTGGATGCTCAGGACGGCCATCTCCTGCGCGGGGATCTCGATGACCTCGCCGTGCTCCACGCCGGCGGCGGCCAGCCGCGCCGAGGCGGCGTCGAGGTCGGCGCGGGAGCCGACGGCCAGGCTGATGTGGTCCAGGCCAGGGCGCTCGGGGCTGAACGTCTGGCCGCTGGCGCCGGGCACCGGGCGCAGGCCGAGGATCTGGTCTCCCAGCTCGAAGACCGCGCCGCCGAAGAGACGGTCCGGGTCCTGCGCGGCGGAAGGGTCGCTGCTGAGCTCAGCGGTCTTGTCGACGGCGGGCTCGGCACCGACCAGCGCCGTGTAGAACGCCTTCGAGCGCTCGATGTCCGTCACGGACAGGCGGACGTGGTGGATGCCCCGGGGCTGGGCCAGCGGCTGGGTGGTCTGCGTCGTGTCGCTCACGACAGACCTCCTACCCGCCGGTGATCGAACCACACGTCCGGCCGGGGGCGTCAGCTCCAGCCGATCTCGCCGTCGCGGTCCAGGAAGCGGCCCGACCCGTGGCCGGGCCCCTCGGTGGCCAGGCGCACCACGGCGTCGGTGCCCTCGGTGACCGTCTGCGGTCCGCTGTGGCCGTTGAGGTCCGTGGCGGTGTAGCCGGGGTCGACCACGTTGACGCGCACGTCCGGCAGCGCCTTCGCGTACTGCGTGGTGAGCATGATGAGCGCCGCCTTGGACGCCGTGTAGGCCGGCGCCACCACGGTCGACTCGATGCGCGAGGGGTCGTGCGTGAGGCGGGTGGAGCCGAGACCGCTGGCCACGTTGATGACGACGGGGTCTGCCGAGCGGCGCAGCAACGGCAGGAACGCGCGGGTGGTGCGCACCACGCCGAGGAGGTTGACGTCGAGGACGGCGGCGACGTCGTCGGCGGACAGGTCCGGGACGTCCACGTGCGCGCCGGAGACGCCGGCGTTGTTGACGAGCACGTCGACCGCGCCCTCGTGGGCCGCGACGTCGGCGGCCGCGGCCGCCACGGACGCCTCGTCGGTGACGTCGACCTGCACGAAGCGCGCGCCGACCTCCTCGGCGGCGCGTCGACCCGCCTGCGGGTCACGGGCGCCGAGGAGCACGGTGTGGCCGGCCTCGACGAGGCGGCGGGCGGTCTCGCGGCCGAGGCCCTTGTTGGCCCCGGTGATGAAGGTGGTGGTCATGGCTCCACCCTGTGCGCCGGCACGGGAGGCGCACCAGGCAGCCGGTGACCGTAGGACCAGCGGTACCAGGCTCGGCGCGGCGCTCCGGGGGAGCATGGGGGCGTGGAGAGCGCGACCGGGCTGGGCGCCACCCTGAGGCTGTGGCGGGACCGCCTGCCGCCGTCCGCCGCCGGACTGCCCGCGCGCAGCGGCCGGCGCACCGCCGGGCTGCGCCGCGAGGAGCTCGCCGAGCTGGCGGGGCTGTCGGTGGACTACGTGGTGCGCCTCGAGCAGGGGCGGGCCACCTCACCGTCGCCGCAGGTGGCCGGGGCGCTGGCGCGGGCGCTGCAGCTGGACGACGGCGAGCGCGACCACCTCTTCCGCCTCGCCGGGCTCGCCCCGCCCTCGCGCGAGGCGGTGCCGCGCCACATCTCCCCGGGGGTGCAGCGCGCGCTGGCCCGCCTCGACGGCACGGCCGCGGTGGCGGTGTTCGCTGCCGACTGGCAGCTGCTGTGGTGGAACCGCACGTGGGCCGGGCTCTTCGGCGACCCCCTGGCCATCCCCGTGCGGTGGCGCAACTTCGCCCGCTCCGGCTTCCTCGTGCCCGGCGACGGCGACGGCGACGGCGACGGCGGCGGCCGCGCCGAGGCCGGGGTGCGGAGGCTGTCGCAGTGGCCCGTGGAGTCGGTGGACGAGGAGGCCGTGCGCGCCGCCGTGGTCGCCGACCTGCGGCGCGCCTGCGGTCGCTACCCCCGTGACCGGGCGCTGGCAGCACTGGTCCGCGAGCTG
The DNA here is from genome assembly GCF_006335115.1 of Streptomyces sp. NP160. Classification (GTDB taxonomy): domain Bacteria; phylum Actinomycetota; class Actinomycetes; order Actinomycetales; family Quadrisphaeraceae; genus Quadrisphaera. The sequence continues at coordinate 116,945 of NZ_VDMJ01000004.1, forward strand.
CGCGACGGCAGCGAGGGCTTCGCCGCGCTGTGGGCCACCGGCGCGGTCGGGACCCACCGCGCGGACCACAAGGTGGTGCACCACCCCGCGGTCGGACCGACGACGCTCGACTGCGACGTGCTCACCGACGGCGACGCCGACCTGAAGATCGTCGTGATGACGGCGGCGCCGGGCAGCGAGGACGAGAGCCGCCTGCAGCTGGCGGCGCTCGCGGGCCAGGTGGGCGCCGCCACCCCCTGACCCCACCGCGGTTCGCGGGGGCGTGCCCGAACGGGGGAGGGCGGTGTCGGAGGCGGCGGGCAGGGTGGCGGGCGTGGCGGAGGAGACGGCCGTGCCTGCGGGGCTGGTGGTGACGCGGCCGATCGTCGTCCCGCCGGCACCCCCGCCGTCCTCGGCCGCCGCGGCGCGCACCATGCGGGCCAACCGCCGGCGCGACACCGCACCCGAGCTGGCGGTGCGCCGCGAGCTCTGGCGGCGCGGCCACCGCTACCTGGTCGACGCGACGCCGACCGGCACCAGCAAGCGGCGGCGCGCCGACGTCGTCCTGCGCGGCGGCCGCGTGGCGGTGTTCGTCGACGGCTGCTTCTGGCACTCGTGCCCCCTGCACCTGCACGTCCCGAAGGCGAACCGCGCGTGGTGGGAGGTGAAGCTGGCGAGCATCCGCGAGCGCGACGCCCGCACCGACGCCGAGCTGCTCGCCGCGGGGTGGCTGCCGCTGCGGGTGTGGGAGCACGAGGCGCCGGCCGAGGCGGTCGACAGGATCGAAGCCGCGCTGGCGCAGCACAGCCCTCGAGGCCGCGGACCGGCTGACGACGCAGAGCGCTGGGGAGGCTGAGTCCCGGTGGGGAGGCTGAGTGCCGCTTCCGGGGCCGGATCCGGGCGTCGGGCTCCCCACCGGGCGCCAGGTTCCCCACCGCGAGGCCGGACCTGGCGCAGCAGCCCCGATCGATGCGGGAGGGGGCGCGGTCAGGAGCTCGGCGGGACGGCGGTGCTGGGGAGGGCGACCACCGGGTCGGCCGGGAGCGTCACCACTGACCGCTCGACCGCGACCTGCGGCTGCTCCGCCTCACCGGCGACCAGGACCAGGGGCGCTCCGTGGCGCACCCGGTTGCGGCCGGCCCGCTTGGCCTCGTAGAGGGCGGCGTCGGCGTGGTCGAGCAGCCGTGCCGACAGCTCCGACGCGCGGTCGTCGGTGGTGCGCAGGGGGGCGGTGGTGCTCGCCGTGCCGAGGCTGACGGTGACGCGCGGCAGGCCGGGCTCGTCGACCTCCTCCACCGCGGCGCGCAGCCGCTCGGCCAGCCGCGTCACGCGTCCCGCCTCGCCGCGGGCGACGAGGGCGATCTCCTCCCCGCCCCAGCGGACCAGCAGGTCGTCCTCGCGGACCGCGCCGCGCAGCGCGTCGGCCACGGCCACGAGCACCCGGTCTCCGACCAGGTGGCCGTGGGTGTCGTTGACGCGCTTGAAGTGGTCGACGTCGGCGACCACCACCGACACGTGCTCGCCCGCCCGCGACGCCGCCCTCACCAGCGGTCCCACGCGCAGCGCCAGGCCGTGCCGGTTGAGCAGCCCGGTCAGCTCGTCGAGGCCGGCAGCGCGGGCCGCGGCGGCGCGCGCGGCGTCGAGCTGCTGCGCCAGCGCCCACACCACCCCCACCACCACGGCGGGCACGGCGGCCATCGCCACCGACGCGATGAGCGTCAGCAGCGACTGCGGCTCCCACGCGGCGAAGACGAGCGGCGCGCCCAGGCACGCCAGCGCGGTCAGCGACACCAGGCCCCACCGCCGCAGGTGCATCACGCCGACCACGGGGATCGCGGACAGCACCGACGCGCTGAGCCACTGCCAGCCGAGGTCCGTCTGCACCACGCCCGAGACCGCGGTGGCCACGGCGCCGACGTGCAGCAGCACCCCGGCCTCGGCGTCGCTCACGCGACGCCGCCGCAGCAGGTGGACGACGACGACGGCGGCCGCCGCGCAGGTGGCGGCCACCACCCCGCGGGCGATCGCCAGACCGCCACCGGAGAGGACGTCGACGGCGAGCACCAGCGCGCACGAGGCAGCGGCGAGACCCGCCAGGAGGGCGAGCACCGCGGTGCGCCACTCCAGGCGGCTCACCACCGGCCAGCCGCGCCACGTCACGCGTCCCATCATGGCGCCGGTCACCGACACCTCTCCTCCACGTCCTGCGTTCGGAGGACGTCGCTACCCGCGGGTGGCGGCCCGGTCCACGAGGAAGCGCGGCGCGGCGCAGTCGGCCAGCACCGTCGCGGGCCAGGTCGGGTCGTAGCGGTCGGCCGCGGCCAGCCGCTCCACGGCAGCGCGCTTGCCGGCGCCGTGGCAGAGCATCAGCACGGAGCGCGACAGGTCGCGGATGGTCGCCACCCCCACGCCCACGCCGTGCCGCGGCACGTTCGCCAGGTCACCGCCGAAGCTGGGGAACGTCGCCAGGTTGTCCCGCCGGGTGGTCTCCGGCAGCTCCACCACGCGCGTCGTCGCGTCCGGCGGGGTGCCCGGCGGGTTGAAGGCCACGTGGCCGTCGGACGCGCCCGAGGCCAGGAGGAACAGGTCCACGCCACCGGCGTCGGCGATCAGCGCGTCGTACGCCGCGGGGCCGTCGGGGTGGTGCGGGTCGGGCAGCCACAGGGCGTCGTCGGAGGGACCGCGCCCGGCGCCCGCAGCGCGCTGCAGCGGCTCGAGCACCTCCTGGCGGCCGTACCGCGCGCACGAGTGCGGCGCGGCGGGGTCCTCGAGCGCCAGCCCGCCGTCGTCGTCCTGCGGCCGGCGCGGGACCAGGTACTCGTCCATGAGGACGACGACGAGCCGGCTGACGTCGAGCCGCTCCGCCGCCACGCGCCGCGCCAGCGCGGCGTAGGTGCTGGCAGGGCTGCGCCCCGTGGGGCAGCCGAGCAGGAACGCGTCAGCGCGGCGGGTCCGGGCGGCGGCGAGGCCCTCGACGACCGCGGCCGCAGCCGCCTCGCCGAGGGCCTCGGGGGAGTCCAGGACGGTGGGCTGCACGCGCACCGCCCGACCCTAGGCAACGAGCTGGGTGAGCACCCTGTCGAGCGCGTCGACGCCGGCGTCCAGCTCGTCGGGGGTGACGGCCAGCGACGGGCGGAAGCGCAGGCTGCGCGTGCCGCAGCCGAGCACGAGCACGCCCTCCTCCTTCAGTGCCGCGACCACGGCGCCGCGGGTGGCGGCGTCGGGCAGGTCGACGGCGCACATGAGGCCGCGACCGCGGGGGTGCGTCACCACCGCGTGGCGGGCGGCCAGGTCCTCCAGGCGCCCCAGCAGCTGGGCGCCCAGCAGGCCGGCGCGCTCCACCAGGCCCTCGGCCTCGATGACCTCGAGGATGCGCTGGGAGCGCACCATGTCGGTGAGGTTGCCGCCCCACGTGGAGTTGATGCGCGAGCTGACGGTGAAGACGTTGTCCGGCACCTCGTCCACCCGGCCGCCGGCCATGACCCCGCAGACCTGCGCCTTCTTGCCGAAGGACAGGACGTCAGGGACGACGCCCAGCTGCTCGAACGCCCACGTGGTCCCGGTCATCCCGACGCCGGTCTGCACCTCGTCGAGGACGAAGAGCGCGTCGTGGGCGTGGCACAGCTCCTTCATGAGCCGCAGGAACCGCGGGCGGAAGTGGCGGTCTCCGCCCTCGCCCTGGATCGGCTCCATGATGAAGCAGGCGATGTCGTGCGGGTGCGACTCGAAGGCCGCGCGGGCGGCGGCGAGCGCCTCGTCCTCCGCGCGCTCCACAGCGGCGTCGTCGCCGAGGCCGGTGTGCGGGGCGGGGATGCGCGGCCAGCCGAACTGCGGGAAGCGCGCGGTCTTGTTCGGGTCGGTGTTGGTCAGCGACAGGGTGTAGCCCGAGCGGCCGTGGAAGGCGCCCTCCAGGTGCATCACCTGCGAGCCCAGCGCCGGGTCGAGGCCCTTGCTCTCGTTGAGCCGGCTCTTCCAGTCGAAGGCCACCTTGAGCGCGTTCTCCACGGCCAGGGCGCCGCCGTCGATGAAGAACAGGTGCGGCAGCTCCGGGTGGCCGACCACGCGGGCGAAGGTGTCGACGAACTCCGCGAGCTGCGTGGTGTAGATGTCGGAGTTGCTCGGCTTGTGGACCGCCGTCGCGGCGAGCTTGGCGAGGAAGGCCTCGTCCTGGACCAGCCCGGGGTGGTTGGTGCCGATCGGGTTGGACGCGAAGTACGTGAACAGGTCGAGGTGCTCGCGGCCCGTGGTGGCGTCGCGCAGCCAGGAGCCGTGCGAGCCGGCCAGGTCGACGACGAGGTCGTAGCCGTCCACGAGCAGGTGCCGCGCCAGGGAGGGCAGCACCTCGTCAGCGCTGATGCAGGAGCTGGACGAGGAGGACGCGCGGGTGGTGTGGGTGATCACGGCCATGGCGCGACTCTAGAGGTCGATGACCCGCGAGCAAAGCCTCCGGCAGGAAGACGACCTGTGGAAGTGCCGTAGTGACGTCGAATTCACTGCGGCGAGGCGCTGGCGCGCTCGAAGAAGGTCTGCAGCACCACCGTGCTGCGGGTGCGCACCGACGCCGCCTGCCGGATCCGCTGCAGGAGGTCCTCCAGGGCCCGGGGCGACGCCACCCGCGCCATGAGCAGGTAGCTCGCGTCACCGGCCACCGAGTAGCAGGCACTGATCTCCGGCAGGTGCTCCAGCCGGCGGGGCGCGTCGTCGGGCTGGGCCGGGTCGAGCGGGGTGATCTCGATGAACGCGGCCAGCGGCTGGCCCACCGCCTCCGGGTCCACCACGGCCCGGTACCCGGTGATGACCCCCTCGGCCTCGAGGCGGCGCACCCGCGCCTGCGTGGCCGAGGTCGACAGGCCGGTCTCCCCGGCGAGCTGGGCGAAGGTGGCCCGGCCGTGGTCGCTGAGCGCGCGGACGAGGGCCAGGTCCGTGGCGTCGAGGGTCATGCCCGCAGAACCTAGTGCCGCCCGGAGACGGCGCGGCGCATGCGCTCGACGTGCGGGGCCAGCCGGTCCAGCACCTCGGCGTGGGCGGCGCGCCCGCAGCAGTGCGGGTGCACCCAGACGTGGCACGTGTTCCGGCCCAGCACCACGACGCCGGGCCCGCCGTCCACCTCGACCACGCCGGCCACGTCCTCCCAGCGCACCTCGTGCACGCTGCCGGTCTCGTCCTGCTGGGCGATGCTGTGCTCGCCGAGCACGAGGGTGCGGTCCGCGCACGTGCGCAGCAGCCGGCGGTGCAGCGGCGGCCGCAGCCGGCGCCCGGCGGGCAGCTCGGAGACCTGCGGGCACCACGACCGCTCGGTGATCGGCGCCGCCTGCTGCGCGGAGTCCGGCAGCCGGACGCCCTCGGGGAGGACGAGCAGCGCCCGGCGCGCAGCCACCGCCAGCCTCTCGCGCACGTCGTCGCGGGTGGTCGACGCGACCGCGGCGGCGATCCGCGCCAGCGGCGTGACGCCCTGCCGCCCCGCGGCGACGGCCTGCACGGTCTCGCCCGCGTGGCGGAACGGCTCGTTCTCCACCACGTCCTCGTCGGTCGGGTCGACCTGGGCCGCGTACGCCTCCAGCACGCCCTCGAGCTCCGCCTGCCCCGGGCCGTTCGCCGCGAGCTCGACCAGCTGCTCCCACACCAGGGCCGCCGCCTGCCCGGCCGCCTCCTCGGGGACGTCGACGACGAGCGTGAACACGTCACCGTCAGCGCCGTCCATGCGGTCCGACGACACCGAGAACGACAGCTCGGGGTGCTCGCGCTCGACGTCCTCCAGGCGCTCGCACAGCAGCGTGTGCGCGACGCGGACCGCGTAGTCCTCGGGCGCGAGGCCGTCGAGCAGCAGCGCCACCCCCGGTGAGGGCCCCTCGACCCACTCGGGCCCGTCGCCCAGGAGGGGCCTCGGGAAGCGGCGCGGGGCCGGGCCCCCGGGGGCGGAGGGACCACCCGCGGGCAGCGGCAGGGCCAGCCCCTCCGGCAGCGGCCCGAGGACGGCGAGCGCCGCGCGAGCGGCGGTGAAGTGCTCGCGGACGTGCGCGAGCACGTCGTCGCCGGTGTGCACCAGCGGCCCGTACCCGGGTGTGGCGAGCAGGCCGGCGCCCTCGAAGCCGTAGCGAGCGGTCCACGCCGCTGCAGCGGTGAGGTCACCACCGGCGCCGCCCTCCGTCGCGACGACGTCCTTCTCGCGGTGGAGGTGGTCCAGCGGCAGGTCGGCCAGCGCCGTGCAGATGCGGCGCAGGAAGGTGGCGACCTCCTCCGGGCGGCCGTGGGCGAAGAAGGCGGTCTCGCTGACGCTGACGCTGGCGTTCGCCTCGAGGTGGCTCTTGGGCAGCTGCGACATGGCGAGGTGCTCGACGAGGTGGGTCAGGCCGATGGTCTCGAAGGCCTCGTCCTGCCGTCCGACGCCGAAGAAGAGCGCCGCGCGGGTCTTGGACGGTCCGGGCTGGTGGAACACGCGGACGCCGTCGACCACCAGCTCGCGCACCGCGGTCTCCTGCAGCGGCTCCGCGCTCACGCGGCACCGTCCCCGGCCTCGGCGTGCTGGGCCGGTGCGGCCAGCTCCCGGGCGCGCTGGGCCTGTCGCAATCGCTCGACCTGCGGCGCCAGCCGGCGCAGCACCTCGTCGAAGGCCTCGCGGCCGTAGGCGTCGGGGTGCACGGGAAGACCGCACAGGTGACGGCCCACGATGCCGAGGCCCCCCTCCGAGTACGGCAGCTCGTCGACCCCGGCCACCTCGTCCCAGCGCACCACGTGCACCGCGCCGGTCTCGTCCTGCAGCGCGATGCACTCCTCGGTGACCACCAGCCGGCGCCGCGCCAGCTTCGAGCGCAGCCTGTCCAGCAGCGGCGGTCGGTGCTGGCGGCCCGGCGGCAGCGCGGGCGCCACCGCGCACCACGACCGCTCGGCGATCGGTGCCGCCTGCAGCGCCGCGTCCGGCACGCGGAAGCCGTCGGGGACGACGAGCAGCGCCCGGCGCGCGGCCGCCGCGAGGCGGTCGCGAACCGCCTCGCGGGTCACCCCGGCCAGCCCGGCGGAGACCTCCTCCAGGGTGCGGACCCGGCCGTAGAGCGCGGTGTGGAACGCGGTGCGGAACGGCTCGGCGTCGGCGACGTCGTCGTCGGAGGCGTCCAGCTCCGCGGCGGAGCCGGTGAGGGCGTGGTCGAGCTCCGCCGGTGTCGGGCCGTTCGTCGCGAGGTCGGCCAGCTGCTCCCACACCAGGCCGGCCACCTCCGCGCCCATGCCCTCGCGGACGTCGAGGGCCACGGTGAAGACGTCGCCGTCGACCCCGTCGAGGAGGTCGGAGGAGACGGAGTACGTCAGGCCGTGGCCCGTGCGCGCGACGTCCTGGAGGCGCTCGCACAGCACGGTGCGCGCGACGTCCGCCGCAGCGTCGTAGGGCTCGAGGCCGTCCAGCAGCAGGCCGACCCCCTCCGTCGGGGCCTGGACCCACTCCGGTCCGTCGCCCAGGCGCGGCCGCGGGTGGCGGCGCGGCGCGCGCGGCGCCGTCCCGTCGGCCCGCAGCGGCAGCGACAGCCCCTCGGGGAGCGGGCCCAGCACGCCGAGGGCGGCCCGCCCGGCGTGGAAGCGCTCGGCGGCGTGGGCCAGCGCCTCCTCACCGGTCAGGACCAGGGGGCCGAGCCCGTCGGTGAGGGCCAGGCCGGGTCCGTCGAACCCGTAGCGGGCCGCCCAGGAGACCGCCATGGTCATGTCCGCACCGACGGTGCCGTCCGCGACCAGCGCGCTCTTCTCGCGCTCGAGGCGGTCCAGGGGGAGGTCGGCCAGGGCCGTGCACACCCGGCGCAGGACGTCGCCGACCTCGTCGGGGCGGCCGTACGCGGAGAACTCGGTGTGGTCGACGGCCACGGTCACGTCCACCTCGCAGCGCGTCCTGGGCAGCTGCGCCCAGACGAGGTGCTGGACGAGGTGGGTCAGGCCGACGGTCTCGAAGGACTCGTCCCGCAGGCCGACGTCGAAGACCAGGCTGGCCCGGGTCTTGGACGGGCCGGGCCGGTGGAACACCCGCACGCCGTCAACGACCAGCTCCTGCAGGCCCGTCTGCAGGCCGTCCCGCAGGACGGCCCGCTCCTCGTGCTGCAGGTCGACCTGCTCCGCGCTCATGCGGCGGACGCTAGGTGATCACGCGCGTGCGGCGCGAGCGCCTTTCAGCCGGCCGAGGGGTGGGCGCGACGCACCGCGTCCTCCAGTGCCACCCACGCGAGCATCGCGCACTTGACGCGGGCGGTGAACCTCGAGACGCCGGACAGGGCGGCGGCGTCGCCGAACACCTCCTCGTCGAGCGCCAGCTTCCCCTTGGAGCGCATCGCCTCGCGGAAGCCCTCGGTGAGCCGCGCGACCTCCGCCGTGCTCGCTCCGCGCGCCAGCTCGGTGAGCATCGAGGCGGACGCCTGGGAGATGGAGCAGCCCAGGCCCTCCCACGCGACGTCGGAGACGACCTCGCCGTCGTCGTCGTCCGAGCCGCCGGCGAGGGTGGCCCGGAGGGTGATCTCGTCACCGCAGACGGGGTTGCGCTGGTGGGAGGTCGCGCTGTGGGGCGGTTCCACGGTCCCGGCCAGGTCAGCGGCGCCGACGCGGCGCTTGGAGTGGTCGAGGATCAGCTCCTGGTAGAGGGAGTCCAGGCCGGCCACCTCAGGCCACCCCGAAGTAGGACCGGACGCCGGAGAGGGCGTCGAGGAAGACGTCGACGTCGTCCTCGGTCGTGTAGAGGGCGGCGCTGGCGCGCGCGCTCGCCGTCGTCCCGAAGCGGCGGTGCAGCGGCTGCGCGCAGTGGTGCCCCACGCGCACGGCGACCCCTCGGGCGTCGAGGACCTGGCCGACGTCGTGCGCGTGCACGCCGTCGACGTCGAAGGCCTGCAGCGCCACCCGCTCCACGCCCTCGGGGGCGTCTCCGAGCAGCCGGATGCCCGGCATCCCGCGCAGCCCTTCGCGCAGTCGGCGCTCCAGCGCCCGCTCGTGCTCCAGCAGCGCGGTCGCGCCGAAGCGGTCGGTGACGGCGCGCTGGTAGTCGACGGCGGCGGCCAGCGCCACCGCCTGCGAGACCGGCTGGGTGCCGGCCTCGAAGCGCTGCGGCGGCGGCAGGTAGTCGGCGCCCTCGAGGGTCACCGTGGTGATCATCGACCCGCCGAGGAGGAACGGGGGCAGCGCCTGGAGCACCTCGGCCCGGCCGTACAGCGCTCCGACCCCGTTGGGGCCGAGCACCTTGTGGCCGGAGAAGACGGCGACGTCGACGCCCAGCGCGGGCAGGTCCAGCGGCAGGTGAGGGGCGGACTGGCACGCGTCGAGCACCGTCAGGGCCCGGCCGCCGGTGGCCTCGCGGGCCAGCGAGACCAGCTGCTCGACGGGGTTGACCACGCCGAGCACGTTGGAGACGTGCGAGAACGCCAGCACCGCCGTGCGCTCCGAGAGCAGGGCGGCGGCGGCCTCGAGGTCGAGCGTGCCGTCGTCGCGGACTCCGATCGCGCGGACCGTCGCGCCGGTGCGCGCGGCCAGCTCCAGCCACGGGACGAGGTTGGCGTGGTGCTCGGCCTCGGTGACGACGACGTCGTCGCCCGGGCCGGGGACCCAGCGGCGCACGGCGTCCTCGTGGCCCGGCACCGTGCGCCCCGCGGCGGCGTTGCCGAGGGAGTACGCCACGAGGTTGAGCCCGGCGGTGGCGCCGGAAGTCCACACCAGCTGCTCCGGTCGTGCACCCACGAAGCCCGCCACCGTCTCGCGGGCGCCCTCGAACAGCTCGGTCGCCTCCGCCGCGAGGGTGTGCGCGCCGCGGTGGACCGCGGAGTTCACCGTCTCGAGGAAGCTGCGCTCGGCGTCGAGCACCGCGCGGGGGCGCTGGGAGGTGGCGGCGGAGTCGAGGTAGACCAGCGGCTCGCCGTTCACCTCGACGCCGAGCAGGGGGAAGTCGTCGCGGACCGCGCGCGGGTCGAAGGCCGTCTTCTCAGCCGTCAGGGGGGTGGCGCTCACCCCTCCAGGCTAGGTCGCCCCGGTGGCTGCGCCGTCCTCAGAGGCGGTGGACGGCGGTGGCGCTGACGAGGTGGCGGTAGCCCGCCGCGCGCAGCGCGGCGTCGTGGCGGGCGCTGGTGCCGGTGGGGGAGCCGTGCAGCCAGGCGAACACCCCCGCGTCCTGCCCTGTCGCCGCGCGCAGCGCGGTGGCGGGGGCGAGGACCTCCCGCTCCAGGTCGGCGTCGGTGGGGGTCTCCTCGATGCCCGCGTGCGAGGCGGTGTGCGCGAACACCACGTGCCGCTGCGCCAGCTCACCGACCTGGTCCCACGTCATGGCGGCGCTGGGGGCGGCGAGGTCCTCCGGCAGCAGCACGACCTTGTGCGACCTCGCGAACAGCTCCTGCTGGTCGGGACGGCAGCTGACGAAGCCCGTGCACACGCCGAACCAGCCGGTGATCCCCAGCTCGTCGCACACCGGCGCCGCCACCTCCGCGCTGGCCCGGTAGCCCTCGTAGAAGACCGGCAGCAGGCCCGGGCGCGGGTCGTCGGGCCAGGTGCCGGTGGCGGTGACGGCCTCGAGGTCGGCGAGGGTCCAGAGGCGGTAGCGCTGCTGCAGCGCGGCGAGCTCGGCGCGCAGCTGGTCACGGCGCGACGGCGGGGTGTTGTGCCAGCTCACCACCCGCAGGTGGTGGCCGCGGCCCATCGCCAGCAGGTGCGAGGTCATGCCGAGCGGCGCGCTGCCGGGGACAGCTGCCCGCCGCGGGTGCGGCACCCGGAGGGCACCCGCCCGCTGGTCGGCCAGCTCATCGGCCAGCACGGCGAAGCCCGCGGCGTGCAGCACGGAGATGACGACGCTGAGGTCGTCGTCGCGCTGGTCCGACGCGAGCGCCCGCCACACGAGGTCGGCCCGGGCGGCCAGCTGCCGCCCGTCGGCGAGCACGGACGCGGGCGCCACCGGCGCGGGTCGGGCGCGGCGGGCGTCGTCGTCGTGGTCGTCCCAGAGGAGGGCGAGGAGGGCGGGCACGCCGCCGCGGGCCGCGGCGAGGGAGGCGGAGGCGCGCAGGTCGTCGAGCGGCCCGGCGCCGGCGCGACGCGACCACGCGGCAGGGACGGGCGCCCCGGTGGGCAGCAGCGACGTGGGCACCACGGGGACCTCGCAGGGCTCGGACCGGCGGCGGTCGGCTCGACCGTGGGCCGACGGTAGGGGCCTCCGGCCCCCGGCGGGGGCGCGACGCGCGAGTGACCCACAGCCGTAACGCGGCGCCGCCCGGACGACGACCCGGCCCGCCCCACGCCCGGGGTGGCGCTGGGAGCATGGGCGCGTGCCTGACACCGCCCCGCTGTTCCTCGACTGCGACACCGGCGTCGACGACGCCCTGGCCATCGCGTGGCTGGTCGCCTCGCCGGGCGTGGACCTGGTGGGGGTGGGAGCGGTGAGCGGCAACGTCGCCGCGGCGGTCGGCGCGCGCAACACCCTCGACCTGCTGGCGATGCTCGGGCGCGAGGACGTGCCCGTGCACCTGGGCGCCCACGACTTCCTCGACCACCCCTTCTCGGGCGGCGCCCCGCACGTCCACGGCGCGGACGGCACCGGCGGGGTGGCGCTGCCGCGCGCCGCCAGCGAGGTGAGCGGCACGAGCGCGGCGCAGGCCCTCGTCGACGCCGCCCGCGAGCACGCCGGGCAGCTGCGCCTGCTGGCCATCGGCCCGCTGACGAACGTCGCGCTCGCGCTCGAGCTCGAGCCGGACCTGCCGCGCCTGGTGCGCGAGGTGGTCATCATGGGCGGTGCGGCGATGGCGCCCGGCAACGTCACCCCCGTCGCCGAGGCCAACATCCACAACGACCCGGTGGCCGCCGCCCGCGTGGTGGACGCCGGCTTCGACCTGACGGTCGTCGGCCTCGACGTGACCATGCACCAGCGCTTCGAGGAGGAGCACCGCCAGGCGCTGCTCGCCGCCGGGACGCCCGTCACCCGGGCGCTGGGGGAGGTGCTGGAGTTCTACTTCGCCTTCTACGCCGAGCGCTTCGGCCGCCCGTGCTCGGTGCTGCACGACCCTCTGGCCGCCGGCGTCATCACCGGGGACGTGCAGCTGTCGCTGGCGCCGCGCGTGCCGGTGGCCGTGGACGCCACGCACGGGCCCGGGCGCGGGCAGACCATCGCCGACCTGCGCGGGCTCTACCACGGCTTCCCCGACCACTTCCCCCGCGCGCCGCGCGTGGCGCTGGAGGTCGACGGCGACTTCGGCGCCGTGCTGCTGGAGCGCCTCCTGACGCTGTGAGCTCGGTCAGGGGCTGACGGCCGCCAGCAGCGTCGTGACGCCGGTGGAGCCCGCCACCGCCACCGCCACGAACCAGGCGCGGCGGAGGCGGTCAGCGGCGCGGACGCGCTCGTGGAGGACGGAGAAGGCGGCGGTCTCGGCGCCGCCGTCACCGGGGTCGAGGTCGCGCACGGCGGCGGCGAGGCGCGCCGCGGTGGTGGCGTCCAGCACGTGCGGCTGGCGCCGCAGCCAGCGCACCAGCACGGGGGCCCTCAGGACGGCGACGTCGCCGGTGCGCAGCGGCAGCGCCAGCCGCTCGGCCCCGAGGACGGCGACGACGGCACGCACGGGCACGTCCGCGCCGGTGGCCCGGGCCAGGAGCTGCTGCAGGGCGCGGGCCCGCTGCTGCGCCCGCTGCAGGTGCTCGGCGCGCTGGCCGTCCACGAGGAGCCCGGACCGGACGGCGCGCACGCGCGAGCCGGGCAGGTGCAGCGTGGTGACCGCGCAGACGCCACCGGGACCGACGAGCACGTGGTCGACGGGCTGGTCGCCGAGGTCGAGGTCGTGGACCACGTGCCACGGCGGCGTGGGACCGCTGCGGCGGCGCAGCACGGCGAGGCGGCGGCCCACCTCGCGCTGGCCGACGGCGTCGACGTAGTGCTCCAGCGCGTCGCCGGTGAGCGGGTCGGCGCCGACGGCGCGCCGCAGCAGCCGCAGCACCGCGGGGAGCGGGGCGGCGGCGTCCTGAGCGGCGACAGCCGCCGCCATCGCGGACGCTCCCGCCGGGCGGGGCGCGCCGGGTGCCCTGAGCCTGGCCGTGGGACGGGTGGCCGCGGGCCCTGTGGTGGCAGCGGGGGACGGCGCGAGCAGGGGCCGAGCACCAGCGGGAGCCGTCACCCCGCTGGCATCGGCGGCTCGCCGCTGCCGCTCGAGCGGGCGGCCACCGGATCAGCGGCGGCTCAGCGACCCGTCACCCGTTCGGCGCAGCCGGCCGCCGCGCAGCCCGGGCTGGCCGCGCTCGTCGTCGTCCTCAGCGGTCGGCGGGCGGGCAGCGGTGGCCCAGGGACCGCGGCGCGCGAGCACGACCACCCCCACCAGCAGCGCCGCCAGGCCCGCGGCCTGGCCGGCCCGCCAGCCGGCGCCGCTGGCGAGGTGCTCGCCGAGCGCAGGCCCGGCCAGCGTGATCGCGACCACCGGCTCGAGGGCCGCGATGGCGGGGAGGGCCTGCGTCACCGCGCCGGCCTGGAAGGCGCGCTGCGCGGTCACCAGGGAGGACGGCGCGAGCACGGCGAGGGCGACCAGCGGCCAGGACAGCCACTCGCCCCTCGCGACCTGCGCGCCGACCGCCTTGATCAGCAGGGCGTCCACCCCGAAGCCGCACGCTGCGGCCACCGCCAGCAGCAGGCACCGCCGGCCGGCGCGCAGGCGGTGCCCCAGCAGCCCGCCCACCAGCTGGGCCGTGAGCGCGACTGCGGCGGAGCCGAGGAGCCAGCTGAGGCGGAGGGCCTCGACGTCCGTGCCGTCGCTGCCGCCGCTGCTCCCGGCGACGGCGGGGCTCGCCGCGGGGCGGGCGGTCACCCCGAAGAGCACCAGGCCGCCGACGACGAGCGCCGCCGCACCCCACAGCGCGGCGTCCAGGCCGGCGCGCCCGTGGCGGCGCCGCGCCAGGGCCCCGGCGAGGAGCAGCGAGAACACCAGCTGGGTGGCCAGCAGGGGCTGCACCACCACCACGCGGCCCAGGTGGAGCGCCACCGCGAACAGCCCCAGGCCCGCGGCGCCCAGCAGCTGCCCGGCGAGCCACCGGCGACGGCGCAGGAGCCGCCCGAGCAGCCTGACACCGGCGCCGAAGCCGCGCTGGGCGGGTGCGGTGGAGGCGGCGTCGTGCTGGAGCACCGCGGCGCCCGCCAGCGCGGCGGCCGCCGCCAGCCCGAAGAGCACCGCGATCACCCGCCCAGCATCCCCGGGCGCGGGGGGGTGGTGCGTCCGGTGACGCGTCCGGGACGCCCGCCGCGGGGCAGCTGTTCGCCTGACCTTCACCTGGAGTGCGCCCGCACAGGGGGAGCGGACCGCACCGGGGCGGGCAGGGTCGGGGGGACCGCTCGGCCCGACGTGAGGACCCTCGATGACCGCAGCGCCCCCGGGTCTGCTCCCCGCCGTGCCCGCCGCGCCGGTGGTGCTCCCTGCGCCCTCGGCGCGCGCCCCGCGGGTGCTGGTGCTCACCGGCAGCGTGGGGGCGGGGCACGACGGCGCCGCCGCGGAGCTGGCCGCGCGCCTGCGCGCCGCGGGCGCGGTGGCCGAGGTGCGCGACCTGCTCGACGGGCTGCCGCGCGCCGCCCAGCTCTTCCTGCGCGACGGCTACGCCGTGGCCGTGGCGCGGCTGCCGCACCTGTTCGAGGCGGTGTTCCGAGGCGTCCAGCACCGCGGGGTGGTCTGGCGCGTCGAGCAGGAGATCTGCGCGCTGGGCGCGGGCGCGGTGCAGGGGTGGCTGGAGGAGGTGCGGCCCGACGTGGTCGTCTCCACCTACCCGCTGTCCAGCCAGCTGCTCGGGCAGGAGGCCGAGGCCGGCCGCCTGGCCGTGCCGTTCGTCACCTACTGCACCGACCCGGCCGTGCACGCGTCCTGGCTGCACCCGCGCGCCGCGGCGCACCTCACCGTCACCGAGGCGACCGCGGAGCAGGGCCGGGCCGCCTACCCGCAGCTCGAGCGCGCCGGGGTGCCGTTCGAGGTGGCGGGCCCGCTGGTGCCGGCGCGCTTCGCGGAGCGCCCCGCGCTGCCGGAGCTGGTGGCGCTGCGGGGGGAGCTGGGCCTGGACCGGGGGCAGCACGCCGGCCGGCCGGTGGCGCTGCTGGCCACGGGCTCGCTCGGGATGGGCGCGGTGGTGCCGTCGGCGCGCGACGTGGTCGCGGCCGGGTGGACGCCGCTGGTGCTGTGCGGACGCAACGAGGCGCTGCGGCGCCGCGCCGCGGCGGTGCCCGGCGCCGTGGCGCTCGGGTGGCGCTCCGACGTGCACCGGCTGATGCAGCTGGCGGACGTGCTCGTGCACAACGCCGGTGGCCTCGCTGTGACCGAGGCGCTCGTGGCGGGGCTGCCCGCGGTGACCTACCGCAGCATCCCCGGGCACGGGCGCGCCAACGCCGCCGTGCTCGCCGGACGCGGCGGGGTCCCGTGGCCGACCACGCCGGGAGCCCTCGGCGACGCGCTGCACGCGCAGCTGGCGCGCGGGCGGCTCCAGCGGACGTGGCCCTGCGCGGCGCAGGCCGTGCTGCGTCGCGTGGCCCCGCGGGCCGGTGCGCGCGCCGGCGGCGGGTCAGCCCCGCGCTGAGGACTGGGTCGAGGACTGGGCCCGCAGCTCGTCGAGGTGGGCGTACCGGCGGGCCTGCGGCCAGCCGCCGCGGCGTCCGGTGACGCCCGAGTCGGCCACGCCGGCGCCCAGCTGCACGGTGCCCTCGTCCCACGGGGCGCTGAGCAGCACGACGTCGTAGAGGGCGCCCTCGGTGCGGGTGTGGTCCGCCAGGGACGTGTCGATGACCGCGGCGAGCTGCTCGCGGCCCTGCTCGCGGTGCCGGTCGGCGCTGGCGGCGGTGAACCTCACGCCGGTGTGCACCGCCTCGACCGCGGGCACGATGCCGGCGAGCTCGCCGTCCACGGAGAAGCCGACGTGCGTGGTGCCTCCGCGCAGCTCGCGGCCGGGCGCGGTGATGACCGCGCCGGTGCGCAGGTACTCCGGCCACGCGGTGCGGCCGGCCACCACCACGGTGTCGTGCAGGGAGCGCAGGCCGTGCGCGTCCCAGTAGGCCAGCAGCTCGCCGAGCAGCTCGCGGGAGTGCTGGCTGGCGCGGGCCTGGGGGAGGCCGTCGGCCAGCGCGAGGTCGACGACGTCGGCCAGGTGCGCCGAGGAGCACCACGCGACCCGGAGCTGCTCGTCCTCGGTGCCCAGCTCGTCCACCCACGGCGGGCGCGTGCGGTCGCCGGTGACCACGAGCAGCGCGGTGCCCGGGTCGCTGACCAGCGCGTCGCGAGCGGCGCCGCTGACGCGGCGCCCGTCCCGGCCCTCGGCGAGCAGGACGACGGAGCCGGCGTCCCGCAGCGCCGGCACGGCGGTGCGCAGCAGGGCCGTCACCAGCACCGCGTCCAGGTGTCGCAGCACGGACGCCGTCGACGTCGTGAGCGGCGTCGCTCCGGACGGCGCGGGGCGCAGGGTGATCAGCGGCATGGTGGAGGTGTCGGCCCCGAGCGCTCGGTCGCTTGACCCGGCCCGCGGGGCGGTGCCCCGTCCGGCCGTCGGCGACCACCCGTCCGGATCAGGGCGTGGTGCGGCGCAGCACACCGACGAAGGCGCCGAGCGCCACGAGGCCCTCCGCCGTCGTCGGCGTGATGGCGCGCAGCGCGGGGGAGTGCACCAGGTGCGCCGCCCACATCGCCCGCGACAGCGCCACGTTGAGGCGGTTGCGCGACAGGAGGAACTCCAGACCGCGGGGCAGGTCGTCACCGGAGGACGTCGCCATCGACACGACGACCACCGGTGCCTCGCGCCCCTGGAACTTGTCCACCGTGCCCACCTGCACGTCGCCCCAGCCCGCCGCCGCGAGCCGCTGGCGCAGCAGCGACACCTGGCGGTTGAAGGGGGCGACGACGAGGACGTCGCCGGTGCCCACCGGGCGGGCTGCGCCGTCCTCGTCCGTCCAGGTGCGGCCCAGCGCGTCGCCGACCAGCTCCACCACCCGCGCCGCCTCCTCGACCGACGCCGTGGTGTTGTCGCGGTGGTCGACCGGCTGCAGGTGCACGCCGGGCTCCACGCCCTCCAGGTGCCGCTCGGCGGTGCGCGGGTGCGCGGCGAGGACGCCCTCGTACTGCAGCTGCGAGACGGGCTCGCAGACGCGCTCGTGCATGCGCCACGTGGTGTCCAGCAGGTAGCCGGCCTCGGGCGGCACGAGCGAGGCCCCGCCGAGCAGGTGGCGCAGCGCGGAGACGTCCACGGGCTCGGGGTGGGTGCCCTGGCAGACCTGCGGCAGCTGCTGCGGGTCTCCCAGCAGCAGCACCCGCTCGGCCGCCGAGCCCGCGACGAGGGCGTCGACGAGCGCGAACTGACCGGCCTCGTCGACGACGAGCAGGTCGAGGTGCTGACCGCGCACCTTCTCCTGGGCGAAGGTCCACGACGTGCCGCCGAGCACGCACCCGCGCTCGGCCGCGGCGAGCCACGCGTCGGGCCTGGGCGGGCGCTCCCACGGGGTGGTCTCGCGCTCGTCGCCCTCCTGCTTCGGCTTGGCCACCGCGAACCCCGGGCCGCCCGCTGCGGCGTCGCGCACCGCGACGACGCGCTCGAGGAGGTTCTCCACCACCTGGTGGCTCTGCGCCACCACGCCGATCCGCCACCCGCGCTGCGCGAGCGCGGCGATCACGCGGGAGCCGACGTAGGTCTTGCCCGTGCCCGGGGGCCCCTGGACGGCGACGACGTCGCGCCCCGCGCCCAGCAGCGCCGACGTCACCGCGGCCACGGTGTCGACACCGCCACCGGGCTGGCCGGCGACGGCGGGGGCGTGGTGCAGGCCGGGGGAGCGGCGCAGCAGCAGGCGCCACCACGCCTCGTCGGGCTCGCGCCCCGCCTCCAGCTCGGCCAGGGCCGCCCGGCCGAGGTCCAGGACCACCGCCTCCTTGCCCTTGGTCGCCGGCGGCGCGCTCGGGAGCAGCGCGACGGGCAGCTCCGGCCAGCCCCCACCACCCCCCTGGGCCGTGCTCTCGACGAAGGTGACCACGCCGGAGTCCCACTCCAGCGAGCCGCAGCGGGCGTGGGTGCCGCGGGCGCTGTCGGCGGACAGCTGCATCCCCTCCGGCGCCGGCGCCTCGTAGACGACGTGGGGGGAGCGGCCCAGCCGGCCGGCGTCCGCGGCGCTGGCCGAGGTGGACGCGGTGACGGTCCGCTTGAGCGTCCGGGCGCGGGGCGGCTTCTCCCAGTCGCCGCCGTCCACCCGGTCGAGGACGACGACGCCGTCGTCGTGGGCGAGCTCGTCCAGGGGCGTGCGGAGCCTGTCGAAGTGCTCCCACCAGAACGGCTTGTGCTCGCGCGGGTAGTAGCCCAGCGAGGCCGCGAGCAGCGCCCGGGCGTGCTGCAGCTCGGTCCGCTCTCCCGCGTGCGGGGGGACGCCGGCGAGCAGGCGGCCGACGAGGTCGGTGACCGCGGCGTCCGGGGGCGCCCCGGCGTCGGAGCCGTCCACGGCGACGTCGGCCACGCCGACCGCGCCGGCCACCGCCAGTGCGTCCGCGCCGTCCCGGGCCGCGGCGAGCGCGGCAGCGGCCGCGGCCTCGGCGGCGGCCGTCGTCGTCCTGCCGACGAGCGAGAGGAGCCAGCCGTGCAGCCGGCGGGTGCTCTCGCAGTCGTAGGCGTTGTAGTCGCGGATGGCCTCGAGCACCACGGCGGCGTCGGCGTGGAAGCCCCGGGCGGTCAGGGCGGCGTAGTGCTCGTACTGGACGATCGAGTCGCCCGCGGTGGTGACCTCGCCGCCGCGCAGGTCGGCGCCCATGTACAGCGGCTCGAGCTTCTTGATGGAGTACGACGGCGCGGACACCCGCACCGAGGCGCGGACCACGGCGTAGAGGTCCACGAGGCGTCCCTCGCGCAGCAGGGCGTCCACCTCGGCCTCGCGGGTCTGGTGGCGCACCGCGAGCGCCAGCAGCGCGGTCCGCTCGTAGGCGGCGTAGTGGTAGACGTGCATGCCCGGGTGCGCGGCCGCCGCGGCCGTCATCGTGTCGACCACGGCCTCGAACGCCGCCTTCTCCTGCGCCCGGTCGTGCGCCCAGTGGGCGGTGAAGGCGCCGTCGGCGCCGGTGAGGCCGTGCAGGTACTCCAGCCCCTCGCCGCCGTCGGCGAAGGGGTCCCCCTCGATGTCGTAGTACAGGTCGCCCGCGTCGGGCTCGGGCAGCAGGCGCAGGGGCGCGTCGTCGTGGAGGTCGTGCAGCGGCGGCGAGCCCGGCGGCTGCGCGTCACCGCGGGCCTGGAGCGCGGCCTGCGCCCGCAGCCGCTCGAAGGTGGGCCGGCTCATGCTGGGCGGGCGCACCTCGTCACCCGCGGCGGCGAGGGCCTCCACCGTCGCGGCGCCGCGCTCGCGCAGGCGGTGCACCTGGTCCCGGCGGATGCCCGCCACGAGGCTGAGGTCGCGGGCGTCCGCCCTGCCGGTCTCGCACACCGGCGCCCACGGGCACGTGCCGCACGCCGGGCGGGCGTCCGCCCACAGGGGCTCCGGGAGCGGAGCGGGCCCGGCGCCGGTGGTGGCCAGCTGCGCGAGCACGCGCTCGCGGTACTCCGCCACGAGCGGCAGCAGGTCGGCGGCGCGCTCGGAGACCACCCGGCCGCCGGGCGACCCGGCCCCGCCGCCGAGCCAGAGGTGCACGCGCTGCGGCGCGGGGTGGCCCAGCGCCACGAGGGCGTCCGCGTACGCGGCGGCCTGCAGCAGCGCGGTGGGGCGGGCGGTGCGGGCCAGCTTGGCGTCGACGGGCTCGTAGCGGCGCCGCCCGGTGGCCTCGTCGACCACCGGCTCACCGGTGACGAGGTCGACGCTGACGAGGAAGTCGGCGAAGCCGAGGAAGCCGCCGCCCCGCGGGTCCTCGGGGGGAGCGGGGACGACGAGCGCCGCCTGGTGGACCACGTCGACCTGGGCGGCCAGCGCCGCGGCGGTCAGGGCGGCGGCGCTGCTGGCGACCGGGTCGGCCGGGACCGCCGGGTCGTCGTCCTCGTCATCACGGGGGGCGGTGATCTCCACCACCCGGCCACCGCGCGGCGCCACCAGCGCCTTCAGCGCGGCGAGCGCCTGGCGCTCGTGCTCCAGGCCGTGCTGGGCCACCAGCTCCAGGCTCCCGTCGAGCGGGACCGGCGGGCGCTGCACGAGGCCGCTGTGGGCGGCGTGCTCCAGCCGCAGGCGGTGGTCGCACTCGAGCACCGCCATGAGGTCGCGCGGCGAGTGCCACCACCCGTCAGCCGTCCGCCTCACCCCGTGCACCCCACCCGGAGCAGTCTGCGCGACGGCACCGACAGCTCGTGGTGGGACCCCGCGACCCGTGCAGCGGCGAGCGGCTGCACCTGCCCCCGGTGGTGTCCGCCGAGCGGGTGACGCGGGTGTCCCCTCGATGAGGACGCGGCCTCCCGGCCCCGAAGTCACGAGGGACGCCGGAGCAGCGGGCGTCGGACGGCGTCAGGAGGTCCTCGGTGGCACGGACAGCGGTGCGGCAGGTCGCCGGTGCGGCAGGGCTGCTGCAGCGGTCTGAGGAGGTGCTCGGCGAGCGCGGCGCGTGGGCGTCGCACGTCGGGCTCGTCTGGCCCGCGCTGGCCGACCCGTTCGCCCGCACCGAGCTGCCGGAGGCCGGCGAGGACGACCGCTACGAGGCGCACGTGGAGCACTGGGCACCGCTGGTGGCGCTGACCTTCGGCGCGCTGGGCTGGGGGCGCCCCGACGTGGGCGTGACCCGGTGGATGGGTGAGGGCATGCCGGAGGACGGCGGGCCCGCGTCGCTGCTGGCGCGCTGGTACGGCCCCCGCGCCGCCGGGCTGGTGGCGTGGAGCCGGGCCTCGGTGGTGGTCTCGGAGCTGTCCGCCGCGCTGTCCGACGAGCTCCGCCTGCCGCTGCCCGTGGCCGGCACACCGCTGTCGCCGAGCCGCGAGGTCTTCCCCGTGATGACCGAGGGCGGGCCGGACCCGCTGGAGCTCACCCGGGTGGTGCGCCAGCTGGTGGGCCGCAGCGACGACCGCGGGCGGCTGGTCCTGTCGGAGGACGACGGCAGCGCCGTGCTCGTGCTGGACCGCTACGCCGGCTGGCTGCGCGCGCTGCACACCCGTGCCGCCGAGCTGCCGGGCCTGTCCGACGGGCGGGCGTGGAGCGTGGACGTGGTGGTCAGGTCGGTCGGCTCGCTCGGCGTCTACCGGCGCTCGGCGCTCACCGGGCGCTGGCACTCCACCTGCGAGACGACCCACCTGCTGGGCTGGCCCGCCCTGCGCTGAGGCGTCAGACGGCGCAGCCGTCGGGGCCGCAGGCCCCGCCGTCGGCGCCCTTCCCGTCTGCCGGGCCGGCGGCGCTCCCGGTCATGACGAGCTGGGGTGCGCGCTCGGCCCACGCCTGGGTCAGCGCGGAGAGCAGCACGTCGGCCGACTGCGCCCCGGACACCCCGTACTTCCTGTCGAGCACGAAGAACGGCACGCCGGTGATGCCCAGCGCGGAGGCCTCCGCCTCGTCGGCGCGGACCGCGTCGACGTAGCGGCCCTCGGCCAGGACGGCGCTGACGTCCTCGGCGTCCAGCCCGGCCTCGACCGCGAGCCGCTGCAGCACCGCGCGGTCACCGACCGCCTCGCCCTCGGTGAAGTACGCGCGCAGCAGCCGCTCCTTGACGGCGCCCTGCAGCTGGGCGCCCCCGCGCTCCAGGGCGAGGTGGATGACCTGGTGCGCGTCGACGGTGTTGGCCTTCACGGCCCTGTCGAAGCGCATGTCGATGCCCTCGGTGGCGGCGGTGGCCGTCATCTGCGACACCATCTCGCGCCCGCGCTCGAGGCCCGCGCCGTACTTGGTGGACAGGCGCTGGGCGTAGTCGTCCGGGCCGACCTCGGTGCCCTCGGGGTGGGAGGAGCTGTTCGGGTCCAGCTCGAACGCGCGCCAGACCACCTCCACGCCCTCGGCGTGCTCGAAGCGCGACAGCGCCTGCTCGAAGCGGCGCTTGCCCACGTAGCACCAGGGGCAGACGACGTCGGACCAGATCTCCACCTTCACGCGGGCGGCAACAGCGCGGTGGCGGCACCTGTTCCGATGGCCGCCGGGGCGGCCCACCCGCCGGGCGATCAGCGGGTGGCTCGGGCCACGATGGCGCCCGTGCTCACCGACATGCCGCTGGAGCAGCTCCGCTCCCACCGCAGCGCCCACCGCGACCCCGAGGGGCTCACCGGCTTCTGGGACTCCACCCTGGCGCAGGCCCGCGCGGCCGGCGGCGAGGTGCGGCTCGTCCCGCAGCCGACGCCGCTGACGAGCGTGGACGTGTACGACGTGACCTTCCCGGGCTTCGAGGGGCAGCCGATCCGGGCGTGGCTGCGGGTGCCCGCCGGAGCCGTCGAGGCCGCCGAGCGGACCGGCCGAGGGCTGGCGACCGTGGTGCAGTTCGTCGGCTACGGCGGCGGCCGCGGGGAGCCCGCCGACGACCTGCTCTTCGCCAGCTGCGGCTTCGCGCACCTGCACGTGGACACCCGCGGACAGGGCTCGACGTGGAGCCGCGGCGCCACGCCGGACGTCGGCACCGAGGACCCGGCCAGCCACGGCGCGCAGTTCCCCGGCGTCATGACGCGCGGCATCACCTCCCCGGAGACCTCCTACTACCGGCGCCTGTTCACCGATGCCGCCCGCGCCGTCGACGCCGCCCGCACCCTCGCCGTGGTGGACGCCGGGCGCGTGGCGGTCTACGGCGGCAGCCAGGGCGGCGCCATGGCCATCGCCGCCGGCGGGCTGGTGCCCGACGTGGGCGCGGTGGTGGCCCACGTCCCGTTCCTGTGCGACATCCGCCGGTCGATGACCATCACCGACGCCGACCCGTTCCACGAGCTGGTGCGCTACCTCGCCGTGCACCGCGACGAGGTCGACGCCGTGCACCGCACGCTCGACCACGTCGACGGCGTGGGCTTCGCCCGCCGGGGCCGCGCGCCGGCGCGGTTCACGGCTGCGCTCATGGACGCGGTCGTGCCGCCGTCGGGGCCGTTCGCGGCCTACGCCGAGTGGGGCGGCGGCGACCCCTCGGTGCACAAGGAGATCGAGGTGTGGCCCTACAACGGGCACGAGGGCGGTGGCTCGGTGGACGAGGTGGCCGCCGTGGAGTTCTTCTCCCGCCACCTGGGCTGAGGCCCCGTCCCCGGCTGGCGCGCGGCGCTGGCAGCACCTACTCCTGGGGGGATGACGACGGCGGGACCCGGTGCTGGAGCCGGGCAGCGGACAGCGGTGGTGACGGGCGCGGGCTCGGAGCGCGGCATCGGACGGGCGGTGGCGCACCGGCTCGCCCGAGACGGGTGGAGCCTGCTGCTCCTGGACGTCGACGGTGGCGGCGTGCGGCGCCGCGCGGACGAGGTGGCTCGTGAGCTGGCCGACGGTGCCTCGGTGCTGGGCCTGGCGTGCGACGTCACCTCGCCCGACGCCGTCGCCGCCGCGCTCGCCGCCGCCGACGAGCAGCTGCCGCCGGTGGCGGGGCTGGTGAACCTCGCCGGCATCCCCAGCCCGACGCCGCTGCTGGAGGTCACCCTGGCCGAGTGGGACCGCGTCATGGCGGTCAACGCCACCGGCTCGCTGCTGCTGGTGCAGGAGGCGGGGCGGCGCATGGTGGCGGCCGGGCACGGGCGGATCGTGCTGACGTCGTCGGTGACGGCGCTCGACGGCGGGGGCACGTTCTCGAAGTCGGCCTACGCCGCGGCCAAGGCGGCCGTGCTGGGCCTGGCCCGCGGCGCCGCGCGCGAGCTGGGGCCCCACGGCGTCACGGTCAACGCGCTGGTCCCGGGGCCGGTGGACACCGACATCATGGGCGGAGCGCTGGACGACGAGCGCAAGGCCCAGATGGCCGCCGGCATCCCCGCCGGCCGGGTCGGCCAGCCGGCCGACCTCGCCGAGGTGGCGGCGTTCCTGCTGTCCGACGGCGCCGGCTTCGTCAACGGGACCACGTTCAGCGTGGACGGCGGCATGCACATGCACTGAGGGCCACACTGATCACGTGGACCCCCGCCGGCGCCCCCTTCGACCCTCGCCGCTGCTCCCCACCGGCCTCTCCTGCCTGGGGCTGAGCTTCCTCGTCACCGCGCTGGACAGCGGTTCGGGCGCGGTGGCGGGGACCGGCGTGGTGGCGTGGCTGCAGTCCGCGGCCTGGTGGGTGGGCATGATCTGCGTGGCCGGGCACGTCCTGCGCCTCGCGCTGGCGCCCGCGCCGCCGCCGCCCGCGCCGTCGTCGTCGTCGGAGTCCTGGGGTGAGACGCAGGTGTGGGGGCCTCCGTCCCAGCGGTGACCGAGGGGCTCGGCAGCGCGCCGGGGGTCAGCTGCCCAGGGCGTGGTCCTGCAGCGCGGGTGCGGGGTGGACCGGGTGGCCGGGCGCCGAGCGGCGGGCCAGCTCGGCGATGAGGTCGGCGACGAGCATCGGCCGCGCGTAGTGGTAGCCCTGCGCGAGGTCGCAGCCGAAGCGGGCGACGAGCTCGGCCTGCTCCGCGGTCTCCACGCCCTCGGCGATGACCTGGATGCCGAGCTCCCCGCACAGCGTGACCAGCGCGGCGAGCATCGCCTGGCGGCGGGTGCTCGTCGTCGTGGTGGCCGTGAAGCTGGTGTCCAGCTTGAGGAACTCCGCAGGGATGTTGTCGAGCTGGCTGAAGGCCGAGTACCCGGTGCCGAAGTCGTCGATGGCCACGCGGACCCCGAGCTGCTTGAGCTGCTCGACGGTGGCCAGCGTGTCCTGCGACGCGGCGTCGAGGCTGCTCTCGGTCACCTCGACCACCAGGTCGCGCGCCGGCCACTGGGTCCGGTGCAGGACGGCGGCCACGTCGTCGACGTACTGCGGTCGCACCAGCTCGGCGCCGGAGGCGTTGACGGTCAGCGTCAGCGGGCGTCCGAGGTGGTGCACCAGCTGGAGCGCGTCGCGGCAGGCGCGCTCCAGCACCACCTGGCCGAGGTCGGGGATCAGGCCGTTCTTCTCGGCCACCGGGATGAACACCGCCGGCGGCACCCACCCGCGGGCCGGGTCGTGCCACCGGGCGAGGGCCTCCACCCCGAGCACCCGCTCGGTGGCGGGGTCGACCAGGGGCTGCAGGGCCACCTGGATGCTCGGGTTGAGCAGCGCTCGGCGCAGTCCGCGGACCAGCTGCTCGTCGTACGAGTCGGCCGTGCGCAGGCAGTCGCGCCCGGCCTCCTTGGCGGCGTGCAGCGCCACCTCGGCGCGCCGCAGCAGCGTCGTGTAGTCCTGCTCCGCCTCGGCGTGGGCAGCTCCGACCGACGCCTGGAGGGGCGCGATGGCCCGCTGCAGGTCCCGCGCGAGGGTCGGCACGGCCGCGTCGTCGCGCCGCACGAGCAGCACCGCGAAGCGGTCGCCCTCCAGCCGGGCGCACGCCGCGTCGGACGGCAGCGCCGCCCTGAGCTGGCCGGCCGCGGTGCGCAGCGCGTCGTCGCCGCCGTCACGCCCGTGGGTGCGGTTGACCACCTCGAAGTGGTCGAGGTCCAGCAGCAGCACGCTGACGAGTGGGGCCTGCTCGCCGGCGTTCGCCTGCGCCTGCGCCTTCTCGAGGGCGGAGGAGAGCCGCTGCTCGAAGGCGCGGCGGGTGGGCAGGCGCGTGAGCCCGTCGACGCCGGCGTCACCGGCGGAGTGCACGGCGCGCCCGGTGACGACGACGGTCAGCACCAGCGCGCAGCCCACGACCAGCACGGCGGTGGGGGAGCCGGTCCCGCGCTCGAGGTGCAGCAGGGCCGCGCTGACCACCGCCAGCGCCACGTGCGCGACCGCCCCGGACCACGAGGAGGCCGCGACGGCGACCGCCACCACCGCGCAGTACCAGACCATGAAGGCGGTGCTGGCGTGCGAGGCGGAGGCCGCCAGCGCCGCTGCCGAGGCGCCGAGGGACACGCCCACGAGGAGGACGTGGAGCCCCACCGCTCCCAGCTGCCCGCGGCACCGCACCACGAGCGCCAGGCCGAGCCCGAGCAGCCCGCTCGCGTTCAGGACGGCGACCAGCGCCTCCGGGTGCCCCGGCAGGCCGCCCACCACCAGCGCCAGGACCGCGCTGACGCAGAGCAGCACCTGCGCCAGCGACGCCGCCGCGACCGGTGAGGCCGTGGACGGCGGCGTCGTCAGGCGACGCGCGGTGCCGCGAGCGCGCGCGAGGCCGCGCCTGGGCGGTTGGTGCTCCACACGGCACCCATCGGACGCCGCGGGGCCTCGCTTGACCCACCGGGCCGGTCTCCGCCGGGCCGCGTCACCGGTACGGCCGGTCCTGCAGCACCCGGTGGCGCGGCCGCCGTCCGATGAGTCCGGCGGTCCGCCGCGGTCCGGGCTGCATGAGCGAGCTCCTCGACCTGCGACCCGCCTGCGCCGAGACCGCCCGGGTGGCCCTCGCCGTCCGTGACGACCAGCTGCACGCCCCGACGCCCTGCCAGGGCAGGGACGTGACGTGGCTGCTGGTCCACCTCCTCGGGCTGTCGCTGGTCTTCACCCCCGGTGCGGTGGTCCCCGACGACGACAGCGCCCCGCCCACCGAGCTCGACCCCGCCTGGCGCGCGCTGCTCCCGGCGCGGCTCGCCGCGCTCGCCGAGGGCTGGCAGGACCCGGCGCCGTACGGCGGGCGGCTGGAGGCCGGCGGGGTGGTGATGGACGGCCCGGACGCCGCCGCGGTCGCGCTCGACGAGGTGGTGCTCCACGGCTGGGACCTCGCCCGCGCGACCGGCCAGCCCTACGCCGTGGACGACGGGTCCGCGGCCGTCGTGCTGGCGTTCACCACCGCCGTCGCCGCTCCCGGTGAGGAGTGGAGCCGCGAGGGGCTCTTCGGGCCCGCGGTGGCGGTGGCCGACGGCGCGCCGCCCTTCGAGCGGGCGCTCGGCCTGGCGGGACGCGACCCCGGCTGGCGCCCGCCGTCGTCCTCCTCCGCCGTCAGCGACCCCTCCGCACGAGGCGAGTGAGGAGCAGCCGGGGGAGCCCCAGCAGCGCCTCGTGGCAGGAGCCGAACAGCGCTTCGGCGTGCTCGTGCACCGCGTGGACATCACCGCCGATGAAGATCTCCAGGTGGCGCCGCCGGCTGCCGTCGGGACCCAGCTCCTCGACCTCGCAGGAGCGACCGTGCAGGTGCTCCACCGCGAGGCCGAGCAGCCGGCGGAGCATCTCGGGCTCGCCACCGTCGTCGTACTCGAAGTCCGTGTGGCTGAAGCCGCCGGAGAGGTCGAGGACGAAGAGCCCGCTGCCCCAGGTCGAGATGCGGGCCCACCGCGCTGCGGCGGCGGCGTCGTGCGGGTCGCTGAGGCGCAGCACCACCGACGGGTGCTCGCTCTCCCGGTCGTCCTGGGCGGTGACGCCGTGGAGGTCCTGCGCGGCGCGCGTCACCACGTCGACGACCTCGGTCCGGTACCGCCTGCGACCCTCGTCGCGTGCTCGCGAGCGGCGCTCGCGCCGACCGCGTCCGGGTGGGGACGAGTTCACCGCAGCTCGTCCTCGGTGGAGGAACGACCGACACCCGTGGCCGTCGCGTCCACCTCGACCAGCTGCCCCGGGGCGGGCAGCCGCTCGACGGCCAGCACGCTGATCGACGGCGCGGCGCCGGCCTCCCGCAGCTGCGACGCGATCTCGCGGACGCTCGCGACCACGGCGTGGGCGTCGGTGGTCCGCACCCTCACGCTCACCAGGTCGGCCAGGGACATCCCCTGCGGCTGCAGCTGCTGCGCCACGGCGTCGAGGCACCGGCGGAGCTGTGTCGGCACGTCATCACGGACGTCACCGCGCGTCACGGGCCTGCCGGTGACCACCACCGTGGTGGGGGGGGCAGGGTTCGCCGGGCTGCCCGGGCGCTCCGGGAGCCGGTGGCGGGTGTCCCTCGAGGAGGTCGAGCACCACGGACGCATCCCGTGCGGGCACCGCCAGCACCAGCCGCACGCCTCCGGTGGTGCTCACCGGCACGAGACGGCACGACGACTCGAACCGCAGGCTGTCGCGCCACCCCGCACGCCGCACACCACCGTGGTCGACCGCACCGACGTCGACCACGAAGGGCGTCAGCCGCCGGAAGCGCAGTCCCCACCGGTACAGGGTCAGCTGGATGCTGCGGGGGCTCACCACCGCGCGCCCGACGCGCCAGCGGCGGGACAGCTGGGGATGCTCGCCCTCCTCCACGCGCGCCCAGCATTCGAACGACCACGCCCTGGCGCCGTCGACGGCTGTGGTCTCACGAGACCGGACGAGGTGGAGCACCACCAGTGCGGTGACGCACCCGCCGACCAGGGTCAGCGGCAGGCGCCACAGCAGGTCGTGCCCGAAGCCGTCCACCGGTCCCCCGCCCCCCGTCGACCCCACCAGCCGGACGATCATGGCAGTGGGAGGGGACGCCCCGTGCACCCGTCGCGTCAGGCGTGCTCGACCTCGGCGATCACCAGCACACCGCGGTGGTGGGCGTCGCAGTAGCGGCCCCGTTGGGCGTACATCCCTCCGCTGCGGCGGGCCTCGCCAGGCAGGGCCTCCAGGCCGACCACGTACCCGGTGCCGCGGATGCGGTCGCCGTTGACGAACTGCTCGCCGTCGACGGTGGCTCCCTGCACGGGCTCTGGGCCGTCCTCGGAGTAGATCTCGGCGCCGGTCGGCCTCACCACCCCGGTCGGTGGTGCTCCCGGCCGGGGTGGTGAGGCGGGCCAGCTCGCAGCTCTGGTGGTCGAGCACCAGCTCGCCCTCGAACGGCACCGCCTCGCCGTCGACCTGGTCCCCGGAGATCGTCACGAGCCCACCGACGGTGCTGTCCGCGCACCCGGCCACCACCAGCGCCGTCGCGAGGGCGGCCACTGCGACCGAGGCCCC
Organism: Streptomyces sp. NP160; assembly: GCF_006335115.1. Taxonomy (GTDB): domain Bacteria; phylum Actinomycetota; class Actinomycetes; order Actinomycetales; family Quadrisphaeraceae; genus Quadrisphaera. The sequence continues at coordinate 145,648 of NZ_VDMJ01000004.1, forward strand.
ACGACCAGCAGTGCGACCAGCAGGGCGCGGACGTGGGGCAGGGCGCATGCGGACTCCCGTGCTCGGGTGGACGGCGACGCACCTGTGACGCCGGACGGGGCGCTGCCGTTGCACCCGGAGGGAGCGGACGCGTGGCAGCGAGGTCCCCGCCCGGTCCGCCGCAGGACCTCGTCAGGCGCGCAGCTGGGCGGCCAGGGGGCAGCTGAACGGGTCGCCGGCGCGCAGGCCCACCTCGTTGAGGTGGCTGATGATCGCGCGGTAGGAGCCGACCAGCGACGTCTCCGTGTAGGGGATGCCGTGCGTCGCGCAGAACTCGCGCACCAGCGGCTGCACCCGGCGCAGGTTGGGCCGCGGCATGCTCGGGAACAGGTGGTGCTCCACCTGGCGGTTCAGCCCGCCCATGAGGAAGTCGACGACCACCCCGCCGCGGATGTTGCGCGAGGTGAGCACCTGGCGGCGCAGGAAGTCGATCCGGGCGCCGCGCTCCACGATCGGCATCCCCACGTGGTTCGGCGCGAACGCACCGCCCATGCACAGGCCGAACACCGCGAGGTGCACCCCCACGAAGGCCGCCGCCTTGCCCGGGCCCATGGTGGTCAGCAGCACCGACGCGTACAGCGCCCAGTGCGCGGCGATGAACCCCACGTCGGTCCAGCGGCCCTTCACGGGGGAGCGGCGGGCCAGCGACCTGACGCTGTCGACGTGCAGGTTGGCCCCCGACAGCAGCAGCAGCGGCAGGAAGAACCAGCCCTGGTGGCGGGTCAGCGCCGCCCGCAGCCCGCGGCGCTTCTGGGCCTCCTCGACGTGGAAGGCCACCACCGCCGACTCGATGTCGGTGTCCCTGCCCACCTGGTTCGGCGCGGCGTGGTGGCGGGTGTGCTTGTTCATCCACCACCCGTGGCTCAGCCCCGCGCACAGCCCCGCGAAGACGCGGGCGGCCCAGTCGTTGCGGGCGTTCGAGGCGAACACCTGGCGGTGCGCGCCGTCGTGGCCCAGGAAGGCGAACTGCGTGCCCAGCACGCCCAGCGCAGCCGCCGGCAGCAGCTGCCACCAGGAGTCACCGAGGACGACGACGCCCGCCACCAGCGCCGCGGCCGCCGCCGCGGCCGCGCTGATGCGGACCGCGTAGTAGCCGAGGCGGCGGTCGAGCAGCCCCCGTTCCTTCACCGCCCGCGAGAGCTCTGCGTAGGTGCTCACGGCCCGGTCGCGCTCGCGGACGCGGGGCGCGGCCGCGGCGGGGTCGGGTGCGGTGGTCGTCATGGGGGAGGAGCTCCTCGGGGGGACGCGGCGCGCACCGCGGGCGCGGGCGCGTGCCGTGCTCCGTCGCAGTCCTCACGCCCCGTGGCAGCGGGGCGCGGGTCGGGCGAGGGCGACAGCCACTGCTCACCCGTGCACCGTCTCGTGGTCCGTGACGGTGCTGCCGACCGCTCAGCGAGGGACCCGGAGGTCCCACCACCACTGTCACACACGCCCGCGGGTCGTCCTCGTGCCGGAGGCGCCGGTGCCGGGTGGCCCTCGTCACGCCCAGGCCGTCTCCACCTCGGGGACTTACGCTGTCAGCCTGCGGGTGCCAGCATTCGGCCTGCCGTCCGGTGTCCGACGACCCGGCGACGGCGAGAGGGGGAGGGCGTGGAGGACCACCGCAGCGCGCGCTGGGCACCGGGCTACGACGACGCGCTGGACCTGAGGGTCCGCGTCGAGCGCCACGACGGCGCCCGCGGACCCGTGCAGGTGCTCAGCCTCGCCGGAGACCTCGACGTGCAGGGCGCCACCAGCCTGCGCCGGAACCTCCCCGAGGCGTCGGCGCACCGGGTGGTCGCCGACCTGACCGGCGTCGCCTTCCTCGACTCCAGCGGGGTGGGAGCCCTCATCGCGCTGCACCGCCGGTGCGCCGCGTCCGGCGGGTCGCTCGTGGTGTGCTGCGCGCAGCAGCAGCCCCGGCAGGTGCTCGACGTCACCGCGGCCGACACGGTGCTGACGGTGCTCCCCACGCTGGCCGACGCGCTCGGGGTGGCCAGGACCGCGGGCTGAGCTGGGGCGCGCGCGGGGCGACGGCGTCCGCGGCCGTCGTCGTCGTCGTCCTCAGTGGTGCCCGGCGACCTTCCCCGCCAGCACCGCCAGCGGCGAGGTGCGGGTGCGGCCGCGGGCCTCGGCGGCGTCGGCGGCGCGGTAGGTGGCGTAGAGGCCGTGCACGGCCAGCCAGCGCAGCGGCTCCGGCTCCCACCGGCGCACCCGGTGCCCGACCCACGGGAGCTCCGTCAGCGGCGTCCGCTCGCCCAGCACGAGGTCGCGCAGGGTCCGCCCGGCCAGGTTGGTGGCGGTGACGCCGGTGCCGACGTAGCCCCCGGCCCACGCCAGCGCGGTCCCGTCCGCGGCGCGCTCCAGGCCCACCGAGGCGTGCCAGTCGCGCGGGACGGCCAGCACGCCCGACCAGGCGTGCTCCAGCGGGGCGCGACCGTCCGGCGCGAGCTGGCGCAGCACGGGGAAGAAGTCCTCCAGCACCCGGCGCAGTCCCTCCACCGTGCGCTCGGGGGTGCGCCCGTCGGCCGTGGTGCGGGCGGTGCTGGAGCCCCACGTGTAGGGGGCGCCGCGCCCGCCCAGGGCGATCCGGTCGTCCGCGGTCCGCTGGGCGTACATGTAGACGTGCGCGGAGTCGCCCAGGGTCGCGCGCCCCTCCCAGCCGATGGCCTCCCACACCAGCGGCGGCAGCGGTGCGGTGGCGACCATCGAGGAGTTCATGGGGAGCCAGTCGCGGTGCAGGGCCGGGATGTCCGCGGTGAAGCCCTCCGTGGCGCGCACCACCACACGGGCCCTGACGTCCCCGGGGACGCCGCCCACCTCCGTGCGGGCCAGGCCGGGGGAGACCTCCGTGACGCGGGTGCCCTCGTAGACCTCCACCCCGAGGCGCTCGACGGCCTCCGCCAGGCCGCGCACCAGCTTGGCGGGGTGGATGCGCGCGCAGTGCGGGTGCCAGAGGGCCGCCGACGTCCCGGCCACCCCGATCCGCTCGAACGCCGCGCCGGCGTCGAGCCACTGCACGTCGGTGCCGGCGCGCGCCGCCATCGAGGCGTGCAGCTCGCGCAGCCGCGCGAGCTGGGCGGGGCCGCGGGCCACGGTGTGCTCCCCGCCCCGGTGCACGTCCGCGTCGATCCCCTCGGCGGCCGCCACGGCGACCACCTCGGCGACGGTGGAGTCCATCGCCAGCTGGAAGGCGTCGACGGCGGCGGGGCCGTGGCTGTCCCGGTAGCCGCTCACGCCGCCGGTGATCTCGTTGGTCAGCCACCCGCCGTTGCGGCCCGACGCGCCGTACCCCGCGAAGGCCTGCTCGAGGACGACGACGCGCAGCGACGGGTCGGCCTTCTTGAGGTAGTACGCGGTCCACAGCCCGGTGTACCCCGCCCCGACCACCGCGACGTCGCACTCCAGCGCCGGGGAGGACGACGACGGCGGGCGCGGCAGCGCAGGCCGCTGCGCCGGCCGGCCGAGCTGGTGCCACCAGAAGCTGACCTCGCCGTTGACGGGCGGGTCGGCGTGCCCGGTCACTTCCCGCCCACCATCGACGCCAGCTGGGCCGCGCCGCGCCCTGCGCCGGCCGGGTCCCGGCGCAGCACGAGGACGGCGAGCGCGAGCACGGCCAGCGTGAGCCCGAGCAGCAGCGTGGAGACGGCGGCGATCTCGGGCCTGAGCCCTGCCCGCAGCGAGGCGAGCACGTAGACCGACCACGGCGTGGAGCCCGCCACGGAGACGAACGAGGAGAGCACCGTGTTGTCGAGGGTGAAGGTGAACGACAGCAGCGCGCCCACCACGATCGCCGGGCGCGCCAGCGGCAGCGTCACGTCGGTGAAGCGCCGCCACGGGCTGGCGTACAGGTCGGCGGCGGCCTCCTCCAGCGACTCGTCCAGCCCGGCCAGCCGTGCGCGCACCACGAACGTCACCACCACGCAGGCGAAGAGGGTGTTGGCGATCACGAGGCGCACCTGGCCCACGTTGAACAGGCCGATCTGCGCATCCACGCCGAGCGTCACGAACCACGGCAGGAGCGAGACCGCCGAGACGATCTCCGGCGTCACCAGCACCACGCCGAGGAGCCCGAGCAGCCACGGCGCCCACCGGCCGGGCCGCCGCGCGAGGGACACCCCCGCCGCGGTGCCGAGCAGCGTGGACACGGCCGCCGTCCCCAGCGCCGCCACGAGGGTCACGCGGATGGTGCTGGCGATGGTCGGGTCCCACACGGCCCGCGCGTAGGACAGCGTGCCGACGCCGTCGAAGGTGGCGAGCGAGCGCCCCTCGTTGAAGGAGTAGACGACGATCACGAGGATCGGGAAGAAGAGGAACGCGACCACGAGCGCGCCCCACGCGCCGAGCAGCAGCTGCACCCCGCGCCCGCGGCGCCGGGGCGCGGGGGACGGGCGCCGTGGCGCGGGCTGCGAGCCCGGAGCCGCTGTCGTCGTCCCCCGGGTCCTGGCGGGGGCGCTCACGACGCGCTCCCCGCACCGGTGCCGGCGCCGACCGTGGGCAGCCGCACCGCCGTGAGGGCCGCCACCGCGCGGCGCAGCAGGGCCGCCGCGCCGCCGAAGACCGCCGCCGAGCCGAGGATCGCCACCATGAGCAGCACCGCCATGGCGCTGCCCAGCGCCCAGTTCTGGGCCTCGCGGAACTGGGAGGCCACCATCTGCCCGACCATCGAGCCGCTCGCCCCGCCGAGCACGGTCGGGGTGATGTAGTCGCCCATGAGCGGGACGAAGCACAGCAGCGCCCCCGCCGAGGCGCCGGGCAGCGACAGCGGCACCGTGACGCGCCAGAACGTCGCCCAGCGCCCCGCGCCGAGGTCTGAGCTCGCCTCCAGCAGGGCCGGGTCCAGCCGCTCGAGGGTCACGTACAGCGGCAGGACCATCAGCGGCAGGTAGTTGTAGACGACGCCGAGCTGCACGGCCGCTGGCGTGTAGAGCACCGACAGCGGGCCGTCGACGAGCCCGGCGCCCTGCAGCAGCCGCGAGACGAACCCGTCGGCGTTGAGGGAGACCTGCCACCCGATGGTGCGGACCAGGAAGTTGGTCCAGTACGGCACCAGCACGAGGGCGACGACGACGCCCCGCCAGCGCGCCGGCAGCACCACCGCCATCCAGTACGCCACCGGGAAGGCGATGAGCAGGCACAGCAGGGTGCCGAGCGCGGCGATGCGGATGGTGCGCCACAGCACGGCGAAGAACGTCGGCGAGGCCGCCTCGACGTACCTGTCAAAGGACAGGACGTCGTTGGCGTGCGTCTCGTACAGGCTCGGCTTGTAGCCGAAGGAGTACCAGAGGACCACGCCCAGCGGGACGACGAAGAAGAGCACCAGCCAGGCGGCGAGCGGCAGGGCGCCGATGCCGCGGGGGAGCGCGAGCCGGGGGGTGCGCCTCAGGCGCGGGGGGGCGGTGGTCACGTCACTGACCGGCCTTCGCCTTGAGCTCGTCGTAGATCTTGATGATGTCCTGGTCGCGCGGGGTCATCTCGCTGTAGACGAGCTTGGACATGACCGACTGGTCGATGAAGATCAGGTCCGGGCGCTCGACGCCGGCCGCGGTGGCGGCCTCCTCGATGCCCTGGACGCCCGTGTTGTAGCCGATGTACGTCAGCTCCTTGAGCGAGACGTCCTTGTCGAGCACGTAGTCGATGAACTGGTAGGCGGCCTCGGCGTTGGGCGCGCCCTTGACGATGGCCCAGTTGTCCTGCCAGAGGTTGGCGCCCTCGGACGGCCACACGAACCTGTACCGCTCCGGGTCGGCGTTGCCGAGGATGCCCAGGCGGCCGTCGCCGTTCCAGCAGTGGACCAGCGCCTGCTCGCTGGCGCTGATCGCGGCGCTGGTGGAGGAGGAGAACGTGGTGATGTGCGGCGCGAGGTCGGACAGGACCCACTGCCGGTACGCCTCGACGTCCGCCGGGTCCTGCGTGTTGGGCTCGATGCCGTTGGCGAAGAAGTAGATGAAGGCCACCTCGCCCTGGTCCTCCAGCAGCGACAGGCTGCCGGACGCCTCGTTCTGGGCGGCGTCGATGAAGTCCTTCCAGCTGCTGAGCTCGCGGGTGATGCGCTGGGTGTCGTAGACGTAGCCGGTGGAGCCCCAGTCCTTGCAGACGGTGTGCTTGTTGCCCGGGTCCCAGGCCGTGTCCATGACCGACGGGTCGAGGTTGGCCATGTTGGGCAGCTTCGAGTGGTCGAGCTCCTCGAGGAGGTCGAGCTCCACCATCTGCTGGATGTTGGAGTGCGTCGGGACGCAGATGTCGTAGCCGCTGGTGCCCTTGGCGGCGCTCAGCTTGGCGGTCATCTCGGAGTTGGAGCCGTAGCTGTCCAGCGTGATGGCCGGTCCCTGGGCGGCGGTGAAGTCCTTGAGCACCTGCGGGTCGTCGTACTCGCCCCAGGTGTAGATGTTGAGCGTCCCCCCGCCCCCGCCGCCGCCCGCCCCCTCCGAGGCGTTGGGGTTGGCGCAGGCCGCGAGGCCCGCGGCTCCCGCTGCCGCGAGCCCGCCCAGGAACGTGCGGCGCGAGAGCGCGGCGCCGAGCTGCGCCTGCAGGCGCGGCAGCGCGGCGGCGGGGACGAGGGCGCGGACGGGGAGCTGGGGCTGGCGCTGCGGCATCGGGACTCCTCGGGCTGGGCGGAGGGGGGTCGTGCGGGGCTGCGTCGTGCGGGGCTGCGGTGGTGGGGCTGCGGGTCAGGGCGTGAAGACGTGGACGGCGTCGGCCCTCCAGGAGCAGGTGACGCGGGTGCCGTGGGTGGCCGGGGCGCCTGCTCCCCGGGGCAGGCGCGCGATGACCTGCGTGCCGTCGTCGTCCCTCACCACGACCATCACCGAGTGGCCGAGCTCGCTGACGTCGACCACGGAGCCCACGAGCCGGTTGGGCACCTCGGGCGCAGCGGCGGACCGGTCGCCGCGGGCGTCGTCCTCGAGCACCGTCACCGAGACGGCCTCGTGGCGGACGGAGACGGCGGCCGCCCCACCGGGAGCGGGCCGCTCCACGCCGTCGACGACGCGCGTGGAGAGCAGCCGCAGCCGCTGGCCGGCCACCACGGTCAGCGAGGTGGGGTCGCGGCCCTCCACCACGCCGGTGAAGGCGTTCTGCCGGCCGATGAACCCGGCGACGAAGGCCGACGTCGGGGTGTCGTAGACCTCCCGCGGCGTGCCGATCTGGGCGACGCGGCCGGAGTCCATGACGGCGATCCGGTCGCTCATCGTGAGCGCCTCCTCCTGGTCGTGCGTGACGAACACGAAGGTGGTGCCCAGCTCGATCTGCAGGAGGGTCAGCTCCACCTGCGTCTCCTCGCGCAGCTTGCGGTCCAGCGCGCTCATCGGCTCGTCCAGCAGCAGCACCGGCGGCCGGTTGACCAGCGCCCGGGCCAGCGCCACGCGCTGGCGCTGGCCGCCGGACAGCTGCGCCGGGCGGCGGTCGGCGAAGGGGCGCATCCGGACCATGTCGAGCGCCCTCGCCACCCGCTCGCCGCGCTCGGAGCGCGCCACGCCCTTCTTGCGCAGCCCGTAGGCGACGTTGTCGGCCACGGACAGGTGCGGGAACAGCGCGTAGCTCTGGAAGACGGTGTTCACGGGCCGCCTGTGCGGGGGCAGGTGCTGCACCTCGGCGTCGTCGATGGAGATGGTGCCGGCGTCGGGCTGCTCGAAGCCGCCGATGAGCCGCAGCGTCGTCGTCTTGCCGCACCCCGAGGGGCCCAGCAGCGACAGCAGCTCACCGGGGCGCACGTCCAGGTCGAGGTCGTCGACGGCCACGGCGTCGCCGTAGCGCTTGGTCACACCGGCCAGCCGCACCGACCCCTGCGCCCCGCCCAGCTCGCGGGCGGCGCTCGAGTCGGTGCCCGCCGCGGGCGCGCTGCCGGACGTCGGGGTCGGGCGCAGCAGGCTCATCGCGCACCCGCCGTCTGGGGACCGCCGGTGGGGGAGGCGGTGGAGGTCGCGTCGAACACGACCTCCCCGCCGACGAGCGTGGTGGTGACCCTGGCCAGGCCGATCTCCGGCAGGGGGTGGGCGAACGGGTCGCGGTCCAGCACCACCACGTCCGCCGCCTTGCCGACCTCCAGGGAGCCGCTGTGCGCCTCGTCGAAGTTGAGGTGGGCCGTGCCGAGCGTGTGGGCGGTGAGCGCGTCGGCCAGGCTGAGCGCCTGCTCCCCCAGGAACGGGGCGAGCCACCGGCCGTCGGAGGCCACCCGCGCCCTGTTGACGGCCGTGTGCACGATCTCCAGCGGGTTGGCGGTGCTCACGGGCCAGTCGCTGCCCGAGGCCAGGGCCGCGCCCGCGCGGTGCAGCGACCCGAACGGGTACTGGTTCACCGCCCGGCGCGCCCCGAGGAAGGGGATGGTCAGCTCGTCCATCTGCGCCTCGTGGCGCGCCCACAGCGGCTGCATGTTGGCCACCACACCCAGCTCGGCGAAGCGGGGGACGTCGTCGGGGTGGACCACCTGGATGTGCGCCAGGGTGTGCCGCGCGTCGCGCGGGCCGTTGGCGCGCCGCGCGGCCTCGACGCCGTCGAGCGCCTCCCTGACGGCGCGGTCGCCCAGGGCGTGCACGTGCAGCTGGAAGCCGAGCGCGTCGAGGCGGGTGCAGGCCTCCCGCAGCACCTCGGGGTCCACGAACGACTTGCCGGCGTTGCCCGTCGGGCACCCGCAGGCGTCCAGGTACGGCTCCAGCATCCCGGCGGTGAAGTTCTCCGCGACGCCGTCCTGCATGATCTTGACCGCCGTGGCGCGGAAGCCGGCGGCGGCGGCGCGCTCGCGCTTGGCCACCAGCTCCTCCACCTGCTCCAGGCCGCGCGTGCGGTCCCACCACAGCGCCCCCACCACGCGGGCCTTCAGCTCGCCGCTGGCCACCAGGCGCAGGTAGGAGTCGAGGGTGTCGGGCACCTCGTTGGTCGCGCCGACGATGGCGTCCTGCCAGCCGGTGACGCCCCAGGCGAACAGGCGCTGCTGCGCCATGCGCATCGCGGCGTCGAGGTCGTCCTGGGTGGCCAGCGGCACGTGCTGGGCCACGATCCGCATCGCGCCCTCCTGCAGCGTGCCGACCGGCTCGCCGGCCGCGTCCCGCTCGATGCGGCCGTCCGCGGGGTCGGGGGTGTCGCGGGTGACGCCCGCCAGGCGCAGCGCCGCGGAGCTCACCCACGCGGTGTGACCGTCGCGCGTCGGGAAGTAGGCGGGGCGGTCTCCCACCACCGCGTCGAGGTCGGCCGCGGTGGCGATGCCTCCGGGGAAGGCGTCCATCGACCAGCCGCCCCCGGTCACCCACTCCTCGCCGCTGGCGGCGGTGGCGGCGGCGTGGTCGCCGATGAGCCCCAGGTACTCCTCGCGGGTCGTGTGCTGCGACAGGTCGCACGAGAGGATGTCGAGCCCCGCGTGGTGGGGGTGGGCGTGGCAGTCCTGGAAGCCGGGCAGCACCAGGCCGCCGGCAGCGTCCAGCTCCGCGGGGCGGCTGCCGGCCGCGGACGCGGCGTCCCGCGCGGCGTCTCCGATGGCCGCGATGCGGCCGCCCGAGAGCAGCAGCGGCTCGTCGAGCACCCCGGCGGGGGTGAACAGCCTGCCGTTGACGACGAGGGTGGTGCTCACGACTGACGTCCCTCCTGGAGGTGGGCCTGGCTGGTGTGCTGGCCGGTGTGCTGGCTGGGGCGGGCGCTCGCCGGGTTGGGGTCCACCGGCGGTGAGAAGTGCGACGTGATCCAGAAGGCCTCCGCGGGCGTGGCCCCCACGTTGACCGCGCGGTGGGGGACGGCGGACAGGTACTCGAGGGTGTCCCCGGGCCCGAGCACGAACGCGTCGTCGCCCACGGTGAACTCCACGTGGCCGGCCACGACGTGGAACATCTCCTGGGCGTCGTCGTGGCTGTACGGCTCCTCGCCGGTGGAGCCACCCACCTCGAACCGCCCGACGTACACCTCGAGCTGCTGCAGCGGCGTGCGGGAGAGCAGCAGCTTGGTCAGGCCCGTCTCGGACTCGAAGACGGGGCGCTCGGCGGCCCGGAGCACCTGGCGCGAGACCGGCGGGCGCTCGGACAGCAGCTCGGCGGCGGACAGCCCCACCGCGTCGGCCAGGCGCTTGAGGGCGCTGACGGACACCCCGCGCTTGCCGGTCTCCACCTGGCTGACGAAGCCGGCGCTGACGCCGGCGCGCTCGGCGAGCTCCCGGGTGGACAGCCGGGCCCTGCGGCGGGCGGAGCGCAGGCGCGCGCCCAGGGCGTCGTCCTCGACCGCGGTGACCAGCACCGGGACACCGGCACCAGCAAGGGAGTCGTGAGCCACGTGCCACCTTCCGCGCACACTGAGCAAGCGAAACGCTTGCTGGTGGCGTGACCGTAGACCCGGGGCGCGCCGGGCGGTAGTCCTTCCGCGGGAAGTGGTGGCGACAGGACCGCGGCGGTCGGTCACGATGGCCGGGTGCCCGCCGTGAACCCCGCCGTGCTGCGCCAGCTGGTCGCGCTGGCGGCCAAGCGCGGGCCCGACGCCATCCGCTGGATGACGATCGTGGCGCCCTACCTGCGCGAGCCCGAGACCCGCGAGCGCTTCCGCGCGCTGACCCAGCGCTGGTCCGACGCGCGCTCCGCCCGTACCCCGGACGCCCGGCTCGCGCAGCAGATCTCCGCCCTCGTCGACCACGCCACGTCGGCGCGCGCGGACGCCGAGGGCGCCGGCAGCCCCTTCCAGGTGGCCCAGGCCGACGCGTGGCTGCGCCGCGCGAAGGCGCTGGAGCGGTCGCGTCACCTGCTGCTGGGGACGACGACGCCGGGGCGCGCCGACGCCCCGCGCCGCCGGCAGGCGGTGGAGCGGCTGACCCCGGAGATCGAGCGGCTGCGCGCGGAGATGCTCGAGGCGATGCTCGAGCTCGGCCACGGCGACGCGCGCGGGGACGCCCCGTCGCCGTCGCCGTCGCCGTCGCCGTCCCCGCAGGACCCGCCCGCACCTGCTCCGGGTCCTGCGGCGTGATCGCCGACGGCCGGCCGCCCCGCAGTGCCAGGCCGAGCCGCAGCGTCAGGGCCGTCAGGCCGGATCCGGCCTCAGGAGCCTGACACCGCGGCGGTGCCTGACGCTGGGGAGGGTCAGGGACGGGGGCCGAACGGGCCGCCGGGCGCGCCAGGGCCCCCGGGGCCGAAGGGGCCGCCCGGACCGCCGACGCGGAGGGTGGCCGCCTGCAGGCGGCGGCGCAGGTCCTCCCAGCGCGACCACACCGCCCAGCCGAGCAGTGCCACGGCTCCCACGGCGGCCGCCGAGGCCAGCAGCGCCCCGCCGTCGCGAGCACCGGCCCCGAACGCCACGGCCATGAGCGCCCACACGGCGGCCAGCGTGCTCGCCGCACGGGCGCGCCAGCGCCGCACCACGGCGGCGCCCGCCCCCAGGGCCACCAGCAGCACCCCCGCCTGCCAGGCGGCAGCGCCGCCACCGCTGGAGGGGAGCCCCGCCTCCGCCAGCGCCGAGGCGACGTTGACCGGCACCGCGACCGCCGCCCACCCGGTGTAGACGCCGAGCGTGCCGAGCAGCAGCACCCGGCCGGGCAGGCGCATGAGCCGGCGGTGGCGCAGCCCGGTGTCGTAGGCGAGCACGAGCAGTGCGAGCATCACCGCGAAGATCGCGGCGGTCGCCCACACCGGGCCGGTGGCGGCCACCACCAGCCACGCCGCGAAGCCCGCCATGACGCCGGCCAGCGGCCAGGCCACGCGGCGGTACGGCGGCTCGTCGCCACGGCCGGCGGGCAGCTGGTAGGCGGCGTACGCCAGGCAGCCGGCCACCACCAGGCCCCAGATCGCGAAGGCGTACCCGGCGGGGGTGATGAGCAGGTCGGAGCCGCCGGTGCCGCCGGGCCGGCCGCCGCCGAGCACGGAGGCGACCACCGCTGCCACCACCTGGGCCGCGGCGAGCGCCGCGACGGTCCAGCGGCGGGTGCGGGAGCCGAGCGACGACCGGGGCGCTGCGGAGGACGTGGCGGACAGGGGACCGAGGACGCCGGCGGGCATGCCCCAGTCTCTCACCGGATGGTCAAGGGCGAGTAAAGAGCGACCCCGGCGATCACCGAGCGCTGGCCACCCGTCACGGCCCGGGACGGCCGCGGCCCGGGGGGAGCACGGCGCTGGTCCGGGCGGGGGGGTGCGCGCCCGCTGCACCCCGCAGCTCCTCCACGCTGCGCCCATGATCGCCGTCACGCGCCGCGCGCGGCCGCCGCGCCGAGCGCGCGCCCGCCGTGCGCCGGCCCGTGCGGCGGCGCTCGTCGTCGTCCTCCTGGTCGGTCTGGGGGTGGTGGCCGTGGCGGTGCCCGGGACGCAGCCGACCGCCGCGGCGGCGGCCTGCGACGGCGCTCTCGGTGACCGCTCCGTGGACGTGGGGTGCCGCGAGCACGTGCCCGGCGCCGGCTCGGCGGGTCAGGGCGGCGGGGGAGGGGCGGCGCCGAGCGGGCCGCGCTACCGCTACCGCTACGTGCTGGCGTGCGACGGCAACACCCTGGAGGCGCCCGGCACCACCACGTGCGAGCTGGCCACCACCCAGTGCGCCGCCCCGCGGCTGTTCTACTGGCAGTACCGCTCCTCGGACGGCGTGGCCTACGACCTCGTCGGCACCCGCTGCCTGACCCGGCAGGAGGCGACCGACGGCGAGGCGGTGCCGGGCCTGACGCTCGCGGACTTCCGCAGCCTGCCGATCCCGCCGCAGCAGGTGGTGCTCGAGCCGGGCAACGGGTACGCGCTCGTCGGGGTGCCGCTCAACGCCGTGGCCGGGACGGCTCCGGCCGTGCTGGCCACGGCCGTGCTCGGCGCGGCGGTCTCCGTGCGGGCCACGCCGGTGGCCTACACCTGGGACTTCGGTGACGGCACCGTGCTCGGGCCCACCCCGGACCCGGGCGCCCTCTTCCCGGCCCTGGGCACCACCCACACCTACGAGCGCGGCGGGGACGTGCTGGTCACGCTCACCACCACCTACGCGGGGGAGTTCACCGTGGACGGCGGTGCGCCGACCGCGGTGGCGGGCACGGCGGACGTCGCGTCACCGCCCGTGCCCCTGGCCGTGCTCACGGGGGCGGGTGCGCTCGTGGAGGGCGTGGTCGGCTGAGCGCGACACGCCGGGGCGGTGCCCGCCTGCGACGCCGGGCTCGCCCCCGGGTGCACCATCGTTCACAGCAGTCACACCGGCCTCGCTGGAGATGGGCTGTGAGCCCGGGTCTGTCCCGGTTCGGTGCGTCCGTGGGCCCGCGCGAGCAGGCCTGTGGGCGGCGCGACATGCCTCGACGCGCCGGAAGTCCCACGCGCAGAGCGTTCGAGGTGTCACGATCCGTGCATGGAGATGCACCGCCCCGGGTTCCCGGGCGAGCCGTCTCCGTGGGACGACCCGGACGACGTCGACGACGCTGACGCCCGCGCCCTGCCCCGGGTGCGCGTGGCCTCGCACCGCGCCCACACCTCCGTCTCCCTGCCCGCCGTCGCCGCGGGCCGCACGCCCCCCACCCCGACGCCGGTGGGCGCGGCCACGCGGCAGCCGGGCCAGCCCGGTGTGCGGCGACCCGTGATCGACCTGCGCGACGGCGGGGCACCGGCGGCCCCGGGCCCGCAGGTCTCCGACCACCTCGACCAGTGGCTCGGCCGCCACCCCGCCCAGCCCGCCCACGCCCCGGTGCAGCTGCCGCCCACCGCTGCCGCCTCGCACCACCCCGCCGCGGTGGAGCAGGAGCACTGGTACGGGACCCCGCCGGTGCAGCAGCCGGTGCACCAGCCCGTGCACCAGCAGGCGCCCGCGGTCCAGCACGCGCAGCCCGTCCAGCCGGCGGTGGACCCGTCCCGCTACGACCACGCCGTCGAGCTCCTCGGTCTGGCCCAGCGCCACGCCGAGGAGGTGCGCTCCACGGCTGACCGCGAGGCCCGCGCCCTGCTCGAGGAGGCCTCCGAGCGCGCCGAGTGCGCCCGCGCCGAGTCCGCCCGGCAGGCCGCCCTGGTCATCGGCAGCGCCCAGGACCGCGCCGAGAGCATGCTCGCGCGCGCCGCGCAGGAGGTGGAGCTCCTCGAGACGCGCACCGAGCAGGGCCGCCAGGTGCTCGCCGCCATGGGCGAGGAGTACACGACGCTGCGCGAGCAGCTGAGCCTGCTGCGCACCGACCTCACCGCCCTGCGCGCCCGCCGCGGGGAGTTCGTCGAGGAGACCGCCGCCCTCGAGGACCGCGTCAGCGTGCTCCGCTCGGTGGCGGACACCATGATCGACGAGGCGGCCGCTCGTGCCGCCGAGGTGACCCGCGAGGCCGCCGTCACCGTGGAGCGCGCCGTCGCCGCGCGCGCCAGCGCGCAGGCCGACGCCAGCGAGCTGCGCCTGAAGACCGAGGCCGACCTCGCCCAGGCCCGCGCCGCCGCCGAGCGGGTGCTGACCTCGGCGCAGGAGGAGGCCGACCGGCTGCTCCGCGAGGCCGAGGCGCGCCTGGCCGCTGCCGACGAGGACGTCCAGGCCCGCCTTGAGGGCGCCGCCGCCCAGGGCGCGGCGCTGCGCGCCGAGGCCGAGGAGGTCCGCTCCGAGGCCCGCAACCAGGCCGACCGCACCCGGGCGGACGCCAGCAAGCAGGCGGCGGCCGCTGTCGCCTACGCCGAGCAGCTGCGGGCCGAGGTCGACGAGGACGTCGAGCGCGTCCGCGCCGAGGCCGCCGCGGTGGCCGAGGCGCTGCTGGGCCAGGCCCGCTCCGACGCGCACCAGGTGCAGGCCGACGCCGAGCAGGAGCGGGAGCAGGTCTCCTCTGCGGCCGCCGCGGCCGCCGAGGTGGCGCTGGTGGCCGCCCGCGACGAGGCGGACGCCGTGCGCGCCGCTGCCGCCGAGCAGGCCGAGCGCACCGCCGCCGAGGCGGAGGCGGTCGCCGCGCAGCTGCGCGAGCAGGCCGAGGACGCAGCCCGGGCGCTGCTGCTGCAGGCCCAGGAGCTGCACGACCAGGCCGCCGAGCGCGCCCGGCACGCCGAGGAGCTGCACGAGGAGGCCGCGGGGGCCGCTGAGGCCGCGCGCCTGGAGGCCGCCGAGCTGGTGGCCCACGAGCTGCGCGCGGCCCAGGGCGACATCGACGCCGAGCGCGAGGCCGTCTTCGCCACGCTGGAGCTGGAGCGGGAGGCCGCGCTCGCCGACGTCGAGGGGCTGCGGGAGACCGCGCGCGCCGAGGGGCTGGCGCTGCTGGAGCAGGCCCGCACCGAGGCGGCGGAGGCGCTGGCGCTCGCCCGCGCCGAGGCGGCCTCCGCAGCCGCCGACGCGGACCGCGTGCTGGAGGAGGCCACCGCCCAGGCCTCGGCGCTGCTCCTGGAGACGCGCGCCGCCGCCCAGGCGCAGGCCGCTGCCGCTCGCGACGAGGCGGAGGCGCTGCGCGTCGCGACCCTCGACGACCGCGAGCAGGCGCTGGCCAGCGCCCGGGCCGGAGCGGCGGCGCTGCTGGCCACGGCCCGCACCGAGGCCGAGGCCGTCCGCGAGGAGGTGCTGGCCGGGCTCGACGCCGAGCGCCAGGCCGCTCGCGCCGTGGTCGACGAGCTGGCCGCGCAGGCCGACGCGCTGCGCGCCCAGGTGGAGGCCGTCCGCGCCGCGGCGCAGGCCGACGCCGAGCAGGTGCGCCTCGAGGCGGCTCAGGTGCTGGCCCACGCCGAGGCCACCCGCGCCGCGGCCGGTGCCGCCCGCGACGACGTCGCCGCCCTGCGCGCCACCGCCGAGAGCGACGTCGCGGAGCTGCGCGCGACGGCGGAGGCCGGGGCGGCCGAGCTCGTCGCCGAGGCCGAGGCCGAGNNCGCCGCCGGCGTGCTGGCCGCCGCGCAGGAAGACGCCGAGCAGCTGCTCGCCGGTGCTCGCGCCGAGGCCGCGCAGGTGCAGAGCGCGGTGGAGTTCGCCTCCGCGGAGCTGCGCACCGCTGCCGAGGGCGAGACCGCCGCGCTGCTGGCCGCCGCCGAGGCCGAGGTCGCGGAGCTGCTGGCCTCGGCGCAGACGCGCGCGGAGGAGGTGCTGCAGGCCGCCGAGGCCGAGGCGTCGCGGGTGCGGGGTGCGGCGGCGTCCGACGCTGCCGCCGTGCGCGCCGAAGCCGCCCAGCTGCGCACGGTGGCGCAGGCCGCCGCCGACACCATCGCCGACCGCGCCGCCCGCGAGGCCGGCACCGCGCTCGAGGTGGCCCGCGCGGCTGCCGCGGCCGCTCGCCGCGACGCCGAGCTCGTGCTCGCCGGGGCCCGCAGCCACGCCGAGAAGGCGCGTGAGCGCGTCGAGGCGCTGGAGCTGGTGGCGCGCGCCGAGGCCGACGAGCTGGCCGAGGCCGCCCGGGCGTCCGCCGCCGCGCTGCACAGCGAGGCCGAGTCCGTGCTCGCCGGCGCGCGACGCCACGCCCAGGCCGCTCGCGAGCAGGCCGTGGAGGGCGTGAAGGCCGCCGCGCGCGAGGCCGAGGAGCTGGCCGAGGTGGCCCGCGCCTCTGCGGCGGCGCTGCACCTGGAGGTGCAGGCGGAGCGGGACCGCTCCCGCGAGCACGCCCAGGCCGCGCGCGCCGAGGCCGAGCGCCTCGTGGCGACCGCCCGCGACAGGGCCGCTGCGCTGGTCGCCGAGGCCTCGCGCGAGGTGGACCGGCTCTGGCAGACCGCCGCCGACGAGGCCGACCGCCTCCACGGCGACGCGGTGGACCTGGCCGACGACGTGCTGGGCCGCGCCCGCGCCAGCGCCGAGGAGGTCTGCGCCGAGGCGGAGGGCGCCGTGGCTGCGGCGCAGACCGCCGTGGAGCAGATGCTCGCCGACGCCGCCGCCGAGGCGGAGGAGGTGCTGTCCGCCGCGCGCTCGGAGGCCGAGGCGGTGGCCCGCGAGGCCGACGCCTCCCGCGAGGAGGCCGCCGACGAGCTCGAGGAGCTGCTCGCCTCCGCCCGCGCCCAGGCGGTGCGCATCACCACGGCCGCCGCGGCGGACGCGGACGACGTCCGAGCGGCTGCCCAGGTGGACGCCGAGGAGCTGCTGACCCTCGCCCGCCAGCGCGGCGTCTCCCTGCTCAACGACGCCGAGAGCGCCCGCACCGCGCTCGAGGTGGAGGCCGACCAGATCGTCTCGGCCGCCCGCGCCGAGGCGAAGGAGATGCTCTCCAGCGTCCAGCGCGCCGCCGACGACATCACCGCCCGCGCCCAGGCCCGCCAGCGCGCCGCCGAGGCCGAGGCCGACCGGCTGCTGGTGGCCGCCCAGGAGCGCGCCACGCGGGAGCGCTCGGCCGCCGAGTCCGCCGCGGCCGCCTCGCGCGCCGAGGCGCAGGCGCAGGCCCAGCGCGTCCTGGCCGAGGCCACCGCGGTGCGCGAGCGCGCCGCCGCAGACCTGGCCAGGGCCCAGGCCGAGGCCGAGCAGCTGCTGGAGCGCGCCGCCGCCGACGCCCTGGTCACGGGGGAGCAGGCCGGCTCGGCCGCCGCAGCCCTGCGTGACGAGGCCCTGCTGCTGCGCGAGCAGGCCGAGGCCGAGCTGCAGCGGGCCCGTTCCGAGGCCGCCTCCCTGCTGTCGACCTCGCAGCGCGAGGCCGACGAGGAGGCCGCCCGCGCCCGCCGCGAGGCCGACCAGGCCCGTCAGCAGGCGGCTCTCGAGGCGCGCCGCGCCACGTCCGACGCCTACGCGGAGGCCAAGCGCGCGCTGACCGCTGCCACCGCTCGTGCCGACGCGCTGCGCGAGGGCGCCGCCGAGGAGGCCGAGGCCGCTCGCGCCGAGGCGCAGCGCGTCCGCTCCGCCGCCGAGGCGGAGGCCGCTCGCGTGCTCGCCGAGGCGGCCGCTCGCCTGCAGCAGTCCGACGCCGACGCCGAGCGCGTGCGCGAGCAGGCGGCCGACGCGGCGGACGCCGCCGCTCGCAAGGCCCACGCCGACGCCGCTGCGACGGTCCGCCAGGCCCGCGAGCGCGCCCAGCAGCTGACCACGGCCGCGTCCGAGCGCCTCGAGCGCGAGCAGCAGGCCGCGGACTTCGACGTCGCCGAGCTGCGCCGCACCGCTGCTGAGCACGCCGAGCAGGTGCGGGAGGCGGCCGAGCGCACCGCGCAGGAGGTCCGCGACGCTGCCGAGCGGATCGCGGTGGAGCTGCGTCAGGCCTCCGAGCAGGCGGCGGCCGAGCTGCGCGCCACCTCCGAGCGGGAGGCGGCCGAGCTGCGCGCCACCTCCTCCCGCGAGGCCGAGGAGGTGCTGGGCGCCGCCCGCGGCGAGGCCGAGGAGCTGCTCGGCAGCGCCCGCGAGGACAGCGCCGCCGAGCGCACCGCGGCCCGCACCGAGAGCGAGCAGCTGCGTGCCGCCGCCCGCCGGGAGGCGGCTGCGGCCCGCAGCGCGGCCCGCGAGGCGCTCGAGGTGGCGCAGGCCGAGGCCTCTCGCCTGGTGGAGGGCGCCACGGCGCAGGCCGCCCAGACCGCGGCGGCGGCGGCCCGCTCGGCCGCTGAGGCCGAGGCCGGCGCGCGCGCCCTGGTGGACCAGGTGGCCGAGGAGGTGGCCCGCGCCCGCAGCGAGGCCTCCGAGCAGCGCAGGTCCGCCTCGGTCGAGGCCGAGGCGCTGCTCTCCGAGGCGCGCACCGCGGCGCACAAGCTCCTCGAGGACGCCGCGAAGGAGTCCGCGAAGCTGCGCGAGGAGGCTGAGTCCGTGCTCGAGCAGGCCCAGGCCGACGTGGAGGCTCTGCGCGCCCGGCACGCACGGATCCTCTCGGACCTGTCCGAGCTGTCGGCGGCTTCGACGTCGCTGTCCTCCGGCCCGTCAGCGCCGCGCCCCCGGAGCGGCTCGCGAGGCTGACGCCGACCTGCCGTCGCCTCCTCGACAGGCGCTGGACGTCGATCTCCGCAGGACGCCCCTCGGGTGAGGCGGTCCTCCGGGCGGGTCGTCGGAACACCGCTGGTCGGAGGGTTCGGGCCTCGGGACTCCACGTCGCAGCCCACCGGCAGACGGTCCCTCGTGCGACGACTGGCGTCAGTCGGCATCGACGCCCACGAGCGGGGATGCCGCCTCGACAGGAGTTGGCACCACCCGACCCCGTCCCCCCAAGGTGGGACAGCCTCGATCGCTTCGGCCTGGTCGGCGGCACTCAACAGTGAATCTCTCGTGTCCGACACATCTTGCGAGGCGTCCTGAAGGCGGCGCTTCCGAGCGCCGAAGGAACGACGCCCATGTCTCTCGCCTCCTCCCCGACAGCACCCAGCGCCTCGCGCGAGCAGAAAGACTGCCCGAGCCACAGCCACCGGCGCCGCCGCCTGGGCGCCGTGGTGCTGCTGGTCGGTGGCTGCAGCCTGCTGGGCACCGGCGCCTTCGCCTCCTGGCAGGCCACTGCCTCGGCCAGCAGCGCGTCGTTGAGGGCCGCCACCGTGGGCGCCACTGTGGTCGGTGCGACCGGCGGCCAGCTCACCACCCCCGTCTCCGACCTGCTACCCGGTGACTGGCTGTACCGCTACGTCGACGTCACCAACACCAGCACCGTGGTCGGCGCCTTCACCGGCACGGTGTCCTCCGCTGCGCTGGGCAGCGGGCTGACCGCCGTTGTCGAGTCCTGCTCAGCGGCCTGGAACACGGCGGCGGCCACCTGCCCGGGCACTCAGAACGTCCTGGCCTCCGGCAGCGTCGGCTCAGGCCTGGCCATCGCCCACGGAATCCTCGCACCGACCGCGGTGCAGCACGTCCGCTACAAAGTGACCGTCGACCCCTCAGCACCGGCATCTCTCATGGGCACCACCGGATCGCTGAGCATGTCGGTGGTCAGCGACCTCGTGGGCAACCGTGACCGCACCACGGGCTGAGCCGCCCGCGCTGCCCCGCCGGCGCACGGCTGCGGTGATCACCGCAGCCGTCGCCGCCGGCACCACTGGAGCGATCATCGCCACAGCTGCCCCAGCCAGCGCCGGCTGGCGGGCCCGGGACTCCACCGCTACCGCCCCCTTGACCCTGGCCCGCATCAGCAGCCGGCTGGACACCAGGGCACCCGGTGGGACGACCACCCCGCGGGGCGAGACCTACTCCGCCGCAGCGCTCCTGGCGCTCGGTCCGGGGTACGTCGACGCCGTCAACACCTCCACCGTGACCGCCGAGGTCACCGTCACGGTGACCACCGGCGGCGCGGCCAACCTGGTGGTCACCGCCAAGGGCTGCGACGTGCCGTGGTCGGTCACGGGCACCTGCGCCGCAGGCGAGACCACGGTGTCCACGGCACCGGTGCTGCTCGGGTCGACCAGCACCGCCACCCTCGAAGCGGTGCTGCCCTCGGGTGGACGCCGCTACCTCAAGCTGGGCACCTCCACCTCCCTCGGCGCTGGCGCGTCTGTTGACCTGCGCAGCAGCGCCGCACCCGTCGGCGCCCCGCGGGACAGGACGTCCGGATGAGCGTGATGAGCCTCGCCACGCGTTGGTCCCGAAGGCTCGGCGTCACCGTCGTCGCCCTCGGGGTGGTGCTGGCCGCTGCTGCGCAGCTGCACGGCTGGCGCGCCGTGCCGGTGCTGTCCGGCTCGATGACCCCGTACGCGGCTCAGGGCTCCCTGGTGCTGACCGTCCCCGTGGCCCCGTCGCAGGTGCGCGTCGGTGACGTGGTCGCCTTCGCTCCCCCGGAGCCGTACGCCCGCGGACACCACCCGGTGATGCACCGGGTGGTGTCCCTCGAGCAGCGCGCAGGCACCACAGCGATGACCACCCGCGGTGACGTCAACCCCGAGGCAGACCCCTGGACCGTCGACCTGAACAGCGCCGACCTGGGGCGAGCAGTGCTCGTGGCGCCCGGGGCGGGCTGGTTGTTCATGGCCGGTCCCGGCGCCGCCATGGCCCTCCTGCTCGGCGCCGCTGCGGTGGCCGAGGGCGTGTCCGCGATGAGGCCTTCGGGCTGCTCGTGCCCGAGTCCGGTCGCCCAAGCCGCGGAGGTGGACGCGGTGGTCGAGGTGACCGCGACAGCTCAGCCGCAGGGCCCTGCCTCGGTCTTCGACATCACCGACCCGGCTTCCCCGCCGGTGGGTTTCCCAGCACCGCGACGGCCGGCCCCCTCTGAGAGCGCGGCCGCCCACGGGCCACGGACTCGCTGAGGCGAACGCGCTGCCGGGATCGAGACGGACTGCCGCTGAGTCAGCGGGTCGCGGGTCCGCCCCAGGTGTGGGGGGCGACAGGCCTGGAGGACGTCCCTCACCGGCCACCCGAGCGGCGTTCCACGGGCTGGACCTCGTCCCACTCGTGGACCCGGTCCGAGACCGGAAGAAGCGCTGCTCGGCAGCTGGCTGGGCAGGCGCTGCTGCGCCCGGTGAGCGGGCGCCCAGGGCGACGCCCTGAGTGACGCCCGGAGCGGTAGGCGCCACTAGGGCTGTGCAACGACGGGGGCGCGCGCGGAGCCGCGCGAGAGGTGCAGCGGCGGAGGACGCAGTGGACGCCCTCCTCTCCCAGGTGAACGGCTTGTTCGGTCCGTCCGTCCGTGTCCCCTTGACGGGGCTGGGCTCTCGAGGTGAGAGGCCGTCGAGGTGCCGCGGCCCGACCTGGGTGCGAGT
>NZ_VDMJ01000040.1 GCF_006335115.1 Streptomyces sp. NP160
GGCCAGCAGCGCGTCGAGCTCGGCGTCGTCGCGGGGCAGCTGCCCGTAGTTGACGGACGAGGCGGCGTAGTCACCTCCCGGGCGCGACGGGCTCGCCAGCTGCAGCGCGAACGCCCCGCCCATGCAGAACCCGATGACGCCGACCCGCCCGGTGCACTCGGCGAGCGCCACCAGCTGGGCCCGGGCGGCCTCGACGTCCTCGAAGGCCCTGCCGTGCCCCGCGGCCAGGGCGCGGAAGGTGGCCGTGAGGCACTTCCGGGCACCACCGGCGGAGAACAGGTCGGGCATGAGCACCACGTACCCGGCGTCGGCGAGGCGCTCGACCTGCCGGCGCATGACGTCGTCCACGCCGAACGCCTCGTGCACCACCACCACGCCCGGCCACGGCCCGTCGCCGTGGCGGTCCCGGTCGGGCACCCCCAGCACGCCCCGCAGCTCCGGGCTGCCCCCGGGGCGCGGGACCAGCGGGACCTCGCGCAGCCTCACGGGTGGAACACCGCGCGCAGGCAGCCGTCCTGCTTGTCCTTGAAGATCTGGTACCCGTGCACGGCGTCCTCCAGGGGCATGTGGTGCGTGGCCAGCCACGACGTGTCGAGTTCACCGCGCTGCAGGTGGTCGAGCAACCGGGGCACGTACCGCTGCCCGTGCTGCTGCGCCGAGCGCAGCGTCAGCCCCTTGTTGGTCACCACGCCCATGGGGAAGGAGTCCGTCAGCCCGTACACGCCGAGCACCGAGACCACGCCGCCCTTGCGGCAGGCCAGCAGCGCCTCGCGCAGCGGGGTGGCCCTGTCGGTCTCCACGCGCACCGCCTGCTTGACCCTGTCGACCACCTGCTGCACGCCCGTGCCGTGGCCCTCCATGCCGACCGCCTCGATGACGCTGTCGGGCCCGCGTCCGCCGGTGGTCTCGCGCAGGGCCTCCTGCACGCTGTCGGTGGTGGAGTAGTCGATGGTCTCGGCGCCCAGGTGCTCGCGGGCCAGCGCGAGCCGGTCGGGGAGCCTGTCGACGACGACGACCCGCGCGGCGCCCATGAGCCGCGCCGCCGCGGCGGCCATGAGGCCCACCGCGCCCGCCCCGAAGACGGCCACCACGTCCCCGCGGGAGATGTCGCAGAAGTCGGCTCCGGTCCACGCCGTGGGGGCGGCGTCGGAGGCGAACAGCGCCTGGGTGTCGCTGACGCCGTCGGGCACGGTGAAGCAGTTGACGTCGCCGAACGGCACCCGGACGTACTCGGCGTGGCTGCCGGCGTACCCGCCGAAGGGGTGCGTGTAGCCGTAGATGCCGCCGCTCGGGTAGCCGAGCACCGGCTGCTGCACGGCGGCGTTCGGGTTGGTGGTGTCGCACAGCGACGGCATCTCGTGGGTGCAGTACCAGCACGCGCCGCACGAGATGAAGCTCGGGACGACCACGCGGTCGCCGGTCCCCACCCGCCGGACCTCCGGGCCGGTGGCGACGACCTCGCCCATGAACTCGTGGCCGAAGACGTCCCCGGCGCGCATGCCGGGCAGGTAGCCGTCGATGAAGTGCAGGTCGGAGCCGCACGTCGTCGTCTGCCTGACGCGCAGCAGCACGTCGTGGGGGTTGACGACCGTCGGCTCGGGCACGTCGGCGACCGCGAGGTCGTTGACGCCGTTCCAGACCAGGGCGCGCATCCTCAGCCCCTCTCGTCGCGGGCGGAGGGCTGCGGCCGCAGCGTCGGGACCTCACCGGTGACCAGGAGCGCCCGCAGCCGGTACAGCAGCGTGAACGCGGCGGCGCCGGCGGCCGCCCGCGGCAGGGGGAGGTCGGCCACCGCCCGGACCTCGGTGCCGTGGTCGCGGGGGGCGGGGGAGGTGGTGACGTCGATGCTGCTCGTCGAGCCGCCGGTGGGCCCCTCGTAGCGCAGGCCGTCCTCGCGGCGCGCCAGCGCGGTGTCCCAGACCAGGCCGTCGTGCCCCTCGCCGCCGGCGAACGTCCACCGCTGGCCGGCGCCCCGCGCCTGTACGGACCCCAGCTCGCCCAGGAGCCGGCTGAGGGTGCCGGGGTCCTCCAGGGCGGTGAGGACGTCGACGGCGGACGCCGTCAGCGTCACGGTCTGCTGGACGGGCGAGGCCTGGCCGCCCCCGGCCGGCGACCTGCCGGGGAGGTGCTCGAGCACGGCGCGGGCGGCACCGGCGAGCCTTCCGTGATCACTGTGCGTCACCCCTTCGACGCTACGACGCGGCCCCCGGGGGAGCGACCCGATCACCCGCGGCCACCTCAGCCGGCGAAGGTCAGCACCAGCAGCACGACGTTGAGGACCACGACGGCGGCCACCGCGAGCAGGGCCAGCGCCCGCACGAGGGGGGTGTTGG
This sequence comes from Streptomyces sp. NP160, assembly GCF_006335115.1. Taxonomy (GTDB): domain Bacteria; phylum Actinomycetota; class Actinomycetes; order Actinomycetales; family Quadrisphaeraceae; genus Quadrisphaera. Next base: position 2,334 of record NZ_VDMJ01000040.1, read on the forward strand.
CGTGCTCGCCCATCACCGCGCGGCTGGAGGTCAGCCGCAGCAGGGGGACCAGGACGAACGGGATGCCGAAGCTCAGCACCACCTGGCTCAGCACCAGCGCCTGCGTCGGGTCGACGCCCGCGAGCAGCACCGCCAGCGCCGGGACCAGCGTGAGCACGCGCCGCACCAGGAGCGGCGGCACCCGGCGCCGCAGGGTCCCCCAGATGACGGCGCCGGCCTGGGAGCCCACCGAGGTCGACGCCAGGCCCGAGGCGAGCAGCCCGACGGCGAAGAACAGGCCGACGGCCGGTCCCAGGGCGTCCACCACGGCGGCGTGCGCGCCCTCGAGGGTGTCGGTGCCGGCCACGCCGCGCAGCGAGGTGGCGGCGAGCAGCAGCATGGCGATGTTGACCACGCCCGCCAGCACGAGCGCCGCGACGACGTCGGTGCGGGTGGCGCGCAGCACGCGGGGGACCCGGGACGGCTCGACGGCGCCGCCGTGGTGGTCCCGCGCCAGGCCGGAGTGCAGGTAGATCGCGTGCGGCATGACCGTGGCGCCGAGCATGCTGGCGGCCAGGAGCACCGTGTCCGGGCCGTCGAAGCGTGGCACCAGCCCGGCGGCCGCCTCGGCGGCGTCCGGGGGCGCCACCACGAGCCCGGCGAGGAAGCCCACCGCGATGACGCCCAGCAGGGTGATGATCACCGCCTCGAAGCGGCGCACGCCGTCGGCGCTGTTGAGCGCCAGCACCGCCGTGGAGACCACCCCGGTGATGACGCCGCCGAGCCACAGCGGCAGCCCGAACAGCAGGCCCAGCGCCACCGCCCCGCCGATCACCTCGGCGACGTCGGTCGCGATCGCCACGGCCTGCGCCTGGCTGAAGAACGCCAGCCGTCCGCGCGGGCCGAGCCGGTCGCGCAGGTGCTCGGGCACGGTGCGCCCGGTCACCACGCCGAGCTTGGCGGACAGGTACTGCACGAGCACGGCCATCGCGTTGGCCACCACGAGCACCCACAGCAGCAGGTAGCCGTACTGGGCGCCGGCGGTGAGGTTGGCGGCGACGTTGCCGGGGTCGACGTAGGCGACGGCCGCGACGAAGGCCGGTCCGAGCAGGTGCAGGAGCTTGCGCTCCGGAGCGGGGCCGCGGGTGCTCGAGGTGGCCGCGGTCGTCGTCACCCGGTCAGCGTGCCACGGGTTTCGGTCGACCGAAACCTCGCCGTGCCGGATCCGCTCCCGTCGAGCGCGGCCAGGTCGCGCCGGGCGGCGAGCAGGTCGGGCCCGAGGGCCTGCGCCAGCTCGCCCCCACCGGACAGCGGCAGCGCCGCGGCGCAGCCCGCGGTGCGCCCGGCGGGCCCCGTCGTCGTCGCCGGGCCGGACGGGCCGACGGGGGCGGCCAGGGCGGCCAGGGCGGCGGGGGAGCGCAGCCGGCTGACGAGCACGCGCGGGGCGTCGAGCGCGTCCCAGCTCGGCGCACCCGGCCCCAGGGCCACGGACTGCCGCAGCCACGGGGCGCCGGCGAGGTCCGCCCGCAGCGTGCCGCGCCAGCGGCCGGGGGCCTCGCGCCACCGGCCGAGCACGACCACCTCGGTGAGGTCGAGCGCTCCGCCCTGCTCGACGTCGACGGTCGTGACCGCGTGCAGGTCGCTGCCGCGCACCGCCACGAGCGGCTCCAGGGCGACGTCGAGGTGCCCGCCCTCCGCCACGCGCAGGCGCAGGTCGAGGCGCGCCGGGCGCCCGGAGCGGTCCGGCATCGACAGGGTGGCCGCGACGCCGCGCAGCGACAGCCGCGCCCCGCGCTCGACGACGACGTCGACCTCCACCGCGTCCCCGCCCAGCGGGCCGGCGCCCGTCCCCACGAGGTGCACCTCGGCCGGTCCCGTGCGACGCGCGTTGAGGATGCCCTCCGCGCGGTTGGTGGTCAGCCGCGCGCCCCCGCCGGGGCCGGGCGCGGCGACCAGCTCGACCCGGGTGAGCACCGTCAGCCGGCTGACGCGGCGGCGAGCTCGCGCCGCTGCGCCAGCAGCTGCCGCACCCACGCGGCCACGGGGGTGGCGCCCGGGTCCTCGCGCAGGCTCGTGAACGCCACCGGGCGCTCGCCGCGCAGCGCGGAGGCGTCCCTGTCCATGACCCCCAGGTCGGCGCCGACGAGGGGGGCCAGGTCGGTCTTGTTGATGACGAGGAGGTCGGAGGTGATCACGCCCGGACCGCCCTTGCGGGGCACCTTGTCGCCGCCCGCGACGTCCACCACGAAGATCTGCGCGTCCACCAGGCCGTAGCTGAAGGTGGCGGTGAGGTTGTCGCCGCCGGACTCCACGAGCACGACGTCGGGGTGGAAGCTGTCCTCGAGCTCCTCGACCGCGTCGAGGTTCATGGCGATGTCGTCGCGGATGGCGGTGTGCGGGCACGCGCCGGTCTGCACCGCGGTGATCCGCTCGGCGGGCAGCACGCCGTGGCGGACGAGGAAGTCGCCGTCCTCGGTGGTGTAGATGTCGTTGGTCACCACCGCCATGTCCAGGCCGGCGCCCTCCGGGCCCAGCGCGCGGCACAGGGCCGCCACCAGCGCGGTCTTGCCCGACCCGACGGGGCCGCCGATGCCGATGCGCAGCGGCGCGGACGGCGAGCGGCGAGGGGTGGCGACGGGCGCGTGGGTGTGGGGGACCCCCGCCGCGTGCGCCCGGGCGTGGGCGTCGTCGTCGTGGTCCTGGTGGGGGAGCGGGTTGCCGTACCTGTCCTGCGGCGCGGGGTGCGTGTGCGGGGGCTCGGTGAAGCGCAGGTGCGCGTCGACGTCCGGCTGCGCCGGGGTGTGGTCGAGGTCGGGGGTGCGCTCGGCGCCGGTCGGCTGCGGGTCCTGCGGGTGCACGGGTCGTCCTTTCAGGAGGCGAAGAGCTTGTCCTGGCGCGGCGCGTGCCGGGTCACCAGGAGGTCGGTCAGGGGGTCGGACTCCGACGGCGGCTCCTGGCCGCGGGCCACCGCGTCGGCGGCCTCGCCGGCGAGGGCGTCCTGCAGGGGCCCCAGGCCCGCGAGCACCGCGGCGACGGTGACCGGGTCGAGGCCCAGCAGCCGCGCGGCGGCCGTGGCCGGGGCGGTGCCGGTGAGGTACAGCGCCACGAGGGCGGCGTCGCGGGGGGAGCCGCCGGCCGCGGCGGCGGCCACCCCGACCGCGAGGGGGTGGTGCGGCGCTCGCGCGACCTCCCGCAGCGCCGCCCACGCCGCGCTCGGCCACGCCACGGACGCCACGCGGACCAGGCCGCGGCCCTGTGCGCGGGACGCCTCACGGGCCGCGGGCGCTGGCAGCCGGACCTCCGCCTCGCCGTCGAGCGCGCGCAGCGCGCCGGTCTGCGGTGCGGCGCAGGCGGCGGCGGCGAGGTGCGCCGCGACGACCCCCGCGGTGAGCAGGCGGCGGCGCAGCAGCGTGGCGAGGGAGGCCTCGTCGCGGACGTACCCGTCCAGCACCGCCTGCTCGGTCCCGGCGGAGTGGGCGTGCCCCCCGGCGGGCAGGCGGGAGTCGGCGAGCGCGAGCAGTGACGCCGCCGTCATCAGAACAGGAAGTACCGCTGCGCCATGGGGAGCACCGCCGCGGGGGACTCCTCGATGACGTCGCCGTCGACCCGCACGGTGAAGGTGTCGGGGTCGACCTCGATGCGCGGCAGCGCGCCGTTCTCCGGCATGTCGGCCTTGGTCAGCCTCCGCACGTCCTTGACGGCCACGAGCCGGCGCTGCACGCGCAGGCGGTCGGCGAGGTCGTGCTCGAGCGCCGTGGGCGCCACGAAGTGCACCGACGTGGCCGCGGCCACCGGCACCGCGGCCCCGAACATGGGCCGGGGCAGCTGCGGCTGCGGCGTGGGGATCGAGGCGTTGGCGTCCCCCATGGCGGCCCAGGCGATGAAGCCGCCCTTGAGCACCACGTGCGGGCGGACGCCGAAGAACGCGGGGTCCCACAGCACGAGGTCGGCCAGCTTGCCCGGCTCCACCGAGCCGACCTCGCCGTCCAGGCCGTGGGCGATGGCCGGGCAGATGGTCGTCTTGGCCACGTAGCGGCGGGCGCGCAGGTTGTCGTCGCCGTCGGGGCCGCTCGGGTCACCGGCGAGCGCGCCGCGGCGCACCTTCATGGCGTGCGCGGTCTGCCAGGTGCGCAGCACCACCTCGCCGATGCGGCCCATCGCCTGGGAGTCCGAGCCGATCATCGAGATGGCGCCGAGGTCGTGCAGGACGTCCTCGGCGGCGATGGTGCTGGGGCGGATCCGGCTCTCGGCGAAGGCCAGGTCCTCCGGGATCCGCGGGCTCAGGTGGTGGCAGACCATGAGCATGTCGAGGTGCTCGTCGATGGTGTTGACGGTGTGCGGCCGCGTCGGGTTGGTGGAGCTGGGCAGCACGTTCGCGTGCGAGGCCACCGTGATGATGTCCGGCGCGTGACCGCCCCCGGCGCCCTCGGTGTGGTACGCGTGGATGCCCCGCCCGGCGATCGCCGACAGCGTCGACTCCACGAACCCGGCCTCGTTGAGGGTGTCGGAGTGCAGCGCCACCTGGATGCCGTGCTCGTCCGCGGCGCGCAGCGCGGCGTCGATGACGGCCGGGGTGGAGCCCCAGTCCTCGTGGAGCTTCAACCCCGAGGCGCCCGCCAGCAGCTGCTCCTCGATCGCCGCCGCCGAGGTGGTGTTGCCCTTGCCGAGCAGCGCCACGTTGACGGGCCAGCCGTCCATCGCCTCGAGCATGAGCGGGGTGTGCCACGCCGGCGTGACGGTGGTGGCCTTGGTGCCCTCCGCCGGACCGGTGCCGCCGCCCACCAGCGTGGTGATCCCGTTGCCGAGGGCCTCGGGCACGATCTGCGGGCAGATGAAGTGCACGTGGGAGTCGACGGCCCCGGCGGTGAGGATCTTGCCGTTCCCGGCGATGACCTCGGTGGACGGGCCGATGACGAGGTCGGGGTGGACCCCGTCCATGGTGTCGGGGTTGCCGGCCTTGCCGAGCGCCACGACCCGCCCGTCGCGGATGCCGACGTCGGCCTTGACGACCCCCCAGTGGTCGAGCACCACGGCGCCGGTGATGACGGTGTCGAGCGCGCCCTCGGCGCGGGTGGTGCGGGCCATGCCCATCGACTCGCGGATGACCTTGCCGCCGCCGAAGACCGCCTCCTCGCCCGAGCGGCCGGGGCCGCCGCAGCGGTCCTCCTCCACCCTGATGAGCAGGTCGGTGTCGGCGAGCCGGATGCGGTCGCCCGTGGTGGGCCCGAACAGCGCGGCGTAGCGCTCGCGCGAGAGGTCGACCATCAGAGCCTCCCGGGGGCGGGCGTGGTCAGGCCGGGCACCACGCGAGCCCCGGCGATCGGCACGAGCGACACCTCGCGCTCGACCCCGGGTTCGAACCGGACGGCGGTGCCGGCGGCCACGTCGAGCCGGAGCCCGTGCGCCGCGGTCCTGTCGAACGAGAGGGCGGTGTTGGCCTGGGCGAAGTGGAAGTGCGAGCCCACCTGCACCGGGCGGTCGCCGGTGTTGACGACGACGAGCGCGGTGCGCGGCGCGCCGGGCAGCGTGGTGACGGGGTCGGCGTGCTCGTCGACGAGCACCTGGCCGGGGTGCCAGCCGGTCACGGGATCGGCTCGTGGACGGTGACGAGCTTGGTGCCGTCGGGGAACGTCGCCTCGACCTGCACCTCGTGGAGCATCTCCGGGACGCCGTCCATGACGTCCTCGCGGGTCAGCACGCCGCGCCCGGCCGACATGAGGTCGGCCACGGTGCGCCCGTCGCGCGCCCCCTCCAGGAGGAAGGAGGTGATGACGGCGACGGCCTCGGGGTGGTTGAGCCTCAGCCCGCGCTCACGCCGCCGCCGCGCCAGGTCGGCGGCGTAGCTGAGCATCAGGCGCTCGGTCTCGTGCGGGGTCAGCAGCACGGGCTGACGCTAGCCGAGCGGGCTCGGCCTCGGGGAGGTCGGCCTCGAACGGGTCTGCTGCGTCCGCACGGCGTGCAGCGGGGAGGCGCCGGGGCGGCGGCGGCGCAGGCGCGGGCCGAGCCAGCCCTCCACCGCCACGCCGGCGCGCACCACGAGGACGCCGAGCAGCGTCCCGGCGAGCAGGTCGCTGAACCAGTGGAAGCCCAGGTACAGCGACACCAGCGTCATGACGGCGCTGGGCACGGCCACGCACACCAGCGCCGTGGACCTGCGGACGCGGGTGCCGCGGGCGCGGGCGACGAGGACGACGACGAGCGCCGCCGCCGAGGCGGCGTTGGCCGCGTGGCCCGAGGGGAAGGCCTGGCCGCCGGGCACGAACAGCTGCGGGTCGCCCGTGATGGCCAGGCCGCGGGCCAGGGAGAACTTGGCGGCGGCGATGACCACGTTCATCGCGAAGATCGTGCCGAGCACCATCCACAGCGAGGACCAGCTGCGCAGGCGGCGGCACGCCCACAGGGCCGCGGCCACCACGACCGGCGTGACCAGCCACCGCTGACCGGTGTGGTCGAGGACGTGCGCGAGGACCAGGTCGGGCCCGGTGTGGGGGCGCGCCGCCATCCAGGCGTGCAGGCGGACGTCGGCGACGGTCGTGAGCGGGCCGCCCAGGAGCAGGTCGAGCAGGACCCCGAGCAGCGCGGCGCCGGCGAGCAGGGGCCACCGCACGGCGAGCCACGCGGCAGCGGCCTCGCGGTGCTCGCCGGTCCCGCGCAGCGCGGCTGCACGCGGGCCGAGACGCATCGGATCAGTCGTCACAGTCCCTTGTTACCCGTTTCACATGAACGGAACCTGTCAGAAGTGGTCGCCCAGAGTCACGATCCGACAACGATGGACTCGCCGCTGGTGGAGACCAGCAGACCCTCGGCGCCGACCCGCACGCCCGTGACCTGCTGCGAGAACGGCAGCTCGCCCAGCGGGACCTCGAAGGCCAGCTGGTCGCGCAGACCGCTGAGCACCGAGCGTGACAGGCGGTCGACCAGCGCGCTCCCCGAGAGCAGCTGCCGGGGGACCGCCCGCAGACCTCCGCCGTCGGCGGTCAGGTCCACCGCGGCCGACAGGGACACGTCCTGGCCGAGCAGCCGGGTGGTGCCCGTGACGCGCAGGTCCCCGCCCTCGGGGGCCACCGAGAGCGGCAGGTCGCGCTGGCCCAGCACCTCGTCGAGGACCGGGTAGGCCAGCAGCGCCGTGGACGTCGCCCGGTCCACCTCGACCCGCTGCACGCTCCCTCCCAGCACCTGCGACAGCGGCAGGTGGACGCCGGACAGGCGAGCGTCGACCTGCTCCAGGCGCAGGCCGGCCGCGGGGACCCCGCGGGCCACCACGCGCACGTCGTCGTAGCGGCCCCGCAGGGCCTGCGGGAGGAACCAGCCGCCCTCCACCCGCACGTCCACGCCGCCGGTGGCCCCGGTGGCGCCGGTGACGTCCGCCGCGACCCGCTCCTGGGCCGCCGCCCGCGCCGCGCCGTCCACCGCGGGCGCCGCCACCGCGGCGCCTCCCGCGAGCACCGCCAGCACCACCAGGGTGAGGAGCAGCCGGCGCAGCACGGGGCCATCCTCTCAAGCCCTAGCCTCGCGGCATGCCGCTCCTGGACGTCCTGCTCGGCCGCACCCCGCCCGCCGGGGACGAGGCCTCCGCGCTCGCCGCGTGCCTCGACAGCCCGCTGTGGGTGGCCAGCGTGCTGGACGGGGCCCCCTACGCCGACGTCGAGGCGCTGCTGGAGCAGGCCGACGCCGCCGCCCGCGCCCTGCCGCCCGAGGCCGTGCTCGCGGCGCTGCAGACCCACCCGCGCATCGGGGAGCGCCCCACCGGCGACAGCGCCCACGAGCGCATGTCGCGCCTGGAGCAGTCAGGGGTGGCGCGGGACGCCGAGACCACCGAGCGCCTGGCCGCCGGCAACGCCGCCTACGAGGCGCGCTTCGGGCACGTCTTCCTCGTCCGGGCGGCCGGGCTCTCCCAGGAGGAGGTCCTCACCGCCCTCGACGCGCGGCTGGGCAACGACGCCGCCACCGAGCTGGAGGTGGCCGGCGACCAGCTGCGGCAGATCGCACTGCTTCGGCTCCAGGCCGCCCTGGCGGCCTGAAGCGCGGATAGCCTCCGCCGCGTGGGGTTGAGCACGCACGTCCTGGACACCGCCTCCGGCGCACCCGCCGGGGGCGTCCCGGTCTTGCTGTCGCTGCGGGCCGTCGACGGCACCGACGCCTGGACGCCGCTGGTCACCGCCGTGACCGACGACGACGGGCGCGCCGCGCTCCTGCACGACGACCCCGACCCCGGCACCTACCGCCTGCTGTTCGACACCTCGGGGCGCAGCGGGTTCTTCCCGGAGGTCGGCGTGGTCGTCGTCGTCCCCGAGGGGACCCAGCGGCTGCACGTGCCGCTGCTGCTGTCGCCCTTCGGCTACACCACCTACCGCGGGAGCTGAACCACCCCCATGAGCCACGAGCAGAGCCACGAGCTGTCCTGGAACCAGTACGGCAAGGCCGAGGTGCGCGTCGTGCACGTCGACAGGTCCGAGCCGCAGCACGTCGTCCGCGACCTCAACGTCACCACCGCGCTGCGCGGCGACTTCGGCCCGGCCTACACCGACGGCGACAACTCCCGCGTGCTCACCACCGACGCCCAGAAGAACACCGTGTTCGGCCTGGCCCGCGAGACCGGGGTGGGCGAGCCGGAGGCGTTCGCGCTGGCCGTGGCCCGCCAGCTGCTGTCCGCGTGCCCCTCCGCCGACGTCGCGCGCGTGGAGGTCGAGCAGTACCCGTGGAGCGCGCTCGGCGGCGGGCACGCCTTCTCGCGGGCCGGTTCGCACGTGGTGGTGGCCGAGCTGGAGCTGCCGCGCGACGGCGAGGCGCAGCTGTCCGGTGGCGTCGACGAGCTCGTGGTGCTCAAGACCACGGACTCCGAGTACCACGGGTTCGTCAAGGAGCGCTTCACCACCCTCGCCGAGACCGACGAGCGGCTGCTGGCCACGCAGGTCACCGCCCGCTGGCGCTACGCCACCGGCGCCGCCGAGAGCGCCGACCACGCGGCCGTGAAGGCCGGGGCGCTCGCTGCGCTGCTGGAGGCCTTCGGGGGGCACCACTCCCTGGCCCTGCAGCAGACGCTGCACGCCATGGGCTCCGCCGTCCTCGACGCCCGCCCCGAGCTGGCCGGGGTGACGCTGTCGCTGCCCAACAAGCACCACTTCCTGCAGGACCTCTCGCGCTTCGGCCTGGACAACCCGAACGCGGTCTACCACGCCGACGACAGGCCCTACGGCCTCATCGAGGGGACGATCACCCGCCGGTGAGCCTCGACCTCGACGCGCTCGCGCGCTCCCTCGACGACCAGCTCGCGGGCGTCGACGCGGCGCTGGCGGCCGAGCCCGTCCAGCTGCCCCAGCCCCAGCCGGTGCACACGGTGTACGTGCCCGCCGACGCCGGGGACGACGGCACGCCCGAGCAGTGGGGCCGCCGGGCCCTCGGACTGCTCGCCCGCCACGCCCCCGGCACCGCGGCCCTGGCCGCCGCCACGGGGCTCGACGTCGACGACGACGACCGCGAGCGGCTGCTCGAGCTGCTGCGCACGCGGCCGGTGGCCGACCTGCGCCTGGACCTGGAGGACGGCTACGGCCTCCCCGGGGGTCCGTCGGGAGGCCCGGGGCGCCGCGGGGACGCCGAGGAGGACGCCCACGCGGACGCCGCGGGCGCCTCGCTGGCGCGGGTCGCCGGGCGGCGGGTGCGCCAGCAGGTGGCGCCGGGCACCGCGGGGGTGAGGGTGCGGTCCTTCGATGCGAGCACCCGGCGCCGCGCGCTGCGGACGCTCGCGCGCGTGGTGGCCGCGGTGGTCGCCACCGCCGAGCGCGGCGCCGACGCCCCCGAGGTGGAGCTGGGCGCGCTGCCCGACCACCTGCTCGTGACCCTGGCCAAGGTCAGCGACCCGCTGCAGGTGGGCGCGCTGGCCGACGCGCTCGACGCGCTCGAGGCCGCGCACGGCCTGCCCGGGGGCTGGGTGCGGGTCGAGGTGCAGGTGGAGGTGCCGGCGCTGGTGGTCTCACCGGACGGGCGCGCCGCGGTGGCCCGCTGCCGCGAGGCGGCGCGGGGGCGGCTGACGGGCCTGCACTACGGCACCTACGACTTCTCCGCCGCCTGCGGCGTCCCGCCGGCGCACCAGAGCCTCGAGCACCCCCTGGCCGACCACGCCAAGGCCGTGCTGCAGCTCGCCGCGGCGGGCACGGGCGTGGCGGTCAGCGACGGCTCCACCAACGTGCTGCCCACCGGCGGTGCCGACGGCTCCGACACCGCCCAGGTGCACGCGGCCTGGGCGCTGCACGCCCGGCTCGTCACCCGCCAGCTGGAGCGCGGGCTCGCGCAGGGGTGGGACCTGCACCCGGGGCACCTCGTGACGCGGCACCTGGCCAACCTCGTGCACGCCCGGGCCGCGCTGCCCGACGCCGAGCGCCGGCTGGCGGCGTGGGTGGCCGCGACCGCCGCCAGGGCCGCCGCCGGGGACGACGCCGCGGCGGGCGTGGCCGACGAGCCCGCCACCGCGCAGGCGATGGCCCGGCTGCTGGTCCGCGCCGACGTCGTGGGGGCGCAGGACCTGGCCACCAGCGCGCGGCGGACGGGGACGGACGAGGCGGCGCTGCGGGCGCTGGCGAGCAGGAGGGTCGGCTGATGGGACCGTCGAGCGGGCTGGACCTCCTCGTCCTGGCGGAGCGCGCCGTGCTGCCCGGCGGGACGCGCGCAGCGGCGCTGGGAGTGCGGGACGGGCGCATCGCCGTCGTCGTCGACCTCGACCGGCGGGGCGACCTGCCGGCCGCGCGGCAGGTGCTCGAGCTGGCCGACGACGAGGTGCTGCTGCCGGGCCTCGTCGACACGCACGTGCACGTCAACGAGCCCGGCCGCACCGCCTGGGAGGGCTTCGACACCGCCACGCGCGCCGCCGCGCTCGGCGGGGTCACCACGGTGGTCGACATGCCGCTCAACTCCGTCCCGGCGACGACGACGGCGGACGCGCTGCGCGTCAAGCACGACGCCGCGCGCGGGGCCGTCCACGTGGACGTCGGGTTCTGGGGCGGCGTGGTGCCCGGCAACACCCGGGAGCTGGCCGGGCTCGTGGCGGGCGGGGTGTTCGGGGCCAAGTGCTTCACCACGCCGTCCGGCGTGGACGAGTTCGAGCACGTCAGCCCCGCCCAGCTGCGCGAGGGCCTGGCGGAGCTGGCGCGGCTCGGGTCGCGGCTGCTCGTGCACGCGGAGGACCCGCACGTGCTGGACGAGGCGGCGGAGCAGGTGGCGCGCCGCGTCGCCGAGGGGGCGGACCCGCGGTCCTTCGCGCTGTTCCTCGCCTCCCGGCCGGCGTCGGCGGAGGACTCGGCCGTGGCCGACGTCGTCGCGGCTGCCCGCGAGCTGCGCGGGCTGGGCCCGGGCGGTGCGCAGGTGCACGTGGTGCACCTCGCCAGCGCCTCGGCGCTGCCGCTGGTGGCGGCCGCCCGCGCCGAGGGCCTGCCCGTGACGGCGGAGACCTGCCCGCACTACCTCACCCTCGACGCCGCGGCCGTGCCCGACGGCGCCACCCAGTTCAAGTGCTGTCCGCCGGTGCGCTCGGCGCAGACGCAGGACGCCCTGTGGGCGGCGCTGGAGGCGGGGGTGCTCGACTCGGTGGTCTCCGACCACTCGCCCTGCACGCCCGACCTCAAGCTGCTCCAGGAGGACGGGGGCACCGGGGACTTCCTCGCCGCGTGGGGCGGCATCGCCAGCGTGCAGCTGGGCCTGCCGGTGGTGTGGACGGCCGCGCGCGAGCGCGGGGTGCCCCTGGAGCGCGTGGTCGGCTGGATGGCCGCCCGGCCCGCGGCGCGGGTGGGCCTGGCGGGCCGCAAGGGCTCGCTCGTGGTGGGGGCGGACGCCGACCTGGCGGTGCTCGCCCCCGAGGAGGAGCTGCTGGTGGAGCCTGGGTCGCTGGCGTTCAGGAACAAGGTGACCCCGTACGCCGGGCAGCGGCTGCGCGGGGTGGTGAGGTCGACGTGGCTGCGCGGGCGGCGCGTCGACGGCGCCGACGCCGGGGCGCGGCCGCGCGGTGGGCTGCTGCACGCGGCGGGCGGCGTCGTGGAAGATGGCCCGGCGTGAGCAGCCTGACCGACCTCGCCAGCCGCGTCCTCGGTGGGGTGGTGGTGACGTGCAACGACCAGTTCTACGCGGAGGCGTCCAACCTCCTGCTGCCGCACCCGGCGCGGTTCGACCCCGACGCCTACGACGCCAAGGGCAAGGTCTACGACGGCTGGGAGACCCGCCGGCGCCGCACCGTCGGTGACGACTGGGTGGTGGTGCGCCTGGCGGCGCCCGGCGTGGTGGAGCGCGTCGACGTCGACACCGCCTGGTTCAAGGGCAACTTCCCCTCCGCCGCCACCGTCCACGGGGCGTGGCTGGAGGGCTTCCCCGGCCCGAACGACGTGTGGCAGCTGCCCGAGCACGTCTGGCGGCCGCTCTCGCCGCGGACCCCGCTCACGGGTGACGCGGTGACGTCGCTGCCGGTGGTGCCCGAGGGGGCGCCCGAGCTGGCGGGCCGGCGGGTGTCGCACGTGCGGCTGACCATCCACCCCGACGGCGGCGTCGCGCGGCTGCGGGTGTGGGGCAGGCCGGTGCCGGACCCGGCGCTGCTCACCGGCACGGTGGACCTGGCCGCCACGGAGAACGGCGGGCGCGTGCTGGGCTCCTCGAACGAGTTCTACGGCTCCGCCGACCACCTCCTCGCCCCCGGGCGCGCCGCCACGATGGCCGACGGGTGGGAGAACGCCCGCCGCCGCGACGGCGGCCACGACTGGGTGGACCTGGAGCTGGCCGGCGCGGGGCGGCTGCGCCGGGTGGAGGTCGACACGACGTGCTTCGTCGGCAACGCCCCGGGCCGGGTGGTGCTGCGCGGCGCCGACGCGCGGGCGGGCGACCTCGGCGAGCCGTCGTCGTGGCCGGTGCTGCTCGACCTGCTCCCGCAGCCCGACACCCGCCACGTCATCGCGCTGGACGAGGCGGCCCGCCGGCGGGCCGTGACGCACGTGCGCCTGGAGGCGCACCCCGACGGCGGCATGAGCCGCCTGCGGCTGTGGGGCGAGCTCGACGACGACGCGCTGGCCGCCGCCGCGCGCCGCTGGGAGGACACGGCCCTCCCCGTGGGCTGAGGCCCCTCAGACGGGACCTCAGACGGGGCCTCGGGCGGCTGGGGGTCTCGGGACGACGTGACCGCCCCCTCTGCGGGGGGACCCCTCAGCACCAGCGTCGTCCCCGTGCACACCACCTGGGGACCCGCACTGGACGCCGAGACCTCCCTGCGCCGCGAGCGCCTCGCCCGAGACCTGCGCCGGCCCGCGCGGGCGAGGGGAGGATGGGCCGCGTGGACCAGCCTGATCCCGGCGCGACGCCGATCGTCGGCCGCGACGCAGAGCTGAGCGACCTGGCCGCGGCGCTGGAGCGCGCCGCGGCCGGCCGGCCCGGCGCGGTGCTCCTCACCGGGGACGCCGGCGTCGGCAAGACCCGGCTGCTGCGCACCGCTGCGGACCTGGCCCGCGGGCGCGGGGCGCGGGTCCTGGTGGGGCACTGCCTGGACCTCGGCGACGTCGGGGTGCCGTTCCTGCCCGTCGCGGAGGTGCTCAGCGCCCTCGTGTCGGCCGCTGCCGACGACGACGCCGTGCGGGCGGCGCTGACGCAGCGGCCCGTCCTCGCGCGCCTGTCGCCGGCGGTGCGGGAGCTGCTGGGCGGCCAGGCCGCGGCGGACCCCGCCTCCGCCGACCGTCTGGCGCTGTTCGAGGCGGTGGAGGGGCTGCTCGCCGACCTCGCCGGCAGGGACGGTGGGGCGCCGGTCGTGCTGGTGCTGGAGGACCTCCACTGGGCCGACGCCTCCACGCGCGACCTGCTGCGCTTCCTGCTCGCGCGCCTGCGGGTCGGCCGGCTGCTGGTGCTGGCCTCGGTGCGCGCGGAGGACCTCCACCGCCGCCACCCGCTGCGCCCCCTCCTGGTCGAGCTGAGCAGGCTCGCGGCCGTGCGGCGCCTGGAGGTGGGACCGCTCGAGCGCGACGCGCTCCTGCAGCACCTGCGCCACCTGGGGGCGGCCGGCGGTGCGCCCCGCACCGAGGCCCAGCTGGCCGCGGTGGCGACCCGCAGCGCGGGCAACCCCTACTACGCCGAGGAGCTGCTCGTCAGCAGCTCCTCGGGAGCCGCCGGCGTCCCCGAGGCGGTCTCCGACGTGCTCCTGGGGCGGACCGCCGTGCTCGACGAGCCGGCGCGGCGGGCGGTCGCCGCGGCCGCCGTGGGCGGTCCGGTGGTCTCCGACCGCCTCCTGCGGCAGGTGCTGCAGGAGGCGCTGGACGTGCCGCCGGACGCGGCGCTGGAGCAGGCGGTGGGCGCCGCCGTGCTCGTGCCGCGCGCCGACGGGTACGCCTTCCGGCACGCGCTGCTCCAGGAGGCCGTCCTCGACGACCTGCTGCCCGGTGAGCGCACCGCGCTGCACGCCTCCTACGCGCGGCTGCTCGCTGCGGCCGCCGGCGCGGGTGCGCCGCTGGCGCCCGCCGCCGAGCTCGCCCGGCACGCGCTGGCCAGCCACGACACGGCTGCGGCGCTGGCCGCCAGCGCCGCGGCCGCGGCCGAGGCCCTGGACCGCCTGGCGCCCGCCGAGGCGCTGCGCCACGTCGAGCAGGCGCTGTCGCTGCTGCCCGTGGTGCCGGGCGCCGACGAGGCCGCGCTGGCCGCTCCGCTCACGGACGCCCTGGCCTCCCACCAGTCCAGCGCTCCGCTGCTGTCCGCGGTGGCCGCCGAGCTCGCCTCGCGCGCCGGTGAGCTGGGACGCGCCGTCGAGCACGCCCGCCGCGCCGTGGCCCTCAGCGACGGGGGTGCCGGCGGGCCGCTGCAGGCGGTGGAGGCCCGCACGCGGGCGGCGCTGCACCTGCTCGCCGCCGACGTCGACGGGTCGATGACCGCGCAGGCCGCCGGCCTCCTCGACGACGCCGAGCAGCTGGTCGGGCAGCTGGACGGGCAGCTGGACGGGCAGCTGGACGGACCGGCCACGGCTGCCGTGCGCGCGCGGCTGCTCGTGCAGCGGGGCCGCGTGCACCTCGCCCGCGACGAGCTCGCTGCTGCGGAGGGCGCCGCCGAGGAGGCGCTCCCGCTGGCCCGCGCCGCCGGCGACGCGGCGGCCGAGGCCGAGGCGCGGGCCACGCTCGCCGTCGTCCACGACGTCGCCGGGGCGGACGCGCAGGTCGCCGAGCACCTGGGCCGCGCCCTCGCGCTGGCCGCGGCGGCCGCCGACCCCCTCGCGGCCTCCAGGGCCGGCTACCTGCTCGCCGTGCACCACTGGGGCGCCGGGCGCGTCCCGGAGGCGCTCGCGGGGTTCGAGCGCGTCAGCGCCGAGCTGGCCGCCCAGGGGCTGGCCTGGAGCCGCTACGGGGTGGCGGCGGTGTGGATGACCTCGGTGGCCCGGTACGCCTCCGGTGACCTCACCGGGGCCGCCGCGGCCTCGGCCCGCGGGGCCTCGGGGCCCGACCCCGTGCACCGGGCCCTGTCGCAGGCCGCTGGCCTGCAGGTGGAGGCGGCGCTCGGGCGGGAGGGCGTCGCCGAGCGCGCGGAGGCGCTGCTGCCGGCCGTGGCCCCCGACCCGCTCTCCACGATGGTCGCCCTCGGCGGCCGCACCGAGGCGCTGGCCTGGCAGGGGCGCCCGGCCGAGGCGGCCCGGGCGGCGACCGACGCCCTCGCGGTGGCGGAGGGGGTGGACCTCGAGGAGGCGCTCTCCGGGATCTGGCTGTCCGCGCTGGCCGTGGGCTCGCTCGCCGACGCCGGCGGCGACCCGGCGGAGGGGACCGAGCTGGCCCGCCGCGGACGGGTGCTCGCCGAGCGGCCCCCCGGCCGCGGTGGTCCGCTGGGGCCGGAGGGGCGGGCCTGGCTGGCGCGCCTGGACGCCGAGCTGGCCCGCCTGGCCGAGCCCGGCTCGGCCGCCGCGGTGGCGTCCTGGCGGGCGGCGCTGGAGGCGTTCGGCTACGGCCACCGCTACGAGCTGGCGCGCTGCCGGTGGCGCCTGGCGGAGGCCCTGCTCGACACCGGCCGGCCCGAGGCCCGCACCGAGGCCCGCGAGCTGCTGGCGACCGCCCTCGGCGAGGCCGAGCGCATGGCCGCGGCGCCGCTGGCCGTCGCCGTCCGCGACCTCGCGCGCCGGGCGCGGCTGCGTCTGGACGGCGGACCGGGCGCGCAGGGCGTCGTCGTCGACAGCCCGCTGACGGCCCGGGAGGCGGCGGTGCTGGCCCTCGTGGCGCAGGGGCTCACCAACCGCAGGGCGGGGGAGCGGCTGTTCATCAGCGAGAAGACCGTCAGCGTCCACCTGTCCAACGCCATGGCCAAGCTGGGCGCCTCAGGGCGCGCCGAGGCCGTGGCGGTGGCCACCCGGCGCGGCCTGCTGCCGCCCGCCTGATCTGTGGCCTGCGTCACGATGTGGTGACGGACCCGGTCTCGGGGTGCGTCCACCCTCGAACGGCCGTAGCAAGGGGCCGTTCGGCGGGCCACCGCCGAGCTGCCCCGAACTCAGCGGAGGAACGCCATGCACCGGACACCGTGGTCTCGCCGGCAGTTCCTCGGCGCCCTGGGCGCCGGGGGAGCGGCCGCCCTCGGGGCGGGCTCGCTGGCCAGCTGCTCCAGCTCCTCGGGCTCCGGCTCGGGCTCGGGGTCTGGCGACGGGGGGCTGACCTTCACGCTCTGGGGCGGTGACGAGGAGGTCCAGGCCTTCCAGGCCGTGGCCGACGCCTTCGAGCAGTCGGAGGGCACGAAGGTCACCCTCAACCAGCTGCCGTACACCGAGGTGCTGCCCTCGGTGGACTCCCGGTTGCAGGCCCAGGACCCGCCGGACCTGTTCCGGGTGTCCTACATCGACATCGGCAGGTACACCACGCTCGGCGTGCTGGCCGACATCTCCGACGCGCTGCCCTCCGGCTACGCCGACGCCTTCACCCCGGCGCTGTGGAAGGCCGTGCAGGACCCGGACGGCAGGCCGGTCGGGGTGCCCCACCACACCGACTGCTCGGCCATCGTCTACAACGCCCCCGCCTTCGCGGCCGCCGGGATCACCGCGCCCACCTCGCTGGACCAGGCCTGGACCTGGGAGCAGTTCCAGCAGGTGCTCACCGAGGTCAAGGGCGCCAACGGCGGCAAGTACCCGGTGGCGATCAACTGGCAGGCCGCCGGCGCCTACCGCTGGCTGAGCTTCCTCGCGCAGGCCGGCGGCTCGGTCTTCAACGACGACCTGTCGCAGGTGACCATCGCCTCCGACGCCGGGAGGAAGGCGCTCACCTACACGCAGGGGCTCTACACCTCCGGCCTGCACGACCCCACCTTCCTCGTGCAGGCGGCCAACTACCCGGACGAGACGTTCCCCACCGGCCAGCCGCTGTCCATCGCCACCGGCGACTTCAACCTCCCCTCCCTGGTCTCCACCGCCACCGGCTTCGACTGGGGCGCCACCTACCTGCCGCGCGACGCCGCCGCCGCCACCGACCTCGGCGGCAACGCCGTCGTGGTGCCGGACGGGCCCAACGTCGAGGCCGCCGCGAAGTTCGCGGCGTTCCTGGCCAACGCGGAGAACATGAAGAGCTTCTGCGAGGCCACCACGGTGCTGCCCACCCGCAGCGACGTCACCGACCTCACCTACGCCGTCCGCCCCGACCTCATGCCGGTCTTCGTGGAGCAGGCGACCACCATCCCCGAGAGCCTCGTGGCCGCCAGCACCTCCCCGGTGTTCACCCAGGTCAACCAGGCCCTCCAGCAGCAGCTGGAGGGGGCCTTCGCCGGCGGTGCGGACGTCGACTCCACGCTCGAGTCCCTGCAGCAGGCGATCGAGCAGGCCCTCCAGCAGCAGGCCTGACCCGTGGCGCTCCTCGGCTCGGCCGCGGCCCTGCAGGACTCGCCGTCGTCGGCGAGGCGCGTCCGCCGCACCCGCCGCCGGGGCGAGGCCGTGGCGGGCCTCGCCCTGGCCGCCCCCGCCCTGCTCGTCTTCGCCGTCTTCATGTTCGTGCCCCTGGGCATGACGGCGTACTACTCGCTGACCCGGTACACCGGCTTCGGGCAGCCGCGCTTCCAGGGCCTGGAGAACTTCGTCCAGATCGGCTCGGACCCGCTGTTCTGGCGGGCGCTGACCAACACCGCGGTCTTCACGGTGGTCAGCGTGCCGCTGAGCGTGCTCGGCGGGCTGGGCCTGGCGCTGCTGCTCAACCGCCACCTGCCCGGGCGGGGGCTGCTGCGGGCGCTCTTCTACGTGCCCGTGGTCATCTCCGCCGTCTCGGCGGGCATCATCGCCCGCTGGATCTTCAACGAGAACTTCGGCGTGGCCAACCGGCTCCTGTCGCTGCTGGGGCTGCCCGAGGTGGGCTGGCAGACCGACGGGCCGGCGGCGCTGGCCTCCGTCATCGCCGTGCAGGTGTGGACGAGCCTGGGCTTCGCCATGGTCGTCTACCTGGCGGGGCTGCAGGGCATCAGCGGCGAGGTCTACGAGGCCGCCGAGCTCGACGGCGCAGGCCGCTGGCGCGTGCTGCGCTCCATCACCTGGCCGCTGCTCGGGCCCACCACGTTCTTCATCCTCGTCTACATGGTCATCACGTCGTTCCAGGTCTTCGACATCGTGGTGATCATGACCGGGGGCGGTCCGCAGAACGCCACCACCTTCCTGGTCAACTACGCCTACGACTCCGGCTTCGAGCAGCGCCGCCAGGGGTACGCCGCGGCCCTCGGCGTGGTGCTCTTCGCCATCGTCATGGTCCTCACGCTGCTGCAGTGGCGCGCGGGCCGCCGGAGGGACCTCGCATGAGCGCCGCCACGCAGCCCCGGACCGCCGGCTCCGGCGCCACCGCCGTCCCGCGCCGCCGCCCCGCGCGCGGCGCCCCCTCGCGCCGCGGCGCGGAGCGCCGCGTCACCGGCTGGCGGCTCACCGCGGCGGTGCTCCTCGCCGCCGTCGTGGTCTTCCCGCTGTACTGGATGCTCGTGACGGCGCTGTCGAGCCCCGGCGCCCTCACCCGGCCGGACGCCGCGCTCTGGCCCACCGAGCTGCGCTGGGAGAACTTCACGCGGCCCCTGGAGCAGTTCCCCTTCGCGCGGTGGGCGCTGAACTCGGCGACCATCGCCGTCATCTCGGTGGCGCTCACGGTGGCCATCAACCTGGCCGCCGGCTACGCCTTCGCCAAGCTCGACTTCCCGCTGAAGAACACGCTCTTCCTCGCGATCGTCGGCACGCTGATGATCCCCGTGCAGGTGATCATGGTGGCGCAGTTCCAGCTGGTCATCGACCTGGGGCTGGTCAACACCCCCACGGGCGTGGTGCTGCCGCGGCTGGCGGAGGCTTTCGGACTGTTCCTGGCCCGCCAGTTCATGGACGCCATCCCCGACGAGCTCCTCGAGGCGGCCCGCGTGGACGGCGCCAGCGCCCTGCGCACCTTCGTCTCCATCGTGCTGCCGCTGAGCAAGCCGCTGGTGGCCGTGCTCGTGATCTTCACCTTCATGTGGCGCTGGAACGAGTTCATCTGGCCGCTCATCGTGCTGCCCGACCCCGACGCCTTCACCCTGCCGCTGGGCCTGCGCTTCCTGCAGCAGCAGTTCGGCAACGACTACGGCTCCCTCATGGCGATGTCGCTGCTGTCGATCCTGCCGATGCTGGTGGTCTTCGCCGTCTTCCAGCGGTACTTCGTGGAGGGGGTCGCGCGCAGTGGGCTCAAGTGAGGGGTCCGCGCGCGGCCTGGAGGGTGCGGCCGGCGCCTACCGCGCCGCGCTCGAGGCTCCGGGGACGCTCACCGAGTGGTCGCTGACCCGGTACGACACCACCGGGATGCCCGTGGTCGCCACCGCGTGGGACCCGCCCGCGGGCCCGGAGGGCGGCGGCGACGCCCACGGCGTCGGGTACGGCGCCTCCGAGCTGGAGGCCCGGGTCGGGGCCCTGGGCGAGCTCGCGGAACGCGTCGCCCTGGCGCCGCGGCTGCGGTCGGCGCTGGCGGGCGCCCGCCGCGCCTCCCTCGCCGAGCTGGTCGCCGAGGTGGGGGCGCAGGGCGTGGTGGACCCCCTCGAGCTGGCGCTGCCCGCCGGCTCGCCGCACACCGCCGACTCCCCGCTCGACTGGGTGCCCGCGGTGCGCTGGCGCACCGGTGAGCAGGTCCTCGTGCCCGCCGACGCCGCCGCCTACGACGGCTCCCTGCGCTCCCCGGGCGGACCGGGGCAGCTGTTCACGCCGGTCTCCAACGGCCTGGGCGCGGGTGCCGGGGACGACGCCCTGGTCCGGGCCGTCTCGCACGGCCTGCTCGAGCTGCTCCAGCGCGACGGCGACACCGTGAGCTTCAAGGCCCTCGACACCGGCGAGGTGGTGGACGTCGAGGCGCTGGCCGCCGGTGACGCCGAGCTGGCCGGCGTGCTCGCGCAGCTGCGCGCCGCGGGCACCGAGCCGGTGGTCAAGCTCGCCAGCACCGAGCTGGTGCCCGTCGTGTTCTGCCACGGAAGCCACGAGGTCGACGGCACGCCGCCGCTGGCCGTGGGCGCCGTCGGTGAGGCGGCCCACCCCGACGCGGTGCTCGCCGTGCGCAAGGCGCTGCTCGAGCACGCCGCCTCCCGCGCCCGCCGGGTCTTCGCCTTCGGTCCCCTCGACGACGTCCGCCGCCTCAGCCCGGACTACTGGGAGCTCGAGCAGCAGCGCCCGGTGGGGGAGCAGGAGCCGCGGGCGCTGCACGAGGCGGCCGGCTGGGCGCGCCTGGACCTGGCGGGCGTGCGCGCCGCCGTGGAGCCCGCCTTCTCCCGGCGCACCCGCACGGTGGGGGTGGCCGAGCTGCTCGCGGTCTCCAGCCCCGGCGAGCGCGGCCCGGCGCAGCTGCTCGAGCTGCTGCTCGGCAGGCTGGAGGGCTTCGACGTGCTCGTGGTCGCCTCCGACGAGGGCGACGGCGGGCCCGGCGGAGTGCGGTCCGCCAAGGTGGTGGTCCCCGGGCTGGAGGTGGAGACGCTGTCGTACGGACGCATCGGCGAGCGCGTGGCGCGCCGGCTGCTGGAGCGCGAGGACCCGCTGGTCACGAGGGCCCCCGGACCCGGTCGCCTGCCCGTCCGCCTCACCGCCGCCGCCACCGAGCGCCTCGGCGGACCGGTGTGGTGGGACGCCGACCGCGCCGCCGCCGCGCTCGGGCCGCTGTACCCGCTGTACCGCGAGCCTCGCCGGCACGCCCCGCAGCGGCTGGGCCTGGCGTGAGCACCCCCTCGTCCCCGGCGCTGCAGCTCCTGCGGCGCGCCCAGGACCGCGACCTGGCGGGCGAGGGCATCCCCGTGGCGCTCGCCCTGCTCGACGAGACCGGCGCGGACCCCGCCGCTGCGTCGGCGGTGGCGTCCCCGGCCGACGCCGCCCTCGTCGCCCAGCTCGACGCGCTGCGCGCCGAGCTGGCCCCGGACCAGCGCGACGGCGACCTCGGCGTCATCGCCTCCCTGGTCACCGCCGCCGCCTTCCACGAGGCCGAGCAGCTGGGCCGGCCGGCGCCGGAGGCGGGACCGCCGCCGCCGTCGTCGTCCTCGCGGACCGGGCGAGCGCGCCTGGGGTGGCGCCGCCACCGCGAGGCGCTGGCCGCCGGCCGCGTCCTGCGGGTGGTCAACTACCACAACACCCCCGAGCACGGCCGCGACGGCCTGCGCGCCGAGCTGGCGCGCTTCGCCGAGCACTGGGTGGGCGTCGGGTGGGAGGACCTGCTGGCCTTCTACGCGGCCGGCGCCTGGCCCGACGACCGGCCGCGCTTCGCCCCCGTCTTCTACGAGGGCTACGCCAACAGCGCCCAGGTGGCCGCTCCGGTGTGCGAGGAGCTGGGGCTGACCGGCTGGTTCCCGGTGTGCACCGGGTTCCTGCAGTGCCCGCCCGCGCAGCAGGAGCTGTTCGCCCGCTCGCACTTCATCGCCGTCGACCCCGCCGAGCGGGACGGGCGGCGCCTCGCGATGTCGCCCGAGGAGGCCGCGGCGCTCGCGGGCCGGCACGTGGTGCTGCCGCACACCTCCTCCCACGACGGCATCGGCGAGACCTCCCTGGGCGCGGGTGAGGACGACGTCGAGCGGGAGGTCGCCGCGCCGCTGCGCCTGCTGCAGGAGTGGACCGGCGGGCGCGCCGCACCCGCCACCGCCTGGATGGGCGGCACGCCGTGGGGGCTGCACCCCGGGCACGACGCCGCGGTGCGCGCAGCGGGCCACCAGCTGGTCATCAGCAACACGGCGGTGCAGCGCGTCGCCGCGGGGGACGCCGCGCAGCGGGCTGGCTAGCCTGGCCGACCGTGCCAGCCGCCGTCGTCGCCGTCGTGGGGCCCACCGCCACCGGCAAGTCGGACCTGGCGGTGGAGCTGGCCCTGGCGACCGGCGGCGAGGTGGTCAACGCCGACGCCTCCCAGCTCTACCGGGGGATGGACGTCGGCACCGCCAAGCTGTCGGTGGAGGAGCGGCGCGGTGTGCCGCACCACCTGCTCGACGTGCTGGACGTGCGCGAGGAGGCCCGGGTGGCCGCCTACCAGCGCGCGGCGCGGGCCGCGCTCGCCGACGTGGTGGGGCGCGGCCGCACCGCCGTCCTCGTGGGCGGCTCGGGGCTGTACGTGCGGGCGGCGCTGGACGAGCTGGCCTTCCCCGAGACCGACCCGGCGGTGAGGGCGCGGCTGGAGGCTGAGCTGGCGGCGGCGGGACCCGGCGGCGAGGCGCAGCTGAGGGCCCGGCTCGCGGCGGCGGACCCGGTGGCCGAGGCCGCCATCACCCGGGGGAACGTGCGCCGCGTGGTGCGGGCCCTGGAGGTGGTCGAGGTGACGGGCCGCCCGTTCAGCGCCTCCATGCCGCTGCGGCGCTACAGCGACGCGGTGGACGCGCTGGGCGCTGTGGTGCAGGTGGGCCTGCGGGCCGACCGCGAGGTGCTGCGGGAGCGGATCGCCGCCCGGGTGGAGGCGATGGCCCGCGACGGGCTCGTGGAGGAGGTGGCCCGCCTGGCGGAGGCGGGGCTGCGCGAGGGCGCCACCGCCAGCCGCGCCCTCGGCTACGCCCAGCTCCTCGACGCCCTCGACGGCCGCTGCAGCGTGGCCGAGGCGCTCGAGGCCACGGTGCACGGCACCCGCCGGTACGCCCGCCGGCAGCTGTCGTGGTTCGGCGCCGACCCCCGCGTGCAGTGGCTCGACACCGACGCGCTGCTGGCCTCCGGCGGCCGCGGCGCGGTGGTCCAGGCGGCGCTCAGGCTGCTCGCCTAGGCTCGCGGGCGTGACCAGCACCCTCGCGTTCACCAAGGGGCACGGGACGCAGAACGACTTCGTGCTGCTCACCGATCCCGACGGCGCCCTCGCGCTGGACCCCGTGCTCGCCGCGCGCCTGTGCGACCGGCGCGCCGGCCTCGGCGCCGACGGCGTCATCCGGGCCGTGCGCAGCGACGCCCTCCCCGAGGGCGCGGCCGCCCTGGCCGAGGACGGCGCCGCGGTGTGGTTCATGGACTACCGGAACTCCGACGGCTCGGTCGCGGAGATGTGCGGCAACGGCGTGAGGGTGCTCGTGGCGCACCTGCTGGCCGAGGGCCTGGTCGAGGAGGCCGAGCTGCGCAGCGGCCCGGGCCTGGCCGTGGGCACCCGCGCCGGCGTGCGCCGCGTCCGGCGCGTGCGCGGACCCGAGGGGGAGGACTGGCTCGCCGTCGACATGGGCCCCTGGCACCTCGTCGACCCGGTCGGCGCCGCTGAGCGCGGCGCCGACGCCGAGGTGGGGGTCCACGGGCTCGACGGCGTGCGCAGGCCCGGCCTGTCCGTCGACGTCGGCAACCCCCACACCGTGGTGGCGCTGGCCTCGGCCGCGGAGCTGGAGGCCGCCGACCTGGGCCGCGCGCCCGAGGTCGACCCGCTGCCGCCGCACGGCACCAACGTGGAGCTGGTGATCGTGGAGGACGCGGTCGGGCGCTCGGGCGCGTCCGAGCAGCCGCTCGGGGTCATCAGGATGCGCGTGCACGAGCGCGGCTCGGGGGAGACCCGCTCCTGCGGCACGGGGGCCTGCGCCGCGGCGCTCGCCGTGCGCAGCTGGGCCGGAGGCGCGCAGGCCGGCGCCCCGGAGCGGTGGCTGGTCCACGTCCCGGGTGGCACGGTGGCGGTGCGCGCCCTGGAGGGCCAGCGCGTGGAGCTGGCCGGGCCGGCGGTGCTGGTGGCCCGCGGCGAGGTGGACCTGGCCCTCCTGGAGGGCTGACCGCGGCGCGCCCGGCGTCCGCGACACGCCGGTCGTGATGCCTTCGTGATGTGACGTCTGGCTACTGGTGGGGCAGGAGTGCACTCCTGCCCGCTGTGGGCGACGATCTCTGGGCTGTGAGGGTGACCACTTCGGGCAAAGTGGTTGCTGCTCACCCTGCGTCGGGGAACCCTTGACCCAGGGCAACGGGGGGAGACGGTCGCGGTGGAGAGCACGGCCACGAAGAGCGCACTGCTCGACGCGCGCACGCACGCCGCGGTGGCGGCGCTGGCGGCCGTCAACGACCCCCGCACCGACGGCGACGAGCGCCTGCGCCGCCGCGAGCGGCTGCTGCACCAGCTGGCCATGGAGCGCCAGCGCAAGCAGCGCCGCCTCAGCCGGACCGCCTGACCTCCAGCACGCGGAACCCCTTGCGGGAGCCGGAGCGCTCGGCGGTCCAGCCGTGCTGCTCGCCCTGCTCGCCGATCCAGCGCTGCAGCGAGTCGGCGCCGAGGTCCTTGGCCACCACCAGGTGCGCGCTGCCGCCCGGCGCCAGCCGCGGCAGCCAGTGCAGCAGCAGCGCGTGCAGCGCCGGCTTGCCGATGCGGATCGGCGGGTTGGACCAGATCGCGGCGAAGCGGGCTTCGTCGTCGACCTCCTCGGGGGCTGCGGTGCGCACCCCGCGCAGGCCCAGGGACGCGGCGTTGGCGGCGGTGAGGTCGCGGGCGCGCTCGTTGACGTCCACCGCCCACACGCGGCGGGTGGCGGGCTCGGGCGACCTCATCGCCAGGGTGAGCGCCACCGGTCCCCAGCCGCAGCCCAGGTCGAGCAGGTCGCCGTCCGCGGGCGGGTCGCCCACGAGGTCCAGCAGGACGGCGGTGCCGAGGTCGAGGCGGTGCCCGCTGAACACCGACGGCGCCGTGACCAGCTCCAGCTCGCGCCCGTCGAGGTGGACCCGCAGCGGCCGGCGCTCGTCGGCGCTGGCGGGGGAGGCGCTGAAGTAGTGCTCCGGCGGCTGGTCGGGCTCGTCACGCACTGCGGGAGGCTATCCGTGAGCTCGAGGGGCGGAAACACCGTCGACGTCCCGGGCGTTGTGAGGAACAGTGGGCGGCTCGCAGTCAGCGAGCCGCACGACGCAGGAGGCGCATGACCACCACGGCCCAGTCCACGACCCGTACCGCTGACGACGCCGTCAGCCGCATCCTGGCCCGCCACGGCGGCGCGGTCCCGGCAGCGGTGGCGGACGGCGGACGGGACTACGACGGCGAGCAGTACGACCTCGAGGAGCGCAACGCGCTGCGACGGGTCGGTGGCCTCGCCAGCGAGCTGTCCACCGAGCTCACCGACGTCACCGAGGTCGAGTACCGCCAGCTCCGCCTGGAGCGCGTGGTGCTGGCCGGCGTGTGGTCGAGCGCGACCGCGTCCGCGGAGGACGCCGAGAACTCCCTGCGGGAGCTCGCCGCGCTGGCCGAGACCGCCGGCTCGACCGTCCTCGACGGCGTGCTGCAGCGGCGCGACACCCCCGACCCGGGCACCTGGCTCGGCTCGGGCAAGGCGAACGAGCTCAAGGGCGTCGTCTCCGCCGCCGGCGCCGACACGGTGATCGCCGACGGCGAGCTGTCGCCGTCCCAGCGCCGCGCGCTGGAGGACATCGTCAAGGTCAAGGTCATCGACAGGACCGCCCTGATCCTCGACATCTTCGCCCAGCACGCGAAGTCCAAGGAGGGCAAGGCCCAGGTCGAGCTGGCGCAGCTGGAGTACCTGCTCCCGCGCCTGCGCGGCTGGGGCGAGTCGATGTCCCGCCAGGCCGGTGGCCGCGTCGCCGGCGGTGAGGGCATCGGCTCCCGCGGACCCGGTGAGACCAAGATCGAGCTCGACCGGCGCCGCATCCGCACCCGGATGGCCAAGCTGCGCCGCGAGATCAAGGAGATGCGGCCCGCCCGCGAGACGCGGCGCCAGTCGCGCCGCCGCGGGGCCGTGCCCAGCGTCGTCATCGCCGGGTACACCAACGCCGGCAAGTCCTCGCTGCTCAACCGCCTCACGGGGGCGGGCGTGCTCGTGGAGGACGCGCTGTTCGCCACGCTGGACCCGACGGTGCGCCGCTCGCAGACGCCCGACGGGCGCACGATGACGCTGTCGGACACGGTCGGCTTCGTCCGTTCGCTGCCCACGCAGCTGGTGGAGGCGTTCCGCTCCACGCTGGAGGAGGTCGGCGAGGCCGACGTCCTGCTGCACGTGGTCGACGCCTCCCACCCCGACCCGGAGGGGCAGATCTCCGCGGTGCGCGACGTGCTGGCCGAGGTCGGCACGCACGGCGGGGACGGGCCCGTGGAGGTCGTCGTCCTCAACAAGTGCGACCAGGCCGACCCGGAGGTCGTCTCGCGGCTGCTGCGCCGCGAGCGCGGCTCGGTGGTCGTCTCGGCGCGCACGGGCGAGGGCCTGGAGGCGCTGCGCGAGCGCATCGGCGAGGTGCTCCCGCACCCGGAGGTGCTGGTCGACGTGGTGGTGCCCTACTCCAGGGGCGACCTGGTCTCGCGCGTGCACTCCACCGGCGAGGTGCTCTCCACCGAGCACACCGAGACCGGCACGCGCGTCCGCGCGCGGGTCGCCCCCGACCTCGCCGCGGAGCTCACCGCCTGACCCCCAGCAGGTGAGGCGACGAGTGCGGAGTCCAGGGTCAGGATCACGACGATCCTGACCCTGGACTCCGCACTCGCGGCAGTTCAGCGACCAGTGAGCGCGCGGCGGACCCGGTCCACGGTCTCCTCACGAGCCCACGGTCGGTGCCGGTCCAGGCTCCCGCCGACCAGGACGACGACCGTCCAGCCGGCCTCGCGCAGCCGCGTCCGCTTGTCCTCGTCGTGGCGCCACTGGTCCTGGCCCTTGAGGCGGTGGACGTCCCCGTCGTACTCGACGATGACGCGCTGCTCGAACCAGACCATGTCGACCTGCCACAGCCGACCGGTGGCGTCCGGCACCCACCGTCCGCACTCCGGTTCCGGCAGCCCCGAGCTCACGAACAGCAGGCGCGCCTCGGTCTCCATGGGGGAGTCGACCTGGTGGCGCACGTCTGCGAGGACGAGTCGCAGCTGCCGCGCGCCGCGGCAGCCGCTGCGCAGGTCCACCGCGACCTGCATCTCCTCGTGCGACGCGTGATGGCGTCGGACGGCGTCGCCGAGAGCCACCCCGTCGACGTGGGGCAGGCCGGGTGCTAGGTCGCACCAGGCGCTCACCGGGTCCTGCAGCCGCAGCCCGTCCCACGCCGGCAGGAGCGCCGAGGCGTCCCCGCCCGTGGTGAGGACGAGCCCGTCGTGCTGCCGCACGCGGCCGACGCTCACGCCGCGGACCTCGGGGCGCACGACACCCGCCGGGACCCGCGCCTGGAGGAGCCCGCCGACGGGCTCAGGGCGCCCCCAGGGCGTCGGCAGCCCGAGCAGGCGCACCGCGGTCCACTCCGAGAACCCAGCGGAGGGCGGCAGAGCCAGGCGCGCGGCAGCCACATCCAGTGCCAGCCCGGGTGCGAGGCCCGGGTGCGAGGCCCGGTGGCACCCGCACGCCGCGGTGCGGGGTGGTGAAGCGCGGTGGACGCAGCACGTCGGCCGTGGGTCCCATCTCGCGCGCCTCGGCCACGCTGAAGGGGCGACGCAGCAGCTCGGGTGGGACGTCGGCTCGGCGCGGCACCGCATCACCGTGCCGCGCGAGGGCTCCTTCCTGCTGTCGTCGTCCACAGGCGTCCGCGAGGGCGGAGTCCGGGGCCAGGAAGTGCTCGATGGTGACCTCGGACTCCGCTCTCGGGGCGCCTGGAGGGGGGCTGTGGACGAACGCGGCCGCCGGTCGGTGGCGCTGCGTAGGGTGGCTCGGTGCCGAAGCCCAGCCGCGGAGCCGACCCCTCCGACCTCCTCGACGCCGCCGTCGCGGCGCTGGGCGGGGCCCCGCGCGAGGGGCAGCAGAAGATGGTCGCCGCCGTCTCCCAGGCGGTCCGCTCGGGTCGCCACCTCCTCGTGCAGGCCGGGACGGGCACCGGCAAGTCGCTGGGCTACCTGGTGCCGCTGGCCGCGCACGCCGCCGAGACGGGCACCCCGGGCGTGGTCTCCACGGCGACGCTGGCGCTGCAGGCGCAGGTGGTCGACCGGGACCTGCCCCGGCTGTCCCAGGCGCTGCGCCCGCTGCTGGGCCGGGAGCTGACGTGGCAGACCGTCAAGGGCCGCGCCCACTACGTGTGCCGGCAGAAGCTGGTGGGGGGCTTCCCCGAGGACGAGCCGGAGGCGCTGCCCGGCATGGAGCTGGTCGGCGGGGCCGAGCGCGCCACGGACCGTCGCCCCGCCGCGAGCTCGGCCACCAGCCAGCTCGGCCGGGAGGTCGCCAGGCTGCACCGCTGGGCGCAGGACACCGAGACCGGAGACCGCGACGAGCTGGTCCCCGGCGTCTCCGAGCGCGCCTGGCGCCAGGTCTCGGTGAGCTCGCGCGAGTGCCTCGGCGCCACCCGCTGCCCCATGGCGGAGGAGTGCCACGTCGAGCTGGCGCGGGCGCGGGCCAAGGAGGTGGACGTGGTCGTCACCAACCACGCGCTGCTGGCCATCGACGCCGTCGAGGACGTGCAGCTGCTGCCCGAGCACGACGTCGTCGTCATCGACGAGGCCCACGAGCTGGTCGACCGGGTCACCTCGGTGGCCACGGGGTCGCTGTCGGCCTCGGCGGTGGCCCAGGCCGCGACCACCGCGCGCCGCCAGGGCGGTCTCGACCCCACGTCGGCTGAGCGGCTGCGCGTCGCCTCCGACGACCTCGGCGCCGTGCTCGAGGAGGCCCCCGTCGGCAGGTACGCGCGGGGCCTGCCCGAGGGCGTGCGCCTGGCCGTGGCGGGCGTGCGCGACGCCGCCCGCGAGGCCCTGTCGGGCCTCAAGGGCGAGGGGGGCCAGAAGGACGACGACGGCGAAGCGGCGGCCGGCAAGCAGGTCGCCCGCGCCGCGCTGAGCGAGGTCTTCGACGTGGCCGAGCGGCTCGTCGAGGTGGGCCCCGCGGGAGACGCGCCCGGTGAGGACGTCGCGTGGCTCGAGGCCCCCGGCGCCTGGCGCCGTGACGAGGAGCCGCGGCCGCGCGTGCTGCACGTGGCGCCGCTGAGCGTGGCGATGACGCTGCGCGAGCACCTCTTCGGCGGCTCCACGGTGGTGCTGACCTCGGCCACGCTGACGCCGGGCGGGTCCTTCGACGCCGCCGCCGGCGCGCTGGGCCTGCAGGGAGCGGGGGCGCCGCAGTGGACCGCGCTCGACGTCGGCAGCCCGTTCGACCACGCCAAGCAGGGGATCCTCTACGTGGCCGAGCACCTGCCCCAGCCCGGCCGCGAGGGCCCGGTGCCGGAGGTGCTGGAGGAGGTCGAGCGACTGGTCATCGCCGCCGGCGGCCGGGCTCTGGGGCTGTTCTCCTCCCGCCGCGCCGCCGAGGCCGCCGCGGAGGCCCTCGGCGACCGGCTCGCCCAGCACGGCATCTCCGTGCTCTGCCAGGGCGACGACACCGTGCCCAACCTCGTCCGCGAGTTCGCCGAGGACCCGCGCACCTGCCTGTTCGGCACGCTGACGCTGTGGCAGGGCGTGGACGTGCCGGGCCCGAGCTGCCAGCTGGTCATCCTCGACCGGATCCCGTTCCCCCGCCCGGACGACCCGCTGGCCTCGGCCCGCGCCGAGGCGGCCGACCGCGCCGGGGGCAACGGGTTCATGGCCGTCTCCGCCACCCACGCGGCGCTCCTGCTCGCGCAGGGCGCCGGGCGGCTGCTGCGCAGCACCTCCGACCGCGGCGTGGTGGCGCTGCTCGACCCGCGGCTGGCCACCAAGCGGTACGGCTCCTTCCTGCGGGCGAGCCTGCCGCCGCTGTGGCCGACCACCGACACCGAGGTGGTGCTGGGCGCGCTGCGACGCCTGGACGCCGCGGCCACTGATCAAGAGGCGAGGGTCACCGAGCCTGCTTAGCGTGATCGCATGACCTCCCAGAGCAGCGAGACCACCGTCCAGGACGCCACGGCCACCGCCGTGGCCGGCAGCGTGAAGACCTCCGACGGCGTCCTGGAGGCGGCCACGCAGCTGGCCGGTGAGTCCGCCGGTGACCGCACCACCCCCGAGCACCTCATGGCCGCCGCCACCGCCGCGTGCCTGCAGCAGTCGATCGGCATCGCCGCCTCCACCCAGGACGTCGACGCCAGCGACGCGCAGGTCACTGCGCACGTGGTCCTGACCACGGCGGAGGAGGCCGGCTACACCTCCCACATCACCCTGGAGGTCAGCGGTCTCGCCGACGACGTCGCCGAGCGCGTGCTGGAGCAGGCCCAGCAGATCTGCCCGTTCACCAAGGCCCTGGCGGGCTCCGACCTCACCGTGAAGCTGGCCGCCTGACAGGATCCGGCACGTGAGTCAGGCATGAGCCAGCACTGGGACCTGGTCGTCGTCGGGGCCGGGCCGGCCGGCTCGGCGGCCGCCCTGGGCGCGCTGCACCAGCGCGCGGACGCGCGGGTCCTGCTGCTGGACCGTGCCGACTTCCCTCGCGACAAGGTCTGCGGCGACGGGGTGGCTCCGCACGCCTTGGACGTCCTGGAGACCGTCGGCGTCACCGGCCTGCTCGACGACTGGCCGGTGGCGCCGCGCCTGCGCATCTCCGTGGTCGGCGCCCCCGGGGTGCCGGTGGTCGAGCAGGCCATGGCGCGGCCGGCGCAGGTGGTGCCGCGCGCGGTCCTGGACGAGCGGATCCTGCGGGCCGCCCTGGACCGCGGCGCGGTGCTGCGCCGGGCCCGGGTGCGTGACGTGCTGCAGGACGGCGCGGGCGTCGGCGTCGTCCTGTCCGACGGTGAGGTGGTGCGCGGGCGCGTCGTGGTGGGTGCCGACGGCGCCCACTCGGAGGTGCGGCGGGCCCTGGGCCCGGCGGCCGTGCCCCCGCAGAAGCGGGGGACGACGGCGATCGCGGTGCGGGCGTACGCGCCCGTGCTGCCGCAGCACGACGGCGTGCAGGTGCTCGCGTTCTCGCAGGACACCGACAGGCCCAGCTACGCGTGGTCCTTCCCCGTCGGCGACGGCCGGGCCAACGTGGGCTTCGGGCAGCTGGTCGACTCGCGCTCGTCCGCGGGGGAGGCGCCCACGCGGGCCCGGCTGCTGGAGCGCCTCGAGGAGCTGCTGCCGGGGACCACGGCGGGCGCCGAGCAGGTGGCCGGGCACCCGCTGCCGCTCTCGACGGGCCGCGGCGGTGTGTGGTCGGTGGGGCGCGTGCTGCTCGTCGGCGACGCCGCCAGCCTCGTCAACCCGGTCACCGGCGAGGGCATCTACTACGCGGTGCTGTCCGGGGTGCTCGCCGGGCGAGCGGCCCTCGGCGGTGGGCGCTACGACGCGATGCTCCGCGAGGCCCTCGTCGGCCACCTGCGGCACACCGACCTCGCGGCCCGGCTGGTGCGCAGCGACCACCTCCTGCACGCGGCGCTGCGCGCGTCGGCCCGCGACGGCGGCGTCTTCGACGACGTCGCCGACATCGGCCTGGCCCGCGGCCGCCTCACGCGCCGCGTGGTCACGGGGATGGGCCGGGCGCTGGTCGGGCGCTGATCGGTTGGCGCTCACGGGTGACGTGCGCCACGGTGGCCGCATGTCCACCCGCGACGACGCGGCCGGCCAGCGCGGGCCGAGCGCCACCACCGTCCTGGACCCGTTCCGCGGGTCGAAGCTCGCGGTGCCGGAGGTCCGCGAGCTCCCGAAGCCGCCGAGCCGGTGGCTCCCGCTCATCGGTCCGGGCATCATCGCCGCCGGCGTGGGCCTGTCCAGCGGCGAGTTCGTGCTGTTCCCGTTCATCGCCTCCCAGGTGGGGCTGGTGTTCGTGTGGGCGGCGGTGGTCGGGGTGGTCACGCAGTTCTTCGTGACGATGGAGATCGAGCGGTACGCCCTGGCGACCGGCGAGACGGCGGTGACCGGCTTCAGCCGGTTCTGGCCGCACTGGGGGCTGGTCTTCGCGATCCTCACCTACGGCGCCAACCTCTGGCCGGGGTGGGCGACCAGCTCGGCGACGCTCATCAGCTTCCTCACCGGCGGGACGCCGCGGTACATCGCCATCGGCCTGCTCGTGGCGATCGGGCTCATCCTCACGCTCGCCCCGGTGGTGTACGTGGCGCTGGAGAAGATCCAGATGGTCAAGGTGGCGGCGGTGCTGCTGCTGCTCGTGGTGGGCGCCTTCGCCGCCATCACGGCCACCGCCTGGCGGGACGTGCCCACCATCGTCACGGAGGCGACCTTCCCGGCTGCCGAGCTCGGCTTCGCCACGCTCTTCGGCGCCATGATCTTCGCCGGCGCGGGCGGCGGGCAGAACCTCGTGCAGTCCAACTGGATCCGCGACAAGGGCTTCGGCATGGGCCACTACGTCCCGCGCCTGCAGAGCCCCGTCACCGGTGAGCCCGAGGCCGTGCCGAGCACCGGCTACGTCTTCCGCACCGAAGGGCCGGAGGGCGAGGAGAACCTGCGGCGCTGGCGCGGCTGGTGGCGCTTCGCCAACATCGAGCAGCTCAGCACCTTCGTCGCCATCACCGTGGTGTCCATCTTCTTCACGTCGCTGCTGGCCTACTCCACCGTCTTCGGCCTGGAGGACCTGCCCAACGACATCCAGTTCGTGCGGGTGGAGGGCGAGCAGCTGGCCGAGGCCGTCGGCGACTGGTTCGGCGTGTTCTTCTGGATCATCGGCGCGTTCTCCCTGTTCGGCGCCGCCCTCGGCATCACCGACTACACGAGCCGCATGGCCGCGGACGTGCTGAAGACCAGCTACCTCAGGGGCGCTGACGAGAGCCGCATCTACTTCTGGCTCACCTGGGGCCTGGTGGCCA
The DNA here is from genome assembly GCF_006335115.1 of Streptomyces sp. NP160. Classification (GTDB taxonomy): domain Bacteria; phylum Actinomycetota; class Actinomycetes; order Actinomycetales; family Quadrisphaeraceae; genus Quadrisphaera. The sequence goes on from NZ_VDMJ01000040.1 coordinate 35,248, forward strand.
TCGGCTGCGTGGTGCTGCTGGTCGGCTTCGACCAGCCGATCGCCCTCGTCGTCGTCTCCGCCACCGTCGGCGGGCTCATGATGACGATCTACTCGGCGCTGCTCATCGCCACCAACCGCAAGCTGCTCCCGGCGCCGCTGCGCGTCAAGGGAGTGCGGCTGGCGCTGCTCGTGGCCGCCATCCTCATCTACGGGACGGCGACCGTGCTGACCATGAGCCAGCAGATCCCGAAGCTCTTCGGAGGCGAGTGACGCCTCAGAGCGAGCGGAGCACCGTGACGACGCGGCCCAGGACCGTGGCCTCGGTGCCGTCGATGGGCGAGAAGGCCTCGTTGCGCGGCATGAGCCAGACCCGGCCCTCGCGGCGCTGCAGCACCTTGACCGTGGCCTCGCCGTCGATCATGGCGGCGACCACCTCGCCGTTCTCGGCGACTGGCTGGCGGCGGACCACCACGTAGTCGCCGTCGCAGATGGCGGCGTCGACCATGGAGTCGCCCACGACGCGCAGGGTGAACAGCTCGCCCTCGCCGACCAGCTGGCGGGGCAGGGCGAAGACGTCCTCCACCTCCTGCTCGGCCAGCAGCGGGGCGCCCGCGGCGATGCGGCCGACCAGCGGGACGAACGCGGTCTCCTCGCTGTCCGGCACCGCGGGGGCCGCGGGCTCCCCGGCCGCTCGACCGGAGGTGCGGGCGGCGTCGACCACCTCGATGGCGCGCGGGCGGTTCGGGTCGCGGCGCAGGTAGCCCTTGCGCTCGAGGGTCACCAGCTGGTGGGCGACGCTGCTGGGGCTGTGCAGGCCCACGACCTTGCCGATCTCCCGCATGCTCGGCGGGTAGCCGCGGCTGGAGACCGACTCGCGGATGGTGTCGAGGACGGCGCGCTGGCGGCTGGTGAGGTCGTCAGTGCGGGTGGGGGAGCCCTTGGGGGCGGTCGTCGCCACGGACGCAGCGTAGTGGATCGATGACGCGGATCTCAAACAGGCGTTCGACGGGCGCGCCGCGGGCCGTGCGGAGGCCCGTCCAGCACTGCTGGGCGCCCCACCAGCGCCTATGGTTCCGACGTGCTGCCCCCCGACGCCGCTCCCGCCACCGCGACGCCCTCGCTGTCGCGCGTGGAGGTCAACGGCCTCAACGTCATCGACGAGTCCGAGCGCAAGGGGAAGCCCTCCAGCCTGTTCTGGCCCTGGTTCGCCGCCAACGTCTCGGTCTTCGGCATCGCCAACGGCGCCTTCGTGCTGGGCTTCGGGCTCAGCTGGTGGCAGGCGCTGCTCGCCGGCGTCGTCGGCGTGGTGGCCTCCTTCCTCCTGTGCGGGCTGGTGGCCCTCGGCGGCACGCGGGCGTCGGCGCCGACCATGGTGGTCAGCCGCGCAGCCTTCGGCGTCCGCGGCAACCGCCTGCCCTCGGCGGTCAGCTGGCTGCTCACGGTCGGCTGGGAGACCGTGCTCGTGTCCCTGGCCGCGCTCGCCACCGCCACCGTGTTCACGACCCTCGGCTGGGGCGGCGGAGCCGTCACCAAGGCGGTCGCGCTCGTCGTCGTCGTCCTGCTGGTGGTCGGCGCGGGGGTGCTCGGCTTCGACGCGATCATGCGACTGCAGACGGTCATCACCGTGGTGACGGGCGTGCTGACCCTGGTCTTCCTGGCGCTGCGGGCCGGGGACCTCAGCTGGTCCGCCTTCGCCGCCATGCCGAGCGGCTCCTGGCAGGCCCTGGTGGGGGCCACCGTCTTCACCATGACCCTGTTCGGCCTGGGGTGGGTCAACGCCGCGGGCGACTACTCCCGCTACCTGCCGCGCCACTCCTCGCGGCCCGGCGTGGTCTGGTGGACCACCTTCGGCGGCGCCGCGGCGCCCCTGGTGCTGCTGGTCTTCGGCATGCTGCTCGCCGCCTCCTCCACCGAGTTCTACGACGGCGCCAGCACCGACCCCATCGGCGCGCTGGCCTCCGGCCTGCCGGTGTGGTTCCTCGTGCCGTTCGCGCTGGTGGCCGTGCTGTCGCTGGTCGGCGGCGCCGTGCTCGACATCTACTCCTCCGGCCTGGCCCTGCTCTCCCTCGGCCTGCCCGCCCCGCGCTGGGTGGCGGCCCTGGTCGACGGCGCGCTCATGGTGGCCGGCGCGGTGTACGTGGTCTTCGTCTCCGCCGACTTCCTCACCCCGTTCCAGGGCTTCCTCATCACCCTCGGCGTGCCGATCGCCGCGTGGGCGGGGGCCGCCATCGCCGACCTGGTCCGCCGCTCCGGCGCCTACGACGACGCCGCGCTCTTCGACCCCGCCGGCCCCTACGGCTCGGTGCGCTGGGGCCCGGTGGCCGTGCTCCTGCTCGCCACCGCCGTCGGCTGGGGCCTGGTGGTCAACACCAGCGCCACCTGGCTCGGCTGGCAGGGCTACCTCATGGGTCCGCTCGGCCTGGGGGGCAAGAGCGGCGACTGGACCTTCGCGAACCTCGGGGTGCTCGTGGCGCTGGTCATCGGCTTCGCCGGGCAGCTGCTGCTCACCCCGTCGGCGAGGAAGACCCTGCGCACCGGAGCGCTCAGCCGCGCTCGCCGGTGAGCTCGCCGGTGAGCTCGCCGGTGACGAGCCCGCGCAGCTGCGCCAGCGGCAGCTTGGGCGTGCGGTCTTCGGTGACCAGGCCGTTGGCCTCCTGCAGCGTGTCCGCCAGCTGCGTGTAGCACCACCCGACCAGCCCGCCGGCCTCGACGCAGGCGTTGGCCGCGCCCAGCAGGTCGCCCAGGCGGCGGGCGAAGTCGTCGGCGTCCCAGGCGGTCGAGTAGCCCCAGGTCGCGCCCTCGGGCGCCGAGGAGCCGGGGGTGAACCTCACCCCGCCGAACTCGCTGAGCACGAGCGGCCGCTCCTCGTCGGGCAGGTCGCCGCCCCGGGCGCCCCCGGCCACCCTCAGGCGCCGCCCGTTGGCGGTCACGCGGGCCGAGGGCGACGACGGCGAGGGCACGCCCACCAGCGCCGCGGCGGCCTCCGGGGAGCCGTAGCGGGACAGCAGCACCTGGCCGGAGTCCGTGTAGTCGTGCACGGTCCACACGTCGGAGTCGGTGTGCTCCCACCCGTCGTTGCTGATGACGGGCCGGGTCGGGTCGAGCGCCCTGGTCAGAGCCGCCAGCGCCGTCGCGTACGCGCGCTCCCCGGCGCAGGCGGCGACGTCCTGCACGCCCCAGCTCTCGTTGAGGGGCACCCACGCGACGACGCTGGGGTGGCTCGCGTCGCGGCGCACCACCTCCAGCCACTCCGCCGTCAGCAGCGACACCGCGCGCGCGGTGTGGGCGTAGGCGTTGGCGGTCTCGGCCCACACCGTGATGCCGAGGCGGTCGCACCAGTGCAGGAACCGCGGGTCCTCCACCTTCTGGTGGATGCGGACGGAGTCGAAGCCGAGGTCGGCCAGCAGCTGCGCCTCGGTGCGCAGCCGCTCGGCGCTGGCGGCCAGGTGGGTGTCGGGCCACCAGCCCTGGTCGAGCACCGAGCGCAGCGTGCGCGGCGTGCCGTTGAGCATGAGCCGCCCGGCGCCCACTCCCACCGAGCGCATCCCCAGGTAGCTGGCGACGGCGTCGAGCTCGTCGCCGGGGGAGCTCGGGGAGCCGGCCAGCAGCCGCACCTGCGCGTCCACGAGGTGCGGGTGCTCCGGGCTCCACAGCAGCGCCTCGCGCTCCTGGCCGTGCCGCAGCAGCGGCACCGCGAGGGCCACCTCCACGCGCGGGCCCCCTCGCTCGGCGGGTCCGGGCACGGCGACCACGGCCTCGGCGAGCACGCGCTCGTCGCCGTCAGCGCCGAGGGAGAGGCGGACGGCGAGGCTGGCCGGCTCCACCGGGGTGCTCGACAGCTCCGCGACCAGGTGCACGGTCGCGCCGGTCAGGTCGGTGGTCCAGGTGAGGTGCTCGATGCTCACCGCGGGCACCACCTCGGCCCACACCGTCTGCCAGATCCCGGAGGTGCGGCGGTACCAGATGGCGTGGGGGGCGTCGTGCCAGTCCTGCTTGCCGCGGGGCAGCTCGGGGTCGCGGGCGTCGTCGACGGCGCGGACCACGAGCACGTGCTCGAGGTCCAGGTCCAGCTGGTCGGCGTCGAGCAGCTCGGTGACGTCGGCGGAGAACGGCGTCTGCCCGCCGGTGTGCTCGGCCACGAGCTGCCCGTCGAACCAGACCCGGGCGCCGTGGTCGACCGCGCCGAAGCGCAGCACCAGCCGCGCTCCCTCCCCGAGCGCCTCGGCGCCCGCGACGTCGCGCAGGCGCAGGCCGCGGCGGTACCAGAGCTCCGCGAACGGGCCCTGCTCGCCCACGCCGGACGCCGCGCTCTCCGGCGGGTAGGGGACGACGACGTCGCGCTCGAAGCCCGCCCGCTGCGTGAGGTCGGAGCCTCGCCACAGGCCCCGGGGGGAGGGGGCTCCGGCGGGCACCAGCCCGAGCTGCCAGGTGCCGTCGAGGTCGGTCCAGCGCTCTCGCAGCAGCTGGGGCCGCGGGTGCTCCCCGGTCTGGGCGCTGGCTCGGGGGAGGTGTGCCGTCTCTGCCACGGCCCGGAGTGTGCCACGCCCCGTCGCGCTCGCAACGGTTGCGTTTCCATCGTTGCAAATCACGGGCCGACGATGCAGACTCCGGCTCAGCGGACGACGAGGAGGTCGACGATGACGACGAGGCTGCCTGAGCAGCACCCGAGCCGGCGGAAGGTGCTGGCCGGGGGACTGGCCGGGCTGGGGGCCCTGGGCCTGACCGGCGGGCTGGCCGGTTGCGGCTCACCCCTGGCCGCCGGGGTGGCGGGCACCCCGCTGAACCCCGACTCGGTCACGTTCTGGAACCTGTTCGGCGGCGGAGACGGCGCCCGCCTGCAGACCATGCTCGAGGAGTACCGCAGGCAGCAGGGGTCGCAGGACTCCCTGACCGCGGCCACCTTCGCCTGGGGCAACCCGTACTACACCAAGGTCGTGCTGGCCACGCTCGGCAACAAGCCGCCGGACGTCGCCGTGGCCCACGCCACCCGCGCGACCATCCTCGCGCAGGCCGGGCTGCTCGAGCCGATCACCGAGGACCTGCTCGGCCTGGCCGGGCTGTCCAGCTCCTCCTTCACGACGTCGGTGTGGGAGGCCGGCAAGGTCGGGGACAGCTACTACACGATCCCGCTCGACACCCACCCCTACGTGCTGTTCTTCAACTCCCAGGTCTGCCAGCAGGCCGGGCTCCTCGACGCCGACGGCAAGCTGGCGCCCATCCAGGGCAAGGAGGCCTTCGAGGCGGCGCTGACCGCCATCGCCGGCGTCACGGGCGGAGCGGCGTGGTCGGCGTCCAACGTCGGCGACACCTCGGGCTCCTGGCGCCTGTTCCAGACCCTGTACTGGCAGATGGACGGCGCCACCGACTTCCTGGGCGACGACGGGCAGCAGCTCACCGTCAACGAGGAGCTGGCCCTCGAGACCATGGCCTACATCGGCGACCTCGCCAAGCGGGGCCTGCTGACCCCCACCGTCGACTACGCCGGCGCCGGGACCCAGCTGTTCACCGGCAAGGTCGGCTTCCAGACCCAGGGCGAGTGGGAGATCACCACCGCGCAGTCCGTGGAGGGCTTCGAGTTCGGCATGGTGCCGATCCCGCAGATCTTCGACGTGCCGGCCGCCCAGGGCGACTCCCACACGTTCATCCTCCCGAAGATGGACAGGACGGACGCCCAGAAGGAGCTGGCGATGGGCTTCGTGAAGTCCCTGCTCGACCAGTCCCTCACCTGGGCCGAGGGCGGCCACGTCCCGGCGCTCACGGCGACGCTGGAGTCGGCCGAGTACAAGGCCCTCGAGCCGCAGGCCGACTACGCCGCGGCTGCGGAGATCGCCAAGTACGACCCGCCGGGCTGGTACTCCGGCTCGGGCTCGACCTTCGAGAACACCGTGGGGTCGCAGATCGGTCTGGTGCAGCAGCAGCTGGCCACCCCGCAGCAGGCGCTCGACGCCATCAAGGTGCAGCTGCGCACCTACCTGGAGACCCCCAGCCCGGTCGCGGGCACGTCCTCGAACGCCTGACAGGAGCCGACGATGACCTCGATCACCGCCGCGCCGGCACCCTCGGCGACGCCGCCGCAGGACACCCCGCGCGTCCGCCGCACCGACGCGAAGGCCGGGTGGCTCTTCGTCGCCCCGTTCGCCTTCTTCTACCTGCTGTTCCTCATCGCCCCGACGATCTACATGATCGTCTCCAGCTTCTTCAACACCTCGCTGGTGCAGGGCGGCCTGGGCAGCTTCGCCGGGTTCGCCAACTACGCCGAGATGTTCGGCCGCGAGGACTTCTGGTCCTCGATGTGGCACACGCTGCAGTTCACGATCTACACCACCCCGCCGCTGGTGGTGCTGAGCTTCGTCATCGCGGTGCTGGCCAACCGCGTGCAGCGCGGCCAGTGGTTCTTCCGCCTGGCGTTCTTCCTGCCCTACGTGCTGCCCTCGGCCACGATCTCCCTGATCTGGGTGTACATCTTCACGCCGGACACCGGGCTGTGGCCGTGGCTGGAGCAGCTCGTGGGCCTGTCGCCCACGGCCGTGCTGGCCGACCCGTCGCTGGCCATGGTCGGCATCGCGGTGGCCACCATCTGGTGGACCATCGGCTTCAACTTCGTGCTCTACCTGGCCGGCCTGCAGGACATCCCGCGGGAGCTGTACGAGGCGGCCGCCACCGACGGCGCCACCCCCTGGCAGCAGATCCGGTTCATCACCATCCCGCTGCTGAGCAGGACGACGACGCTCGTGGTGCTCCTGCAGATCATCGCCTCGCTGAAGATCTTCGACCAGGTCTACCTCATGACCCAGGGCGGCCCGGGCATCTCCACCCAGGTGGCGCTGACCCTCATCGCCAACGTCGGCTTCACCGACAACCGCATCGGCGCGGCGTCCGCGGCCTCGGTGCTGCTGTTCATCGTCATCATCGTCATCGCCGTGGCCCGCCAGCTGATGGAGCGCCGCTCGGAGAGGAGCGCCTGAGATGGCCACCAACACCACCACCCGCAACGGCGTCTCCGCCGCCGCCCCGGCCGCCGTGGTGCCCGCGGCGGCCGGCAAGGACTCCACCCGGACGTTCACGATCATCACCACGGTGGTGCTCGTGGTGTTCGCGGTGATCTGGCTCATCCCGAGCCTGTACGCGCTCAAGGCCTCCCTGTCGAGCAACGCCACCGCCGCGCTCGGAGCCGGCGAGGTCATCGCCAGCACCAGCCCGACGCTCGAGAGCTACACCACGCTGCTGGCCAGCGGCGACATCTGGAACTGGTACCTGTCGAGCTTCCTCACGTCAGCCGTCACCACGGTGCTGACGGTGCTGTTCGCCTCGATGGCCGGGTACGCCCTCTCCCGGCTGCGCTTCCGGGGTCGCAACCTCGTCTTCGTGCTCATGCTGCTCGGCATCATGGTGCCGCCGCAGGTCCTCGTGGTGCCGATCTTCCAGATGCTCGACGCCGCGGCCCTGCTCAACACCTACTGGGCCGTGATCTTCCCGCAGGTGCCGGCCGTCATCGCCGTCTTCGTCTTCAAGCAGTTCTTCGACGGGCTGCCCAAGGAGCTCGAGGAGGCCGCCCGCATCGACGGCGCCGGCTACTGGCGCATCTACCGCCAGGTGGTGATGCCCCTGAGCAAGCCGGTCATCGCCGCGATGGCGATCGTCACGTTCGTCGGGGTGTGGAACAACCTCATCCTGCCGCTGTTCGTGGTCTCCAACCCCGAGCTCATGACCATCCCCGTCGGCCTGGCCACGGTGCAGGGCTCCTTCGGCCAGCGCTACGCCGACATCCAGGCCAGCGCCATCCTCGGTGCGCTGCCGCTCGTCGTCCTGTTCCTCATCTTCCAGCGCCGGATCATCGAGGGCGTCGCGGGCACCGGCCTCAAGGGCTGAGCCGCCCCTGCCCGCACCGCCTCGGCTCAGGGCCGGGGGACCNNGGTCCCCCGGCCCTGAGCCGTCGCACGTTCTCCGCGACGTCGGCCACCCGCGCCAGCAGCGTCTGCCGCGTGATGCCGGAGCTGTGCGGTGAGGCGACGACGTTCGGCAGCGACCCCCAGTCGCACCGCCCCGGAGCGCCCGTGACCGGGCCCGCGCCCGCCCCGGTGCCGGACGCACCCGACCCGCCGGCCGCACCGCCGCCGGGGTAGCTCCACCACACGTCCAGCACCGCGCCGCCGAGGCGGCCGGACGCCAGCGCCTCGAAGAGCGCCTCCTCCACCACCAGGGGCCCGCGCCCCACGTTGACCAGCACCGCCCCGGACGGCGCCAGCTCCAGCAGCCGCGCGTCGACCATCCCCCGCGTCCTGTCGGTGAGGGGAGCGGAGAGCACGACGACGTCGGACCCGGCCACCAGCTCATCGAGCCGGTCCGCGCCACCGGCCCACGCCAGCCCGTGCGCGGCGGCGTCGAGCCGGCCGCTGCCCGTGACCGCAGCGCCCACCGCGCCGAGCGCCCGCAGCGGCGCCCAGCACGCCCGGCCGATGGCCCCGAACCCCGCGAAGCCCACCCGCGCGCCGTCCAGCCCCACCGGCAGCGGCAGCGAGGCGTCGAACGTCGAGGACGCCCACTCGCCGCGCTCGCGCAGCGCGACGTCCTGCTCGCGCACCCGCCGCCGCAGGACGACGACGCCCGCCAGCACGTGCTCGGCGATGCTGCGCTCGTGGTGGCCGGTGTTGGCCAGGAGCACCCCGGCGGGCAGCGCGGCGGTGTCGATGGCGTCCAGCCCGGCGGCGGGGCACTGCAGCAGGCGCAGCGAGGAACTCATCGGCACCAGCGACGCGGTGTAGCGGCTGGCCACCAGCACCTCGGCGCCCGGCAGGTCGCGCGCCACCGCCGCCCTGTCGAACCGGGGGTGCCACGCCACCTCCGCCTCCGGTGCGACGGCCCGCACGGCCGCCTCCAGCTCGGCGGCCACCGCGGGGAGGTTCGGGTCGATGACGACGATGCGCACCCGCGCATCCTCCCGGGCCCGCCTCCTCAGGCCGTCCTCAGGTCGGCGGTGTGGAATGTCCGGTACGTCCCGTCAGCAGGAGGTCACCGTGCGCGCCGTCCGATCCCTCACCCACACCGCGTTCACGCTGCTCGTGCTCGCGGCGATCGTCGTCGTCCTGCTGGCCTTCGCCCTGCCGCGGGTGACGGTGCCGGGCGTCGACACCCGCGGCGTGGAGGAGCGCTCCCAGCGCCTGGTCCAGCAGACCGCGGCCGTGGTGACCGGCGCCGTCACCGGCGCCTGGGACGGTGCGGTCGAGGGAGCGCGCTCAGCGGGCTAGGTGGTGCAGGGCCATCGCGGCCAGCGCGGCGGCCTGGTCGCCGAGCACCGCGTCGTCGAAGAGCACCAGCGGGGAGTGGTTCCACGCCGCCGTCGCCGGGTCGACGCCGTCCGGGCTCGCGCCGAGGAAGAGGAACGCGCCGGGCACCCGCTCCAGCACGAAGCTGAAGTCCTCCGAGCCCATGAGCGGGTCGGTCATGACCGTCCCCCGGCCCTCGCCCAGCAGCCCGTTGACGACGTCCAGGGCGGTGGCCGCCGCGCCGGCGTCGTTGACGGTGACCGGGTACTGGACGTCGAAGGAGACCTCGGCGGTGCAGCCGTGGGCCGAGGCGATGCCCTGGGCGACCCGCGCGGTCTCCACGCGCAGCCTCTCCACCGAGGCGGCCGACAGGGTGCGCACCGTCGCCCCCAGCGTCGCGGAGGGCGGGATGACGTTGAGCGCCTCGCCGGCCGACAGCTGCGTCACGGAGAGCACGACGGGGTCGTGGACGTCGAACCGGCGGGTGACCATCGTGTGCAGCGCCGTGACCACCTCGGCCAGCGCGGGCACCGGGTCGAGCGCCACGTAGGGCCGCGAGCCGTGCCCGCCGGCGCCGTGAACGGTGATGTGCAGCTGGTTGGAGCCCGCCATGAGCGGGCCGGGGCGGGTGCTGAACACCCCGCGCGGGCCGGGGGCCACGTGCACGCCGTACGCGGCGACGGGGTGCGCGCCGGAGGCGCCGAGCACCCCCTCGTCGACCATGATCTTCGCTCCGCCGAAGCCCTCCTCGCCCGGCTGGAACATGAGGACGACGTCCCCGGCGAGCTCCTCGCGGTGCTCGGCGAGCAGGCGGGCGGCACCCACGAGCCCGGCCACGTGCAGGTCGTGGCCGCAGGCGTGCATGGCGCCGTTGGTGGAGGCGTAGGGCAGGTCGTTGGCCTCGACCACGGGCAGCGCGTCCATGTCGCCGCGCAGCAGCACCGCGGGCCGCTCGCCTCCCGGCGGCACGGCGCCCCCGCGCAGGACGGCCACCACGCCCGTGGTCGCGCTGTCCGCGGGGCCGGTGCTGACCTCCAGGCCCAGGCCGGCCAGCGCCTCCAGCACGGTGGCCTGGGTGCGCGGCAGCTGCAGGCCCACCTCGGGGGCGGCGTGCAGGGTGCGGCGCAGGGAGACCAGGTCCGGCTGGAGCCGGGCGGCGTCGGCGAGGAGGGTGGTCGGCGTGGTCACCCGCCCCACGGTGCCACCCCTCAGGTGGCGGAGACGACCCCGGTGCCCACCAGCGCCAGCACGACGGCTCCCGCGACGACGCGGTAGGCGATGAAGACCGAGTAGCTGTGGCGGGCGATGAACTTCAGCAGCCAGTCGACGGTGAGGTAGGCGACCACGAAGCTCACCGCGGTGGCCAGCAGCGTGGGCCCCCAGCCGATGCCGGAGGAGATCTGCGGGAAGGCGCTGTACCCCTGGTAGAAGCTCGCGGCGGTCAGCGCGGGGATGGACAGCATGAAGGACAGGCGCGTCACCGTGACCCGGTCCAGGCGCAGCGCCAGGCCGATGGACATGGTGGCGCCCGAGCGCGAGATGCCGGGGATGAGCGCCAGGCACTGGACGGTGCCGATGAGCAGCGTGTCCTTCCAGGTCACGCTCGACTCGGGGCGGTCCTGCTTGGCGGTGCGGTCGGCGAGCAGCATGACGAAGCTCCAGCCGATGAGCGCGATCCCCACCACCCACAGGCTGCGCAGCGTGGTCTCGATGACGTCGGAGAAGAGCAGGCCCACCACACCGATGGGGATCGACCCCACGATGACGCCGATCGCCAGCCGCCAGTCGGCGTTGTGCCGCGCCTCGCGGTAGCGCAGCCCGTCGAGGAACGCGGCGACGAGCCGCAGGATGTCGCGGCGCAGGTAGAGGATGGTCGCGAACACCGCCCCGAACTGGATGATCACCGTGAAGGCCGTGATGTCGGGGTCGTCGATGGTGTAGCCGAGGAGCTTCTCGAGGATCGTCAGGTGGCCGGTCGAGGACACCGGCAGGAACTCCGTGACCCCCTCGACGGCCCCCAGCAGGACGGCGTGCCACCACTCCACGTCAGACGATCCCTCTCACACGGTGACGCCGGCGGCCCGGCGACTCCGTCGACGCCTGCCGGCACGGGCACCCACGGTAGGGGAGGCGACCTGACGCGGACCTGACGACGGGCCGACAGTCCCGCATCCCCGGACCGGGCTGTCACCGCCGCCGCCTAGAGTCCGTCGGGTGCTCGCGGTCCACGGCGTCTGGGCGCGGCGCGGTGCCCTGTGCCTGTGGGCCGAGGCACCCGCGCGCCTGCCGCTCACCGGCTCGGACGCCGAGGCCGTCCGGGAGGCGCTCGCGGGGCCGCTGCCGCGGCTGGCGCACGCCCTCGTGGCCCGCGCCCGCGGCACGGTGGAGCTGCAGCTGCCCTCAGAGCGCGGCCTGGCGCTGCAGCGCCTGCCCGCCGTCGTCCTCGGACCGGACCGCGCCCTGCCCGTGCTGCTGGAGCTCCACCGCCAGGCGGGGGAGGGGACCGCGCTGCCGTGGCCGCTGGAGGTCGGCGAGGACCTGCGCTGGCTCGCGGGGCTCGCCGCGGCCGCCGACGCGCGGGCGCGGGCCGGTCTGCTCGTGCCCGGCCTGGAGCAGGCCGACGGGGAGTGGTGGGGCCGCTGGCACCCCCTGGTCGACAGGGCGTGGCGGCGCTGGTGCAGCGCCGCTGCCGCCGCCGCGCCCCCCGCGGCCCGCGCCGAGGACGACGGGCGCATCGGCCGGCCCGCCGAGGAGCTGGTGACCGCCGTCGTCGCCGACCTCACCGCCGCGGTCGGCGCGCAGCTCGCGGCGGCGCTGCCGGAGCCCCTGGCGTCGTCCGGGCAGTCCGCGCCCGGTGGGGTGGCGGACGCAGGCTCGGCGTGGCTGGCCTCGCTGCGCACCGGTGAGCCGGTCGGGCCGGACGCGCCGGCGCGGGCCCTGGTGGAGCTCGCGGCGCGGGCCGAGCGCTGGCGGGCCAGCGCCACCACGCAGCCCGCGGAGCTGCTGCTGCGCGTCGCCGAGCCCGCCGACGAGGACGAGCCGTGGACGCTGCAGGTGCGGCTGCGCTCGCTGGACGACCCCAGCGCCGTCGCCACGCCCGGGGAGGTGCGCCGCGGGGTCAGCGGTGAGTGGGGCCAGGACTGGGACGGCGACCTCGACCCGTGGGCGTTCGCCGTCGCCGAGCTGGGCCGGGCCGCCGCGGTGCACCCGGCGCTGCTGGAGCTGGGGGCTTCGCCCGACGCCGACGCCGAGCTCGACGCCCAGCAGGTGGTCGACCTCGTCACCGACGGGGTGCCCGCGCTGGTGGGGGCGGGCTTCGCCGTCGCCCTCCCGGGTCGCTGGCTGCGCCCCCAGGTGGGTCTGTCGGTGCGGGCCCGCCGCCCCGGCGAGGGGCCGGCACCGCAGGGCACCTCCGACGTGCCCGCCGCGGTGGGTGCGCCGGGGTCGCTGGCCAGGACCGACCTCGTCGAGGTCGACTGGAAGGTGGTCCTCGGCGACGTCGAGCTGGACGAGGCCGAGCTGGCGGTGCTCGCCGCCCAGCGAGCGCCGCTGGTGCAGCTGCGCGGTCAGTGGGTGCAGGTCGACGCCGACGCCATCGAGAGGTCGCTGCGCTTCCTGCGGCGCTCGGTGCACCAGGAGTCCTCCCTCACCTCGCTGACCGGGGTGCTGGGGCAGCTGGCCTCGGGGAGCCTGCCGGCGCCGCTGGTGTCCCTGGACGGGGACGGGCCGCTCGGGGCGCTGCTGTCCGGGGAGCAGCGCACCTTCGCGCCGGTGCCCGCGCCCGCCGGGCTGCAGGCGCAGCTGCGGCCCTACCAGGAGCGGGGGCTGGCGTGGATGGCCTTCCTCGACGCCCACGGCCTGGGCGGGGTGCTCGCCGACGACATGGGGCTGGGCAAGACGGTGCAGCTGCTCGCGCTGCTCCTGTCGGAGCGCGAGCGGGCGGCTCCCGGCGTCGCGCCGGGCCCGACCCTGCTCGTCTGCCCGATGTCCGTGGTCGGCAACTGGGAGCGCGAGGCCGCCAGGTTCGCGCCTGACCTGCGGGTGCACACCCACCACGGCCCGGACCGGCTGCGCGGCGAGGAGCTGCTGGCGGCAGCGGGGAGGAGCGACCTCGTGCTCTCCACCTACCCGCTGGTCGCGCGCGACGCCGACGACCTCGCCGCCGTCGCGTGGCGCCGGGTGGCCCTCGACGAGGCGCAGCACGTGAAGAACCTCGGCACCCGCGCCGCCCGCGCCGTGCGCCAGGTGGCGGGGGCGCCGCACCCGCCGCAGGGCACGCAGCGGATCGCTCTGACCGGCACGCCGGTGGAGAACCGGCTGGCCGAGCTGCACGCCGTCGTCGACTTCACCAACCCCGGTGTCCTCGGCAGCGCCACGCGGTTCCGGGAGCGGTTCAGCGTGCCCGTGGAGCGGCACGGCGACGAGAGGGCGACCCAGCTGCTCACCACGCTCACCCGGCCGTTCGTGCTCCGGCGCACCAAGACCGATCCCGGCGTGGCGCCCGACCTGCCCGCCAAGCTCGAGCTGGTGGTCCGCGCCAACCTCACCACCGAGCAGGCGGCCCTCTACAAGGCCGTGGTCGACGAGATGCTCGCCAGGATCAAGGAGGCCGAGGAGCACCGCGACAAGCAGCAGCGGCGCGGTCTGGTGCTCGCCACGCTCACCCGCCTCAAGCAGGTGTGCAACCACCCGGCGCAGCTGCTCGCCGACGGCTCGCCGTTCCTGCGCCGCGGGCAGCACCGCTCCGGCAAGCTCGCCCTGGTCGACGACGTGCTCGACACCGTCGTCGCCGACGGTGAGAAGGCCCTGCTCTTCACGCAGTACCGCGAGCTGGGAGCGCTGCTGGTCCCGCACCTGCAGCAGCGGTACGGGGTGGAGGTGCCCTACCTGCACGGCGGGGTGTCCAAGAAGGCCCGTGACGCCATGGTCGTGGGGTTCTCCGAGGGGAGCGCGAGCCCGCTCATGCTGCTCTCGCTGCGCGCCGGGGGCACCGGTCTGAACCTCGTCGCGGCCAACCACGTCGTGCACGTCGACAGGTGGTGGAACCCCGCCGTGGAGGCCCAGGCCACCGACCGGGCGTTCCGGATCGGGCAGACGCGTCAGGTGCAGGTGCGCAAGCTCGTGTGCGTGGGGACGGTGGAGGAGCGCGTGGACGAGCTCATGACCCGCAAGGCCGACCTCGCCTCCTCGGTGGTGCGCTCCACCGACGCCGACGGGGGGTCCGGTGAGAGCTGGCTGACGGAGCTGAGCACGGACGAGCTGCACGACCTCGTCCGGCTGGGCGCCGAGGCGGTGGGCGACTGATGGCCGGGCCCCCCGGGCGCTCGGGGACCACCGCGTGGGACTCCTCCTGGCCGCCGGGCACGAGGATCAAGGCCGACGGCATCAGGCCCCGCTCCAAGCGCGGCGCGTTCGCCACCACCTGGTGGGGGCGCCGCTTCACCGACGCCGTCGAGGAGGCCGCCGGTCCCGGTCGGCTGTCGCGGGGGCGCACCTACGCGCGCGCCGGGCAGGTGGTGCACCTCGACGTCGGCACGCCGGGCACGCGCACCGCGGGCCGGGTGGACGCCACCGTGCAGGGCAGCCGCACCAAGCCCTACGACGTGGTGCTCACCCTCGGCACGTGGGACGCCGAGACCCGCGCCGAGCTGGCCGACGCGCTCGCTGCCGACCCCTCCGTGCTCACCGCCGTGCTCGGGGGGACGCTGCCCGAGGGGTTCGAGCAGCTCTGCCTCGACGCCGGGCTGGTGCTCCTGCCGCGCTCGCTGTCGGACCTGCGCACCAGCTGCACCTGCCCGGACCTCGTCGAGCCCTGCAAGCACGCCGCCGCGGTCGTCTACCTGCTGGCCGAGCGCCTCGACGACGACCCCTTCACCGTCCTGCGCCTGCGCGGCGTCGACAGGGACGGCCTGCTGTCGCTGGTCGCCGAGCGCCGAGCGGCGCTGGACGGGGCCGAGGACGGCAGCGCGCCGACGCGCAGGGCGGCGATCGGCGGGCCCCTGCCGGCGGACGCGTCGTTCTGGCGCGGCCGCCCGCTGCCGCCTCCGCCGGACCCGGCGCTGCCCACCGGCGCCAGCGCCCTCGATGCGCTGGACGCCTCCCTGCTCGGGCCGACCGGTGACTCGGTGGTCGCCCGCCTGCGCCCCCTGCTGGCGGCGATGGCGCAGGAGGGCCAGCGGCGCTGAGCGTCCCGACCAGCATGCAGAAGTCGGCCGGGAGCTCCCTGAGCGCCGTGGTGGGGGACATCTGCATGCCCGACGGGACGCCTCCGGCGGCGACCTAGAGCTGGTCCGCCAGCGCGGCGGGGGTGGGGCGGGCGCTCGCGGGCAGCGACCCGGCGGCCACCAGCGCGTCGAACGCCAGCAGCAGGGAGCCGACCACCGGTGCCACCTCGGTGTAGCGGATCCGGTCGTCGGTGACGGCGGGGTCGCGCGCCAGCAGCGCCGCCCGCACCTCGGCGGTCAGCCGCGGCGCGCGGGCGTGCAGCAGCCCGCCGCCCAGCACCACCGGCAGCTCGTGCAGCGGGTGGCCCAGCCGGGACGCGGAGGCGGCGGCGAAGTCGGCCACCTCCTCGGCGAGCCGCCGCACGAGGCCCACGGCCACGGCGTCCCCGGCGTCCGCCGCGGCCAGCACCGCACGGGCCAGGTGCCGCTCCGACCCGGCCGGCGCCTGACCGCGGTGCAGCGCCAGCACCGCCTCGTGCGCGCTCGCCGTGCCGTACTGCTCCCGCACGGCGGCGGTCAGGGCCGTGGCGGGACCGCGCCCGTCCTCCTCGCGGCACGCCGCGCCCAGCGCCGCCACGCCCAGGTCGGTGCCACCGCCCCAGTCGCCCGAGACCGGCCCCAGCGAGAGGAAGCGCACCGTCCGCTCGCCGTCCAGCCCCACCGCGTTGGTGCCCGTGCCCGCGATGACGGCGACGCCCCGCGGCTCTCCCGCGGCGGAGCGCAGGACCGCGAACAGGTCGTTCACCACCGACAGCACCCCGCCCTCGCCCGGCCCCGCGACGAGCTCGCGCTCGCGCGCCACCTCGGCGAGCGCCACCTCCTCGTCGGGCTGGTCGACGCCGGCCACGGCGAGCGCGGCCACCGCGTACCCGCTCCTCGGGGCGCCGGCAGCCGCCAGCGCCTCCTGGACGACGTCGAGGCAGCCCTCCTCCCCGAGCTCGTCGGGCGAGCCGCCCGGCCCGCGCCCGGAGAAGAGCACCCGCCCGCCGGTGTCCGCGACGGCGACGGCGGTCTTCGAGCCGCCGACGTCCACGCCCAGCAGCAGCCCGGACGCCAGGTCCGTCATCGGGACGCGTCTCGCGTGACGCCCGGCAGCAGCTGCTCGACGAGGTCCCACTGGCCCACGAGCGGGTGCGCCAGCAGGGCGCGGCGCACGTCGTCGTCGTCCCTCGTGACGGCGGCGCGGGCGATGAGCGTCTCGTAGGCGGTGACCGCCTGCACCAGCCCGCGGGCCTCGGGGGCCAGCGGCGGCTGCGGCAGCGGCCGCACCGTCCCGCCGCCGGAGGAGCTGACCTCGCAGGGCACCTCGACGACGTCGTCCACCGACAGGCCCGCGACCACCGGCTCGCCGTCGAGCGAGTTGCGCACGTCCACCACGTGCACCGCGGGACGGTCCCCGAGGAGGGAGGCGAGCAGGTCGACAGCGGCCTCGGAGTAGAACGCACCGCCGCGCCCCTCCAGCGCCGCCGGCTTGGTGACGAGGGCGGGGTCGGCGTAGGCGCGCAGCAGCTCGGCCTCGAGGTCGGCGACCACGGCGGCGCGCGGCCGCTCGCTGCGCTGCTCGGCCACCACGCGGTCGTGCTCGTAGAAGTAGTGCAGGTAGTAGGACGGGATCACCCCGGCCAGCCGCACCAGCTCCGGCGGGAACGGGTACTGGGCGACCACGTCGTCGAGGTGCTCGGCGAGGATGCGCGGCAGCACGTCCTCGCCGTCCAGCAGCACCCGGCGGGTCCAGGACAGGTGGTTCAGGCCGGCGGGGTCCACGGCCACCCGGCGCAGCTGCTCGCGGTCGGTGACGTCCACGCCGAGCAGCTTCGCGGCCCACCGCTGCACGCCGATGGCGTAGTTGCACAGCCCGACGGCGCGGTGGCCGTGGTCCAGCAGGGCGCGCGTGACGATGCCGACGGGGTTGGTGAAGTCGACGACCCACGCGCCGGGCGCGCTGCGGCGGCGCACCTCCTCGGCGATCTCCAGGACGACGGGCACCGTGCGCATCGCCTTGGCCGCGCCGCCGGCGCCGGTGGTCTCCTGCCCCACGCAGCCGCAGGCGCCGGGGAAGGTCTCGTCGCCCAGGCGCGCGGCCTGCCCGCCGACGCGCAGCTGCAGCAGCACGGCGTCGGCGCCGTCGAGGGCGCGGTCGCGCTCGGTGGTGAGCGAGGTGGTGACGGACAGGCCCTGCGCGGCGAGCATCCGCTGCGCCAGGCCCCCCACCACCTCCAGGCGGGCGCCGTCGACGTCGAAGAGCACCAGCTCGTCGACCTGCAGGTGCTCGCGCTGCGCGGCCAGCCCGGAGACGAGCTCGGGGGTGTACGTGGAGCCGGCGCCGACGACGGTCACCTTCAACCCAGTCATCCTCCCAGCGAACCACCAGCCTTGCACGCAGCGTGACGGCCCCCCTAGCCTGGAGCGGTGCACTGCCCGTTCTGCCAGTTCGCGGACTCGCGCGTGGTCGACTCGCGGACCTCGGACGACGGCCAGTCGATCCGCCGGCGCCGCCAGTGCCCGCGCTGCGGGCGGCGCTTCTCGACGTCGGAGACCGCCAGCCTCACCGTGCTGAAGCGCTCCGGGGTGGCCGAGCCGTTCAGCCGCGACAAGGTGATCGCGGGTGTGCGCAAGGCCTGCCAGGGCCGCCCGGTCACCGCCGACCAGCTGGCCCGACTCGCCCAGCAGGTCGAGGAGTCGGTGCGCACCGCGGGGCGCGCCGAGGTGGACGCGCACGACGTGGGCGTGGCCGTGCTGGCGCCCCTGCGCGAGCTGGACGAGGTCGCCTACCTGCGATACGCCTCGGTCTACCAGGCGTTCGACTCCCTGGAGGACTTCGAGGCGGCCATCGCGCTGCTGCGCGCCGAGCACCAGGTCAGCGGCACGGTCAGCGGCACGGTCAGCGAGGCACCTGCTCCTGCTGCTGAGCGGGAGCAGCCGGCGGCGCGGGGCTGATGCCCAGCCGGCGCGCCACCTCGGCGGCCGGCTCGGCGCGGCCGTGCAGGTACCCCTGCGTCTCGTCGCACCCCGCCTCGACGACCGCGGCCAGGACGGCCTCGTCCTCGACGCCCTCCACCACCAGGCGCAGCCCGAGGCGGTGCGCGAGGTCGACGGTGGAGGCGACGATCGCCGCGATGCCCGGGTCGGTCAGGACGCGCATGGTGAACGCCCGGTCCAGCTTGAGCTCGGTGGCCGGCAGGTCCGCCAGGTAGCTCAGCGAGGAGTAGCCGGTGCCGTAGTCGTCGATGGACAGCTGCGCCCCGAGCGCCCGGAGCCGCCGGGCCGTGGCCAGCGCCTGCTGCGGCTCCGACATGAGCACCGTCTCGGTCACCTCGACCACCAGCAGGTCCGCCTCGACCCCGCTCTCGCGCAGCGCGGCGTCCACCATCGGCACGAACGAGGCGTCGGTGAGGCACGTGGGGGAGACGTTGACGGCGATCCGCAGCCGGTGACCGGCGGTGTGCCAGTCGCGGGCGTCCAGCAGCGCCGTGCGCAGCACGTGCTCGGTCAGCCGCCGCACCAGGCCCTGCTCCTCGACGATGCCGAGGAAGGTCTCCGGCCCCACCAGGCCGTGGCGGGGGTGGCGCCAGCGCACGAGCGCCTCCAGACCGCCGATGCGGCCCGTGGCGGTGCTCACCTGCTGCTGGTAGTGCACCACCAGCTGGGCCGTCGCACCGCGGTCGGGCTGGCCGCTCTCGGACAGCGCCGCGCGCAGCTCGTCGGCCAGCAGCGCCCGCTCGCGCACCGCGAGGTCGTGGCCGGGGTCGAACAGACCCACACCGCCCCCCGCGGCCTTGGCCGTGTAGAGCGCCACCTCGGCGCGCCGCAGCACCTCGTGGGCCGGGTCGAGGAGGGCGCCGTCGGTGCCGTCGACGTCGGGGACCTCCTCCCACGGGTCCGCCCAGGCCAGGCCCACGCTGACGGGGGCCTGCGGCGTGACGGCCGCGGCGATGCCGTCGGCCACCAGGCGGGCCCGGGCGGCGTCCTCGCCGGTGAGGAGGACGGCGAACTCGTCGCCGCCGGTCCTCGCCACGAGGGCGCCCCCCGGGGCGTTGGCCCGCACGATCTCCGCGGTGCGGCGCAGCAGCGCGTCACCGGCCACCGGCCCGTACCGGCCGTTCACCTCGTGGAAGCCGTCCAGGTCCGCGAGCAGCAGGGCGACCAGCGAGCCGCCCTCGTCCTCTTCGTCCTCCGGGGTGGTCTCCGCGCGCGCCAGGGCGGTCTCGAGGGCGGCCTGCAGGACGGTGCGGTCCGGCAGGCCGGTGAGCGGGTCGAGGGCGGCGGCGGTGGTGAGGTCCTGGGCGAGGCGCTGGGACCGGCGCAGCTGGTCGCCGGTGCGCAGCACCCCCACCACGGTGGCGGTGAACAGGACCACGGCGGCCGTGACCGCCATGGGTGCCGGCACAGGGCGGAAGGCGTGCAGCAGCAGCGCGGCGGCAGCGCACGCCGCAGCGACGACGCCGGTGACGAGGTCGGCGGCGCCTGCTGCGCGGCGGCTCACCAGTCGGAGGCCGTGACGGCCTCGTGGAGCTTCGGCATCATGGCGGCGAGCCGGTCCTCGGTGACCGAGCCCTCGGACAGCCCCAGCACGTCGACGGTCGGGGCGTCGGGGCAGACCAGGCGGCCGGCCGCTTCGATGGACGTGGCCAGGCACCGCGACCACGGCGTGGTGGAGCTGCGCCCCGAGGGGTCGTCGACGAGGTCGAGGGCGTCGGTGAACTCGCGCGGGAAGCGCCACGCGGACAGGGCGGCGGCCGAGACCTGCGTGTGCCGGAAGCCGTGCACCTCCTGCTCGGCCAGCAGCAGCGCCCGGCGCCCGCCCGCCGCGACGTCCTCGCGCTCGAGCAGCACCTGGTAGCCGTCGCGGTCGTGCTGGATGAGGATCGCCTGGCCCAGCCCGGAGAGCAGGCCCAGGCAGAACGCGTCAGGGGCGGGGACCCCGAACAGGGGGGCCAGCGAGCTGCAGGCCACCGCGGTGGCCTTGGAGCGGGGCCAGAAGTCGGCGGGCAGCACGTCGTCGGTGTCCAGGCCGGCGGCTGCGGTGGCCGCCATGGCGCGGATGGTGGAGAAGCCGACCACCGTGACCGCGAAGGTCACGGTGCGCACGCGCCCGCCCAGGCCGAAGTAGGCGCTGTTGGCCAGCTTCATGACGCGGGTGGTCAGCGCGACGTCGGCGGTGAGGGTGCCGGCCAGCTCCTTGGAGCCGACGGAGTCGTCGTCGGTCATGGCCACCACGCGGGCGGCGACCGGACGGCGAGCAGCCAGCTGGTCGACCAGCTCGAGCAGGTCGCCGATGCTGGGGCCGGCCTCCTCCTCGGGGGCGGCGGCCTCGTCCGTCGTCTGGACTCCGGTGGTCATGGGTGGCACTCCGAGCTGTCGCGGGTCTGGTGGACCTCGCCCGCAGGAGGTCCTCGCCCCGCACATCGGCCGTGCGCCCCGACCCGTTGAGCGCTGACCGGTGAGGGCACCCGCTCGGCCCACCGGCACCGGCCGCGGGGGTAGCGTGCGCCGGTGAGCTGGGACCGGCACGTGTACGGCGAGCGCGACGCACCGCTGGCCGTGGTGGAGCACGGGGACTTCGAGTGCCCGTACTGCGCCGCCGCCGCTCCGGTGCTCAGGGCGCTGGTCGACGGCTCCGACGGCCGGGTGCGGCTGGTGTTCCGTCACTTCCCGCTGTTCACCAAGCACCCGTTCGCGCTCACCGCGGCGCTGGCCTCCGAGGAGGCGGCCGCGCAGGGGCGGTTCTGGGAGCTGCACGACCTGCTCTTCCGCCACCAGGCGGACCTGTCCGACCCGGCACTGGTGGCCCTCGCCGAGCGCGCCGGGCTGGCCGACCCGGCGGCGGTGGTGGGCCAGGGCGCCCAGCGGCACCGCGAGGCGGTCGAGACCGACTACGCCGACGGCGGCGCGGCCGGTGTCAGGGGCACGCCGACGCTGTTCGTCGACGGCCGCCTGTACACCGGCCGCGTGGAGGAGGCCGCCCTGCGGCGCGAGCTGGGGCTGCCCCGCCGCTGACTGCCGCTGACTGCCGCTGACTGCCGCTGACCTCGGCTACCCGACGAGCGAGCCGAAGAAGTCGCGCACGTCCGCCACGTACGTGTCCGGGACCTCCAGCGGGGCGAAGTGCCCGCCGTCGTCGTGGACGCGGTACTGCTTCAGGTTGAAGTAGGCGTTGGTGAAGGTGCGCGGCGGCTTGTAGATCTCGCCCGGGTAGATGCTCACCGCGGTCGGTGCGCCGACCACGGGGAACCTGTCGTGGGAGGGCTTCCACGGGTTGCCGCGGCACTCCCAGTAGTACCGGGACGACGTGCCGCCGGTGTTGGTGAGGAAGTACACCGCCGCGGTGGTGACGAGGTCCTCCTTGGGCCAGACCGCCTCGAACCTCTCGGTGCCCTCGCCGCGCTCGGCCAGGCCCCAGAAGTAGCGCTTCTCGGTGATCCAGGCGAGCTGCCCGGCGGGGGAGTCGGCGAACAGCGCGGCCAGGGTCTGCGGCTTGGTGAGCTGGATCTCGCCGTAGCCGGACTCGTGCTGCACGAAGAGCTTGCCGCGCTCGAACCAGCCCTCCTCGCCCTCGCCGTACTCGCTGGCGGCGGGCAGGCCGAGCAGCGGGTCGTACTGCACCGACGCGGGGGCGTCGGGGTGCTCGGGCAGGTAGTGGCTCATCTGGGCGGGGAAGTGCGTGTAGACGCCGATCAGGTCGTCCTCGTACTTGTGCCCGTGCTGCTGGGCCACCAGCGCGCCCCAGTCACCACCGGCCGTGGCGTACCTCTCGTACCCCAGCACGTCCTTCATGAGGGCGTTCTCGAGGTCCGCGGTGCGCCACCAGTTCCAGCCGGTGTCGGTCAGCGGCGAGGAGAAGCCGTACCCGGGCAGGGAGATGAGCACGACGTCGAAGGACAGGGAGTCGTCGAGCCCGTGCGCCGCGGGGTCGGTCAGCGGGCCGATCACCTTGCGCACGTCCCAGAAGGTCCAGGGCCAGCCGTGGTGCAGCAGCAGCGGCACCGACGGGTTCTTCCCCGTGCCCCTGACGTGCACGAAGTGCAGCGGCACGCCCATCAGGTCGACCTTGTACTGCGGCAGCTCGTTCATGCGCCGCTCGACGTCGCGCCAGTCGTACTCCTCCAGCCAGTACCGCACCAGCTCGCGGTGGTAGGAGGTGTTGTAGCCGTAGCGCCAGTCGTCGTTGCCGAAGTCCTGCGGGAAGCGCGTGCGCTCGAGGCGCTCGCGCAGGTCCGCCAGGTCGGCGTCCGGGACGTGGATCTGGAAGGGCTGGACGTCGTACCCCACGGTCAGGCCTCCGCCTTCTTGTCAGCGGCGAGCCGGGTCACGACCTCGCGCACCAGCGGCCACACCTTGGCGACCGACGTGTGCTTCACGGCCTCGTTGGGGGAGTGCAGGTCGCGCAGCTCGGTGCCGATCGAGATGACGTCCAGCCCCGGCACGGCGCGGCTGAACATGCCCAGCTCGAGGCTGCACTGGCTGACGTGGACGTCGGGCTCGGAGCCGATGACGTCGGAGTAGGCCGCGCGGGCGGTGGCCAGCAGGGGGGAGTCGGGGCGGTAGGGGAACTCGGGCGCGTCCAGCCCGTACTCCTCCACGCCCACGCCACCGCCGGCGAGCGCCGCGAGGTTGCGGACCCGGTCCAGCACCTCGTGCTTGCGGGAGGTCAGCGCCGAGGTGATCGTCGACATGAGGCGTGCGCCGTCGTCCGTGGTGCGGATGGTGCCGAGGTTGTTGGAGGTCTCCACCACGCCGGGCACGTCGAGGTTCCAGCTGATGACGCCGTTGGGGACCAGCGTCGTCAGGCGCGCGAGGCGCTCGCCCGCCGTCTTCGAGAACGCCCGCTCCGGCACCCTGGAGGCGTCGGCCAGCTCGAGGCGCAGCTTCGGCTCGGCGGTGGCGTACTCGCGCTGGAAGGTGGCCTGCAGGTCGGCGACGGCGTCGCGGACGGCCTTCTCGTCCTCCGGGCGCAGCACGAGCACGGCTTCGGCGTCGGCGGGGATGGCGTTGTTCTGCGCACCGCCGTGCGGCGAGCTGACGCGCACGTCGGCGACGTCGGAGAGCGCCACCAGGGCCCGGGCCAGCAGCAGCACCGCGTTGGCGCGCTCGAGGTGGATGTCGAACTCGCAGTGGCCGCCCACCAGGCCGCGGACCAGCAGGCGCTGCGCGGTGGTGTGCGTGGCGGGGGCCGCCTCGAGCTCGCCGGGCACGTCCACGGTGAAGGTGATGTCGCCGGAGCAGCCCGCGAGGATCTCCGTGTCGGTGATCCAGTTGAAGTCGATCATCCGCGACCCGGTGAGCCGGGAGGTGTCGAACTTGCTGGAGCCGACCTTGCCCTTCTCCTCCATGGCGGTGAGGACCACCTCCAGCGGCGGGTGCGGCACGTCGGTGGAGTCGAGCAGGGCGAGGATGTAGGAGACGCCGATGCCGTTGTCCGCGCCGAGGGAGGTGCCGTCGGCGGTGATCTCGTCGCCGACCACCTTGATGGTGATGGGGTCGTTGAGGAAGTCGATGTCCACGCCTTCGGCCTTCTCGCAGACCATGTCGAGGTGGCCGTGCAGCACGAGCGGGACGGCGTCCTCGCCGCCGTGCTGGCCGGGCTTGCGGACGAAGACGTTGTGCACCTCGTCGGAGGAGGCCTCCAGCCCTCGCTGGCGGGCGAAGTCGACCACCCAGGCGGCCACGCGCTCCTCGTTGGTGGAGCCGCGGGGGATGGTGGTGAGGGTCTCGAAGAAGCGCAGGACCTCCTGCGGCTCCAGCTGGTCGAGCACGGTCATCGTGGCTCTCTTCCTTCCTGGTGTTCTCAGCGCTGAGCAGTGGGGCGGGGCTGGTCGGGCTGGCGGGTCACTTGACGACGGCGCCCTTGGCGCGGCTCGCCGTGAGGGCGACCGCCGCGATGACGACGGCGCCGTAGACGAGGCTGCGCGCCTGCGGCGTCACGCCGAGGGCGGTGGCGGCGATGGGCACCAGCGCCACGGTGAGCGCGCCGAAGACCACGCCGACGGGGTTGGTGCGCCCGCCGGTGATGGCGACCCCGCCGATGAGGGCCGCGGCGATGCCCGGCAGCAGCAGGTCGCTGCCGAGGCCGAAGGAGCTGGCGGCGCCGGCCTGGCTGATGATGCAGATGCCCGCCGCGCCGGCCATGAGGCCGGAGAAGGAGAACGCCGCGACCTTGAGCCAGCGGGTGCGCAGGCCGGAGAAGACGGCCGCCGTCTCGTTGAGGCCCACGGCGGTGAGGGCCTGGCCGAGCGACGTGCGGCGCAGGACGACCCAGAACAGCACCGCCACGACCACGGCGAACCAGAACGCCACCGGCAGGCCGGCGAACGCCTGGATGAAGAGCCACTGCACCACCTCGGCGTTGGCCGAGGCGTAGACGGTGGTGTTGTCCGAGACCACCAGCGAGGCCGCCTGCAGCACGCCGAGCGTGCCCAGGGTGAGGGCGAAAGACGGCACCTGCGTGAAGGCCACGAGCAGGCCGTTGACCGCGCCGATGAGCGCCATGATGACGAGCGTCAGCACGGGCGCCGCCACGGCGGTCGGGCCGAGCAGCTTGGCCAGCACCATCGCGCCGAGCACGGCGGAGGCCGCGTTGGACAGGTCGATCGAGCCGACGTGCAGCACCGCGGCCTGGCCGAGGGCCACCAGCAGGATCGCGGTGGCCTGCGTGGTGAGGTTGATCGGGCCGACGCCGGACAGGATGGCCGGCTGCAGGGCGGCCGTGACGCCGAAGAGGACGACGAAGACGGCGGCCGGGCCCACCGTCTGCCACAGGCCGGGCGGTAGGCCCCGCCGGACCTTCGGCGCGCGAGCCTCGGACGTCGGCGCCGAAGGCGCCGCGGGGGTCGTGGTCGACATCGTCGTCACACCATCTTCTCGAGCAGGTCCAGGGCGGTGGGGGTCTCGACAGCGGTGTCGAAGCGGGCGGTGACCTCGCCGTCACGCATGACGATGATCTCCTCTCCCAGCTCCAGCGCCTCCTCGAGGGTGTCGGGCAGCAGCACCACGGCGGCGCCCCGCGCGCACGCGGCGCGGATCTGGGCGTTGACCGTCTCGCTGGCGCCAGGGTCGAGCCCGCGCAGCGGGTGGTCGAGAACGAGCACCTTGAGGTCGGAGGAGCTGAGCCACTTGGCCAGCACGACCTTCTGCTGGTTGCCGCCGGAGAACCGCTCCAGCGCCAGCTCGGGCTGGCGGGGCCGCACGTCGAGGTCCTCGAACCAGGTCTCGGCGATCTTCTTCCGCGCCTTGGGCCTGAGCAGCGGCCCGGAGCGGGACGCGCCGGGGTGGGTGAGCACGAGGTTCTCGGCGGCCGTGAGCCCGCCGACCATGCCCTCGACGCGGCGCTCGGAGGGGATGTAGGCCACACCGGCGCGCACCGCGGACGCGACGCTCCAGGAGCCGACGTCCTTCCCGGCCACGCGCAGCGTGCCGGTGCTGAAGGGCTCGGCGCCGAACACGGCCCGGACGACCTCCTCGCGGCCCGACCCGTTGGTGCCGACGATGGCGGTGATGCTGCCGGCGGGCACGGAGAAGGAGACGTCGCGGAAGGCGTGGCCGCGGGTGAGGCCCTCGACCTGCAGCACCGCGGTGGCCCGGTCCTGGGGGGTGCGGCGCTCGCTGGGGGTGGCGCGGGAGTCGCGGCCCACCATGAGGCGGAACAGCTCGTCCTCGGTGACCTCGGAGGTCTTCCGGTCACCGACCACCTCGCCGTGGCGCATGACGACGACGCGGTCGCAGATGCGCATGACCTCGTCGAGGCGGTGGGAGACGAAGACGACCGACCCGATCTCGCGCAGCGAGCGGATCTCCCGCTCGAGCACGGCGGTCTCGTCGCGCTCGAGCAGGGAGGTGGGCTCGTCGAGGATGAGCACCGGGGAGGCGTGGGCGCCGGTGTCGACCTGCAGCGCGCGGGCGATCTCCACCATCTGCCGGTCGACGAACGACAGGTCGCCGACGGTGGTGCGCGGGTCGATGTCGACCCCGATGCGGGCGAGCACCTCCTTGGCCACGCGGTTGAGGTGGCCCCAGCGGTAGACGCCGAAGCGGGTGGCGGCCTTGGCGCGCGAGCCCGACGTCATGGCGATGTTCTCGGCCACCGACAGGTTGGTGAGCAGCGACTGCTCCTGGTGGACGATGCCCACGCCGGCGCGGGCGGCGTCCTCCGGGGAGCGCAGGCGCACCTGCTTCCCGTTGACCGCCAGGGTGCCGCTGTCGGGCTCGTGGACGCCGGAGAGCACCTTGAGCAGGGTCGACTTGCCGGCGCCGTTCTCGCCGATGAGGCCGAGCACCTCGCCGCGGCCGAGGGTCAGGCTCACGCCCTTGAGCGCGTGGACCGGGCCGAAGCTCTTGGTGACGCCGGTCAGGGACAGGGCCGGCGCGGCCGTGACGGACAGGCCGTCCGAGGCCGGCGAGGACGACGGGGGAGTGGGGGCGGACACGCGGACGACCTCCGGGGCGCTCATCACTTCACCACCCGCAGGCGGCTCCGGTGCGGCCACGCGGCGGCGACGATCGCCCCGATGAGCACGGCGCCGGACACGGCGGACTGGATGTTGGGGCTGACCCCCGAGAGGATCAGGCCGTTGTTGAGGACGGTCAGCAGCAGCACGCCGAGCGCGGTGCGGGCGATGCCGCCGCGACCGCCGCCCAGCGAGGTGCCGCCGATGACGACGGCGGCGATGGTGAGGAAGAGCGTTCCCGCGCCGAGGGTCACCGAGCCCGCCCCCAGCTGCAGCGAGGCGAGCACGCCCGCGAGGGCGCTGCACCCGCCGGCCACCATGAAGACCGCCACCTTGGTGCGGGCGGCGCGCACGCCGTTGTCGCGGGCGATGCGCTCGTCGGCGCCGAGGGCGTAGGCCGAGCGGCCGAGCCGGGTGTAGCGGCCCACGAGCAGGCCCAGCACGAGCACCATCGCGGCCAGCCAGAACGAGTGGGGCAGGCCCAGGAGCAGGCGGCTGGCCCAGTTCGCGGTGGCGGGGTCGGTGAAGTTCGGGATGCCCTCGGTGCCGTACAGCAGCGTGGCCACCCCCAGCCCGATGTACCAGACGCCGAGCGAGGCGATGAAGGTCGGCACCCGCAGGCGCGTGTGGATGAGCGCGGTGAGCAGGCCGATCGCCAGGCCGACGGCGAGCGCCGCGACCAGCGCGAGGGCCCCGTGGGACTCCCCGCCGCGGCTGTTGGCGCTCAGCAGCACGAACGTCATGCCGGCCGCCCCCATGACGCCCTCGACCGACAGGTCGATGCTGCCCATGAGGATGACGAGGGTGGCGCCCACGCCCACGATGAGCGGCAGGGCCGCCTGGTCGAGGATGGTGCGGGCGTTGGTGGCGGTGGCGAACGTGCCGGGGTTCAGCAGCGTGAACACCACGAGCAGCACGAGCAGGGCGATGACCTCGCCGGAGCTGCGCAGGCGGCCGTGACCCCGCCGCGCGCGGTCCGCGCGCGGCAGGGGCTGGCGACCGGGGCTCTTCGGAGCCGTGAGGACGTCGGTCACAGTCGTCAGCAGGTCACTCAGAGGGCATCTTCACGGGGCCGGCGCCGACGACCGGCACGGGCTCGGCGTTGAACGGACCTGACTCGATGAGGCCCTTGACCCAGCCGTCGACGTCGGCGTCGTACTTGGTGTAGTCGGCGAGGTTCTCCGGTGTCACGCAGCCGATCTTGAAGATGCCCTGGCGCTGCTCGGGGGTCATGGACTTGACGTCGAGCTCGCCCGTGGCGGCCTCGTAGGCGGTGAGCAGGCCGATCGCGGAGGCCATGTAGCCGCGGTGGAAGGTCTCGGCGGTGATGGTGCTGCCGGGCTTCTGCATCAGCTCGATGGTGGGCGGGTACAGGCCCTCGCCGGCGAACTTCACGTTGGCCGTGGTGCCGGCGTTGTCGAAGGCCTGGATGGCGCCGAGCATCATCGCGTCGTCAGCGGTCCACACGCCGTTGATCTGGTCGCCGTACTTGGCGATCATGCCCTGGGCCTCCTTGAAGCCCACCTGCTGGTCCCAGTTGGCCGGGCGCTCCTCGAGGATCTTGATGTCAGGGTAGTCCTTGAGGGCCTCCTTGAGGCCCGCCACGCGCTGCTGGCTGATGGTGGAGTCGAGCACGCCGGGGAAGACGACGATGTTGCCCTTCCCGCCCATCGACTCGGCGAGGTTCTTGCCGGTGCACTCCCCGGCGTCCACGCCGGAGTGCAGCTGGAAGGCCACGAAGTTGTCGCCGACCTGCTCGGGGGTGAAGTCGTCGGGCTTGTTCCACCAGATGACGCCGTAGCCGCCGGCCTGCTTGACCGAGTTGATGATCGGCACGGCGTCGGCGCTGGCGACCGTGTTGGAGACGAGGGCGACCTTCTTGCCCTCGGCGAGGATGGCCTGGATCTGGGAGATCTCCTGCTGCGAGGAGCCGCCGGAGTCGACCACCTTGAGCGGCACGCCGAGCTGCTTGGACAGCGACTTCGCGCCCTCGATCATCGAGGCCATGTAGGGGTTGGTCGTGTTGATGACCGACAGGACGAGCACGAGGTCGTCCTTGGCCACCGTCTGCTGGCCGCTGCCGCCGCTGGCGGCCTGCGTGGTGGTGCCGCACGCGGTGGCGGTGAGCAGGGCCAGGGAGGAGACCCCGGCAGCGAGGGCGAGGCGCCAGCGAGAGGTCGTGCGCATGGTGGGTCAGCTCCTCATCGAGCGGTCGTCGAGCGGTGGGTGGCGGGCTTCAGCGTCGAAGTGCGCGTCGGTGTCGCTCCTGGCCTCGACTGCGAGGCATATTCATTCAGGGTACGAATCGACTTGCGGAGGAGTCTCAGGTGGCAGCGACGTGCCTGTCAAGAGCTTCTTCGGGGTGGGGGTGCTCCGGCGCGCCGGCGTCTCAGGCTGAGACGTCGGACGGCCGGCGGGAGGGGTGCTACCGCTGGGGGACCGAGGCGGCGAGGAGCTGCGCGGTCTCCGTGTCGGTGACGAGCACGTTGATCCAGCCGCCGACGAGGGCGGCCCGGATGGCCGGCGCCTTGCTGCAACCTCCGGCCACGCCGAGGCGGCGGGGCGTGCGCCGCAGCTGCTCGGCCGTCACGCCGATGACGAGGTCGTCCAGGGGTGTGTCCAGCAGGTCGCCGCGCTCGTCGATGAAGTGCAGGCACACCTGGCCGACGGCGCCCAGCTCCCTGGCCTGCGCGAACTGCTCGGCGGTGAAGAAGTTGTCGCCGCCCAGCGGGGGTGCCACGTCGGCGGGGCCGGTGCCCACCAGCACGACGTCCAGGTCGTCCATGGCGGCCAGGGTCTGCCGGGCGTGCCCGTCTTGGGCCAGCAGCACCTCGCGCAGGCGCGGGTCGGAGACGACGCCGGGTGCGCGCAGGTACAGCGGCTCCGCGCCGAGCAGCTGCGCCAGCCGCTCGGTGCTCTGCGCGGCGGCGTGCTGCAGGGCGGGGGCGCCGAGGTCTCCCAGCACCTCCACGACGACCTCGGCGGTGGAGGTCTGGGGGACCATCGCCTCCACGCAGTGCCGCAGCGTGCGGCTCCAGGAGGTGTACCCGAGGGTCCTGGTGCGCAGCGGGCTGCCGGCCAGGATCGCGGCGGTCGCGTGGCCGAGGTCGCGCACCAGCTCGTCCTCGTCGTCGGCGACGACGTCGACCACGTGCGCCTCGGCCAGGCCGTAGCCCTCCTCGAGGGCGTCCTCGAGCTCGGAGTGCAGCCCCGGGGGCACGACCACCACGGTGCGGACGACGCCCGACTCCTCCGCCTGGCTCAGCAGGCGGGACACGCGGGACTGGGACAGGTGCAGGCGGGCGGCGATCTCCGCCTGGCGCAGGCCGCGCACGTGGTAGAGCCGCGCGACCTTGGTGACGAGGCGCAGCTGGCTGGGGTCCACGGCGGCAACCCTAGGGGCCCGTCTCCCGGCGGCGGGGTTGACAGCGTCCTGAGGGCACTCCCATGCTTGTTGCGAATCGTCATCCGCTTAGTGAATATTCATTCACCGTTCCGACGGAGGAGCGCGGAGGGGCGACGGTGCCGCAGCGGAGCGGCACCCCGACGACGAAGGAGACGTCCCGTGGCGCGACCCGGTGCACGCAAGCGCAAGGCCCTCGTGGTGCTCGCCCCCCTGGCGGCCCTCGCCGTCGCCACCCTGAGCGCCTGCGGCGGCGCCTCGACCGGGGCGGAGGGCGGTGGCAGCGGCAACAAGACGATCGGCGTCTCCGTCGCCGACCAGAAGTCCCTCTTCTACGTGGCGGCCGTCCAGGGCATGCAGGCCGAGGCCGAGGCCAAGGGCTACGAGCTCAAGGTCACCAGCGCCAACAACAACTCCACCCAGCAGGTCAGCCAGGTCAACGACCTGCTCACCCAGAACGTCGGCGCGCTGATCTTCATCTCGCAGGACTCCACCGCCGCCAGCGCCGGCGTGCGCGCCGCCAACCAGGCCGACGTCCCGCTCATCGCCGTGGACCAGAAGCCCGAGTCGGGCGACGGCGAGCTCGCCACCTACATCGCCACCGACTCGGTCAAGGCCGCCAAGCAGCTGTGCGAGTGGATGTTCCAGCAGATGGGCGGCTCCGGAGACATCGCCATCCTCCACGGCGTGCTCGGCTCCACCGCCGAGATCCAGCGCACCCAGGGCTGCCAGGAGGCGCTCAAGGAGAACCCGAACATCAAGGTGGTGGCCGAGCAGACCGCCAACTGGGACGAGACGCAGGCCTTCCAGGCCACGCAGAACATCCTCACCGCCAACCCGGACCTCAAGGCGGTCTTCGGCGAGTCCGACGCGATGGGCCTGGGCGCCGCCAAGGCCGCCCGGCAGGCCGGCCGCACCGACCTCATCTCAGTGGGCATCGACGGCTTCCCGACGATGTTCGACGGCATCTCCCAGGGCCTGACCCAGGCGACCATGGCGCAGCAGCCCTACAAGATGGGCCAGATCGCCGTCGACAACGCCATCGCCTACATCGAGGGCCAGGGCGACTCGGTGCCGAAGGAGCAGTACCAGGACACCGTCCTCATCACCAAGGACAACGTGGCCTCCGAGGACGTCACGACGTTCTACGGCCCCGACGCGAAGACGCAGCAGTGACATGGCGGCCCCGACGACGACGAGGACGTCCATGACCGCCTCCAGCGCTGCCTCGGACCGGCTCGAGGTCGTCGGGGCCGGCACCTCGTCCAGCAGCTCGGCAGGACTGGTGTGCACCGGCCTGGTCAAGGAGTACGCCGGAGTCCGCGTGCTCAAGGGCGTCGACATCACCGTCGCCCCGGCCTCCGTGCTCGGCTTCATCGGCGAGAACGGCGCCGGCAAGTCGACCACCAGCTCCATCATCACCGGCGTCGTGAAGCCCGACGGCGGGTCGATGACCCTCGACGGCGCGCCGTACGCCCCCTCGGGCCCCGCGGCCGCGCTCGACGCCGGGGTGGCCCTCATCCACCAGGAGATCCGGCTGCTGCCGGAGCTGTCGGTGGCCGAGAACATCTTCCTCGGCCGGCTCCCGATGGCCGGCGGGCGGCTGGCCCGCAGCCGGATGGAGTCGCAGGCCCGGGAAGCGCTCCGCACGCTCGGGGTGGACCTCGACCCGCGCCGCCAGGTCCGCGGACTGCCGATCGCCGTGCAGCAGGAGATCGAGATCGCCAAGGCGATCTCGCGCCGCCCCAGGTACGTCATCTTCGACGAGCCGTCGGCGTCCCTCGGCGAGAGCGAGACCGAGCGGGTGCTGGAGCAGATCGGCGTCCTGCGCGACGCCGGCGCCGGTGTCGTCTACATCTCCCACCGCCTGGAGGAGGTGCGCCGCACCGCCGACCAGGTCCTCTGCCTGCGCGACGGGCAGCGTGTGGCCTTCTGGGACACCGGTGACGTGCCCCAGCGCGAGCTGGTCAACGCCATGGTCGGCCGGGAGTTCACCTACCAGCACTCCGCGCCCGCCCCCGCCACCGACCGCGAGGTGCTGCGCGTGCGCGGCCTGGGCCGCCGCGGCGCGTTCGAGGGCATCGACCTCGAGGTGCGCGCCGGGGAGGTCCTCGGCGTGGCCGGTCTCGTCGGTGCCGGACGCACCGAGGTGGTCCGCGCCGTCTGCGGCGTCGACAGGCCGGACGCCGGCACCGTCGTCGTCGACGGGAAGGAGCTCAAGCGCGGCGACGCCCGCGCCGCCATCCGCGCCGGCGTGGTCATGGTCCCCGAGGACCGCAAGGGCCAGGGGCTCAACCTCGACCGGACCGCCGCGGAGAACATCACCCTGCCCTGGGAGGCGTCGCTGGCCAGGGGCGGCCTCGTCTCCCGGAAGGTCGTCAAGGACACCGCCGACAAGCTCAGCAGGGACCTCGACATCCGCGGCCGGCTCCACCTGCCGGTGGCCTCCATGTCGGGCGGCAACCAGCAGAAGGTGCTGCTCGGCAAGTGGCTCGTGAAGACCCCCCGGGTCTTCATCATCGACGAGCCGACGCGCGGCGTGGACGTCGGCGCGAAGATGGCGATCTACGAGATCATCCGCGGCCTGGCCGCCCAGGGCGTCGCCGTCGTCGTCGTCTCCTCCGAGCTGGAGGAGGTCCTGGGCCTGGCCCACCGCGTCATGGTCATGGGCGGGGGCCACAACCGCGGGGTGCTGACCCGCGAGCAGGCCACCCCGCAGGCCGTCATGGAGCTCGCCGTGCTCGGCACGGCCTCCGAGGGGTCCACCGGGACCCTCACCACCTCCACCAGCGAGAAGACGACCCCCTCACCGGAAGGTCAGGACCGATGAGCGCTCCGACCGCAGCGCGCCCCACCCCGCACGCCCCCGCACCCGCCCAGCCCTCGGCGAAGGACCGCGCCCTCGCGGCGTTCCGGTCGCTGCCCGGCCCGCTCGTGGGCCTCGTGGTGATCGTCATCGCGATGTCGTTCCTGTCGCCGTACTTCCTCACCTCGCGCAACCTGCTGAACATCGTCAGTGCGGTCTCCGCGATCGGGATCATGGCGGTCGGTGCCGCCCTGGTGATCATCATCGGCGGCATCGACCTCTCAGTCGGGTCCGTCCTGGCGATCACGGCGATGTTCAGCGCCTGGCTCTTCAAGGACCACGGCATCCCCTTCGCCGCCGCCCTGCTCGCAGCTCTCCTGCTGGGTGCGTTCATCGGCCTGGTCAACGGCGTCCTCGCCACCAAGGGCAGGGTCCAGCCGTTCGTGGCGACGCTCGCGACGATGTCGGCGGCGGCTGGTCTGGCGCTCTGGATCACCGACGGCAACCCGATCACGGCGTTCCCCGGCTGGTTCCTGACGCTCACCGAGAACGTACCGGGCACGCAGATCCCCGTGCAGGGCCTGATCATGGTGGCCGTCTACCTCGGGGCGGCGTTCTGGCTGCGCTACCGGCCCGACGGGCGCGCCCTGTACGCCATCGGCGGCAACGAGGAGGTCGCGCGGCTGTCGGGCCTGCGCGTCACCTCGCTGAAGATCCGCGTGTACGTCATCGCCGGCGTCCTCGCCGCCGTCGCGGGCATGCTCACCACCTCGCGGCTCGACTCGGCAGCCCCCAGCGCGGGCTCGACCGACCTGCTCAACGTCATCGCCGTGGTGGTCATCGGTGGCGCCAGCCTGGCCGGCGGCTCGGGCACGATGCTCGGGACCTTCATCGGCCTGCTCATCATCGGCACGCTGAACAACGGCATGTCGCTGCTCAACGTCTCGCCCAACCTGCAGCCCGTCGTCATCGGCGTGGTCATCATCGCGGCCGTCATGAGCGACCGCGGTGGGCGGGCCCGGCTGCGGGGCGGTCACTGATGATCACGTCCGCCTCCTCCCTGCTGGACCTGGCCGACCCCACCGACGTCGACGCCCTGCGCGAGGCCCTGGCCGACCAGGACCCGCGCCGGCAGCTGACGCCCCTGGGCCTGCGCCGCCTCGTGGTGGCCTCTGACGCGTCCACCCGCGTGGTCCCCGAGCTGTCCGACCTGCTCGCCGCCCGCGGCGTGCAGCTGGCCGGCGCCCGCGTGGTGCTGCTCGTGGACGACGTCGCGATCCAGCGCGCCGGCCGCGACCTCAAGGACGACGTCGAGGCCGCGCTCCGGGCAGCTGTCGGCGCCACCGGCGCGGTGACGCGGTACGTGGTGCGCGACGAGCACGGCGATCACGCCGTCGGCCCGCTGCACGCCGACGAGACGGCGCTGTCCGCCGCCGCACGGGCCGTCACCGGCGCCGACGCCGTCGTCTCGGTGGGCGGCGGCACCATCACCGACATCGGCAAGGTCGCCACCTCCCGCACCGGGAACGCCCCGCTCGTGGTGGTGCAGACCGCCGCCTCGGTGGACGGGTTCACCGACGACGTCTCCGTGGTGCTCGCCTCCGGCGTCAAGAAGACGATCCCCTCGCGCTGGCCCGACGTCGTGCTCGGCGACCTCGAGACGGTCGCCGGCGCCCCGCCGCAGATGGCGGCGGCCGGCTACGGCGAGCTGCTGTCGATGTTCACCGCCCCCGCCGACTGGTACCTGGCGGCGCTGACCGGGCTCGACGAGACCTTCCACCGCGCCCCCGTCGACCTGCTGGCCGTGGTGGGCCGGGGCCTGGCCGAGTGGTCGCCCGGCGTGGTCCGCGGCGAGCCGGAGGCCTTCGAGGCCCTGACCCGCGCCCTCGACGTGCGCGGCATCGCCACCGGGGTCTCCGGCGGCACCGCGGTGCTCTCCGGCGTGGAGCACCTCGTCTCCCACGTCCTCGACATGCACCACGCCGCGTTGGCGCAGCCGATCGGGCTGCACGGCGCGCAGGTGGGCGTGGCCTCAGTGGTCGCGGCCGCCGCGTGGGAGCTGCTCTTCGAGCGGCTCGCCGAGGTGGGTGGCGCTCGGGCCGCTGCGCGGCTGCACGTCGACCCGGAGGCTGCGCTGCAGCGCTGCCGGGACGCCTTCGGGCACCTCGACGACGACGGCGCGCTGGCCGCCGAGTGCGGCCGCCGCTACGAGCTCAAGCAGGCCGAGCTGGCCACCCGCCGCCAGCGCCTGGTGGCCGTGCTCGAGCGCTGGGACGAGCACGCGGAGGTGCTGCGCTCGCTGGTCCGCCCGTCGGCGGAGCTGCGCGAGGGCCTGCGGGCCGCCGGCGTCGCCGCCACCTTCGCCGACCTCGTGCCGTCCGTGGACGCCGGCCTGGCCCGCTGGGCCGTGGCGAGCTGCCACCTCATGCGCGAGCGGCTCGTGGTCGTCGACCTCCTCGACGCGCTCGGCTGGTGGACGCCGGCCGAGGTCGAGCGGTGCCTGTCCGCGCTCGAGCCGCAGGAGGCCGCGCTGTGAACCGCGACCTCGTCATCGGCGTCGACTGCTCCACCACCGCCACCAAGGCCGTGGTGTGGGACGCCACCGGCCGCTCCCGCTCGGTGGGCCGCGCGGCGTTCGCCACCTCCACCCCGCACCCGGGGTGGGGCGAGCAGAACCCCGAGGACTGGTGGAGCACCTTCTGCGAGGCGGTGCGCCGCGCGGTGCAGGCCGTGGACGGCCGCCGCGTGGGCGCCATCGCCATCACCCACCAGCGCGAGAGCTTCGCCTGCACCACCTCCGACGGGCGCCCGCTGCGCCCGGCGATGCTGTGGCTGGACACCCGCGCCACCGCCGAGGTGGCCGAGTTCGGCACGCGCGACGTCCACGAGCGCACCGGCAAGCCGCCGAACCCCACGCCCGCCTGGTACAAGCTGCTCTGGCTGGCGAAGCACGAGCAGTCGACGCTGCGGCGCACCGAGAAGGTCGTCGACGTCGGCGCCTACCTCACCCACCGGCTCACCGGCACCTGGGTGACCTCGTGGGCCAGCGCCGACCCGCTCGGCGTGGTGGACCTGCGGACCTTCGACTACGACGACGACCTGCTGGCCGCCGCCCAGCTCACGCGGGACCACCTGCCCGCGCTGGCGGCGCCGGGGTCGGTGGTGGGGGAGGTCACCGACGCGGTGGCCGACGCCCTCGGCCTGCCGCACGGCCTGCCCGTGGTGGCCGGTGCCGGCGACGGTCAGGCCGCGGGCCTCGGGCTGGGCGTCACCGAGCCCGGTTCCAGCTACCTCAACCTCGGCTCCGGCATCATCTCAGGGTTCGCGAGCGACACCTACCGCTGGGCCGACGCGTTCCGCACCATGGCGGGCGGGGTGCCCGGCACGTACGCGCTGGAGACGTTCATCGGGGGCGGCACCCACAACATCAGCTGGTTCGTGGAGCGGTTCGCCGGCGTGGACACCCGCGCCCTCGGCCTGGACCTCACGGCCGAGCAGGTGCTCGAGACGGCGGCGGCGCAGCTGCCCCCGGGCTCCGAGGGGCTGCTGACGCTGCCGTACTGGACCGGGGCGCTCACCCCCTACTGGGACCACCACGCCCGCGGCACGATCGTCGGGCTGACGGGCCGGCACGGGAAGAGCCACGTGTACCGCTCGCTGCTGGAGGGCCTGGCCCTGGAGCAGCGGCTGCTCACCGACGGCGCCGAGGCGGCGCTGGGGGAGCCGGTGCAGAAGGTGGTGGTGACCGGCGGAGGCGCCCGCAGCGCGGTGTGGTGCCAGATCGTGGCCGACGTGCTGCGCCGGCCGCTGCACGTGGCGCGCGAACCCGAGAGCACCTGCCTGGGTGCGGGGGTGCTGGCGGCCGCGGCCCTCGGGCTGCACGGGTCCATCGGGGAGGCGTCCGCGCAGATGAGCGGCACCGGCCGGGTGTACCACCCCGGTGAGGAGCACGCCGCCGTGTACGACCGCCTCTTCGGCGTCTACGAGCGGCTCTACCCGCAGCTGCGCGACGTGTTCTGCGACCTGCAGACCGCGCTGGAGCCGCCCGCCACCAGCGAGGACCCCCTCGAGCTGGTCGGAGCGGGGCGATGACCACGACGACGACGGTCGCCCCGGCGGACCTGGAGGCGCTGCTGCGCCGCCCGGACGACGCGTACGACGGGTGCGTGTTCGACCTCGACGGCACCCTCTACCTCGGCGACGCGCTGCTGCCCGGCTCCGCGGAGCTGGTGGCGGCGCTGCGCGAGCGGGGCTCGAAGACGGTGTTCCTGTCCAACAACCCCACCCGCGACCCGGTGATGTACGCCGAGAAGCTCACCCGCCTGGGCATCCCCACGTCCGTGGAGGAGGTGCTCAACCCGCTCGTCACCACCGCCGCGTGGCTGGCGGCGAACGCCCCGGGCGCCGGGGTGTTCGTCATCGGCGAGGAGCCGCTGCGCCGCCACCTCGCCGCCACGGGCGTGCGCCTGGTGGAGCGCGCGGAGGAGACCGACGTCGTCGTCGCCAGCTACGACCGCGGCTTCGACTACGCGAAGCTGCAGACGGCCTTCGACGCGCTGTGGTTCCACCGCCGCGCGCGGCTCATCACCACCAACCCCGACCGGTTCTGCCCGATGCCCGGTGGGCGCGGCGAGCCGGACGCGGCGGCGGTGGTGGCGGCCATCGAGGCGTGCACCGGCGCCCGCTGCGAGGCCAACCTCGGCAAGCCGGCCGCCTCCATGCTCGAGGCGGTGCGCGACCTGCTGGGGCTGCCGCTGGAGCGCTGCATCATGGTGGGGGACCGGCTGTCCACCGACATCGCCATGGCGCAGGCCGCGGGCATGGACTCCGCGCTCGTGCTCACGGGGGAGAACACCCTGGCCGACGTCGCGGCACTGCCCGTCGAGCAGCGCCCCACCTGGGTGCTGCGCGGCGCGTTCGAGCTGCTGCCCGACCTCGTCGCAGGAGCGAGCGGTGGCCGTTGAGGCGGCTCACCGGGCCCTCCCGCGCCAGGTGCCGCCCGCGGCGGACGCGGCGCAGCTGCGGCTGGTCACGCTCGTCGCGCGGCTCTACCACGTGCGGGGGGTGCGCCAGCGCGACATCGCCGCCCGCCTGGGGCTCTCGCAGCCGCGCGTCTCACGGCTGCTGAGCGCCGCCGAGGAGCTGGGCGTCGTGCGCACCGTGGTGGTGGCCCCGCCGGGGCTGCGCCCGGAGCTGGAGGACGCCGTGGAGGCGCGGTACGCCGTCTCCGAGGTGCACGTCGTCGAGACCAGCGACCCCGACGACGTGGCGCTCGAGCTCGGGACGGCCGCGGCGGCGCACTTCAGCGACGCCTGGCCGGCCGGCGCGGTGGTCGGCTTCACCTCGTGGAGCACCACCCTGCAGGCCATGGCCGACGCCCTGGCGCCGCAGCGGCGCAGCGGGGTGGGCCAGGTGGTGGAGATGCTCGGCGACATCGGCTCGCCGCTGCTGCAGCACGAGGCCGCCCGCAGCACCCTCCGCCTGGCGCAGGCGCTCGGTGCCGAGGCCGTGTTCCTGCGCACGCCGGGGGTGGCGGGCAGCCGCGAGCTGCGCGACGCCGCGGCGGGCAACCCGCACGTCGCCACCGCGCTGGGGCTGCTCGGCGCGGTGGACGTCGCGTTCGTGGGCGTCGGGCCGGCGCAGTTCCACGGGCCCATGCAGGCCGGGGACAACTCCTTCAGCGCCGAGCAGCTCGGGGCCGCCCGAGCCGCGGGGGCGGTGGCGCAGCTCGTGCAGCGCTTCGTCGACGACCAGGGGCGTCCCGTGGACACGCCCCTGGACGACCTCGTGGTGGGTGTCGACCTGGACCAGCTGCGTCGCGCCGGCCGGCGCGTCGTCGTGGCCGGGGGGCGCAGCAAGCACGCGGCGGTCCGCGCCTGCCTGGCCGGCGGGTGGGTGGACGTGCTGGTCACCGACGTGGTGACGGCGGAGCAGCTCCTCACCTGAGCACCGGGCGACCCGGGGCGGTCCGGCCCTTGTGGGACGGCGCGGCCCCCTCTAGAATCATCATGCAGTGGGTGAATGAACATTCACCCCGACCCCAGGAGGAACCCCAGTGGACCTGGCAGCGATGGACCGAGCGACGGCGCTCGAGGCGCAGCGGCGGATGCTGCGCATCCGCCGCTTCGACGAGCGCGCGTCCAAGATGGTGAAGCGCGGGCAGATCCCCGGCACGGTGCACACGAGCATCGGCCAGGAGGCCCAGGTGGTCGGCGCCACGATGGCGCTCGGCGACGACGACTACATGACCGGCAACCACCGCAGCCACGGCCACCCGATCGGCAAGGGCAGCCCGCTCGGCCCGCTCATGGCCGAGCTGGTGGGCAAGGGCACCGGCGTGTGCGGCGGCAAGGGGGGCTCCCTGCACCTGGCCGACTTCAACGTCGGCAGCCTGGGGGAGTCCGGCATCGTCGGGTCCTCCATCCCGATCGCCACCGGCGCCGCGCTGTCGAGCAAGGTGCTCGGCAACGGCCGCGTCTCGCTGGCCTTCTTCGGCGACGGCGCCGCCAACCAGGGGTGCCTCTACGAGGCGATGAACATCGCCGGTGTGTGGGACCTGCCGGTGGTCTTCCTCTGCGAGAACAACCAGTACGCCCTGTCCACCCCGGCGCACACCGTCACCTCCGGCGTCATCGCCGAGCGCGCCGCCGGCTTCGGCATCCCCGGCGTCCGCGTGGAGGAGGGCCAGGACTTCCTCGCCGTCTTCGAGGCCGTGAGCGCCGCGGTGGAGCGCGCCCGCCGCGGCGAGGGGCCCTCGCTGGTCGAGGTGGTCACCTACCGCTTCAACGAGCACTCCGAGGGCCTGCGCCTGGGCGTGGACTACCGAGACGCCGCGGAGAAGGCCAGCTGGCTCGAGAAGGACCCGATCGTCCTGTTCCGCAAGCGCCTCGTGGTCGACGGCGTGGCCACCGACGACGAGCTGGACGCCCTCGAGCGCGAGGTCGACACCGAGGTCGAGGACGCCTTCGAGTTCTCCCAGACCAGCCCGTTCCCGGACGCCTCGGTCGCCTTCGCCGACCTCTACACCGAGCCCTTCGGGCCCACCCACCTGTCCCGCGACGGCGTCCAGTCCGCCGAGCAGGCCCACGCCGAGATCGGAGTCTGACCATGGCGAAGACCACCATGAGCTTCCTGGGCGCCATCGGCGCCGCCCAGAAGGAGGCGATGGACGCCGACGAGCGCGTCGTCATCATCGGCGAGGACGTCGAGGCGAACGTCTACGGCACCACCGGCGCCGGCAAGTCGCGCAAGGACAAGGGCGACTTCCTGCAGATGTACGGCCGCAACCGCATCCGCAACACCCCGATCTCCGAGGAGGTCATCGTGGGTGCCGCCGCGGGCGCCGCGATGACGGGCCTGCGGCCGATCGTCGACCTGTCCTACTCGAGCTTCCTGTACATGGCCATGGACCAGTTCGTGAACCAGGTGGCCAAGAACCGCTACATGTTCGGCGGCCAGGCCTCCATGCCGGTGGTGTTCCGCTCGGCGATGTTCTACGGGCTCAACACCGGCGCCCACCACAGCGACCGGCCGTACCCGATGTTCATGAACGTGCCCGGCCTGAAGATCGTCGTCCCGGCCTCCCCGTCGGACGCCAAGGGCCTGCTGCGCACCGCCATCGACTCCGACGACCCGGTGCTGACCTTCGAGGCCTGCCAGCTGTGGGGCCTCAAGGAGGAGGTCGAGGAGGACGAGTACCGCATCCCCTTCGGCGTGGCCCGCACGGTGCGCGAGGGGACCGACGTCACCGTCGTCGCCATCGCCACCGCCGTCCCGGAGGCCGTGAAGGCCGCGGACGCCCTCGCGGAGGAGGGCATCTCCGTGGAGGTCATCGACCCCCGCACGCTCGTGCCGCTCGACTCCCGCGCGGTGCTGGAGTCGGTGGCGAAGACCGGGCGCCTCGTGGTGGCCGACCCGGCGCACAAGACCTGCGGCGCCGCCGCGGAGATCTCCGCGATCGTCGCCGAGGAGGCCTTCGACGCCCTGCAGGCGCCGATCGCCCGCGTGGTCACCCCCGACACGCAGATCCCCTTCAGCCCCGCGCTGGAGAAGCAGCTCTACCCGGCGCGCGACTCCATCGCCGCTGCGGTGCGCCGCGTCGCGGGGGCCCGCCCCCGCGAGCTCGCCCTCAGCTGACTCGGGCTGAGGCAGACCGACCACCCGTTCTTCGAAGAGGAAGAGAGAGTCACATGGCACGCGTCGAGGTCCTCCTGCCCCAGTGGGGCATGGGCATGAGCGAGGGCACCATCACCACCTGGCTGAAGGCCGTGGGGGACGACGTCACCGAGGACGAGGCGCTGGCGGAGGTGGAGGCGGAGAAGGTCGAGGAGACCCTCGAGGCACCCGCCACCGGCAAGCTCGTCGAGCTCCTCGTGCCCGAGGGTGACACCGTGGAGGTCCGCACCCCCGTCGCCGTGATCGAGACCGCCTGATGAGCGCGCCCGCCGTGTCCACCGCACCGACCTCCGCGGCCGTGCCCGAGAGCGACCCGCTCGCGCTGCCGTTCGACCTCGTGGTCATCGGAGCCGGGGTCAACGGGGTCGGCATCGCCCGCGACGCCGCCCTGCGCGGCCTGCGCGTGGTGCTGCTGGAGCAGGACGACATCTGCTCCGGCGTGTCCGCCTGGTCCGGCCGGCTGGTGCACGGCGGGCTGCGCTACCTCGAGCACTACGACTTCGCGCTGGTGCGCGAGAGCCTGCGCGAGCGGGAGACCCTGTTCCGCCTCGCGCCCCACCTGGTGAAGCCGGTCCGGCTGATCATGCCGTTCTACCGGCACAACCGGCGGCCCGGCTGGCTGATCCGGGTGGGCATGGCCCTGTACGACGTGCTCAGCTTCGACAAGAAGTCCCAGAGCCACGAGGTCCTCGGCCTGGAGAAGCTCCTGCGCCGCTTCACCGGCATCGGCCGCGACGGGCTCTCCGGCGCCGCGGTGTTCACCGACGGACAGGTGGAGTACGCCGAGCGGCTCTGCGTGGAGCTCGCCGTGGCCGCCGCGGGCGACGGCGCGGTCATCCGCACCGGAGCCCGCGTGGACGGCGTGCTCACCGAGCACGGCCGGGTGCGCGGCGTCACCTTCCGCGACACCGCCACCGGTGAGCAGCGCCAGGTGCTCGCACCCGTCGTCCTCAACGTGGCGGGCCCCTGGATCGACAGGGTGTTCGCGCAGCAGGCCGGCGTCTGGGAGGCGCAGCCGCGCCTCAACGGCGGCACCAAGGGCAGCCACCTCGTGGTGGACCCGTTCCCGGGCGCTCCCACCGACGTCGTCTACTACGAGTCCCGCAAGGACGGCCGCCTCGTGCTGGTCATCCCGTGGATGGGCCGGTACCTGCTGGGCACCACCGACATCCGCTACGACGAGGACCCGGGCACCGCCCGCTGCGACGCCGACGAGATGCAGTACATCCTGGACGAGGTCAACTCCCTCGTGCCCGAGGCGGGCCTCACCGTGGACGACGTGCTCTACACCTACTCCGGCGTGCGGCCGCTGCCGTACGCGCCGGGGGTGTCGGAGTCGAAGGTGCCGCGCAGCCACGTCCTGCACGACCACGGCGACGGCCTGCAGGGCCTCATCACGGTGGTGGGCGGCAAGCTCACCACCTACCGCCAGCTCGCCGAGGACGCCGTCGACGACGTGCTGCGCCGCCTCGGCCGGCCGTCCGTGCCCTGCGTGACGCGCAAGCTGCCGTTCCCGGGGGCCACCACCGACGAGGGCTCGGTGCGCTCCGCGCTGCGCGGCGCCGGGCTGGGCCCGCGGAGCGTGGACCGGCTGTTCGCGGTCTACGGGCGCCGCGCGCTCGACATCGTGGCGAGCGCGGGCGGCGACGCCGAGCTGCTCTCCGTCGTCGACGAGCCCAGCGGCGCCGTCGGCGCCGAGCTGCTCTTCGCGGTGACCCACGAGTTCGCCCGGGGGCTGGCCGACGTCATGGCCCGGCGCACCCTCCTCGCGTTCGAGCCCGACCACGCCCTGCCGTCCCTGGACCGCATCGCGGCCCTGCTCGGGGACCGGCTCGGCTGGGACGAGCAGCGCCGCAAGGAGGAGGTCGAGGACTACCGCACCTGGCTCGACCACCTCGCCATCCCCGCCTGACCAGCCGCCCAGCGGCCCCCCTGAACGACGAAGGAGTCGTCATGGCCAGCCCCTCCAGCAGCGGGCCCTACGTCATGGCCCTCGACGAGGGCTCCACCAGCGCCCGCGCGGTGCTGGTGGACCCCGCCGGGCGCATCGCCGCCGAGGCCCGCAGCCCCGTGGTGCCCAAGCGCCCGCGGCGCGGCTGGGTCGAGCTCGACCCGGCCGCGCTGTGGGCGGCGCAGCGCTCGGCCATCGGCCGCGCCATGGCGCAGGTGGGGGCGCACCCCTCCGACGTCGCCGCCGTCGGCATCACCACCCACCGCGAGAGCGTCTTCATGTGGGACCGCGCCACCGGCACCCCGGTGCACCACGGGATCATGTGGATGAGCCACCAGACCGACGACGTCGTCGCCCGGTGGCGCGCCGAGGGGCTCGACGAGGAGTCGCGGGCCCGCACCGGCGTTCCGGTCGACTCCTTCTTCTCCGCCCCCAAGATCGCGTGGCTGCTGGAGGAGGTGCCGGGCGTGCGGGAGCGCGCCGAGGCCGGCGAGCTGGCGGTCGGCA
This sequence comes from Streptomyces sp. NP160, assembly GCF_006335115.1. Lineage (GTDB taxonomy): Bacteria > Actinomycetota > Actinomycetes > Actinomycetales > Quadrisphaeraceae > Quadrisphaera. The sequence goes on from NZ_VDMJ01000040.1 coordinate 78,999, forward strand.
CGGTCGACACCTGGCTGCTGTGGAACCTCACCGGCGGCCGCTCCCACCTCACCGACCACGGCGAGGCCAGCCGCACGGGCCTGTTCAACCTCCACGACCTGGGGTGGGACCAGCACCTGCTGGACGCCTACGGCATCCCGCGCTCGCTGCTGCCGCAGGCGGTCGCCTCCGACGCGGGGTTCGGGGAGGTGGAGCCGGGCGTGCTCGGCGGCCTGGTCGGCGACCCCTCGCGGGGCGCCGCACGCGCGGGCATCCCGGTGACCGCGGTCCTCGCCGACCAGCAGGCCGGGATGTTCGGCCAGGCGTGCTTCGCTCCCGGCAGTGCCAAGAACACCTACGGCACCGCCAGCGTCCTCACCGTCAACAGCGGCGGGGACGTGCTCGCGGTGGAGGGCATGACCTCCTCGGCCGCCTGGACCGTCGGCGGGCAGACCACCTACGAGTCCGAGGGCGTCGTCTTCCACAGCGGGCAGACCCTGCAGTGGCTGCGCGACGACCTCAAGGTGCTGCGCGAGGGCGACGACATCGAGGTGGTCGCCCGCTCCGCCGGGGACGACCACGGCCTGCACCTCGTCCCGGGCTTCACCGGGCTGTGCGCACCCCACTGGGAGCACGGGGCCACCGCGCACCTCGTGGGCATGACCCTGGAGACCCGCCCCGAGCACCTCGTGCGCGCGGGGGTGGAGTCGATGGCCTACCAGACCCGGGACGTGCTGGTGGGCTACGCCCGCGCTGGCATCGAGCTGACCGAGCTGCGGGTGGACGGCGGCGCCGCCGGAAACGACCTGCTCTGCCAGTTCCAGGCCGACATCGCCGGCATCCCCGTGGTGCGCCCCGACGAGCTGGAGCGCACCGCCCTCGGCGTCGCCTACCTCGCCGGCGCCGGCGTCGGCTGGTGGAAGACCCCCGACGACGTCGAGTCGAGCTGGGTCGTCGAGCGCACCTTCGAGCCCCAGATGAGCGACGAGCGCCGCGAGGAGCTCTGCGCCGGCTGGGACGACGCCGTGGCCGGCGTCGTCGACGCCGCCGCCCGCCGCGCCGCCCGCAAGACCCCCACCCCTTCTGCACCCTGAGGAGCACCGATGCACCAGGCAGACCCCCGCAAGCTCGTGCAGGACGCGCAGGCCGGCGGCTACGCCGTCGGCGCGTTCAACATGCACTCCGACGAGACCGCCCAGGCCCTCGTGCGCGCCGCCGAGATCGCCCAGGCGCCCGTGTTCCTCCAGGTCGGCCGGGCGATCGTCCCGCACATGGGCCTCAAGGCCGCCTACGAGCTGACCCGCCGCGCCGCCGAGGAGTCCGACGCCGAGGTGGTCATCCACCTCGACCACGGCCCGTGGGAGGAGGTCTTCGAGGCCATCAAGCTGGGCTTCACCTCGATCATGTACGACGGCGCGCACCTCCCGCTGGACGAGAACATCCGCACCACCCGGCAGGTCGTGCAGGTGGCCCACTCCTTCGGCATCCCCGTCGAGGCCGAGCTCGGCACCATCCCCGACGCCGGCGAGGAGGTCGACTGGTCGGCGTACTACACCAAGGTCGACGAGGCGCAGCGCTTCGTGGAGGAGACCGGCGTCGACTGGCTGGCCGTGTCCGCCGGCATCGTCCACGGCGTGGTGCCCGACCTCCCGCCGCAGCCGCTCGACCTGCAGCGCGTGGAGGAGATCCGCGAGGCCACCGGCCTGCCGCTCGTGCTGCACGGCATGTCCGGCGTCGCCCCCGACGACGTCCAGGGCGCCATCAAGGCCGGCGTGCACAAGTTCAACGCCGACACCGACCTGCGCCACGCCTTCCGCGCCGGCGTCGAGGCCGTCTGGTCCCAGGGCGACCGCCAGCTCGAGGACGCCCTCGCGGAGGGGCGCGCGCGGATGATCGACGCCACGGTGGCGAAGATGCGCGAGTACGGCGTCGCCGGCCGCGCCACCGGCTCGGTCGCGGGGAGCGCCCGGTGAGCGCCGCCACGAGCGAGGCCACCGAGGCCCCCGCGGGCCAGCCCGGTCAGCAGACGACCAAGCTCAAGGGCATCCGCCGCACGGCCGCCAAGCGCATGGTCGCCGCGTGGGAGGCCCCCGTCTTCCACCTCGGCGTGAGCGCCGACATGACCGCCGCCCTCGACGGCTCGCGCCGCCCGAAGGGCACCACCGTCACCGACGTGCTCCTCGCCGCGTGCGCCGGTGCGCTGGTGGCCCACCCGGACATGAACGCCCACTTCGGCGTGGTCGACGGCGCGGAGTCGGTCACCACCTTCGACGCCGTGAACCTCGGCCTCGCCGTCGCCACCGACGCCGGGCTCGTCGTCCCCGTCATCCACGGCGCGCAGGACCTCGACCTCGAGGGCGTCGCCGCGGGCCGCAAGGCCGTCGTCGGCAAGGCCCGTGAGGGCAAGCTCGGGATGGCCGACGTCACCGGCGGCACCTTCACCGTCTCCAACCTCGGCATGCTCGGCATCGACAGGTTCGACGCCATCCTCAACGTGCCGCAGGTCGCGATCCTCGCCGTGGGCACCACCAGCCACCGACAGGTCTGGAACGACGGCGACCCGCAGTGGCGCCCCCTGGCCGACCTCACCCTCACCTGCGACCACCGCGCCATCGACGGCGCCACCGGCGCGCAGTTCCTCTCCGACCTCAAGCGGAGGCTGGAGGCCGGCGGCGCATGAGGTCCGCGTCATGACGCTGGCACCTGAGG
>NZ_VDMJ01000041.1 GCF_006335115.1 Streptomyces sp. NP160
CCGACCTCGGGAGTCCGACCCAACCTAGCGTGCCATCCAGCGCGCAGCATCGACTCCGTCAAGACGTTGCAAGTCTTCGTCGTCGAGCTAGCCGGCGTCGGTGTTCGCCTGCTCAGGGCCTATGAGGCTTCGTGGCGTGGACCAAGGCCGAGGCGCTCCCTGCTGGCGATGGTGGTGGTGCGCGGGGTGACGGTGCTGAGCCAGCCGCGGTGGTGAGGTGTCGTCAGGCGCTGCCGCCGGGGCTCGATGCCCCGGCGGCAGCGGTGCCGTGCCGCTCGGTGGTGGGGGGCTGGGGTCTTGGCGGGTGGCGGTGGGTGGCCGCCGGGGGTGGTGCCCGGCTCGGGCCGCCCCGGGGGCGGTGCGGGTGGGCACCGCCCCCGGGGGCTGGCGTCAGGCGGCTGCGGGTGCCTGCCCGTCAGCGGGCTGGCCGTCGGACTGGTGGTCGTGCGCGTCCTCCTGCGCGTCGTCGAGGGCCGGGGCCTGATCGGCCACATCGCCCGCGGCGGCGTCGGCGGCCTCGTCGGCGGTGGGCTGCTCCCCGCACGCCAGGCGCTCTACGTCCGAGCGCTCGTAGCCCCATCCGGCCAGTGCCGTCAGCAGCAGCCGCGTCGTCGGGTCCTCGCTGCGCCAGTGGTTGCGGTCGGTGTTGGCCTCGCACGCTGCGACGCAGGTGCCTAGGGCGATGACCAGGGCGCGGGCCTCAGTGGTCTTGGCCAGCGCGGCGGCGGCCTTGGCGGCGCCCGCGTGCCAGCGCCCCGAGGGGAGGGAGGCGCCCCCCATCAGGTTCCCCGACAGGCTGTTGGCGTTGTGGTGGCCCAGGACTGAGGCGTGCTGGGCGGCCACGGTGGCGATGAACGCTGCCGCCCCCTTCGGCGCCGTCTTGCGGGACAGCAGCGTCGAGCGGATCCAGTCGCGCCGGACCGGCTCGGCCACCCGCCACGCGGTGTTGTTGGCGATCACCCGGCGCCGCTCGGCGCGCTGGGCGGCCTTCTCGGCTTCGGCATCGACCGGTGACGCGCTGCTGGTCGTGGTGCGGGCGGGGGAGCGGGTGGGGTCGGTGTGGCCGTGGGCCTCGGGGTCGGTGCAGGCCCAGGTCAGCGCCCACACCTGCAGCCGCTGGCGCTCGTCGTCGTCCTCGTCGTCCTCGTCGTCGACGGACTCACCCGCGTCCTGAGCCTCGGCCTGGCCGTCCTGCTGGCTGTCCTGCTGGCCGTCCTGCTCGTCGGCCTGCTCGTCGGCCTGCTCGTCGGCCTGCTCGACCTCCTCCTCGGCCAGGGCCGACAGGTCCATGCGCTCGGGGCCGTCGATCACCGTCCATGCGTTGGTCAGGTAGACCGCCCGACCCGGGCAGGCCCGGTGCTCGGCGGGGGTGATGCGCGCCCCGTCCTGACGCAGCCGGGCCAGCGGTGCGGGCTTGTCCTGCCACGAAGGGCGCTCGATGACCGGGACGCCGCGCTCAGCCAGGACCGCCAGCGCTGCGCGCTTGCCCTGGGCCATGGCGCGGTTCTCCCGCTCGGTGGCGGCGACGTGGGCGAAGCGTCCCGGGCTGCTCTGCGCGGCGGCGTAGAGCCGCTGGGCGGCGTCGAGGTCGTCCTCGAACTCGGCTAGCACCGCGACCTGCGTCAGGTCTAGGTCGGGCGTCTTGGCCAGGGCGTGCCGGGCCACCTCAGAGCCAGCCACCGCCACGGCGGCGGCGGTGTAGGCCGGGCTGGTGTGGGTGCGCGCTGCGATCTGCTCGCTGCTCAGGCCCAGCAGGGCCATCTGCGCGACGGCGGCGACCTTGTCGGTGGCCGACAGGCCCTCGCGGTGCTCGTTCTCGGCCCACTGAACGGCCAGGCGGTCCAGAGCGGCAGCTGCTGCCTCGGGGTCGTCGGCCTGGCCGCTGGCCCGGGCCACGATGACCGGCAGGAGCCGGTCGGTCGCCATGCAGGCGGCGGCGCGGCGGTAGCCGTAGCGCAGCCGGACCTTGCCGTCCTCGGTGAGGATGCCGCGTGCGGGGGTCAGGACGCCGTGCTCGCGCACGGAGGCGATCAGCGTCTCGTCGGCGTCGCGGGCGGTGATGTTGCGGTCCAGCAGCAGGGTGTGGGGGTCCAGGTGCTGCAGCGTCTCGGTGACCTGCTCGCTGTGCTGGGCGGTGTTCGTGTCCACGAAAGCTCTCCTTTGTGTGGGAGGTGAGGCTTGGTGCCTTTCCTCTTGGCTGTGTTTTAGCCCCCCTCCTCGGCGCCTGTCTACTTTTCCCGCCTCAATTTTCCTTGCATTTGGCCGACCCAGGAGCGGGCCGGGGGTATTTTTGGCCCCCGACCCGCGCTGGGCTCCGTAAGGGTCAGTGAGAGCGAAATACCGCGACATTCCCGTGGGGCAGGAGGATGGAGAACATGACGTCAGAGAACATGGTGCAGGCGTAGGCGTCGATGTCGACGTAGGACGCGAAGGGCTCGGGTACAGCAGCGCCTGTGGCGATGTGCTGCTCTTTGAGGTCTTCGAGCCATGAGCCCGCGTAATCGCGTTCGGAGTCCCACATGCCCGCGTAGTTCTCGATGAATGTGGACAGGTGCTCGGCGGTGGTCTCGACGTTCTGGTGGGAGCAGTAGGCGGCGAACAGGTCCGGGTCGATGCCTGCGGCGCGGACTGCGGCGACGGCCTCGCTGGCGTCGTCGGCGGCGTCGGCGGTGGCACTGGCGCTGGCGCTGGCGCTGGCTGCGGGGTAGTACACCGGGCAGTCCGTCCGTCCACACACGTTGTGGGCGGCGAGGGTCCTGGCCAGCACCGGAATGCACCGGGCCGGGGGAGTGCCGGGGTGCCAGCCGGGTCCGTGGTCGGGGTTGGTGCAGTCCTGGCGGGTGTCGAACGGGGTAGCGGCCGGGGTGGCTCTGTGGGCGTGTGTAGAGGTGCCCATGGGCTCTCCTGGGCTTAGGGCGGGTGGCGTGGGGGATAGCTGCTGCCTGCTCCGAAACCGGGTGGCGACGGCCAGGAGGGCTGTCCTGGCCGCCGCTGGGGGCTTAGGCGGCGGCGCTGAGCAGGACCCGGAAGCGCTCCCCGTTGGACAGGAAGTGGGTGCTGGACTGGACCCCGTCGTGGGTGTAGGCGTCGACCTCGACAGCCTCGATGAACGCCCAGCGGCTGCCGGCGAAGGCGACGATCATCTGAGAGACGATTTCCAGTGGCGCTTTCTGCAGGCCGCTGCGGATGTGGCCCTGGGCGATGGGGGCTGCGCCGACCTTTAGCGCGTCGGAGATTTCGTAGTTGAATCCCATGCAGTGTGTCCCTTGGCGGGGAGGGTGTGCCTTGATGGCTTCCCTTGTGCTTTTATTCTATGTGGTGCGGGCTGTTATCGGCAAGCCATCGGGGCCCTTCTCGCCGCCTATTTCAGGGCCTTGGTTAGGGCGTCTCGACTTTATTGGCACCTGGGTCTGGGGGTGTCTATGCGTGAAGCCTGGGGGTGCCTGCTGGCCTTTTTGTGGTGCGCTTTCTTGGCTTCTCGAGCGGGGCTGTGTGTGGCTTTTCGGATGGTGGGTGGTGTGGGTGCGAGCCGCTGTGCGGGTCTGTGGCGGGCTGGGACCGGGAGCCCCGTGGGCTCAGCCGGGCGGGCTCGGCGGTGCCCGTGGCGGGCCACCTGGCCCCGGCAGAACCCCTCCCCGCCTCTGGGCCTGTCCGTCGGTGAGGGACCACACCAGCTGCGGCGCCTGGTGGGAGCCGGGACGCGCCCCGGGCCTCGCGCACTGCCTCGCGCGGTGAGGCAGCCCCGGCACGCACCGTGCTTACGCCGCTGCACCATCCTGCGACGCCGGCATCTCTGCTCCCCACGGCTCACGCGCGACAGGGGGACGCCGGCCTGGTCGTGCAGTGCCACCGCGGGCGCCGCGCACCCACGGTGGTGGCCACCGGCAAGTCGTGGCCACCTGGGGGATGGCGGAGGCCCCACGGGCCACCGCGACGTCGACGTCGTTCGCCTCCCGGTCGCCCACCCACCGCGAAACTACAGACGAACACGTGTCTCAGGCGCTGCGAGCCAAGTTCCTACTCCCGATGCCCGCGAACAGCATCAAGCCCGGCGCCACCGTCCAGCCCACCGTCCGGGCCCGCGGCGGGACCTACTGCTACGACCACCCCGTCCACGTCCGCATCCAGTGGGACAACGGCGACCTGGAGGAGGTCTGGGGGACGGTGACGGAGTGGAACGAGGAGGCGATGAGGGTGCACCTGAACCGCCATGGCGAGGGCTGGTACTGGTTCGCCCGCGCTGACGTGCGTCCCTGCACCGCCACCGAGCTCCCCCCGGACTGGACCGGCGTGCGCTCCCTGGGCCCCTCCCTGGGTCCGCTGATGCCCACGCCGGCTGACCGGACCCGTGACGGCCCGATCAGCCCTGGTGGGGTGCTCAGCTGATGCGTTGCGCCAGCTGTGAGCACGTCTAGCACGCCGGGGCCTGTGAGAGGGCAGTGCTGGTGGAACGTTCGATCAACGGCCACGTCTACGAGACGTTCGTGCGGTGCGAGTGCGCGGGACCAGAGCCCCTGGCGCCTGGCCTCGCCTGAGGCGGATCAGCCATCTCCGAAGACGTAGCCATTGGCGCAGCCGGGGCGCGGCTCCCGGGGCGCGTCCCGGCCTGGTCGGAGCGCTGCACGTCAGGTGGTCCCTCACCGCAAAGCAAGCCCTGAGGCGGGGAGCGGTCGCGGGGGGGAGAAAGGTGGCCCGCCACGGTCGCCACCGTGCTCGAGCACCTGGCGCACGGGGCCCTGGCGCCTGGTCACCGTGATGCCGGTGGCGCCCGCACCGCTGACGGCTGGGACCGTCACGGTGCTGCCAAGGGTGCTCGCCGTCGCTGACGGCGTGTCACCCTGCGTGTCGCTGGCTGGTCTGCCGATGCAGCGCCATGGCCGCGCGCACCCTCGCCCTGACTGCTGACATCCGCTGCCTGCTGGCCGGGGTGGCGGCCCTGCTCGCCGGGGGCCTGGCGTTCGTGCTCGTGGCGCTGCTGGCTGTGATCCTGCCCGCGGTCAGCGGCGCCTGGTTGGCGCTGCCGTGCGCGGTGATGCTGATGGGCGTCGGCGCGGCCGGCGCCTGGCTGATCTTCGGCGAGGGCGCGCGGCGCTTCGACGCGGCAGTCGTGGTCGACCAGGACTGGCACTGGGGGTCGGCGTCGCGCTGAGCGCTCAGGACCTCGTACCAGGAGGGTCCGTCGACGGGGGCGCCGTGCCGCCGCGGTGCTCGGCCAGCAGCCGCGGTGCCTCCTGCATGAGCTGGCTGTGGGCGCGCAGCAGCCTCGCATTGACCGCGCCGCTGCGGGTGCACAGGTAGGGCACGCCGATGGTGGAGGGGTCTCGGACCAGGCGCAGGTACTCCAGACCCGCCTCGATCTCCTCCACCTCGGCGTCGGTGCCCAGGAAGTAGGCCGGTGTGAGCCCGTAGCAGTCCGCCAACGTCGTCAACTGCACCGCCGTCAGGTCCACGGTGGCGCCGTTGTCACCGGCTAGGACGCGGTGCAGCAGGTCCGCGGGGATGACTCCGTCGGCGCGCAGCGCCGCGGTGTCCCGCTCGATCTCTGCGGGGGTCTTGGGCGCCTCCTTCAGGGAGCGGACGGTGTCGACGACGGTCCGCACCCGCGCGCCCAGTGGTGCCGGGGCTGGCGCGGGCCGCTCACGCCCCATGGAAGGCGCAGCCATGAGGCGCGCCGCGGGCTGGGTGCGCGCGGCGGGGCCTCGCCGCCGCAGCGCTCCCAGCCACGGGCTCACTGCTGCTCCTCGGTCCGAGTGGCTGGCTGACCGGGCTGACCGGGCTGAGCGGACGCGGCGTCGGCCAGGTCGATGGCGTACTGCGGCATCCACGTGCCCGCCGGCGGGTCGCCGCGGTCGCACTCCCCGTCGCTCTGCCCGACCTGCTTGACCCACAACAGCGCGTCATTGTGGGGCGCCGCGGGATCGTTCGGGCTCGTCGTGGGGGTCTGCCCCAGGGCGCGCCCGGCGGGGTTGCACCAGGCCAGGTTGCCGGTGGCGGGGCCGTTGCCGTTGCGGCTGGTGTCGATGACGTACCCGACCCCGCCGAGCTTGACGCTCAGGGCCTCCCCGTAAGCCTGCTCGTCGGAGGTGCGGTTGAAGTTGGAGGTGTTCAGCGCCACTCCGGCGGCGTTCTCGAGCCCGACGGCCTGCACGCGGGCGGCCATGGTGTCGGCGTCGACCCACCCGGAGTTGCCGGCGTCCAGGTAGGACGTCGCGCCGGTGCCCGCCAGGATGGCGAGCGCGTCGCGGAGCATCCCGGTGCGCTCATCGCCTCCGCCGACCTGGTCTATCTGTGCCAGGGCGTCGGGCTCGACGATGACGATGGCGCGCCGGTTCCCGATGCCGTCGGCGACGGCCTGCACCCACGCCATGTAGGCGCCCGCGTTGGCCGCGCCTCCGGCGGAGAAGCCGCCGGCGTCCTTGTCAGGGATGGCGTACAGCACTAGCACGGGGGCCTGTCCGGCGGCGGTAGCGGCGGTGGTGACCTGCTCGGCGCGGGCACGGGCCTGCTCCGCGCTCATCCAGTCGCCCAGCCAGACGGCGTTGGGGGTCTGCGCGATCCGGGCCAGGGCGGCAGCGCCGGGACCGTCCTGGCCGCGCTGGGCCAGCTCGCGGGCGGCGTCGCTGTCGGGGTCGGCCCACAGCTGCACCCCGGCCAGCGGGTTGCTGCCGCTAGCGGCGGCAGGGGTGGCCTGAGCCGCGGCAGCCCGCGTGCCCGTCGAGGTGCTGCTCGACGTCGTCGCCCGCGCGCCCGACGGCGTGCTGGTCGGCGTGCTGGTCGAGGGGCCCGTCTCAGGTCTCGGGGTGGGCGACGGGGTGCTCTGCGGCGCGGGGTCCGCTGATCTTCAAGTGTCGCCCTCGCCGGTGCGGTCCTCGAACCCGGCGGTGGCGTTGACATCGCCTGACTGCTCGGCATCGCCGTCGCCACCGCTCTGGCCAGCATCCTCGGCGACCTGCTGCTCGTCCTCGGCGGGCGCCTGGTCGCGGCTGGCCGCAGTGACCGCCGTCGCGCCGGAGCTTTCGCCGCCGCCGTTGGCGGCGGGTCGGGAGAACACCTCGCGGTAGGCCTCCGCGGACTGCGGCATCCGTGTCCCGTTGAAGAGGCGGAAGTTGTCGTTGTTGCGGTCGACGTTGAACATCACCTCGTACAGGAGCTGGCCGGGGCCGCTACCAGCGTTCTCCGCGAACCAGGTGCCGATCCCGGTGATGAACGCAGGGTCGTCGCCCTGCTCAGCGCGCCCGGACCACTCAGGCACCGCCAGCGGCACGCCCCACTCCCGGGCCTGCGCGGCGTAGGCGTTCAGGCCGATCGGGATGCCGTCGTCCCCGGTGACGTCTAGGCCGCTGGCCCACTCCTCGGCGGAGTCGTAGCGCTTGGGCGAACCGTTGTACATGTCGACCCCGAGCACGTCGACCTGGTCAGCACCGGGCCAGGACTTGCGCCAGTCCAGCCCGCCGGTGGAGTTGACGTTCGGGTTGTAGACCAGCTTGGCGGAGGGGAAGACCTCCTGCTGGATGGCGCGGTAGCGCGCCCAGGCGGTCTTGAAGTTTTCTTCCTGGCCGGGGGCGACGGACCAGGGGTACCAGGTGCCGTTGAACTCGTGGAAGGGCCGGATGTAGGTGGTCCCCTTGCCCTGGCGGTAGCTGGCGGCCTTGGTCAGGCCCTCACGCCAGCGGTCGTCGTAGGCGCCGCTGGCGGCCGCGGCCCAGGTGTCGCCGTCGTTGAAGCCACCGGGGGCCAGGTCCAAGGGCTTGTCCCAGTCTCCGAACTCCTCTCCGGGGGAGAGGTTCCACATCTGGGTCTGGGCGTCGCCGGTGTCCTGCCAGGTGCCGGCGATCTGGACGGGCTTGCCGCGCCACTGGCCCAAGGAACCGTCCACGACGCCGTCTCCAGCGGCTCCGGAGAGCCAGCCGCCGGCGCTGTCGGCGGCGACCGTCCCAGCGGTCCTGGCGCCAGCGGTCGGCCCGCCGGCCTCAGAGGTGAACCGCTGCGTGGTGGTGGGCTGCTCGGTCGTGCTCGAGGTGGTAGCTGCGCTGTCCTCGGCCTGCCCGTCCTCCTGCTCGTCCACTCGCTCGTCCTGGGCCTGGTCGCGCTGGTCGACGTCGCCCTCGGTGGGCTCGTCGCCTGCGTCCTGCGCGGTCGGCGTCGAGGCGGTGGGCTCCTCGCTCGCCTCGCCGTCGCCCTGCTCGACCTGCTCGCCCTGCTCGGCGGCACTGGTCGCCGGCGCAGGCGCTGCGGCACTCGTCGCCGGCGCAGGCGCTGCGGTGCTGCTGGCGACGCCGTCGGAGTAGGCCTGCTGGTAGGCAGCGGAGGACTCCGGCATCCGCGTGTCCCCGAAGAGCTTGAAGTTGTTGTCGTCCTGGGGTGCGTTGAAGACGATCTCGTAGAGCAGCTGGCCGGGGCCGCTGCCGGCGTTCTGGGCGAACCAGCTGGTCATGCCCTCGACGTAGGCGGCTTCGTCGCCCATCTCCGCGCGTCCGGACCACTCCGGCACCGCCAGCGGCACGCCCCATTCGCGGGCCTGCTCGCTGTAGGCGTTCAGGCCGATGGGGATGCCTCCGTCACCGCGGGCGTTGGCCTGCTCGTTGAACTGGGCGTCGCTGTTGATGGTGGGCCAGCCGTTGTAGGTGTCCACGCCCAGCACGTCGGCGTTGTCCTTGCCGGGCCAGGTGGTGCGCCAGTCCAGGTCGGTGCCTGAGCTGGTGACGTTGACGCCGTAGACGAGCTTCGCCTCAGGGAAGACCTCGCGCTGGATGTCGCGGTAGCGCGCCCAGGCGGTCTTGAAGTCCTCGGCGTCGCCGGGCTGGACCGACCAGTCCCACCCGCCGAGGTTGAACTCGTGGAAGGGGCGGATGTAGGTGGTGCCCGCACCGGCGCGCAGGTCGGCCATCTTGGCCAGGGAGGCGCGCCAGCGGTCGTCGTAGGCCCCGGAGGCGGCGGCCGACCAGGACTCGCCTGCCAGCAGGCCGCCGGGGGCGATGTCCAGGGCGCCGTCAAAGCCGGCCCATTCCCCGCCATCAGCGATGGACCACAGCTCGGTCTGGTTGTCGCCCCGGTCGGCCCAGGTGCCGCCGATGGCGATGGGCTTGCCGCGCCAGGCGCCGAGCTGGCCGTCGTCGGCGCCGTCTCCAGAGGCCCCGGACAGCCACCCACCGCCGGCGGTAGCCGTCGCGGTGGTGGTGGCGTCATTAATGTCGGTGCGCTCAGGTGCCGTGGTGCGGGTCTGCTCCCCGGTGGGTGAGGTCGTCGAGGACGCGGAGCCCAGCTCCTGCTGCTCGTCCTCGTCGTCGGGGACCGGCACAGGGGCCGGCTGCTGCTCGCGGGTGGTGGTGGTCGACGTCGGGCCGGCGGTCGGCTCCGCAGCCGCCTCCGCGGTGGGCTCGGCGGTGGGCTCCGTGCTCGGCTCGGCGGTGGACGTCGAGGCAGGGGCACCGGCCCGCTGGGTCGCGGTGGGCTGCGCCGAGGGAGTCGAGGTCGCTGCGGGGGTCGACGTCGACGCGCTGCTCGCCGTGGCGGTCGCTGTAGGAGCCCCGGTCGGGGCGGCCGACGGGGCGGCCGTGACCTGGCCCTCGCCGGCCGGCAGGGTCGACGTGGCGGAATCGGTGGGGGAGGCGCTCGGGCGCTCGACTCTGTCCGGGTCGGCGGTGATCCCGGCCTGTGCCAGCGCGTCAGCGTTGTCTCCGGCTCGGGTCATTGCGTCGATCGCCTCGTCGAGCTCGGCGTCGTCGGCGGCCGTCCAGGTCGGCTCGTCGCTCTCCTCGCCGTTCGCCTCGACGCTGCCGGCGCTCGGGGAGGCGGACGCCGTCGTCCTGGTCAGCGCGGTTGCGGCCGAGGTTGGCGTCGCAGAGGGCCTGGCGGTGGCGGTGCTCACCGGCGTCGCGTTCGAGGGGACGGAGGCAGCGGGCGTGATCGTCGAAGCACTGGCCCGTCCCGAAGGGGTGGTGCTTGGAGTGGTCGTCGGCGCTGGCGCTGCCACCGCCGGGGCCGCCGAGGCGGTGGGAATCGGCGTCGAGGTGCTGGCCTGCCCTGTGGCGAAGGTGCTGGACGCTGCCGACGGCGCGGCTGTGGTCTGCGCGGGCTGGGCCTCGGTGGCGGTGGGCTCGTTGGTGACCACTGCGGCTTGGCTGTCGCCGTCGACGATAAGCGTGGCCGTGACGGGCCCCTCGGCCTCGATGTGCAAGGTGGCGCGCACTGGGGCCGCTGCGGGGGTGGGGGTCGCGGTCGGAGTGGCCGCAGTCAGCGCGATGTCGGACTGGCGTCGGGGGAGGTGTCCGCTGGCGGCGACACCTGCGGCGATGACCGTGGCGGCCAGCAGCGTCGTCCCACCCACGCGGGCGACCTGTCCGCGGTCGGTCCAGCGCAGCTGCCGCGGTAGAGATGCCTCGCCGCTGGTGATGTCGAAGGCCTCCGTCGAGGCCGAGGGGCCCGAGGCGGCCGGGGGTGTCGGCGTGGTGAGCCCGAAGCTGTCATCGCTGAGGCGAACCGCCCCCTCGGGCGTGACCATCAGCTGGCAGTAGCCCTCGGGGTCGTGGGCGTCCACGCGCACAGCCCTGCCGTGCACGCGAGCCACGTGCTCGGCCACGTACGCCAGGGCCTCTGTTCTCGCGAGCTCCAGGGACGTCGCCTGGACCCGGTGGTGCTCGTTGTCGACCCGGACGATGCCTTGGCCGGTGGGAAAGGCGACGACGGAGACGAGCGGCCAGCTGGGAAGGGTCTTCATGCAGTCCTCACCAAGACAGAGGGACGTCATAGGCGATCTGGCCGGCGCCGGTGCCCGCGTGGCTGGCGACGTAGGTGCGCAGGCCCTGAGCGAACCCGGCGGCGGGTCCGCTCTGGCTGAGGTGGGACCACTCACCGATGACCAGGGGCTTGCCCTGGCTCTCGGCGTGGAGGCGGTGGGCCTCCAGGCCCACCGGGGCGCCGAACCGGTCGCGCTGAAGCAGTCCCGCGACGAAGTCGTCGGGGGAGTGCTCAGCGCCCTCGTCGCTGGCGATGTAGTAGTCCACGCCGAACAGGTCGACGTCGTCTGCGCTGGGGATGGCGTCGGTCCAGGCGGCTCCGAGGCCGTCGGACTGGCGCGCGACACAGAAAACGAGCCGGGCCTCGGGGAAGACCTCGCGCCGCAGGGAGCTGTACAGGCTCCACGCGCGACTGAAGGGGGTCACTTCCTCCTGGCGTACCCGCCAGGGGTGCCAGGGAGCGTTCCATTCATGGGCGAAGCGGATGTAGGTCGATCCTTGGCCCGTACGAAGTTCGCGCAGGTGACTCAGACTGGTCCGCCAGCGGTCCGCGTAGGTCCCCTCGGCGGCGGCCTGCCAGGACTCTCCGTCCTCGATTGCTCCCACAGCGATGTCCAGGTCGCCTGCGTGGGAGTGCAGTGCGCCGCCGGGGCGCAGCGCGGAGAGCTGGATCTGCTCGGTGCTGCTCTCCGCCCATGCACCGACCGGCCGGGTCAGAGAGGTGACCATCGCGCGCAGGGTGGCGGCGGCCGACACGTCGCGGCTACGGCGGAGCTTCTTGGTACTGCCCACCAGCAGGAGGCTGCTGGCGATGCCTCCGGCGAGACCACCAGCGCCGTCGCTCGAGCCCTCGCCTGTGCGCGGCTGAGAGACCGTCGCCATCGTCGAGGTCAGGTCAGCTGCTGGGAGGTCGGTCGGCTCGGCCCATAGCGAGGGGGCCTCACTCGGCTCCGCAGACGGCGTTGCGCTGGACGGGTCGGTCAGCGTCGACGTCGACGCTGCAGTCGGCTCCGCCCGCAGCGAGGGGGCCCCATCCGGCTCCACGGACGGGGAGACGGTCGGCGTGCTCGACGGCTCGACGGTCGGCGTGCTCGACGGCTCGACGGTCGGCGTGCTCGACGGCTCGACGGTCGGCGTGCTCGACGGCTCGACGGTCGACTCGGCAGTCGGCTGCGTCGTCGGCTTCGCGCCCGGGACCACCCCAGGCACAAGGTCCCCGAGGTCAGGCACGCCGGCGCTCGGCTGCGTCGTCGGCTGCGTCGTCGGCTCGCCAGTCGGCTGCGTCGTCGGCTCGCCGGTCGGCTGCGTCGTCGGCCCTGCGCTCGGCTGCGTCGTCGGCTGCGTCGTCGGCTGCGTCGTCGGCTGCGTCGTCGGCTGCGTCGTCGGCTCGCCAGTCGGCTGCGTCGTCGGCCCTGCGCTCGGCTGCGTCGTCGGCTCGCCAGTCGGCTGCGTCGTCGGCTCGCCGGTCGGCTCGCCGGTCGGCTCAGCGCCCGGGACCACCCCAGGCACCAGGTTCCCGAGGTCAGGCAGACCCGGCAGACCCGCACTCGGCTCCGTCGTCGGCTGCGTCGTCGGCTGCGTCGTCGGCCCTGCGCTCGGCGCCGTCGTCGGCTCGCCGGTCGGCTCCGTCGCCGGCTCGCCGGTCGGCTCAGCACCCGGCCCGGTCGTGGGCTCAGCGCCCGGCTCAGGCTGTTCCTCCGGCGCGAGAGCATCTGCGTCGTCCGCAGCAGCGGGCGCATCGGTGACCGGGGGAGCGGTCAGTAGCTTCTGGCCGGCAAGGATGAGGTCGGGGGAGGGCAGCGCGTTCAGTCCAGCCAGCTGCTCGACGCTGGTGCGGGTCCGCTCAGCGATCTCCGTCAGGGTGTCGCCCCGCTTGACCGTGATCTCCTCCCCGGCCGCGGACTGCTCGGGCGCAGCCTCGGCGGCGGGGGCATCGCCATCTGAGGCAGCCGGCTGCTGCTCCGCGGTGTCCGACTCGGCGGCCGCGCGCAGGGCCGGACCCGCCACGACGAGCTCCTGACCGGCCTTGATCTCGTCTGCGGACGGCAGGTCGTTGGCGGCCACCAGGGCGGCGACGCTGGCGCCGACCTGGTCGGCGATGGCTCCCAGGGTTTGTCCGGCGGCCACGACGATCGACCCGTCAGCAGCGGGGGTCATCTGTGCGCGGTGCGGCTCCTCACGGCTGCTCTCCACACGCGGGGTGTCCTGCCGCACCGGCGCGGGGGTGGAGCGCTGCTGGGCTGCCTGCTCCGCGGCCTCCTGCACGGCAGGACCGGCAACGACGAGCCGCTGGCCGGCCTCGATCTCGTCAGCCGAGCGCAGGTCGTTCGCGGCCACCAGGTCCTCGACGCTCTCGCCGACCTGGTCGGCGATGGCGCTGAGGCTGTCCCCGGCCGCCACGGTGATGGACCCGTCAGCCGCGGGGGACGGCGAGGTCGTGCGTCGAGGCTGGTCCGGGTCGGCATTGGCCGGCGCGCTGGTGTCCTGCGGCTCGCGGCGGTCATCGCCAGAGGACGCTGAAGGTGCCGCTGACGGCGCCGAGGACTGGACGGGGGAGGACTCAACAGCGCTCGGCGCCGATGTGGGCGCCTGCTCTCCGGGGGTGCTGACCGGGGCAGTCGGTGCCGTGGGCGCCAGCGCGTCCGGGGTGGTCTGGGGTGCTCCCGAGGACTGCGGAGCCACTTCGGTCTCCTCGCCGCCGCTGCGCGGGGACGCGGTAGTGCGACCACCCGTAGGGCTCTGGCCGCCAGCACTGCCGCCCGCGGAGCCCTCAGGTGCAGTGTTCGCGCTGGATGGGGCCGGGGTGGGCTCGGGGGTGGCGGTAGTGGCACCGGTGGGCTCAGTTCCCAGGCCGAGCACCGTGGTGATGGGGGAGATCGACTGCGGTACTGCCAGGGCGGCGATGACCAGGGCGGCCAGAGCGGAGGTGGAGCCGATCACCAGCAGCTGGTTGCCCCGACCCGCGTGCTTACCCGCCGGTCGCTGGCGGGGGGCCGACTTCTTGCGGGGGCTGGCCGCCATGACCACGGGGACGACCGGGGGCTCCTCGGCGCGAGTTGATGTCGGTGCAGCGCCGTCGGGAACGCGAGTGACGTCTCCGTCCAATCCGACGATGACCTGAGTGGGGTCCGCCGTGGGGTCGATGACGTCGGCGCGTACGGGCCGCCCCAGCGGCACGGCACCGTGCTGGCGGATGTGCTCGAAGGACAGGGCACGCACCGCAGCCATCGACTCCGCCCGCAGGGGCCACTGCTCGGCGTCGATCCTGACGTTGGCTCCGCCGTGCTCCATCAGCATGACCAGCACCAGAGGCCACGTCGGCACATCGTGCGAGGGGTCGTGCACCCCTGCGCCGTTGGGCTCCTCGACCTGGCGGTCCTCGTCGAAGGGGTCGTACTGGCCCTCGGGTGCGCCTTCCTCACCTGCCGCCTCAGGCAGGGTCGCCAGCACAGCCAGCGGCACCTCGCCGTGCGCCGAGACGCGCAGGGGCTCCACGGTGCCGCACTGCGAGCAGCTGGCCGCGATGACCTCCTGCTCCTCCCCACAGGCACGGCAGGGCCCGGTGAACTGCGCGAGGTCTTCATCGCCGGTGATGGTCCCCTCGGAGCTGGGGACCTCCACCACGCCGTCGGGGCGGACCGCCAGGTCACGGGTGTCCGTGGCGCCCGTGGCATCGGTGACGCGTAGCAGGACCGGACGTCCCAGCTGAGCGGCGATGACGGCCGCGACGGCGATGACGCCGGCGCGCAGACCCGCGTCGGTGGGAGCACCACAGGTCAGCACCGACTCCCCGATGTCCAGGGTTCCGGTGTGGACCTGGCCGGAGTCGACCTCTGTGCCGTCGAGGCTGTCGCCAGCGGCGACGAACTCCAGCCGCGGCTTAGGGTCGACGGTCTGGTGCATGGGCGTGCTGCCCCCTTCGGTTGTGCTCACAGGCCACGCGCGACGGCAGCACCAGCAGAGAGCCAGGCGCGTCGGGTGGCCGGGCGCAGGGCGTCCAGCCGGAGCTGGCCCTCGACCATGGCCGGGTCGAACGGGATGGTGACGACGGTGCGGGCCTGCTTGGCGAAGCCACCGGCGACCCGCTGCAGGTCCGCCTTGGTGGCGTTGCGGTCAGCCTGGCTGACGATGACGACGGCGTTGCTGGCCAGCTGAGCGCGGTGCGGGTCGCGCTGGGCGAGGGTGTGCAGCAGCAGCGATGCGACCTCGGCGTGGTCGTCGCGGGTGGTGGTGACGACCACCAGCTGGGCGGTGTGGTCGACCATGCGCCGCCACATCGGGTCGGACTCGTCGTTGCCGGAGTCCATCACGATCAGCCGGTTGTACTTGCTGGCGACCTCGTGGATCGCGCTGACGTCCTCCGGACTGATCCGCTGCTCATCGGCCAGCAGCATCGGCTGGGCGCGCAGGACCGCGTAGCGGTCCTGGGTCTGGTGGTGGACGAAGGAGGCCAGGTCTCCAACTTGCGCCTGGCGCTCCAGCAGTGAGGGGACGGCGGGCAGCAGGTCCATCAGCGTGGCGTCGTGGAAGCCTTGCTCGGTACGCCAGCCCAGGGTGCCGCGGGTCTGGTTGTTCTCCCACGTCAGCACCCCCGTGCCGCCGTAGCGGGCAAAGACGGCTGAGAGCAGCGCGGCGGTGGTCGACTTCGAGCTGCCGCCCTTGGAGTTGACCACCGAAACCGTCCGCGGCCCTCGCCAGTGAGCGGCGACGGCGGCGATGTCGGCGCGCTCGGCGGCCTCACGCGGTCCGGGTGCCTGGGGCAGGCCCATCCGGGTCAGCAGTCCGCGCCAGCCCTGGGTGGCCGGGCTCCGGTCACTGTCCGGGCGCAGGAAGGAGGAACGGTCCTCCGTCGAGGGGGCCGCAGCGGGCTGCGCGACCTGGTGTGTGGCTGACCGTGCAGGCGGCTGCGCGGCCGACTGCGCAGCCGGGCGGGTAGAGGAGGACAAACCCGGTTCAGCCGTGGATTGGATGGCCGGGCGAGACCCGTGCGCTCGGGGCGCCGTCGCGTCAGGCCGGTCGGCGAGCTCGATCGGGCGACCTGGGCCCTCACGCTGGGCGCTGGGCGCTGCTGCGGCAGGGCGTTGCTGAGTCAAGTCTGCAGCGCGGGCCAGGGAGACCGCCCGCGGGGACATCCGCGGGGTCGTCTCGATGCTCGGGTCGTTGGACTCGGCTGGTCCCCCGGCGTACTGCGGGCTGGCCATCGTCTACTCCCAGGCTAGGCCGATCGTCGTGTGATCCTACCTAGAACAAGTACCGGTGACTCAACTGACATAGACAGGCGCGGGCTGCCGTCCCGGGGCCACGTCGCCTCCGAGGTCGACCCACGGTCCCGAGCGTCCAACGGGGCTGCCACCTGCGCTGGTTCGTCATCCGGGGCCAACACCGCGTCTTCGATCCTGCTCAAATGGGGTCAATGCGGCGCCCGTGACGTGAGTGATCTCGCCTCCCCGGGTCTCATGAAGGGTCGGGAGCCACTCGAGGGAGGGGTTGCCGATGCCCCGCCCTGGCCCCCGAGTAGTGCCCCCAGTACGCAGGCTGGGCCGCTATGGTTTTCCTACAGAAACGGTCCAACGGAAGGACGGTCGTGGAGAGCTTGCTTGATCGACTCTCTCGGCTACCGGTCAGCGTCATCGCTGACCATCTCCCCGAGGCCTTCGGCAGCAGGGAGGCCTGACCGGCATGCTCACCACCGTCCTGAACCTGATCGTGCAGTTCGTGACCGTGGGCGGCGGCCTGTGGCTCGTCTGGGGCGTCATCGTCCTGGCGGGGGGCCTGCGCAACCAGGAAGGTCCCCAGATCCAGTCCGGCATCTGGCAGGTCGTCGGCGGCGGGCTGATCATCGCGGCGGCTCAGCTGTTCAACACCATCGCTGTGCCCTGACGCCCCAGGCATCACCCGGAGGCGCCCGTGGACCAGTTCATCATCGCCATGCTCAACACCCTGTCCCAGGGTGCTAGCGCCGGGACCACCGATGACCTGCTGCTGAACCCTGCGGCCTACAACGCCACGCTGTACCAGGCCGCCGTCGACCTGCACCAGGCGGCGGTCGTCCCCATCACTGCACTGGTCCTGGCGATCATCGCCGTCCTGGAGTTGGGCAGCAACGCCGCTCGCATGGACTCCGGTGACGGCCAGATGGGCGTCCGCCAGATCACGGTCACCCTGATCAAAGTCGCCATCCTGCTGACCATCACCTCACAGGCCACGCTGTTGCTGGGCGGCATCGACGAGGTCGTCACCCGCATCGCCAACAGCGCCAACGGCCTCAACGTCGGCGCCGGCACTCCCACGACTCCCCTGGGCGACCAGCTGACCGACCAGGTCGAGTCGCTCGGCATCACCGACCAGCTCACCGTGCTGATCATCCTGCTGATCCCGTGGCTGGCCGTCGCCATCATCTCCGGAGTTGTGATCGCCATGATCTTCGTCCGGTTCTTGCAGCTCTACCTCATGACGACTTTCGCCTCGCTGCCCATGGCCTTCTGGGGGCACCAGGAGACCAAGAGCATCGGCACCAACTACGTCCGCGCCTACGCCGCCATCGCGCTGCACGGCGCCGTGCTCATCATCGCCATCAAGCTCTACCAGGCCTCGATCGGCGCTCGCCTGACCCAAGGGATCACTGTGGCGCCCGACACCGACGTCTTCGCCCTGGTCACCGACAACATCGGCCAGTTCTTCCTGGGCCCGCTCATCCTCGGCCTGCTGCTGTTCGGGTCGGTCAAGGTCAGCCGCGCCGTCGTCGGGGAGGCCTGAGGTGGCACTTGAGGTCAAGGTCTACCGCGACATCCGCGCCTACGAGGCGAAGGTCCTCTTCGGGTGCTCTTGGCGCCAGCTGGCCGTGGTGGCGTGCGCGTTGCCGGTCATGGCGCTGTTCACCTGGCTGCTGTGGGGCACCGGTGCCAACGGCTACCTGCTCTGGCCGGTCCTGGTCCCCGTCGTAGCCGTGGGCTGGTGGAGGCCCAGAGGGCTCAAGCCCGAGCGGTTCATGCCTTACGTCTTCGAGCGTTTCGTGGGAAAGAAGGTGCTGGTCCATGAGTCCGGTGATGCGCAGATCGAAGAGGAACGACGTCGCCAGCGAGACTCCCAGCGCCCCGACGTCGCCGAACTCGAAGGACGGGGCCTCCCTGCCCGGGCGCTGGGCCCGAGCCGCCCCGAGCCCCAGCGTCAGCCCCGCGGGCTTCGGCGCTCGGCGTAAGCCCTCCGCCCTCTCAGACGGCTCCGCGACCAGCACCTCAGGCGGGTCCACCGACCCCAACGGAAAGGCCAACGGCAGCTCCGGCAAGCGCAGCAGAGCGCGCAAGACCAAGATTCCTCCGACCGGCGGCGCGCTGCGCGTGGTGCCCTACGAGGCCATGCTCCCCGACGGTGTCGCCTGGCTCGGGGAAGACGCCTGGTCCATCAGCGCTGAGGCTGGAGACATCTCCTACCTGCTCAGCCCCGAGGAGGTCCAGACCGACATCCTCAACCGCTGGGGACGCTGGCTGAACGGCTTCGGCGGCGCCGTCGCCCTGCACATCACCATCGTCAACGAGGTGCGTGACTCCGACGCCTTCGGCCGCCTGGCCCGCATGTCCTACGCCGGTGAGGCCGAGGACGACCTTCGCGAGGACTTCAACACCCACATCACCCGCAAGCTGTCGACCTCTCGCGGCAACGTGCTGACCAGGCGCTACATCACCTTCACCCTCAAGGGCGAGAAGAACCGCGAGCAGGCCTGTGAGCGCCTGCACCGCACCATCACCGACGCCCAGGCCAGCCTGCGCCAGCTCGGCTGCACCGTGCGCCCCCTGGGACGCGCCGAGCGCTTGGAACTCCTCGCCAGCAAGACCCGCCGCGGCGAGCGCTTCACCTGGACCCCTGACCACCCCACCCTGGAGGCCGTCGCGCCACGCAGGGTCGAGGTCGCGCCCAGCCACCTCGTGCTGGGCGAGGGAGCGGACGCCTGCTTCCATGCCAGCGTCTGGGTCGGGAGGCTGCCGGCGTGGCTGTCTGACCGCCTCATCAGCGACCTGGCCGAGATCCGAGGTGACCTGACGATCTCGATGCACCTGCAGCCCTACGACAACGCCGACGGGCTGGACCTGGTGCGCGGCCAGATCGCCAACCTCGAGATGCAGTACATCAACGAGAAGAAGCGAGCCGCCAAGAAGGGCCTGGACGCCGACCAGGTCCCCCACGGGCTGACCACTGCCCGCGACGAGGCCAAGGAGCTGCGCCGGGAGCTGGAGTCCAGCACCGAGCGCCTGTGGTCGACCTTGACGACTATCGGGGTCACCGCCCCGACCAAGGCCGCGCTGGACTCCCTGGTGGAGATGGTGACCACCACGTTGCGCTCGCACAGCTGCGGCGGTCAGCGGCTGACATGGATGGGTGTCGACGCACTGCGCACCGAGCTTCCGCTGGGGTACCGAGCCCTGCCGATGGAGCGCACCTTGACCACCGGTGTGGTCTCAGCGATGCACCCCTTCACCACCCAGGAGCTCATCGACGCCGGCGGCATCTGCTACGGCATCAACGCCCGCTCCGGGAACCCCGTGATCGCCTCCCGCGCCGAGGCGATCAACGGCAACGGGTTCATCTTGGGCACCTCAGGATCGGGCAAGTCCCACGCCAGCAAGGCCGAAGCCCTCTCGGTACTGCTCACCACCGACGACGACGTCATCATCATCGACCCCGAGCGGGAGTACGCCGCGCTCACCGAGGAGCTGGGCGGACAGCGCATCGCCCTGAGCGCTGACGGACAAACCCACATCAACGCCATGGCCATCGACCTGGACAGCGCCGCGGAGAACCCGATCCTGGCCAAGGCACACTTTGTCCTGGGCCTGGCCAAGGCGCTCATCGGTGGCGCGGACGGCCTCAGCCCCGGCGAGCTCGGCCTGATCGACCGCAGCACCGTAGAGCTGCTGCGCGCCTACGCCCTGGACCCCGAGAACCGGACCCCACCGACCCTGACGGACCTGCGCGATGCCCTGCGCGCCCTGGAGGACCCCGAGGCGCGCGGCCTGGCGCGCTCTCTGGACCTCTACACCGACGGCTCGCTGGGCTCGTTCAGCAGGCAGACCAACGTCCGCCTGGAGGGCCGGCTGGTGTGCTTCGACATCGCCGATCTTTCCGCGGAGCTCAAGACCATCGGCATGATGATCATCCTCGATCAGGTGTGGCAGCGCGTCACCGCCAACCGCGCCCGCGGACGACGCACCTGGCTGTACGTCGACGAGTTCCACATGCTCTTCCGCAGCGCCGACACCGGCGAGCACTTCCTGACGATGTTCAAGCGCGCCCGCAAGTGGGGCCTGATGTTGACCGGCATCACCCAGAACATCGAGGAGCTGCTCGGCTACCAGAACGCGCGCCTGATGCTCGCCAACTCCGACTTCCTGATGCTGCTGAACCAGTCGGCCACCGACGCCGACGCCGTGCGAGACCTGCTGCGCATGTCCGAGGAGCAGCGCGACCTGTTCACCGGCGTCGCTCCCGGCACCGGCCTGTTGAAGTCCGGCAACGCCTTCATCCCCTTCGACAACCAGATGGAACGCACCGGGCGCCTCTACCGCCTGTTCAGCACCAAGTTCGCCGAGACGGCCTGACCCGATGGCCGCACCGCGCCCCAGGGGGCAGTTCAAGCTCAGCTTCCACGAACTGAACGTCGCTGCCGGCGCTCGACGCATCGCCCCGGTCAGCACCGCCATGGCCTCTAGTGCTCGCGGTGCGAGTGCCGTAGCCGGCCTGGCGCGCGCTGAGGAGCCCTCCGGCACTCACGACGGCGACAACGACCGCGGGCAGGACCTCTCTGTTGATGCGCTGCGCGTGGGAGCCGGCGCAGCCAGAGTCGCTTCGGGAGCCGCCGAGCACCGCATCCGCCGGGTACAGCGCAACGCCGGTGAAGGCGCCGAACGCATCCGCACCGCCGCAGCACCGAACACCCCAGCTTCCCCGGGCAGCAGTCCTCGAGCGGGTGCGGTGCCCACCGCGCGCAGCGCTGGGGCCTCGACCGCCAGTGCCCCCACGGTGCCCGGGACTGCTCCCGGCACCAGTCCCGACACCAGACCCGGCGGCAGTCCCGGCGGCAGTCCCGGCGGCAGTCCCGGCGGCGGTCCTGGTAGCGGTCCTGGCAGCGCTGCCGGCACAGCCGCAGCGGCGCCCCCGGGCACTGATCTCACCTACGGCGGCACGACCCCGACGTTGCCGCGCATCCGCTCCCGAGTCACCAGCAGCCCAGTCGGCAGCGCGCGCACCCCCTCTGCGCGCGCGGTGTCCAGCCGGACAGGCACCCCCGTCGGTCCCCGCCTGATGCGAGGGCCCCACCTCACGCGACGCAGCCCCTTGCTGCGCCGCACCCGCGCGGCCGCCGCCGGAACGCCCGGCACGGCCAGCCGGGTCGCGGCCCTGCTCAGTGGAGGCGGTCGCACCGGTGGGACCTTCGTGGCCCGCGCCGCGGCCGTCATCACCCAGCGCATCGCCGCTGTGATCGTCTCGGTGCTGGCCGCAGTCACCGGCGTCAGCTCAGGAACCATCATCGTCGCGGCCGTCGCTGTCGTCGCCGTCATCGCTGTCGCGCTGGCGTTCCTGCCGCTGATGAACCAGACCGCCCAGCAGCAGGCCACCTCCGGCAGCCTCACCGGAGCGTTGGCGGCGACCGGCACGGAGGTGCCGCCGGACCTGGTGCCGCTCTACAACGCTGCCGGGACGCTGTGCACCCAGATCCCCGCCACGCTGCTGGCCGCCCAGGGCAAGCAGGAAAGCGGCTTCAACCCCGAGGCCACCTCTCCCGTGGGGGCCCAAGGCATCTCCCAGTTCATGCCCGGCACCTGGGCCACCTGGGGCGCGGACGCCAACGGCGACGGCCGCGCTGACCCCTTCGACCCGGCCGACGCCATCCCCGCCCAAGGCCGCTTCATGTGCGACCTCGCCGCCAAGATCGAACCCCTGATCGCCAGCGGCGCGGTCCAGGGCGACGTCCAGCTCCTGACGCTGGCCGCCTACAACGCTGGCCTCGGCAACGTCACCAAGTACGGCGGCGTCCCACCCTTCGCCGAGACCCAGGCCTACGGCCCGCGCATCCTGGCGCTCGCTCAGACCTACGGCGCGACCCTGACCACCACCGTCGGGCTGCCGGGTGGAGTCGCTGGCACCGGCGACTACGCCGCAGTGATTGACGTGCTCACCGACGCCCTCGGCACCCCCTACGTCTGGGGCGGTGGGGGCGTCAACGGACCCTCCAAGGGCTTCGGGCGCGGCGCTGGCACAGTGGGCTGGGACTGCTCGAGCTTCATGCAGTACGGCTTCTACCAAGCCACCGGCGGCGCGCTCACCCTCCCCAGGACCGCCGCTGCCCAAGCCAGCGCCTACCAGGGCAACGCGGTGCCGGCGGACCAGCTACAGCCCGGTGACCTGCTGTTCTACGGCGGTATTGCCAGCGCCAACCACGTTGCTATGTACGTGGGCGACGGCAAGATGATCGAGGAGCCGAGGACCGGGCTGGCCGCACGGATCACCACAGCCCGCATGGACTTCACCCTGGCCGCGCGGGTGCCGCTGCCATGAGCGACAACGAAGGACCCCGCCCCATGAGGACCACACCGACGGTCCCTGCTCGCCTGTGGGCTCCCAGACCCACCCGAAGTGGCGACCGCGCTGCCAGACCGGCTCGCACCACCACTGCCCTGGCCCTCGCCCTGGGGGCCGTTCTCACCCTGAGCGCGTGCGGGTCACCCGACGCCTCGGACCCCACCACCACCTCGAGCACAGCGATGAGCGCCGCCTCCAGCAGCAGCGAGCCCAGCATCCCCACCGGCGGGACTACCAGCGCCTCCAGCACCCCGGCCACCACCTCGGCCGCCACCGGCGACGCCACTGCGAGCGCGAGCGGCAGCGCCAGCAGCCAGGCGGGCACCGAGACCCTGACCGTGCCCGCCGGCAGCCGGCCGCCGCAGCTGACCTGGTCCAGGACCGCTGACCCCGACGTCATCGCTGCCACCTTCGTCGCGGCCACCTGGCAGATGGACACCACCACCGACACCAGCCCCAGCGCAGCCCAGCAGCGAGCCGCGCAGCTCAGCACCGAGACCCTGGCGGCCACGCTCGCGCAGGCCCCCGTCAGCAGCGGCGGGGCGGCGTGGAGCGACCTGGCCTTCCGCAGCGGCTGGACCAGCGTCGAAGCAAGCTCCACCAGCACCCCAGACGCTCCCGACAGCGACACCGAGAGCTACCGGCTGGTCAACGCCACCATCACGGCTCACGGCTCCGACGGCTGGACCAGCGCCGACCTGTTCCCACCGGTGGTCGTCTACGTCTCCCTCGTGCCCGATGGAGCTAGCTGGCGCGTCGAGGACGCCACCACCTACTCCTCATGACGACCTCCCCGCAGGCGAGACCTCAGATGACACCTCAGATGACCCAGCAGGCGACTAAGCAGACGAGATGGCAGGAGCCGGCGTGAACGCCCCCGAGCCCATGCGACCGGCCTCTGACCTGCCCGGTGCCACCCCGGGGCCGTTCGAGGGGACCAGTCCAGTCCAGCGTCATCACCTGCACTTCTTCGTCCAGGACGCAGGCGAGGGCCGCGCGATCTTGCATCTGAGCCCCGCTGAAGATCGCCAGGGTCGGTCCTGGGACTGCCGCACGACGGGGGCCGCCGAGCGCGTGGCTCTGCGCTACGCCGCATCCGTGGCTGGCGAGAGCGGCCTAGCCCGCGTCGTCATCGAGTCCGAGCAGGACCGCCACCTGTGGGACGTGAGCGCCGCAGGCCCGCATCCGGTGCCAGCCCAGCATCCCGGCAGCAGCTCCGGCCAGACCACCTCGCGCTCCACCTCACCGCCGACCCCGGCCGCGCAGCCTCCCCTGCCGCCACCGGCGCTGTCCCCGCCGCCCTCATCACCGCCGGCTCCCAAGCGTGAGGTTGAAGACCCCTGGGTCTCCAAGCCGCGCCGCCTAAAGATCGTTCCGCCGCTATCCGCCCCGGCCGAGCCCCCTCCCAGCCAGGTGGACGTCAGCGAGGCAGCACAACCTGTTCGAGCAGAGACCCCCGCCGCGGATCTGCGTGACGACCCGTCGTCGGCGCCCACCGGCGCGCCTGGCGGGCAGCAGGCGTCAGCGGCCCCGCGGTCGATGCAGGAGCAGCTGCTCGCCTCACGCAACCGCTTGGCCGGTGCCAGCGCCCGGGTACCGCAGCCGGACTGGGACAGCATCGTCAAGGGCACTGATCCCACCCCTGCCCCGGCCGCGCCCCCGCTGGGGCGCGAGCCGCGCCCCAGTGACCTTCCGACCGCCGAGGTCATCGTGCGACAGACCGCCCCGGGCACCACCAGCGTCGTCGTCGACCCCGTGGTGACTCCGGTGATCAAGCCAGAGGCCCCGCCCGCCGCAGACGCCAGCCGATGGGTCGTCGCTTCCGCCGTCTCTGCGCCCCTGAGGGACCCTGTCGAGCAGAGGCTCGGCGGTCCCTTCGACGACCAGCTTGACGACCAGCTCGACGATTGGCTCGACGACGACCTGGTCGAGTCCGAGGTCATCACGACCGGTCCCATGCAGCAGCCAGCCCCCAGCGCCCTCCTCAGCGCTCCCGCACCGCAGTCCTCTCCCGCCTCGCAGCCTGCACCCGAGCCGCTGACCAGCCCAGCCCCGGCTGCCCTGCCCGCCCAGCGCGGCTGGCGGGGACTGCTGGTGCGAGCCGGATTGCGCGTGGGCCCGGGCGCCGCCGAGCGCAGCGAGCGCGCAGACCACGCCGCGGCCCGACGGTTCTGGACAGGGCCGCGCACCATCGCCGTGGTCAACCCCAAGGGCGGTGCAGGGCGCACCCCCACGACAGCGATGCTGGCAGCGGTCTTCGCCCGCCACGGCGGCGCTGTGGTGGCCTGGGACGCAGCCGCCGGCGCCGGCACGCTGGGCTGGCGCACCCAGCACCGCCAGCACGACGCCAGCGCCATCGACCTGCGCGACCACCTGGACGACTTTCTGTGGACCGACGCGCGGGCCAGCGACCTCATGTCCTTCGTCCACCACCAAGACGAGGACCTGTACGACGTCCTGCCCGGCCGTGCGATGGCGGCCGGCGCCCTGGATGAGTCCTGGAGTGCAGCCGACGTCGCTGAGCTCCACGGCCTGCTTGCCACCTACTACCGCCTGGTCGTCGTGGACACCGGCGCCAGCGCCGAGGACCCCGCCTGGCAGGCGGCTGTCGCCGCCGCCGACCAGCTCGTGGTGGTCGCCACCCCCCACCCGGCCGTCATCGCGAGCGGACGGCGTCTGCTCGAGGCGCTGACTCACCGCGGGGGCCACCATGCGGCGCTGGCGCGTGGCGCGGTCGGTGTCCTGACCGAGGCCGAGCCGGGAACCCACCGCGCCGCCGTGGCCGCAGCCGCCAGCGGCCAGCTGCTTGCGCCAGAGCAGGTCAGCGTGGTCCCCCACGACCCCGCCATGGTCGACGGCGTGCTCACCTACGACCGCCTTCACCGACGCACCCGACGAGCCTGGCTGCGTGCCGCAGCGATGACGGCGGCCGCCATGCCCGAGCACTCTGACGTCGTGGTGGGCGACCTTGCCTGAGCCGTCGCCACGGCCGCGGGTCATCAACGCTGGCCGGCAGTCGTGACGACCGGCGTGCGGGCGCCCGATGTGACCCTGCGTAGCCTTGACGTGCCTAGAACGACCCGCGGGCCGGTGACGTCCCCGGTGACGTCCCCGTTGACGCCCGCCTGCCCAGGATCCGGAGAACGACCCTGTGAGACCACCGGCAACCGGTCAACACCGTCGCGCCGCGGACCAGTTCTTGGCAGGTCGATGGGCCCCACCAGCGCCTAGGCTTGAGCACCTGACAGCGGCTCTCGGGCAGCCAGTAGATGCAGAGGTCAACAGCGCGGTGAGCCGGGGGTGACGGTGACGTCAGACGAGGTGCCCCGCCGCCTCCCCCTGGGCGAACGCATCCGCATCTGCATGGAGCGCGGAAGGCCGAACCGGGACGTCCCGTGGTCGCTGCAGCAGGTGTGCTCGGCCATGGCCGAGCACGGTGTGAGCATCACCCCCTCTTATCTGTCGAACCTGCGTCGGGGTGGTCGCACCGAACCCAGTTCGACGGTCCTGCGGGGGCTGGCCAAGGTCTTCGACGTCCACTGGACCTACTTCATGGCCGACGACGAGGAGGCAGCAGCCGCCGAGCGCCAGCTGCGCCGCCTGGAGGAAGCCGGCCGAGCAGCCAACAGCGCCGCGGTGAGCCTGGGTTCTTATGGCCAGAGCGCTGAGGGCGGCCAGCTCAGCTTGGCCGAACGCCTGGAGCGGTGCTTTCAGGTGATGCACCCCCGTGACCGTGACGCCTTCACCAACAAGGAGGTCGCCGAGGGTCTGCAGGCCCACGGGGTGCAGGTCTCTGAGCAGTACGTGCACATGCTGCGCACCGGAGCGCGCGACAACCCCACCATCGGCGTGCTGCGTGCCTTGTCCCACTTCTTCTTCGTGCCCCCGACCTACTTCTTGGGATCGGACCAGGAGATCGAGGAGATCGACGCGCAGCTGGCGTACCTTCAGGCCGTCCGCAGCCCCGAGGCGAGGGACTTCATCCTGCGCGCCGGTGAGGCGACCCCCGAGACGCTGCGGGCGGTGGCTCACCTGCTGACCATGCACAACCCCAGGGATGACGACTCCACCGGAAGCGGGCCCCGTGAGCACCCGCATGCTTGACCCGTCCAAGCAGATGGCGGGACGGGCCCCCACCTTCTGAGGCACCGCTGCTGCGGGGTGCCCGACACCCCTGACTGCGCCCTCCCCACCTGACGCGCCGTTCGCTCGAGCGGACCGCGCTTGCGCTGCCGGCGGCGCTGCCACTGCGCTGCGTGATGACCCCGGGCACCCCACCAGGATTCTTTCACTCTCTGTATTGGCTGGTCAGAGGATCAAGAGCCCACAAGGTGGACGTCGAAGAGGCGATCTAGTGTGGGCGACTCAAGTGCGTGGGGAGCGACTCTCTGGGGAGGGGTGGAGCGTGAGTCTGACGGGTGATGAGGCCACCGAGCGGCGCTGCCGCGCCCTTGCAGCCTCCGTCAAGCTGCCCCAGCCCTTCACAGTCCCGGGGCTGCTGGAGTCCGTCGCGCAGATGACAGGCAAGCGGGTCATCTCTGCCCCCCCACCCTCTATGGGCCTGACGGTCTCGGGATGCACCGAGCACCTCGGCGACGCCTTTCGCGTGCAACATCCCGACGGGGACGACACCTGGTCGCTTCTGGTGACGTGTCACGAGGTGGGGCACATCCTGGCCGACCACCTGCTCCCGCCCGGGCCCGCGGTCCGCCGCAAGCACGAGAGCAGCACCGAGCTCTCTCACTTCTCTGAGCACCCGTGGCTGGACTACGCCTGTCGCAGCGACTGCTCGGATCAGAACGAACGAGAGGCCGAGACCTTCGCGGCCCTGCTGGTGAGTCGCATTACCGAGCAGATCAACGAGGAGCAGCGGTGGGTGACGCGCAAGGCGGTCACCCCCACACAGCGGCGTGTCATCGGACGCTTCGAGGACATCCTCGGCGGCAGGACCCGCGGCGATGGCTGACACCGCGGCCGCCGACCCCCAGGCGGTATGAACGCCCAGCTGAGTGGCGTCCTGCTCGACGTCCTGTTCCTGGGGGCGCCGCTGCTGCTGGCGTGCGCCTCGGTGGCCACCATCCGCCGCAGCTCAGGAGCAAGCGGCGCACTGAGCATGCGCGTCGGCCTGGCTGCCGTGGGAGTGGGCACCACCTTCCATCACCCCGGCGTCCGCGACGCGGTCACCGCAGCCCTCGGTGCCCCCCTGATGTCCACCGCGTACCACGCGGCCTTCCTCATCGTCGGCATCTGTGTTCTGGACGTCCTGGCCGCGGGACTCGGCCGGTCCGAGCGACGGCGCCGTCGGCAGCTCATGATCGGCGTCGCCGCCTTGATGCTGTTGGCGCTGCCATGGGTGCTCGACCCTCCCGGCCCCCACGGTACGAGCGCGCTCTACGGGCCGGACTTCTTCAACGACGGCTGGCAGACCGCCGCTCACGCTGGAGTGCTGGTGACCTTCCTCGGGTGGGCAGAGATCAGCCTCCTGCGCCACTGCCTGAGCAGGGGCCTGCCCATCGCTCGCACCGCGGTCGGCGTCAGCCTGCTCCTCATCGCGGCCACCGCCGCCTGGGCGCTGGTCTGCCTGGGCACCGCGGCGATCACCTCAGCGCTGTGGTCGATCGGTCTGGGCGGCGCGATCTCCGCCGACCTCTACAACGCCATGACCGCCGGCTCGATGGGCCTGGCCACACTCTTCGTCGCCGCCGGCGCGGCCTGGGCTCCCCTCGCCAGTGCCTGGGGGCGATGGCGAGGCGACCGAGAGCGCAGGAGGCGCGTCGACGTGCTCCTGCCGCACTGGCAGGACCTGCGCGAGGTGCTGGCAGACCACAGCCCCTTCACCCCGGGCATCCGTGAGGCACCCCGTAGCCCCGAGCAGGCCAAGCTGCAGGAGCTGCTGCTGTTCGGCGAGATCAGGGAGGCCCACTGGCGGCTGTACGGACTCGTCACCCAGGACGAGGTAGAGGCGTTCCTCAACGAGGCTGAGACCCTGGGCCTGTCTGCACTCGATGTCATGGCCTACGCAGACCAGTGCTGCTTGCACCTGGGCCTGCAGCGCTGGCGCGCGGGCCAGCGGGCCGTACGCGGCCGGCGCACCCAGCCCACGGCTCCCACAACGCACCGGGCGCTGGTGGAGCACCTGCTGCGAGGGAGCCAGATCCAGCGCCGTCTGGTTGCCGCACACGGGGAGAAGCGATGAACGCCGAAGGTTCGGGTCAGGTCGACCCGCCAGAGGGGGCACCGGGGTGCCTGACCAGCGAGCGGCTGCAGCACGCACAGGCCACCTACCGCGCCCTCGTCCAAGAGCACTACCCGGTGGAGTTCAGCATCGGCCACCGCCTGGCCTACCTGCGCACCTACGCCTCCCCCAGGGTCGCAGGCCTGCTGGTGCAGACCGGCCACGTCGCCCACACCCCCCTGAAGCGGGCCACCGACACCGGCCTGTTCATCTACGAGCTCATCCACGCCGGGTTCGACAGCGAGACCGGGGAGCACGTCGTGGCCCGCCTGCGAGCGATGCACCTGAGGTGGAAGATCAGGAACGAGGACCACCTGTGGGTCCTGGGGACCTTCGTCGTCCTCAGCCTGCGCCTCATCGACCAGGTCTCCCACCGCCCCCTCAGCGAGGACGAGCGCCAGGCCACCGTCGACTTCTACCGCGAGCTCGGCACGCGCATGGGCGTGCAGGACGTCCCGGCCGACTTCGCCACCTTCGCCGCCACCTTCGACGCGTACGAGCTGGCCAACCTGCGTCGCTCCCCCGCCGGCCAGCAGCTGCTCGCGGCCACCTGGCGAGCGGCGCTGTCCACGATGCCCGCGGTCCTGCGTCCCTTCACCGGTCAGGCCATCGCCGCGCTCACCAGCGAGCCCGCGCGGACCGCTCTGGGTCTTGACCGACCGAGTGCGCTGACGAGGTCAGCCGTCTTCCTCGCGCTGCGCACCCACTCGCGCACGGGTGTGCTCGCCAGCACCGCACCGCAGTTCACCCCTGGCGGACCCCAGGTGGTCTACCCCGGGGGTTACCGCCTCGAGCAGCTCGGCCCCGACGACGCTGAGGATGCGCAGCGGTCCCTCGACTGACCCGTCGGTCAACGAGCACCGGTAGCGCGCCAAGTCGTGAGGTCCTGAGCGGTACGCCCTCAACAGAGGTGATCGCCGACCGTCGCAGAAGGGATCGCTGGCCGGACTCGTTGGCCGAGCAGCGGCTCAGCCCTCTGCGTAGAGGCGCGGAGGATCACCACAGCGTTGCGAGACCCATGGGCGCCGCTCAGCTGATCGGCGCCCTGTCACCTGCAGCGATGAGCGAAGCCCTGTCTTGACACCACCCACCGTGACAGCGGCTGTCTCACTGCGCTCCCAGTAGACACCCTCGGGGCGCATCCCGCTGATCCCTGACCCACGCTCGCCCCCGGTGCCGACCGTGAACTCGGCCGACATCTGAGGGCATCGGCAGTCCCAGCAGGTGGGACGGAGCACTGCACAGCACATGGCCGGTGCTGTTCAGGGCAGACCGCACCTGTGTGCGCTGCGACCCCCACCGCGTCCTTGACCCTGCCGATGGATGCGGTGGCAGCTGCCCGCTCACGGGCCTTCGTAGAGCAGGCGCACTGCCGCACCCACGCTGCCTCGGTGCTGGATGACGCGCGGCTGCTGATCAGTGAGCTGGTCAGCAACGCGGTGCGCCACGGCAGCCCACCGATCACCACCGAGATCGAGTGCCGCGGGTCGGCGGGGTT
Source organism: Streptomyces sp. NP160 (assembly GCF_006335115.1). Classification (GTDB taxonomy): domain Bacteria; phylum Actinomycetota; class Actinomycetes; order Actinomycetales; family Quadrisphaeraceae; genus Quadrisphaera. The sequence goes on from NZ_VDMJ01000041.1 coordinate 30,044, forward strand.
GCACGTGCGTGTCAGTGACGCTGCTCCGGGTGCGCCGGTGGTGCGCGATGCGGATGACGATGCCGTCAGCGGTCGGGGGATGCGGTTGGTGGACCTGCTGTCCTCGGCGTGGGGTGTGGAGCCGGGTCAGGCTGGCAAGGCCGTCTGGTTCCAGCTGGGTCCTGCAGGATCCTGCTGAAGGAGCCGCTGCTTGGGGGATGGGGCCTTGCGCAACCGTGCACCGGAGGCCGGGAGGTTCTTGGGGCGCTTTACCGGCCGCCGGCTATTTTCGCCGCCGTAGGGATCACTGTCCGAGCCGCCCTGAAGCCTGCCTCGACCACTCTTCCGCGCGGCCGAATATGACTTAGGGCCTCACCGACCGACCATCTGGCCGGTCGGTGAAGCCCTCACGATCAGCGGGCGCCAGCGTCCGCCGGCTGCTGCTGCCACGCGCTCCACCCGGCGTAGCTGCCCTCCAGCTGGACCACGCGGTGCCCGGCGCGGCGCAGGGCGCTGGCCACGACGGCGTTGCGCATCCCGGACTGGCAGTAGGTGACCACCGGGGTGCCCGAGGCGGGGTCGGGCAGCTGGTCGGTGTGCCACAGCGCCCGCCCACCAGACAGCTGTGTGGAGCCGGGCACGTGGCCGGCGGCGTGCTCGGTGCGGTTGCGGACGTCGACGACGGCGGCGCCGGTGGCGGCGACGAAGTCCTCCAGGGCAGCGGGGCTGACGGTCTCTGCGGGTGCGAGGTCGAGCCCGTCCAGGGTGGTGGTGTAGCCGGTCAGGGCGTCCACCCCGACGCGCACAAAGTGGGCGCGCAGCTCCTCGGCGGCCTCGGCGTCGGCAGCCAGGGCCACCAGCGGGCGGTGCTCGGTCTCGGGGTCGTAGACCCAGGCGACGTAGCTGGCGGCCTTCGCGGCGCCCGGGACGTGCAGGGCGCCGGCCGGTGAGCCGGCGCGCACGGCGGCGGCGTCGCGGGCGTCGAGCAGGACCGCCTCGTCGGCGTCCAGGCGGGCGCGCAGCGCCTCGCCCTCGACGCGCTCCAGCGCCGGCAGCGGGCCCAGCACGACGGGACCCTGGCGGTTCTCGCGCTTCATGCGGGCGAAGTAGGCGTGGGCGTCGGGCTGGCCCTCCAGCAGCTCGGCGACGAAGCCGGCCTCGTCGTCCTCAGCCAGGTAGCGAGCCCACCAGGCGTACAGGCGCTCGTAGCCGACGGTGGTGGAGGCCACCGCGCCGAGCGCCTTGCCGCACGCGGAGCCCGAGCCGTGGGCGGGGTGGACCTGGACGTGGTCAGGAAGGGTCAGGAAGACGCGCTTGAGGCTGGCGAAGAGGTCCTTGGCGCCCTGGTAGCGGGTGTCGAGGCCGCCGGCGGCCTCGTCGAGCAGGTCCGGGCGCCCCAGGTCCCCGGCGAAGACGAGGTCACCGGAGAGCAGGTAGCCGGGGGCGTCGGTGAAGGCGCCGTCGGTGAGGGTGAAGACGAGGTGCTCGGGGGTGTGCCCGGGGGTGTGGCGGGCCTGCAGGACGAGGTTGCCGACGCGCAGCTGGTCGCCGTCGTGCAGGCGCTCGGCGGCGAAGCCGTACTGCCAGTCCGCGCCGCCCTCGCCGGAGACGTGGGCGGTGGCGCCGGTGGCGGCGGCCAGCTCGCGGGTGCCGGACAGGTAGTCGGCGTGGATGTGGGTCTCGGTCACGGCGGTGATGCGCATGCCGTGCTTGTCGGCCAGCGCCAGGTAGTCGGCGATGTCGCGGCGGGGGTCGACCACGACGGCCTCACCGGTCTTCTGGCAGCCGATGAAGTAGCTCGCCTGGGCCAGGTCCTCGTCGTAGAGCCTCTCGAGCAGCACGGGTTCCTCCTGTGGTTCCGGTCAGCGGATCGGGCAGCTGCTTGCGCAGCCCCCATCCTGTACGTACATTTACTTCCAGCGCAAGGTGCGTACATTCCATTCCGCTCCTCGCTCCGATCCGCACCGACCACTGGTCGCACACCGACGAAGGGATCCGCTCCGATGAGCACTCGCACCCCGGCCACCCGGCTGCACCCCGCCCACCTGAACACCGACGCCCTCTCCGACCACCTCGTGCTGGATGTGCGCAGCGAGGCCGAGTTCGCCGCCGGCAGCCTGCCCGGCGCCCACAACACTCCCTTGGACCGGATCGAGCAGGCCCTGGCCGACCTCGAGCTGGAGTTGGCCCAGCGCGACGTCGTCCTGGTCTGCCGCTCCGGCGCCCGCGCCCAGCGCGCGGCCGACGCCCTGGCCACCTCCGGAGCGAGCTCGCTGAAGGTCCTGGACGGCGGGCTGGAGGCAGCCTCCAGCGCCGTCCAGGGCGCCGGCACCTCGCAGGCGGTCCCCTCGATTGGCTGGTCCACCCCCGCCTCCGAGGCCGGCTGGGGCATGGAGCGCCAGGTCCGCCTGGTGGCGGGGAGCATCGTGGCCACCAGCATCCTCGCCAGTATCTGGAAGCCCAAGGCCCGCTTCGTGGCTGGTGGTATCGGCGCAGGTTTGACCTTCGCCGCGCTGAGCAACACCTGCGCGATGGGCGCGGCGCTGAGGCGGCTGCCCTTCAACCGGCCTCGCGCGCCCCGCTCATGAACGCGGCGCCCACGACACCCGGTCCCGCCGACGCGGTCCTGCCCGAGCGGGGAAGCGGCACCCCGGTGTGGGCCCAGGTCCAGGCCGACGTGCGCCGCCGCCTGGACGCCGGAGCCTTCGCCGACGGCGTGCCCGGTGAGAACGCCCTGGCCGAGGAGTACGGCGTCTCCCGCCAGACCGTGCGCCAGGCGCTGCGGCCCCTGCGCGAGGCCGGCGCCCTCACCGCCCAGCGCGGACGCACCTCCCGCGCGGTCGGCATCACCCAGCCGCTGGGGGCGCTGTACAGCCTGTTCGCCTCGGTGCGCGCCACCGGCATGACCCAGCGCAGCCGGGTCCTGGCCCTCGACGTCGTCACCGACGGGGGCGCCAGCGCCGCCCTCGGGCTGCCCGCCGACGCCGAGCTGGTGCACCTGCGGCGGGTGCGCCTGGCCGACGACGTCCCCCTGGCCCTGGACGAGGCTTGGCTGCCGGCGGCGCGCACACGGGCGCTGCTGCAGGCGGACTTCACCGAGACCGCCCTGTACGACGAGCTGGCCCGCCACTGCGGCATCCACGTGCGCGGCGGCGCCGAGCACCTGCACGCCGTCGTCACCACCCCGGCCGAGGCCGCGCTGCTCGGCGTCGCCCCCGGCAGCGCGGCGTTCCTGGTCGAGCGCCTGGGGTGCTCGGAGGGCACCCCCGTGGAGCACCGCCGGTCCCTGGTGCGCGCGGACAGGTTCAGCGTCAGCGCCCACTTCGCGCCCAGCTCCGGCTACCAGTTCCAGTTCGACGCCGAGCGTCCTGGGCGTCCTGACGGCCCGGCCGCCAACCCCGCCCACCACCACGCCCCCACCCTGCGAGAGGCCCTGTCATGACCAGCCCTACGAGCCCCGCCAGTTCCGCGCAGCAGCTCCCCGCTCCTCAGCCGAGCGTGTCCGCCCGCACCGCCGCAGACCTCGTCGCTGGCGGTGCACTGCTCGTCGACGTCCGCGAGGACGAGGAGTGGAAGGCCGGTCACGCCCCCGACGCCGTCCACGTGCCGCTGGGGGCCATCACCGCCGGGCAGCGCCCAGCGCAGGTCCCCGACGGCGCCGACGTCGTCGTGGTGTGCCGCTCGGGCAAGCGCGCGGCGCAGGCCGCCGACCGCCTCGCCGCGGCCGGGGTGGCCGTGCGCAACCTCGACGGCGGCATGCAGGCCTGGCAGGACGCCGGGCTGCCCGTCCGCACCGATAGCGGCGCCCCCGGCACCGTCGCCTGAGCCACTCACCTGCGACCGCCCCGCCACACCCTCTCGACGCCTCACCAGACCGAAGGACAGACCGATGACCGCTGCGCTGATCGCCGTCGCCCTGGGGGTGGCCGTCGGTCTGGTCCTGGGGGTGCTGGGAGGAGGCGGGGCGATCCTGACGGTGCCCGCGCTGGTGTACCTGCTAGGCATGCCCGCCGCTGAGGCCACCACCGCGAGCCTGGTCATCGTCGGGGTCGCCGCAGCCACCAGCAGCCTGACCCACGCCCGTGCCGGGGCGGTGCGCTGGGGGACAGCGCTGGTCTTCGTCGGTGTCGGTGTACCCGCCACCGTGGCGGGAGCGGCGCTGAACCACCGAGCGCCCGCGGCGGTGGTGCTGGTCAGCTTCGCGGTGGTGATGCTGGCTTCGGCGGCGGCGATGGTTCACCGGACTCTGAAGCGCCCCGCGTCCCCAGCTGTTGTTCGGCTGCTGGCCCCGGCTGGCCGGGTGAGTACCGCGGGAGGCGGGCTCGTAGCTGACGGCGCTGTCGGCGCAGAAGGCGCTGGAGGTGCGGTGGCCGTGCGCGCACCAGCAGCGCCGCCTCGCACACCTGCCCGTCAACCGCTCACGGCCCGGCGCCGCAGGGCGGTTCCGGTCGCCTTCGCGGGGCTGGTGGTCGGTCTGCTGACGGGGTTCCTGGGTGTGGGTGGGGGCTTCGTCATCGTGCCCGCGCTGGTGCTGGTGCTGGGGCTGTCGATGCCGGTGGCGGTGGGCACCTCGCTGGTGGTCATCGCGCTGAACTCGGGTGTGTCCCTGCTAGCGCGTGCCGGCACCGCGCACTTCGACTGGGCGGTCATCGTGCCCTTCACCGTGGGAGCGGTGGCGGCCTCGTTCGCGGGTCGGCCGCTGGCGGCGCGGCTTTCTCCTCGCGCTGCCAGCCTGTCCTTCGCTGGACTGCTGGGGCTCGTCGCGGTCTACATCCTGCTGCAGTCCACGAGCGTCCTCGCCTGATCCCGGCCTGCTCTTGAGGTCGAACCCCGCCTCACCTTCGAAACCTGAGGGTGTGTCGTACGGGGACCGCTGACCGCCCGCCTCGGTCAGGGGCGCGACCCCCTGCCGCTCAAGGCCGCCGTCCGTCGCAGTCGGGATCGCTCTCCGGACACTGACCTGAGCCGTCGTCCGTCGAGGTGACTCAGCCGAGGCGGTCGACGAGCTCCTCGACGCGGGCGGCGATGTCGTCGCGGATCAGGCGCATCCGCTCCGTCCCCTCGACACCGCGGGTGGAGGGCTCATCGGTCTCCCACACCTCCACCGGGGTCCCGTCGACGGGCTCGACGTGGGCTTCCTTCCCGAGCACGACGACGAGGTCAGCCGCGCGCACGTCGTCGTCAGTGAGCTGGTGGATGCGCTCAGTAGAGATGTCGACGCCGACCTCGGCCAGGCTCGCCACCGACTGGGCGTTGAGCTTGTCGCCGGCCTGGGTGCCGGCCGAGGAGACCTGCAGATCCAGGCCCCGCTTCTCGGCGGCGTGGCGCATCAAGCCGGCTGCCATCTGAGACTTGCCGCCGTTGCGGACGCACACGAAGAGCACGCGCGGCGTGTCGGTGGTGCTCATGCGCGAGCCGGCAGCAGCTCGGCCAGCAGCGCCTCGACGCGGCCGCGGATCTCATCGCGGATCGGGCGCACCGCCTCGATGCCCTGCCCGGCGGGGTCAGCCAGGGCCCAATCCTCATACCGCTTGCCCGGGAAGATCGGGCAGGCGTCTCCACAGCCCATGGTGATGACCGCGTCGGAAGCCTCAACCGCTTCGGTGGTCAGGACCTTGGGCACCTCGGCGGTGATGTCGATGCCGACCTCTGCCATCGCGGCGACGGCGACGGGATTGATCTGGTCGGCGGGCATGGAACCGGCCGAGCGAACCTCGACGGCGCCGCCGGACAGGGCGCTCATGTAGCCAGCGGCCATCTGGGAGCGGCCGGCGTTGTGCACGCACACGAAGATCACGCTCGGGCGGTCAGTGGTGGGCGCGGTGGTGGGGTCGGACACGGGAACTCCTGGTTAGTGGTGGGTCAGCAAGGTGGGGCGGCTCAGCGGGCCGCGGTCGGCGCGATCTCCTCGACCAGTGCGCTCACGCGCCGGGCGATGGCGTCGCGGATGGCGCGCACCACGGCCAGGCCCTGGCCGGCGGGGTCGGCGACGTCCCAGTCCAGGTAGCGCTTGCCGGGGTAGATCGGGCAGGCGTCCCCGCAGCCCATGGTGATGACCACGTCGGCGGCCTGGACCACGTCGTCGGTCAGCGGCTTGGGGAAGGCCAGCTCCTCGGGGTCGGTGCTGGCAGCCCCAGCACCAGCGGCGGGTCCGAGGCCGACCTCGGCGAGAGCCTGCAGCACGACGGGGTCGACCTGGGCGGCGGGCAGGGACCCCGCCGAGCGGACGTGGACACGTCCCTTGGCCAGGTGGGCCAGGTAGGCCGCGGCGATCTGGGAGCGGCCGGCGTTCTGGACGCAGACGAACAGGACCTCGGGTACGTCCTTGGCCCAGGTGCCCTTGGCCTGGGCAAGGGCGGTCAGGCGCTCGGTGGCGAAGCGGCAGGCCAGCACCGGCACGTGAGTCTTGACCTTCGCGGTGCGCCCGAGGGCGGTGTAGGACTCGAAGACGATGCGCTCGATGGTCTCGCGGCTGACCACGCCGGCGAAGCGGGTGGTGAGGTCATCGACGTGGCGGTCCAGCACCGCGCGGGGGTCGATCAGCCCCGTCGCGGTCGAGACGGGAACGGTGGCCTGGTCGGTGCTCATCGGGTGCTCCCAGAAGTCGTCGAGGCAGTCGAGGCAGCGATGCGAGGGGCAGGGACGGTGGGGTCGTCGGGGAAGAAGCGGCGCCCGGCCCACAGGGCGACGTAGACCAGCGCGACCAGCACCGGGACCTCGATGAGGGGGCCGACGACGCCGGCCAGGGCCTGGCCGGAGGTGACCCCGAAGGTGCCGATGGCCACGGCGATGGCGAGTTCGAAGTTGTTGCCCGCGGCGGTGAAGGACAGCGTGGTGGTGCGGGCGTAGTCCAGCCCGATGAGGCGGCCGAGGAGGAAGCTGCCGCCGAACATGAGGACGAAGTAGGCCAGCAGCGGCAGCGCGATGCGCGCCACGTCGCCGGGGGCGGAGGTGATGGCGTCGCCCTGCAGGGCGAAGAGCAGCACGATCGTGAACAGCAGGCCGTACAGCGCCCAGGGGCCGAGGCGGGGCAGGAAGCGCTGCTCGTACCAGTCCCGGCCCCTGGCGCGCTCGCCGAGGGTGCGGGTCAGGTACCCCGCGATCAGGGGGATGCCGAGGAAGACCAGCACGCTGACCACGATGGCGACCACGGAGAAGTCCGCACTCGTGGTGGGCAGACCGAGCCAGGCGGGCAGCACCTGCAGGTAGAACCAGCCCAGGGCGGCAAAGGCGAGGATCTGGAAGACGGAATTGATGGCCACCAGCACCGCGGCGGCCTCCCGGTCGCCACAGGCGAGGTCGTTCCAGATGAGGACCATGGCGATGCAGCGGGCCAGCCCGACGATGACCAGGCCGGTGCGGAACTCGGGCTGGTCGGGCAGCAGCAGCCAGGCCAGGGCGAACATCAGCGCCGGGCCGAGGACCCAGTTGAGGACCAGGGAGGCGATGAGGAGCTTGCGGTCGCCGGTGACGCGGCCCAGCTGGGTGTAGCGGACCTTGGCCAGGACCGGGTACATCATGATCAGCAGGCCGAGGGCGATCGGCAGGCTGACCGAGCCGACCTCGACGGCGGACAAGGCGTCGTCCAAACCGGGGACCAGCCGGCCAAGGGCCAGACCGAGGACCATCGCGGCGATGATCCAGACCGGCAGGAAGCGGTCCAGGGTGGACAGGCGAGCGAGCACCGGGGCCTGGGGCCCAGCGGCGGGACGCTCGGAGACAACATCGCTCATCGGGTGGGGTCCTCGTACTTCGTTGGCTGAGGGGTCAGCTGGTCTGGGCGGTGGGCTTGGTGGCCTTGACGATCGCGCCGTGCAGGCCGGGGGCGACCTCGTGGGTGAAGTCCACGCTGGCGTCGGTGAACCCAGCCGCAGCCAGTCCCTCGAGGTACTCACCGCGGGACAGGGCTCCAGCGATGCAGCCGACGTAGGAGCCGCGCTCGGCACGCTGGTCGGGGGTGACATCGTCCTCGGCCACGACGTCGGAGATCCCGACCCGTCCGCCGGGGGCGAGCACGCGGTAGGTCTCGGCGAGGACGGCGGGCTTGTCGGTGGACAGGTTGACCACGCAGTTGGAGATGACGACGTCGATGCTGGCGTCATCGAAGGGCAGCGCCTCGATGGTGCCCTCGCGGAACTCGACGTTGCTGACGCCAGCGGCGGTGGCATTGGTGCGGGCCAGGTCGAGCATCTCGCCTGTCATGTCCACGCCGTAGGCGAAGCCGGTGGGCCCGACGCGCCGCGCGGAGAGCAGGACGTCGATGCCGCCGCCGGAGCCCAAGTCCAGCACGCGCTCGCCGGGGTGCAGGTCGGCGACCGCGGTGGGGTTGCCGCAGCCCAGGGAGGCCAGCACCGCCGCTGCGGGCAGGTCGGTGGTGGAGGCGGAGTCGTAGAGGGCTGCGCCGAAGCGGTCATCGACCTCAATGGCGGCAGCGGGACTCGGAGCGCAGCAGCTGGCCCCGTTGGGCTCCGAGGCGGCGCGGGCGGCGTCGGCGTAGCGGGCGCGGACCTGCTCGCGCAGGTCGGCGTCGTCGCTGTGGTGCGTCGTGGTGGTCATGTCCGTCCTCCTGGGCAGGCCCCCGCAAAGGTGGCATCGACGATCATCGATGCCGACCCTGCCACGGACATGGACGATCGTCAATATCGACAGAAGTGAATGTCTGGTGACAGACTCCAGCGATGGCCACCGCTGTGCAGATCGCCCCGTCCGCGCGCTCGTCGAGCGAGGGCGCGACAGCAGGCGTTGCCTGCTGTGCTCCGCTGGCGCGCGAGCCCCTCGGGGCCGAGGACGCCGTCGTCCTGGCCCGCACACTCAAGGCCCTGGCCGACCCCGCGCGGCTGCGACTGCTCAGCCTGGTCGCTGCCCACGAGGGCGGCGAGGCCTGCGTGTGTGACCTGACCGAGCCGCTCGGCCTGACCCAGCCCACCGTCAGCCACCACCTGAAGGTGCTGGTGGAGGCGGGGCTGCTGACCCGGGACAAGCGGGGTGTGTGGGCCTACTACGCCTTGGTCCCCGGCGCCCTTGACTCCCTGGCCGGGGTCCTGACCACCTGCTGATCAGCCCGAGGGACCGGGGCGAACGCGGCGGAAGGGGAACCTGGCGATGGGCGGCACCGACGTCGGTGGCAGTGATGTGGCCGTCCGGCCGATGACCGCGCAGGACTGGTCGGCTGTCCACGAGATCTACGCCTCCGGCATCGCCACCGGCCATGCCACCTTCGAGGCGTCCCCGCCGAGGTGGGAGGACCTCGACGCCGCCAAGGCGCCCGAGCACCGCCTCGTCGCCGTCGACGCCGCAGGGCGAGTGCTGGGATGGGCAGCCGTCGTGGCGGTCTCGGACCGCTGCGTCTACGCCGGGGTGGTGGAGCACTCCGTCTACGTCGCCCCAGACGCGCAGTGCCGCGGAGTGGGCCGGCTGCTGCTGGACGCGCTGGTCGCCTCCACCGAGGCCGCCGGCGTCTGGACGATCCAGTCGGGCGTCTTCCCGGAGAACACCGCCAGCTTGGCGCTGCACGCCGCCGCCGGCTTCCGCACCGTTGGGGTGCGCCAGCGGCTCGGGCGGATGAGCCACGGCCCGATGGTGGGGCAGTGGCGAGACGTGGTGCTGCTCGAGCGCCGTAGCGCCTCGCTCTAAGCCTGTTGCACCCAGGGACCGCTGAGCGGACGGACTGGGCGTCGCCGGTCTGGGTCTCGTCACGCCGCGTGCTCGAGTCGCATTTGGCCTGTTCGTTGAAGCGTCTCGTTCAGGTACGACATACGAACATCGCGTCTGGGCATCACCGGTCACAGAGGAGCACGAAGAGTGATCATCAGAGTTGGCCGCTCACCCGACGTAGATCGGCACCTTGCGGGACTTGAACGGCTTGACTCCGCGCAGCAGGTAGATGCACTCCTCCTCGTTCATCCGACCCAGCTCGTCGGGGGTCATGAGGTCGCGGTGGGTCTTCTTGAGGCTGCGTGAGGAAGAGCTGTTGCGCCCGCTGCTCTGGCTGGTGTCTTCCACCTTGATCGTGGAGCGGCCCAGGCGTTTGGACAGCCAGTCCAGCGTCGTCGCGTCGTTCCCGCCCAGGAAGAGGAAGCTGTCGCAGTTGCCGGCGATGACTTCCCACTCGTCGCGGTACAGAGCTTTCAGTTGACCGAGGGTCTGCAAGATGACGGCGACGCTGATGCCGCGGCTGCGGATGGTGGAGATTACCTGCGGGAAGTCCGGGATGCGTCCGATGTTGGCGAACTCGTCCAGGTAGCACTGGATCGGTACTTCTAGCTGACCTTCAGGGGAGTGATCGGCCGCGTAGACATTCACTGAGAACATCGAGTGCCAGAACAGTGCCGAGATGAAGCGGAAGGTCTGGTGAGTGTCCGGCAGGATGCAGAACAATACGCCTGGATTGAGCCCCAGCTGCTCGATCGCGAGTTCGTCATGTGAAAGCAACCGGCGCACGTCGGGAACATCCAACACGGCCAGGCGAACCCCCAGGGAGATGATGACTCCCTTCTTGGTCTCACCGGCGCCCTGCTGGAAGATGCGGTACTGGCCGGCGGCGAAGTGCAGGCCGTCGCGGATGTGGTCGGACTCCTCCGGGCGCATGTCCGGAAGGTCGCTCCAGTTGTCCAGCAGGTCGCGGACGACTTCCATCATCTCGTCGACCTCGGAGGTGTGCTTTTCGTTGTCCTCGCTGGCTTCGAGCTTCTTGACCAACTCGACCACGTCGATGAGGGAGGCCGGCCCCAGGCCCTTGGGCGGTACCGACCCGGGGCTCTTGGCCTCATCGGCCAGCGCCGCGAGCCGCGCTGCCTCACCCATGAAGTAGGCGTACGCGGTCAGCGACGTCAGCAGCGCCCGCTCGGCACGGTCCCAGAACGCGTCCTTGCCGTCGACGCCCTTGCTCTCGGTGTTGCTGACGATGGTGGCCGCCAGCTGTGCGATACCGACCTCGGGCTGGTCGCGGTCGATGTAGGCCAGCGGGTTGAACCCGCTCGAGGAGCGCAGGTCGACCAGGTTCAGCGCCCGCACGTCGTACCCGGCGGCTCGCAGCGGCTCGGCAGCCTCGCGGTACAGCTCACCCTTGGGGTCGGTGGCAGCGAAGGAGACGCCGTTGCCCGAGAGCAGGTTCGGCAGCACGAAGCTGCGGGTCTTGCGACTGCCTGCGCCTCCGACGGCCAGGACGTTGAGGTTGCGCCGGGTGGTCCGGGTGTCCAACGACAGCGTCTCAGTGGCGGTGAAGCGCAGCCTCGGCTCACCCCGTCGTCCCGCGTAAGGGGCGATGTCACGTCCCCCTCCCCAGGCCGCTGATCCGTGCTCCTCGCCGATGCGCTCGGTCTGCCGTCCAGCACGGCTGTAGGCGATCATCAGCAGGACCACCACCAGCAGCCCGAGTCCGCCGAGCCAGTCCATCCCCTGGACGTCCAGGGACCACCACCGGCGGCCTTCCTGCTGCAGTGCGGGGGTGATCGCCCCCAGACGCTCGGTGATCACGTCAGAGCTGGCCCAGGACTCGCGCACCGCGCGGGTGGCCTTGGCGCCGACGGCGACCAGCAGCACGGCCCCCAGCCCAGGGGCGATCCGGCCCTTCACCGGGGACCGCGCGGGGTGCGTGATGCCGTACGTGCGGACGTGGACCGTCCCGCGCGCACCGGCGCCGAGCGAGCAGCGCCACGAGGGCGAGCCTCCCCAGTGCGCGCGCCGGTTGCCCGCTGCCGCGCCAGGTAGGGGGTGCGCTGCTCCAAGCTCATGCGGGCGAAGTTCGCCGGGACTTCTGGGCCATCGGTGCGGCTCACAACTCCTGCTGCACGCGACCGCCCCGCGACCGGGCCGACGGCCTCCCGGGCAACCTCTCGGGAAGGAGCTGGGTCCGGCTGTCGAGTCTGGGAAGGCACGGTGCGGTCCACGACGCGGTCCGCGGTGCGCTCCGGCGTGGTCGTCCTGCGCTGGGGGGTTGCTGCCTCCCGCTTAGCTGCGCGGTCCTGCTCCCGCTGGATCTGGCGGGCCACGGTCGACTCGGCGTGCTTCATTGCGGCGTCCAGGAGCGCGGCGTTGCCGGCGCCGATGTGCACGCGGAACTCCCCGGCCTCCTTGGTCACCGCGAACGTGACGCCGTAGCGCCGCAGCGTCTGGCGCACCACGCGAAAGGTGCGCGGGTCCTCCAGGTTGACGATGGCGCGCTGGCCGTTGGTGAACTTCTCCAGGTCCACCGTGGAGACGCGACCACCCATGGACCCGCCGCGGCCCGGCACCGTCGTGAGCGCCTTGGTGACCAGGGCGCGCGAGGCAGCCCACAGGAGGTTGCTGAGCGGCCCGACGAGTTTGACCGCCTCCACACCCATCTCGAACGAGACTCGACGGGCTGTGCTCTCGATGCTCTCGACCGACATGGTCAGCGCCTCCGCTTCGGTGTGTTGTCGTCGGTGTCGCGTGCGCTCTCGCGCACCGACCTGCCACTGAGCCAGGCAGCGCGCTCCGTCAGGCTCATCGTCTTCCATCCCGCGGGCCGCTGGGACACGTCCCGCCCTGGCCCACCACGTGAGGCACTGCGACGCTCGGTAGGACGCGCGGCGCGCTCCTCTTCCACGTCGAGACCTCCGGGGTCACTGGCGCCGTCGCCCGGGCCAGCCGGGCGGACCAAGCTGTCGGACATCTCCACGACGTCCTCCCAGGACATCTCGACGGCGTCCTCGCGCGGCTGGGCGTGCTGGCCGTCACGACCTTCGGCGGCCTGCGGGGGGAGCGTCTCGTCCCCCGCGAGGTCGCCATGGTCACTCCGCCCAGGCGCCTCGCGCGCCCGCTCTGGCGCGTCGGCCAACAGGTCGGCCGGTGCCTCAGCTGACACGTCGACACGGTCTGCCGACGCGTTGGCCGGCCCTCCCGCCGGCCCCTGTTCCGGCCGCTCCGAGACTCCGCCGGAGGCCGGCTGGTCCAGCAGCTGGCTTACGCGTTCCGCAGGGACGCCTATGGCGCTGAGGTCAACGGGGTCGACGTCGCCCAGCCGCTCGCGCAGCGCCACGTCGGCCAGGTCAGCCAGCTCGGTGCGGCCTGTTCCGGGGTGCCCGTTCTCCCGCGGCGGCGCGGTCTTGGCCCACTGGATCAGTTCGGTCGCGGTGGTTTGCAGGTCCCCCATGCTGCGACTGGCGTCGGCGAGCTGCACGCGCAGGTCCGCGCGTTCCTGGCTCCCCGGGGCGCTCTCATCCAGGGCGACCGCCAGGTGCTGGATGCGGGTCTCCGCGCGCTCGATCTCCGCGCCCAGCGCAGCGACATGCGCCAGCGCGTCGGTCTCGGTGAGGATCCCGAAGCGGCCCCGCACATTGAGCAGGTTCGCGCTCGTCGCTAGGCGCTCCACCTGCTCACGAACACGCTTGCCGCCGCGCAGCCCACGCGAGCTTTCGATCTGGTGGAGGCGACCCGCGAGTTCCCGCGCGGGCGGCGTGAAGGCCGCGTAGAGGGCTTTGGTCGGGACGTTGGCCACGATGCCTCCGCTGCGGTTCAGGATCGCCTGGGTGCCGTGCTCGGGCAGGTAGATCCGCAGCATCTTGCCATGCTGAACGACTTGGTCAGGGTGCACCGCGATGCAGCGCTGCCCTGCTGTGCCCGGCACCTTGATGGTCACGGCGTGCTGCATCGAGGCGTTGGCCGCGTCATGCACGGGCGCAGTTCCAGGCGCCTCCCGGTGCACCTCTCCATGCGACTGCACAGGCACGCGGCTGGACGCTCGTGAGGATGCTCGGACCGGCACGACCAGGGACTCGTGGGCATCGAAGCGCAGCACGCTGGTCTTACCCAGCCGCGCCATCACCGCCCCTTCGGCATAAGCAGGCCCGAGCCGAACGTCGCGCACCGCGCGGGCCATCGACTCGGTGCGGTAGGTCACTGCTCGCTTCTGGCTGCGACCGACCTCGATGCCCTGGGCCTCCAACGTCAGCTCGTAGTCAAGCCAGTTGCTAGACGCAGACACCGCATGGTCGATCGCGAGGCGCACCTGCTCGTGCCGCGAGGCGCCACGAGCACGCGTGTAGACCTCCGCCAGCCGCGGACGCACCACCGTGTCCGTGCGCGTCTCATCACGCTCGACGGTCCGCTCGATGACGCTCAGACCCATCCCGCGGCACAGCTCGTCACTGATGGCGCGGTAGTCCCCGAGTGTCTGCTTCTGCACCCGCAAGGCCCTGCCGTCGACGTGGCTGACGGCGTTGATGATGAGGTGGTTGTGCAGGTGGCCCTTGTCCAGGTGCGTCGCCAGCGTGTACGCGAACCGGCCCTGCGTGATGCGGTCGGCGAAGGCCACTCCGAGGTCATGGGCCTGGGCTCCGGAGGTGATTTCACCGGGCGCGAACGCCTGGATGACGTGATGGGCGAGCACGGTGGACTTGCGACCCGAACCCTGCCTCAGCTCCCGTGAGGCCTCGAAGGATTCCGCCGTCGCGTTCCAGTCACTGGGGTCGATGACCGCCGCCGTCGTGGACACCAGCAGCCCGCCCTGGGTCGCCTCCGGTCGCACGATGTACCGCAGCGCCTTGCCCAGAGTCGACTTGATCTGGTGCATCGTCACGACCGCCACCGCTAGTCCCCGCCCGTCTCGACGGTGCGGTCTTCGGTGCGGTCTTCGGTGCGGTCTTCGGTGCGTTCGTTGACGCGATCTTGCGGGCGGGTGGCCGCACTCAGGAGCTGCTGCACCTCCTGCATCAGCCGACGTGCAGCGACGGCCTCCGACAGCGTCAGCGATGACTCCGTGTTCGCGTGGCGGGCGATCTGGTTGAGGTTGTTGCCGATCCGCCCGAGCTCCGCGCGCAGCACCTCCGCGTCGAACGCGACCGTCTGCACGCGCAGCTCCCCGTCGACCAGAACACGTCGCGCGTAAGCGCTGAAGTTCGAAGTCCCAGCCAGCGCCATGCGCTGCTGAATGCGCTCCCAGTCCATCGTCGTCAGTCGCAGGGCCTTGAAGACCTCACGGCCATCGGAGGCGGCGCGACGTGCCACGGGACCACCTCCTAACGGGTTTGGGCGGAGCCCATAACGGTCTGCGGCGAAGCCGCTAGACCAGCAAATGTTTAACATTTGCTATGCTTGCTGCTCCGGTGGTCGCTGCTCCGGTGGTCGGCACTATAGACGATGGGCCGGACACCCTCGGTGAGCACCCGCCGACCGGCCCGGCGACTGGCCCGCAGGGCCGGCGCCGCTACCGTGCGGCCATGGTCTTCCCCGACACCCGCGATGCTGACAGCGGCCGATCCCTGCTCGAGCGCGAAGAGAGTGCTCTGGCGCGCAAGCGCCAGGCGATCAACGCCGGCGCCAAGTCCTTGGAAGCTGTGCGACGTGCCAGCGCAGACGCACGCGATGCGCTGCAGACGCTGCGCGACCTTGGGTTCAGCCAGCGAGAGCTCACCAATGCGTTCGGGCTGTCCCGCGATGAGGTGGCCCAGTTCTTCCCTCGTCGACCCCGCTCCGCGGGAACCGCCAGCACCGCCGAGCTCGCCGCCGGGGCCGAGGACGCCTCGGCCTCGGATGACTCAGGCGCGACGGGCCCTGGCCCGGGCGAAGACCTCGGTACCGCCGTCGACGACGAGGCCCAGCAGCCACGACAGCAGCCTCAGGCTCGCTAGCAGCAACGCCCACAGCACCCGGACCAGCAGCACGACAATCATGGCCAGCACGCGGAGGCAGAACAGGAACACCGCGATGGCAATGGCGAACAGGAACGTCGTCATGGCCTGCATGTGACGCCTCCCTTCGGCCCTGCCTCTGCACCGCGGACCGATCCAGAGGCGGTCGAGATGCGGTCGTGGATCAGGACAGCATGCCCCGACCGACCGACACCACGTCAATCCGTGAGCGGGCAGCACGTGGGTTCACTAGCACTGGCGGCGGGCTGCGCGTCCCCCCACCAGTCGCGGGCGCTGGGTCTAGGGAGGCCCTGGAAGGGGGAGGGGTCCCGCGGTGGTGGAGTCATCCGCCACGGGCACTACCGAGCCCACGAGAGTGCTCGACGTGGGCCCCGGTTCCAGCGGGCGCTCCTCGCGCTCAGCGGTTCTCCACCTGCTGTAGGGCCTACACCACCACCGCCGGCCACCAGCAGCCGTCAGACCCCTCACCGCGACGCCGACCACGACGTCGACCACGAGGACGACCATGACGGCGGCCGCCACGGCGTCATCTCACCGAGAGCCGCCAGGACCGCGCGGCTTCCCTCCCGGACTCAGGTTAGGCCCGCGCCCAGCCGGCGACGTCCAGCCTGGTGCGGCAGCGCTGCGCTGTGCCGCCTCACGGAACTGCGCTTGCCGCGTGACGCGATCAGCCAAGGACATCGACGCCGGCCCACGCGGCGGGTCCGTCCGGCCCGACTGGACCGGCGCCGAGGACTGGCGGCCGTCGCCCGGTGCCGTTGGTGCCGCCACGCTGCGGGTCGAGCGAGCAACCGGCTGCAGGGGCCCTCCCGGGCCGCTGCGCGCCAGGTCGACCTCGAGCTGGGGCTGGCCCTGGAGGACCTGCTCTCGGCCCCCCGGGGTGCGGAGAACCTGGTAGCGCAGGACCGCCGGGCAGGTCTGTGCCAGCCCGGCCGCGGCCGCCTCTGAACGCGAGGGGCCACCCGGGCCCTGTGGGCCGTCGAAGACCTGGCGGGCGTACTCCGAGGGCACCCAGCGGCCACCGCCAGCGCTGCCCACACCGGTGAGTGCTTCGCGGTAGGCCAGAGCCCAGCGGTGCTCGATGCGCGCCTGGGAGAGCTCGGCGGAGACCTCCACGTCCAGGACCGTCACGGTGTAGCCCATCGCCTCCAGCCGGCCGCCCAGCTCGACCGCCTTGTCGGGGTTCGACAGGACCGTGTCGATGATGACGTTGGCACCTGCCCGCAGCAGCTGACGCTGCTGCGCCCGCGCCAGCAGACCGGACTCCTCCTGCAGCAGCGCGGACATCTCCAAGGGGAAGAACCGCTCCCCCGCAGCCTCTAACTGTCGGATCTCGCTGGGCTTGATGAACCGCTCGTAGGAGCCATCCGCCAGGGCCGCGTGGACCAGCCCCTCCTTGAAGTGGTCGGCGTCGATGACGGTGTAGGACGCCGGGTCCAGACCTTCGGCTGCCATGAACGGAACCCGCACCGTGGACTTGCCGGCGCCGGGGGGCCCGGCCATGACGATGGCGTGCCGCTCCTGGTCGGCTCGAGCACCTGCGTTGGCCTCGACGAGCAGCTGCCGGTGCAGTCGCCGTCTGAGGGGTGTGGGTTCTCCGCCCCTGAACCAGGCACCGACATTCGTCGTCGCCGTCGACCCTTCCACCGACAGCGGTCCGCCAGCTCGGCTCAGGCGGCGGACCTGCGCCATGTGCGCGGCCACCTGAGCGTCGAGGTCACTCACCGCGCGGCCAGCACCACCACCGGCACTGCCACCGGCGCCGTCGCTGGGGTTGCTCACTGGCCTTCGGGGGCAGGGTGGCGCCGGTTGAAAATCTCTTCGTAGACGTCCTCCTCGATCAGACCGAGCCCCTCGGCGTCTTCCACCTCCGACCACGCCCCTGGCGGGTCGGCACTGAAGTCGTCGAAGGGGTCACGCTCGACCGCGGCGTAGGGGAAGCGCACCAGCTCGTCGACCAACTGATCCCGTGCGAGCAGGCCGGCGGCGTACCGCTTGCAGGCCTCCATCGGCGTCGCACTGGAGAAGCCCTCCGCAGGCTGCGGCAGGTTCGCAGCTCGCTTCAGGATGCCGTTCACCGTGGGCTGGGTCACGCCCAGAAGGGCGGCGATCTCGCGCTGACTCACCCCACCCGCAGCGAGCTGCAGCATGGCGCGGCGCTCATCCATGTCGACGATCTCGCTCTGGTGATGAAGCCTCACCAGGGTGCGCGCCGCAGGCAGATCGTTGATGAGAGTCATGCCGCCTCCTTGCCCGTGATAGCCCATGCTATCACGATCGGGTGGTGCCGCCCGGTCCATGAGTCTGCACGTCTGTTGCCTGTGACCGCGAAGGCTCTGACGGCGGCCGGCCGGACTCTCGCCCCACCTTGCGATCGCTGCGCGAAGGCCTCCGCGTGCTTTCGGTGAGCAACCGTCTCACTTCCTAGGTTCTGAGACGATGAGTGCTCGCTTGGCGGCCAACGCTCAGGTTTCGCGTAGGTAGCGCCGATGGAGGGACTGCCAGCTGGAGCGTGCTGCATCCCGTCGTCATCAAGGGCAAACGCGCTAGACTGGTGGTAGCCCGCTCCCGCTGGGGGTTGGGAAGTGAGGCCGGGACCCCCGCCGGACGACGGGACCCGGCCTTCGCGCTGTCTGGCTCTGGCTAGCGATCATCATGTGCGCTCTCGTGGACACGCTGCGCTCTCACTCTGCCGCTGCCACGCCGAAACGAGCGGCCTTCAGCGCATCGGCACGTCGTGGTGCTGGATCGCCAGCGAGAGCCTGGCCAGGTGCTCAGGGTGCCCCTCTCGTGCCAGGCCCGCGGCCCCCGCGATGGTGTCGGGCAGCCACAGCAGTGGCTCTTCGATCGGCTGGGCGAACTCGACGCGGACGGCCGCGGACAGCCGGTTCGCCGAGCGCAGGGCGTCGACCATCTGCAGGTCGCGGCGGTTCTGCTGCGGGGTGCGCTGTTCTTGGACGATGAGGCTGACCCCATGGGCCTCCAGGGCGGGGTGCAGCGTCTCCAGGCACAGACGGCGGGCGCGCTCCTGCTTGGCGTCGGGAACGGGAGCGGCCACGACGACGACGCAGTGCAGTGCAGCGCTGAGGGCAGCGATGCCAGCAGTGATCTGCCGTCGACGCGCCTGGCTCTCGTCGCGCCAGTGCAGACGGTCCTGGCGCGGCAGCAGCAGTCCCCGCAGGGCCGCGCGCAGCCGCTCCTGCTCCTCGGCGGTGCAGATGGCAGCAGCCATGAGGTAGATGCGTTCCCCGGGCTGGGCGAAGACCCCGGGCCCGACCGGCAGCGCGGTCCTCCGCGCGCCGAGCGTGGGGCTGCCTGCATCACCGGCCGAAGCACCGCGCACGCGAGCGGCGAAGCCACCGACGTGCGCGCTGGCGCCGAGGCGGCGGGAGGACTCATCGACGAAGGCGACGAGCTGGCTGGCTGAGCGTGACCGCTGGGCAGACCCGGTGACAGTCGTTGAGGCGCGCCGCCCAGAGCGGTTCTGGGGAGTCATGAGACGGCAGAACCGCCGTCGCCTGAGGGAGGGTTCGTGGCCAGGCGGGTCCTGGGCAGCATCGAGGCCCTGGCCAGGCCGTGCAGCTCCTCAGCGGTCAGGGTCAGTGCGCCACGTCCCAGGCCGAAGCCGCGGACGGCCTCATCCTGCTTGGCGCGCCACAGGGGCCGGTAGGCCGCCAGCAGTCGCTGGTAGAGACCCAGCTGACGGGCGTGAGAGTTGCCGTTGTCGTGGGCGGCGAAAATCTCGCGCAGGTCGACGTAGAGGCCCTTGCTGAGCAGGTAGCGCGCGTAGCCGAGCAGCCGGGACTCGACGGGATCGTTGGCGTCGAAGCCGCGAAAGCTCAGCATGTCTTGGGCGTAGCGCTCGCTGCGCTCGATGGCCTGCTGCTCGTCGGGCGCCAGCTGGGACCAGGCGAACTGCAGGACGCGGAACATCGTGAGGATCTCGTGGACCAGGTCACAGGCCTGGTCGCTGAGCTCGGGCTCCATGGCCACGAACAGGTCGGGGTACTCCGCGGTGTAGCCGTGCTCGAGGGCTTCGGCGGCGCGCAGGTGGCTGCCGGCGTCGCCGTCGGCCAGGTCCATGGGGTCGAAGCGCTCGCCCCACTGGTCCTCGACGGCGCGTCCCGCCGCGCCATGCGACGGGTTGGCGCGCTGCTCGGAGGTCTGCCCGGTTGTCTGCCCGGTTGTCTGCCCGGAGGGTCGCGTGCCCAGCAGCGCCAGGATGCGGTGCTGCATCGCCAGGGTGCGCCGCTCGACGTAGCTCAGGGTCGCGGGGCGGGTGTGGTTGTAGGGGTTGACGTAGCCCTCGGCGCCGGCGGCACGGGGATCTTTGATCGCCTGGTCGATGAGCTGGCGCACGAGGTCGCCGGTGGCCATGCCACGGGCTTCGGCGTAGGCGTCTAGCCCGGCGCGGGCGGCCTCGTCGATGCGGATGTTGAGCTGCGCCATAGCAGCACCGTAACAACGCGCAGCGCTTTGCTAGGCGCTAGCAGAGCGATGCGGCGTGTCGGACTGGCGCGGAAGGACGGGATAATGAGGGGAATCCCGTCCTATGCCGGCAACCTTTCCCGCACGGTCGGGGGCGGCGCCTACCGTCAGGTGGTGGCCTTCCCCGCCTCTCCCGGTGTCGATGCCGACGCCGACGTCGGCGCCTCCGAGAGCGTCGGCCTCGACGGCGTGGTCGACGACGGCTTCGCTCCTGAGATCGTCCCGGGGCTGGATACCGGCATCGCCGTGGACGGCGATGATCGCGACAGCGTCGATGAGGACCTTGGCGACGAAGCCGTCCTCGATGGAGCGGCGATCGAGGGGCAGCTGGAGCTGGCCTCGCTCGGAGTGCTGCCACAGCTGGCGGGGTTGCCCGAGCGCGAGGCGGCTTACGCCCGCGCCGCCCGGGCGGAGAACACCCTGCGCGGGTACCGCTTCGACTGGGCCGACTTCACCACCTGGTGCACCACCCACGCCGCAGAGCCGATGCCCGCTTCTCCCTCAGCGCTGACCGGCTACCTGGTCGCGCTGGCCGAGGCCGGCGCGAAGGTCGGCACCCTGTCCCGGCGCTTGAGCTCGATCAAGTTCGCCCACGCCAGCGCCGGCCACCCCGACCCCGCCACCCACCCCCGGGTCATGGCCGTCTGGGAAGGCATCCGCCGCCTCCACGGCGCCCCGCCGCAGCAGGCGGCCCCGCTGATGCCGCCGCTGCTGTTTGACGTGCTGGCGGCCTGTCCGGTCACCAGGACCTGGCCCGCGCCAGCCTTGACCGCGTCGGGGCGCCCCTCGAGGGCAGCAGTCCGAGCACCGGAGCCGGATCTGACCGGGGCGCGTGACCGCGCGCTGCTGCTGGTCGGCTTCGTGGGCGCCTTACGCCGCAGCGAGCTGGCAGCCCTGGAGGTCGCCGACGTCGCCGAGCACCCCAACGGCCTGGTGCTGTCCCTACCGCGATCCAAGACCAACCAGACCGGCAGCCGCGCCGAGCTCGTCGTCCTGCCCCGCGCCGGCAACCCCGACCGCTGCCCCGTCCTGGCGCTGCAGCGCTGGCTCGAGCTCGCCGACATCACCGAGGGCCCGGTGTTCCGCGGCGTCACCAAGGCCAACCGTCCAGCTCAGCGCCGCCTGCACCCAGAATCGGTGACCACCCTCGTCAAAGGCGCCCTGGCCCGCACCGGCGCCCCGACGACGGGGTACAGCGGGCACTCCCTGCGGGCAGGGTTCGTCACCTACGCCCACCTGCGGGGCTCGAGCGACCGCGCGATCGCCCACCAGACCCGGCACCGCTCGATGGCCTCCCTGGGCGGATACGTGCGGGTCTCACACGCTTGGACCGACAACGCGGCAACGGCTCTGGGGCTGTAGGGACGTGGACATGGCGAAGCGCACTGCTCCGGCGGACCTTGCTGGGCAGCTGATGTTGCAGGTCTCAGCTGGCCGCTTCTTCCGCCCCGAGGCACACCTCAACGAGACCCTGCACCGACGCGTCATCCACACGAACGTGTGGACCCCCAAACGCTGCCGCCAGCGGTCGACTGACCATGCCGCTGCTGGGTGATTCTGGGCGCACCTGCAGCTACTTCCCGAGTCGGCGGTCGACCTCCCGCTGAACCTCCATATCAATCTCATCGATGAACCGCGCCACCGGCTTTTCCAAGGTCGTAAGGGGTTCTTCGACGTCAGCAAACGCCCTCAATGCTTTCAGGACCTCATCAGTACGTTGCAGCGATTCAGCGCGGGTGCGCCACGACGTCAGAGTTCCTGAAGTAACGGGTAGCTGGCGGGTGAGGAAGTTTGCAGGTGGTTCACTCTCAGCCGCGCGCCTGTCTTCTGGGAGTTGCTGAAGCACCCTTAAGATGAAGTCTCGACCTAGGCCCGGGAAGGTTTCCGATTCGATCTTTTGCAAGTCAGCTTCTAACGCCGTCAGTCTTCCCAAAAGATGTCTAGATAGCGCCGAAGCGACTTCCTGGACGTCAAGGTTTAGGTCTTTCAGGAGGTGCTCGGCGACGGCCCGCGTCAGCATCTGTACGCTTCCGGTGCTCTTCGGTCCAGTCCCTTGAGGCGTGTCCTCCCCCAGGATTTCCCGTACCCCTGATGGGATGATGCCAATTTCACTCATAACCCACTTCTCGTGCAGCAGGAAGGTACAGCACAAGAAGAAGTAGATGCTATTGGTCGCCTGTAGGATGTCAGGGTGCAGGTGGTCGCGGTGGTAGGCGGCGTTTCGAAATCGGTGAAGCGCTTTCGCGCAGGCGCCGTACTCCTCAGGTAGATCCAAGCCTGAAGCACCCAGGGCGTAGGTAACGAGGTCCTTGAAATTTGATTCAATTTTGTCTTGACGTTTCCTGGAAATAGCTTGGCTTATCAAATCTAATTGAAGAGCCTTGCCCTCCTCGTCGAGGTCCTCAGCGGCTCCTAGGGACTCGGCGAGGTCGCGGTACTTCTCAGCCCAGACCAGTCCAGCGCGTGCGGTACGCATTAAGGAGATTTCCGCGGCGTTGTCCAGCAGCAGGAACGCC
This sequence comes from Streptomyces sp. NP160, assembly GCF_006335115.1. Lineage (GTDB taxonomy): Bacteria > Actinomycetota > Actinomycetes > Actinomycetales > Quadrisphaeraceae > Quadrisphaera. The sequence goes on from NZ_VDMJ01000041.1 coordinate 52,638, forward strand.
AGGCGGACGTGGGCGACGTCGTCGTAGGCGGCCAGCCGCTTAGCTTCGAAGAGCTGGACGGCGATGCGTTCTAGCTCCTCCATCGTCGAGGGCACAGGGTCTCCTCCTTCAACCGGTGGAGTGGTGAGGTGGTTATCGTCGGCGACGGGACCACCACGGAGGTCGCGACACGTCGACAGCTCCGACCAAGCCCTCCAAGGCGTCCAGGAGACGGTCGGCGTAGATCTTCGCGACGTCTCGCACCCAGCTCTCGCGCACGAACGCCAGCCACACGACGACCATGACTAGCGAGTAGGCGGTGGACAGGACCACTGGCATCTGCCAGTCATCCTCGGCCAGCAGGCGGCGCACGCCTTCGCCGGCGATAAGCAGCGCCACTGCGACACCCACCCACTTGATTGCCAGCATGTTGCGCGCGAAGTTGTAGTTGACCAGCTCCTCACGCACCAGCGGCGCTTCCTTGGGAAACCGGCGCGCCTGAATCTGCAAGCGCTTGGTCGCCGCCGCGTAGCGGTGCTTGGCCTCCTCCGGCCGCAGACACTCTTCTCTCGCCGTCGGCAGCGGCCGTCCGACCAGCTGGGCGAGCAGCTCACGGCGGCGTGCCCTGATCAGGGGGTTGCCCTCCCCCGTCGCCTGGAGCAGCGCCTCGAGGGGGAGCACGCCCCAGCGCTTGGCCAGCGTGCGCTGCAATGCCCGTCCCCGGGTGCGCACGATGGCCGAGATGATCGCGAGCACAGCCACCAAACCGGCCGTGAGAACGTCAGCGGAGTAAGTGAACCGGAACACCAAGATCGCCATGACGATCGCCGGGGATGCCGCGGCAACGGCCGGCCCCAGCCGGGCTCGCGTGTCGAAGATGTCGATGGGGCATCTTAGCCGGCTTCGGTATCCACCAGAATGCCGAAGCCAGGCTGAGCATGGTGCCGCCAGATTGAGACTAGGTGGCCATTATTCGTCAAGCCAATCCTGCGTGACCATCGGCGAGTAGTCGGGACGCGCGTCAGCACCGCGGCTCCAGCAGATGTCCTTTCCGCGCGTGGCCTGCCAGGGATAACCGCGCCGTTTGAGTGCGTTCGCCACCTCGGGGCGGGGGAAGTCATCCGCCTCCTTACCGACGCTGATGATGGACTCACCGCGATGAGTAAATGTCTCTACGCCGAGAAGCCGATCGAGCAGATCCTTGGTCAGGTTGTGCCGAGAACCATGGTGGGGAACGTCGAATAAAGAGATAGCAGATGAGCGTCCCGCCGCGTCGAGGTGGTCGGCGGCAAGCGTCAGGGCCGGTGCACCGGCGTCTCCAGTGAAGAGCACGCGGTAGCCATCGACCTGCAGATCCATAATAATGCTGGAGTTATTTCTCGGGGTAGTTCCCCCATTGTCGTCAGTAAGCGTTTCTCCGGGGTCACTGCTACGCCAGTTAAAAACCTGGCGGATGGCTTGGGTGGCCTTGGTTACGAGTCCGCCGAGACCTTGCGACTTCTGCGCCAGCAGAAGCTGCGCGCTGAGTTGCAGCTCGTAGTATTCCTCACTGGGGCCAGCGACCCGCAGCGCGCCACCGAATAGGTCAACGCCCGCAAAGTCGTGCCTCAGCGTTGTCCCCTGCTCGACGGCAGCTTTGACCAAGTCCTCGACAGTGCCGCTCTTCACGGCATCGCTGGAGTACCCGTAGAGAGAGGGGCGGTGGACGAGCAACTCGCCAACGCTCATGTTCTCGAAAATTCCGAAAAGACCCTGAATGTGGTCATCATCTGGATGTGTACAGACAACGAGGTCAGCATGAGTGGTGTCGTAGTACTTCTTGATGAGCGCTGCGAGCCTAGCTCCATCATCTCGGAAACCGCCGTCGATGACCATGACGACGTACTGACCTGTGGACGGATGCGTGAACCGGCATGCGATGGCGTCACCGGTCTTCGTCTTCTCGCCCACCCACATGAAGTCAACTTCAATCATGGAAGCCCCCCCCTTGGTCGTTGCGGCGGACCCTAGAGGCGACCACCGACAGCCCGTGACTGCAGGAGGGCAGCAGATCGGCGGACAAGGGCGGTACGCGATCCACGCGACGAGCGCCGTCCCACTTCCTAGATAGTGGGACGGTCGCGGTCTGACCCAACCAAGATCACGCGCGACGCTCGACGCGCCGTCTCAGAGGTCGTGTTCTTTACGCCGTCCCACGTGCTCGTCCGGAGACGATTTCCGGGACGCTGCGCTCGGGTATGGCCTCCTCGCTCAGCTCCCTGGGCCACCGCACCACCCATAGGCCAAGTTTCGATCTTCAATCGCCGCCCGTTGGGGTAGACGGAACACCGAACTGGGCAAATAAGACTCCAGCACGCGGTGTGACGTCAGCAGGCACGGTTGCCTCGCCCGCGTCCGGTGGGCGGTCGTCGACCGGGCACTGTTGTCGGGTGGCTAGCGCTCGACCTCGTCGAGGGCCACGGCCTCGGCACCTGCAGGCTTGGGCCGGTTCGTTAACGGCAAGACCCGAACCAGCACCACCATGACCACCAGCTCCACCAGTGTCTGGGTCACTACCACCAGCGGCGTCAGAGACTGCGACGCCGGCAACGCCAAGGCCAGTGGCAGCACCACCAGGGAGTTGCGGGTGACACCGCTGAACACCACCGCCCGACCCGAGGTCACGTCCAGACGCGCGAATCGCGCGACGACCAGGCCCAGCAGGACCATCGCCACCGCGAAGCCCACGTACAGCGGCACCAGCTCCATCAACCTCCCGAGTTGACCGCTGACCGCCCGCACCTGGGAGGCGATCACAACAGCCAAGGTGGCGAACATCAGCGGCACCATCGCCGCTAGCGTCACCTCCTGCAGCTGAGCGGCCCACCGCGCCCACCACGGCCGTCGACGGTCATCCTTGCCCTGGCTCTGAGTGCTTTGGCCTACCAGGACCTGGGTCAGCGCCGCTGCTGCCAGTGGCAGCACGATCAGCACCACGAGGGCGTGCGCGAAAGGGCCCACCTCCACGGCCCGGGCGGCCCGGGGACCGACCATCACCCACAGGTACACCGGAAGTAGCAGCGCCTGGGCGAGCATCAGCAGCGGCGCCGCCGCCAGCAGACGGTCTGCGGCTCCGCCGGCCAGGCGGGCGAAGACGATGACGTAGTCAATGCACGGGGAAAGCAGCACCAGCAGCACCCCGAACAGCACCGCCGGCTCATCGGCAACCACACGGCTGAGGGCGTACACGACCACGGGCACGAGGGCGAAGTTCAGCGCCAGCACGGTCAGGAGGAAGCGGGCGTCGGTGAAGGCGCGGCTGATAGCGGTGAAGGGGACCCCGAGGAAGGTGGCGTACAGCAGCAGCGCGATGACGGGGTTGATGGCCGCCTCGAGGTGGCGTGCACCGGGAATGAGCAGTCCAGTAGCCACTCCGGCGGCGATCCCGGCCAGGTAGATGGCGATCTGGTGGCGCTCCAGGCGCTCGGTGGTGGCGCTCAGCCGACTCATCAGTTCGGGCTCGAGGCGGTCGCATCGAGGTGCATGCGGTGGACCGTAAACGTTGGAGTCGACTCGAAGGTCAAGCTTTACGGTGGTGTGTGCGCATCTCCGAGGTCGTTCAGCGCAGCGGCGTTCCGGCGACGACGCTGCGCTACTACGAGGCGCTGGGCCTGGTGAGCTCGCGGCGCTCGGCCAACGGCTACCGCGACTACGACGAGGCGGTCTTCGAGCAACTGGGCTTCATCGCCTCGGCGAAGGCGCTGCGGCTGGAGCTGCCGCAGATCGCGGAGCTGTTGAGGCTGTCGCGCGAGGGCACATGCACCCAGGTCAAGCAGCGCCTGCATCCGGTGCTGGTGGCCGAGCTGAAGCGGGTGGAGGCTGCGCTGGAGGCGTTAGCGCTGTTGAGGGGGCAGCTGGTGGAGGCCGTCGAGCAAGTGGCTGGATGTCCGGACAGTGAGTCGGCGTGCCGTTCGGAGTGTGCGTTGGTGGTACTGCAACGTCCTGCCAGTGTCATATGACGACCGCTGCCCGGTCAGTGTCTCGCTGACCACCCCGACCGGACGGCCGCGAGGCTGGCGCGTCCAGCATCGTCACCTCGCGAGCCCATTTCGCTTTTGTCGTGTTCGGTGGTCCCTCTCAGTGAGGTGCGTCGGGGAAGATCAGCGCGAGCCTGGTCAGGGTGGACCAGGCCATGCTCGGCGCGTGCGCGGGCTTGCTCCGCGAGACGACGGAGACCGCCTTGGCCGCCGGTCCATCACTGATTGCGTTGACGTGAAACGAACTATCGGTGGGCGGAGGAGTTCCGGTCACGCTGCTGTTGCTGTCCTCGCCTTCGGCGAGTCTGCGCTGCTCGTCGGGCGAGCGCTCCTAGGCTGCGAAGGGCTGACTGCCGGTGGCCCATGGCTACCGATGATGAGCCACGAGGTGAGCCCAGGCGGAGGAGGGTGACGGTGAGTGACCCTGGTGCGTCTGCCGGGGCGATCCGTCGACGGGCGTTCCTCACGGGCGCGGGCGTGCTGGGCGGAACAGTGATCTTGGCTGCTTGTGCCGGCGAGGGACGCGTACGCCTGGGTGCTGAGGCGCAGGTCGACGGGCAGCTCCCACGGGCTGGCGGCACGGGCCAGGTGCGCCTGATCGCAGCTGAGGCGGTCTCACCCTCGCAGATGCAGATGCAGGTGCCGCAGACGCAGGTCCAGCAGATCGACGTGCAGGACATGACCGCCTCGCGCGTGGCGGGCTCGAGCGGGCTGGCGGCCACGGTGAGAGCTGATGTGGGCGGTAAGTGGGTCAGCGCCACCCACGAGGTCCGATCGTTTCGGCTGCTGGGCATGACGTGGCCGGCAGCTGCTCGTCAGGGGGCCCAGCTGGTGCTGGCGGTGCGAGTGCGCAGCGGTGGGCAGTGGAGTGCCTGGCAGGTGCTCGAGGTGATGGAGACCGCCCCAGCCAGGTCGGAGGCTTCCTCGGCGCAGGTGCGGGAGGGCACAGAGCCGCTGGCAGTGGCCAGCAGCGACGCCGTCCAGGTACGCGTGTCCTCCGAGACGGTCGCGGCACCTGCCGGGCTGCGTCTTGAGCTCATCGACCCCGGCGAGTCCACAGCCCACGGCACAGCTGAGGGGACAGCTGATGGCACGGCCCGGGTCGCGCCGACGACGTTCACCAACCAGCCCGCGATCGTCACCCGCGCGCAGTGGGGCGCAGATGAGAGCTACCGCAATGACGTCCCCCACTACAACGCCACCATCAAGGCTGCCGTCATCCACCACACGGCCGGGAGCAACGACTACACGAGCCCAGCCGAGGCCCAAGGCGAGGTCCGAAGCGTTTACGCCTACCACACGCGAAGCCTGGGGTGGGATGACATCGGCTACCACTTCCTCGTGGACAGGTTCGGCACGATCTACGAAGGGCGCGCCGGCGGCGTCGACCGGCCCGTGCGAGGTGCCCACGCCGGTGGCTTCAACACCGACACCTTCGGTGTCTCGGTGCTCGGCAACTACGAGACAGCAGCTGCTACCCCGGCCATCGTGGACAGCGTCGCCCGCGTGACGGCGTGGAAGCTCGGACTGCACGGAGTGGACCCCAACGCCACGACCCAGCTCGTCTCCGAAGGTGGGGGGACCTCTCGCTACGGCGCTGGGACCGTGGTCGACGTAGCGACGATCATCGGCCACCGCGATGTGGGGGCCACTGCATGTCCCGGTGAGCACCTGTACGCCCAGATGGATCAGATCCGCTCCACGGTCTCGTCCTACCTGGACGCGGACGTCGACCCCGAAGTGACCCGGCTGGCCGGTGGTGACCGCTATGAGACCAGCGCCGCCCAGGCGCGGGAGATCTACCCGGACAGCCGCACCGTCCTCATCGTGGCCGGGGAGGACGACCACCTCGTCGACGGCTTGGTGGCCGCACCCCTGGCCGTGCAACGCCAAGCACCGATCCTGCTCTCGAGGCGGGACCACCTGCCTGATGTCGTAGCCCGAGAGGTGCAGCGACGAGCAGCGAACACGGCCTACCTCATCGGTGGTGCTTCCTCCTTGGGGGAAGGGGTCGAGCAGGCGCTGCGCGCGTGCGGTGTCACCCAGCTGGTCCGCATCGCAGGCACCGACCGGTATGACACAGCGGCCCAGGTGGCTCTGAAGATGGCTGAGGCGGGCACCGACGACGTCGCGGTGCTGGCCTCGGGGGAGACCGAGCACATGATTGACGCTCTGGCGGTCGGGGGCCCGGCCGGTCTGACCGCGCGTCCCATCCTGCTGACCCGCGCCGGCGGGACTCCGCAGGTCACTTTGGATGCCCTGCAGCGCCTGAAGCCGAAGTCCCTCGTCGTGGTGGGCGGCTCTGCGTCCGTCTCGCCACACAGCGCCGCTGCAGCGCTGGCCAAGGTCGGCCTGACGACCAAGTCCTTGGTCCGCATCGCTGGCCCTGACCGCTACAGCACCGCTACGGCCATCGCTTCAGCGTGGTCGGGCAAGACCGGAACGCATACGATCATCATCGCCTCGGGTGAGCAGGCCAACGTCGCCGACGCCATCTCCGCCGGAGCCCACGGCCGCCTGACACTGCTGGTGCCCCGCGGGGACCTGCCTGGTGCCACCGTGCAGTGGCTGCGTAGCCGTGCCATCAGTCAGGTCATCGTCGTCGGCGGCGCCAGCGCCGTCTCCGACAGCACGGTGACGCAGATCATGGACGCCCTCAAGGGCAAGCAGGTGCGGTCGGTGTAGGCCAGGCCGGCGCACCGCCCTCCCGTGAGGGCCCTCGAGCCGACAACGCCCACCCGCCCCCCGCCTGCCCCCGCCCGCGGCACAGCCACGGTGCTTTCTCCGCCTCGTCGCTTGCAGCGCACGCGTCGACCTCACGCGGCGGCGATGGCCAGGGCGCCAGCGAGCACTCCTGCACCGGTGAAGCAGGCCCCTAGCAGGAGTCCTCGGCGCGAGCTGGTGCTCCATGCTGGCGCGAAGCGGCACGGTCGCTCGATCACCACAGCTGTGACCCATGCCAGCGAACCGGCCACCACGATCTCCAGGGTCAGTAGCAGCGGCCAGCCCTGGATGCCTACATCCTCGGCGACGTAGATCACGGGCAGGTGCCAGAGGTACCACACGTACGACAGTCGACCGGCTGCTTGCACGGGCGCCCAGGACAGGATGCGCTGCGCCAGACCTGGCGCTCCTGCGCCGCCGGCGATGAGGGCGACGGCACCCAAGGTGGGGATGATGGCAGCTGACCCTGGGTAGTCCACCGTGCCTGTCCATTGAGCACTCGTCGCGATCAGCAGCAGGCCGGTGGTGCTCGCGCATGCCGCAGCGGCCGGCCACCAGGATCTGTGGATGAGCTCGTGCACAGCCGGGACGGCAAGCGCCAGGAGCGCACCGGCGGCCAGCTGCCAGGCGCGCGTCGGCGTGGACAGGTAGGCCACGGTTCCCGACAGGGGCGTCAGGATGATGGAGGTGCTGAGGGAGACCAGCGCCAGTCCACCAGCGACCACGGCCAGCCAACGGCGCACCGAGCCCCCGCGCTTGTGAGCTAGCCAGGCGGTCAGCATCACCAGCGGCGGCCAGGCCAGGTAGAACTGCTCCTCAACGGCCAACGACCAGTAGTGCAGCAGCGGACTGCCCACCCCGATCGGGTTCAGACCTGCCACGTCGGCTAGGACGTAGCGCCAGTTGGCGGCCTGCAGGCTCGCCGCGACTGCGTCGACGCCGACGCGCGCCAAGGTCGCCGGGGCGACCACGGCGACGATGAGCAGGACCGCGATGGTGACGCTCACGGCGCTGGGAAGGATGCGCCGCGCCCGGCGGGCGTAGAAGCGCGCCAGGTCCACCCGACCGGAGGTTTCAACCTCCCGCACCAACAGTCCGGTGATCAGAAATCCGGAGATCACGAAGAAGACATCGACACCGAGCCGCCCGCCGGCGGTCCCGGGCACTCCGGCTTGGTAGAGCAGCACCAGCCCGAGCGCCAGAGCGCGCATGCCCTCGATGTCGGGACGAAAGGCGCTGCGGTGCCTGGTCGCTGGCTGGCCTTGCACAGGTGGAGCTGTCTGAGGCATGGGTGCTCCCTTCGAGCCCGGCTACGGCGACGAAGATCGCCATGAGCGCGGGCGTGGGTCGTGGTGGGGGGCCGAGACCGACCGGGGACGCCGTCACCGGCGGGTCGGTCAGGCGGTGCTGATGAAGTGCTCACCGGGGACGTCGCGGTCAACTAGTGAGCGGCCTGCAGGAGGTGGTGTCACCGCTGGTGCCCGCCCGCACAGCCGTCATTCGGGAGTGCGGACGGCCGTGCACGGTTCTTCCCAGGCTGAGCGCGGGACAGTCGCGAGACAGCCCTAGGACGGCCCGCGGTGAACAACCACAGGCTGGCGTCGTTGCGAACAGGTGCGGCTGCTCGACAGCAGAGCGCTACCTGCCGGCTCCGTCACGCTGACCTGCCCCAGGCGTGTCAGCGACGGCCCTCCCAGCGGCCTCGCTGGGCGGCCTTGTGTGACACCGCATCCAATGAGTCGCTGCCTGTCAGTTCCCGGCGGGGTTGGACATCCCGGCGCGGCAGCTCAGTCAGGAAAGACGTCGGTGACGAGGTCGACCAGCAGCAACGAAGTTGTAGCGCCGGGAGCTGGCGTGGTCAGAGTCGATGGGTAGACCAGGGACACATCGGCGGTTCGGGTGTCGAGGCCGACGCAGCGGTGGTCGACGCAGGTGTACTTCGAGGAGGGCTCGGTGACCTCAGAGGACGAGGCGGCTGCTGCGGCTCCCCACGCATCAGCGGTCGGTTCCTCGAAGGTCGTCAGGGGTGCCTGCACCAAGGAGGCCGAGGAAGCCGGATCGGGTGCGTTGGTGAAGGAGCCACCAGCTTTGAGCATGTTCGGCTGCGGTGAGGATGCAGTGTCGCCGGCCGCGACTGCTTCAGTGCCTCCAAAGCCGATCAACGCGTAGCCGGAGCTGATAGCTCTGTTCAAGGGCTCCGACAACGGCAGGTTCAACAGGCCGACGACCATCAGCGCAGTCAGGGCAAGCAGATACCCACCTGCCCCACAGCGACTGCGTCGTCGCTGCGCGCACGTCTGCTCGCGCAGACGGGCCATGACCGGAGCGGGCACTCGCGAAACGTACCGGCGCGGGACGCAGCGCAGCGGATCGAGCTGACCAATCACTCTTTCGCCGGCCTCTCGCAGCGACGGCAGTAGAGCGATCAAAGTGTCTGATGCTGTCCGTGAGAGCTTTCGCCGTTCGGATTGCCAGCTGGGGGTGCAGAGCGGGAATCCCGCAGGCGGACTCTCAGGCTGACCATGACCATGACCATCAGGCAGAAGGCGAACACCGGTAGGTCAGCCCAGCGGATGTAGGGCGTCTGACCCTCGTGCAGATCCACCGTGGCCGTCAGCACCTGCGCTCTACCCAGATCGCTGGTCTGGACGATCTGGCCGTCAGCGTCGACGATCGCGCTGTACCCGGTGGGGGCGCTCTGCACCACCGTGCGATGGCTTTCCCGGGCCCGTAGCTGGGCGGCTGCGAGCTGCAGCGCAGGGACGACATCGTAGGAGTAGGACGCAGCGTTGGTGGGCACCAGGATCGCCTGGCCTCCCGCCTGCACCGCCTCTCGTACCCGGTCGGCGAAGAACCCCTCATATGAGATCACCGTGCCGAGCCGGACCGTTCCTCGTGCGGTAGGGACGTCCAGGGCGGCTGTTCCCACCCCGACCAGCGCATCGCGTGGCACCAGGGTCCCGGCTGAGGAGATGCGCGACAGCAGAGCCCTCGCAGGCAGGTACTCACCGAAGGGAACCCGGTGCTCCTTCTCGTAGCGCCCCACGATGCGCCCTTCGCCGTCCCACAGCACTGCTGCATTGCGGAAGGTGGTCGAAGCCGTCTCCACCACCCCCACCACCACCGCAGCGCGCAGGCGCTCGGCCAGGGCGGCGACACGACGCTGTTGCGGTGCGCTGGCGACCGGACCGGACACGCTCAAGACGTTCTCCGGCAGCAGCACCAGGTCCACCGGCGGTACCTTCCCGGTCGCGATGTCGTCGCCCAAGTCCTCCGCCAAGACCAGGTGACGCTGCGTCACCTGGTTCGGATCGCTGAAGACAGCTCGCAGTCCACGCGGCCCACCGCCTTGGACCAGGGACAGGTGCAGCTGCCCGTTGCTCTGGGAGTGCACCTGCGCGCCCAGCGCGATCGGTGTTGCCAGCACCAAGGCTGCAGCTGCGAGAACCGCCAAGGACGGCAGTGACCGCTTCCCCGCTGACAGGAGCCAGCGACCACCGGTGCGGTGATGGTCTCGCGTCCTGGCGGGCGCTGGGCTGACGCGGACTGCTCGATGGCCCGCCCGCTCGGCCCACCCCGTCTGCAGCACACGAGCCAGTGCGACACCGCTGGCCACCGACACCAAGGTCACCAACGGTGCCCCACCCCACGCAGCGGCCACCGCGAACGGGCCTGAGGCCTGCCCCAGCGACAGGGCCGGCAGGGGGAACCCCTGCAGCGGAAAGCGCGCCAGCACCATCTCCAGCAGGGCCATGCAGGCAGGTAAGGCCCCGTAGTCGCGCACCAGATCTGCCGCGGTTGTCCGGCCAGTTCCCCCGAGGGGCACACGCCGCCCAGGGCCAGTGGTGGACCGGCTGGCGGGGCGGGGCAGTCGCCCCGGAGGGGCCGCCAACCGCAGCGCAAGGGTGAGCAGGCTGCCGATGACAACGCTGGCTGCGACGTACCCGATCACCGTGATCTCGGTCAACCACCACAGCGACGCCGTCGCCCACAGCCATCCAGCAACCCAACAGCTCCATGCGCGACTTCGGCCCCGCAGACCGTCCAGCCCCATCACCACCAGCAGTGACCCCGCAGGCAGGCACCACCACCACGAGCGCGGGGGGGCGGACAAGAACCACACCAAGACACCCGTGAGCAGCGATGTTGCCGACCATAACGGTGCCGACGTCCACCCAAAAGCACGGACGAGACCGGCAACAGGACCCCCGACACGGTCACCGGCCGGACCACTCCAGCGTGTCCTCGAGCCACGCGCGCCGTGTCGTCGCAAGACGTTGATGTCGTCACCCTTTCGCTTGCTGGACGCCCACCCGAGCAGGGCCCGTCGGTGTGCCATCTCGTGGTCCCACGGCGTGATCGTCAGTGATGCGCCGTGAGGGACCAGCCGGGATCGATCCCGGGATCCCAGCCGAGTGATCTCCACGGCGGGCGTCAGTTCCTGATGCGCACGGCACCCTGGCCGTCACGGACGTCTTGCATGCACGCCGCTGCAGCCCGTGGGCGAGCGTGCCCGCGGTGGTCGCGCGGGGCCCGTCCTTGACCGCAGCCCCTCGCATCAGCGCTGAGCGGTGATCGTCGTGGCAGGTTGCGCCGTCCTCGGGTGTCCCGCTTCACGTGGCGGCCACCACGCCGGTGCCCACCAGGGCTAGGACCAGCGATCCCGCAATGATGCGGTAGGCGATGAACAGCGAGTAGCTGTGGCGGGCGATGAACTTCAGTAGCCAGTCCACGGTGAGGTAGGCGACCACGAAGCTGACGAGGGTGGCCAGCAGCGTTGGGCCCCAGCCGATGCCGCTGGAGATCTGCGGCGCGGCGCTGACGCTCTGGTAGACGCTGGCCGCGGCCAGCGCGGGGATGGACAGGAAGAAGGACAGCCGGGTGACGGTGACGCGGTCCAGGCCGCGAAGCAGGCCGATCGACATGGTGGCGCCCGAGCGGGAGACGCCCGGGACCAGCGCCAGGCACTGCACCAGGCCGATGGCGAGGGTGTCGCGCCAGGTCACCGCGCTCTCGGGCTTGTTCTGGCTGGCGGTGCGGTCGGCGTAGAGCATGACGACGCTCCACCCGATGAGCGCGATGCCCACCACCCACAGGCTGCGCAGGGTGGTCTCGATGAGGTCGGAGAAGAGGAACCCGACGATCCCGATGGGCAGGGAGCCGACGATGACGCCGACCGCCATCCGCCAGTCGGCGTTGTGGCGGGCCTGGGAGTAGCGCAGCCCGTCCAGAACAGCAGCGATGAGGCGGATGAGGTCGCGGCGCAGGTACAGCAACGTCGCCAGCACCGCGCCGATCTGGATGATGACGGTGAAGGCGGTGACGTCGGGATCGTTGACCCTGTAGCCCAGCAGCTTCTCCAGGATTGTCAAGTGCCCGGTAGAGGAGACCGGAAGGAACTCGGTGACCCCTTCCACAGCTCCCAACAGGACGGCGTGCCACCACTGCACCTGAGGTGCTCCTCTCGTGGACGGACTGGCGCTGCAATGGATGCGAGCGCATGGCTAGCCGCCCTCAGGTGGACTGAGGGCTGAACGAGGTGCGCGCGCTGCATGATCGATCGGTGTGCTCGCAGGGTGCAGCGACCGCGCGCCGATCCCTGTCCGACCGCCTGCAGCTGCCAGGCCAGCGTCAAGGGCGGGTGCGCCCTACCGCTGCTCGCGTGCTCAAAGGCCGAAAGCGCCACCTTCGACCAGGATCACCACGCCGAGAACGATCAGCACGAGCGGGAACAGGATGTGCTCCCACCGCTCGAGGACCTCGGCGATCGGTCGGCGGGTGGCGATGTAGCGGGCGGCCAGGACCAGCACGGCGACCAGGGCGAGGAAGACCACCACGTAGGCGGTGATCGCGGCCGGGCCGACGGCCAAGAAGACCGGGACGTAGACGCCGATGTTGTCCCCGCCGTTGGCGAAGGTGACAGCGGCCACGCTCCAGATGGCCACGGCCCTGCCGGGGTCGTCGTCATCATCATCATCGTCGTCGTCACGGTTGCGCCAGGCCTGCCAGGCGGCGCGCAGGCCGATGAGCAGCGGGATGAGCCCGAAGTAGGGAATGACTCCTTCGGGCAGGAAGGCGCCGGCGCCAAGAGCGATGAGGATGGAGGTCACCAAGATGGCGCCGAAGCCGAGGTACTGACCAACTGTGATCTTGAACGTGGTGCCCGGGGCTCCAGCGCCGCGGGCGAAGAAGAGTGACAGCACGATGATGTCGTCGATGTTGGTCACCAGGAACAACCCGACGGCCTGCAAGGCGGAGACGGCGAGGGTCATAGACGTACCTTTCGATGATCAAGGTGATGTTGCTGCCCGCCGAGTCATCAAGCAGTACATGTAACATCAGTGCATGCAGATGATAGCCACGCCTGGTCATGGGACGGACCGTGCAGTGCTGGCTCCGGCTGCCGCGCTCTTCCGGGGGCTCGGAGACCCCACACGCCTGTCGTTGGTGCGTGAGCTGGCTCGCGGGGAAGCGCGCGTGGTGGACCTGTCCACAGCACTAGGACTGGGACAGTCCACGGTGTCCAACCACCTGGCGTGCCTTCGTGAGTGCGGCCTGGTGGACTTCCGTCCACGAGGGCGGGCCTCGGTGTACCACCTGACTCGCCCTGAGTTGATGGACCTGCTGATCGCTGCTGAGGCCCTCCTGCAGGCGACGGGGAACGCCGTGGCGCTGTGCCCCTCCTACGCGGACTCGGCGCCCGAGAGCTGCGCACTGGTCCCTGCTGGGCTCGGGCAGCCCGGTGAGTGAGACAGCGCTCAGCAGTGGTGCTGGGCGCGTGACGCCCCGCCGTCTGACCGGTCAGCGCCGGCAGCGAGCGTGGTGATGAGCGTCGACACTTCGGCCGGCGGCTCTGCTCGGACCAGCGCGGCATTCCTGCGGCGGGTCGTGGCGGGAACCATCGCAGCATCGGTCGTCGCTGTTGACCTGAGCGCCAAGGCGTGGGCGCAGAGCGCGCTGCAAGGCCGGGTGGTTCCGCTGGGGCCGGTGGACCTGCGCCTGGCCTACAACCCCGGGGTGGCCTTCTCCGTGGGGGCGAGCGCTCCGGCTGGGATCGTCCTGGCCGTCACCGCGCTCATCACTGTGGCCGTCGCAGTGTTCGCCTGGCGCACCGCAGCGACCCCTGACCGAGGACGCCTCGGCGCACTCGCCCTGGTCCTGGGGGGCGCAGTGGCCAACGTGGTGGACCGCGGCCGTGACGGGGTCGTCACCGACTATCTGCACAGCGGCTGGTTTCCGACCTTCAACCTCGCAGACACCGCCATCGTCGTCGGAGCGGGCCTGCTGGTGTTGAGCTCCCTTCGCCACGGCGGTGCCAGCGACGGTGACGACAGAGGCGCACAGGCATGAGCGCTGGACGCACGCGCCGGCCCCTGACGCGTCGGGCGCTTCTAGTCGGAGCGTTCGCTGCACCCACAGCAGCGCTGGCAGGCTGCTCGGGACTGGGCCAGCCCGGCCAGGACTCGGGCAACCAGCAGGGCTACGTCTCCGGCAACGGTGACGTGACCCTGCTGCCCGCGGCCGAGCGGGGCGAACCGGTCCAGCTCAGCGGAACAACCACACACGGCGACACCGTGGACGTCGGCGACTGGCGCGGTCAGGTGGTAGTGATCAACGTCTGGTACGCGGCGTGCGCGCCGTGCCGCCTGGAGGCGCCTGACCTGGCCCGGGTCGCCTCACAGACCCCAGACGTGCGCTTCCTCGGGCTGAACACCCGTGACGGTCAAGCGGTGGCGAACACCTTCGAGAAGGAGTTCGCCATCCCCTACTCCAGTGTCCTGGACGCGGGCTCTGGCCAAGCGCTGCTGTCGCTGCGCGGCACCATCCCGCCGCAGGCCGTGCCTTCCACGCTCGTGCTCGACGCCGAGGGGCGTCCGGCAGCACGAGCGGTCGGCCGCGTGGAGGAGAGCGTGCTGCGCGGCATGATCGATGAGGTCCGCAGTGGCCGAGCCGACGGCGCCGGCAGCTCCGGTGGCGCAGCGACCGTCAGCGGTGGCGCGTGAGCGCGGCTGATCTCTTCCAGCAGCTGGCAGGCGGCGGTCCGCTGGTGGTGGCCGCGCTCGTCGCGGCTGTGGCGGGCGTCGTCAGCTTCGCCTCCCCGTGCGTGCTACCGCTGGTGCCGGGCTATCTGGGCTACGTCACCGGCCTGACCGGTGTTGACCTCGGGCGCCAGCGCCGCGGCAGGCTGCTGCTCGGCTCGGTGCTCTTCGTGCTCGGTTTCTCGGCGGTCTTCGTCGCTGCCGGCGCAGCGTTCGGGGCTCTGGGTGCCTTCCTGGTGAGTCACCAGCTGCAGCTGACCCGGTGGATGGGCGTCGTCGTCGTCCTCATGGGGCTAGCCTTCCTCGGCCTCGTGCCCGGTCTGCGCGGGGAGGCGAAGGTGCGATGGCGCCCGGCAGCAGGCTTGGCCGGAGCGCCGCTGCTGGGAGCGACCTTCGGGTTGGGGTGGGCACCGTGCATGGGGCCGACGCTGGCGGTGGTGCTGGCTCTGGCCACCGATGCCGCCACCGCCTCGCGCGGGGTGCTGCTGTCAGTGGCCTACTGCCTGGGCTTGGGGCTGCCGTTCGTGCTCGTCGCGCTCGGACTGGGACGATCGACGAGGGCCCTGGACTGGGTGCGCCGACGGCGCTTGACCATCACCCGCGTCGGTGGCGCCGCGCTCGTCGCGGTTGGCGTGTTGCTGGTCAGCGGCCTGTGGACGCAGTGGCTGCTGGCTCTGCAGGGCAGCATCGGTGCCTTCGAGACGGTGGTGTGATGACGAGCGTCCAAGAGCGCCGCCCGGCCCTGCCCGAGCCGCCGGGCAGTGATCGCCCCGCAGGGCTCGGTCTGGTGGGCTGGGCCCGCTGGACCTGGCGTCAGCTCACGAGCATGCGCACGGCGCTGCTGCTGCTGATGCTGCTCGCGGTGCTGGCGGTGCCCGGCTCGCTGTTCCCCCAGCGCAACATCGACCAGGTCGCCGTGGCCCAGTACTTCCAGGACAACCCCGACTCTGCGCCATGGCTGGACCGGCTCAGCCTGTTCGACGTCTACTCCTCGCCGTGGTTCTCCGCGGTCTACCTGCTGCTGTTCATCAGCCTGGTCGGCTGCGTGCTGCCGCGCACCAAGGTGCACGTGGCCAACTTGCGCCAGGCCCCTCCGCGCACCCCGGCACGCCTGTCACGGTTGCCTGAGCACCGCACCGTCGAGGTCGATGCCGCTCCCGGTGACGTGCTGCGCGTCGCCCAAGACGTCCTGCGCAGCCGCCGGTACCGCACCGCGGACTTCGGCGACGACCGCCACGGCCCGTCTATGGCAGGGCAGCGCGGAGAGCTCCGAGAAAGCGGCAACCTGCTCTTCCACCTGGCCCTGGTGGGGGTGCTCATCGCCGTGGGCATCGGCGGCCTGTACGGCTACCGCGCCCAGGTGATCGTCCAGCAGGGGCAGGCGTACACCAACCAGGTCACCGCCTACGACAGCTGGGACCCGGGTGCCTACGTCGACGGCTCCGCTCTCCCGCCGTTCTCCTTCGCTCTGAACGCGTTGCGCGTCGCCTTCGACGAAGACTCCAGCGGCAACCAGTTCGGCGCCCCCCGCAGCTTCGAGGCGGACGTCACCGTCACCGACGCCCCTGGACAGGCACCGCGGCAGGAGAAGATCCGCGTCAACGAGCCCCTGCGCGCCGGCGGGGCGTCGGTGTACCTCGCCGGGAACGGCTACGCCCCGGTCATCACCGTGCGCAACGGCGCCGGGGAGGTCGTCTTCGACCAGGGCACACCGTTCTTGGTGCAGGACGCCAACTACACCTCCACCGGTGTGGTGAAGGTTTCCGACCCGGCCGGCGATCTCGGCCTGCAGGGTCTGCTCCTGCCGACAGCTTCCGAGGACTCGTCCGGGCCTCCCGTCTCGACCTTCCCCGATCTGCGCAACCCCGAGGTCCTCTTCTTCGCCTACACCGGTGATCTCGGTCTGGACGATGGTGTACCGCAGAACGTCTACGAGCTGGACACCTCGCGCATGCAGCGCGTGACCGACGTGGACGGGCAGCCACTGCGCTTTTCGATGAAGCCCGGTGACACCTATGACCTGCCGAACGGACTCGGCTCGGTGACGCTGGACAGGATCGACAGGTTCGCGGGCTTCACCGTGCGCCACGACCCGGCGCGCGCAATGGCCTTGACCTTCTCCCTGCTGGCCATCGTCGGCCTGACCGCGTCGCTTTTCGTCCCGCGGCGGCGCGTCTGGGTGCGGGCAGCACCCGCCACCGGTGACGCCGCGCAGGGCCGGACGCTGCTCGAGGTCGGCGCCCTGGCGCGCAGCGAGGACCACGGCCTGGCCGGCGAGGCCGACGCGGTCCTGTCCGCCGTGCTCGCGCGCCTGCCCGCCCGAGACACTGACCAGACCCCGTCCGACAAGCCCCCGCGACAGGAGGAGCCGTGAGCGTCGACGAGACCCTGGCCTCGGCCAGCAACTCCCTCGTCTACTCGGCCATGGCCGTGTACACCCTGGCCCTCGGCGCCAGCGCCATGGACCTCGCCGGCCTCGGCGAGCGCGCCACGGCGAGGAACCGCCGCAAGCAGCAGGGCAGGCAGGCGCTGCAGGCGGCGTCGCGCCAGCCGGCGGTCGTCGGGGCCGGTGCTGCCGGTCCGGTGGTGCGCACCTCCGCCACGCAGGAGCCGGTGCCCCTCGCCGAGGACGGCGCCCCCCGCAAGGCGGCCGGCATCGCCACCTCGCTGACGGTGCTGGCGCTGCTGCTGCACCTCGGCGGCGTGGTCACCCGCGGTCTCTCGGCGCACCGGGCGCCCTGGGGCAACATGTACGAGTTCTCCGTGACGGGCACCTCCGTCGTCGTCCTCGTCTACCTGCTGGTGCTCACGCGGCGCGACGTGCGCTGGCTCTCCACCTTCGTGCTGGCCCCCGTGCTCCTGAGCCTGGGCCTGGCCGTCGCCGTCCTCTACACCGACTCCGCGCCGCTGGTGCCCGCGCTGCAGAGCTACTGGCTGATCATCCACGTGTCGGTGGCGTTCGTGAGCTCGGCGCTGTTCGTGCTGGCCTTCTCCACCACCGTGCTGCAGCTGGTGCAGGAGCGCCGCGAGGCGCAGCGCGCCGCCGGCGCCACCCCGGGTGCCGGCCGCTTCATGGAGGCGCTCCCCAGCGCCGCCGACCTGGAGAAGCTCTCCTACCGCCTCATCGCCATCTCGTTCCCGCTGTGGGCGTTCACGCTGGTGGCGGGCGCGATCTGGGCCGAGGTCGCCTGGGGCCGGTACTGGAACTGGGACCCCAAGGAGGTGTGGACCTTCATCATCTGGGTGGTCTACGCCGCCTACCTGCACGCCCGGGCCACCGGTGGCTGGAACGGGCGTCGCGCGGCGTACCTGTCCATGGCCGGCTTCGCCTGCCTGATGATCAACTACGGCGTGGTCAACACGGTCTTCCCGGGCAACCACTCCTACGCTGGTATCGGTTGAGAGCGCGCCGTCCATGCACCTCGAGCGCTTTCAAGGTCCTGATCGACCTGCGCTGGTGGGGATCCAGTGAGCGCTGACGCTGGCCGGCGTCCTCGGCGATGGCTCCTGGCCCTGCTAGTGGCAGCTGCGGCCGCTGGCCTGGACCAGGTCACCAAGGCAGTGGCCGAGCGCACGCTGGACGGCTCGGCGCGCGAGCCATTGTTGGGTGACTTCCTCGGGCTGCAGCTGTCCTTCAACCCGGGGTCTGTCTTGGGGCTGGGGTCAGGCAGCACGTGGCTCCTGACGGTCGCGGCTGGCTTGGCCTTCTTGGCCTTGACGCGGGCAGCGCTGTGGGCCCCTTCGAGGGGATGGGCGCTGGCGACCGGTCTGCTGTGGGGCGGCGTGACCGGCAACCTGCTTGATCGGCTGCTTGCCCCTCCCCGCTTCGGGCAGGGACACGTCACCGACTTCCTGACCTACGGACACCTCTTCATCGGCAACCTTGCCGATGTGTGGCTGACCTTTGGCGCTGCCCTGGCTGCTGTGCTGCTTATGGGGGAGGCGCTGCAGGATCCCTCCGCCCAGCACCCCGTCCAGCCTCCTGGGCATCCACAGCAATTGCGCGAGCGCAAGTGAGCGACGCGCCGTGGTGGACATCACGCCTTGGCCCTAGGCGACAGTCCGTGTGCCCGCAGGCTGCCCGTGGGAGGCGCGCGAGCCGTAGGGAGCCGTGAACCCTGGGCAGGACCACACAGCGGCAGACTCGCTGCTCAGGCGCCAGGAAGGTTGTGACCAAAAGTAGCTTTCGGGTACGTTCTGGTGACTTTCGGGCATCCGAGAGCTCTCAACGCGCACGCCGAGCCCCTGCCAGCGCGGTCGAGGTCCACACATCCTTGTGGCAGGGGACGGGGGAACCACTTCCGGGCGCGCTGCTCTTCGGAGCGTCGTCGCGTCCTCGGGGTGAAGCTCGCCTAGCGAGCCGGGGGACCTCACCTCCCGAACCCGACAGCTCACCTCGCAGGCGTCGGAGAGGCTCACCCCCACATGTCGATGACTCCCGCCCTCAAGCCTGCCCGCAAGCACCAGCGCGCCCTGACCCGGCTCGTCGCCGGCCTCGCACTGTCCGGCGGCCTCGTCGCCGGTGCCGCGATCCCGGCCAGCGCCGCACCCGTGCTGAACAGCGGGGCCGTCCTGGCCACCGCGAGCCAGTACATCGGCACCCCCTACCGCTTCGGCGGCACCAGCCCGTCCGGCTTCGACTGCTCGGGCTACACCCAGCACGTCTACGCCGACAACGGCATCGCGCTGGCACGCACGACTTCCGAGCAGCTGGCCACGACAACGCGCATCAGCAAGTCCGAAGCGCGCCCTGGCGACCTGGTGTTCTTCGTCAACGCTGCGGGGCGGCCCTACCACGTCGGCATTTACACCGGCGATGGCCGCATGATGGACTCCCCGCGCACAGGCAAGTCGGTCAGTGAGCGCTCGATCTGGACCGAAGACGTGATCTACACGCGCGTGTGAGCCCACCTTGGCGCCCACCTCGGGGCCGATGAACAGGGTCGCTCTGACCCAAGGTGGGCGCCAAGGAACTTCACGAACGAGTCGTGCTGTGATCGAGAGGTTGACCGCGAGGGGGACGCCCCACAACGCCCTGCCCTTCCTGCAGCAGGTACCACGAAGGCGACCCAAGCCAGTCCTCGTGCCACAAGTCTTCAGGGGCATCAGACGGCCAGGCCCTTCACGTGTGCGCGAAAGCCGTGCAGCAGTATTTTCCGAGCGGGCAGTGGAACCGACGGCGCTCTCGGGCGCGGGGGTGCTCCTGGGGTGTAGTTCTGCTCGTCGACAGCCGATGAAGTTGGCGTGACCCGCATCAGTGCTGCGACGATGGTCCAGGCCTTCGTCATTCTTGTGACGGCCGTCGTGTTCGGCTTGATGGTCTTTGGTCCGTCCGACCCTTCGGGGCAGGGCTCGATGAGCGGCTCGAAAGTGAGCGGCATGAATATCGGCGGCATGTCCGCGGGCAGCAGGTCCATGGACTCCCATGACAGGAGCGGGCACTGACGCCGCCCCACGGGGCCTCGTCTCTGTCTCGCTTACTCCAGCACCCTTTCCGGACCCAACCGCTGGCTGCTGCGCCCGTCGCCTCTCTGAGCAGGTAGGACAGGGCGTCTGCGCGCATCTGCCCTGGTCGGCGATGCAGTCGGGCGGTCACTGGTCAGGCGATGAGGCGATGAGTGGCCAGGGGTGTTGCCTGGCGCCGGACAACCTCAGCTGACCATCGAGGGGCAGGTGGCCTCGACACGGAGGTCACGCGATCCGGGCACGCCGCCAGATCGGTACTACCTGCCGCACCACCGACGGGCCATATGGTCAACCTCCGCTGTACAGTCAGTACATGCTGACGATGGCGTCCCGCCTGCAGGTGATGCAGCGGCTCGGTCGAGCGATGGCCGACCCGACCCGCTCCCGCATCCTGAGCCGGCTGCTGGACGGCCCCTGCAACCCCGCCCAACTGGCCCGGGACCTGCAGCTGACCCCCTCCAACGTCTCCAACCACCTCACCTGCCTGCGCGGCTGCGGCCTGGTGGTCGTCACCCCCCAGGGTCGCAAGGCCAGCTACGAGATCGCTGACCCCCACCTGGTCAAGGCCCTCACCGCCCTGGTTGACATCGTCCTGGCCGTCGATGACGGACGCCCCTGCGCTGATGCTGACTGCGACGTCCCGCTGTGCTGCGGCCCGGGCGCTCTTGAGACGGCTAGGACCCCCCAGGCCGCCCCGGTCGCGGACGGCACCGAGCCCGCCGACGCCACCGGGGTCCGACCGTGAGCGGCGCCTGCTGCGGTGAGGACGAGCCCCGCTCCACGCCAGTGAGCCAGCGGCGCAGTGAGCGACCCAGCCAGCGCATCCAGCTCACCCTCCAGCCGCAATCTGCACCACCGAGCGGCTCCCTGCAGGCCCAACCCGCGGACCCAGCCACCACGAGCACCACAACCACCGAACCAGGGTGCGACTGCTGCTCCCCAGCTCCGACACGGGTACGCCTGGATCTCGGGCCGGCCACCTCCGGTGAAGCAGCCCCCCACCTAACCGACATCGCCGACATCACTGACGGCGCAGACCGCAGAGATCGCCCAGGCCCTGCTGACCTCGATGACTGCTGCGCCCCCAAGGCCCGCCCTACCGACGCTGAACTTGTCCACGAGGACCTGCCGCCGTGGTGGCGCGAATCGGCGCTGCGCCTGCCGGCGGCCTCGGGGCTCCTGGTCGCCGCCGCCCTGGTGCTGGACCACCTCGCCGGCGCCCCGACCGCCGCGGCCGTGCTCAACGCCGCCGCCCTGCTGGCGGGAGCGTGGACGTTCATGCCCGGGGCGCTGCGCCGCCTGGTGCGCGGCCGTCTTGGGGTCGGGCTGCTCATGACGATCGCCGCCGCGGGCGCGGTGGCCCTGGGCCACCTCGGCGAAGCAGCCGCCCTGGCGTTCCTGTTCTCCATCGCCGAGGCCCTCGAGGACCGCGCCATGGACCGCGCTCAGCACGGCCTGCGGGCTCTGCTCGCCCTAGTCCCACCGACCGCACGGGTTGAGCGCCCCGCCCAGCCGACCGGCAGTCCAGGCGAGCACGTAGTGCCCGCCGTGCAGGTGCGCACCGGGGATGTGCTGCTGCTAGCCGCCGGTGAGCGCGTGGCCACCGACGCCGTCGTCCTGACCGGCCGCTCAGCCCTGGACACCTCCGCGGTCACCGGTGAGTCCATTCCCGTCGCGGTCGGCCCCGGCGAACCCGTCCCGGCCGGGTCGGTCAACGGCACCGGCACGCTGCGCCTGCGGGCTGTCGCCGATGGGCGGGACAACTCCCTGACCCAGATCGTGCGCCTGGTGGAGGCAGCCCACGCACGTAAGGGCCAGCGCGCCCGCCTGGCCGACCGCATCGCCCGACCCCTGGTGCCAGCGGTGCTGGCCCTGGCGGCGCTGGTGGCGCTGTACGGCGTGCTCGTCGGCGAGCCGGAACTGTGGCTGCAGCGGGCTCTGGTGGTGCTGGTGGCGGCCTCCCCCTGCGCGATGGCGATCGCGGTCCCGGTCACCGTGATCTCTGCGATCGGCGCGGCCAGCAAGCTGGGGGTGGTCATCAAGTCCGGGCAGGCCTTCGAGGACCTCGGCGCGGTGCGCCAGGTGCACCTGGACAAGACCGGCACCCTGACCCGCGGCACCCCTCAGGTGGTCGCTGTGGCCACCATCTCCCCCGTTGCCGCCAGCACCTCCTACAACATCTCCAGCAGCGCCTCGGGGACGTCTGCGGACCGGGTGCTGCGAGCGGCCGCTGCTATCGAGGCAGGCAGCACCCACCCCCTGGCTCACGCCCTGCTGACTGCGGCCACCCTTGAACAGGCAGACAGCGCGACCCTCCCCGACGCCACCGACGTGCACGAGCACCCCGGCCAGGGCATTAGCGGCCACTGGGGCGGCACCGCGGTGCGGGTGGGCAGCACCCGCTGGATCGACCCCGGTGCCCTGACCGGCGACGTCGAGCAGATGACCGCCGCAGGCATGACCGTCGTCCTCGTCGAGATCGACGGTCACCTCACCGGCGCCATCGGGGTGCGCGATGAGCTGCGTCCCGAAGCCGCCGAGGCCGTCGCCCTGCTGCGCCAGCAGGGCCTGGCGGTGTCAATGCTGACCGGGGACGACGCCCGCACCGCTCACGCCCTGGCATCCCAGGCCGGCATCACCGACGTGCGCGCTGCGCAGACCCCGGCGGACAAGGCCAGCGCCGTCCACCCCACCGCATCCTCCCGAGGTGGGACGGCGATGGTCGGGGACGGAATCAACGACGCCCCCGCCCTGGCCACTGCCACCGTCGGCATCGCCATGGGCCTGACCGGCTCGGCCGCCGCGATCGAGTCCGCCGACGTCGCCTTCACCGGCACCGACCTGCGCCTGCTGCCCCGCGCGTTCGCCCACGCCCGCCGCGGCCGATCGATCATGACCGCGAACATCGCCCTCGCGCTGGCGATCATCGTGGTGCTGGTGCCGCTGGCGCTGTTCGGGGTGCTGGGCCTGGCGGCGGTGGTGCTCGTCCACGAGGTCGCCGAGGTCATCGTGATCGCCAACGGCGCCCGCGCGGCGCGCCTGCCCCGACGACGCCGCGTGACCCTGGAAGGCGCCGAGGTGACCGGCACCGACAACGCAAACCGCCGCGCTGCCAGTGCCACACCCTCTCGTTGAGCCCGGTGCGTCACAGCGACCCACGGCCGGTCGGTGTGCTGTCGCTCACCGGTGTGACTCGCGCAGCAGCGTGCCCATGCGCGCGGCGGGAGAGCCAGACGGTGGCTGTAGCGTCGAGAGGGTGAGTTGCCATCGAGTCGCCGCAGTCGCGGCATCCGGTGGCACACACGTCGACCTACCAGTCGATCCATCAGTGCGTCTGGCCGTCGCTGTGCACGGGGGCCTGGCCGAGGACGCCCGAGGCGTGCGACAGGCCCTTCCAGGACGCGTGCTGCTGGCAGGGTTGGCGCTGGTGCTGGCGGTGTTGAGCTTCTGCCTCGCGGGTGCGTACACCGCCGACCACGCCCGCGATGCCCGGGCCTCCGCGGCCGCGGCGATGGGGGTGCAGCGCAGCCTCGTCGATGCAGCACCAGTTGGCCTGCAGCCGGCGGTGACGGCGGAGATGGCGGAGACGGCGGCTTCGTCTGCCAGCTCGTCCCCGGAGAGTCACCTCACGGACCCGTCAGTCGGGTCCAGCGTGACTGACGGTGGTCACGACCAGGGCGAGGACGGCTCACGCGGCGCTCATCAGCACGTCGAGCACGACGTCTTGATGGATGTCGCCCCGCGCGCAGGTGCGCCAGTCAACACCGCCGCCACGATCACTTCTCGGCAAGCGCCACCGCTGGTGCATGCCCCCATCGTTCTTCCTCCCGATTAACGGCTAGCGCCGGCTAGAGCTGGCTGCCCCCCACGACGCCTCGCAAGGTGTCGCGTCGCTGTGCCCGTGTGCCCGTGCCCTGACCGATATGGGCCCATCGTCTGGGTCCATCGCCGTGGACTTCGCGTGCGCCACGTGTCTGGGTCGTCCAGGCACCACCCGTGCAGCTGATCCGAGGGCTTGCCTGGCAGTTCGTCACGTCGGGAGTTGAGGTCAGCGCTGCACCTCCTCCATCTGCGTCCTGGCTGTTCCCCGTCTGCAAGGAGCTCCCATGTCTGCTCGTACCCGCGCCGTCATCGACTGGCTGAACAGCGCCGGCTTCACCATCGCCGCCACGGCTTTCGGGCTCCTCTGCCTGTTCCTGGTCGTGTCCTACCTGTTCACCTGACCACTGGACCTTCACCTGACCACTGGACCGCCGAGGCCAGCGCCGAGCGGCGCTGCTGCCGCTTGGCCCTCCTGCTCCATCACCAGCGAAGGACTTCCGTCATGAACTCTGCGGACAACTCAGCGCCTCGTGGATCGGCGCCCGACCCACAGCCCGACGACGTGGGTGCCACCACCGATCCCACGACCCCCGGCTCCCCGACCAAGGCAAAGGGAGGGCCCGGTCCAACCGGGGCATCCACTGCGGCCGGCACAGCTGCTGCGTCCTCCGCGCATGTGAGGGCCACCAAGGTCGGCAAGGCGCAGGTGCGCCAGGAGGCACGGCCTGCTCGCCCAGCGTCGGCGCGCAGGGCTGTGAGGTTGTCGGTGTTCGTCGTGGTGGCGCTGGTGGCGGTGCTCGGTGCGGCTCTGCTGGGCAGCCGCTCGGGCGGCGGGCAGGCCGAAGCCGCTGATGTGGTGCGCCAGGACAGCCACCGCCTGGGCGCGCCGGGCAGCAGCGGGGTCACGCTGACGGAGTTCTTGGACTTCGAGTGCGAGGCGTGTCGAGCTGCCTACCCGCTGGTGGAGCAGCTGCGGCAGGACTACGCCGGGCGCGTCACCTTCGTGGTCCGCTACTTCCCCATCCCCGGGCACGCCAACTCCACCCCCGCTGCTGTGGCCGTTCAGGCCGCATCCGAGCAAGGTCAGCTGGAGGCGATGTACCAGCGGATGTACCAGACCCAGGAGCAGTGGGGCGAGCAGCAGCAGCCCACTCCTGAGGTCTTCCGCGCCATGGCTGTTGAGCTGGGGTTGGACATGGCCGCCTTCGATGCCGCCGTCGCTGATCCGGCCACCGCGGCCAGGGTGGCCTCCGACTTCGAGGACGGCATCGCCTTGGGGGTGCAGGGCACCCCGACCTTCTTCGTCAACGAGGAGAAGATCCAGCCCGCAACGGAGCAGGAGTTCCGCGCGTTGTTGGACCAGGCGCTGGCCGAAGCCGAGGGCGACAACTCGTGAGGCGGTTCCAGGTCAGCGAGCGCACCTCGATCGGGCCGCTGCTTGTCGCTGCGTTCGTCGCCGCCGTGGTGCTGCAGGCTCTCGCGCTCACCGTGGCGGGGCCGGCGGCGGCTCATGGGGCGTTGAAGTCGACCTCACCGGCTGAAGGGGAGCAGCTGAGCGTTGCACCCACGGAGGTGGTGCTGGATTTCAACGAGGTTCCTCTGCCGCTGGGCACGGCGGTGGCCGTCACCGATGCGCAGGGCACGGTGGTCTCCACCGGCCAGGTCCAGCTGGACCAGCGCCGCCTGACCCAGCCGCTGCAGCCGGGCCTTTCCCCGGGGAACTACCGCATCGCCTGGAGGGCGACGTCGGCGGATGGGCATCCGGTCTCCGGGGAGCTGGGCTTCGTCGTCGCGGCCGGTGCTGGTGCTGGTGCTGGTGCTGGTGGCGCATCGTCCGCTGCTGGTGGTGCAGCAGCCGGTACGGGCACTCCTGATGCTGACGATGGCGCCACCGGTGGCGCACCGAGCGATCCCAGCGCCGGCCCGGCATCGGCTGCGGACGCCTCCGCCTCACCGCAAGCCGAAAGGCCGCAGGTCTCGGCGACCGCGGGGGTGAACGACGGCGGGGGGATGTCCGGCGGGGCTCTGCTCACCGGTGGTGCTGCCCTGCTGCTCTTGGTAGCCGTCGCGGTCAGTGTCCTGCGCCGACGGCGGCGCACGGCCTTGACCGAGGAAGCCTCCACTCAAAGATCGCCACAGCGATGAGGCTCCACCCGGTGATGCGGCGCTCAGCTGCCCGGTCAATTGCTCGGTCAGCTGTCTGGTCAGCTGCTGGGCCGGCTGCGCGCCGTGGTCGAGCACCCAAGCAGGCTCGGGTGCTGTGGGGCGCCGGGCTGGTGGCACTGAGCGTGACGCTCTCAAGCTGCGCCGGCCTCGGGGTCCAAGGGGATGACGGCTCCCAGCAGGGCTTCGTGGCCGGCGACGGCACCTGGGAACTGGTGGCCGAGACCGACCGCACCGACGCCGTGCAGATCACCGGCCCCGGCAGCGACGGTTCGACGGTCGACGTCAGCGCCCTGCGCGGACACGTCGTGGTCATCAACGTCTGGTACGCCGCCTGCGCACCCTGCCGCGTGGAGGCTCCCGACCTGGCTGCAGCTGCCCGGGAGTACTCCGAGGCAGGCGTGCGCTTCGTGGGGATCAACACCCGGGACGGACTCGCAGCAGCGAACACTTTCGAGCGGCAGTTCTCGGTCCCCTATCCCAGCGTGATGGACTCCGGATCCGGACAGGCCTTGCTCGCGCTGCGCGGGGTGGTACCGCCGTTGGCGGTTCCCACCACGATCGTGCTGGACCGTCAGGGACGTCCCGCTGGACGCATCGTGGGGCGCGCTGACCCAGGAGTGCTGCGCGGCATGATCGAGCAGGTAGCGGGTCTGTCCTCTGTGTCGCCTTCCGCTGGAGCTGGTCAGGCACCGACGTCGAACGATGCTGCTTCCCGGGCGCCCTCGGCACCGGCTGGCGCTGCGGCGTCGCTGAACGTCGGAGGGCTCGGGGTGGGGCTGCCCATCACCCCGGTCGGCGTCGGATGACGAGGCCGCAGCCAGTGCCGATGTGCCGCCGGCACGACAGAGGTGCGTGCGCAGAGGGGTCTTCGCGCGGCGCAGCGGCGGCTCGGTGCCTCGGCGGGCCCAAGCCCCTGGTGGGGCGGTCGTGAGCGTTCCCACGGTGACGGGTCTGGGTTCGCAGTTCGCCCAGAGCGCCTTGAGCGGACCGCTGCTCGTGGCCTTGACCGTCGCGGGGGTCGCTGGACTGGTGAGTTTCGCCTCGCCCTGCGTGCTGCCTCTGGTGCCGGGCTACCTGAGCTACGTCACGGGTCTGAGCTCGGTGGCGTTGGAGGACCGGCGCCGCTGGCGCGTCGTGCTCGGTGCTGGACTGTTCGTGCTCGGCTTCGCCGTCGTCTTCATCGGTTTGGGTGCTGCCTTCGGTGCACTCGGTGAGCAGCTGCAGCGCCATCAGGTGCAGCTCTCGCGCTGGCTGGGGGGCGTCGTCGTGCTCATGGGGCTGGTCTTCCTGGGTGTGCTGCCCGGATCGGGGCGGCAGGTCTCACTGCGTTGGCGACCGGCGGCTGGCCTGGCGGGCGCTCCGTTGCTGGGGGTGGTCTTCGGGTTGGGGTGGGCGCCGTGCATCGGTCCGACGCTGTCGGCGGTGCTGAGCTTGGCCACCGATCAGGCCAGTGCGTGGCGAGGGGCTGTGCTGACGGCGGCCTACTGCGCCGGACTGGGCGTGCCCTTCTTGGTGGTCGCGCTCTTCGTGGGGCGCAGCCAGCGGCTGCTGATGGTGCTGCGCCGCCACCGCTTGCTGATCTCTCGGGTAGGAGGGGTCGGCCTGGTGGTGATCGGTGTGCTGCTGTTGACGGGTCTGTGGGGCCGCTGGCTGGCTGAGATGCAAGGAGTCATCGGTGGATTTCAGACGGTGGTGTGAGGACGTGGTCAGGCCTGCCTCGGCTGGCCCTGCACGGTGTGCCCTGCTGCATGCGGTGCTCGTGGTGGATGAGGCAGACGCCTGTGCCCCTGCTCCCAGGCCGCTCGCTCGCACCTGTGGGGCGGGCGCGTGATGGCGCTGGCGTCGGGCGAGGGTGAGCTGCCCGCGGCTGGCCCCTCGCTGCAGACGCTGCTGAGCCTGACAGCGGGGGGGCTGCACGTGCTGCCCGTCCTGATCAGCGTGGTGGGGCTGGCCTACTTCGCCGGGGCGGTGAAGCTGTGGCGCAGCGGCCGGCGCTGGTCGGTGTGGGCCACGACGTCCTTCATGGCGGGCTGTGCGCTGGTGCTGGCCGTGACGGTGAGCGGGGTGGAGGTCTACGGCAGCCGCATCTTCTCCATCTTCATGTTCCAGCAGCTGACGCTGATGATGGCAGCGCCCGTGCTGCTGGTGCTTGGCCGTCCTGGGACGTTGCTGCTCAAGGCGCTGCCGCGGCGCGGGCGGGCTGCGGTGCTGGGACGGCCGGTGCTCGCCGCAGCGCTGTGGGGGCTGCGCTCCAGGCTCGGGAGGGTGCTGTTGCACCCGGTGGTGTGCCTGCCGCTGTTCCTGGCGTGCTTCTACGGGATGTACCTGACCGACCTCGCTGGGGTGTTGCTGTCCTCACCTGCCGGGCACACCGCCGCTGAGGTCGCCTTCTTGGCAGCCGGGGTGCTCTTCACCGTGCCGGTGCTGTCCAATGACCCGCTGCCCGCGGTGCACGCGCCTATGACCCAGGCCGCGGAGGTGCTGCTGGAGGCGTTCCTGCACGCCTTCTTCGGGGTGATCATCATGATGGCTTCCACGCCGTTGGTTCCCCACTTCGCCGACCCACCGCCCGGATGGGGGGTGGACGTGATGGCCGACCAAGCCGTGGCGGGGGGTCTGGCGTGGTCCTACGGGGAGATCCCTTCGGTGCTGCTGCTGGTGGTCATCTTCGTGCGGTGGCGGCGCAGCGATGAGGCTGCGGCATCGGCTCGGGATCGCTACGTCGAGGAGCACGGCGATGCCGAGCTGGAGGCCTACAACGCTCACCTGGCGGCTCTGGCCGCCGGCTCGCCTGCGCGCCACGACGCGGATGGCAGGACCACCCCGGACCCGAGCTCGAGATCAGGCTCGGAAACAGGCTCGGAAACAGGCTCGGCAACGGGCCCGGGAACGGGCTCGTGAGCCCGGGGGAGGTGCGGCCGGACCTACCGTTTGTACATGCGTCGATGTACATTTGGCGCGTGCAGGTGGCTACCCATGCCGATGTCCTGGCGCGCTTCGGCCACGCGCTGTCTGACCCGACCCGGGCCCGGCTGCTGCTGGCCTTGCGCGAAGGTCCCGGGTATCCCACCGAGCTGGCAGCCTCCCTGGGCACCTCGCGCCAGAGCCTGTCCAACCACCTGACCTGCCTGCGCGGCTGCGGTCTCGTGGTGGCCACCGCAGAAGGCCGGCGCACGCGCTATGAGCTGGTTGCCCCCGGTCTCGTGCACGCCCTGGAGGACCTGCTGCGCCTGACCCTGGCCGTGGACCCGCTGGTCTGCGGCTCGACTCCGAAGGAGTGCTGCTGATGCCCCACGATCACTCCAGCGCTGCAGCGGGCGAGCAGCACGCAGGCTGCGACCAGCGACGTCGGCTCGCCATCGCCTTGACCATCACCGTGGCCATCACCGCAGCGGGCCTGACCGGTGGCCTGCTGACTGGCTCCTTGGCCCTGCTCGCCGACGCCGGCCACGCCTTGACCGACGCCGCAGGTCTGGCGATCGCTCTGGTCGCGGCCACCTTGGCGCTTCGCCCGGCCACCGATGCGCGCACGTGGGGCTTCCGGCGTGCTGAGGTGATCGCCGCCGCCGTGCAGGCCGTGGCGCTGTTGGGCATCGGCGTCTTCGTCATCGTGGAGGCCATCCGCCGCTTCAGCGAGCCACCGGAGGTGGCCTCCTCGGGGATGGTCCTGTTCGGCGCGGTGGGGTTGCTGGGCAACGTCGTGGCGATCTGGGTGCTGACCCGCGGCGGCCACAGCCACGCCCACGGCTCCTCCTCGAACGGCGAGGGCGAGGGTGGCGGCTCCTCTCCCGCAGCGCTGCGGTCGCTGAACATGAAGGCGGCGCTGCTGGAGGTCATCAACGACGCACTCGGGTCACTGGCCGTCATCATCGCCGCGGTCGTGATCGCCACGACCGGCTGGACGCGTGCCGACGCCGTCGCCTCCCTGCTCATCGGGGCTCTGATCATCCCGCGCACGGTGCGGCTGCTGCGTGAGAGCGCTGAGGTGCTGCTGGAGTCCACTCCCCGGGGCTTGGACCTGGCCGCGGTGCGCGAGCACCTCCTCGCTCAAGAGCACGTGCTGGCCGTGCATGACCTGCACGCCAGCCAGATCAGCACGGGGTTGCCCGTGCTGAGCGCACACGTGGTGGTGGAGGACTCCTGCTTCCACGACGGACACGCCCCACAGGTGCTGGACGCGCTGCAGCAGTGCCTGGCCGGTCACTTCCCGATCAGCGTGACGCACTCGACGTTCCAGATCGAGCCGTCCAGCCACTCTCACCACGAAGCTGGCGCCCACTCATGATCAGTGATGAGCGCAGGTCGCGGAACAGAGCGGCTCCGGCGTCCCGACATGTGAAGCCGGCCCGCCTGTGACCCCCTGACCATCTCGACCGGAACGAGCCGCGGTTGCTGCGCCGGCGACTATCAGGTCCGAGAAGATTCGCTCATCGATACAGGGCGCCGTGGGCCTCACCCTGGCTGCTGTACGCGTGACGGCGGCCGCAATGGCCGGTGGGCGACGGTCGGCCAGGCGCCAGCCAGGTAACGATCAGCGGCGTGCTCGTGAAGGCAGGGTCATCGGGTCGTGGGTGCTGCCGTCAGAGCAGCATCCAAGCCGGTGACGGTGTCCGAGACCTGGCGCAGCTGGCCGCCGCTGGCCTCGACGGCACGGAGGTCCGTGGTCGCCGTCGCGACATCACTCACCGCCGACATCGTGGTCTGGATCGTCGCAGGTGGGCCTGCTGCCAAGCCGCCGTCACTGGTGCAGATCCTGACCTTTACGCCGACGCGGCTGAGCCGGCAAGAGCTCGAAGAGCCGGGGACGCCGTCAGGCCCGCAGCGCCGAGGAGCTGCGGCGAGGTGCTGCAGCGCGGCGGGCGCGGACGACGACGCCCTTGAGTGAATCTGTAACTTTCAGGTACTTTTCGGTCGCTCTCGGACATGACCGAGTGCTCTCGTCGCGCACGCCGAGCCCCTGCCAGCGCGTTCGAGGTCCGCAGATCCTTGTGGCAGGGGACGGGGGAACCACTTCCGGGCGCGCTGCTCTTCGGAGCGTCGTCGCGTCCTCGGGGTGAAGCTCGCCTAGCGAGCCGGGGGACCTCACCTCCCGAACCCGACAGCTCACCTCGCAGGCGTCGGAGAGGCCCACCCCCATATGTCGATGCCCCATGCCCATCACGGGCGCCACGTCTCCTGCCGCCGCTGCGACTCCTCGCCCACCGGTACCTCCCATCCCCGCCGCGCCCTGGCCCGGGCCGCCGCCGGTATCGCCCTGAGCGGTGGTCTGATGGGTGCCGTCGCGCTTCCGGCCAACGCGGCGCCGGTGCTGAACAGCGGCGCGGTGCTGACCACCGCCAGCCAGTACATCGGCACGCCGTACCGCTTCGGTGGCACGACGCCGTCCGGCTTCGACTGCTCGGGCTTCACCCAGCACGTCTTCGCCCAGCACGGCGTGAGCCTGCCGCGCACCACCAGCCAGCAGCTGGCCGCGGTGACGCGTATCAGCAAGGCGCAGGCCAAGCCCGGTGACCTGGTCTTCTTCGTCAACGCCTCCGGCAAGCCCTACCACATGGGCATCTACACCGGCGATGGCCGACTGATGGACTCCCCGCGCACGGGCAAGTCAGTCAGCGAGCGCTCCATCTGGAGCGACAACGTCATCTACGGCCGCGTCTGACCTTCCCCGCCCGGGGTAGACCGCGCCTTGATGAGGCCTCGGTGAAGAAGGTGACGCGCCCCGGTGGCGGGCAGCGTTCCTGGCAGTGATCCGCGAGGGCGAGCCTCTGCGGTGCTCACCCCGGCCCGATGAGGAGCCGGGGTGAGCACCGCACCGCCCACCAGCTGCGCTCAGAGCCGTCTACCCATCCTCTGCGCCCGGGCCCGCCCTTGAGCCAGGGCTTCGGCCGGTCGCTGTGGCGGCGCGTGTCGTCGGTCACAGCTGGATGAGCGTGCCACCGGGTGCCTCAGGGCCGCCGATGTGTTCTCGCCTCGGTCGGCCAGGCAGCTGGGCTGGTCGCGACGGGCGTGGTGGTGTCCGTGCAGGTCCGCAGCGTGCGCAGTCGCTCCGGTGTCGCCCGAGGATCTTCGCGGTGCGGAGTGATCGACGTGGCACGGTGAACCCTGACCCGCGCACGGCCAGTACCCGGCGAGCAGCGAGGGAGCGCAGCCCGCTGCGTCCCAGACGTCGCGCCCGCCGCGGAACGCGGTCAGGCTCGGGGAGGGTCGACGGCGACTGACGCAGCTGGTCACGCGTCGGAAGAGCAACAACGCGAAGGTGAGCATGAGAAGCACATCCAGGCTGTGGGTCGTCGGCGTCAGCGCGAGCCTCACCCTGACCGCCTGCACCGCTTCGGCCCCCAGCCAGGGCGAAGGGCAACCCGAGCAGGCCTCGACGGCGACCTGGGGCCACGTGCACGGCCTCGGGGTGGATCCCGCGGACGGTGTCTTGTACGTGGCCGCGCACGACGGCCTCTACCGCTCCACCTCGGACGGAGTCGAGGGGCCGGTGGGTCAGCGTCGCCAGGACACCATGGGCTTCACCGTCACCGGTCCCGGCACCTTCCTGGGCTCTGGCCATCCCGACACCGCGGTGGACCCCGACCTGCCCAACCCCCTGGGCCTGGTCGTCAGCCGGGACAGTGGCCAGTCCTGGGAGCAGACCTCCCTGGGCGGGCAGGTGGACTTCCACGTGCTGCGCGCCCGTGGCGACACGGTCTACGGCTGGGACTCCATCAGCGGCCAGCTGCTGGCCTCCGACGACGCGGGCCACTCCTGGCAGGCACGCAGCGACGTCGCAGCACGTGACCTGGCGATCGACCCCTACGACCCTGCCACGGTGGTGGCGACCACAGCTGAGGGCCTGCAGCGCAGCGCCGACGGCGGACGCACGTGGTCGGTCGTGGCCCCCTCGCCCCTGCCGGTGGTGGTGGAGTGGACCGACGGTGGTGATCTGTACGGCGTCGAGGGCGACGGCGCCGTCCTGCACTCCACCGACGCCGGCTCCTCGTGGGACCGCATCGGCGACATCGGCGGCTCCCCCGAAGCCATCACCTCGCAGAGCCCCGTACCGGCAGCGCCCACCGCAGCGGACGCGCCCTCGGCGGATGAGGCACCGACGGCCACGGTGCTGCACGTCGCGGTCGCCCGCGAAGGGGAGCACCCCAGCATCGCCACGAGCCGCGACGGCGGCCGCACCTTCTCCGAGCAGGCCCTTCCCGACGCCTGAAGATCCTTCCTCGGGCAGGTCCAGGCGGCACGAGGCAGCGGACGGCGGCCACCGCTTCTTCTCGGCCCGGCAGGTACCACGCGTGGGCACGAGTATGCGAGGAATACCCCTGTGGGGTACCGTCGTGATCTCATCCGGAGGAGGCAGGTGTGGCGCACAAGCGGGGACTGCTTCACGCAGCGCTGATCCTGCTCGCCGGTGCGCTGGTGGCCGGCATCCTCACCATGCACGTACCGCTGATGAGCGTCCTGGGTGCTCACGGCTCGCTGCACGCAGCCAGCGCGAGCGTGCACTCGGCGTCGTCGACGGCCGAGCACGGCTCGATGGCCGGAACCGCTCCTGCCGCCGTCGCACCGGCGATGCTGGTCCGGTCCGCTGACGGCACACCGTTCGAGCGAGCCAGCGAACAGTTGTGCCACCCCGACGGCGCCGGTCACGGCGCCCCCACCTCAGCGCACGCCGTCGCGTGTGACCTGTCGGCGCCGCCGGTGAACGCCGCGACGGCACTCGGTGCGGCCGCGTTGGTCGCCGTCGTCGTGATGGCGCTGGTGATGCTGCCCAGTGGTGGGGCAGCGGGCGGGTGGCTGCTGCGCCGCGGTCCTCCTCGCGGCCAGCTTCTGCGTCTCTCCCTGTGCGTGATCCGGGTCTAGGAGCGGGCTCACCCCCGCCCCTGTGATCCGCACACCCTTTTCAAGGAGAGTCATGCCTCGCACCAGTTCCGACCTGCGTCACCACCTCGCCCGCACCTCCGCCCTGCGCGCCCTGGGCGCTGCCGGCGGCGCCGTCGCCCTGGCGGTGGTCCTGACCGCCTGCTCCGGCGGCGGCCACGACATGTCCTCCATGGGCTCCTCGGACTCGGGCACCTCGTCCAGCTCGAGCGCTCCGATGAGCTCGGCGGCGGTCACCCCTGACCCGGCCGCCGTCGCCTCAGCATCATCGGCGGTCTCAGCAGAGCACAACGACGCCGACATCATGTTCGCCCAGCAAATGATCGTCCACCACCAGGGCGCGGTGCAGATGGCGATGCTCGCCGGCGACCGCGCGCAGGACCCCGCGGTCCGTGACCTCGCCTCGCGCATCCAGGCCGCCCAGACTCCAGAGA
The DNA here is from genome assembly GCF_006335115.1 of Streptomyces sp. NP160. Taxonomy (GTDB): domain Bacteria; phylum Actinomycetota; class Actinomycetes; order Actinomycetales; family Quadrisphaeraceae; genus Quadrisphaera. The sequence continues at coordinate 87,159 of NZ_VDMJ01000041.1, forward strand.
TAGCCCAGATGACGGGGTGGCTGCAGGCCTGGGACGCCCCCGAGACGATGGAGGAGGGCTCGATGGGTGGTCACGACATGGGCTCGATGGGCATGAGCGAGGAGGACATGGCCGCGCTGGAGGGGGCCTCCGGTGCTGAGTTCGACAAGCTCTTCCTGGAGCAGATGACCGTGCACCACCAGGGCGCTGTCGACATGGCCAAGACCGAGCAGGCCGACGGGTCCAACCCCCAGGCCATCGAGCTGGCCGGGACGATCGTGACCTCCCAGACCGCGGAGATCGCCGAGATGGACCAGATGCTGCAAACCCTGCAGGGCTGACCGCAACCACGCAGAAGCACCCCTAGAACGGGATGGTGCGGCGCCTGCTGCGGCGCCGCACCATCCTGTCGGCCCCGAAACGGATCAAGATCCGGTGTTCCAGTAGACGACGCTGCCGGTGGGACTCGGCTGGTCGCGGCCGGACGGCTCGATGCCCCTCTCAGGAGGCGCAAGGACACTTCACGCGCTATACCCCCAGTGGGTACCGACGACTCGCGGGTGCTTTGCCACCTCTCGGTGCGGCATGCCGCAACGGTGAAGGAAGGTGCTCGCACCAGAGCGGCGCCCGCTGTGCCCTGTCGCGTGCTTTCGCTGCAGGACGGGTTGGGACAGGTTCCGAGCAGGTGGCGGCACAGGTGTGAGCCGAGGAAGTGGAGGTCCCGTTGGCCGGGTACGCAGGACTCGCGGCGCTCCTATTGACGGTGATCGTGGGCGTCGCCGCGGCGCAGCTGGTCAGTAGGTCCACAGCTGTGGACAGCAAGGCTCTGCTCTCGCTGCCCTTCCTCTCGGGGTCGATGCCGCAGGAGCACGCGCTCTCACGCTTCCACGCCCGCTGGTACCCGATGACGCTGGTCTTCCTGGCCTTCGACGTGGAGATGCTCTTCATGTACCCGTGGGTCGAGGTGGTCGCCACCGTGGGCCTGTCGGCTGTGGTGGAGATGTTCATCTTCTTGGGCGTCCTCCTGATCGCGGTCGTCTGGGCCTGGCGTGAGGGAGCCTTCAGGTGGGTCTGACGAGGGCTCGAGGACTCAAGGCATGGCTCAAGGGCACAGCCCTCAAGCGCCCTCACTACTTGGTGGTGGCAGAGCCTGGGCGTGACGTCACCCGGTTCGCGCTGGAGCGCGTTGCCGCTGAGCGCGGCTGGGTGATGGCCCACTCTCCCGCCGAGGCTGACGCACTGATCACTTGCGGCCCGCTGTCTGGAGAACTGGCCGCAGCCGCGGAAGTGGTCTGGCAGCAGCTGCCTGGCCCGAGGGCTCGCGTGGACGTTGACAGCCCCATGGGCGTCGAGTCCGCCCTGGGTCACGTTCTGGAGCGGCTGTCTGACGACGACTTCCAGCGCCGCGACGCAACCAATCGACCCCAGGAACAGCCAACCGATTCTGGCCACGCCGACATGGACATGTCTGACCACGGCGACATGGACATGTCCGACCACGGCGACATGGACCACGACGGCATGGACATGTCCGACCACGGCGACATGGACCACGGCGGCATGGACATGTCCGACCACGGCGGCATGGACATGTCCGGCCCCGGTGGCATCGCGTTGGCCAGCGGTGGGGAGGACCGGGACGGCTTGGAGATGGACGTCCTGCACGTCCAGCTCGGTCCGGTGCTCGGTCTGTGGCCGAGCGGCCTGGTCGTCACGGTGACGCTTCAAGGTGATGTGGTGGTGGACGCCCACGCCCACCACCTGGACGAGGCCGCCGCGAAGGAGCGCGTCGATGCCCGCGTGGCGGCGTGTGAGCGGGCCGCGCGGATCCTCGCCTTGGCCGGCTCGCGGTACGCCGCCGCTGCCGTGCGCCTGCGCGATGCATTGCAGATGGGCACCGAGGTAGGCAGCGCCGACACTGGTCGACAGATCGATCTTGATGGAGAGCTCGCCGGTCTGCTGGCTCGTGTTCAGCGCTCCCGCACGCTGCGCTGGTCCCTCCGGGGCCTGGGCGACCTGAAAGATGATCAGATCGAGAAGGCTGGGTTGCCGGCTGGCGACCAGGGCGACGTTCACGACCGACTGATCGCTTCCCTGCGCCTCGCCGCGGACCCTGTCGCGGCAGCCCCGACGTCGTACGGGCACCGCCATCGTGCAGTCGAGGCCCTTCCGAGCCTGCTGATCGGGCGAGAGCTCGCCGAGGTGCGACTCACCGTGGCCAGCCTCGACCTCGAGTCCCGTGGCGTGTTTCCCGAGCCTGAGCATGGCCCTGACGCCGGCGGCGCCGACGCGGCTGGTGGCGCCGTGGCGGCCGAGGCGGTGGCCTGAGTGGACGTCGTGGGCGTGTCCTGGGTGTGGGCTCCTGCTGCTGTATTGCTGCTGATGGGCGTGGCCGCGGCCGGCGCAGCGTTCAGCGGCGCGCTCTCCGCGGGTGCCACAGGTCAGCGGCCGGTGGCCGGCCTGCTCGCTCCCGCCTACGAAGCAGCGCGGTTGATGCGCCAGCGCCGCCGCGTGCTGCTGGGCGCAGACCGGCCGTTGTGGCGCGGCGGTGGCGGGACGCTGCTGGTGGCTGCGGTGTTGATGGTGGGTGTCGTGCCGCTGGGTAACTGGACCCTGGCGGACCTCGGCGTCGGGGTCGTCTGGGTGAACGCCGTCGACGTGCTGGTGTGGGCGGCGGCCTGGCTGCTGGGCTGGGGGGCGAACAGCGCGCACGCGCTGGTGGGTGCCCATCGCTACCTCGCTCAGGCGCTGTCCTACGAGCTGCCGCTGATGTTCGCCCTGGTAGCGCCCGCTGTAGCCGCTGGCAGTCTGCGGGTGGGTGACATCGTGGCGGCGCAGTCGCAGCTGTGGTTCGTGGTGTGGATGCCGGCGTCCTTCGCCCTGTTCTGCGCCTGCGTGCTCGCCTTCTCACTGTGGGGCCCCTTCTCTACGGGCAGCGGGCCGGATCTCGCGGGTGGCGTTCTCGCGGAGCTGTCCGGGGTGGACCGGCTGCTGGTCCTGGCCGGTCGGTGGGCGCTGCTGGCGGCGGGGTCGGCGGTGGCCGTTGCGCTCTTCCTCGGGGGTGGCGCCGGCCCGTTGCTGCCCGCCTGGGCGTGGTCGCTGCTCAAGACGCTGCTGGTGTTGGCGGCGCTGGTGGTGTTGGCCCGACGGTTGCCACTGCTACGCCCGGATCGCCTGGCTGAGGTGGGATGGCTGGTCTGCTTGCCGGTGGCACTGGCGCAGCTGCTCGTCGTCAGCCTGGTCGTCCTGGGGAGGAGCTGAACGATGAGCGACCTAATCACCGGACTGGTGTTCTGGGTGCTGGGGGTGCTTGCCGTCGTCAGCGGGGCGCTGGTGTTCCGCTTCGACTCGATGGCACGTGCCACCTACGCCCTGGCCGTCTCCTTCATCGCGGTGGGCGCTGCGCTGCTCCTGCTGCAACTGGACTACGTGGGGCTGGTGACCGTGCTCATGATGGTCATGGAGATGGCCGTGATGGCCATCTACATGATCATGTTCATGGGGATGAACCCCGCTCTCATGCCCATGAGCATGGTCCACAGCCGGCGCACGGCTCTGGGCATCTCGGCGGGGGTCTTCCTCGTGCTCGCCGCGGGGATCGTGGCGGTGCCGTGGCCGCAGCGACGCGCGGCCCCCGCCGCTGACCTCACCGCCTCACTGGGCGAGACGATCATGGGCTCGAAGATGCTGGTGATGATGGGTATCAGCCCCGTCCTGTTCGCCACCGTCGTCGCTGCGGTCGTACTGGCCGCGCCGCGCACCCGCTACGACCGCTTTGGGGACGACCTGCGCTCAGCGCCGTCGGACCCCCACCACGGAGGTGTGGGGCGGTGACCTTGGAAGCGGTGCTGCTGATCGCAGCTGCCCTGTTCAGCATCGGCCTGTACGGAGCGCTGTCCCAGCAGGTCGTGGTGATGGTGATGATGGGGCTGGAACTCATGCTCAACGGCGTCATCCTGGCTGCTGGAGGGCTGTGGTGGTTCCTGTCGCCGTCCCCCAGCGGCCACCTGCTGCTCTTGGTGGTGGTCGCCGCGATGACCGTCGACATGGCCATGGGCTTCGCGGTGGCGGTGCTGCAGCACCGGACCCGCGGCTCGGACATGACCGACTCCGCCACGGAGCTGTCCCAGTGAGCCGGGCGAGAGCGGCGGCCACCGGCGGGGCGGACAGGTGAGCGCGCAGATGAGCTCACTGCTGTGGGCGGTCGTGATGTTGCCAGCTGCCATCGGTGCCGTCTTGGCGCTGGTCGGGCACCGGCTGGACAAGGCAGCTGCGCCAGCAGCGGTCGTGACCGCCGCAGCCGGCCTGGTGCTGGCGGTCACGGCAGCGGTGCTGCACCCCTCCGCTGGTGCCCCGCTGGTGGTGGCCGGTGGGCTCGATCTGGCAGTGGACCCCCTGGGTGCGCTGATGCTGGTCACCACGGCCTCCGCCGTGCTGCTGGTCGTCATCTTCGCCGCCGGCGACATCCACGAGCACCGAGCCCGCTTCTTCGGCCTGCTGCTCATCTTCAGTGCAGCAGCGGCCACGACGGCCACGGCGACAGCCCTCCCCGGGCTGCTGCTGGCCTGGGAGCTGATGGGGGCCTGCTCCTTCGCCCTGATCGGCTATCCGTGGCGCCAGGCGCGGACGGTGGGTTCAGGGACCACGGCCTTCCTGGTGACGCGGACCGGTGACCTGGGCCTCTACCTCGCTGTAGCGGCCGCCGTGGCAGGGGCTCCAGGGCTGGCCCTGGCAGACCTGCCCGTAGCGCACGAGCCCTGGCGCTCGGTGGCCGCCGCTGGCGTCCTGGCCGCCGCGATCGGGAAATCAGCTCAGCTGCCCGTCTCATTCTGGCTGTCACGCGCCATGGACGGCCCCAGCCCGGTCAGCGCGCTGCTGCACTCCGCGACGATGGTGGCGCTGGGGACCTTCCTGCTGCTGCGCACCACCGACCTGCTGGCTGCCACGAGCTGGGCGTCGGCCACCGCCGCCTGGGTCGGGGTGGTGACGGCGGTGGTGCTCGGTGCGGTCGCCCTGGCCCAGCGCGACTTGAAGCAGCTGCTGGCCGCCTCGACGGCTTCGCAGCTGGGCTACGTGGTGCTGGCCGCGGGCATCGGGTCGGTCTCCGGTGGGGCGGTGCAGCTGGTCGCCCACGCGGCGACCAAGGCCCTGCTGTTCCTCGCGGCGGGCGCCTGGTTGTCCCTGCTGGGCACGAGGCAGCTGTCCGCCCTGCGCGGAGCCGGGCGGCGATGGCCAGTGATCGGAGTGTGCGCCGCGGTGGGCCTGGCATCGCTAGCGGGTTTGCCGCCGCTGTCGCTGTGGGCCGCCAAGGACGGCGTGCTGGCCGCGGCGCGAGAGGTCTCCCCGGCGCTGTACCTCGCTGGTCTGCTGGGCGCTGCCCTGGCGGCTGCTTACGCCGCCAAGGCGTTGGCGGTGCTCTTGGGTCCCGAACCGCAGATCACCACGAGCCCTAGGACCCGCGAGGAAGAGGACCGCACGGGCCCCGGGGACCACGGCTCCGCCACAGCACACTGGACACCCCACGCCGGTGGTGTCGGTGGGCTGCAGCGGGTGCCGCTGGTGGTGCTCGCGGCGGCAGCTGCGGTGCTGGGAGCACTCGCCCTGCCGCCAGTGGCGCAGCGACTGCGAGGGGCTCTCGACCGTGCTGGCGCTCCACCGGCCACACCGAGCGTCGGTGAATTGGTGCTGTCGGGGGTGGTTGCCCTCGTAGTAGTTGCCGTGGTCATCGCGGCACAACTGCGCCGCTCGTCACCCACCACCTCATCGGTGCCCTCATCGTCGTCCTCCTCCTCTTACTCCTCGGCTGCGGCGGGTCCGACAGCCGAGTGGCGACAGAGCGGGCTGCGGACCCGGCTGCAGGACTGGCTACAGGGCTGGCTGGGGCTGGAAGCCGCCGCACACGCCCTGGTGGTGCGCCCCGTGGTGGGCCTGGCCACCGTGCTGGCGCGCTGGGATGACCGTGGGCTGGACCGCGGCGTGAGCGCTGTTGCGGCCGCCGCTACCTCGACGGCGCGCGGCGCTGCTCGTTTCGATGACCGGCGCGTCGACGGTGCCGTGCGCAGCGTCGCAGCCGCCGCCCGCGCCGCTGGCCGTCTGGCGCGGCGCTCCCAGAGCGGGCAACTGCACCGCTACTACGCGGCGGCTGCGGTGGTGCTGCTGCTGGCTGCTGTCTTGCTCGCCCTGGCGCCGAGCGCCTGACCGGAAGTGGTGTCCTCGTGTTGAGCCTGCTCGTCTTCATGCCGCTGGTCGCGGCTGGTGCCCTAGCTGTACTGCCGCGCGTGCCCGACGCGGCAGCGCGCTGGGCCTGGGTGGCTGTTGCCGGAGCCGAGCTGGTCCTGGTCGTCGCGATGGCCCTCGCCTACCGCACCCCCGCCCCCGGTGGCCTGGCCTTCGAGCAGCGGGTCCGATGGATCCCGGCTGTCGGGACCAGCTACCACGTGGGCCTGGATGGCATCTCCTTGCCGCTGGCGGCGCTGACGTGTGTGGTCTTCCTGGCCTGTGCGGTGTACGCGCTGCGCGAGGCGCACCGCCCGCGGGCTCAGGCAGCGCTGTTCCTGTTCCTGCAGACCGCCTGCCTGGGCGTCTTCGCCGCGCAGGACCTGGTGCTGTTCTTCGTCTTCTTCGACCTGTCGATCGTGGGGATGTACTTCTCCATCGCGGGGTGGGGCCATGGGGACCGGGCGCGCTCAGCGCTGCGCTTCTTCCTCTACACCTTCCTGGGCTCCCTGGCCCTGCTGGTCGCCTTCATCGGGCTCTACCTGGCATCGGCACCGCACACCTTCGACATCGTCGAGCTGGCGGCGAACCCGCCGCTACAGGGATCACCGACCACCGGGGTGCTGGTGCTGGTCGCGGCGCTGGTCGGGTTGGGCATCAAGACGCCCGTGGCGCCCGTGCACACCTGGCTGCCACCCGCGCACACCGACGCACCGACCATCGGTTCGGTGGTCCTGGCGGGGGTGATGCTCAAGCTGGGCACCTACGGCCTGGTGCGGGTCGTGATGCCGCTGCTGCCCGATGCCTGGCGCGCTGCGGCATGGGTCGTCGTGACCCTCGGGATCGTCTCCGCGCTTTATGGGGCGCTGGTGGCGTTGGCTCAGAGCGACTTCAAGCGGATGGTGGCCTACACCTCGGTGAACCACATGGGGTACGTGGTGCTCGCGCTCGGAGCGGCGGGCCTGGCGGGGGGTTCTGCGGCATCTGCGGCTCCTGGCGCGCCCGCAGGTGGGGCTGGCAGCGCCCTGGGGGCCGCCGCGGCCAGCAGCCAGCAGCTCGCGGTGATGGGGGCCGTGACGCAGATGGTCAGCCACGGCTTGATCACCGCTGCGTTGTTCCTGCTGGCCGGGGTGCTGCGCGACCGCACCGGCACCTACGCGATGGGGCCCGGCAGCACCGTCAGCGGCCTGGGACGGCTGGCGCCGCGGTGGGCGGCGCTGTTAGCGGTGGCCTCCTTCGCCTCCCTCGGGCTGCCGGCCTTCAGCGGCTTCGTCGCCGAGCTGCAGGTCTTCGCCGGCAGCATCGCGACAGCGCCGGTGACCGCGGTCGCACTGCTGGGCATCCTGATCACCGCCGCACTGTTCCTGCGGGCACTGCAGCACCTGCTGACCGGGCCAGCGCGAGCCCCGCGGGGCGGGTTCGCCGACCTGCGGGCAGCCGAGGCGGTGCCCGTGGTGGTGCTGCTGGTGCTGGCCACCGCTATCGGTGTGGCACCCCAGCCGCTGCTGGACGTCATCGCTCCGACGTCGGCGTGGATCACCTCGGTGGTCACCTCCTCCGCGACGGACGCGGTCGCGGCCTCGGTGGCGGCACCGGCGGGGAGCTGAGCCGTGGAGCACGACGTGGCCATGCTGACCCCAGAGGTCTGCCTCCTGGTCGGCACCGTGACGTGCCTGCTCATGGGCAGTTTCCTGGCGCGTGAGCGGCAGCGCTGGTCGCGGGTGGTCGCCGTCCTGGCTCTGGTTGCGGCCGCGGTCACCGCGCTGGTGGGGCCGGCCTCGCCCGCCATGGGTTCACTAGCCTTCCAGGCCAGCTACGCCCTGGACGCGCCGACCACGACCGCGCGGGTGCTGATCTGCGCTGCCACGCTGCTGGTGCTTCTGCTGGGACGCGATGAGCTGGCGGGTGACCCGCGCGAGAGCGAGATCTGCTCGCTGCTGCTGGCTGCAGCGCTCGGCGCGGTGGTCCTCGCCGGCGCCAGCGACCTGCTCGTGCTGGCGGTGGCCTACCTGCTGGCGAGCATCCCGCTGTACGCGCTGGTGGGACTGGCGCGGACACCAGCAGCCGCTGAGGCCGCCTTGAAGACGTACCTGCTCGGCGCGCTGCTGGGCATCGTCATGCTCTTGGGCGTGGTGGTGCTGGTGGCGCTGGCCGGCGGTAGTACCTATGCGGAGCTGGTCAGTGGGCTGCGTTCTGGCCAGGTGCCACGACCGCTGGTTGCTGTCGGGGTCGTGGCGACGCTGGGAGGGCTGCTGTTCAAGGCCGGGGCGGTTCCTGGTCACTTCTGGGTGCCCGACACCGCACAGGGAGCACGGACCGCGCTGGCCGCCTTCGCCACCACCGTGCCCAAGATCGGCGGCCTCATCGCGGCCTACCGGCTGGTCGATGCCACCGTCCAGAGCGGGGCCGTCCAGACCGGCACCGTCGTTGCCGGCATCGCGGCGGCGACGGCGCTGCTGGGCGTGCTGGCGGCCTTCGGGCAGGACGACGTGCGCCGACTCCTGGGATGGTCCACGGTCTCCCAGGCCGGCTTCCTGCTGTTCCCGGTGGCGGCTGCGGGCCGCAGCGATCTGGCGCAACCCTCGCTACTGCTGTACCTGGCCGGGTACGCCGCCGCCAACCTCGCTGCCTTCGCCGTGGTCGCTGCTGAGCCACACCGACGCACCCGCGAGGCTTGGCGCGGGGCCGCCCGGCGACGGCCCTGGGTGGGTGCAGCTCTGCTGGTGTCGCTGCTGGGTCTGGTGGGAACACCGCCCACCGCAGTCTTCGTCGGGAAGCTCACCACCTTCACCGCGGCCTGGGACGGGGGACTGGCCTGGCTGGTGGTGCTGGGCGCGGTCGCGACTGCCGCTTCGTTGTTCCCTTACCTGCGCTGGTTGGCGGCTGCTTTCGCGAAGGCACCAGCCGATGAGGACGCCGGACAGGTGAGCCGGGGACCTTCGAGTGCTGCGGCCGCAGCAGTCAGCGCCGCTGCCGTGGTCCTCGTGCTCGGAGTGGGGGCTGGGCCGCTCTGGACGGCCCTCAGCGGGCAGGTTCTGAGGTGATCTGCCGGCGGCTGGAGCTCCCCGCCGCACGTGAGCTGACCCAGATCGTGTGGTGACCTACTGGTCAGGCTCCTGCCCAGCTGCCGGCCGGCTGCCGGTCAGTTGAGCCTCACCGCCGGCGACGGCCGGGCGGGCGAAGAGGATCAGGACTTCACCAGCCGGGCGATGGCCGCGGAGGCTTCGGCGATCTTCTCCTCGGCCTCAGGGCCGCCCGCACGAGCCGCGTCGACCACGCAGTGCTTGAGGTGGTCATCCAGGAGGCCGAGGGCGACGTTCTCGGTGGCCGCGGTCATGGCGCTGATCTGGGTGAGGATGTCGATGCAGTAGGCCTCGTTCTCCACCATGCGCTGCAGGCCCCGGACCTGACCCTCGATGCGCTTCAGGCGCGTGAGGTAGCGGTCCTTGTCGCTGATGTAGCCGTGGTGGTGGGCGCTCGGGGTGTCCTCGGTCGCCTCGGGGGCGGGGTGGTCGGTCATGGACGACTCCTTGGGCCTGCACCGACGTGCGGATAGGGGTGACGGGGTGGGTGGAGTGGCTCAGCGCCACCATGGTGGCTCACGCGCTCGCTCGTGCGTGCAGGCCGGCTTCGGTCACCCGCGCAAGATCGCGGTCCGCTCCTGTGCGACGTTGGCCGGCCGTGAGCACCTGGACGCGTGCCGCGGGCAGGGCTCGGGGCCACCTGCACGGTGGTGCTAACGGGAGCCCATGGGCTCGGTCGCGGTGAAGCGGCGCAGGCGCAGGCTGTTGCCCACCACGAAGACGCTGGAGAGGGCCATGGCCGCTCCGGCCAGCATCGGGTTGAGCAGCCCCAGCGCAGCGACCGGGATCGCAGCGGTGTTGTAGGCGAAGGCCCAGAACAGGTTGGACTTGATCGTGGCCAGGGTCCGCCGAGACAGGCGGATCGCATCGACCACGCCAAGCAGGTCCCCTCCCACCAGGGTCAGGTCTGAGGCCTGCATGGCGACGTCGGTGCCGGTGCCCATCGCCAGGCCGAGGTCGGCCTGGGCCAGGGCGGGGGCGTCGTTGATGCCGTCCCCAACCATGGCGACCTTCTTGCCCGCCTCCTGCAAGGCGCGCACGGTGGCGACCTTGTCCTGGGGCAGCACCTCGGCGATGACTTCGGTGATGCCCACCTGGGCGGCGACGTCGCGGGCGACGGCCTCGTTGTCACCGGTGAGCAGGACCGGGGTCAGGCCCAGCTCCTTCAGCGCGGCCACGGCCTGGGCGCTGGTGGCCTTGACGGTGTCGGCGATGACGAGCAGGCCGCGGGCCGCGCCGTCCCAGCCGACGGCGACCACGGTGGACCCGCGGGACTCGGCCTCGGCCTTGGTGGCGGCCAGGTCCTCGCTCAGGGGCGCGCCGTGCTGGGCCAGCAGCGAGGCCCGACCCACGACGACAGAGCGGCCTTCCACGGTGCCGTGCACCCCGCGGCCCTCGTCGGTGGTGAAACTGGTGGGCACGGGCAGCACCTGGCCGCTGGTCCGATCGTCAGCCCGACCGTTGGTGCGGGCGCCTACGACGACAGCTCGGGCGATGGGGTGTTCGGAGGCGTCCTCGAGTGCGGCCGCCAGGCGCAGCAGCTCGGCCTCGTCGACGCCGGGGGCGGGGATGGTCCGGACCAGGCTCATCTGGCCGGTGGTGACGGTGCCGGTCTTGTCCAGGACGACGGTGTCGATGCGGCGCGTGGACTCCAGTACCTCCGGGCCCTTGATCAAGATGCCCATCTGGGCGCCGCGACCGGTGCCGACGAGCAGCGCGGTCGGGGTAGCCAGGCCCAGGGCGCAGGGGCAGGCGATGACCAGGACGGCCACTGCGGCGGTGAAGGCCGCCGAGGCCGGGAAACCGGCCCCCAGCCAGGCACCCAGAGTGATGACGGCGATGACCAGGACGACCGGGACGAAGACCGCAGAGATCTGGTCAGCCAGGCGCTGGACCTGGGCCTTGCCGTTCTGGGCGGCCTCGACCAGGCGGGCCATTTGGGCCAGCTGGGTCTGCTCGCCCACCCGGGTGGCGCGCACCACCAGGCGCCCGCCGACGTTCAGCGTGGCGCCCACGACCTCGTCGTCGGCGCTGACCTCCACGGGCACCGACTCCCCGGTGAGCATGGAGGCGTCCACGGCGGAGGTGCCGCTGACCACGACACCGTCGGTGGCGATCTTCTCGCCGGGGCGGACGAGGAAGTCCTCGCCCACGGCGAGATCGTCGATGGCGACGGTGTGCTCCACCCCGTCGCGCAGGACGGCGACCTGCTTGGCACCCAGATCCAGCAGGGCCCGCAGGGCGGCTCCGGCGCGCCGCTTGGAGCGCTTCTCCACGTAGCGCCCCGCCAGGACGAAGGTGGTCACCCCCGCGCCGACCTCGAGGTAGATGTTCCCCGCCCCGTCCGAGGGGGCCAGGGTCAGCTCGAAGGGGTGGACCATCCCGGGCATGCCCGCGGTGCCCAGGAAGAGGGCGTACAGCGACCAGGCCAGCGCTGCGGCGGTGCCCACGGAGACCAGGGTGTCCATGGTGGCGCTGCCGTGGCGCAGGTTGACCCACGCAGCCCGGTGGAAGGGCCAGGCTCCCCACACGATGACGGGGGCGGCCAGGGCCAGGGAGGCCCACTGCCAGTAGGTGAACTGCAGCGCGGGGATCATGGCCATGGCGACCACGGGCACTGTCAGCACCACCGCACCGATGAGCCGCTGGCGCAGCGAGGTCAGCTCGCGCTCGGCGCTGGTCTGCTCACCGCCGTCCGCGGCCGATGACCCGGCTGCCGGGGCTGAGGCGTCGGTCTCCGAGCCACCACCGGGCACCGGTGGGCGCCTGGGGGCAGGGGCGGGAGGCAGGACCGCGGTGTAGCCGGCCTTGCTGACCTCGGTCAGCAGCACTGCGGGGTCGAAGCCCTTGGGAATGCTGACCTGGGCCTTCTCGGTGGCGTAGTTCACCGTGGCGTTGACGCCGTCGAGCTTGTTCAGCTTGCGCTCGATGCGCATGGCACAGGAGGCACACGTCATCCCCTGGATCTGCAGGGCGAGGGTGGACGAGTCCGCGGGTGCGGAGGGGTTCGTCGTGCTCATCGAGGTGCCTTCCGTGCGGTCTTCGAGCGGTGGGCCGACAGCCGAGTGAACGGTGCGGCCACGGTCAGCGGGCCCAACCGGTCCAGCCGGTCAGCTGATCGACCCAGCTTGTGGGCCTAAGGGTTCATCGCGTGATCGCTGTCTTCGCCGTGTGAGGTGTCCGCGGAGGACTGCTGCCAGCGCTGGGCTGCCTCAGGCGGCGCCAGCGCCGAGGCGGTGGCGTAGGAGGCGCCGAAGGCCAGCGCGAGGCCGGCGGCGAAGACGCCGAGCCGTCCTGCGCTGTTCACGGCACGGGGACAGCGGTGTAGCCGGCCTCCTCGACCGCGGCCAGCACCTGGGAGGTGGGCACGTCCTGGGTGGCCTTGACGACCAGGACTCCAGTGCTGGCGTCCACCTCGACCTCACGCACCCCGGCCAGGACGCTGACCTCCTCGCGCACGGAGGTCTCGCAGTGGCCGCAGGTCATACCACTCACCTGGTAGCGCTTGTCCATCGTCAGCTCCTCTCGACCGGTCATCCACCGTGTACCCCTGGGGGGTACCACCTCATCAAGGTATTACCCCCCCGGGGGTATTCCACAAACCCGTCTGCACCGGGCGCTGTCCGCCTCTAACAACACCCGCTCCCGTCCTGCCCATCTCCACCTGACCCCTGGCGTTCAGACGGGTGATGAGAGGTCGGCTGAACCCGCCCGCGCGTTGAGGGCAGTTAGCCTGCCGGTGTGCCCGCCACAGCCACGGCGCCTGCTCGGGTGCAGGCGCTCCTCGGCCGGCCGCGACGACGCGGCCACGTCGAGGTGTCCGGGCTGCCGGGCGCAGGCATCCTTCTGCTCGTGCTGGCTCTGCTGGTGCTGACCATGGCCAGTCCTCTGGACCGGGCCGGGCGCAGCGCCCACGCCGCACCGCAGCTGATCGCCTCGGGTGTGGCCGCTCACACCCACGCGAACTTGGCCACCCTCGCTCAAGCCCCCCATGCCTCGGCCTCCACGGCACCGAGCTCGACGTCAACGTCGGCCCAGGACGTTCCAGCGACCCCGGCCCTGGGACAGGACGCCCCCTCGGGGCACAACGGTGACCACCACCACCACCACGTCGACTTGGATCCCGTCGGCGCCGGTGCTCTGCACTCGGCTGGCGCTGCAGCCTTCGCTCTGACTCCCGCCCGGCACCTCTCGGTCCTGTTGGTTGCAGCCGTCACCTTGACCTACCCCGACTGAGCCTTCGGGCAGCGCTTCGCCCAGCAGGCTTTTGCGTGCCTGCCGCCACACCGCCATCGCGATCCCCACGGGGCGCTGAGTGCGGCTGTGACCTCGGGCGACTGCCGCTGCTCCCGCCCCGGCCCACACCCGGCGCCCCGCCCCCAGGCGACTGCGCATGCAGCGCCTGATGGAGCACACGGACGCCCTGCGTCGCGCCGCCGCGGGCTGCCCGGCTCATTCGACGACCCCACGCACCAGAGGTGACCCATGCCCTCCCACCAGCACAACGACCCCGGCCACCCCCGCTTCACCCCCCGGCCCCATGCGCGCGCGGGCAGAGCCCCCGGGTACAGCCCTGGACACCTCGACAGCGCAGATGGTCCGATGCGACTCAGCGGTGCTGGAGTGCGCGAGCGTCTGCGCGCCGCGACCTGGTCTGCGGCCGACACCGCGCACCTCATGAACATCCGCGAGATGACGCCTGCCGACCTGCCGCGCACCGCGTTCTGGCACCGCAAGGCTCTGCCACAGGCCTTCTTCACCCGGCTCGGTCCTCGCTTCTTGAGGCGCTGGCAGCACACCTACCTGGACTCCCCCCACGCCATCGCGCTGATGGCTGAGCGCACCGACGTCCTGCCGCCGCAGCCGGTGGCCTTCCTCCTCGCGGCCACTGACGCCCAGGCTCACCAGGCCCACGTCCTGCGCCACCACCGACTGCCGCTGACGGCCCTCGGCCTGGGCGCCCTGCTGGTCCGCCCGGCGGTGCTCGTGCGCTTCCTGCGCACCCGCGCCGGTCGCTACATCCAGCGCATGACCCACCTCCCCACCACCGGCGGGCTCGCTCGCCAGGCCAGCCCCATGGCCGCCGACGCTGCTCGTGGGTGCCCGACCCCCTCGTCCACCTCGTCCGCCTCGTCCACGGACTCCTCGCCGGCCGAGCGGGCCCGCGTGGCCGCGGTCGTCGCACTGGTCGTTGACGTCGAGGTCCGCCGAAGCGGCGTAGGACGAGCGCTCCTCGACGCCTTCACCACCCGGGCTGCCCAGGCCGGGGCCGACAGGGCCGAGCTGGTGACCGCATGGGCATCAGACGCTGAGGTCTTCTACGACGAGTGCGGCTGGTCGAGGTCCACCATGCGCCCCAACCGCGATGGCAGCTTCGTCACCCCCTTCCACCTCGCGCTGGGCGCTGAGGTGTCCGCGCCCGAGTGCGCGCGGCACGCCGCCGATCCCGTAGCTGAGTCCAGCGACTGACGCCGCGCGGGGCTGTAGCGACGTCACCGCTCACAGGCGCCACGTCCTGCCTCGCCCGTACTCGCTGACCTGCGCGCTCCCCTCGAACGCGCGGCACCTCGCGTCGCCACGACCTGCGTTGAGTACACCCTCCTCAGCGGTCCTGGCGGCCCTCGCTCAACGACCTTGGAGGATCGTCGTGACCCAGATCGCTGTCCCCGTCCTCAGTGCCCGGCCACCTGCGCGCCGCCCGGGCTTTCGCCCTGACGTCGAGGGCCTGCGCGCGCTGGCCCTCGGGCTGGTGCTGCTGTACCAGGCCGGAGTGCCCGGCACCGCAGGAGGACGCCTGGGCGTCGATGTCTTCTTCGTCATCTCCGGCTTCCTCATCACTGGGCTGCTGGTGCGCGAGGTGGAGACCACAGGCCGCATCGACCTACCTCGCTTCTACGCCCGCCGAGCCCGGCGCATCCTGCCCAGCGCAGTCAGCGTCAGCATCGCCGTTCTGCTCATCGTCGCCGTGGTCGCCCCGGCGACCGTGGCGCGCGTCGGCATCGACGCGGTCGCTGCAAGCCTGCAGGTCGCGAACTGGCGCTACGTCGTCGCCGACCTGTCCGGCCTCAACCCGGTCGGCGTCGGTAGTCCTCTGCTGCACTACTGGTCCCTGGCGGTGGAGGAGCAGTTCTACCTCGCCTGGCCACCCCTGGTGGTCCTGACGGCGTGGCTGGCGCGCAGGCGCCAGCGGTCGCTGCGCAGGTGGCTGGCTGCTGTCGCCGGCGGACTGGCCCTGCTCTCCTTGGGCGCCTCGGTCTTCCTGACGCCCCTGTCCGGCACGGTGGCCTACCTCTCGACCCCCACGCGCGCCTGGCAGCTGGCCGCCGGTGCACTGCTGGCGCTGGCGGTCCCGGCTCTGCTGGCGTTGGCGGGCAAGGCGTGGTGGCCCGCTGCTGCAGCTGGCTCCGCTGTTCTGGGGCTGGCGATGGTCTTGACCAGCGCTCACTGGACCGGCGCTGTGGACTACCCCGGTTCAGCCGCCCTGGTCCCCACGCTGGGCACCGTCGTCCTGATCGCCAGCGGCGTAGGTGCCCCAGGAGTGGTGCAGCGCCTGCTCTCGTGGGCGCCGGTGCAGGCCGCGGGACGCCTGTCTTACGTCTGGTACCTCTGGCACCTTCCGGTGATCTACGTCGCTGAGGAGATGGGGGTGCAGTCGTGGTTGGTCCTGTTGGGCGCAGAGGTCTTCCTCGGAGGCGCCTTGGCCTGGCTGACGGCTGTGCTCATCGAACGCCCTTGCCGTTTCGCGCCGAGATGGGCGGCCAACTCGAGCCGAGGGCTGATTCTTGGTGCTGGACTGACGGCACTAGGCGTGCTCGCGGGCATAAGCGCTGTCATCTTGAGCTGATCGGCGTTCGGGTAGCGATCCCATCTGCGACAGGCCGGCGCCCTAGGCGTCTCGGAGGCACGAGGTGCGCCAAGGCGGACGGTCAACGGTGGGCTGGGACCAGGGGCCTCGTGCGGGAGCCTGCTGGCTCGGTGGTGCCCGCGGCGGGGCACCGGTCATCCTCGACCTGCTCCCCCCTCCGGGCTGCTCTGCTGCTCCTGGGGTCAGCGGCAGCGCTCCTCGGCAGCGCTCCTCGGCAGCGCTCCTCGGCAGCGCTCCTCGGCAGCGCTCCTCGATAGCTGGGTCTCGTGGTGGGCTTCGCTGGGGCGGAGGCGCTGCCGCGAGGGGTGTGCAGCAGCTGCGACGGGTGCCGGCGCCGGCGGTGGGGAGCTGCCGGGTGTGGGCTGGTGAGCGAGTGGATGGTGCGCGCTCGTCAGGCGTCGACGGCGGGCCTCGATGGCCCGCTGGCGGCGATCGGCGCGCCGCCCGGCGGGGGGCGGGCGGCCGGGGTCTGGCGCGGACTGCTGCGAAGGGGCGCGGGTGGGCATCGGGCTCACCAGTCGAGGTCGTCGGGGGCGGGGTGGTGCTCCATGACGGCGAGCACTCGGCCCCAGCGCTCGGCGGTGGCGTGGGTCTCGGCGGCGTCGTCGTACCCCGATCGCCATGTGTGGGTGAGGTCCTCAGCGCCCACGTCGAGGGCGGTGTCGGGGTTGAGGCGCAGCGCTGCCAGTGCGGCGAGGTAGGTTGGGCAGTCGGCTGGATCGGCGCAGTGGGTGGCCTCGGGGGTTCAGGCGGCGCGACCGGCGTCGGCCATGTCCCAGCGCAGCGCGCGCCGCTCCCACAGGGCCGGGTGGTACTCCTCGGGCTGGTTGGGCTGGTCGGGCTGGGTGTGGGGGTCGGCGCTGCGGTGTTGGCTCATCGGGCTCTCCTGGGGCTGCGGCGCTGCGCGTGCGGGGAGCGCGCGCGGGCTGACAGGGGGCGGTGGGGTCGGCGGCCCCTGCGGGCTCCGGCGGCCGCCGTGGTGGCGGCCGCCGGAGGTGGTGCTCAGAAGGTCAGGTCGACCGCGTTGCCCAGCAGGTGCTCCCGGCTGTCCATGGGCGGCAGGTGCAGGGCGACGGCCTGGGTGATGAGGCGCCCCAGGGAGTTGTGCTCGGGCAGACGGGCCAGGGCCGCCTCGGTGAGCACGGCGTTGCCCTGGAGCCAGGCGACCATGGCCAGGGCGGCGTGGATGCCCTCGTGCTCGGGGTGGGCGCGCTGGACCAGGTGGACCAGCATGGCCAGGGGCACGTGGCCGGTGATGGTGGAGGCGATCAGCCTGTCCCGGGTCTCGATGTTCTGAGCACTGACCAGAAGGTCAGCGACCTCCTGCTCGTCCAGCACGGTGCCGGGGCGGGCGGTGAAGCGGGCGGCGACGGCGAGCCAACGGGGGTGGCTGGCGGGGCGGGCTCGCTCCAGTGCCAGGCAGTAGACGGGGGTACCGGTGAGGCTGTCGGCGACGGCCTGGCGGGTGGGCAGGACTGCCAGACCGGCGCCGATGAGGGCGGCGGCGACGGGTGAGTCGGTGGGCAGGGGCCGCTCGGTGTCGCAGCATCCATGGTCGCAGCCGGTCTGGCGGATCTGGCGGTGGTGGATGGTGGCGACCTCGGCGGGCAGGTCGGCTGCCAGTAGCGCCAGGCCGAGGGGCTCGGCGAGGGCGGCGGCGTCGTCGTGAGTGTGCTGGTCGCTCCAGACCAGCAAGCAGACCGCGTGGGCGCGGTCCTGGTGCATGGCGTCGATGAGGACGTCGGTGGCCTCGGGGTGGGTGGTGGCGTCGTCGAGGTCGAGGCGGGCGATGAGGCCGCTGCGGCGGCGGGGCCCGCGCAGGCTGATCAGGGTGATGGACTCGCTCGGCCAGAAGCCGAGGGTGTGGGCTGCCAGCAGGGCGAGGTCGCCCGGGTGGGTGACCTGGATGACCTGGGCGGAGTTATCGTCCATGGTAATTCTCCCTTGGTGGGCGGGGCGCCTTGGTGGCTTCCCCGGTGCTTTTATTCTAGCGCATTGCTGGTCGATGTCATCACAGGTCAGGACCACTTTGTGCCAATTTCAGGGCGCCTGCCAGCAGTCGGCCGACTTTTTGTGGTGATGTTTCTCGTCGGCGGCTTGCGGGCGGCGTGGGGCGTTTGTGGGTGCGTTCTGCTGGGCTGTGGGCGGCTTTCGAGTGGTGGGTGGTGTGGGTGCCAGCCGCTGTGTGGGTCTGTGGCGGGCTGGGACCGGGAGCCCCGTGGGCCAGCCAGGCGGGCTCGGTGGTGTCCGTGGCGGGTCGACCTCGCTCCCTCGCGACTGCTCCCCGCCTCAGGGCCTGTTCTTCGGTGAGGAACCACGGAAGCTGCAGCGCCTCGCCCAGGTCGGGACGCGCCCCGGGCCTCGCGTCGCGGTGCCCTCGCGGCGGGGCGAGCAGTGCTGGTTGAGGTGCACCGACAGCCTCGGACCAGGGGCTGTAGGGAACCTCGCGGTCATGGGTGGCTCACGACGTTTGAGACTCCCGCGAGGTGCTGGAGCAGGCCCTGCCCGGCTCTAGGTCTGACTCAGAGTCAGGGTTAGGCAGCGTCCTCGCGCAGCTGGAACCACACCGCCTTGCCGGCCTGGCCCGGCTCGACGCCCCACTGCGAGGACAGCAGGTCCACCAGGGCCATCCCCCGCCCGCGGTGGACTCCAGGTCGACCTTGCGCACGACGGGAGCACCGGGGGCTGCGTCGCTGACGCGCACGTGCATCCCCTCCGTCCCGCGGCACTCCAACTCGGTGGTGATCGGGGGTGAGCCGTGGCGCACGGCGTTGGTGACGATCTCGCTGAGCAGCAACCGTGCGCGTTGGAGCACGCGGATGCTGTGGGCGGGGCAGTGCGCCTGGTCCAGGAAGGCCCGAGCCCTGCGGGAGGCGGCGGCGTCCATGGGCAGCGTCAAGGACACCGACGGGGTCAGGTCACACACCGGGTGTTCGTACCTGGCAGCACGGAGGCTCGCTGGCTGGAGTCGGTCTGCCTTCGCCAAGTGTGATGGTGCTGGCGCCCGGTCAGGTCAGCGGTAGCGCAGGCGGGCGCCGACGGCTCGTGCTGCTCGGCCGGCGATGTGGAAGTGGTAGCCGGGCGCGAGGGCAGTGCGGAGCAGGGCCGTGACGGGGTCCTCGGTGCCGGCAGTCGGCGCGGGCGGCAGCTGCGCCCGGGCGTGGGTGAGGTCTGCGGCGTTGCGGTAGGTCCAGACGGTGAGGGGCTGGGTGTCGGTGGCCAGGGCGCGCAGATGGGTGGTGAGCGCTTCGACGTCGTGCTCGGCGCGCTGGGCCAGGGCGAGGGTCCGGTCGCGCATGGTCTCGTTGATCATCTGCCAGCCGTCTTCGGCGCGCTGGATGCGGCGGGCGCCGACGCTGATTGCGGCGGCCAGTCCGTCGTAGGCCAGACCGGTGGCCTCTCGGGCACTGCGCAGCTCGGCGGGGGTCATGATGTCGAGGCAGTCGGCGACGTAGCTGGTGATCTCGCGGGCGAGGTCGTCGGGGACGACGCCTCGAAGGCCAGCGGCCTCAAGGGCAAGGATCTTGTCGGCAGGAACGTCGAGGAGCTCGGCCAGGGTGGGTGCGCTGCAGGCGAGGTAGTCCCGTGCGGCGGTGATGGTGTCGCCGGTCATGGGGCGCGCCTGGACGGCGGCCAGAACTGTGCGGTCGGTGAGTCGATCGGTGGGCATACGGTCCTCGCGTCGTAGTGACTTCTCGGCGGCTCGTCGTCCGTGCTGATCAGGAAGCTTGACCTGGCCTGCCTGGGTGTGGCCGCTGCGAAGTGCAATCTTGCAGCGGCCGCTGACAGGCCCTCGATCTGCGAGCCCTTCATGGCGCACCGGGCTTAGTCGGCGCCTCGGCTGCACGACGCCACTCGTCGTCGTGCTCGGCAGGCCGAGTTAAGACTCCCCCACCGATGCCGATGACTGAGCAACTAACGACTCACGCCGCCAGAGTGATAGCGGAAGCCCGATGGTCAGACGTCTTCGCCGACCACCCCGGGCCCCTCTGACTCACCGTGACGACCCAGGACCAGACCGAGCACTAGGGGCCTCAGGTAGGGCGTGAGACTAGTGACCACTCTGGTCAAGATGCAGCCGTCGAACAACGGCCAACGACTGCGTACCGTCGTCTGGGGGCTGCATGTGGGGTCCTGCTGGGCGTTCATGCCGCTTGGTGCCGTCTCCGCGCAGCCCAGATGGGCACGAAGTGACCCCCGAGACGCCCGGCAGGGGCGGCTCGGGGGCGCGTACCCCTCGGGACAACGCGATGCAGGGCGCAAACAGCGCCGTTCGCTGTCTGCGGGACACCCCGTGGCCTCGTGCGGCGCTGCTGAGGCGTGCGGTGGGGTGGCCGACGGCATGTCCGGGTCACAGGCGCGGGAAAGTCAGGCGGCCCGTTGAGAGGGCACGCGCGCTCTTGGTGGCCCAGCGAACAGCTGGGGCTGCTCGGGGCGGTACAGGCCGCGCTCGACCCGCCATCCCCGCCGGGCGTCGAAGTCGACGCGCCACAGGGTGAACGCTTCGCGCTGGGCGGCGTGGCGGGCCTTGCGGCGCGCGACGACGCCGGTGCTGCCCAGCTCGCCGGCGACGTCGTCCAGGTGCTCGGCGGCCGCCGCGGCGTCGGTCTCGAGCACGCGGCGCACACCGCGGTGGTCGACCTCGACCAGCCCGGCCAGCGCCAGGGCGCGCACGTGCTTGGTCACGGTGCGCCGGTGCAGGCCCGACAGGGCCTGCAGCTGGGCCGCGGTGAGCCGCTGAGCACCGGTGGGGTCGAGCAGGTCGACCAGGCGCGCGGCGATGCGACCTAGCCCGCCATGGATGGAGTGGGAGAAGGCGTCGTGCGCGCGCACGCTGGTGCGTCCCAACGCGGCCGCCAGCGGCAGCACCGGCAGGTTCTCCAACACCGCGGCGACCTCCGGGGCGGGGGCGGGCAGGTCCTCGGGGCGCAGTAGCCGCCAGGTGGGCGCCAGCGTCCCCTGCGCGGGGCTGTCCTGGCGCACCCAGCCGGCCTTGGCCAGCCGCCGCAGGGCGTTGGTAACGGTGGTGGGGCTGACGTTGGCGTGCTCGGAGACCTGCCGGGTGGAGGCTGAAGGGGTCAGGGTGCAGGCCTCGCGGGCGATGGCCAGCAGCACCTGCAGTACGGCGCGGTCGCTGGGGCCGGAGGCCTTGCCCCACAGGTGTGGGTGAGCGCTGATGGTCAGGTCGATCTCGGCGAGCTCGGCCTGGACGGTGAAGTGGTCCCCGGTGGGGGGGCGCTCGGCCACGCGCGCGACCGCGTTACGCCACGTCGTGCTCAGGTGACGCTCGGCGTCCCCGGCCGAGCGCTGGCGCGAGCGGCCCTGGCGGATCTGGGTGGCTGCCCACGCGGCGATCTCCTCGCAGGCGCCCTCCAGCGCCAGGCGCCAGGTCTCCTCGTCCCAGCCGGCGTTGACCGCGGCCACCGCGGTGGCCATGACCGCCTCAGAGCGGCTGGCGTAGCGGTCCAGGCCGGTGCCGTCGCGCAGCAGCGCGGTCATCGGCTCCGAAAGCGCTCGGACGGTGACGGGGGTGGTGCGCTGGAGCACCGCGGTGCGCGGCGGCGCCGTGCTGACGGCGGCGTCGCTGGTCAGCGTGGTGGTGGCGGGGTGGCGCGGGGCCACCGGGCCGGTCACCGCGTCATGCGGCGCCGGCCTTGCGCATGCGTCTGTTGGGTGAACGTCTCAGGGCGCGCGAAAATCTTGGCGCGTAGGACGTGACCCAACCCCGATGGGGAGGTAATGTCTCCTCCAGTTACTCAGTTGACGAAGCCCTGCACCCAGATCAGGCGGCCAAACTTGAACTTGGGGTGTGGGGCTTCGTTGTGTCCGGAGCCGGTCAGTCGACTGGTCCGGGTAGGGCTACGCCGCGGACGGGTCCGTGGCGCTGGGTTCGCCGACCTCGCGCGACCGTCGGTCGCGTTCGATCAGGTCCTCCAGGTAGAGGCTGAGCGAGACGCCCAGCTCCTGTGCTCGTTCGTTCGCTGTCCGCCGGGTGACCTCTGGCACTCGCGTGGCGAAAGGCACCAGAGGCTGGACCTTCTGCTTCCGCGGGGCGCGGCCGGCTACGGCGGGCATGGGGATGACCCTGGCGTAGGGATGCATGCAAAGCAACCCCTTCACGCAAAGTTGTTGGGTCACCCGATCGGGTGCTGGGGTTGACCCTGGCCCCGAGGTGCTCGCTCGGGCCAGGGTCCGCTGACTCGGCGTCTCAGTACTGCAGAGGTGGCAGGCCGACGCTGGCCCTCAGCTCGTCCTCGGTGACACCACTGAGCTCGTCTCGATGGCGGGTCAGCAGGAGGTCGATCGCAACCCGCACGAGCGTGGCATCGGTGATGCGCTCACGCTCACTTGAGGCCACCTGCTGTCGGTGCGGATCGTTCATCACCTCAGCCGTGAGTGAGGCCAGCCCAGCCGACTGCGTGGAGGTGATGAGCATGTCTCGTCGCGCCAGCCGGGCGTACTTCGGCGCGGCGGGTCCGCTCGGTACCGGCCTTCGGCGGGTCTCACGAGGCGTGGGGTCCGACTCGGGCGTCGGGCGCGCGGCCGTCTGTTCATCGGTTGCGGCCGGCTCGGCCGCCTGAGGTGTCGTGCGCGCCGTCCGAGACAGGCTGAGGGGCGGCCGGTCTCGGGCCCGAGATGGGCTGGCGGGGATCTGCAGGGCAGGACGCCTCGGTGCGGGGCCCGCTGCGGCGCTACTTGCAGGACTGGCGTCGGTCGCCGGCTGCGGGGGCTCGGCGGAGGTCATCGCGGGCTCCCGTCGGCGGCCACGGCGCGCTCTGCTGCTGCGAGCCGCCGCAGCACTTCCTCGGCCAGGTGGTGAAAGTCGTCGGCGACCCCTTCGGCGCTGGCGGTGCGGGGTCCTTCGCTCTTCTTCCCGGTGCGGCGCAGTTCCCACCAGCTAGGGCCAGAGCGGACAACTTCCTCGAGTTCGTGGGCGAGCTTGCCCAGCTGGCGGGTGTCCTGAGCAACGGTCTCGCTGGCGCGGATGGTGGTGGTGAAGACGCGAGTCTCATCGCCGGCGAAGTCTTGGACGAGTAGTTCGCGCGCCTGGGCGGTCACCCGCGTCGCGGCCCTGTTCACGCCGAACATGACGATGCCGAGCATGTCGAGGTTGGCGTTGACGTCGAGAACGTTGTCCAGCAGCTCTGCTACGTCGCGCAGCCCCTTGCGAGACGCCGCGTCGGTCTTGACGGGGATGACGAAGTAGCCCGACGCGGCAAGCGCCGCGCGCTGCAGGGACGGGTACCCCGGAGGGCAGTCGATGATCGTCAGGTCGTAGTCATCCATCAGTGGATCAAGCACGCGGGCAAGCGCGGTCTTGGACTTTCCGGGATCACGGCTGCCCAACATGCTTTCCAGGGTGTTGGCGGCCTTGACCAGCTCCTCTCCCCCGACGACGACGTCGAGGTTGGGCCTGACGTCCTGCGCCGGCGCCACAGGAAAGCTGAAGCTCAGTGCTGCGCTCAGCGCTCGGCCTGCGTCATCGATCTCGGTGCTGGAGTACCCGAGGTCCTCCCCCAGGTTGCCCTGAGGGTCCATGTCGACCAGCAGGATCCGCCCGGCGCCGGCATGGGCCAAGGTTCCGGCGAGGTTGGCGGCGACGGTTGTCTTGCCGACGCCGCCCTTGCTATTGATCACAGCGATGACGCGGTCTCTTGCCATGCCTACCTCCTAGTGGGTAAGGGAGTCCGACCTCGGGAGTCCGACCTCGGGAGTCCGATCTCGGGAGTCCGACCTCGGG
>NZ_VDMJ01000042.1:0-39746 GCF_006335115.1 Streptomyces sp. NP160
GCCACGCGCTCCGCACCCGGCGACGGGAGGATGCCCGGGTGACGCCGGAGGTGCAGAGGTACCTGTCCGACCTCGTCGAGGCGGCGCGGTCGGTGCTCGCGGGGGACCTGGTCGGGGTGTACGCCGCCGGGTCGCTCGCCCTGGACGCCTTCCACGCCGGCCGCAGCGACATCGACGTCGCCGTCGTGTGCGCTGGCCCGCTCACCGACGACACCAGGCGTGCACTGGTGGCGCGGTGGCGGCACAGCGCACTGCCGTGCCCGGCCCGGGGCCTGGAGCTCGTCGTCTACACCGACGCGGTGGCCCGGTCCGGCACCGCGGAGCCCGGGTTCGAGCTGGAGCTCAACGACGGCCCCGCCATGGACTTCCGCCAGACCCTGCACCCACGAGACCGCCGGCCGGCCGACGGGACGTTCTGGTACGGGTTGGACCGGAGCATCCTGCACCAGAGCGGTCGGGTGCTGGCAGGTCCACCGGCGGCAGAAGTCTTCACCGACCTCTCGGAGACGGACCTGCGCGGCCTGCTGGTGGACTCCCTGCAGTGGTGGATGGCTCTTCCTGCGCCGGCGGGCGGTGGACCGGCCGCCGGGGCCGACGACGCGGTGCTGGGGGCGTGCAGGGCCCTGGTGCGGGTCCGCGAGGGGGTGTGGCGCTCCAAGGTCGACGCTGGACGCCGCCTCGTCGCGACGGGCTCGCCGTCAGCGGAGGTCATCGAGCAGTCCGTCGCCGCCCGCACCGCCGGTGCACCGCCTCCGTCGGGAGCGGCTGCGAAGGCGTTCCAGAGGAGCGTCCTGGAGGAGGTCTCGACCTCCGGGTGAGGGGGCCGTGCTCGCCGCGGCACCGGCTGCCGCAGAGGCCTCGGAGGACCATCGGGTGGTGGTGCCCGGGAGGTCGAGGGCCAGCACCAGGGCGTGCCGCTGCTGGAGGTACCGCGCCGCCCGTGCCGTCGCCTGCACGCCGTCGAGCACCACGGCGGCCCAGCGGGTCGACACCTCAGTTCGACGGTGTTGGTCCGGTGGTCGGTCTCCCGGTCCGACGCACCGTGCGCAGCAGGTTGGACGGGTTCGTGACAGTGCTGTTGCATCAGCGCTGTGACAACGTCCCCGGAACTGCGCGGCGACGACCCCACCACCCGCGACTTCCTGCGTCCCTTCACCGAGCTCACCGACGCGGTGGACGCCGACATCGCCGCCCTCTACGCCGAGCGGCACGTGCAGGGGCTCCGGCCGCGCTTCGCCAAGGTCCTCATCCGCCTGGCCCGGCTCGGCCCCCTGACGGTGCGCCAGCTGGCCGCCGAGGTCGGCGTCACGCACTCCGCCATGAGCCAGACCGTGGCCGAGCTGCGCCGCGGCGGGTACGTGGACAGCGCTCCCGGCGCCGACGCCCGCACGCGCGTCATCACCCTCACCGCAGCGGGAGCCGGCACCGTCCCCCTGCTCGAGCGGGAGTGGAACGCCACCGAGGACCTCCTCGCCGAGCTCGACGCCGCCGTCCCGTACTCGCTGCTGCAGGTGGTCGCCGACCTGCGCGCGCTGCTCGAGGAGCGCTCCTTCCTCGAGCGGCTCCGCGAGAAGCTCGCCGACGACGAGCAGCCGTGAGCCTCTGGGACCGCCTCGTCGACACCCGCCCGCTGCGCACCAGCCCGCCCTTCCGGCGGCTCTGGCTCGGCAGCGCGTTGTCCACGGCCAGTGGGCAGCTGGCCAGCGTCACCGTGCTGTTCCAGGTGTGGCAGCTCACGGGGAGCAGCGCCTGGGTGGGGGCGGTCGGCGTCGCCACCGCCGTCCCCACGCTGGTCTGCGGCCTGCTCGGCGGACAGCTCGCCGACACCCTCGACCGCCGCCGCCTGGCCCTGGCCACCACGGCCGCCGCGCTCGTGGCGGCGCTGGGGCTCGCCGCCCAGGGCGCGGCCGGGTCCTCGAGCCTGGTGCTGCTGCTCGGCCTCGTGGTCGCGCAGACCGCTGCCGCCTCGCTGGGCGCCGCCGCCCGGCGCACCTTCGTCAGCGCCCTCCTGCCGCGCGAGCAGGTGCCCGCCGGTGTGGCCCTGACCCACCTCACCTTCCAGGTGGCGCTCCTGCTGGGCCCGCTGACCGCCGGAGCCGTGCTGGCGGGGGCGGGCCCGGGCGCGTGCTACCTGCTCGACGCCGCCGCTCTCGTCGTCGTCCTCGTCGCCACGCTCCGCCTGCCGCGCTCCGCCGTGGCGGGCGCAGCGGCGGGTGCGGCCGTTCACGACGACGACGCGACGGGTCCGCGGCCCCTCGAGCACCTGACGCCGGGGCGCCCCCTGGCGGGGCTGGGTGCCGCGGCGCGGCAGACGTGGGACGGCTGGCGCCTCGTGGTCCGCCGTCCGGCGCTGTCGGGGTCCGTGGCGCTCGACGCCGTGGCCACGGTGCTCGCCATGCCCGTGGCGCTGTTCCCCGCCCTCAACGCCGAGCGCTTCGCCGACCGGCCGACCACGCTGGGGCTGTTCTTCTCCGCCCTCGCCGTCGGAGGGCTCGCCGCGGGGCTGGCCACCTCGGCGCTGGCGCGGGCGCAGCGCCCGGGCGTCGTGCAGCTGGTGTCCGCGGCGGTGTGGGGCCTGGCGCTGGCCGGGGTGGGCCTCGCGCACGACGTGGGGACCGTCCTGGTGCTCCTGGTGGTCGCCGGGGCAGCGGACAGCACGGGTGTGATCGCCCGCGGCACCGTTGTGCAGCTGGACACCCCGGACGCCTACCTGGGGCGGGTCAGCGCGCTGGAGAACGTCGTCGGGGTCGCCGGCCCGGGGGTGGGGAACGCGCGCGCCGGGCTCGTCAGCTCGTGGACGTCACCGGGGTCCGCGGCGGTCAGCGGGGGAGTGGCGTGCGCGGTGCTGGTCGCAGCGCTGGCGGTGGCGAACCCCGCCCTGCGCCGCTGGCGGCCACCCGCCTCGTGATCGCGGACGCCTCCCGCCGCCGGCAGGCCGGGGTGCAACAGCGCGGAGCCCTCCGGCGTCCCAGGGGCGTGGTCCACGCAGCGCGCAGCGCGTCCCGGGCGGCGCTCGCCGTCGTCGTCCTGACCCTACTCGTGGTCACGGCCGCGTGCGGCGCCGCCGACCCGGCGGGCGGTCCGCCGTCGGAGACCTCCAGCCCTCCCGGCGGCCCCTGCGACACGGCCGTCGGACAGGGCGACGAGACGACGCGCGCGCTGGTGGGCCTGTCGGAGGCCGAGGCCACCCAGCGCGCGGGGGACAGCGGCCTGCAGGTGCGCGTGGCAGGTCGCGGCACGGAGTGCTACGCCCTCACCGCCGACCACCGGCCCGACCGCGTCAACCTCACCCTGGACGAGGACGGCACCGTGCTCGCCGCGGGCCGCGGCTGAGCCGGCCCCTGCGCGCGCTCAGCCCTCCAGCTGCCGCGCCACCTCCAGCAGGGTCCGCACCCCGAAGCCGGTGGCCCCCTCGGCCGAGGCGTCGCCCCGCCAGGCCGGGCCGGCGACGTCGAGGTGCACCCACGGCTGCGCGCGCGGCACGAACTCGCCTAGGAACAGCGCGGCGGTGATCGCCCGGCCCCGCTCGTGCAGCGGGTGGTTGCGCACCGCCCACCCGAGGTCGACCTGGTCGCGGTACCGCTCTGCCACCGGCAGCCGCCACAGCGGCTCCCCGGCGGTCCGGGCGGCGTCGAGCACGACCGCCGCGGCGGCGTCGTCGCGGGCCAGCAGCGCGCCGACCTCGTCGCCGAGGGCCACCGGCGCGGCGTAGGTGAGGGTGGCGACGTCGACCAGCAGGCGCGGCGGCTCCCGGTCCGCGCTGGCAGGAGCGCCCTCCAGGGCAGCGATGAGGGCGTCCGCCATCAGGACCCGCCCCTCGAAGTCGGTGTCGAGCACCTGCACGCGCCGCCCCGAACGCGTGGTGACCACGTCGCCGGGACGCACCGCGCCGGGGCCGGGCAGGTTCTCGGCCAGCGGCAGCAGCGCCTCGACGGTGACCGGGGCCCGGCGCGCGGCGAGCGCGAGGACGACGGCGAGCGCCGCGGCGGCGCCCGCGCAGTCCGAGCGCATCGACTGCATCGCGGCGGCCGACTTCAGGGACAGGCCCCCGCTGTCGAAGGTGACGCCCTTGCCGACCACCGCGAGGTCGACGCGCTCCCCGGCACCCCGCCAGCGCAGGCGGACCAGCCGCGGGGCCTCCGCCGACCCGGCGCCGACGGCCAGCACGGCGCCGTAGCCCCCCTCGGCGAGCTGGTGCTCGTCGAGCACCTCGCAGTCGACGCCCGCGGCGGCGGCTCCCCTCTGCGCCCACGCGGCGGTCCGGGCTGGGGTGGCCGTGCCGGGCGGGGCGGACGTCAGCAGCCGGGCCAGGTGCACCGCGGCCCCCTCGGCGAGGCCGCGGCGCACCGCCGGCAGCAGCGGCGCGAGGTCGCCGGTCAGGTGCACCACGGGCGGATCGGTGGCCGGGGCGTCCGCGGAGGTGCCGAGGAGCCCGGCGGCCAGGCCGCAGCCCAGGGCCGCGGCGGCGGCGTCGTCGGGCGGCGGGCCGGACGCGGGCGGCAGCAGGACGACGTCGCGGTCGAGGCAGGCCCCCGCCGCGAGACCGGCGACGAGCCACGGCTCGGCCGCGGGTGCGTCGGCGGACCCGGCCGGGGGCGTGCCGAGCCCGACGAGGAGCCCCGGACCGCTCCCGGCAGCGCCACCGGGATCGCTGGACGGCCAGGTGCTGCCGGCGCCGCCGCCGGGGCCGGGCCACCGCGGACCGTGCTGGTGCAGGGAGGGCTCGCGCCACCGCAGCTCGACCGTGGCGGTTCCCACCGCGGCCGGGTCTGCGCTCACCTCGAGCGGCAGCGGGCTCTCACCGGTCAGCGCGGCGAGCGCGGCGTCGACGCGCCGCGCGACGTCGTCGGAGGTGTCCAGCAGCACCCGCGGATTCTCGCAGCCGCCTGCGCGGCGGGGGTGTGCTGCGAGCCCAGGGCGTCGCCGCTGCGGTGGGCTGGTGCTCAGGGGGAGGGGGTCCACCAGCCGAGCACGGCGGTGACGTGCGCCTCCATGAAGCGCTCGGCGGCGTCCGGGTCTCCGGCCACCACGAGGTCGAGCAGCTCGTGGTGGTCGACCGCGGAGCGCTCCAGCTGCGGGCTGCCGACGGCGGCCGCCAGCCCCACGAGGCGGGTCTGCGAGCGCAGCTGGCCCACCACCTGCACGAGGTGGCGGTTGCCGAGCAGGGCGAGCAGCTCGCCGTGGAAGGCGGTGTCGGCGCGCAGGTAGCCGGCGAGGTCGCCGGAGCGGGCGCCGGTGACGATGTCCTCGGCGAGCGCGCGCAGCCGAGGGGCGTGCTCGGCCACGACGGTGGCGCGCTCGGCGGTGAGGCGGCGCACGGCGGGCGGCTCGAGCAGCCGGCGGACCTCCACCAGGGAGGCGACGTCGTCGTAGCTGACCTCGGTGACGCGGAAGCCCTTGTTGCGCACCGTCGTGACGAAACCGCGGGCCTCCAGGGCCATCATCGCCTCGCGGACCGGGGTGGCCGAGACCCCGTACCGGGCCGCGAGAGCCGGAGCGGAGACCAGCTGGCCGGGTGCCAGCTCGCCGGAGACCACGGCGGCCGCGATGGCCTCCTCGACCTGCTCGCGCAGGTTGGTGCTGCGTGCCATGACCGTCACGAGCGGCCTCCCTCCCGTTCGTCCCCGCGGTGTTCCCTACGTGGCATGTGACATGGTACTGATGGAGCCATGACGGCGACACCCCCTTCCCGGCGCCCGTCCGGACGCGCCGCGGACGTCGTCGTGGTGGGCGCCGGCGTGGTCGGCGCCGCCGTGGCCAGGTCCCTGGCGGTGGGCGGCGCGCGCGTCGTCGTCGTCGACCGCAGCGAGGCCGCCGGCGGCACCTCCGGCAGCGGCGAGGGCAACCTCCTGGTCTCCGACAAGGGCCCCGGCGCCGAGCTGGCCATGGCCCAGCGCGCCGTGCGGCTCTGGCCCGATCTCGCCGCCGAGCTGCGCGAGGAGCTGCGCACCGGGCTGCCCGGCGGCTTCCCCGACCTCGAGCTCGAGCCGAAGGGCGGTCTCGTGGTCGCCACCACCGACGGCGGGGCCAGCGCTCTGCGCGCCTTCGCCGCCACCCAGCGCCTCGCGGGGGTGCGCGCCACCGAGCTGGACGCAGCCGGCGCCCGCGCCCTGGAGCCCGGGCTCACGCACGACGTCGCCCTCGCCGTCCACTACCCCGACGACGCGCAGGTGCAGCCCGTGGTCGCCACCGAGGCCCTGCTGGCCTCCGCGCGCCGACGCGGCGCGGTGGTGCTGACCGGCGCGCAGGTCACGGGGCCGCTGCTCGCCGAGGGCGGCGCCCGGCTGACCGGGGTGCGCACGAGCCGGGGTGACGTGGCCGCGGGCGCCGTGGTCGTCGCCGCCGGACCCTGGTCGGGGGAGGTCAGCGCGGTGCTGGGCGCCCCGCTGCCGGTGCTGCCTCGCCGGGGTGTGGTGCTGGTGACCACCCGCCAGCCGCACCAGGTGTTCCGCAAGGTCTACGACGCCGACTACGTGGGTGCCGTCGGCTCTGGCGACGCCGACCTGCAGACCTCCACCGTGGTGGAGTCGACGGCGGCGGGCACGATCCTCATCGGGTCCTCCCGAGAGCGGGTCGGGTTCGACGCCGCCCTGCGCGTGGAGGTGCTCCGCCGCCTCGCCGCCGGGGCGCTCACGCTGTTCCCGGGCCTGGCGGGCGTGCCGGTCATGCGCAGCTACGGCGGGTTCCGCCCCTACGTCCCCGACCACCTGCCCGTGGCCGGGCCCGACCCGAGGCTGCCAGGGCTGTGGCACGCCACCGGGCACGAGGGCGCCGGCATCGGGCTGGCCCCGGCCACCGGCGAGCTCGTCGCCGACCTCCTGCTCGGCCGGGACCCCGCGCTCGACGCCGCGGCGTTCTCCGTGTCCCGCCCCTCGTTGGCCGCGCACCTGGGCGGCCTCGGGGGAGCGGCGGCGTGAGCGCACGACGCGTCGACCCGGCCCGCGACGTCGCCAGGACGACGACGGGGGAGCTCGTGACCATCACCGTCGACGGCGAGACCGTGACCGGGGTGCGCGGGCAGAGCATCGCCGGGGTCGTCATGGCCGCCGGCCGCTCCGCGAGCACCGGGGGAGCGCTGCGCCGGACCGCCCGAGCCGGAGCGCCCCGCGGGGTCTTCTGCGGCATCGGGGTGTGCTTCGACTGCCTGGTCACCGTCGACGGCGTCCGCGACGTGCGGGCCTGCCAGCGGCGCGCTGTCGACGGGGCCGTCGTCACCACCCAGGCCGAGGGACTGCCCGTCCGGGTCGAGCGCGGGGAGGGGGAGCACCGTGGCTGAGGAAGCGCAGGTGCGTGACGTGGAGGTGGTCGTCGTCGGGGGTGGGCCCGCCGGGCTCGCCGCCGCGGCCGCCGCACGCCGCGCGGGGGCGCGCGTGGTGCTGCTCGAGGGCGGTGACGACGTCGGCGGGCAGTACTGGCGCCACCTGCCCGCCGAGCGCCCCGCCGCGGCCGAGAGGCGGCTTCACCACGGCTGGTCGACCTTCGCGCAGCTGCGCCGCACCCTGGCCGGCGATGACGGCTGCGAGGTGCTCACCGGAGCTTCGGTGTGGGCCGTCGAGTCCGGCGGTGAGGCGGGGTCCCTGGTGGTGCGCGTGCTCGTGACGCCGCCCGGCCGGGCAGATGACCCTGCCCGCCGGCACCTCGCTCTGCACCCGGCCGCACTCGTCGTCGCCACCGGCGCCCACGACCTCACGCTGCCCTTCCCCGGGTGGGACCTGCCCGGCGTGGTCACCGGTGGCGCCGCGCAGGCGTTCGCGAAGTCCGAGCGGCTCGCCGTGGGGGAGCGCGTGGTGGTCGCCGGAGCCGGGCCGTTCCTCCTCCCCGTGGCCTCCTCCCTGCTGGCCACCGGCGCTCGGGTGCTCGAGGTGGCCGAGGCCGCCGGCCCCGCGCAGCTCGCCCGCGGCTGGGGCGCCCACCCGCACCGCCTGGTCGCCGGTCGCGGCGCGGGGCTCGCCGGCGCCGGGGTGCTGGCAGGCAAGACCCGTGAGCTGGCCGGGTACGTCGCCGCGCTCGCCGCCGCCCGCGTGCCCTACCGCACCGCCACCGGCGTGGTCGCCGCCCGCGGCGACGGGCGGGTCGAGGAGGTGGTCCTCGCGCGGCTCGACGCCTCCTGGTCACCCGTCCCCGGCACCGAGCGGATCCTCGCCGCCGACGCCCTCGCCGCCAGCCACGGCTTCACGCCCCGCCTCGAGGTGGCCCTGGCCGCCGGCGCCGCGGTCGACGACCCGGGCGCCGGGTTCGTGGCCGTCGACGCCCATGGCGCCACGTCGGCCCCCGGCGTCTGGGCCGCGGGTGAGGTGACCGGCATCGGCGGCGCCGACGCCGCGCTCGTGGAGGGCGCGCTCGCCGGCCTGGCGGCGGCGGGCACCACCGAGGGCGCGGAGGTCGAGCGGCTGCTGCGCCGCCGTCGCGTGCTGCGCGCCTTCGCCGACCGGCTCGCCGCCGCCCACACTCCCCGCCCCGGGTGGCTGGCCCAGGTCACCGACGACACCGTCGTCTGCCGCTGCGAGGAGGTCACCGCCGGTCGCCTGCGCTCGGTCGCGCAGGCCACCGCCAGCGCCACCGACACTCCCGCCGGCGCGCGCTCTCTGCGCCTGACCACCCGCGCCGGGCTCGGTCCGTGCCAGGGCCGCATCTGCGGCCACGCCGTGGACGCCGTGCTCGGCTGCGGCCCACCCGCTGCACCGACCTCGTCCACGACCGCCCCCACGCGTCCGCGGGTGTCCCACCAGCGGCGGCCCCTCGCCGTCCCCGTCCGGCTCGGCGAGCTCGCCGACCTGCCACCGAAGAGCCCCACCACCCCCGAGGAGAACCCTTCATGAGCATCGACCTGCGCGGCGTCGTCGTCGCCACCGCCCTGCCCTACCGCGAGGACCCCTCCGCGCCCGCCGGCCTCGCCGTCGACGAGGAGCGGTTCGCCGAGCACTGCGCCTGGCTGCTCGAGAACGGCTGCCGCGGCGTGGGCCCGAACGGCTCCCTGGGGGAGTACTCCTCCCTCACCGACGCCGAGCGCCGCCGGGCTGTGCAGGTCGCCGTCGAGACGGCCCGGACCACCAGCACCCCGTCCGGGGAGCGCGGCATCGTCGTCGCCGGTGTCCACGCCCCGGGCTGGCACCAGGCGAAGCACTGGGCGCAGGTGGCCGCCGAGGACGGCGCCGACGGCCTGCTGTGCCTGCCGCCCACCATGTACCGCTCCACGCCGGCGCAGGTGGTGGAGCACTTCGAGCAGGTCGCGAGCGTCGGCCTCCCGGTGATGGTCTACAACAACCCGTTCGACACCAAGGTCGACCTCGTGCCCTCCCTCGTGGCCGAGATCGCGCAGATCGACAACGTGGTCGCGGTCAAGGAGTTCTCCGGTGACGTGCGCCGCGCCTTCGAGATCGCTGAGCTGTGCGAGGCCGCCGGCACGCAGATCGACGTCATCGCGGGTGCCGACGACGTGCTCATGGAGCTCATGCTCGACGGCGCTGTCGGCTGGTTCGCCGGGTTCCCCAACGTCTTCCCCCGCGAGGCCGTGGAGCTCTACGACCTCATGACCTCCGGCCGCTACGCCGAGGCCCGCGAGCTGTACACGCAGCTGGTGACGCTGTTCCGGTGGGACTCCCGCACGGAGTTCGTGCAGGCCATCAAGCTGTCGATGGACGTCGTCGGCCGCTTCGGCGGTGTCTGCCGCCCGCCGCGCGGTGCGCTGTCCGCTGCGCAGGTGGCCACCATCACCGCCGAGACGGAGCGCGCCGTCGCCGCCGTCGAGCAGCTGCGCTCCCGCCGCGGCGCCGGCGTCTGAGGTGCGCGCCTCCCGCGTCTTCGCCGCGGTCGACTCCCACACCGAGGGCATGCCGACCCGGGTCATCACCGGCGGTGTCGGAGTCATCCCCGGCGCCACGATGAACGAGCGCCGCCTGCACTTCATGGCGCACATGGACGGGATGCGCCAGCTGCTCGTCAACGAGCCGCGGGGGCACGCCGCCATGAGCGGCGCGATCCTCCAGCCGCCGACCCGGCCCGACGCCGACTGGGGCGTCCTCTACATCGAGGTCTCCGGCTGCCTGCCGATGTGCGGGCACGGCACCATCGGCGTGGCCACCGTGCTGGTGGAGACCGGCATGGTGGCGGTCACCGAGCCCGAGACGCTGATCCGCCTCGACACCCCCGCGGGCCTCGTGGTGGCGCGGGTGGCGGTGCGCGACGGCCACGCCGACGGGGTCACCCTGGAGAACGTCCCGGCGTACTGCGAGCGGCTCGACCAGGTGCTCCACGTCCCCGGCTTCCCCGGCGGCGCCCGCGACGTGCCGTACTCGCTGGCCTTCGGCGGCAACTTCTACGCGATGGTCGAGCTCGAGGCCGTCGGGCTGCCCTTCGAGAGGGCCCACCAGCACGAGATCGCCACCGCCGGGTTGGCGGTCATGGAGGCGCTCAACACGACCGCGCCCCCGCACCACCCGACGATCGACGGCGTCGACCACTGCCACCACGTCGAGTTCATCGCCCCCGGCTCGGACGCCCGCCTGTCGCGGCACGCCATGGCCATCCACCCGGGCTGGTTCGACAGGTCGCCGTGCGGCACGGGCACGTCCGCGCGGATGGCCGAGCTGTGGGCGCGCGGCGAGCTGGCGCTCGACCAGGACTTCGTCAACGAGTCCTTCATCGGCTCCCGCTTCACCGGCCGGCTCGTGGCCGAGACGACGGTGGGGGAGGGTGAGGAGCAGCGGGCCGCCGTCGTCCCCACCATCACCGGTCGCGCCTGGGTGACGGGGATGGGGCAGTACCTGCTCGACCCCACCGACCCGTTCCCGACCGGCTTCACCTTCTGACCCGCCCACCGAGCAGCTGACGTCCGAGGAGCACCGCACCGTGAGCACCACACCCGTCCCCCGCAGCGTCGACGACGTCGCGGCCCGGGCCGCCGCCGCCGCACCGGCGCTGGCGGCGACGCCCCCGGCGCAGCTGGCCGCCGGGCTGCGGGCCGCGGCCGCGGCGCTGCGCTCAGACGCCGACCGCCTCGTGGTCCTCGCGGCGCGGGAGACCGGCCTCGCCCCAGCGCCGCGGCTGCGCGGGGAGCTGGAGCGCACTGCGGTGCAGCTGGAGCTCTTCAGCGAGGTGGCCCTCGACGGGTCCCACCTCGACGTCCGCATCGACGAGGCCGACCCGGACTTCCGCCCCGTGCCGCGCCCCGACCTGCGCCGCATGCTCGTGCCGCTCGGCCCGGTGCTCGTCTTCGCGGCGAGCAACTTCCCGTTCGCCTTCTCCGTGGCCGGCGGCGACACCGCCGCCGCGCTGGCCGCCGGCTGTCCGGTGGTGGTCAAGGCGCACCCGGGGCACCCCCAGCTGTCCGTCGCCGTCGGCGAGGTGGTCCGCGCCGCGCTCGAGGGCGCCGGACTGCCGGCCGACGCGCTGCAGGTGGCCGGGGTCCCCGGCGTCGACGCCGCCGACGACGCCGCGGTCGCGGCCGGCGTGGCGCTGCTGCGCGACGAGCGCATCGCCGCGGCGTCCTTCACCGGGTCCCAGCGCGCCGGGCGGCACCTCGCCGACGTCGCCGCCGCCCGCCGCCGGCCGATCCCCTTCTACGGCGAGCTGGGCTCCACCAACCCCGTGGTCGTCACCGAGGGCGCCCTGGCGGCGGCCACGGCGGACGGGGGCGACGGCTTCGCCGCCGCCTACGCCGCCAGCGCCACCGGCTCCGCGGGCCAGCTGTGCACGCAGCCCGGTTTCGTCTTCGTGCCCAGAGGTGCGCTCGACGCCGACGGCGGCGCGCTGCGCGACGCGCTGGAGCGGGCGTTCTCCGCCGTGGCCGAGCACCGGCTGCTGCACCCCGGCATCGCCGCCGGGTACGCCGCGCGCCGCACGGAGGTCCTCGGCAGCGACGGCGTCGACGTCGTCGTCGAGGGCGGGGTGCGCACCGACGACGACGGCGGCGCGTGGGCCACCCCGACGCTCGTGCGGACCACCCTGCAAGCCCTGCTCGCCGGCGGCCACGACCTGCGCGACGAGGCGTTCGGCCCGCTGTCGGTGCTGGTCGAGCACCCGGGCGTGGATGCGCTGGCCGCCGCCGTGCCCGACCTCTACGAGGGGGAGCTGACGGCCGGGCTGCACGTCACCCCCGACGAGGCGGGGCGGCCCGAGGTGGCGCGGCTCGTGGCCGCGCTGAGCGGCGTGGCCGGGAGGGTGCTCTTCAACGGCTGGCCGACGGGTGTGTCGGTCACACCGGCGATGCAGCACGGCGGCCCCTACCCCGCCACCACCGACGCCGGGCGCACCACCTCGGTGGGCACCGCTGCGGTGGCGCGCTTCCTGCGGCCGGTGGCCTTCCAGGACGCGCCCCAGGCCGTGCTGCCGCCCGCACTGCGCGACGACGACCCGTGGGGCGTGCCCCGCACCGTCTCGCGGGCGGGGGAGTCGGCCCGGTGGGGAGCCTCGGAGGCGACGGGGAGCTGACGCCGTCACCGGGGCGGTCGGCTGCTGGCCCGCAGAAGCCCACCGCCCCGGGGCACCTCAGGCGACGGCGCCTGACAGCACCACGGTCCGCCCGCTCGGCGGACCCCACAGCACGTCGGGCCGCGCGAACGGGTCACCGTCGACGACCAGCAGGTCGGCGGCGGAGCCCTCGCGCACCCGGCCGAGGTCGGGGCGCTGGAGTATTTCGGCGTTCACCGACGTCGCCGAGCGCAGTCCCTGCAGCGGGCCGAGCACGTCGAGCTGCAGCCGCAGGCAGCTCAGCTGCTCGTCCTCCAGCGGCCCCATGAGGTCGGACCCGAAGCCCACCGGCACGCCCGCGGCCTGCGCCAGCGCCACCGCGTCACGGCCCGCGGCGAGCACCTCGGTGTTCTTGGCCTGGGAGACCGCGCTCATGCCGAGGTCGGCGCCCCGACGGGCCATGGCCTCGTAGCAGCCGAGGGTGGCCACGAGCACGGCACCGCGCTCGGCCATGAGGGAGGCGGTGGCGGCGTCGAGGAGGTTGCCGTGCTCGATGCTGCGCACTCCCGCGTCGACAGCGTGGGCGATCGCCTCGGGGGAGTAGGCGTGCGCTGCCACGTACGAGCCCCGCCGGGCCGCCTCGTCGACCACGGCCCGCAGCTCCTCGGAGGAGTACTGCGGCACGCGGATGGGGTCGGTCTCGGAGACCACCCCGCCGGACGCCATGACCTTGATGGCGTGCGCCCCGTCGTGGAAGCGCTCGCGCACGGCCCGGCGCAGGGCGTCGACGCCGTCGACCACCTCGCACAGGTGGCTGTTGCAGCCGCACAGCTCCTCGCCGCGGCCGCGCACCTCCCCGTGCCCGCCGGTCTGCGAGAGCGCTGCGCCGGTGTAGAGGTAGCGCGGGCCGACGACGAGCCCCTCCTGCAGGGCCCGGGCGAGCCCGGCGTCACCCCCGGCGACGTCGCGCACGGTGGTGAAGCCGCGCGCGAGCGCGGCCTCCAGGCGGCGCGCCGCACCGAGGGCCACGTAGCTCAGCGGCCACGACTCGATGTCGCGCGGCGACAGGGCCGCGGCGTAGGCGTGGCAGTGGGCGTCGATGAGGCCCGGCAGCACCGTCCGTCCGCCGGCCTCCAGCACGCGGCCGCCGGCCTCGCGGACCCGGGCCACCGCCGCGTCGGAGGCGTTGCCGGGGTCGACCACCCCGGTGACGCGCCCGCTCTCGCAGACCACGGTCGCGGGGACCGCGCTGTCGGACTCGCCGTCCCAGACGTCCGCGCCCACGACGACCAGCGGGACGGCGGGGCTCACGCCGGCACCCGCGACGCCCGCTCGGCCGCAGTGGCCGCCTCGTCGACGGTGCCGTCGGCGGAGACCACCACGCCGTAGTCGCGCAGCGCCGCACCCACGGAGACGAACTCGTTGCGCACGTCGCGGCCGACGGCGGCGGGCTCGCGCAGCAGCGGGTCGCCGTACCCGCCGCCGCCACCGGTGGCGTTGACGAGCACGTCACCGGCCTGGAGGTGGTTGTACGACCCGCCCTGCACGACCTCCCGGTCGGTCCCGGGGTTGAGGAACACCTGGTTGTTCACGCCCGGCAGGCCGCCCGCCACCGGCCACGGCCGGGTACGGGTCTTGTAGACCAGGCAGATGCCGGTGGACGGCCCGGTGAACCGGTAGCTGCGGGCCACCCCCACGCCGCCGCGGTGGCGCCCAGGGCCGCCGGTGTCGGGCCGGTAGCCGTAGGAGTCGATGACCATGGACGACTTCGTCTCCAGCACCTCCACCGGGTTGTTGCGGCACCCCGGCTCCGACAGGTGCATGATCCCGTCCTCGCCGTCGCCCCCGGCGTGCCCGCCGAAGCCGACGGCTTCGTTGGTCGCCTCCAGCCACGGCTCGCCGGTGCGCGGGTGCGTGCCCAGGCCCATCATCGAGCAGACGTCACCGCCGGAGGAGGCGGGCACCCGGTCGGGCATGCCCTGGGCGAGGGCCTTGAGCACCACCTCGCCGCCGATGAGCGCGGTCCACAGCGTGAACGTGGGCATCGGGTGCACGGCGTGCATCACCGACCCGGGCTCGGTGACGATCCGCAGCGGTGCGAAGTTGCCCGCCACGACGGGCGTGTCCGGCGTCGTCATGGCCTTGAACACCAGCGAGCAGAACGCCTCGGTCTGCCCCACGGGCAGGTTGATGGGACCGCGCACCCCCGTCTCCGAGCCGGTCCAGTCGATGACGAACTCGTCGTCAGTGATGGTCACCGTGCAGTTCATCTTGATGAGGCGGTCGAGGTCGATGCCGTCGTTGTCGACGAAGTCGTGGGCGGTCCAGGTGCCCTTCGGCAGATCCGCCAGCGCCAGGCGGGCCAGCTTCTCCCCGTGCTCGTTGATCGCCCGCATCGCCGCCCGCACGGTCGTCATGCCGTACTTCGCGACGAGCTCCTGCATCCGCCGCCGGCCCGTGACGCAGGCCGACACCTGCGCCTGGATGTCGCCGATGGTCCGCTCGGGCATCCGGGAGTTGAACCTGATGATGTTGAAGACGTCGTCGTTCTGCCGGCCCTCGACGTACAGCCGCGTGGCGGGGAAGAAGATCCCCTCCTGCGAGGCGTCGGTGGAGTCGAGGACGTAGCCCGGGTCCTTCTGCTTGAGGTCGAGCACGTGGATGCGGCAGGAGGCGAAGCCCACCAGCTGCTCAGCGCCGTCCTCGTCGTCGGCGTGGATCGGGGCGAACACCAGGGGGTCGAGCGTGTGCGCGCTCGACCAGTACGGGTAGTTGAGGATGAAGACGTCACCCGGCTTCATGGCGTCCGCGCCGAGGAACTCCACAGCCCGCTTGATGCCGTGGTCGTTGCCGCGGGTGAACACGGCGATGCCGGGGGCGTCGGCGACGACGTCGCCCGTGGCGTCGTGCAGGCCGATGCCGTAGTCGTGGATCTCGTAGACCACGGTGTTGTAGGCGGTCCGGCACAGGTTGCGGGCCATCTCCTCGGCGCTCGCCAGCAGGCCGTGGCGGATGACCTCGGTGGTGATCGCGTCCGTCGTGCTGCTCGTGCTGCTCGTGCTGCTCGTGCTGGTGCTCATGGGGTGCCTCCGGGTCTCAGCGCTGGCCGACGGTGATGACGAGCTCGCCCAGCGAGCCCACGCGCAGCACGTCGCCGGCGTGCAGCACGGTCGTGGCGGTGTGCTCGGTGACGACGGCAGGACCGGCGACCTCGTCGCCGGCGAGCATCGCTTCGCGGGTGTACAGGGCGTAGGGCACTGCGGGCGCCTCCTCGCTGACGTGGACGGCCCGCTCGCCGTCGCGCTGCAGCGGGCCGTCGGCCGCGGCGCGCTCCCGCAGGCGCGGGAGCTCGGGCTTGTCGACCAGGCCGGTGGCCCGCAGCCGCAGCGTGGTCACCTCCACCGGGTCGGTCATGGTGTGGCCGTACTGGCGCTCGTGCAGCGCCGCGAAGTCGGCGGCGACGCGGGCGGCGTCCAGCGGACCAGCGCCCACGGCGAGGGTCACCGAGTGCTCCTGGCCGGAGTACCGCACGTCAAGGCTGCGGGCCATGACCGTCGAGCCCTCCCCGAAGCCCTCCTCGGCGAGCGCTGCGCGGGCGTCGTCCTCCATCACGCGCCACTGCGCGTCGGCCTCGGCCGGGTCGAGGTCGTCCAGGGCGGCCACCACCGTCCGCGAGGCGTCGTGCTGCACGTCGGCCAGGAGCATCCCGAAGGCGCAGAACGCCCCCTGCCCCGGCGGCACCACCACGGTGGGGATCCCCAGCTCGACGGCGACGTCGACGGCGACCAGGCCGCCGCCACCGCCGAAGGAGAGCATCGCGAAGTCCTTCGGATCGCGGCCCACCTCCACGGTGATGGCCCGCACCGCGCCCATGATCTTGGTGGTGGAGATGGCGACCATGCCCCGCGCCAGCGCCGGCACCGACAGGCCGAGCTGCTCCGCGAGCGGCTGCAGGGCCTTGTGCGCGAGCTCGGCGTCCAGGCGCAGCGTCCCGCCCAGCGGCGCCTCGGTCCCCAGGTAGCCGATGGCCAGGGCGGCGTCGGTGAACGTCGGGCGGTCGCCGCCACGCCCGTAGGAAGCCGGACCGGGCACCGCCCCGGCGCTCGCAGGGCCGACCTGCAGGGCCCCTGCGGCGTCGAGCCAGCCGAGCGACCCGCCGCCTGCACCGATGGTGTGGATGTACAGCGAGGGGGTGTTGATGGGCATGCCCTCGAACTCGGCGCCCTGGTGCAGCACGGGCTCGCCGTCGAGCACCAGGGAAGCGTCCAGCGAGGTGCCGCCCATGTCGATGGTGATGAGGTCGGGCATCCCCAGCGCCTCCGCGAGGGCCACCGCCCCGACGACGCCGCCCGCGGGTCCGGACAGGATGAGGCTGACCGGCTGCTCGCGAGCCGCGGTGGCGCTCATCGCGCCGCCGCCCGAGCGGGTCATGAGGAAGCGCCCGCCGAAGCCCGAGGACTCCAGCTCCCCCTCGAGCGCGCCCAGGTAGCGGCGCACCACCGGCTTGACGTAGGCGTCGAGCACCGCGGTGCTGGTGCGCTCGAACTCGCGGTACTCGCGGCTCAGCTCGTGGGAGAGCGTCACGGTGACCTCGGGGGCCAGCTCGGCAAGCACCTCCCGCATCGCCAGCTCGTGGGCGGGGTTGGCGTAGGAGTGCAGGAAGCACACGGCCACCGCGTCGTAGCCGCGCTCGGCCACGGTGCGGGCCACCCGGGCGGCGTCCTCGCGGTCGAAGGGGGTCACCACCGAGCCGTCGTGCCACGAGCGCTCGGTGACCTCGAAGGTGTCGCAGCGCTCCAGCAGCGCGGTGGGCTTGCGGTAGGTGATGTCGAAGTTCACGCGGCGGTCGGTGCGGCCCAGCAGGTACACGTCGCGGAAGCCGCGGGTGCTGACGACGGCGGTGCGCGCCCCGGTGCGCGTCAGCAGCGCGTTCAGCCCGAGGGTGGTTCCGTGCGTGAAGGTGCGCACCGCGGAGACCTCGCCGCTGGTGGCGGCGAAGCCGGCCATCACGCCGCGCGTGGGGGCGTCGGGGGTGGTCGGGACCTTCTCGAAGCGCAGCGCCCCGGTCTCGGGCAGCAGCTCCACGACGTCGGTGAAGGTGCCGCCGACGTCGATGGCGACGCGCGCGCTCCTGCTGCTCGGACGGGTCGAGCCGCTGGTCTGGCTGGTGCTCACGGGGTCCACCTCTCGCCGGCGCGGGGGAGCGCCGGGTAGCCGACGGCGCACCCCGGGACCCGGGGCGCGTGGGAGGGAGGGGCGCTGGCGCGCCGACGGCGGGGTGGACCGCGCGCTCCGTGCCCCGAGGCGGCGTGGCGCTCTGGCGGGGGCGGGCGTCTGACGGACCCGGCCGCTCGTCCGGGACCGACGGCCTGCGTCAGCCGGTGGTCGGGCGAGGGTCCGGACGCTGGCACGCGTCGCCGAGGGCTGTCAACCACCTCGTGCAGGTCCGGCGGCCGTCACAGGCGGTGCCGTCCCGGGTGTGCTGCGGGCACACCCGCCGCCCGCACCCCTCGGCCAGCATTCGGCCACCCACGACCGCCCCACCGGCTCGCGAAGGCTCGCGACGGCGCGGTCCGCACCGCCCAGCAGGAGGACTCCGGTGATCACCAGCGTGCTGCAGCTCAGCGCCCGCCCGGGCAGCGAGCAGGCCGTCGACGACCTCTACGCCGAGCGCGGCGTGCTGGACCGCTCTCGCGCCTTCCCCGGCTGCCGCGGTGCCGTGCTGCTGCGCACCGTCGAGGGCACCCTCGCCGCCGGCAGCGCCACCCACGTCGTCATCGCCCAGTGGGACGACGAGGCCGCCTACGCCGCCTGGGTCGCCGACCCGTGGCGGAACGAGGTGGGTGCTGCGCTGGCGCCGCTGCTCGACGGCGACGCCGTCCCGCCCGCCGGCGCGGTGCTCCGCCCCGCCTGCTGACTGCTCCACCCGCACCGTCACCCGCACCGTCACCCGCACCGTCACCCGCACCGCCACCCGAAGCTCGAGGAGAAACCCGTGAAGCGCTCCACCCGCGCCGCCGCCGCCGTGTTCGGCGCCGCCGCCCTCGCCCTGACCGGCGCCTGCAGCAACCCCAACGCGGGCGCCAGCGGCGCCGCCTCGAGCGCGGCGTCCAGCACGGTCGACGCCGACCAGGAGCTGCGCGTCGGGTTCTTCGGCTTCGCCAAGGCCAACTCCTTCGCCCAGGCCGCGTGGGCCGGTGTGCAGGAGGCCGCGCAGGAGGACAACGCGACCGCCGAGTTCGTCGACTCCAACTTCGACGGCGCCGTCCAGGTGCAGCAGCTCACCGACGCCGTCACCAGCAAGCGCTTCGACGTCGTCGTCATCCAGGCCAACGACGGCACCGCCATCACCCAGCCCGTCAAGCAGGCCCTCGCCGCCGGCATCACGGTCGTCGTCGAGTTCACGCCGATCGGCGGGCGGTTCGACACCATCGAGCCGCAGGTCGACGGCGTCATCTCCATCGTCGACGCCCCCACGGCCAACGGCGAGGGCCTGGCGGAGATGGGCCTGGACGCCTGCACGCAGCTCGCCGTCCAGCCGTGCCAGGTGGCGTACCTGCAGGGCTTCGACAACTACCCGCTCGACGCCGCCCGCACCGAGGCGGCCGTCAACGCGCTCAAGGCCGGCGGGGCCGACGTGGTCGCGAGCCCCATCGGCGGGTACACCCCCGACTCGGGCCGCACCGCCATGCAGAACGTCCTGCAGGCCAACCCCGACGTCGACGTCGTCATCGGGTCCTCGCAGGCCATCGAGGGCGCCTCCGCCCTCACCGAGGGGCGCACCGACATCCTGTACGTCGGCAACGGCGGCTCGACCCAGGCGTACGCCGGCGTCATGGACGGCTCCTGGTACGGCACCTACGTCATCCCCGAGAAGACCGACGGCAAGACCGCCACGGAGCTGGGCCTGAAGAAGCACCGCGGGGAGGAGGTGCCGGTCGCCACGGACTCTGCCGACCTCACCCCGTTCAAGGCCATCGGCACCAAGGAGGCCCTCACCGGCCTCACCGCCGAGTACAGCGACTGACCCGAGGGTCCACCAGACCGCCCGGCGGCCGGGTCCTCCCCCGGTCCGGCCGCCGGGCACCCACCACCAGCCGACCAGCCGACCGGCTGAGCGGCCGACCGAGGAGCAGACCGTGACAGAGCGAGCAGCGCCGCACATCAGCGTCCGCGGTGTCGGCAAGAGCTACGGCGGGGTGTCGGTGCTGCGGGGTGTCGACCTCGACATCGCCCCCGGCGAGGTCCACGCCCTCGTGGGGGAGAACGGCGCGGGCAAGTCCACGCTCCTCAAGGTGCTCGGCGGCGCCGTCCGCGCCGACGAGGGCGAGGTGAGCTTCGACGGCGTCGTCACCACCATCACCAGCCCCCGTGACGCCATCGCGCACGGGGTCAGCCTCATCACGCAGGAGGGCGCCCTCGTGCCCGCCATGACGGTGCTGGACAACGTGGCCCTCGGCCGCTGGCGCGCCCGGGGCGGCTGGGTCGCCCGCCGCGCCGACCTCGCCGCCTTCGACGCCCTCCTCGCCCGCACCGGCTTCGACCTCGACCCCACGACCCGCGTCAAGGACCTCTCCACCGGGGCCCAGCAGCAGGTCGAGGTGCTGCGCGCACTCGCGCGCGGAGCCCGCGTCATCGCCTTCGACGAGCCGACCGCCGTGCTCACCGAGCACGAGAAGGCGGGCCTGCTGCAGCTCATGCGCGACCTCGCCGCCGGCGGCACCACCGTGCTCCTGGTCAGCCACTTCCTCGACGAGGTGCTCGCTGTCGCCGACCGCCTCACCGTGCTGCGCGACGGCGACCTGGTGCACACCGGCGACGCCGCCGAGCAGACGCCCGCCTCCCTGGTGTCCCACATGGTCGGCCGCCAGGTCGACGTCCTCTACCCCGCCCCCGCCCCGGTCCCCGACGACGCCCCCGTGCTGTTGGAGGCCCGGGGCCTGAGCCGCACCGCAGGCCCGCGGCCCGTCCACGACGTCGACCTGCGCGTGCGCGCCGGGGAGGTGGTGGGCATCGCAGGGCTCGTCGGGTCGGGCCGCAGCGAGCTGCTGCACCTCCTCTTCGGCGCCGACGCCGCCACCTCCGGCACGGTCAGCGTCGACGGGGCGGTCATCGCCCGCCCCTCCCCGCGCGCGGCGATGGACGCCGGGATCGCGCTGGTGCCGGAGTCGCGCAAGGAGCAGGGCCTCGTGCTGGTCCGGTCGATCACCGAGAACACCGCGCTCGGCTCCCTCACCTCGCGGTCCACCGGAGGGGTGGTGCGCCGCCGCGCCGAGCGCGA
Source organism: Streptomyces sp. NP160 (assembly GCF_006335115.1). GTDB lineage: Bacteria > Actinomycetota > Actinomycetes > Actinomycetales > Quadrisphaeraceae > Quadrisphaera. The sequence continues at coordinate 20,690 of NZ_VDMJ01000042.1, forward strand.
GGCGGTGGGCGCCGTCGGCCGCAGCACGGACGTGCGCGCCGCGGACCCCACCGCCCCGGTCGGCGCGCTCTCGGGCGGCAACCAGCAGAAGGTGCTCTTCGCCAAGTGGCTGCTGCGCGACCCCCGCGTGCTGCTGGTCGACGAGCCCACCCGTGGTGTCGACGTGGCCGCCAAGAGCCAGCTGCACCACCTCGTGGTCGACCTCGCCGCCCAGGGGCGCGCGGTCGTCGTCGTCTCCAGCGAGGTCGAGGAGGTCCTGGCGCTGTCGCACCGCGTGCTGGTCCTGCGCCACGGCCGCGTGGTGGGGGAGTTCGGCCGCGACACCCCGCGCGAGGCCGTGGTGGCGCTCGCGTTCGGCGACGACGAGCCCGCCGACCAGCCGGACGAGCAGCCGGAAGACCAGCCGGACGACCAGGCACCAGGCCACCCCGACGACCAGCCCGCCGAGAGGACCTCCGCATGAGCACCAGCACCACGGCCGCGCCGACGAGCGCGGCCGGCGCCCGCCCCCGCCCGCGGCCGGGGGTGAAGGTGCGCGACTACGGCATCCTCGTGGCGCTCGTCGCCATCGTCGCGGCGCTGTCGCTGAGCACCGACACCTTCCTCACCCAGCAGAACCTCGTGAACCTGCTCGACCAGGCCTCCGTGGTCGGGCTGCTGGCCATCGGCGCCACGATCTGCATCATCAGCGGCGTCTTCGACCTCACCGCCAGCGCCACGCTCGCGGTCTCCGCGATCATCGGCGTCACCGTCGGTCAGGAGGTCGGCGTGGTCGGCGGCTTCGTCGCCGCCGTCGTGGCCGGGGCCCTGCTGGGCCTGCTCACGGGCACGATCGTGGTGAAGTCGAGGGTCAACTCCTTCATCGGCACCCTGGCCACCTCGATCATCTACCGGGGCATGGCCGTGGTCATCACCGCCGGCGCCATCGCCTACCCGCTGGCCGACCAGGCCGAGCAGTTCAGCATGCTCACCTGGCCGTCGCTGTTCGGGCTCACCTCGGCCACCGTGATGTTCCTCGTGGTGGCCGTCGCCGCCGCCCTGCTCGTCTCCTCGACCACCTTCGGCCGCCGCCTGTACGCCGTCGGCGGCAACGCCGAGGCAGCGCGCCTGTCGGGCATCCGCACCGACCGGGTGCACATCGCCGCGTACACCATCAGCGGCGTGTGCGCGGCGCTGGCGGGCCTCATCCTCGCCTCCCGCGCGGGCTCGGCGCAGTCGAGCATGGCCACCGGCTACGACCTCAACGCGATCGCCGCCGCCGTCATCGGCGGCACGAGCATCCTCGGCGGTGAGGGCGCGGTGTGGCGCGGCGTGGTCGGCGCCCTGCTGCTGACCCTCATCGGCAACGGCTTCAACCTGCTGGGCTGGGACACCACCTACCTGCAGGTCACCACCGGCGGGTTGATCCTGCTCGCAGTGACCGTCGACGGCGTGCTGCGCCGCCGGGCCCGCTGAGGCCGCCGGGCGGTCACGGGTGGCGAAGCGGCGCTAGCCTGCGACCGTGGTGCTCGTAGCATCCCCGAGCGAGGGGTCGGAGTGCTCTCAGCACACCGGCCCCTCGCTCATCGGCGCCCAGCTCCGGCCCGACGGCGCGACCGCCGCGGTCGTGCGGCCCTGCGGCGGTGCGCCGGGCGAGCCCGGCGCCGAGGTCGTGCACGTGGAGCGCGCCTCCGGCGCCGACGCCCTGGAGCGGGTGCTCGGCGCCGCCCTCGGCGCTGTGCTGGAGGCGCCCGGCGGCCCTTCGAGCGGACGGGTCTCGGTCGTGCTCGACCTCGGCCCGCACCTGGAGCACCTGCTGCACCGCCCCGAGCTGCTCGACCCGGTCGCCGTGGTGCGCGTCGCGCCGCGCGCCGGCACCGACCCGGCGCTCGCCCGCCACCCCTCGGCGCTCGTGGAGGCGCTGGTCTGCTGCCGCTGGGTGGTGCCCGGCGGCCACGACCTGCTCGGCCGCGAGCTGCGGCTGCTCGACCGCGCCGCGCTGACCGCCGTCGTGGGAGAGCTCGCCGGGGCCGCGCCGCGCTGCGTGGCCGTGGTCGCCGCGGGGTCGGCCGGACAACCGGTGCACGAGCGGACCGTGGCCGACGCGGTGCAGGCCGCCCTGCCTGGCGCACGCATCAGCGCCGCTCACGACTTCGGCGGGCACGGCAGCGCCGCCCGGGAGGCGACGGTGGTCGCGGACGCCGCCCTCGGGGCCGCCGTGGACGCCCTGGTGGACCGCGCCGAGGCCGTGCTGCGGCGCCGGGCGGGGCGCCGCGGGGCCGAGCTGCGGCTGTGCCGCGGCGACGGCGGGTCGCTCAGCGCCGAGCGCGCGCGGTCGGCGCCCGTGCTGGTGCTCGGCAGCGGCCTGGGCCCGGCCGTGCTCGGCGCCGCGCAGCTCGCCGGCGAGGACGGCTGCCGGGTGCTGCTCCCGGTGGCCGACGGCGGCCACCTCGTCGCCGGGGTGCGCAACGGCCTCGCGCTGGTGCGCCCCCTGGTGGTGGGCGAGCCCGCCGCCGAGCTGGTGGTCCCGTCCGTGGCGCTGGACCGGGCGCGTCCCTCCGCCCCGCCCGCTGACCGCGCTGACCGCGTCGAGGGCGCTGCCTCCGTCGGCGGCCGGGTCCCCGACGTCGTCGCCGGTGGTGAGCTGGACGAGCTGGCGTGCGTCGGGGCGGCCCTGGCCCGGCCGCTGTCGTGGCTCGACGAGATCACCGCCATCGGCTCCGCCGACGACCTCGCGGCGGTCCAGCGCGCCGCGGTGCAGCGGGCCACGGCCCTGGCCACCGCCAACGGCGCCGAGCCCGGCAGCGCCGACGTGGTGGAGGTCTCCAGCGTGGCCGTGCCCTACAGCCGCGCGGGGACGGTGCGGGTGCGGGTGCGGGTCGGCGGGGTCGGCCGGTGAGCGGTCGATGAGCGGTCGATGAGCGACGGCCAGCTCACCGCGGCAGACGTCCCGGCGCTCACCGCGGGCTCGATGCTCTACTCGCCGTCGCTGGCGCCCTCGAGCCTGGAAGCGACGGTCGCGTGGCTGACCGACCTGCTCGAGCGCGGCGGGCCGCTGCGGCTCGTGCCGCCCCGGGCGCTGCCGCCGGAGGTCGGCTGCGCGGCGGTGTGTGTCATCGGCTCCGGGGCCGCGCTGGCCGACCTCCCGCCGACGGGTGACGAGTTCGTCAGCGCCGTGCGCGAGCTGGAGCGGTTGACCGGCCGGCCGGTCGCAGCGGTGCTGCCGTTGTCGGCGGCTACGGTGAGCGCGCTGGTGCCCGCCGCTGTGGCCTGCCAGCTGGGCGTGCCGCTGCTCGATGCCGACGGGATGGGACGCACCTTCGCCCTCATCCACCACACCGCGATGCACCTGGCGGGTCTTCCGGTGACACCGCTGGTCGTCGCCGGCACCACGGGGGAGAGCATCAGCCTGCGGGTGCCGGACGCCTGGCGCGCCGACGCGCTGCTGCGCTCCGGCATCGACGCCCTGGGCGGGTGGGGTGCCCTGGCCGCCTACCCGAGCACCGCTGGGGAGCTCGCCACCGCCAGCCTGCTCGGCACCGTGAGCCGGCTGGTCGAGGCCGGTCGGGTGCTGCTCGGCTCGCGGGACCCGGACACCGTGGTGGCGCGCCTGGCCGCGGTCAACGGGTGCCGCCGCGTGGGCAGGGGCCGCATCGTGGCGCTGGAGCACCTCTCCCGGCCGACCGACGCGACGATCCCCACGCACCCCAGCAGCGTCGTCGTGGAGCAGGTCGGCCCCGACCACCGCCAGCTGCGGCTGGAGCTGCGCAGCGAGGTCGTGGCCGTCTTCAGCGACGGCTCCCTCACCGCGGCGGCCCCCGACCTCATCAGCCTCCTCGACGTGGAGCGGGGGGTCATCGCTCCGCTCGACAGCCTGTGGCCGGGCGACCTCGTCGACGTCCTGGTCATCCCCGCCCACCCCGTCTGGTACTCCGCGGAGGCGCTCTCCATGGTCGGTCCGGTCTCGCACGGCATCCCCCTCGACCACCCCCGCCGCCGGTGAGCGAGCCGGTGAGCAGCCGATGAGCAGGGTGACGGCGCCGCTGGCGCTGGCCGAGCTGGTCCGGGTCGACCCCCTCGCCCGAGGCGAGGTGGCGGTCCTGCCCGACCCCGCCCAGCGGGTGCTGGGCGTGGAGCTGGCCGAGACCTTCGACAGGCTGGCGCGGACGCCGGCGCACAGCCTCGTGGTGCTGCACGCGGGCGCGGCCACAGGCGGCTGGTCGCTGGCTGCGGCGCTGCACGTCGCGTGGGAGCGGGGTGCCGCCGGGGTGGTGGTGCCCCGGGCGGCGATGAGCGGTGCGAGCGCCCTGCTGGCCCGCCGGCTGGGCACGGCGCTGGTGGTGGTCGACGACGACGCCGTCGACGTCGCCCTGGAGCTCGCCGCGCGCACCGCGGCCCCGGAGTCGGCGAGGGCGCTGCGGGTGGCCCGGTGCGCGGAGGAGCTGGCGGAGCAGTCGACGGTGCGCGGCGTGCTGGGAGTGCTCAACGCCGAGCTGGCCCCCGGCGTGGTCGCCCTGGTCACTGGCACCTCCGTGCTCGCCGGCCGCGCAGCCGCGGTGCAGCAGCGGGAGGGCTACCGCGAGGTGCGGATGGCGGTGAACGGACCGGGCGGGCGCGCCCGGGCGTCGCTGGTGGCCTCGCTGCCCGAAGCCGCTTCCGCGGTGGCGGCCGACGTCGAGGCGCGCAGCGCCGAGTCCGTGCTGCGCCTGGCGAGGCTGCCGCTGCTGGCGGCGTGGGCGCAGCGCCGCCTGGACACCTCCGCGCAGGCGGAGGCCGAGCGCGCGGCGTTCGCGGTGCTGCGCGCCGCAGCCCGACCCGCGGCCGGTGGCTCGAGCCCCGCACCCGGCGAGCTGGACGCAGCTGCCGGTCCCGCCGGTCGTGACGCGGCGGGCGAGGCGCCCAGCTGGAGCGCCGAGCTGGGGTGGAGGGTCGAGGGCGTCAACCGCGCCGTGCGCCTGGAGCGGGCGGGCGCCCGCGAGGACGACGACGAGCCCGCGGCCGAGCTGACGCAGCTCCTGCGCGCCCAGTGGTCCCGCCTGCGGCCGGGGTGGCCGCTGGTGCCCCACGAGGGCGGGTGGGTCTCCTGGCAGAACACGCCCGATGAACCCGCGCCGGCCGCCGGCCGCCGCTCCTCCGCCGGGGTGGAGCAGCTCCTGGCGGACCACGGCCTGGTGATGGGCGTCGGTGCGGGCCACCGCGGCACCGCCGGGCTGGTGCGCTCGGTGGAGGAGGCCCGCCTGGCCACCCGCGCCGGCAGCAGTGACGGCGGACGCGTGACCTGGTTCGAGGACGTCGGCGTCCGCGCTGTGCTCGCCCAGGTCTCCGCGCCCGCGGTCGCCGACGTCGCCGCGCTCGCCCTGCCCCAGCTCGCCGCCGCGCGCGACCGCCTCGTGCTCGCCGAGACGGTCGCGGCGGTGCTCGACCACGGCGGCTCGCTGGTGGCGGCGTCCGCCGAGCTGGGCGTCCACCGCAACACGGTGCTCGCCCGCACCGCCCGCGCGCGGGAGCTGGGCCTGGCCCTGGACGACCCGGCCCAGCGGCTGCCGCTGCACGTGGCCTGCCACGGGCTGGTGCGCGCGTGGCGGACCACGGGCAGCGGCTGAGCCGCCGGCCGGCTGGTCAGGCCGGCCGGCCGTCAGGCGGTCGTCTCGACGCCGTACTGGTCGCGCGCGCCGGCCGGGGTGAGGTGGCCGTCGAGCACGTCGTCGCGGACCCGCTGGGGGTCGCGCTCCGCGGCCGGGCCGTAGCCGCCCCCGCCGCCGGTGGAGCACCGCAGGACGTCGCCGGCGCGCAGGCGCATGCCGTTGGCCTTGAGGACCCGCCGCTCGTCGGCGCGGCCGGGGTTGACGACGACGTCGGGGCCGACGGCGTCCTGGCCGCCGAACAACCCCCATGCGGGCTGCTGCGAGCGCTCGAACCACAGCGAGACCGTGCAGTCGGTGAGCATCTCGTACTCCCGCACCACGCCGTCACCACCGCGGAACCTGCCGGCGCCGCCGGAGTCGGGCCGCACCCGGTACTCGGTGATCCGCATCGGGTAGCGCGTCTCGAGCACCTCCACCGGCAGGTCCTTCAGCGAGCCGTTGACGTTGTTGATGAGCGCCGTCTCCCCGTCGCTCCCCTCCCAGCCGCCCCAGCCGCCGACGGTCGCCTCGAGGGTCACGTAGTCGCGGCCGTTGCGCGGGTCGTTCCCGGCCGTCAGCACGATCATCGAGTCGCCGAAGGAGGCGCCCGCCACCCGGTCGGGCACGGCTGGGGCGAGGGCCTTGGCCACGAGGTCGATGAGCAGGCCGAGGTGGGAGAAGTACCACTGGCAGGCGGCGGGGGCGACGGCGCCGAGCACCGAGCCCCGGCGGACCTGGGTGGTCATGGTGCGGAAGCTGCCGCCGTTGCCGGGAAGGTCGGGGGAGACCAGGAGCTTGTAGCCGACCCGCAGAGCGGAGACCGCCTGCGCCACCCCGCAGTTCACCGGGCCGGTCTGCTGGTCGGCGGAGCCGGTGACGTCGAAGTCGATCGTCTCGCCGCGCACGGTGACGTCCAGGCGGATCGGCACGGGGACGTCGAGGGTGACGCCGTCGCTGTCGAGCACGCCCTCGGCGCTGTACACGCCGTCGGGGATCTCGGCGATCACTGCGCGCTCCAGCGCCTCGGTCTGGCGGAAGATCTCGTCGCGGGCTCCGAGGAGCACCTCCAGGCCGAAGCGCTCCACCACCTCCTGCAGGCGCTTCTCGCCCATGGTGATGCAGGCGACCATCGCCCTCATGTCGCCCAGCGTCGGGTAGGGGAAGCGGACGTTGGTGGAGATGACGTCGACCAGGCCCTCCTGCTCGACCCCGCCGACGACGAGCCGCTGCGGCCCCAGGCGCAGACCCTCCTGGAAGATCGAGGTGGAGTCCATGGAGCCGCCCGGGTCCTTGGAGCCCACGTCGATCCAGTGGGCGCGGCTGGCGGTGAAGCCCACGAGCTGCTCGTCGTCCGTCGCCGCGCCCACGAAGACGGGTCCGAAGATCGTGACGTCGTTGAGGTGGGTGCCGCCGAGGTAGGAGTCGTTGAGGATCCACACGTCGCCCGGCCGCCACACCTCGCGCCCGAAGCGCTCCTCGGTGGCGAGGGTGCACGTCTCGAGGTTGCCCAGGAAGATCGGGAGCCCGGCCGACTGGCCCAGCACCTGGTGGTCGGCGTCGAGCAGCGCGACCACGCAGTCACCGCCCTCGTAGATGATCGGCGTGTAGGCGGAGCGGATCAGGGTGGCGTTCATGTCGTCCGCCGCGGCGTTGAGCGCGTTGCGGATGATCTCGACGGTGACCGGGTCGACGGGGGTGCCGGCGGGAGTGCTGGCGGTCGTGCTGGCGGTCGTGCTGGCGGTCGTGCTGGCGGTCGTGCTGGCGGTGGTGCTCGGCGTGCTCATGCGCTGGCCTCCTGCTGGCGGATGACGAGGGTGCCGTCGTCGTCGACGGTGACGGTGTGCGCCGGGGGCACCACCGTGGTGGCGGTCCCCTCCAGCACCACGGCGGGACCGGAGAAGGCGTGCCCGGCGAGCAGCTCGTCGCGGTGGACGACGAGCGCGTCGTGCTCCGCGCCCGCGAACACCACGCGGCGGGTGCCGCTCGCGAAGCCGTCGCTCTCGGCCCGCGGGTGGGGCCGGCGCGGCGGGGCGCCGAGGTCGCCGGTGGCCGTGGTCCGCAGGGTCACCAGCTCGATCGGGGCGCCGGGGTTGGCGTGCCCGTACCGCGCCTGGTGGGCGGCGGTGAAGCGCTCGGCGATGCGGGTGGTGAAGCCGGCCTCCAGCGGCTCGTCGGCACCGGTGATCGGCACGGTGAGGGTGAACTCCTGCGCCTCGTAGCGGACGTCGACGGCGTGCGCGACGCTGCGCTCGGCCTCGGGCACCCCCTCGGCGGCGAGGTCGTCGAGCCCCTGCAGCTCCAGGCGGGCCAGCGCGGCCCGCACCTGCTCGCCGTCGACGTCGGCGTCCAGGCGGTAGTGCGGCTCGGTGTAGTCGCGCCGGATCTTGGTGTGCAGCATCCCCCACGCCGAGAACGCGCCCGGGAGCCGCGGGACGAGCACCTCGGGGATCCCCAGCTCGTCCGCGAGGAACACCGCGTGCATCGGGCCGGCGCCGCCGAAGGCGACCAGCGAGGAGGCGCGCGGGTCGATGCCCCGGGCGACGGTGATGGTGCGGATCGCCTGCGCCATGGTGGCGTTCGCGACGTCGCAGATCCCCTCGGCCATCGCCTGCGCGCTGAGCCCGAACCGCTCGCCGAGCGCCCCGACGGCGCTCTCGGCGGCCGCGGTGTCGAGCGTCATCTGGCCCCCGGCGAAGCCCTCGGGGTCGATGCGCCCCAGTACGAGGTTCGCGTCGGTGACCGTCGGCTCGGTGCCGCCGCGGCCGTAGCAGACCGGTCCCGGGCGGGCCCCCGCAGATCGCGGCCCGACGCGCAGGCCGCCCGCCTCGCTCCAGGCCACCGACCCGCCGCCGGCGCCGACCGTGTGGATGTTGACGATGCTCATGAGCATCGGCAGGCCCTCGAGCTCGGCCTCGGCGGTGACGTCGGGCTCGCCGTCGACCACGAGCGAGACGTCGAAGGACGTGCCGCCCATGTCGACGCCGATGAGGTCGGGCCGTCCGCTGCGCGCCGACAGCTCGGCGCACGCGATCGCCCCGCCCACCGGTCCGGACAGCAGCGTCTGCAGCGGCCGATCCTGCGCGGAGGCCGCGGTGACGATGCCGCCGGAGGACTGCATGACGTGCAGCGGCACCTCGAGGCCGTCGTCGTCGAGGCGCCGCTCCAGGCGCTGAAGGTAGCGGCGCACGACCGGGCCCGTGTAGGCCTCGACCACCGCCGAGGAGGTGCGCTCGTACTCGCGCCACTCCTTCGCCGCCTCGTGCGACAGCGACACGGACACGTCGGGGCCGAGCTCCTCGCGCAGCACCTCCCGGGCGCGCAGCTCGTGGGCCGGGTTGGCGTAGGAGAAGAGGAGCGCGACGGCGACGGCCCCGTGGCCCTCGTCGCGGACCCGCTTGGCGGCGGCGCGCACGGCGTCCTCGTCCAGCGGCGCGAGCTCGCTGCCGTCGGCGGCGATCCGGCCGCCGACACCGACGACGTCGCGCCGCGGCACCAGCGGAGCGGGCTTGCGGTAGTGCAGGTCGTACAGCCGGCGCCGGGTGCCGCGGGCGATGTGGTAGCTGTCCTCGACGCCCGCGGAGGCCAGGAGGAGCACGGGCACGCCGCGCCGCTCGAGGAAGGCGTTGAGCCCCTGGGTGGTCCCGTGCACGAGGAACGAGATCTCCGCCGGGGAGGCCACGACGGCGCCCAGGCCGGCCAGGACCCCGTCGGACAGGTCCGCCGGGGTGGTGGACGCCTTCGTCGCGGTCACCGCGCCGGTGGTCTCGTCGTAGTGGACGACGTCGGTGAAGGTCCCGCCGATGTCCATGCTGACCCGGGCTCGCCCCGGGTGCGCGTGCTCGGGCATGCGCTGCTCCTCGTCGTGCAGGTCGCCGGTCCCGCGGCCGTCTCCAGGACCGGTCTGGTGGTGCGGGAACGTACGGCGGCGGCGGGGTGATCTCGTGTGCTGCGCGCCCGGACCCGGCACCGCCTCCCGGGCGGACAGCACAGCGACGACAGCGGTGCTCCGCACCTGTGCCAGGCTCGCGCGCCGTGACCTCCGCAGCGCTGCCCCACCACGACGCCGACCGCGTGCTGGGCTCCGTCGGCCCCCGCCGGGCCACCGACCTGCTGCGCGAGGCGCTGCTCGCCGGGCTCGATCCCGCGGCCGCCCCGCCCCGCACGAGCACCGCCCTCGGCAGCGGCGAGCTGCTCACGATGCCCGCGGCGGTGGGCGACCGGGCGGGGGTGAAGCTGGCGTTCGTCGTCCCGGGCAACGCCGCGCTCGGGTTGCCCCGCATCACGGGCGTCTACGTCCTCCTCGACGCGTCGACGCTCGTGCCTCTGGCCACGCTCGACGGTCCGTCGCTCACGCGGTCGCGCACCCCTGCGACGTCGTTGCTCGCCGTGCAGTCCGTGCTGGCCGGCCGGCCCGGCGGGCCGCTGCGGGCCGTCGTCGTCGGCAGCGGGGTCCAGGCGCAGGGGCACGCCGCCGCGCTGATGGCGTCGCTGGGGCCGGGGACGCCGGTGGACCGACCGGTGGGTCGTCTCGACGTGCTCGTCCGCGACCCCACCCGCGTCAGGGAGCCCGCGCGCTCCGCGCTGGTCTGCGACGTGGGCGGCGGTCTGCAGGCCCTCGGCTCCCCGGACGCACGGGACGCGCTGGCGGCGGCCGACGTCGTGGTGTGCGCCACGTCGGCGGGGGAGCCGCTGTTCGACTCCCGGGTGCTGCGCGACGACGTCGTCGTCGCCGCCGTCGGGTCCCACGAGCCGGACCGGCGCGAGCTGGACGCAGCGCTGCTGGCCCGTGCGACGGTCGTGGTGGAGGACCCCGTCACGGCGCTGCGCGAGGCCGGCGACGTCGTCATGGCGATCGCGGAGGGCGCGCTCGGGGAGGGCGACCTGCTGCCCCTGGCCGACCTCGTGACCGGTCGGGCGCCCGTCCCGTCCGGAGCGGTGGTGTTCAAGGGCACGGGGATGGCGTGGCAGGACCTCGTGGTCGCCTCCGCCGTCCACGACGCGGTCACGTCGTCGCGCTGACCGCAGCCCCCCTCTGCTCCTCGACCGTCACGGGTGGGCAGGGTGTCAGGGGGAGGGAGGAGCCGCCTGGGCCTTGAGGGCGTCGACGACGACGGCGAGCGCGGGCTGACCCGACGCCGCGGCGCGCTGCGCGGCGAACACCGTGCGGCGCGGGGAGCCGGGCAGCTCCACCAGGCGAGCGGCGGTCTCGCGCCCGGCGTGCACGAGGTCGGGCAGCAGGGCGACGGCGCAGCCGGTCTCCACCAGGCGCAGGTGGGTCTGCAGGTCGGCGCTGGTGAACCGGACGTCCGGCTCGAAGCCCCGGGTGCGGCAGGTCTGCTCGGCGAAGTGCCGGCTGGCGGTGCCCTCCGGCTCGGCGACCCACGGCAGCCCCGGCGCCCCCGTCACGAGGTCGGTGAGGGCGTGGACGTCGGGCGCGAGGTGCTCCGGCGGCAGCGCCAGGCGCAGCGCGTCGCGGACCAGCTCGGTGCGCACCAGACCCGGCAGGTGCGGCGCGGAGTGCGCCGGGTACTCCTCGGCGACGACGACGTCGAAGTCGCGCGCGAGGTCCCTCAGGGCCAGCTCCTCCAGGGCGGCGCCGGGCTCGGCCTGCACCACCTCCACGCGCAGGGCGGGGTGGGCGGTGGCCAGTGCGCGCAGCGCTCCCGGCAGCAGCGCCAGGGCGGCGGACTGGAAGACCGCCAGGCGCACCCTCCCGGTCACGGGCGCGGACGAGCTCCCGGCGCGCTCGCGCGCGGTGACGGCCACCCGGGCCCGCGCGCGCTCCAGCACCTCGAGGACCTCCCCGGCGGCGGCGACGAGCTCCTCGGCCTCGGCGGTCAGCACCACGCGGCGACCGGTGCGGCGCAGCAGCGGCGCGCCGGCCTCCTTGGCGAGCAGCGCCAGCTGCTGGGAGACGTGGGAGGGCGAGTAGCTGAGCGACTCCGCGGCCGCGGCGAGCGTGCCGCGGGTGGCCACCTCGCGCAGCAGCAGCAACCGCCTGACGTCGAGCACCGGTGCCCCGGCCTCCTCTCGCGAACCATCGTCCTGGGTGAACGGTACTGCCCCTCAACGCTCACCGGTGATGACCTGTTGCTCCGGTCGGGACCGGCGCAGACTCCTCCCATGACCTCGACCGCCACCCCCGAGAGCAGCACCTCCTCTGCGCCGCAGGTGCGCGTCGAGGACGTCGCCGCGCTGGTCCGCCGCTGGCTCGACGAGGCGGCCGCCCACCCCGTCAAGGGCGCCGAGGCCCGCGCCGCGGGTCAGCTGGCCGGCCTCCTGCGCGACCCGGACGGCCTGGCGTTCGCCACCGGCTTCGTGGACGGCGTGGTCCGGCCCGAGGACCCGGCCGCCGGCGCCGCCGTGCTGCGCCGCCTCGCGCAGCGCCCGCCGTCCTTCCTGTCCCCGGCGCTGCGGTCGGCCGTGAAGGCCGGCGGCGCGCTCGGCCCGGTCGCGCCCGGCGTCGTCGTCCCCGCCGCCAAGCGGGCGCTGCGGGAGATGGTCGGTCACCTCCTCGTCGACGCGACCGAGGCCAAGCTCGGCAGGAGCCTCGCCCGCATCCGCCGCTCCGGGACCCCCGAGGCGCCGGTGCGCCTCAACCTCAACCTGCTCGGCGAGGCCGTGCTCGGCGGGCGCGAGGCCGACCGCCGCCTCGCCGGCCTGCGCCGCCTCGTGGAGCGCCCCGACGTCGACTACGTCTCGGTGAAGACCTCCGCCGTGGTCGGCCCGCACGCGCCCTGGGGGTTCGAGGAGGACGTCGAGCACGTCGTCGCCCGCCTCGCCCCGCTGTACGAGACCGCTGCCGCGACCGCCGGACGTCCGACGTTCCTCAACCTCGACATGGAGGAGTACAAGGACCTCGACCTCACGATCGAGGTCTTCACCCGGCTCCTCGACCGCCCCGCCCTGCAGCGCTACGAGGCCGGGATCGTGCTGCAGGCCTACCTGCCCGACGCCCTCGCCGCCATGCAGCAGCTGCAGTCCTGGGCCGCCGCCCGCGTCGCCGCCGGGGGAGCCCCCATCAAGGTGCGCCTGGTCAAGGGCGCCAACCTGTCCATGGAGCACGTCGACGCCGACGTCCACGGCTGGCCGCTGGCCACCTGGGGCACCAAGGCCGCCTCCGACGCGCACTACAAGCGGGTGCTGGACTGGGCGCTCACCCCCGAGCGCACGGCCAACGTCCGGCTCGGCGTGGCCGGCCACAACCTCTTCGACATCGCCCACGCCTGGCTGCTCGCCGGTGCCCGCGGCGCTCGCGCCGGCATGGAGGTGGAGATGCTGCTCGGCATGGCCGCCGGGCAGGCCGCCGCCGTGCGCCGCGAGACCGGCTCGCTGCTGCTCTACACGCCCGTCGTGCACCCGCGGGAGTTCGACGTGGCCATCGCCTACCTCGTCCGCCGCCTCGAGGAGGTGGCCAGCCCCGACAACTTCATGTCGGCCATCACCGAGATCACCGCGGACGGCCCGCTGTTCGCCCGCGAGCTGGCCCGGCACGAGGAGTCCCTGCAGCTGCTGGCCGTCTGGCGCGACCAGGCCCTGGCCGAGCACGGCGACGCCGACGCGCCTCCGCCGGCGCACCGCCGCTACGAGCAGCCGACGGACCGGTACCTGGCGCTGCCGCACGCACCGGGGGAGGCCGGGAAGGGCTTCGTCAACACCCCCGACTCCGACCCGGCCGTCGCGGGCCACCGCGCCTGGGTGCGGGGGGCGCTGTCCCGCGCCGCCACGTCGACGGTCGGCACCACCGGGCGCCACAGCGCCGCCGGCTCGCTGGTCGACGACGCCGACCTCCTCGACGACCTGCTGGCTGCGACCGCCGACGCCGGTGCGGCCTGGGGGGGCCGTCCCGCTCACCTGCGGGCCGCCGTGCTGCACGCCGCGGGCCGGGCGCTGGAGGCGCGCCGCGCCGAGCTGCTCGAGGTCATGGCCTCCGAGGCCGGCAAGACCGCTGACCAGGCCGACCCGGAGATCTCCGAGGCCGTCGACTTCGCCCACTACTACGCCGGGCTCGCCGCCGAGCTGGAGGCGATCGAGGCCCGCGACGGCGTCCGGGCCGTGCCCGCCCGCCTCACGCTGGTCACCCCGCCGTGGAACTTCCCGGTGGCCATCCCCGCCGGAGGCGTGCTCGCGGCGCTGGCGGCGGGCTCCGCCGTCGTCCTCAAGCCCGCCGAGCCCGCGCAGCGCTGCGGTGCGGTGCTCGCCGACGCCATCGCCTCCGCCCTGGCCGAGGCCGGCGCGTCGGACGCGCTGCGCGTGGTGACGGTCGACGAGGGCGGCCTGGGGCGCCAGCTCGTGAGCTCGCCCCGCGTGGACCGCGTCATCCTCACCGGCGCGTACGCCACCGCCGAGCTGTTCCGCACCTTCCGCGCCGACCTGCCGCTGCTCGCGGAGACCTCCGGCAAGAACGCGATGATCGTGACCCCGTCGGCCGACCTCGACCTCGCCGCCAAGGACGTCGTGGCGTCGGCGTTCGGGCACGCCGGGCAGAAGTGCTCGGCGAGCTCGGTCGTCGTGCTCGTCGGGTCGGTGGCCACCTCTCGCCGCTTCCACGACCAGCTGCTCGACGCCGCCGCGTCCCTCGTGGTCGGCGCCCCCTGGGACCCGCGCACGCAGGTCGGGCCGGTGATCGAGCGCCCCGAGCCCGGCTCGTCACTGCACTGGGGCCTCACCGAGCTGGAGCCCGGGCAGCGCTGGGCCCTCGCGCCGCGCGCCCTGCCCGCTCCGGCGGACGGGCCGTCGCTGGAGGGCCGGCTGTGGACGCCGGGCATCCGCTCCGGCGTGGCCCGCGGCTCGACGTACCACCGCACCGAGGTGTTCGGTCCCGTGCTCGGCGTCATGACGGCGCGCACGCTGGAGGAGGCCGTCGAGATCGTCAACGAGGTCGACTACGGCCTGACGTCCGGCATCCACTCCCTCGACGCCGGCGAGCTGCGCCTGTGGGCCTCGCGCGTCCAGGCCGGCAACCTCTACGTCAACCGCGGCACCACCGGCGCCATCGTGCAGCGCCAGCCGTTCGGCGGCTGGAAGCGCTCCGCCGTCGGTGCCGGCACCAAGGCGGGCGGCCCGTCCTACCTGCTGGGCCTGACCCGCTGGGAGCGCGCCGACCAGCTCGACGGCGAGGCGTTCCTGGCCCGCTCCGCCGCCTCGGACGCCGACGCGTGGGAGTCCCTGCTGGGAAGCCCCCAGGACCCCTCGGGCCTGGTCTCCGAGCGCAACTGGCTGCGCCACGTGCAGACGCCCGTCACCGTGCGCGCCGTCGAGGGCGCCTCGCCCGTCGACGTCGAGCGCGTGCTGGCCGCCGCGTCCCGCACCGGAGCGCGCGTCGAGGTGTCGCTCGCCGCGCCGCTGGGGTGCGCGCCCTCCGCGGTCGTCGAGGACGACGGCGCCTGGCTGGCCCGCGCGGCGGCGCTGCCCGCGTCGCAGCTGTCGCGCGTGAGGCTCGTCGGCCCGGCCGGTGCCGCCGAGGGCGCGGCCGACGCGGCGACCGCGCTGGCCGAGGCCACCGGTGGGCGCCCCGACCTCGCCGTGTGGCACGGCCAGGTCACCGCCTCCGGCCGGCTGGAGCTGCTGCCGTTCCTCCACGAGCAGGCCGTCAGCGCCACCGCGCACCGCTTCGGCACGCCGTCGACCCTCGTCGACGACCTGCTGGCCTGAGACCTCGTCCGGCGCCGCGTTCCTGGGGGGCGCGGCGCCGGGCGACCTCCCGTCCCCACCGTGATCACGGGCTTCCCGAACGACCGGTGGCAGGTCCTGCCGCAGGGCCAGCCTCACCAGGCCGCGTCCGGGCCCCACGACCTGACACTGCTCGGCGACCTGGCACGGGCTGGCGACGGCGGCCTGGGCAGAGCGAGGCCGAGGTGCCGCCTCGGGGGAGCGCGCCTACGGTCGGGTGATGCCTCTCGAGTACGGCACCAGCGTGCCCTTCGTGACCCTGAACGACGGCGTCCAGATCCCGCAGGTCGGCCTCGGCGTGTTCCAGGTCTCCCCGGACAAGACCGACGAGACGGTGCTGGAGGCCCTGTCCGCCGGGTACCGGCACGTGGACACCGCGGCCGGGTACCGCAACGAGGCCGGCGTCGGTGACGCGCTGCGCACCGCGCAGGACAGCCTCGGCCTGACCCACGAGGACGTCTTCGTCACCACCAAGCTCGCCAACGGCGACCGCGCCGGCGGCCGCGACGCCGCGCTCGCCGCCTTCGACGACTCGATGGCCAAGCTGCAGCTGGAGCGCCTCGACCTGTGGCTCATCCACTGGCCCGGCTCCGACCAGCAGAACTTCGTGGAGGTCTGGAAGACCTTCGCCGAGCTCAAGGAGGCCGGGCGCATCCGGTCGATCGGCGTCTCCAACTTCCAGAAGACCCACCTGCGCGCGCTGTTCGACGAGACCGGCGTGGTGCCCTCGGTGAACCAGGTGGAGCTGCACCCGTGGATGCAGCAGGAGGACCTGCGCGCCTTCCACGCCGAGCACGGCATCGCCACCGAGGCGTGGAGCCCGATCGGGCAGGGCGGTGACCTCCTCGCCGACGAGACCATCGGCAAGATCGCCGCCGCGCACGGCAAGGAGCCCGCCCAGGTGGTGCTGCGCTGGCACCTGCAGCTGGGGAACATCGTCATCCCGAAGTCGGTGACGCCCGCGCGGATCCGCTCCAACATCGACCTGTTCGGCTTCGAGCTCACCGACGAGGACATGAGCGCCATCGCCGGGCTCGAGCGCGGCCAGCGCCTCGGCCCGGACCCCGACGTCTTCGGCTGAGCCCACCGGCAGCCGCGAGGGCGGAGTCCAGGGTCAGGATCGCTCCGGTCCTGACCCTGGACTCCGCCCTCGCGCTGGGGAGGAGCACCCTGGGGCGGTGAGGCTCGAGAACGTCGTCTGGGACGCCCGCGACCCCCGCGCGCTGGGCGGCTTCTGGGCCGCGGCGCTCGGCGCCGAGGTCATCACCGACGAGCCGGACCTGCTCGAGGCGCGCCTGGTGCTCGACGAGGCCACCGGCGCCTTCCTCGACCTCTGCTTCCCGCGGGTGGAGCACCCCTCGGACGCGCCGCCGCGCCTCCACCTCGACCTGCGCGGCGCTGACGCGCAGGAGCAGGTGGTGCAGCGGCTGCGCTGCCTCGGTGCCGAGCCGGCCGACGTCGGCCAGGGCGACGACGTGCCCTGGACCGTCCTGGCCGACCCGGAGGGCGGTCCCTTCTGCGTCATGCCGGACCGCCCCGGCTACGAGGGCACCAGCGGGCCCGTCGTGTACCTGCCGCTCGACAGCGCCGACCCCGAGCGCGACGCCACCTTCTGGGCTGCCGTCACCGGCTGGCAGCGCACGGGCGACGTCGGGGGTGCGCCGGCCCTGCGCCACCCGCGGGGCGTCGGGCCGCTGCTGGCCCTGTGCCCGGAGCCGCGTCCGAAGCCGTCCGGGGCAGCGGGCAAGAACCGGATCCACCTCGACGTGCGCCGCGACGCCTCGGACCCCGCGGAGCAGGACGACGACGGCGAAGCCGCGGTGGTCGAGCGCATGCGCGCCCTGGGCGCCACGTCCCTGTCGGCCCCGGGGGAGCTGCCCTGGCTGGTCTTCGCCGACCCGTCCGGCAACGAGCTCTGCGTCCTGCCGCCCTCGCCCGCGAGCTGACCGGGGACCGCGCCCCCTCGACGGTCGAGGAGGGGGAGGGGTCAGTGGGCGGCGGCGCCGTGCGCCTTGCCGCCGCGCCGCGGGACGAGGTGCATGACGGCGACGACCACCGCACCGACCACCGCACCGACCAGCGCCGAGAACGCCGTGTTGGTCAGCCACCCGAGCACCCCGCCCAGCGCGCCGGTGGCCTCGTGCACGGCCTCCTCCACGTGGTGCACCAGGCCGTAGGGGCCGTGCCAGCCGAGCTCGTCGGTGCCCACGAGCAGGATGTGACCGCCCACCCAGAGCATCGCGACCACGCCCACGGTCGACAGCGTCGAGAGCACCACCGGCATCGCCTTGACCAGCCCGCGCCCGAACGCCGCGACGCCGGAGGACCTCCGCTGCGACAGCGCGAGCCCGATGTCGTCCATCTTCACGATCAGCCCCACCGCGCCGTACACGACCGCGGTGATGAACACCGCGACGACGGCGAGGATGACCGCCCGCTCCCACAGCGGCTCGGCCTCGACCTCGTTGAGCGCGATCACCATGATCTCGGCGGACAGGATGAGGTCGGTGCGCACCGCCGAGGAGACGATGCCCTTCTCCCGCTCGGCGGGGTCCTGGGTCCCCGCGGCGTCGTCCTCGGCGGGGGCGGCGTGCCCGTGCCCGGAGCCGCGCCTGTGCTGGACCTTCTCCCAGATCTTCTCTGCGCCCTCGTAGGACAGGTAGAGCCCGCCGAGCATGAGGATCGGCGTGAGCAGCCACGGCAGGAACGCGCTCAGCAGCAGCGCCACCGGCAGGATGATGAGCAGCTTGTTGCGCAGCGAGCCCTTGGTGATGCGCCAGATGATCGACAGCTCGCGCTTCGGCTCGATGCCCTGCACGTAGCGGGGCGTCACCGCGGCGTCGTCCACCACCACGCCGGCGGCCTTGGCGCTGGCGCGGCCGGTGGCGGCGGCGACGTCGTCGATGGACGCCGCCGACATCCGCACCAGCGCGGCGACGTCGTCCAGGAGCGCGAACAGCCCGCCGCTCACCGCTGCACCCCTGCCGGACGGAGGCGGCAGGCGGACGGAGGCGCGGGCGGGTGGTGCACGCCCGCGAGCCTAGGGCTGGCGGTGGTCTGATCGCAGGACCGGCGAGCGAGGTCGGTGACGGGCCCGCGCGGGCTCCTACCTCCGCAGGCTCCGCGCGTGCAGCGCGCGCACCCGGTCGGCCAGCTGCGGGGCCGGGCCGTCCACCTCCGCACCCGGCAGCACGGCGCTGACGGGCAGCGTGGCCACACGCACGGGCCCGCCGCCGTCGGCGACGCCCAGCTCGCGGCGCCAGGCGGTGAGCTGCCCGGTGGTCGTGGCGACCACGATGCGCCCCAGGCCCACCCACCCGTGCGCGGCCGAGCACATCGGGCAGTGCTCGCCGGACGTGTAGACCGTGGTCGAGGCGCGCTGCCCCACCGGCAGGTGCGCGCCCGCCCACTGCGCCAGCGCCAGCTCGGGGTGGCGCGTGCCGTCGCCGCCCCCGACGCGGTTGCGGTCCTCGACGAGGACCTCCCCGGCGGCGCTCACGAGCAGCGACCCGAACGGCTCGTCACCGGCCTCGACGGCCTCCTCGGCGAGGTCGACGCAGCGGGTCAGGTGCGCGAGGTCGCGCTCGTCCAGGGGCACGCCCCCACCCTGCCAGCCGCCATCATCGTGCGCGTGAGCCCCGACTCCGCCGTGTCCACGAGCACCTCTCCTCCGCTGGTCGTGGTGGTGACCACCGGCGGCACCATCGCCAGCACCACCGGCAGCGACGGCGTCAGCCGACCGACGCTCTCGGGCACCGCCGTGCTCGGCGGCGCCGCCGAGC
>NZ_VDMJ01000042.1:39808-40116 GCF_006335115.1 Streptomyces sp. NP160
CCACCACGACGACGAGCGCCCGGTGGTCATCACCGGGTCCCAGCGCACCGCCGACGCTCCCGCCTCCGACGCGCCCGCCAACCTCCTCGCAGCGCTGCGCGCCGCAGCCGACCCCGCCCACCGCGGGGCCGGGGTGCTCGTGGCCTTCGGCGGCGCGCTGCTGCCGGTGGCCGGCACCACCAAGCGGCACACGCAGTCCCTGGCGGCGTTCGCCCCGCCCGCGGCGCCGCTGACCCGCCCCGCGGCGCTGCCGACGGTCGCGATGGACGTCCCCTGGCCGCGCGTGGACGTCGTCGCCGTGGTCCCCG
>NZ_VDMJ01000043.1 GCF_006335115.1 Streptomyces sp. NP160
CCACCTCGGCGTGCGCGGTGCCCGCGCCGCGGTGCCAGCCCTCGGCGAGGACCAGCCCGTCAGGGGTGGTGATGACGCACCCGACCTGCGGGTTCTCGGTGAGCGGGCCGCGGCGCGCCAGCTCGAGGGCACGGTCGACCGAACGGCTGTCCACAGAGTTGTCCACAGGCCTGTGGACACGGCTGTGGAGGCCGGTGCGGCCCTGGTCGCCCGTCAACCCCGTCCCCTCCCGCGTCGGTGCGGGCTCCGGGGTGCTGCGGGGGAGGGCGACGACGGCGGGGTGGCCTGCGGTGGCCGGTCAGCCGCCCCGGGGGGACGGACGACGCGGCGGGCCGCTGGGCCCTGCCGACGGCGCTGCGGGCGAGGTCCCTTCCGGGGCCCCTCCGCGTGCTCCTCCCCTCCGGACTCTCACCGTCGGTCCTGGAGTTCCACCAGGTCCACCGGCCGCTGGCTGCGGTCGGGTCGCGGACTGTCACCGCCGGTTCGGAATTGCACCGACCCCGGAGCGCGCGTCGTTCAGCCGTCGATGCTGCCACGGCGGGGTGCCTGAGTGCCAGTCGTGCTCGCTGGGACGTCTCTGCGGAGCGCGCTCCGCGTGCTCCGCCCGGGTGCCCCTCCCGGGGGCGCGGCGGCGACCGCCTCAAGAGGACGCCGCACGGGGACGACGAAGGGGACGACGAAGGGGACGGGTCACCGCACCCCCCGACGGGCTCACCGCACCGACGCCGGCACAGCCCCTGACCGGCTCCGCACCGCCTGAAGCACCCGGAGGCCACCGTGGCCTTCCCACCCCGACCATCGGCCGCCGCATCGGCGCCGGCTTCCTCGTCCTCGTGCTCCTCCTGGCCGCGGTCACCGCACTCGGCGTGGTCCAGGTGAGCAAGGCCCAGGAGAGCCTGGTCCAGATCAACGACCACAACAGCGTCAAGCAGCGGTACGCCATCAACTTCCGCGGCAGCGGGCACAACCGCGCCATCGCCCTGCGCGACGTCCTGCTGGACCCCACCGACGAGGAGAAGCAGGAGGACGTCGCGCTCATCGCCGCGCTGGCGGCCGACTACGCCGACTCCGAGCAGGCGCTCGACGCGATGTTCGCCTCCGACCCCGCGATCACCCCCCAGGAGGAGGCCGCCCGGGTGGCCATCGCCGGTGTCCAGGAGCGGACCCTGCCGATCGTCGAGGAGGTGCTCGACCTCCACGCGCAGGGTCGGGACGCCGAGGCCCAGGCGCTGCTGATGACCGAGGCCAAGCCCGCCTTGAACGACTGGCTCGACGCCATCAACGTGCTGATCGACCTCGAGGAGTCGATGAACGGGGTCGAGAGCGACAGGGCGCGCGGCGTCGTGGACGGGTTCCTCACCGTGATGCTCATCGCGCTGGCCGTCTCGACGGCCGTGGCCGTCGTCATCGGCGTGCGCACGACGCGTTCGGTCGTGCGCCCCCTGTCGCGGGTCGTGTCCGTGATGGACGAGGTCGCGCGGGGGCGCCTGGACCAGCGCGTGGGCCTGGACACCCGCGACGAGGTCGGTGCGCTGGCGGCGTCCACGGACGCGTCCCTGGACGCCCTGTCGGCCGCGATGCGCGAGATCACCGCCGAGGCGCGCTCCCTGGCCTCCTCCGCGGCGTCCCTGTCGAGCGTCTCGGCGCAGATGGCCTCGGGAGCCCAGGAGTCCGCCGCCCAGACCCGGGTGGTCTCCGGCGCGGTCCAGGAGGTCACCGCGTCCATCTCCACCGTGGCCGCGGCCGGCGAGGAGATGACCGCGGCGATCGGCCAGATCGCCTCGGCCACGTCCGAGGCCTCCCGGATGGCCTCCTCGGCCGTCGACGCCGCCGGCTCGGCCGGTGGGGCGATCGAGCGCCTCGGGGTCTCCTCCCGCGAGATCGGCGACGTCGTCAAGCTCATCACCTCCATCGCCGAGCAGACCAACCTGCTCGCGCTGAACGCCACCATCGAGGCGGCGCGCGCGGGTGAGCTGGGCAAGGGCTTCGCGGTGGTGGCCGGGGAGGTCAAGGAGCTGGCGCGCCAGACCGCCCAGGCCACCGACGAGATCACCGCCAAGGTCAACGCCACCCAGGGCGACGCGTCCGCCGCGGCCGCGGCGGTCACCGAGATCCGCGAGGTGATCGCCCGGATCGACGCCGTGCAGACGACCATCGCCGCGGCCGTGGAGGAGCAGTCGGCCACCACCAGCGAGATGGTCCGCAACGTGGGGGAGATCTCCAGCGGGTCCGCGCAGATCTCGGCGAACGTCTCCGACATCGCGCGCGGCACCGAGCAGAACCGCGAGGGCGCGGGGCGCACCGCCTCCACCTCGCACGAGCTGGCCAGCTCCGCGAGCCGGCTGCAGGAGCTCACCGGTCGCTTCACCGTCTGACGGCTGACGACGCCCAGGAGGCCCACCGCGCGGCGCCGCACGCCGCGCGGTGGGCCTCCTGCTGTCCTCGACCCGTGCACGCCCGCCGGTGTCACATCCTGGGGAGCGGCGGTGCTGAGGGGGTGTGGAGCTTGTCGAGACCGCAGGGGTGGCCAGAGCCGTCGGCCGGCCCGCCGCTGCCCGCCCTGCGGCGGGGTCCGGGGCGCCAGCAGCCATGAGGGGAGACCTCGAGGCGGTGTTCCGCCGCGACTACGCCCTCGTCGCCGGTGTCGCCGCCCGCGTGCTGGGCAGTCCGGCCCAGGCGGACGACGTCGCGCAGGAGGTCTTCCTCTCCTTCGCCCGGTCCTCGCCCGCCGCCGTCCCCGCGGACCAGGCCCGCGGCTGGCTGTGCGTCGCCGCCAGCCACACCGCCCTCAACGCGCTGCGCTCCGGCCGGCGCCGGACCGCCCGCGAGGACTCCGCCGCCACCCGCGACGCCGCGCTCGCGCCGGCGAGCGCTCCCGACGTCGCCGACGGCGTCGTCCTGCGCGAGGACCGGGCCCGCGTCCGCGCGGCCCTCGCCCGCCTGCCGCGCGCGCAGGCCACCGCCCTGGTCCTGCGGCACTCCGGCCTGTCCTACGCCGAGGTCGCGGCCGCCCTGCACCTGTCACCCACCAGCGTCGGCACCACCGTCCGACGCGCCGAGAGCGCACTGCGCGAGGAGCTGACCCGCTGATGGCACTCACGAGGCACCCCGCCGACGGCGTCCTGCGCCGCCTGGTCGACGAGCCGGCCGGCGTCTGCGACCCCGACCGCGCCCACGTGGCCGCCTGCGCCCGCTGCCAGCAGGCGCTCGCCGCCGCCCGGGACGACGCCGCCGCCGCGTCGGCGCTGCTCGGAGCCCCCGCAGCCGCCACCCCCCACGACGACGACGTCGACGGCGCCTGGCAGCGGCTCCGCAGCTCCGCCGCCTCGCCCGCCGGCCGGGAGGGCTCCCGCGTCGTCGCGCTCGACGCCCACCGCGCCAGCAGCCCGCCGAGGCGCCGCAGCGCGTGGCGCCGCCCCGGCGTCGTGGCGCTCGGCGTCGCCGTCGTCGTCGCCGGTGCGGGGACGGCCGCCGCCTCGGACTGGCTGCGCATCTTCCAGGTGCAGCAGGTGGCGCCCGTGAGCATCAGCTCCGCCGACCTCGCCGGGCTCGGGCAGCTGCCCGACCCGAGCGCCTTCGGCGACGCGGTGGCCACCACGCCGGTCGAGGTGCGCACCGTCCCCGACGCCGCCGCGGCCGCGCAGGCCACCGGCCTCCAGGTGCCCCGCGTGGCCGGGCTGCCTCGCGGCGTCACCGGCGACCCGACCTACCAGGTGGGGGACGCCGGTCAGGTCAGCTTCACCTTCTCCGCGGCCAAGGCCGCTGCGTCCGCGCAGGCGGCGGGCGGCCAGCTGCCGCCGGTGCCCGCGGGCCTGGACGGCAGCGTCGTGCGGCTCACCGCGGGGCCCGGCGTGGCGGCCACCTGGTCGTCGTCGTCCGGGGTCCCCGCGCTGGTGGTCGGCCGGGCCGTCGCTCCCACGGCGGAGTCGACCGGGGTGCCCTTCACGCAGGTGCGTGACTACCTGCTGTCGCTGCCCGGGGTCCCCGCCGACCTCGCCTCCCAGCTGGCGACCTTCCCTGTGAACGGGAGTGACGGCTCCACGCTGCCGCTGCCCGTCCCCGCTGACCGGGCCACCACCTCCACCGCTGACGTCGGCGGCGCGCCCGCCACCGTGGTCCGCTCGAACGACGGCACGATGGCCGGCGTGGTCTGGGTGCGCGACGGCGTGGTGACGGCGGTGGCCGGCTCCCTCAGCACCGACGAGCTGCTCGACGTGGCCCGGGGACTGCGCTGAGCGTCGCACCGGAGCTGAGCCCCGCGGGCGGGTCCGTGCCGGACTCGCCCGCGGTGTGGTGCTCCCACCTGCGCAAGCGGTTCCGGCGCCACCAGGCCGTGCACGACGTGTCCCTGCAGGTGGGGCGCGGTGAGGTGGTCGGCCTGCTGGGGCCCAACGGCGCCGGCAAGACCACCGTCATCAAGATGCTCCTCGGGCTCGTGACCCCGGACGACGGCGAGGTGCTGCTGCTGGGCCGGCCCGTGGGCGACCCCGCCGCCCGCGCCGGCGTCGGCTACCTGCCCGAGCTGTTCCGCTACCAGCCGTGGCTGTCCGCCGCGGAGGTGCTCGCCCTGCACGTGCGGCTGTCCGGCGCGGACGTCAGCGCTGCCGAGCAGCGCGACCGGCTCGACCTCGTGGGCCTGGGCGCCCGCGCCGCCGACCGGGTCGGCGGGTTCTCCAAGGGCATGCAGCAGCGCCTCGGGCTGGCGGTCGCGCTGGTGGCGCGGCCGCGCTTCGTCGTCCTCGACGAGCCCACCAGCGCCCTCGACCCCCTCGGCCGCGCCGACGTGCGCGACGTGGTGCTCGGCCTGCGCGAGCAGGGCGTGGCGGTGCTGCTCAACTCCCACCTCATCGGCGAGGTCGAGCGCGTCTGCGACCGCGTGGTGGTCCTCGAGCGCGGGCGGGTGGCGGCTGACGGCACGCTCACCGAGCTGCTCGGCCAGCGGCAGGTGCGGCTGCGGCTCACCGGGCTGACGCCGCAGGCCGAGGAGCGGCTCGCGCGGGCCGGAGCGGTGCACCGCGGGGGAGACGGCCCTGACGTCCTCACCCTCTCCCTGCGCGGTGACGGGCAGCACCCCGCTGACGACGACGAGCGCGCGGTGCCCGAGCTGGTGCGCGACCTGGCGGCGCTCGGCGTGGACGTGCACGCCGTGGAGCCCGTGCGCGTGAGCCTGGAGGACCGGCTGCTGGGCATCCTGCGGGGTGCCGCGCAGGAGCGCGCGGCGCGCGAGGAGCACGAGGGGGCGGTGCGGTGAGCCACCAGCTGCGTGTGGTGGGGGTGGTGGCCCTGCTGACCCTGCGCGAGGCGTCCCGCCGCCGGGTGGTGCTGGCCCTCGTGGGGCTGACCCTGCTGCTGCTGGCCCTGTCCGGCTGGGGCTTCTGGCGCCTGGCGCAGGAGCTGACCAGCGGGGAGGCGCTCGTCGCGGCCTCGCAGGTGCTCAACCTCGTGATGTTCGGGCTCTCGCTCGTCGCCGCGCTGGGCACGGCGTTCCTGTCCGGGCCGACGCTGTCCGGCGAGACGGAGTCGGGCGCGGTGCTGTCGGTGCTCGCCCGGCCGGTGCGGCGCTGGGCGTGGCTGCTCGGCAAGTGGCTCGGCCTGGTGGTGTTCGGCGGGGTCTACGTGGTGCTCGCCGGCCTGGCGCTGTGCCTGGTGGTGCTGGCGACGGTGGGCTACTGGCCCCCGGACCCCGTGGCCGGGCTGCTCCTGCTCGCGGGCCAGACGGCGGTGCTGCTGACGCTGTCGGTGCTGCTCGCCACCGTGGTCTCCCCGATGGCCTCGGGCGTGGTGTCGGTGGGCCTGTTCGGGGCGGCGTGGATCGCGGGCGTGGTGGGTGGCGTCGGCTCGGCGCTCGGCAACGAGGGCGTGGCCCGCGTCGGCACCGTCTCGCGGGTGGTGCTGCCCACCGACGGCCTGTGGCGCGGCGCGATGCACGCCTTCCAGGACCCGTCGGCCCTGGTGGCCATGGGCCCGAGCGCCGAGGCGTTCCCCTTCCTGTCCGTCAGCTCCCCGACGCCGGCCTACCTCGTGTGGTCGGCGCTGTGGGTCGCCATGGTCTTCGGCCTGGCTGCCGCGGTGGTGGCCCGCAAGGACCTCTGACCGCTCGACCCGGTGCCCCGGACGGTGCCCCGGACGGACCTCACGGTGCGGGCGCCCCGGTGGTCGCGGCGGCGGCGTCGGCGCGCCGCCAGGAGCCCTGGGAGACCACGGCGACGACGACGGCGAGGCCCAGCGCCGCGGCGGCGGCGCCGAACGCCGCGGCCACCCCGGCGGCCTCGATGACCGCGCCGCCGGCAGCCGTGCCGAGCGCCCCGCCGGTGGTGACGGCGGTGGACAGCCACGCCTGTGCCTCGGTGGTGCGTCCCGCCGGCGACAGCCCGTCCACCAGGGCCTGCTGGATGATCAGGCTCGGGGCGATGGCCAGTCCGACCACGAACAGCACTCCCAGGAGCAGCGGGGTGGGTGGGCTGCCGGGGGCCGCGAGCACCAGCGCCACCACCGCGAGACCCGCCCCGAAGACCCCGAGCAGCACCGGCAGCAGCCGCGCGTCGGAGCTGTGGCCGGCCACCGCGCCGTACGCGAGGCCGCCGATCGTGCTGCCGCCGGCGATGGCGGCGAAGAGCATGCCGAGCGCGGCGTCGTCGCCCAGCACGCTGCGCGCGGTGGCGGCCAGGGACGTGTCCGTCGCGCCGAAGGCCAGCGCCATGGCCAGGCCGCTGGCGAGCACGGCGAGCAGCGGGGGGGAGGCGAGCAGCGCGGTGCGGGCGCTCGACCGCGCGCCTCCTGCGGCCTCGGTGGGGTCGGCGGGGCCGGGAGCGGCGGCGCGGTCCTGCGGGGACCGGCGGGCGGGGCCGGTGGCCGCGTAGCCGAGGCCACCGACCAGCAGCACCGCCGAGGTCACGAGCAGCGGGCCGGTGGTGGGCAGCGCCACGAGCAGCGCTGACAGCAGCAGCGGGCCGAGCACGAACAGCGCCTCCACCGCAGCGGCGTCGAGGGCGTACCCGGCGCGGCGGTGGGCGTGGTCGGGCAGGAGCACCCGCCAGGAGGCCCGCATCGCGGCGCTGAAGGGCGGGAACGCCAGGCCCGCCCCCAGCGCCAGCAGGCCCAGCAGCGCGACGTGAGCGCCGGCCGGGGCGGCGAGCGCCAGCACCGCGAGCAGCGCCGCGCTGGCCGTGACCGACGGGGCGAGCACGCGGGCCTGCGCGTGCGCGTCCATCGCGCGGCCCCACACGGGGGCGCCGGCCGCCGTCCCCACGGCGAACGCCGCCGTGACGGCGCCGGCCGTCGCGTAGGACCCGGAGGTGCGCTCCACGAGGAGCACCATCCCCAGCGGGGCCATGGCGATCGGGAGCCGGGCCAGCACGGAGGCGCCGAAGGTGAGGGCGGTCCCCGGACGGCGCAGCACCGCGCCGTACACGGCCACGCCGCGCGCCGGGACCCCGGCGTGCGTCGTCACCCGAGGAGGCTACGTGGCCCGACCGGGGGACGCCGACCGGGTGATGTCACCTCCAGTGAGTGCATGACTGCTCACGGTGAGAGGACGCTCGTGGCTAGGCGAGAGCGGGCACCGGGTCCGCGGGGTCGCCGCGAGGAGGTCGCCGTGCGCGTCGACGGAGCTCTGCCGCCCACCACCTGGCCCGCCGCCCACGGCGTGCCGCCGCGACAGCAGTCCACCGAGGACGCGGCGGCAGCGACGGCCGCGGCCGCCCGGCCGCCCGCCGCCACGGACCCGGCGAGCGCCGCGTCGAGGCCGCTGCGCGGCACCGCGGAGACCAGCGGCGTCCAGCCGGCGCCGTCGACGTCGCCGTGGCTCGAGCGGACCTCGCAGGCCGCCGGCGCCGGGCGCGGCAGCGCCAGCGGAGCGCTGGGCCTCGACGTCGTCGTCTGACGCCGTCCGAGGGCCCTGCGGCTCAGACGCCGTCGGCGGTGGTGAAGCGGGTCAGCTGCGGCGGTCCCGCCAGCACCTCGCCGAGGCGCGAGGCGCCCTCGGGCGTGCGGCGCCAGGCGCGGTAGGCGTCGTCGTGCGCGAGCGACTCCCACCGCTCGTGCACCACGAGGCGCGCGGGGTCGTCCACGTCCACGAGCACGTCGCACCCCAGGCAGCCGTCGAAGGCGCGGGTCGCCGCGAGCGTCTCGGTGATGACGGCGTGCGCGGCCGCGGGGTCGGCCGCCGCCTCGGGCGACAGGGTGAGCTCCAGCAGGGACGTCACGGCGGTCGGCATGCACGCATCGTGCACGGACCCCCGCCGCGAGCGCCCGCCGATCTCCCCGCCGTCAGCGGAAGACGACGGTGCGGTGCCCGTCCAGCAGCACCCGGTGCTCGGCGTGCCAGCGCACC
This sequence comes from Streptomyces sp. NP160, assembly GCF_006335115.1. Classification (GTDB taxonomy): domain Bacteria; phylum Actinomycetota; class Actinomycetes; order Actinomycetales; family Quadrisphaeraceae; genus Quadrisphaera. Next base: position 8,333 of record NZ_VDMJ01000043.1, read on the forward strand.
GCGCGGGCCAGCACCTGCGCCTCGACGTCCTGCCCGATGGACTGCAGCTCGGCCACCGTCATGCCGTGGTCGACCCGGTGGACGTCCTGCTCGATGATCGGGCCCTCGTCGAGGTCCGGCGTGACGTAGTGCGCCGTCGCCCCGATGATCTTCACGCCGCGCACGTGGGCCTGCGCGTACGGGCGCGCGCCCTTGAAGCTGGGCAGGAACGAGTGGTGGATGTTGATGGCCCGCCCGCTCAGCGCCCGGCACAGCTCCGGGGACAGGATCTGCATGTAGCGGGCCAGCACCACCAGCTCCACGCCGAGGGAGTCGACCAGCTCCAGCAGCGCCGCCTCCGCAGCCTCCAGCGAGCCCGGCTCGCCCGCCGGCACCGACCTGTCCACCGGCAGGTGGTGGAACGGCACGCCGTAGAAGCCCGCCAGCGGCTCGAGGTCGCGGTGGTTGCCGGCGACGGCGACGACGTCCACCGGCAGCTGGCCCGCGCGCGTGCGGAACAGCAGGTCGTTGAGGCAGTGGCCCGCCTTCGACACCATCACCAGCGTGCGCAGCGGCCGGCCCTGCTCGTCCAGGGTCCACTCCATGCCGAAGCGCTGCGCCACCGGCGCGAACGCCCCCCGCAGCGCCGCCTCGTCGAGGTCGGCGCTGACCTGCACGCGCATGTGGAACCGGCCGGTGTCGGGGTCCCCGAACTGCTGGCTGTCGGTGATGTTGCCGCCCAGGTGCGCCAGCACCCCCGTCACCGCGTGCACGATGCCGGGACCGTCGGGGCAGGTGAGCGCGATCACGTAGTGCTGGGGGGCCTGCGGCGGGGGGGCGGACACGGCCGACCAGCCTAGCCAGCGCGGGACGGGTGCGGGCCGCCTAGCGTCAGGGGGTGCCCCAGCCCTCCCGGACGGGCGCCGGCGCGTCCGGACCGTCCTCGCCGTCCGCGCGCCCCTCCGGCCCCGCCGGGCGCGCCGGGCTCCGCTCGGCGGCGTCGGGCCTGCCGGTGCTCGCGCTCGCGGCCGTCGTCCTCGTCGCCCTCAACGTGCGGGGCCCGCTGGCCGCGCTGCCGCCGGTGGCCGCGGAGGTGCGGGCCGACCTCGCCGTCAGCGCCGGGGCGGTCGGGCTGCTCACCACGCTGCCGGTGCTGTGCTTCGGCGCGGCCACGCCCTTCGGCTCGTGGGTGGTGGCGCGCTGGGGCGTGCGCACCGCGGTGCTGGCCTGCCTGGTCGGGGTGCTGCTGGGGACCCTCGTGCGCTCCGCCGGCGGCTACCCCGCGGCGCTGGCCGGCACGGTGGTGCTCGGGCTGGCCATCACCATCGGCAACATCGCCGTGCCCGTGCTGGTCTCGGAGGACTTCCCCAGCGCCGTCGGGCTGGTCACCGCGCTGTACGCGGCCTCCTTCAACATCGGCAGCGCCCTCACCACCGCGGTGACGCCGCTGGTGGCCGCCCCCCTGGGCTGGCGGGCCGCCACCGCGGTGTGGGCGGTGCTCGTCGTGGTCGCCGTCGTCGTCGTCCTGCGCGCCCACCGCCGCCGCGACGAGGGCGGGAGCGGTGCGGACCGCGCCGCCGCCCGCGCCGCCCGGCAGCAGCTCGCGCCGCACCCCGTGCCGGTGCGGCGCCGCGCCACCACGTGGCTGCTGGTCACCGCCTGCGCCGCGCAGTCGTTCTCGTACTACGGCACCACCGCCTGGCTGCCGGAGCTGCTCGCCGACCGGCTCGGCGCCGGACCCGAGGCCGCCGGGGTGAGCGCCGCCGTGTTCCAGGTGTCGGCGGTGGTCGGCGCCTTCGGCGTCCCCGCGGTGCTGCGCACCACCGGGCGCCCCCGCATCGCCCTGTGGCTGGTGTGCGCCGGCTGGGCCACCCTGCCGCTCGGCCTGCTGCTCGCCCCCGGGCTGTGGTGGTGCTGGGCGGCGCTGGCGGGCGCGGCGCAGGGGGGCGGCATCACCGTGGTGCTCGTCGCGGCCGTGGCCCGGGGCCGCGAGGTGCGGGCAGGCCGCGCGGGCGGCCCCGCCGACGTGCGGGCCGCCTCCGCGCTGGTGCAGGGTGGCGGCTACCTGGCGGGCGCCCTCGGACCGGTGGTGGTGGGGACCGCGCACGACGCCAGCGGCGGGTGGACCGCGCCGCTGCTCGTGCTGCTGACCGCCGTCGCGGTCCTGCTGGCGGCGGGGACGGCGGGGGTGCCGCGCCGGGAGGCCCCCGCCCCGTGAGCCCCCGGAGACGTCGGCCGCGGGCGTCACCCAGGAGTGGCGCTCGGTGTCGAAAAGGTCACAGAACGCATGATCGAGGGTGTTCCGAGGTGCCGAGGCCGCGCGCCGCTGTCACGGTCGTCCAGCCGCGCGGACGTCCGCGCCCGCGGCGAGGGGGAGGCGCGCGTGGCGCTGCTGGAGGCGCGAGGGGTGCGCAAGGCCTACGGCCACGTGCAGGTGCTGCACGGGGTCGACTTCGAGGCGGAGGCCGGTCAGGTCACCGCCCTCATCGGTGACAACGGCGCCGGCAAGAGCACCCTGGTGAAGATCCTCTCCGGCGCCCTCGCGCCGGACGCCGGCGAGCTGCGGCTGCGCGAGCGGCCCGTGCGGCTGACCTCGCCCGAGCACGCGCGGTCGCTCGGCGTGGAGACCGTCTACCAGGACCTCGCGCTGGCGCCCGAGCTCGGCCCGGCCGAGAACGTCTTCGCCGGGCGCGAGCTGCTGCGGCCCGGCCTGCTGGGGCGCCTGGGGGTGCTCGACAAGAAGACCATGCGCGCGCGGGCGCAGGAGGCCTTCACCTCCATGGGGACCGACGTCAAGGACCTCGACGCCGCCGTCGCCGCGCTCTCCGGCGGCCAGCGCCAGTCCGTGGCGATCTGCCGGGCCGTCATGTGGGCGAAGGACCTCGTCTTCCTCGACGAGCCGACCGCCGCGCTCGGGGTGCGGCAGACCGGCAAGGTGCTCGAGCTGGTGCGCCGCGTGGCCGACTCCGGGGTCGGCGTGGTGCTGATCTCGCACAACATGACGGAGGTGCTCGAGGTGGCCGACAGCGTGCAGGTGCTCCGGCTGGGACGGCGGGTCGCCTCTCTGCCGGCCCGCGGCACCACCGTCGCCGACCTCGTCGGCGCCATGACGGGAGCGCTCGACACCCCCGTCACCGACGCCCGGGCCGACGAGCGGGCCGACGGGGCGGGCGCCCGGTGAGCGCCGCGGACGCCGGGGCGCCGCCGCCCCCGGCGCAGACCCCCGCCCGTCCGGCCGCCCCGCCCAGCGCCTCGCTGCCGGCCTGGCGGCGGGCGCTGGGGTCCTCGCCGGCGTACATGTTCGTCGTCCTGCTGGTGCTCGTCGCGGTGTTCTCCCTGCTCGCCCCGGAGACGTTCCCGACCGCCGCGAACGGGCGCAACGTCCTCACCGACGTCGCCGTGCTGCTCGTCATGGCGGTGGGGACCACCTACGTGCTGGTGGCCGGAGGGTTCGACCTCTCGCAGGGCTCGGTCCTGGTGTTCTCCGGCGTCGCCGCCGCGAAGACCATGGAGGCGCTCGGCGGGCAGGGGGCCGGCACCGTGCTCGTCGGCGTGGCCGTCGGGCTGGCCGCGGGCACCGCGTGGGGACTGGCCAACGGCCTGGTCATCACCAGGCTGGGCGTCCCCGCCCTCATCACCACGCTCGGGTCGACGGGCGCCGCGCTCGGGGCGGCCCAGCTGCTCTCGGACGGGACCGACGTGCGCACGGTCCCCGACGCGCTCATCTCCGTGGCCGTGCAGCGCCCCCTCACCCTCAGCTGGCTCGTCTGGGTGGCGGCCCTGGTCGCGCTCGTGGGCGGCCTGGTGCTCGCCACCACCCGCTACGGGCGGCACACCCAGCTCATCGGCTCCAACGCCGAGTCCGCGCGTCGGGCCGGCATCGCCGTCGACCGGCACACCGCCTCCCTGTACGTCCTCAACGGCGCCCTCGCCGGCCTGGCGGGGCTGATGTCGCTGACGCGCTTCGCCACCACCACCATCAGCGGCCACACCACCGACGGCCTGCAGGTCATCACCGGCGTGGTGCTGGGCGGCACCAGCCTGTTCGGCGGCGTCGGCACCGTCCTCGGCACCGTCATCGGGATGTTCATCCCCGGCGTGCTGAACAACGGCTTCGTCGTGCTGAACGTCCAGGCCTTCTGGCAGCAGGTCGCCGTCGGCGTCGTCCTCGTGGTCGCCGTGTACGTCGACCAGCTCAAGCGCCGCCGCCGCAACGCCGCGTGACGCGCGCCCCCGACCCGACCCCACCCCCGAGCAGACCGGAGAGCCGACCATGACCACACCCCGACGCCCCCGCGGGCGCGCGCTGCGCGCCGCGGCCCTGACCGCCACCGCCACCTTCGCCCTCGCCGCCTGCGGCGGCTCCTCCGGCGGCTCGGAGGGCGGCGACGACCGCCTCTCGGTGGTCTACGTGCCCGGCCTGACGGGCAACCCCTTCTACAACACCGTCGGCTGCGGCGGGGCGGCGAAGGCGGAGGAGCTCGGCGTCGACTTCGAGGTCCAGGGCAGCCCGGAGTTCGACGTCGCCCGGCAGACCGCCATCGTCAACGCCGTGGTGGCCGACGCCCCCGACGCCCTCATGATCTCCGTCACCGACTCCACGGCGATGAAGCTGCCGCTGGCCGAGGCCAAGGCCGCCGGGATCGACGTCATCACCATCGACGGGGACCTCGAGGACAAGAGCATCGCCCTCACGAACATCCAGTCCGACAACGAGGAGGGCGGCGCGCTCGCCGCGGAGAACCTCGCGAAGCTCGTCGGGGGGAAGGGCGCCGTGCTCGGCATCAACCAGAGCCCGGGCAACCCCATCGGCGAGGCCCGCGAGAAGGGCTTCAAGGACAAGCTCGCCGAGTACCCGGACATGACCTACCTCGAGACCCAGTACTCGGAGAACTCCACCGCCACCGCCGCGCAGATCGCGTCCGCGGCCGCGACGTCCAACCCCGACCTGGTGGGCGTCTACACGATGTCCACCAACAACACCGAGGGCGCCATCACCGGCGTGCGCGAGGCCGGCAAGACCGGTGTGGTCCGGGTGGTCGGCTACGACACCTCCGAGCCGATCCTGCAGGCCCTGGAGGACGGCACCGTCGACGGGGTCGTCGTCCAGTACCCCTACGGCGAGGGCGCGACCGGCGTGCAGAGCGCCGTCGACGCCAGTCAGGGCGAGGACGTCCCGCGGGAGCAGACCGCGCCGTTCGTCTTCGCGACCCCCGAGAACCAGGCCTCCGCGGAGGTCCAGCAGTACGTCTACAAGACCGACTGCGCCTGACCGTCCGCCCCCGCCGGACCTCTCAGCCGGAACCCGCGGCTGAGAAGCGAGGCGGGGGCGGGCGCACGGCCCCCGGGCCGCATACGGTGGCTGGTCGTGACCGACGCCTCCTCCGAGACCACCTCCGCAGACCAGGGGGCGGCGACGCCCACCGCGGTCTCCACCCCCACCGTCTTCGTCCTGTTCGGCGCCACCGGCGACCTCGCGGCGCGCATGGTGCTGCCGGCCTTCGGCGCCCTCGCCAAGCACGGCCTGCTGCCCGACAACTGGCGCCTCATCGGCAACGGGCGCGGGCACCAGAGCCACGACGAGTTCCGCGACCACGTCAAGAAGGTCCTCGACGAGGCGAAGACCGGCCTGAGCGGCCGGCAGTGGCGGGGCTTCTCCTCCTCGCTGCGCTTCGCCGGCGGCGGCTTCTCCGAGTCCGACCCGGGCGAGCTCGCGGACGTGGTGGCCGAGGCCAAGGACGACCTCGGCGGCGGCGACGACGTGCAGCTGGTCCACTACATCGCCCTGCCGCCGTCGACGTTCGAGGCGTACACGAAGGCCCTGGACGCCCACGGCCTGGCCGAGGGCGCGCGCGTCGTCTACGAGAAGCCGTTCGGCACCGACTCGGAGAGCTTCGAGCGCCTCGACGAGCTGGTGCTGTCGATCTTCCCCGAGGAGCGGGTCTTCCGGATCGACCACTTCCTCGGCAAGGAGGCCACGCAGCAGCTGCACGTGCTGCGCTTCAACAACCGCCTCCTCGAGCAGGTCTGGAACCGCTACCACGTGGCGGCCGTGCAGATCGACATCCCCGAGACCCTCGGGGTCTCCAACCGCGCCGGCTTCTACGACGAGACCGGCGCCACGCTGGACATGCTCGTCACCCACCAGCTGCAGGTCATGGCCGAGGTGGCCCTGGAGCCGCCCGCCGACGGCTCGCCCGAGGCGCTGCTGGAGGCCCGCGAGGCGGTGCTCAAGGACTTCCGGCCGATGGACCCCTCCGAGGCCGTGCTCGGCCAGGTCGAGGGCTACCGCGACATCGACGGCGTCGACGACGACTCGCAGACCGACACCTTCGTGGCCGCGAAGGTGTGGATCGACAACGACCGGTGGGAGGGCGTGCCGTTCCTCCTGCGCACGGGCAAGCAGCTCAAGGAGAGCCACCAGCACGTGACGCTGGTGCTGCGTCGCCCGCAGACCCGCGGCTTCGGCGAGCGCCCGCCGCGCCCGGAGACGATCGGGTTCTCGCTGGCCGGGAACGGCACCGTGGCGGCCACCGTCACCGCCCAGCGCCCCGGGGCCCCCGGTGACCTGGTGGCGGGCTCGCTGCTGCTGGACCTGGAGGACCTGCCCCGCGCCGAGCCGCTGCCCGCGTACGCCTCGCTCCTGCGCGACGTGCTCGCGGGCGACCGCGCGCTGTTCACCACCGCCACCGGCCTGCGCGAGGCGTGGCGCGTGGCGGCGCCGCTGCTCGACAACCGCCCCGCGGTGCAGCCCTACGCCCCCGGCTCCTGGGGGCCGGACGCGGCCAAGGAGATCGCGGCACCCCACGGCTGGCTCTCGCAGAACAGCCTGGACGACTGATACAACAGTCTTGAGGTCAGGGACGCCGCCGCTCGCCCCCCGGGGCGGGCGGCGGCGGTCCGCCGTCACGGCGCCGCGGGAAGGGAGTCGACCGAGAGGGTGCTCGCCGTCTACCCTGGCGGCGTCGCGACTGGCGAAGGTGGGTCACCACCGGGGAGCGGCGGGAGAGCAGTCGATCGGGTCGTCCGCCTGGGCCCGTTCGCGACGTGAGCCGACCGCACACCGCCCGAGACCGCTGCCTGACCCCGCTGAACCGCCGCTGAACCGCGAGGAGCGCACCGTGACGCAGACCGCCCTGCCCGCCCAGTCCCTCACCGACGCCCCGCTGTCCGAGGTCGACCCGGAGATCGCCGCCGTCCTGGACGGCGAGCTGCGCCGCCAGCAGGACACGCTCGAGATGATCGCGAGCGAGAACTTCGCGCCCCGCGCGGTCATGCAGGCGCAGGGGTCGGTGCTGACCAACAAGTACGCCGAGGGCTACCCCGGCCGCCGCTACTACGGCGGCTGCGAGCAGGTCGACGTCGCCGAGGAGCTCGCCCGCGACCGCGCCAAGGCGCTCTTCGGCGCCGAGCACGCCAACGTCCAGCCCCACTCCGGCGCCCAGGCCAACGCCGCCGTCATGCACGCCCTGATCCGCCCGGGCGACACCATCCTCGGCCTGGAGCTGGCCCACGGCGGCCACCTCACGCACGGCATGAAGGCCAACTTCTCCGGTCGCCTCTTCGACGTCGCCAGCTACGGGGTGGACCCCGAGAGCTTCCTGGTGGACATGGACGTCGTGCGGTCGGTGGCGCTCGAGCGCCGCCCCAAGCTCATCATCGCCGGCTGGTCCGCCTACCCCCGCCAGCTCGACTTCGCCGCCTTCCGCAAGATCGCCGACGAGGTCGGCGCCCTGCTCATGGTCGACATGGCGCACTTCGCCGGCCTCGTGGCGGCGGGCCTGCACCCCAACCCGGTGCCCCACGCCGACGTCGTCACCTCCACCGTGCACAAGACGCTCGCCGGCCCGCGCTCCGGCGTCATCCTCAGCCGCGCCGAGCACGCCAAGAAGCTCGACTCGGCGGTCTTCCCCGGCCAGCAGGGCGGCCCGCTCATGCACGTCATCGCGGGCAAGGCCGTGGCCTTCAAGGTGGCCGGCAGCGAGGCGTTCAAGGAGCGCCAGGAGCGCACCCTCGAGGGCGCGAAGATCATCGCCGACCGGCTGCTGGAGCCGGACGTCGACGCCGTGGGCGCCTCCGTGCTCACCGGTGGCACCGACGTCCACCTCGTCCTGGTGGACCTGCGCCGGTCCGAGCTCGACGGCCAGCAGGCCGAGGACCGCCTGCACGCCGCGGGCATCACCGTGAACCGCAACGCCGTGCCGTTCGACCCGCGCCCGCCGATGGTCACCTCCGGCCTGCGCATCGGCACGCCCGCCCTGGCCACCCGCGGCTTCGGCGCCGCGGAGTTCACCGAGCTCGCCGACATCATCGCCGGCGCCCTCGACCCCTCCGCCGACGTCGCTCCGCTGCGCGAGCGCGTCCGCACGCTCACCGAGGCGTTCCCCCTCTACCCGGGGATCACCTCCGCGCAGGCGAGCGACCTGGGCGCCTGATGGCCGCCCAGCCGCTGGACGGCCGGGCCGCCTCGGCAGCCGTCAAGGAGGACCTGCGCCAGCGGGTCGCCCGGCTCGCCGAGGCCGGCCTGCGCCCGGGCCTGGGCACCGTGCTCGTCGGCGACGACCCGGGCAGCCAGGTGTACGTCGCGGGCAAGCACCGCGACTGCGAGGAGGTGGGCATCGCCTCGATCCGCGAGGACCTGCCCGCCGACGCGACCCAGGCCGACGTCGAGGCCGCGGTCGCGCGCCTCAACGCCGACCCCGCCTGCACGGGCTTCATCGTCCAGCTGCCGCTGCCGCCGGGGCTGGACGAGCAGCGGGTGCTGGAGCTCATCGACCCCGACAAGGACGCCGACGGGCTGCACCCCACCAACCTCGGGCGGCTCGTGCTGCGGCTGTCGGGACCGATCGACTCGCCGCTGCCGTGCACCCCGCGCGGCTGCCTCGACCTGCTCGAGCGGGCCGGGGTGCCGCTGCGCGGCGCGCACGTCGTCGTCGTCGGGCGGGGCACCACGGTGGGCCGCTCCATCGGGCTGCTGCTGACCCGGCGCGGCGTCGACGCCACGGTGACGCTCACCCACACCGCCACGAAGGACCTCGCCGAGCACGTGCGCCGCGCCGACGTGGTGGTGGCCGCGGCCGGCTCGGCGCACCTGGTGACGGCCGACATGGTCAAGCCGGGCGCCGCCGTGCTCGACGTGGGGGTGACGCGCGCCCTCGACGAGGGGACGGGGAAGAGCCGCCTCCTGGGCGACGTCCACCCCGACGTCGCCCAGGTCGCCGGGTTCCTGTCGCCGAACCCCGGTGGGGTGGGGCCCATGACCCGGGCCCTGCTGCTGGCCAACGTCGTGGAGTCCGCCGAGAGGGCGCTCGCCGCCCGCTCCTGACCCCACCAACCGTCCGTGATCATGGGCGTCCGCCACCCCGGCAGCAGGGTGGCGGACGCCCATGATCACGAGGGGGTGGGGCGCCACCAGGCGGTGGTGTCGGGGGGCAGGACGACGACGTCGTCGTCCCCGTCGGCTGCGGGCTCTGCGCCGACGCCGGGGCGCGACGCCAGCAGCACGCGCGCCCCCGCCGGCAGGGCGACCGCCTCGTCGAAGGCCACCCAGCAGTGCAGCTCACCGCGGTGGAACGCGAGCACGCCGGCCGGCGCGTCGTCGTCCCAGGCCAGCGGCCCCGCCCCGACCCAGTGCGACCTGCGCAGGGCCAGCGACGCCCGGTACAGCGACAGCACCGACGCGGGGTCGCCGTCCTGGACGGCGGCTGCCAGCGCCCCCCACCCGTCCGGCTGGGGGAGCCAGGTCCCCTCCACCGGCTCGGAGCCCGTCCACGGCAGCGGCACGCGGGAGCCGTCGCGGCCGGGGTCGGTGCCGCCGGAGCGGTGGAAGATCGGGTCGACGCGAGCGCCGGCGGGCAGGTCCTCCACCTCCGGCAGCCCGAGCTCCTCGCCCAGGTACAGGTAGAGCACCCCGGGCAGCGCCGCGACCAGCAGGTGCGCGGCCCGCGCGCGCCACCGACCCAGGTCCAGGTCGGGCGCGGAGCGCGGCCAGCGCGCCCGCTCCCACTCGTTGCCCCCCTTCTCCTCCGGCTGCTCGCGGGCGTAGCGGGTGACCTGCCGCACGACGTCGTGGTTGGTGAGCACCCACGAGCTGGGCGCGCCCGAGGTGGCCGAGAACGCCAGCTCGCGCTCGACCACGCGGCGCCACGGGCCCTCGCGCCAGGCCACGTGGAGCGGCTCGAACGCGAAGGCGGAGTGCAGCTCGTCGGGGCGCACGTACAGCGGCAGCCGCTCGCGCCGGGCCACCCACGCCTCGGCGACGAAGACCCGCGGCGGGTCGTAGGAGTCCGCGAGCGCCCGCCAGGCGCGGTAGACGTCGTGCACCTCCTCCTGGTCCCAGCCGGGGTGGGCCTCGGTGCGCCGGTCGGCGCCCTCGGCGTCCGGCAGGCCGGGCGCCTTGGCCAGGCCGTGCGCGACGTCGACCCGGAACCCGTCCACGCCCCGGTCGAACCAGAAGCGCAGCACATCGAGCAGCTCCGCGTGCACCTGCGGGTTCGACCAGTCGAGGTCGGGCTGCTCGGGCGCGAACAGGTGCAGGTACCAGTCGCCGGGCTCGCCGGTGGTGGGGTCGGCCGAGCGGGTCCACGCCGGGCCGCGGAAGGAGGAGTCCCAGTCGTTCGGGGGCTCGGAGCCGCCCTCCCCGCGCCCCGGGCGGAACAGGTACCGCGCCCGCGCCGCCTCGTCACCGGCCAGCGCCGCCCGGAACCACGGGTGGGCGTCGGAGGTGTGGTTGGGGACGACGTCGAGCAGCACGCGCATCCCCAGCGCGTGCGCGTCGTCGACGAACGCCTGCGCCTCCTCCAGCGTCCCGTAGGCGGGGTCGACGTCGCGGTAGTCGGCGACGTCGTACCCGGCGTCGACCATCGGCGAGGGGTACCAGGGGTTCACCCACACCGCGTCGACCCCGAGCGCCGCCAGGTGAGGCAGGCGCGCCCGGAGCCCCGCGAGGTCGCCGACCCCGTCGCCGTCCCCGTCGGCGAAGCTGCGCAGCAGCACCTGGTACACGACCGCGGTGCGCCACCACGCGTCCGCGCCGCCGGCCGTCCGCCCCGTCACGCGGCGGGACCGAAGAAGGCGTCGAGCACCCGGTCGGTGGCGCGCCCGTCCTCCAGGGAGCACCAGCGCTCGCGGAACGCCGCGTACTGCCCCTCGAACGCCGAGGCCACGCCCGGCAGGTCGCCGAGGGCCTCCGCCAGCTCGTGCGGCTGCGTCAGCAGCGGACCGGGACCCTCGCTGCGCAGGTCGAAGGTGAACCCGCGCAGCACGTCGCGGTACTTCTCGAGGTCGTAGGCGTAGAGCACCACCGGGCGACCGGTGACCGCGAAGTCGAACATCGACGAGGAGTAGTCGGTGACCAGCGCGTCGGCCGCCAGGTACAGCTCGGCGACGTCGGGGTGGTTCGAGGCGTCGACCACGCGGGGGTCGCGCGAGAGGGTGAGCCGGTCGGCCACGTAGTAGTGCAGCCGCAGCACCAGCACGACGTCGTCGCCGAGGGCGTCGAGCAGCTCGGGAACGTCGAACCCGAGCGGCAGGTCACCGGAGCCGTTCGCCTCGTCGTCGCGGTAGGTCGGCGCCAGCAGCACCGCCGTCGCACCCTCCGGGATGCCGAGCCGGGCGCGCACGGCCTCGCGGCGGACGCCCGCGTCCGCGGCGGAGAGCACGTCGTTGCGGGGGTAGCCGGTCTCGAGCACCTCGCCCCCGTAGGCGAACGCCTCGCGCAGCAGCCGCGTCGCCTCCGGGCTGGGGGTGACCAGGGCGTCCCAGCGGGCGATGTCGGTGTCGAGCTCCGCGAGGACCTCCTCCGGAGGCAGCCAGGCGGCGCTGCGGTGGATGCGCTTGAGCGGAGTGCCGTGCCAGGTCTGCAGGAACCGGGGCTCCCCGCCCGGGCGGCCCGCCGGCCACGGGTCGAGCGTCACGTGGCAGTTGGCGACGACGACGTCGGCGCCGGCGAGGGCCCGGGCGCACGCCGCGCTGCGGACCGGCACGGTCCGCACGCCCTCGGGGAAGGCGGAGGCGTGCCGGGGGTCGGCCATCCAGACGTGCTGCCACCCGGCGCCCTCGTCGAGGCCGCGGGCGAGCAGGCCCTCGTGGAGGGCGCGAGGGTTGTCGGCGTAGCGGCCGTTGAAGGCGTTCCACACGACGGTGCGAGGGGCGGGGGCTGGTGGCACCCCGCGATGCTGCCCTGGGGCACCCGCCTCCGCCTCGCCAACCCCCTCGTCCCGCCGTGATCATGGACGTCCGCCACCCTGGTGAGGCTCCCCGGGGTGGCGGACGCCCATGATCACGGTCAGGTGGCGGCGCCCCCGGTGACGTTCCAGCCCGCCAGGCGCAGCGAGGGGACGACGACGCGCGCCGTCCCCGCCGCCCCGAACGTCAGGGCGCGCGGCAGGGCCTCGGCGTCGGACCCGACCAGGACTGCGCCGGGGGCCAGCGCCTCGAGGTAGGACTGCGTGAACCGCAGCACCCCGACCGGCCCGACCACCTCGCCGTCGCGCACGAGGAAGGTGCCGTTGCGCGTCAGCCCGGTCCACACGGACCGCTTGGCCTCCGCCAGCCGGGTGTACCAGAGGTCGCACACGAGCAGCCCGTGCTCGAGCCCCGCGACGAGGTCGTCGACCGAGCCGCTGCCGCCGGGGGAGAGCACCGGCGCCTGCGCGACGGGCCCCCAGGTGTCGCTGGCGTCGTGGGCGCCCGCGGTGGCCGGCAGCTGCGGGTGGCTGCCGCGCAGGGCCGCGGCTGTGCGGCGGTCGGTGGTCACCGCGCGCGGCACGCCGTCGCGCACGAGCTCGGTGCGCCGCGCGGGCGTGCCCTCGACGTCGAACGGCAGCGCCGTGGACCCCGGGGCGAGCGGGTCGTCGAGGAGCGTGAGCGCCGGGTCGAGCTGCTGCTCGCCGAGCCGGACCCCGCTGGTGCCCTCCACGAGCCCGCGACCGCTGAACGTCGAGCCCAGCAGCCCCGCGACGACGTCGAGCACCGCTGACGGCTCCAGCACCACCGGCAGCTCGCCGCGGCGCAGGGGCTGCGCCGGAGCGGCCTGCGCCAGCGCGCGCCGGGCCGCGCGGGCGCCCAGCGCGGCCGGGTCGAGGTCGGCGAGGGCCCGGGCGGCGGCCCGGCCGACGCCGTCAGCGCGGAACGAGGGGTCTCCTGACGGCCCGGCCGCCGCGTCCCCGGCTGCGGCGGGCAGGGCGCGCGCGATGCCGTCCACCACGGCCCCCGTGGACGTGGCGCTGGCGTGCAGCCCGGCGGTGTCGGCGATCGCGCTGGTCAGCACCGTGGTCTGCGCGTAGCCCGCGGTCTCGAGGCCGCCGGCGGCCTCGACGAAGGCGGCCACGAGCGCGGCTCGCTCGGCCGGACCCGCGGCGGCGGTGGCGTCGTCAGGGCCCGCCCCCGCCGGCGCGGACCCCGGCCCGGACAGCCCCGGCCAGGCCGCGTCGCGCGGGCTCAGCCGGGCCGCGGCGAGCGCAGCGGTGACCAGCTCGGCGAGCGCCATCGTCGTCGTCCTCGTGGTCGAGACCGACGCGCTGCGGCCGCCGTCGAGGGCCACGCGCAGGTGCACGGTGGTCCGCTCGTCCTCGGTGTTCTGGTGGATCCCGGAGCCGGCGAAGCGCGTCAGCGCCAGGCGGTGCAGGTCGGCGCGGGTGGTCGCCTCGACACCGCTCCCGCCCTGGCGGCGGACCTCGTCGAGCACCCGCTCGGTGACCGCGTCGAGGCCGTCGAGGCCGTCGGGGCCGCGGTGCTGCTGCTCGGCGCTCATCCGCGCACCCCCACCCGCACGCCGGTGAAGCGGGCGGGCGCCGCCCCGTGGCCGGTGTGCCCGACCTGGCCCGGCTGCCCCTTGCCGCAGTTGGGCGTGCCCCACGCCCGCCACTCCCCGGGCTCGCGGCCCGCCAGCATGTCCAGGCTGTTCCAGAACACCGGGCCGGTGCCCGTGTACGAGGGGTTGCGGAGCATGCGGCCGCGCTTCCCGCCCTCCACCTCCCAGGCGATCTCGCAGCCGAACTGGAAGTCGAGGCGCTTGTCGTCGATCGACCAGGACCTGTTGTGCTCCATCAGCACCCCGTGGTCGGTGGAGGCGACGACCTCCTCCAGCGAGTGCGGCCCGGGCTCCAGGCCGACGTTCGTCATGCGGACCATCGGGAGGCGCCCGTAGCCGTCGGCGCGCACCGACCCGGCGTGGTCGTAGCCGGCCAGGGCGGCGGAGTCGCGCCCGGCCAGCACGCCCGTCCAGATCCCGTTCCGCACCGCGTCGCGCGGGGCGGCGGGCGTGCCCTCGTCGTCGTACCCGAAGGAGCCCAGGGCGCCGGGGATGGTCGGGTCGATGGTGATGTTCATGAGCTCGGAGCCGAAGCGCAGGTCGCCGAGGCGGGACAGGTCCAGCCAGGAGGTGCCGGCGTAGGCGGCCTCCCAGCCGAGGATGCGGTCCAGCTCGATGGCGTGGCCCACCGACTCGTGGATCTGCAGGCTCATCTGCTCCCCGCCGAGCACGAGCGTGGTCTCCTCGCTCGGGCAGAGCGGCGCGGTGAGCAGGGCGGCGGCCTCCTCGGCGATCCGGTCGGCGTGGGCGGGCAGGTCGAGCTCGTCCACCAGCTCCCAGCCGCGGGTGCCGTACTGGCCGCGGAAGGCGGGGTAGGAGCGGCGCTGCACCTCGTGCTCGCCCAGGGCCAGGCAGTGCATGCCGGCGCCGGTCTCGCGCACGTGCTGCCCCACGCGGGCGCCCTCGCTGGAGACGTAGGCGGTCCGGGTGTCCCACGCCGCTGACAGGGCCTCGGTGACGCCGATGACCGCGCCCCCCGCGGCGCGCATCGCCTGCGTGACGCCCACGAGGAGGTCGGCCTTCTCGGACAGCGGGACGTCGAACGGGTCGCGCGCGCAGCCGCTGGCCCAGCCGCCGCGCTGCGGCGGGACGGGGAGCAGCTCGACGGGCCCGCGGTGCTGGGGGCTGCGGACCGCCGCGCTGGCGCGCGCCACGGCGACGGCCCGCTCACCGGTGGCGCGGGCGTCGCGCTCGCCGGTCGGGTCGGCCAGGGCCGCGAAGCCCCAGCCGTCACCGACCAGCGCGCGCACGCCGAGGCCGGCCTCGGTCGTCTGCGACAGGTGGCGCAGGTCGCCGTCGCGGGCGGTGAGCGCCTCGTGGCGCCGGTCCACCACGCGGGCGTCGGCGAAGCGGGCGCCCGCGGCGAGCGCCGCTTCGACGGCTGCCGTGGCGAGGTCGAAGGCCGCCGACGGGACGGCGTCGGGCGGGGCGGTGGTGGCGGTGGGGGGCGGCGTGGCCGTCGCCGGGCCGGTGGCACGGGTGGGCCTGGCTGTGCTGAGCATCGCCGTCCACCCTGCCCCCGCTGCCCGGACGCGGCACCCCCACCCCGGCCGGCGTGGTCGGGGTCAGACGGGGTCAGACGGGGTCAGACGGGGTCAGGCGGCGGGAGCCGGCGTCAGGGAACGGGCGACGGCGGCGTCGACGGGCTCCTCACCGCTCATGAGCTCCAGCACCGGGTCCTCCTCGGGGGGCAGCAGCGCCGGTGCGCGCAGCAGCGCCGCGACCACGGCGGCGACGTCGTCGCGGGAGACCTGCCCCCGGGGGAGGGAGCGCTCCAGCGAGACCGTCCCGGTGCCCGGCTCGTCCGTGAGGCCACCGGGACGCAGCACCACCAGCTCGAAGGCGCCGGCCGTCGCCCGCGAGAGCAGCTCCGCCTCGGCGGCGAGCTTGGCCCGCAGATAGGCCACGAACACCGGGTCCACGCCGTCGGGGGTGGCGCCGTCGCGCACGGCGTCCACCCCGTAGGAGCTGACCAGCACGTACCGCTGCACCCCCGCCGCCTGCGCGGCGTCGGCCAGGAGCAGCGCCGCCGCCCGGTCCACGGTGTCCTTGCGCGCCTGCCCGCTGCCCGCACCGGCGCCCGCGGCGAACACCACCGCGTCCGCGCCCGACACGGCAGCGGCCACCTCCTCCACGCCGGCGGACTCCAGGTCCACCACGGCGGCGCGGGCGCCGTCGGCCTCGACGTCGGCGACGTGGTCGGGGTTCCTCACGATCCCCACCACCTCGTCACCGCCCGCGGCCAGCAGGCGGACGAGGCGGCGGGCGACCTGCCCGTGGGCTCCAGCGACAGCGACGAACACGCGCTCCACCCTGCCCCCGCGCCAGCGGCCCCGCCTCTCGGGCGCCGGCGGCTCCCGCCACTGCGGGAGGTCAGGCGAGGGCGCGCAGGAAGGCCTCCGCCACGGGCACCGCGGTCGTCCCGCCGCTGGTGCCGTTCTCCACGAGCACCGCGAAGGCCAGGTCGCCCTGGAAGCCGATCACCCAGGCGTGCGTGGCCGGCGGGGTGTCCGAGCCGTACTCCGCCGTGCCGGTCTTGGCGTGGACGGGGGCTCCGGGCACGTCGGCCAGCGCGCTGGCCGTGCCCGACGTCGCCACCTGCCGCATGAGGTCGCTGACGACGGCGAGGCGCGCCGCGTCCGGCTGCGGCTGCGCCGCTGCTCCGCCGTCCCCGGACTCCCCGGACCCACCGGTCTCACCGGACTCCCCGGAGGGGGCCGGGGCGGGGTCCAGCACGAGGCGCGGGGCGGTCCAGCCGCCGCGGGCGATGGTCGAGGCCGCCACGGCCATGGACAGCGGGCTGGCGAGGACGGTCCCCTGGCCGATGGAGGCAGCCGCGCGGGCGACCGGGTCGTCGTCGGCGGGGACGTCACCGGTGAAGGCGTCGACGCCGAGCCCGCTGTCCCAGCCCCCGCCGATCCCCACCGCGGCGGCCGCGTCGGGCAGGTCCTGCGGGCCGAGCCGGTCCGACAGCCCCACGAACGCCGTGTTGCACGACTGCGCGAAGTCGACGGCGAACGGCACCTCGCCCAGCGCCCCGCCCTCGAAGTTGCGGAAGCTGCGGCCGTCCACGGTCGTCGTCGCCGGGCAGGGGACCGTCTGGTCGGGCGTCAGGCCGCCAGCCAGCAGGGCCGTGGTGGTGATCGCCTTGAAGGTGGAGCCGGGCGGGTAGCGCCCGTCGAGCGCCCGGTCGGCGCCCGTCGCCGGGGTGTTGGCCACGGCGAGCACGTCACCGCTGGGGACGTCGACGGCCACGAGGGCCGCCGCCGGCTGCGCGTCCTTGCTCCTCGCGGTGGCCAGCGCCCCGTCAGCGGCCTGCTGCACCCGGGCGTCGAGGGAGAGCTGCACCGGCTGACCGGCCACCGCCTCGGTGGTGAACAGCTCCCGCGGCTGCGCCTGCTCGCCCTGCTCGCCCTGCTCGCCCTGCTGGTCGTCGCGGGCCACCGCCTGGACGGTGGTGCCGGCGGTGCCCGCGAGGCGCTCGTCGTACGTGCGCTGCAGGCCCGACACGCCCGTGGTGTCCCCGTCGGCGATGCGCCCGCCGCTGGCGTCCACCAGCTCCCGCGTGGCCGGCCCGACCCGGCCGAGCAGGGCCCTGGCGAAGGCGGGCGTGGGCGCCAGCGGCAGCGACGACTCCCGGAACACCGTCCCCGGCAGCGGCCTGAGCTGCGCGCTCACGGCGTCGTAGTCGGCCCGCCGCAGCGTGATGACCTGCACGAAGGCGTCCGGTGACGCGCTGGTGACGCGCTGGGCCAGGTCGGCGCCGTCCACGTCCAGCAGCGCGGCCAGCTGTGCGGCCAGACCCTCGGGGTCGGTGGTGCGGCTCGGCTGCACGCCGACGTCGACGACGGGGGAGTCGGCGACGATGGCGGAGCCGTCGCGGCCCAGCACCTGCCCGCGCTGCGCGGGGGTGCGCTGCACCGCGAGCCGCTCGGTGGCCGCCAGGCTCGGCTCCACCGCGGCGGGGGAGGTGTCGGCGCCCCACGCGCCGTCGCCGTCGGCGCCGGCGACGGGCAGCAGCGGCACCGAGGTCGGGTACGTCCACCCCTCGCCCACCGGCCAGGTGACCTGCAGCGCGGCGGTCGCGCGGTCGCCGTCGCGGGTGACCCCGGTCACGGCGACCTGCGGGCGCAGTCCGTCCATGCCCTCCACCGTGGTGGCCAGCTCCGCCGCCGCGCCGCCGTCGGGGGCTCCCGAGGCGTCCACGAGCCGCGCCCCGGACAGGTCCCCGGAGGCCAGCCCGGCGGCCAGGGAGTCGGCGGCGGCCCGGGCGGCGGCGTCCCGGTCGCGCTCGCGCTGCTGCCAGACCACCGCGGTGGCGGTGCCACCGGCCACCAGGGCCGCGGCCACGCCGGCGGCCACCAGCGCGGCGGTCCGGCGCGGGCGCCGCGGGCGGCCCGCGCCGTCGGCGGAGGGTCCCCGGGACCGGCGCGGGGCGGGGGCGGCGGCTCGTCGACCGGGCACCCGGGCAGTCAACCGGACCGGCTCGCCCGTCCGGTGCGGAACGCCAGGACGCGCACGTGTGCGCCGCCGCGGAGGGGGTACGGAAGATCCATGACCACCGTGACGAAGAGCATCGACGTCGACGTCCCCGTGCGCCGCGCCTACGACCAGTGGACGCAGTTCGAGTCCTTCCCCGCCTTCATGGGCGGCGTCGAGTCGATCCGCCAGGTCGACGACACCCACACCCACTGGACCACCAAGGTCGGCGGCGTCGAGCGCGAGTTCGACACCGTCATCACCGAGCAGCACCCCGACGAGCGCGTCGCCTGGAAGTCCACCGACGGCCCCACGCACGCCGGCGTCGTGACCTTCCACCGCCTCGGGGACTCCCAGACGCGCGTGACCGTGCAGATGGACTGGGAGCCGGAGGGCCTCGTGGAGAAGCTCGGCTCCGCCTTCAACGTGGACGACCACCAGGTCCAGGCCGACCTCAAGAAGTTCAAGGCCTTCATCGAGGAGCAGGGAGCGCCGACCGGCGCCTGGCGCGGCGACGTGCCCGCCGGCAACGAGAGCTGAGACCCGCCCGCACCCGCGAGGAGGGCCGGTCCCCGACGGGGGACCGGCCCTCCTCGGCGTGATCACGGGGTGGGGCAGGATCGGCGGGTGCCCCTCAGCCTCGCCACCGTGAACGTCAACGGCATCAGGGCGGCGGTCCGCCGCGGCATGCCCGCCTGGCTGGAGCAGCGCCGCCCCGACGTGCTGGCCCTGCAGGAGGTCCGCGCCGACGACGCCACCCTGGTCGGTCTCCTCGAGGAGTCCCTCGGCGGCGGCTGGCACCTGGCCCACCTCGAGCCCACCGACGCCGGCAGCAAGGGCCGCGCCGGCGTCGCCGTCGCCACCCGGCTGCCCGTCGGCGCCGCGCGCACCACCGTCGACGAGCGCTTCGACGGCACCGGGCGCTGGGTGGAGCTGGACGTCGAGACCCCCGCCAGCCCCAGCGGCGTCCTCACCGTCGTGTCCGTCTACGTGCACTCCGGTGAGGCGGGCACCCCCAAGCAGGACGACAAGATGGCCTTCCTCGACGTGGTCAGCGCCCGCATGACCGCGCTCGCCGCCGCCGCCGCCTCCGGCGGTCCCCAGGCCGTGGTCTGCGGCGACCTCAACATCGCCCACACCGCCCTCGACATCCGCAACGCCAAGGGCAACCGCGGCAAGGCCGGCTTCCTCCCCGAGGAGCAGGCGCACCTCGACGGCTGGGCCGCCCAGGGGTGGGTGGACGTCGCCCGCCACCTGGCCGGGCCGGTCGACGGCCCCTACTCGTGGTGGAGCTGGCGCGGGCAGGCCTTCGACAAGGACACCGGGTGGCGCATCGACGCCCAGTGGGCCACCCCCGGCCTCGCCGAGCGCGCCAGCACCTGCGAGGTGGACCGGGCCGCCACCTACGCCGAGCGGTTCAGCGACCACGCCCCCGTCGTCGCGGTGTACTCCGGGTGAGGGACGGCGGCGCCCGCGCGGGCTCCGCGTCCGCGCCTGACCAGGCCGACCTCAGCGGTCACCGGGCGTGGCGGCCCCGTCGGGGCTACCGTCGGGCACATGCCTGAGCAGGCAGCGCGGGGCGGACTGGCGCCGGTCACCCTGCTGGCCGGTGGAGCGCCGGTCGCCGAGCTGACCATGGCGCGCGTGCCGGCGTCCGTCGGGCACGTGCGGCTGCTCGTCGACGACGCCCTGTCCGACCACGGAGTCACCGACCGCTCCCTCATCGACGCCGCGGTGCTGCTCGCGTCCGAGCTGGCCACCGACGGCGTGCGCCACGGAGCGGGGGAGGACCTCCACGTGGAGCTCTCCCTCGGGCCGCGCCGCGTGCAGCTCACCGTCACCACGGCCGCCGACCGCCGCCCCGGTGATCCCGTGCCCGCCATCGCCGGTCACAGCCAGCAGCTGCTGGACATGCTCACCAGCGCCTGGGACGTGCGCTGCGGCGCAGGTCAGCGCGTCGCCTGGTACCGGCTCGACCGCTGACGCGCCTCCTCGCCACCTCGCGGATCCGGCCTGACCGGCTGGCGCTCGCGGCCCGGGAGCGGTTGGGTTCACCGGGTGTGCGGACTCTCCGGTGAGCTCAGGTTCGACGGCGCCGCGGCTGACGCGGGCGCCGTGCGCTGCATGTCGGAGGTGCTCGCGCCCCGCGGACCTGACGGCGAGGGGGAGTGGGCCCGCGGCCCGGTGGCCTTCGCGCACCGGAGGCTGGCCATCATCGACCTGTCCGAGGCCGGGGCCCAGCCGATGCTCGACGGCGAAGGGGCCGACGAGCTCGTCGCCGTCTTCAACGGCTGCATCTACAACTACCCGCAGCTGCGCGAGGAGCTCGCGGCGAAGGGCCACCGCTTCCGGTCCACCTCCGACACCGAGGTGATCCTCAAGGCCTACCGGCAGTGGCGCGACGACTTCGTCGACCACCTGGTGGGCATGTTCGCCGTCGTCCTCCACGAGCCCGCCACCGGGCGCGTGGTCATGGCCCGCGACCGGCTGGGGATCAAGCCCCTCTACCTCGCCGAGAGCCGCGGCGCCGTGCGCTTCGCCTCCAGCCTGCCCGCGCTCGTGGCCGCGGGCCGGCGCGACGGCACCCTCGACACCTCCATCGACCCGGTGGCGCTGCACCACTACCTCACCTGGCACGCCGTGGTGCCCGCCCCGCGCACCGTGCTGCGCGGCGTCCGCAAGCTCCCGCCGGCCACGGTGCGCGTCTACGAGCCCGGCTGCGGCCCCGACGGGTTCCGCGACCGCGTCTACTGGCAGCCCACCTACGAGCGCGACCCCGCCAAGGCCGGCTGGTCCGCCCGCGACTGGGAGGACGCCGTCGAGGAGGCCCTGCGCACCGCCGTCCGGCGCCGCCTCGTGGCGGACGTCCCGGTGGGCGTGCTCCTGTCCGGCGGGCTCGACTCCAGCCTCATCGTCGGGCTGCTCGCCGAGGAGGGACAGACCGGCCTGGCCACCTTCTCCATCGGGTTCGACGCCGCCGGCGGCCGCGAGGGCGACGAGTTCCAGTACTCCGACATCATCGCCGCGCGGTACGGCACCGACCACCACAAGATCGCCGTGGACAGCCCTTCGCTCGTCGACGCCCTCGGCCACACCGTGGGCGCGATGAGCGAGCCGATGGTCAGCCACGACGTCGTCGCCTTCGACCTGCTGTGCCAGCAGGTGGCGAAGGAGATCCGCGTGGTGCAGTCCGGGCAGGGGGCCGACGAGGTCTTCGCCGGCTACCACTGGTACCCGCCGATGGCGCAGGTCCCGGGCAGGCCGGGCGGCGGGTTCGACGTCGACGCCGCCACGGACGCCTACGCCCGCGCCTTCTTCGACAGGGGCCCCGAGGGTCCCGGCGGCATGGCGTGGCTCGTCAGCGACGGCGCGCTGCAGGGGATGCTCGCCGAGGGCGGCCCGGACGCGTCCCGGGCCTTCCTGGCGGCCCACCTCGGCCGTCCCGGGGCGGCCACCGCCGTCGACGCCGCGCTGCGGCTCGACACCGAGGTCATGCTCGTGGACGACCCGGTCAAGCGGGTGGACAACACGTCCATGGCGTGGGGCCTGGAGGCCCGGGTGCCCTTCCTCGACCAGGACCTCGTCACCCTGGCCGCCCAGGTCCCGCCGGAGCTGAAGCTGGCCGACGGCGGCAAGGGGGTCCTCAAGGCCATCGGCCGCCGGACCATCCCCACCGAGGTCATCGACAGGCCGAAGGGGTACTTCCCGGTGCCGGCGCTGACCCACCTCGAGGGGGGCGTGCTCGACCTCGTCCGCGACGCCCTCGCCTCCGACGCCGCCCGCGACCGCGGGCTCTTCCGCCCGGAGGCCCTCGCGGAGCTGCTGGACGCCCCCAACGCTGAGCTGACGCCGCTGAAGGGCAACCGCCTGTGGCAGGTCGGGCTGCTGGAGCTCTGGCTGCAGACGCACGGGGTGCGCTGATGGCGGGCCCCTCGGCGGCACGACGGCACCGCCCCGTCGCCGGGCTGCGCGCCCGGCCCCGCGTCGGCCACCCGCGCCACGGGGTCGACCCCGACGTCGTCCTGGACATGGGCTGGGGCCGGCTGGTGTTCGGCAGCACCTTCTCCGAGCCCGGCGGCGTGCTCGACGCCCTGCGCGACGAGGCCAGCGGCAAGCGCGACATCGCCTGCTACGTGCCCGACCCCCAGGTGCTGGTGGGGACCTCCCCGCACGAGCTCTTCGTGGACCCCTCGTACACCTACCGGCTGGACCTGCACACCTACCGCCAGCGCCGCGACGCCGTCCGCGACGTCGAGGTGCGCACCGTGCAGGCCCGCGAGGAGCTGGAGCAGGTCAACCGCATCTACGCGACGGCGCGGATGGTCGAGGCCGACGTCGACACCATGTGGGCCAACCAGCGCACCCGCACCTTCACCCACCTCGTGGCCCTCGACCAGCGCCGCGCCGCGGGTGACGGCTCGGGCCCGCCCCGCGTGGTCGGCACCGTCACCGGCGTCGACCACGTGCTCGCCTTCGGGGACCCCGAGGGCGGCGCCAGCCTGTGGTGCCTCGCCGTCGACCCCGACGCGGCCCCACCGGGCACCGGTGAGGCGCTCGTGCGCCGGCTGGCGGAGCGCTACGCGGCGCGCGGGCGCGCCCACCTCGACCTGTCGGTGCTGCACAGCAACACCGGCGCCATCGCGCTGTACCGCAAGCTGGGCTTCTCGCCCACCCCGGCCGTGTGCGTCAAGCGCAAGAACCCGATCAACCAGGCGCTGTACTCACCGACGCCCGCCGGCCTGGACGGGGTCAACCCGTACGCCCGGATCGTGGCCGACGAGGCGCTGCGCCGCGGGCTGCGCGTGGAGGTCACCGACGCGCCCTCGGGAGAGCTGCGGATCTCCTCCGGCGCGCGCAGCGTGCTCACCCGCGAGTCGCTGTCGGAGCTCACCAGCGCCGTCGCCATGAGCCGCTGCGACGACAAGCGCGTCACCGCGCGGCTGCTGGCGGGGGCCGGGCTGGCCGTGCCGCGCGCCGCGGAGACCACCGGCACCGACGAGGACGACCTGCGCGCCGCCCGCGAGCTGCTGGCCGCGACCGGCGACGTGGTGGTCAAGCCGGCCCGGGGGGAGCAGGGCCGCGGCATCACCGTCGGCGTGACCGACGACGACGCGCTGGTCGCCGCCGTCCGCCGCGCGCTGGCCTTCTGCCCGGACGTGGTGGTGGAGGAGCGCGTCGCCGGGGAGGACCTGCGCGTCGTCGTCATCGACCACGAGGTGGTGGCCGCCGCGGTGCGCCGTCCGGCGCAGGTGGTCGGCACCGGCCGCGACTCGATCGCCGAGCTCGTGCGCCGCCACTCGCGGCGCCGCGCGCAGGCCACCGGCGGGGAGAGCACCATCCCGCTCGACGAGACCACCGAGGCGGTGGTCGCCGACGCCGGGTTCCGCATGGCCGACGTCCTCCCGCGCGGGGAGGTGCTGGTGGTGCGGCGGACCGCCAACCTCCACACCGGCGGCACCATCGACGACGTCACCGACCGGCTGCACCCGGTGGTGGCGGAGGCCGCTCGCCGCGCCAGCCGCGTGATCGGCATCCCCGTCACCGGGCTCGACTTCCTCGTGCCCGACGTCGAGGGGGACGAGTACGTGATCATCGAGGCCAACGAGCGGCCGGGGCTGGCCAACCACGAGCCGCAGCCGACCGCGGAGCGCTTCGTGGACCTGCTGTTCCCGGAGACGCGCCGCTAGCGGCACAGCTCCTCCGGCGCGGCCCTCAGGTTCGAAGATCCACAGACCGAGACCCCAGGCAACAGCCGACGAGAGGTCTCGGGAGAGCCCCATGAGGACGCGCCTGCACGACACCAGCATCACGACGAGGCTGGTGGCTGCCTTCAGCACCGTCATCGTCCTCTTCGTCGCCCTGGCGGCGCTCAGCGCCGTCGAGCTGGGGGACGCGCAGCGCCGCCTCACCGCGGTCAGCGAGGGCAACGTGAGGGCGCTGACGGCGGTCAGCGGCGTCTACGCCGACCAGCTGGCGCTCGCCCGCGACATGGAGGCGCTCGACGCGGCGGTGCTGCGCGAGCCGACCCACCCCGGCGGCACGTCCGTGGTGGCCGACCGGGTCGCCGCCAGCGAGGAGGCCCTCGCCGACCAGTGGGACGCCTACCTGGCCACCGGTCCGGCGGCCGACCGGGTCACCGTCGCCACCGTCGGGCACACCCTGGACGCCTGGACCGTCACCCGGCCCGCCGCTCTGGAGGCCGCAGCCGCCGGCGACGCCGCGCTGACCTCCTCGCGGATCGACTCGACGCGGGCGCTCGTGGACATGGTGGGCCAGTTCGTCCTGCAGCTGCAGGACGCCGAGCTCGACCAGGCCGCCGCCCAGCACGACGAGGGCGCCGGCGCCACCGCGCGGGCCCGCTGGGTGGTCGTCGCGGTCTCCGCGCTGGCCGTGGCCGCCGCCGTGGCGATGGTCGTGGTGCTCACCCGCAGCATCGGCCGGCCGCTGGCCCGCGTGCTCGAGGTGGTGCAGGGGCTCGCCCAGGGCCGGCTCGACCAGCGCACCGGGCTCAGCACCAAGGACGAGGTCGGCCGCCTGGGCGCCGCCACCGACGCCTCGGTGGACCAGCTGGCGGGGGTGGTGCGCGGCATCACCCAGCGCGCCGACGCGCTGACGGCGACGTCCGCGGAGCTCGCGGGCCTGGCCGGGCAGCTGTCCACCGGTGCCAGCGAGTCCGCCGCCCAGGCCCAGCTCGTGGCGGGGGCCTCCGGGCAGATCTCGGCGTCCATGTCCACCATCGCCGCCGCCGGTGAGCAGATGACGTCGGCGATCGGGGAGATCGCCTCCTCCACGTCGACCGCCTCCCGGACGGCCGCCGACGCGGTGGCCACCGCCCGGTCGGCGGGGGAGACGCTGCAGCGCCTGGGCACCTCGAGCCGTGAGATCGGGGAGGTGGTCAAGCTGATCACCTCCATCGCCGAGCAGACCAACCTGCTGGCCCTGAACGCGACCATCGAGGCCGCCCGTGCCGGTGAGCTGGGCAAGGGCTTCGCGGTGGTGGCCGGGGAGGTCAAGGAGCTGGCGCGCCAGACCGCGCAGGCGACCGACGAGATCGTCGGCAAGGTCAGCGCCACGCAGGCCGACGCCGCAGACGCCACCACGGCGATCGAGCAGATCAGCGAGGTCATCGGCCGCATCGACGCCCTGCAGATGGCGGTGGCCTCGGCAGTGGAGGAGCAGTCGGCGACGACGGCGGAGATGGTCCGCTCGGTCACCGAGGTCTCTTCCGGCACCCGGGAGATCAGCGACGGCATCAACGGCGTCGCCAGCGCCTCCGAGCGCACCACGAGCAGCGCGGCGGCGGCCCGGCAGACGGCCGACGCGCTGGCGGGGACCGCGAAGGAGCTGCACCGGGCGGTCAGCGCCTTCACGCTCTGACGGCACCCCGCTCTGCGGGGGACGACGGGGGGTCGGCGGG
>NZ_VDMJ01000044.1 GCF_006335115.1 Streptomyces sp. NP160
GGCGCCGCGGCCACCGCGAGCGCGTGCTCTCCGCAGGCCCCGACCGGCCCGCGCGACTTCACGTTCTGGTCCTTCACCGGCATCGGGCAGAAGGCCGACGTCGAGCGCTACATGAGCGCCAACCCCGGCGTGACCATCAAGCTCACCGAGGTCGGCAGCTCCCAGGAGACCGCGCAGGCGCTCACCACCGCCATCGCCGGCGGCAAGGTGCCCGACCTCGCCCTCGTCCAGGCCGCCGACCTGCCCAAGTTCGCCCTGTCCCCGGACAACTTCGTCGACTACCGGCGCCTGGGCGGCGACGGCGTCGGCGCGCCCTACCTCGACTGGGTCATCGCGCAGGCGACCACGCGGGGCGGCCAGGTGATCGGCATCCCCACCGACGTCGGCGGGCTGGCCGTCGCCTACCGCAAGGACCTCTTCGCCGCGGCGGGGCTGCCCACCGACCGCGACGAGGTCAGCGCCCTGTGGCCGGACTGGCCGAGCTTCATCGAGACCGGCCGCCGCTACGTGGAGGCCACCGGGAACCCGTTCGTCGACAACGCCGCCACCTCGGTCTTCTACCAGGCGCTCGGGCAGGTCACCGAGCAGTTCTACGACGACGACGGGAACTACGCCTACACCAACCCGCAGGTCAGGCAGGCCTTCGACTGGTCGCTCGACGCGCTCGAGGCCGGCATCTCCGCGCGGGTGGACTCCTTCGGCAGCGCCTGGAACGCCGGCATCGGCCGCGGCGCGTTCGCCGTCACCTGCTCCCCCAGCTGGATGCTCGGCACGATCAAGTCCCAGGCGCCCGACCTCGAGGGCCAGTGGGACCTGGCCACCATCCCCAACGGCATCGGCAACTGGGGCGGCAGCTACCTGGCCATCCCCGCTGCGGCCGAGCGCAAGGAGGCGGCCTGGGAGTACGTGCGCAGCGTGCAGTCACCCGCCAGCCAGCTGCAGCACTTCATCGACGCGGGCTCGCTGCCCACCACGCCGGAGAACTACTCCAGGCCCGAGCTGACCGGCTCCACCGACCCCTACTTCTCCGACGCGCCCACCGGCGCGATCTTCACGAAGGCGGTGCTCGACATCACCCCGTTCCCCGTCGGCCGGTACACGGCCGAGATCGGCACCGAGCTGCAGAACGCCATCAAGGCCGTCGAGCTGAGCGCCGCCGACCCGGCGCAGGCGTGGGCCAAGGGCGTGCGCAACGTCGAGATCGTGGTGGGCGACCTGTGAGCGCCACCCTCACCCCGCAGGCGTCGCGCGCCACGCGCGGCACCACCGCCACCACGCCCGTCGAGAGCCGCTGGGAGCGCCTGGCGCCGTACGGCTACGTCGCGCCGTTCTACCTGCTGTTCGCGGTCTTCGGGCTCTTCCCGCTGCTGTTCACCTTCGTGGTGGCGCTGTTCGACTGGAACCCCATCGGTGAGCGCACGTTCGTGGGGCTGGACAACTTCGTCCGGCTCGGTGAGGACCCGCGGTTCTGGAACGCGCTGCGCAACACCTTCAGCATCTGGATCCTGTCGACGGTCCCGCAGCTGGTCATCGCCCTGGTGCTGGCGCAGGTGCTCAACAAGGCGCGGCTGCGGTGGGCGAACTTCTGGCGGATGTCGATGCTCGTCCCGTACATCACCTCGGTGGCGGCCACGACGATCGTCTTCGCGCAGCTCTTCGACCGCGACTACGGCCTGCTGAACTTCGTCATCGGCCTGCTGGGGTTCGAGCACATCGACTTCAAGAACACCGTGCTGGGCAGCCACGTGCTCATCGCCGTCATGGTGACCTGGCGCTGGTTCGGGTACACGACGCTGCTCTACCTGGCCTCCCTGCAGGCCGTGCCGCGCGACCTGTACGAGGCCGCCTCCGTGGACGGCGCCGGTGAGGTGAAGCAGTTCTTCAACATCACGCTGCCCTCCCTGCGCCCCGTGATCATCTTCACGGTCATCACCTCGACCATCGGCGGGCTGCAGATCTTCACCGAGCCGCTGCTGCTGCAGCCCACCTCGGGCACCACCTGCGGTGCGGAGCGGCAGTGCCAGACCCTCTCGCTGTTCCAGTTCGAGCAGGGCTTCGGCGTCTTCAACTTCGGCTACGGCTCCGCCATCGGCGTGGCCCTGTTCGCGATCATCGTGGTGGTCGCGCTCGTCAACTACCTGCTGTCCAGCCGTGTGGGGAGGCGTGCCTGATGGCCCAGCTCGTGGACGCTCCGGACCGCTCGTCGACCGCCGGGCGGTCCAGGGGCCCAGGACGACGGCGGGAGCCGCGCCTCGACAGGGTGGCGCGCTCGCGGCAGGTGGGGCGGGTGCGCTGGTACACCTACGCCGTCCTCACCCTGGCCGTGCTGGCGTGCCTGTTCCCGCTGTACTGGATGTTCGTCGTGGCCTCCGCCGGTACCGAGGCCGCCGCCGAGATGCCGCCGCGCGTCGTGCCGGGCGGCCGGCTGCTCGTCGTGACGCAGCTGGTCTTCGACACCATCCCGTTCCTGCGGTCGCTGTTCAACAGCCTCGTGGTGGCCGGGCTGATCGCCGTGGGGCAGGCGTTCCTGTGCGCCCTGGCGGGGTTCGCCTTCGCCAAGCTGGCGTTCAAGGGGCGCGACGCGCTGTTCCTGCTGCTGGTGCTGACCATGACCGTGCCGGCGTCGCTGTCCGTGATCCCGCAGTACATGGTCATCGCGCAGCTGGGGTGGGTCGACTCCCTGCAGGCGCTCGTCGTGCCCGGGCTCGTCAGCGCGTTCGGCATCTTCTGGATGCGCCAGCACATCTCGGCGACCATCGACGACCAGCTGCTGCAGGCCGCCCGCGTGGACGGCGCCAGCAGCTGGCAGATCTTCTCGAAGATCGCCTTTCCCATCGTGCGGCCCGCGGCGTTCGTGCTCGGGCTGCTGGGCTTCGTCAACGCCTGGAACGACTTCCTGTGGCCCTTCATCGTGCTGAAGTCGCCGGAGGTCTACACCGCGCAGATCGCCATCAAGGCGCTGCAGTCCAACCTCACGGTGGACCTGGGCCTGGCGATGGCCGGCTCCTTCCTCGTGACCGTGCCCCTGCTCGTGCTGTTCGCGTTCTTCGGCCGCCAGATGGTGTCCGGGATCATGGACGGCGCGTTCAAGGGCTGACCGACGGCGAGGCTCCCGCCTCCCGAGTCCCCGCTGCTGGAGCACCCCGGCAGCCCGCAGACGCACCACCACGGAGCACCACCATGAGCGAGAACCCCCTCTCGGCGGAGCAGGTCGAGGAGTTCCTGGCCACCGGCGTCGTCGTCGTCGAGGGCGCCTTCGACCCCGCGAGCCAGCCCCCGGGCTGGGTGTCGCGGGGGTGGCAGCGCCTCGGCGTGGACCCCGACGACCCGGGCACGTGGACGCGGCCGCGCGTGCACCTGCCGACCGAGCAGCGGGTCGACGCGGCGCAGCTGGCGCCCCGGGCGCACGCGGCGGCGCTGCAGCTGCTCGGCCACACACCCTCCGACCCGCGCGTGGACCTGCCGTGGGAGTGGGGCGACGGCTTCATCGCCAACCTGGGCGTCGGCGCCGACCGGCCGTTCGACCCGCCGACACCGCAGGTGCCGGGGTGGCACAAGGACGGCGACTTCTTCCGGCACTTCCTCGACTCCCCCGAGCAGGGGCTGCTGACGATCGTGCTGTGGACCGACGTGCTCTCCACCGGCGGCGGCACGTTCGTGGCGACCGACTCGGTCGGCGTGGTGGCGCGTCACCTCGCCGAGCACCCCGAGGGACTGCTGCCGACCGAGCTGCAGGAGACGCCGCTCATCAGCCGCTGCCGCGAGTTCACCGAGGTGACGGGGAAGGCCGGCGACGTGGTGCTCATGCACCCGTTCACGCTGCACGCGACGTCGCAGAACGTGCTGCGCGCGCAGCGGCTCATCACCAACCCGCCGATCGCGCTGGCCGAGCCGATGCGCTTCGACCGGCCCGCTGGCTCCGGACCCGGCGGGCACTCGCCCGTCGAGCAGGCGGTGCTGCGCGGGCTGGGGGTGGACTCGTACGCCTTCACGCCGACCGCTCCCCGCGAGGCCGTCGTGCCCGAGCGCCTGCGCCGGGCCTCCTGACCGGCTGCCCCGTGCCATCCAGGGAGTGGCGTGGATCCGCCCAGCGCGGAGCGGCGCGGTCAGGCGGCGGCGCTGACCTCGAGCAGGCTCTTCCACGGGTCCTCGAAGCGCAGCGTGCGCCCGTCGTCGCGGACGTCCACCCGCGCCGCGCGCAGCCGGTCGGCCAGGGCGTCGAGGTCGGAGCGCGCCGGCAGCACCAGCGAGACCTGCCCCAGCCCGAGCGTCGCGGCGCGGGCGCCGGCGCCGCGGCTCGACCACGTGTTCATGGCCATGTGGTGGTGGTAGCCGCCGGCGGCCACGAACAGCGCGCCGTGCCACTGCGCGGTCACCTCGAAGCCGAGGGCGTCCACGTAGAAGGCACGGGCGGTCTCGACGTCGCCGACCTTGAGGTGCACGTGGCCGACCTCGGCGTCGCCGCGCGCGGGCTGGTCGAGAGGTGCGGAGACGTGCTCGCGCAGGAAGGTGTTCGGGTCGAGCGGGGCGTTGTCCATGACCACGCGGCCGGCCCGCCAGTCCCACTGCTCGCGCGGTCGGTCCCAGTACAGCTCGATGCCGTTGTCCTCGGGGTCGGTGAAGTAGAACGCGTTGGACACGAGGTGGTCGGCGGAGCCGACGTAGCGCGACCGGGGGTGCTGGGCGGCGCGCGCGACGGCGTCGGCGAGCCCGGCGCGGTCGGGGAAGAGCAGCGCGGTGTGGAACAGCCCCGCCTCGCCGCGCTTCGGCGCCGGCAGCCCCGGGGTGTGCACGAGGACGACGAGCGGCGCGGTCCCCCGCCCGAGCACGGCGTGCTGCGCGCCGGCGGCGCCCGGGGTGGCCAGGTCGACAGCGGTGCGCGCCGCCGCGCCGTCGAGCTCCACCAGGCCGAGCGCGTCGCGGTAGTACGCGGCCATGCCGGGCAGGTCGGCCACGTGCAGCGTGACGGCGTCCATCGCGGTGGCGCCCGGGAGCAGCAGCTCGCTGGCGCCTGACGGGGTGGGGCTGGTCATGGCGGGTCCTCCGGGACGTCGACGAGCGGTGGAGGGTGGCCGACGTCCATGATCACGGACGGTCGTCGGTGGTCATGGGCGGCGGGCCACCTCCGGACGGGGTCAGAGCAGGCCGAGGGTGGCTCCGCCGTCCACGGCCACGGCGGTGCCGTTGACGAAGGCGGCGGGCTCGGAGCAGAGGAAGGCGACGACCTTCCCGAAGTCCTCCGGCGTCCCGGTGCGCGCGCCGGCGGGCACGCCGCGCTCGAGGAGCCGGTCGGTGGCGTGCAGGCCCGGCGCGGCGATGTTGATCGTCACGCCGCGGGCGGCGACGTCGGCGGCCGCCGTCTTGGTCCACGCCCACAGCGCGGTCCGCGCGGTGTTGGACAGCGCGAGGTCGGGGATGGGCTGCTTGACGCTGGCCGACGCGATGAACACGACCCGCCCCCAGCCGCGCTCGGCCATGGGCGGCACGGCCGCTCGGGCCAGCCGGACCGACGCCAGGGCGTTGGCCTGGAAGGCGGCGAGCAGCGCGTCGTCGTCGACGTCCAGGGCCCGCCCGGAGGGCGGACCTCCGGCGTTGCCGACCACCGCGTCGAGGCGGCCCCACCGCTCCAGCGCCGCGTCGACCAGGCGCTGCGGCGCGGCGGGGTCGGTCATGTCAGCGGGCACCGCGATCGCCTCGCCGCCGGAGGCGGTGACCTCGCCGACCACCTCGTCGAGGAGGTCGGCGGTCCGGGCGGAGACGAGCACGCGCGCGCCCTCCGCGGCCAGGGCCAGCGCGCTGGCGCGGCCCAGCCCCTTGGAGGCGGCGGTGACGACGGCGACGCGGCCGGAGAGTCCGAGGTCCATCAGGCGAGGCTCCCCTGCAGCACGGCGGCGGTCCAGCGGTGGAGGGCGACGACGACGTCGGCGGTCAGGCCGTGGCCACCGGGCGTGCGCACGGCGGTGAGGTCGGCGCCGGAGTCCTCGTGGAGGTAGCTCCAGGTGCGGCGCTGGAGCTCGGGCGGGATGACCGTGTCGGCGTCGCCCTGGGCGACGAAGACCGGGACGCCGGCGAGGTGGCCGGGCGTGGTGGGCACCCCCGCGTCGAAGGGCAGCGTGGCGAAGAGGGTGGCGAGTCCGACGTACCGGGCCGGGTCGGCCAGCAGCGCGCCGCCGGCGAAGGTCGCTCCCCCGCTGAACCCGACGAGCAGCACCTGGCGCGGGTCTGCGACGTCGAGAGGAGCCTCGGCGTCGAGCCACGCGCGGAACCAGGCGGTCGAGGCCGCGAGGGAGTCGGGCAGCGGGCGGCCGGTGCCGGCGTTGGCGAACCACGCGAAGCCGCCGCCCTCGGCGATGGGGGCGCGCAGCGCCACGCACTCGGGAGCGCCCGGGCCGGAGGGCAGGTGGTCGGCGAGGCCGATGACGTCGGCCTCGGTGGCGCCGCGACCGTGGAGCAGCACCACGAGCGGCGCGGACGGGTCGGCGCCAGCGGTGCTGCCGCGGCGCAGGACGACCGGTTCCACGGGGCTCCTCCACATGGTTGTCGCTTCAACTTCCGGGGTGACGCTAGCACTGAGAAGTTGAAGCGACAAGTAATCAGCGGCACCATGTCCCTGTGGACGTCCCCTGGCTCGACAGGACCCAGCTCGCCGCCTGGGTGCGCGTGGCCGCCCTCCTGGAGGTGCTGCCCGGCACGCTCGACAGCCAGCTGCGCCGCGACGCCGACGTCACTCTCTTCGAGTACTTCGTGCTCGCGATGCTGTCCGAGGCACCCGGTCGCGCCCTGCGCATGAGCGAGCTGGCCGCGCAGACCAGCGCCACCCTCCCCCGCCTCTCCCACGTGGTGAAGCGGATGGAGGCCCGCGGTCTCGTCCAGCGCCGGCCCGCCACCGACGACGGCCGCGCCACCGTCGCCGCGCTCACCGACGGCGGCCTCGAGCGGATCGAGCAGGCGGCGCCGGGTCACGTGCGGGCGGTGCGCGAGCACGTCGTCGACGTCCTCAGCCCGCAGCAGCTCGACCAGCTCACGGGCATCGCCGACGCGCTGCTGAGGAGCCTGGACACCAGCGGCGGGATGGCGGCGATGTACCGCCGCTACGACACCGCTCCTGCCGACGACGACGGCGGGGCCTGACCCTCAGGCGCGCAGGTACCACCGGCGCCGGTGCAGCAGCAGCGCGAGCGCCCACCAGCCCGCGAGCAGCGCGGCGCTGAGCCCGACCTGCGGACCGCCCAGCCAGGCGAGGTGCTCGGCGAGCGCCTGCGCGTGGCTCGGCTCCGCCGCCGGGTCCGGGCGCAGCGGGCGCAGCAGGAGGACGGCGGCGAGCACCTCGCTGCCCACGTAGACGAGCAGGCTGTTGCGCCCCAGCGCCACGAAGGGCTCCCGGAGCGCCCGGAGGACGGCTGCCGCAGCGGCCACCGCGACCGCCGGTGCACCAGGTCTCGACCGGCCGGCCCGGTGCCGGGGTCCTCCGGCGCGGGTCGCCGGGAGCGCGGGGCCCCGCACTGGTCGGCGCTCGACCCACGGCGCGTCGACGAGCAGGTGCACCGCCGCCACCAGCGCGATGGCGCCGGCGGCGACGGACAGGCCGAAGGGCGCCGTCCACAGCCGCTTCGCGGCGGGCACCCACAGGGACGCCACCAGCGCGCCCCCGGCCAGGACCGC
The DNA here is from genome assembly GCF_006335115.1 of Streptomyces sp. NP160. Taxonomy (GTDB): domain Bacteria; phylum Actinomycetota; class Actinomycetes; order Actinomycetales; family Quadrisphaeraceae; genus Quadrisphaera. Next base: position 7,663 of record NZ_VDMJ01000044.1, read on the forward strand.
GGCGACCACCACGAGCCGCCCCGCGGCGGGCACCGTCCCCGAGCTGCCGCCACGGCCGCGCAGGGCGTGAGCCGCGGCGACGCCGGCGGCGGTGGTGGCGCACGCCCCGAGCAGGGCGACGAGCCCTTCCGGGTCGTGGCCGGCAGCCATCTGCCAGTACAGGTGCTGCGCCGGCACGACGGCGGGGTCGATGCCGAGGGAGGGGTTGCACTCCGGCGTCACCTCCCCGCCGGGACACCCCGCGGCCCAGCCCGCCACCAGCACGGTGTGCCCGGCGGCGAAGGCCAGCGCGACGGCGGTCCAGGCCACCCAGCCCCGCACCACGAGGTGCACCACGGTGATGACGAGCGCCAGCAGCGCGAACAGCTGCAGCACCCCGGTCCACCGCAGCTGGTCGAGCTCGACCCCTCCCGCGCGGGCCCACTGGACGGCGGCGTTGTAGGCGAGCCCGGCCGCCAGCAGCACCAGCACCCGCCGGGGCAGCCGCGCCAGGTGCACGCCCCCCGCGCTCGCGAAGCCCAGACCCACGCCCATGAGCAGCACGAAGGAGGGGAACAGCAGGTCCAGCGGGTGCACGCCCGTCCAGGGCGCGTGGTCGAACCACGCGGGCGGCTCCAGCAGGCTGCCGCTCAGCACGATCGCCACCAGGAGCAGCCCCCGCACGACGTCGACGGCGGCCACCCGCTGCCGCGCGGGCCGCGGGGCGGGGCCCGCGCGCTGCGGCGTGCTCATGGGGCTCCAGGCGTCGTGGCGGGCGGTGCTGGTCCCCCAGGATGCGCACCGGCGGAGCCGCGACCTGCCGCGACGCGCGGGATGCCTCAGTCAGGACCGCGGCGGCGCGGCGCCGAGACCGCGCCAGACCCATCCGTCAGCCGTGCTGGTGGTGCCGAGCGCGAGGTCCGGCGTGGTCCGCTGCCCGCGCGTGAACACCGAGGTCCCCGACCACACCGCGCCGTCGCCGTCCTGCGACAGGTGGCTGTCCGCGCCGGTCGGGTCCACGAGGTGGCTCCAGCGGCCGGTGGCCGGGTCCCACGCGGCGCCGTCGTCGAACCGGGTCGGCTCCACGCCGGCGCAGCTCGCCGCCGGTGGGCAGGGCGGTTGCTGCTCGTCGACGCGGGACCCGCCGAGCAGCAGGAGCCGTCCCCGGTCCACACCGGCAGCGCTGCGCCGCGCGGCTCCAGCGGAGCGCCGCTCGTCGGCTCCCAGCCGCCCGCGGCCGCCGGCACCGGGGCGACCGTCGACGCCGGCTCCGGCTCCTCCGCCGGCTCCCCGTCCGGTGCGCCGCACCCGGCCAGCAGGGACACCAGGACGACGACGCCCGCCGCCGCGCTCCGGATGCCCACGCCCCCACGACGCGGTGGCCGCTCGTGGTGCCGCAGCGGGTCAGCCGCTGAGGACACCCTCGTCGAGGAGGTGCTGGCGCGCGCCGTCGGCGCCCTGCCAGACGTGGGCGCGCCAGCCGCGGGCGCGGGCGGCCTCGACGTTGACGGGCCGGTCGTCGAAGAAGACCAGCTGGTCGCCGGGCAGGTCGAGCGCCCGCTCCACGGCCTCGTAGACCGCCGGGTCCGGCTTGGCCACGCCGAGGGCGGCCGAGAAGACCAGCACGTCGAAGGGCTGCGACCACGCCGACGCGCGCACCACGCCCTCCAGCGACGCCGGGGCGTTGGACAGCACGGCCAGCTTCATCCCCCGCTCCCGGACCGCCGGGACCACCTCGGCCAGCAGCGCGTCCGCCTCGGGGCCCGTGCGGGCCCAGCGCTCCGCGTCCAGGGCGTCCAGCTCCGCGGCCCGGTCGCTGAGGTCGAGCCCGAGCCCGGTCCCGACGGCGTCCCAGTAGTCCGCCAGGGCACCGCCGGCGTCGTAGGCGTCGCGCGAGGGCCAGTACGCCGCACCGACCACCTCGACCGGCAGGTCGAGCGCCGCCGCCACCGCGGGCACCGCGCCCTCGGGAGCCGACAGCACCCCGCCGATGTCGAAGACCACGGCGGCGGCGGACGACGGGGACGCTGACGGCGGGGCGCTCTGCACGCGGCCGACGCTACCGACGCGCGCTCAGACGCCGGGCGCAGCGGCGGCCAGCTGTCCGAGCGCCGAGCTGTGGCGCAGGTGGTGCAGCGCCGCGGGGTCGCCGTGCAGACGCGCCGCCACGTCCTCGAGGACCTGCCGGGCGCGGTGGGGAGACACGTCGAGCACGGCGTCGAGCTGCTCCCAGGCGGCCACCGACCGGCCGGCGGGGCGGGCGTGAGCGCGAGCGCGGCACAGGTCCGCCACCCCGTCGAGGAGGTCGTCGCCGACGCCGTCCGGGTCGGTCAGGCGCACCACGGCCTCGACGACGTCCAGGTCCGCCGGGTCGGCGCCGGAGTCGGCCAGCCACGCCTCCGCGTGGGTGCGCACGGCGTCGTGGAGGCAGGGGTCGCCGAGCGCGCCCGCGGCCTCCAGCACGAGGCGGGAGACGGGCCCGTCGGCGCGGGCCAGCGCAGCACCGACGGCGGCGAGGGCCCGCGGGTCTCGGCGGTGCGCCAGCCCCAGCAGCGCCTCGTCGCGGACCTCCTCGTCGTCGTCCTCCTCCAGGCGGGCGGCGAGGGCGTCGCACAGGCCGGGGGCGTCGTGGTCGCGCCACATCGTGGCCAGGGCGAAGCAGGCGGCCTCCCGCACGCCGGCGTCGTCGTCGCCGACGAGCCGGGCGAGGGCGCTGACCAGCTCGGGCGCCGGTCCGGCGGCGCCGTGGGGCAGCAGCGGGAGGCGCTGGGCGAGGGAGGCGCGCACGGCGGGATGGGGGTGCTCGGTGAGGCCCACGAGGACGGCGAGGGAGCCGTCGGCGTTCGGGCGCAGGGTGCGCAGGAGGGCCTCGAGCGGCCTCCCCGGGACGACGTCGGCCAGGGTCAGCTCAGGCGCAAGCACGCCCGCATCGTCTCCTGAGCACCACCCGTCACACGCGTGCGCCACGCTGGGTGACCGCCACGGAGTGTGAGCACCACGGCCGGCGCAGGTGTCCCGCCCAGCACGCAGAAGTGCTCCCGCAGCCCCGCACCGGGCGTCGCCGGCGAGTTCTGCCTGCCCGGCGGGACGGTGCGCCCGGCGTCACACCCCGCCCGGTCCGCGCCCGTACGGTGGCGGCGTGGAGATCCCGTCGGCCAGCAGCGACCGGGCGACCGACGCGGCGGAGCGGGTGCGCCGGGTGGCCGTGGAGCTGGCGGCCCTCTCCCAGGACGGCGCCACGTTCGCGCAGGACCGCTACGACCAGGTGCGCTACGCGCAGGCGAACCGGCTGGCCGCGGAGCTCTTCGCCGTCCTGACGGACCGCCCCGCGGACGACCTGCACCTCGAGCTGGGGCGCGACAGCGGGTACGCCACCCCCAAGGTCGACGTGCGCGGCGTGCTCTTCGACGACGACGAGCGCGTGCTGCTCATGCAGGAGCGCTCCGACGGCATGTGGTGCCCTCCCGGCGGCTGGGCCGACCCGCTCGACACCCCGCGCACCGCGGTGCTGCGCGAGGTGCGGGAGGAGAGCGGCTACGAAGCCGAGGTGGTCAAGCTCTTCGCCTGCTGGGAGCGTGACGTGCAGGGCCACACCCCGCCGCTGCCGGTGGCGGTGTTCAAGCTGTTCTTCCTGTGCCGGGCCACCGGCGACGTCAGGCCGGCGCAGGAGCTGGAGACGCTCGACGTCGGGTGGTTCCCCCTGGACGCTCTGCCGCCGCTGTCACCGGGGCGGGTGACCGAGCGCCAGCTGCGGCGGGCCCTGGACCACCACCGCGACCCGGCGCTGCCGGTCGACCTCGACTGAGGGTCAGCCGGAGCGGCGCGACGCGCGGAACGGACCGTCGAGGGGACCGTCGTCCAGGGGGTCGACGGGACCGGCGGGGGCCCCACCCGGCGGCGGAGCCGCCACGGGTGCGCCACCGGAGCCGGCTCCGCGGGGCCGGGCCGGGAGACGCCGCTGCCCCGGCTCCTCCAGGGGCAGGCCGCGGGAGGAGGCGAGCGCGCGCACGGCGGCGGCGTCCATCCCCCGCAGCAGGAGCAGGCGGTGGCCGTCCCGCAGGACCAGGGCGCTCGCCCTGTCGTAGGGGCCCTGCGGGCGCAGGCGCTCCACCTGGTCCCAGGTGATGAGGCGGCCCCACCGGGTGCCGCTGCCCACGCGCAGGCCGTCGCCCTCGACGCGCGTCCCGAGCCGGCGGGGGGCCAGCTGCACGGCGAGCAGCGCGCCGGTCACGGCGGCCCAGGCGAGGGCCAGCCAGAACCGCCCCTCCACGGCGTGCACCAGCACGTTGTACGTGCCGAACCCCACGACCAGCCAGCGCAGCACCCGCGCGCCGCGGCCCTGCCGCACGAGGTGCTCGACGGGCTCCTCAGACGGCATCGCGCTTCTCCGCCTGCCGGCGGACCTCCTCCGAGCCGCCGCCGAAGCCGTCGCGCCCGCGCAGGTCGATCTCCGTCGCGCTCCCGGCGTGGTCCTCGGCGCCGCGCTCGGCGCGCTGCCCGACGGCGCGCACCAGCGGCCACAGGGCGCCGACCAGGGCGAGCACCGCCACCACGACACCGATGAGGGTCATGTCCACCCAGTGCTGCCAGCGCTCCTGGGCGTGCAGGACGAACTCGGACCCGCTGTCGCCGCTGCCCTGCAGCGCCGTGAAGTTGCTGTGCCAGTTGACCGCGGCGAGCAGGCTGCCCAGCGACCACACGAGGGCGAGCAGCACCACGGCGCGCGCCACCCGGTTGACCACCACCACGTGACGATCGTAAGCGGTGGCGGCCGCCCGGAACGCCGCCCGACCGCAGTCCGAGCGCACGCCGGCGCGTCAGTCCTCGCGGACGTCCGTGCTGGTGGAGACCGCGGCCCACGACTCCAGCTCGCGGCGGCGGGCCTCGTTGATCCCGCGCGCGGCCTCGAGCGCGTCGCTGCCCAGCAGCAGCAGCGCGGGCGGCTCGGGCGAGGTGACCGCGTCGATGATCGCGCGTGCGGCGAGGTCCGGGTCTCCCGGCTGCGTGCCGTGGACCCTGTCGTTCTCCTTGCGGCGCGCGTCGACGGTCTGGGCGTAGTCGTCGATGACCGTGGACGTCCCGGTCAGCGACCTGCCGGCGAAGTCGGTGCGGAAGCCGCCCGGCTCCACGGCCACCGCGGTGATGCCCAGCGGCGCGAGCTCGGCGCGCAGCGAGCCGGTGATGCCCTCGAGCGCCAGCTTGGACGCCGCGTAGTAGCCCGAGCCGGGCGGGCACAGCTGCGCGCCGATGGAGGAGATGTTGACGACCGCACCGCTGCGGCGCTGGCGCATGCCCGGCAGCACCGCCTTGGTCATGGCGACGGCGCCGTGCACGTTGGTGTCGAACAGGGCGCGCACGTCGTCGTCGTCGCCCTCCTCCACGGCCGACCGGTAGCCGTACCCGGCGTTGTTGACCAGCACGTCCACAGCGCCGAACCGCTCGACGGCGGCGTCGACGGCGGACCGCACCTGCGCCGCGTCCGTGACGTCGAGGGCCGCCGCGAGCGCCGTCTCAGGGTGCGCCTCGACGAGGTCGCGGACGGTCTCGGGGTCGCGGGCGGTGACGACCGCGTTCCACCCCCTCTGGAGGACGGCGGAGGCGAGGGCGCGCCCCAGGCCGGTCGAGCAGCCGGTGATGAGCCAGGTGGTCATGCCCCCATCCTGCGGGCTGCAGGGGCCCCCGGCCTGGGGACGTCCCCCGGCACCGGTCCGGGTGGCGACCGGTGATCACCCGTCCGAGACTGGCGAGGTGGCTGAGAACACCCGTGGGCGCACGAGCGCGCCCGAGAGCACCGACCGCCAGAGCACCGCTGACGCCGCGGCCTCGACCCCGGCACCGGACAGGGCCGCGGGTCGCGCCGACTTCACGCGCGTCGCCCTGGAGCGCGCCGCCCGCGCCGCGCACGACGCCGGTGACCAGCGCGAGACCCTCGCCCGCAAGGTCGAGGAGGCCAAGCAGGTCCGCAAGGCCGCCAAGGCCGTGCGGCGCGCCGCCCGCGCGCAGCTGGAGCTCGCCGACCGCGACGTCGCCGCGTCCCGCAAGGGCGTCGAGTCGCTCAAGGAGCAGCTGAAGATCGCCGCCAAGCACGCCGAGGCGGTGGGCAAGGACGCCGAGAAGGCCGAGCGCGACCACAACGACGCTCTGCGCGCCGCGTCGAAGAAGGCGAAGAAGTCCGGTGGGCCCACCAAGGGCGAGGAGACCGAGGACGGCGCCGTCGAGGGCACCGGGGCCACCCGCACCGCCGGGCGCGGGGGCGGGCTGGCCGCCAAGGCCGCCGACGTCGCCGAGAAGGCCACCGACCGCATCGCGGACGCCGCCGACAGCCTCGAGCAGAAGGCCGACGACGCCGCGGCCCGCACCCGGGGCAGCGGCCGCGGCGGCCGCGCCAGCTCCTCGGGCACGTCGCCGCGCACCCCCGCCCGCCGCGCGGCCCGCTCCAGGACGGGCGCCGCCGCTGGCACGGGCGCCGCAGCGGGTGGTGCCGCCGGTGCCGCCGCCGGCTCCACCACGAGCACCGACCCGGCGGCCGCCGGTGACACCACGGCCACCGACGCCACGGGCGCCCCGGCCGAGCAGCAGCGCGACGGCTCCTTCGACGTGGACGCCTCCTCCGAGCGGAGCGACGCCTGACCCTGGCCCACCCCGCACCGCCGCAGCGCCCCGCAGCCCGACCGGCTGCGGGGCGCTGTCGCGTCCTCCTGCAGGTCGGCAGCAGGTCGGCTGCGGCGCGTCGCGCCCTCAGAACCGCGCTGCGGCGCCCCCGCCGCCTAGCCTCGGAGGGTGCCCCTGACGACGCTCACCGCTCCTCCCCCCACGGCCACCGGCCGGGGGGCGGCGGGCGCTGCGCCGTCCGCCCTCCTTCCCGCCCCGAGCGCCCCGGCCGGCGTCCCGGCGCCGCGCGCGGGCGACGCCCCGTCCTTCCCCCGGTCCGCGCCGACCGGCCGGCCCCAGCGCCGCAGCCCCGAGGTCGTGGCGCGCGAGGTGCAGGCGCAGCTCGTGGAGGCCGCCCGCTACGGGCAGCTCCCCGGCCAGGCCGGGGAGGCCGTTCCGGAGCGCCTGCGCGCGAGCCTGGGCGAGCTGGTGGAGACCGCCTTCCCCCACCTGCGCGCGGGCACCACCGACTGGCGCGCCTCCGTGGCCCTGGCTGCGGTGCTCGCCGGCGACCTGCTCGGCCGCTACGCCGTGCCCCTCGCGGCGCTGCCCACGACGACGACGCCGGGCGCGCGCGAGGGCGTCACCGCGCTGTCGCGCGGCATCGACGCGCTGCTGGACGACGCTGGCGTCGGCGTCGTCCTCGACCTCGACGCCGGCACGGCGGCGTTCCGGGTGCGCACGCCGGCGGGGGCGACGCCCTCCTGCGGCCGGGCGGCCCTGCTCGCGACGTGCGTGGTGCTGCTGCACCTGCGCCTGACACAGCCGCTGGCCCTGGCCGCGCTGGTCACCGAGGGCGGCTCGTGGCTGCCGGTGTGGCGCGCGGCGCGCGACCTGTGGACCGTCAGCGCCTGAGGCGCTGACGGTCCGACCCGCCGCGGGGCGGGGCGTTCAGCGGGCGGTGGCCGCCTGCAGCTCCTCGACCTCGGCCAGCACGCGCGTGGCGAGCCGCCCGACGAGGTCCATCCGCAGGGACCGGACGGACTCCCCGGGCAGCAGCCCGAGCACGGCGCTGTCGGCCACGTAGCGCCCGTCGGCGTCGGCGACGAAGCGGCCTGCGGGGCTCATGACGGCGGCGGCCACCAGTGCCAGCTCCCCCGCTGCGGTGGCGCCGTCCACGGGGCCGGCCTGGTCGGTGACGAACCGGTCCAGGGAGAGCACCAGCGCCTCGGCGCAGCGCGGCTCCATCTCACCGGTGGACTGGGCGGCGGTGCCGGTGCTGTCGGCGCGGGCCGCTGCGGCCAGCCCCATCCACGCAGCCGTGGTGCGGTTCACGAAGGCCCGCACCACGGCGGCCTCCTGCGCGCTGAGGTCCTGGCGGACTGCCACGTCGGTCTCCCCTCACCGGCGGCCCGCGGAGGTGGTGGGGGGCTCGGCGCCCCTGCAGCCGGTCCCGCAGGCTAGAGCCGGGCCCGGCCCCGTGGAGGGGTGGGACCCCGACGTCGCGGGAGGCCTTGGTCACACGGCCGCGGCGCCGCGCGCACCGCCGTCGTCGTCGTGGTCCGGTGCCGTCCGGCTCAGGCGCCCGCGGGCACGAAGGCGCGGCGCAGCCGCCACATCGACTGCAGACCGGCGAGCTCCGCCTCCGGCGCGCCGGCGGGCGCGGTCCCGCGCTCCATGCGGTCGCGCAGGAAGGACACCTCGCTGGCCAGCTCCTGGAAGTCGCGCATGGCGCCCTTGGCCTGCGGGCCGAGCGCCCGCCCGGCCCAGTCGCGGGCCCGCGAGCGCTCGGACAGCGAGGACAGCATCCGCGCCTCCGCCGGCGTGATCCACCCCGCCTGCGCGTACCCGGCCAGGTGCCGGCGCAGCACGCGCCCCTCCCGGGTGCGGGCCACCACGGCCACGGCGACGGCGACGACGAAGATCGGCACCTGCAGCGCCACGTAGGTGCCGATGAAGCCCTGCAGCCCCTGGGAGGCGGTGAGGTTCCACAGCGCGTGCAGCGCCACCGCCACGCACCAGCCCAGCAGCGGGGCGAAGACCCGCAGCACGGGGTTGCGCCGGGAGGCCGCCACCCCGATGCCCACGCCGATGGCCGCGGTGAACAGCGGGTGCGCGAACGGGCTGAACAGGCAGCGCACCACGAACGTCACCGCGGTGACCCCGCCGCCGTCCTCGGAGAAGCTGCGGCCGAGGTAGAGCACGTTCTCCACGAACGCGAAGCCGACCCCGGCGAGGGCCGCGTAGACGATGCCGTCCACCACGCCGTCGAACTCGCGGCGCCGGAACAGCCACAGCAGCAGCACCGCCAGCCCCTTGGTGGTCTCCTCCACGAACGGCGCCACGAGCACGGCCGCGGAGTCGGGGTTCCCCCCGGCGGCGCGGATCAGCTCCATCGAGGAGGTGTTGAGCACCAGCGAGACGAAGGTCGCCACGAAGGCGCCCCAGGCGAAGGCGAACACCAGCTGGCCCGGCGGCTCGTGCTCGTACCTGTCCAGCCACAGGATGGCCGCGACCACCGGCACCACGGGCAGCAGCGCGAGCACCGCGCCCACCCCGAAGCCGGTGATGCCGGTGTCGCTGGCCACCAGCAGCACCGTGAGCAGCCCGCAGCCGGCGATGACGACGACGAGCGCGATCCGCACGAGCACGCGGCCGACCCCGGTGCGGCGCGCCCGCCGCTGGGGCAGGTGCAGGTGCGGCTCACCCTCACCCCGGAGGACGACGGCGGGGGCGGGCTCCACAGCCGACCACGCTAGCCGCGCGCGGGCCCCACGGCCCTGCGACGGGCCGGGCAGTCACTACAGTGACGCCGGTGGTGAGCCCCTCGGCCGAGCGCATCGTCTGGATCGACTGCGAGATGACGGGCCTGGACCTCGGCGTCGACGCCCTGGTCGAGGTGGCCGTGCTCGTCACGGACTCCGACCTCGAGGTCCTCGACGAGGGCATCGACGTCGTCATCAAGCCCTCGGACGAGGCCCTCGCGCAGATGCGCGACGTGGTCCGCACGATGCACACGACGTCGGGTCTGCTGGACGAGCTGGCCGACGGCGTCACGCTGGAGGAGGCCAACCGCCTCGTCCTGGAGTACGTGCGCCGCTTCGTGCCCGAGCCGCGCAAGGCGCCGCTGGCGGGCAACTCCGTCGGCACCGACCGCGGGTTCCTCGCCCGGGACATGCCCGAGCTCGACGAGCACCTGCACTACCGGATCATCGACGTCAGCTCCGTCAAGGAGCTGGCGCGGCGCTGGTACCCCCGCGCCTACTTCTCGGCTCCCGCCAAGAACGGCGGCCACCGGGCACTCGCGGACATCCGCGAGTCCATCACGGAGCTGAAGTACTACCGGGCCGCCGTGTTCGTCCCGGACCCCGGGCCCGACTCGGCGACGGCGAAGGCCGTCGCCGAGCGCGTCACCCGGGGCTGAGGCGCGGGCCCGCTCGGGCGGGGTCGGGCCCCGGTCAGGAGCGGTCGATCCAGGAGCCCTCGCCCGGCCAGCGCTCGTCGGCGAGGATCTCCTCGGAGTCCGGGCCGTCGGGCAGCGAGAGGTCGACCAGCAGCGACAGCGGCACCCCGCGCCTCAAGAGGTCCATCACGCTCGAGTCGGGCGTGTGCTCGACCACGAGGTCCGGGCCCGGCTGCTGCTGCACGTCTTGCTCCCTCCGAAGTCCGCGTCCGTGCGGTGCGTCTCCTTCACGAGGACCATCGGCAGCACTGCCCACGACCTTGGAGCGCACCACCCGCTCGGGCGAGGACCACTGCCCACGACGCGGGGGACGCGGACGCAGAACAGGCCCGGGCGCGGTGCCCGGGCCTGTTCGGTGGGGTGAGCGACGGGACTTGAACCCGCGACATCCGCGACCACAACGCGGCGCTCTACCAGCTGAGCTACGCCCACCATCTCGCCGCGCGAGCGCGGCTGAGCAAGGATCCTACAGGTTCGCGCCGGCCAGCTCGCGCGCGAGGGCCGCCGCCTGCTCGTGGGCAGCGGCGCGGTCGGCCCTGGCGCGCTCGGCGCCGGCGGCCAGCGCCTCCACGTGCTCGGACAGGGTGGCGCTGGTGGTGATGACGCGGACGTCCATGCCCAGGGCGTCTCCCAGCACGATCCTCAGCGGCGGGACCGCGTGGTCCCAGTCCTGCGTGGGCGTGCCCGGGTCGTACGTGCCGCCGCGGCTGGTGACGACCACGGCGGTGCGCCCGGCCAGCGGCTGCGCCTCGTGGCCGGGGAACGGCGTGGTGGTGCCCGGCACGTGGATGTTGTCGAGCCACACCTTCAGGGTGGACGGCAGGGAGTAGTTGTAGAGCGGAGCGCCGACGAGCAGCACGTCGGCGGCCAGCAGCTCCTCCAGCAGCCGGGCCTGCAGCGCCTCGGCGGCGGGGTCGGGGCTGGCCCCCTCCGGGCGCAGGGCCGGCGCCCAGTGCAGGTCGGGGTCGAGCAGGTGCGGCAGCGGCTCGGCGACGAGGTCGCGGTGGGTCACCGTGCGGTCCGGGCCGGCCTGCTGCCAGGCGGCGGCGAAGGTCGCGGTGATCTCGCGGGACCGCGAGGCGCCGGGGCCGGAGGCGGGACCGATGGAGGAGTCGAGGTGCAGCAGGTGCGGCATCACCCCATCCAACCCGGTCGGCCCGGAGCGCCAGCCGTCGAGGGGGTCGACCTGCACCGCGGGTCAGAAGCCGGCCAGCTCCTGCAGCTCGGCCGTGAGCGAGGCGGCGGCCGGGTGCTGGCTGACGGGCTCGCCGTCCAGCCGCACCACCCGCACCGGCCCGCGGACGGCGCTCGTCAGCAGCACCACCTGCGCCGCACGCAGGTCGGCGAGGGTGCCGTCGGTCTCCTCCGCGCGCCACCCCGCGCGGCGGGCGCGGTCGAAGAGCAGGTGCTGGGTGGTGCTGCCGAGGATGCCGTTGTCGCCCTGCGCCACGGTGCGCAGCTCGCCGGGCCCGGGCACCCACAGCACCGACGCGGTCGGCGCCTCGAGCAGCGACCCGTCGGCGGCGGTGAACAGCGCGTCGTCGGCGCCGCGGCGGGCCGCCTCGCGCTGGGCCGCGGTGTGGACGGCGTAGGAGAGCGTCTTGACCCCGCCGAGCAGCCACGGCGCACCGGCGAAGGCCTCGGGCCCGTAGCCGCGCGTCATCGACGCCACCGAGACCCCGTCGCGACGGGCCCGCGACGACCCGGCGTCCAGCGCGCTCACCGTGACCAGCACGGTCGGCTGCGGCGCCTCGCCGGCGGGTGCCGGACGGCCGCGGGTCACGGACAGCTTGACCGCGGCCTCGTGGTGCTCGGGGTGGCCCTCGGCCCACTGCTGTGCGGCCGCGTCCAGTGCCCGCGCCCACGGGGCGGGGTCGTCGGGGAGGTCGAGCGAGCGCGCTGAGCGCTGCAGCCGCGCGAGGTGCGCCTCCAGGTTGGGGACGGTGACGGCGCCGGGAGCACCGGCGGCGCCGCGCACGAGCCGCAGCCCCTCGAAGCAGCCGTCACCGCGGGTCAGGCCGAGGTCGTCGGCCGCCACCACCGGCTCGTCGACCCCGACGACGGCGGGCGCTCGGCCCTCAGCGGAGACGACGACGACGAGCAGCGCGGACACGGGCCACGACGCTACGCGCGCCCCTGTCCGGGCCCCGGACCAGCCCCACCGCTCCCCCGTCCCCCCGTGGTCACGGGGAGGGGGTGGGGTCGTCGGGGGTGACCACGCCGGCGCGGTAGGCCCACACCACCACCTGCACCCTGTCGCGCAGCCCCAGCTTGGCCAGCAGGCGGCCCACGTGGCCCTTGACCGTGGGCTCCGAGAGCACCAGCCGCGCAGCGATCTCGGCGTTCGACAGCCCCCGGGCCACCTCCGCGAGCACGTCGCGCTCGCGCGGCGTGAGCTGCTCCAGCTGCGCCTGCTCGGGACGCGCCGCGGCGCCGGGCGCGGCGTCCGGTGGAGCGCCGCCCCGCAGCCGCTCCTCGGCCAGGCGCAGCAGGTGGCGGGTCAGCCGCGGCGTCAGCACCGCGTCACCGGCGGCCACCGCGTGCAGGGCGCGGACCAGCTCGTCGGGCTGGGCGTCCTTGAGCAGGAACCCGCTGGCCCCGGCGCGCAGCGCGGCGAAGGCCAGCTCGTCGAGGTCGAAGGTGGTGAGCACCAGCACCCGCGCCGCAGACCCGGACTCCACGATCCGCCGGGTCGCCTCGATGCCGTCCAAGCCGGGCATGCGCACGTCCATGAGCACCACGTCGGGCTGCAGGGCGGCCACCATGCGCACGGCAGCGGCGCCGTCGCCGGCCTCCCCCACCACCTCCAGGCCCTCCTCGGGACCCGCCGACTCCAGCAGCATGCGGAACCCGAGCCGGACCAGCGCCTGGTCGTCGACCAGCAGCACGCGCAGCACGCGCTCCCCCTCGCTCACAGCGCACCAGCCTGCCCCTGCTCGCCCGGCTGCAGCGGCAGCACCGCGCGCACGCGCCACCCGCCGGTCGCCCGCGGTCCGGCGGTGAAGGTCCCTCCGAAGGCCTCGGCCCGCTCGCGCATGCCCGGCAGGCCGCGCCCCCGCCCCGGCCCCGGCCCGCCACCGCCGGCTCCGGTGGGTGCCACGCCGACGCCCACGCCGTCGTCGTCCACCACCACCTCCACCGACCGGCCGTCGCAGCTCACGGCCACCTCCGCCCGCACCCCCAGGCCGGCGTGGTCCAGCACGTTGGTCAGCGCTCCGGTGACGATGCGGTGCACGGCCAGACGCGTGGCGCGGCTCCAGCCGTCCTGCGGGCCGCTGCGGGTGAGCCGCACGGGCACGCCCGCGGCGCGGACCGCGGCGACCACGGCGTCCAGGCCGTCGTCGTCCTCCTCGGCTCCCGGCAGCGGCACCCGGTCACCGGAGGCGGCCTCACCGCGGGCCGGCTGCTCCAGCACGCCGAGCAGGCGGCGCATCTCCGCGAGCGCCTGGCGGGAGGTGGTGGTCATGGCGTCCAGGGCGCGCGCGTCCGGCGGGGCGGCGGGGTCGCGGCGGGCGCGGGCGGTCATGCCGTCGCCGAGGCGCACCACCACGGTGAGGGCGTGCGCGACCACGTCGTGGAGCTCGTGGGCGATGCGGGCGCGCTCGGCGGCCACGGCGATCTGCGCGCGCTGGTCGCGCTCGGCCCGCAGCTGCTCCGCGCGCTCGCGCAGCAGGCGCACCTGCTCGCGACGGGCCCGCAGGGTGGTGCCCAGGAACACGGCGGCGGCGAGCATCGGGCCGACCACCACCGGCGCGGCCCACACGGAGGTGGGTGGTGCGCCGCCGCCGCGGGCCAGCCGGTCGGTGGCGGCCAGGACGAGGACGACGGCGACGGCGGCCACCACGCCCACCCGCAGCTGCGCGCCGCGCCGGTGCAGCGCCAGGGAGACCACGCCGGCCAGCACCAGCACCGCCGGGAAGGCCGGACGGCCGCCCAGGGCGCCCCAGGCCGGGGCCACGAGGAGGCAGGTGACCAGCAGCGCGGCCAGGGGCGCCCGCCGGTGCCACCACAGCGGCAGCGCGCACACCAGCACGGCGGGCACGGCGTGCGGGCCCGAGCTGAGGTAGGCGTCGGGGACGAGCGGGAGCAGCAGCACCGCCGCCCACCCCGCGTCGCGCAGACGGGGGTGGGCGGCGGAGGCGGTGCGCAGGTCGATGCCGGGCTCCCGGAAGGGCTCAGGCGTCGCGGCGCTGCAGCGCCACCGCGCCCAGCGCGACCGGCACGACGGCCCAGCCGAGCAGCGTCAGCCAGGCGGCCACGTCGGACAGCACGCCGGTGCCCGTGGTCGACTGCAGCGAGGCCGCAGCGACGTCGGGGAAGCGGTGCGCGATCGCCTCCACCCAGTCCCAGGTGACCAGCTGCAGCAGCGGCGGGGCCACGAACACCACCGCCACGAGGAAGGTGATGGCGCCCGCGGTCGCCCGCAGCAGCAGGCCCAGGCCGAGGCCGAAGAGCGCGACCGCCACGAGGTAGGCGCAGTTGCCGAGCACGGCGGAGACCGTCTCGCCCGCGGTCCAGTCGATGGTGGCCGCGTCGCCGTAGACCACCTGCGCGATCCACAGCGCGCCCAGCGAGAGCACCAGGGTGAAGGGCACCAGCACCGCCAGGAGCACCGACGTCTTGGCCACCACCAGCGGCCAGCGGCGCGGGAGCGCCATGAGGCTGGAGGAGATCGAGCCGGTGGCGTACTCCCCCGAGGCCACGAGCGCGCCGAGCACGCCCAGCACGAGCGCGGAGAAGCCGGTGGCCCCCAGAGCCGCGGCCACCGGGTCGGCCAGTCCGTTCGCGCCGGGTCCGCCGCGCGGCTGGGCGTTCTCGGGGTTGGAGATCACCGCGGCGATGAGCGCGGCGAAGCCGATGGCCAGCGCGAGCGCGATGAGCAGCGTCCACCACGTCGAGCGCAGCGACCGCAGCTTGGTCCACTCGGCGAGCACGGCGCGGGGCAGCGTGGCGCCGGAGGGCGCGCTGCCGCTCGCGGCCCGGTGGTCCGAGCGGTGCCCGCGCGCGGCGGGGACGGCGCCCTGCTCGCGCGTCGTCGTCCTGCTCGTGTCGGTGGTCATGCTGCGACCTCCTGCTGCTGGTCGGCCCGCTGGGGCTCGTCGTCGGTGGTGTACTCGCGGGAGTCGCGGGTGAGGGCCATGTAGACCTGCTCCAGCGACGCCTTCTCGGTGTGCAGCTCGTGCAGGACGATGCCGCGCTCGGCGGCCACCTGGCCGATCCGCTCGGCGGTGGTGCCGGTGACGGACAGCTCCCCCACCTCGACGTCGGTGACGCTGGCGCCGGCGCTGACGAGCAGCCGGCCCAGCTCGCCGGCCTGCGGGGAGCGGACGACCACGGGGCGGTCGGTGGCGGAGGCGATGAGGTCGTCGACGGTGGTGTCGGCCAGCAGCCGGCCGCGGCCCACGATGACGAGGCGCTCGGCGGTCAGCGCCATCTCGCTCATGAGGTGGGAGCTGACGAACACGGTGCGGCCCTCGGCGGCCAGGCCGCGCAGCAGCGTGCGGATCCACAGCACGCCGTCGGGGTCGAGGCCGTTGACGGGCTCGTCGAGGATGATCGTGGCCGGGTCTCCCAGCAGCGCCGAGGCGATGCCGAGCCGCTGGCCCATGCCGAGGGAGAAGCCGCCGGCGCGCTTGCGGGCGACGTCGTGCAGGCCGACCAGGTCGATGACCTCGGCGACCCGCCGGCGGCCGATGCCCTGGCTCTGCGCGAGGGCGAGCAGGTGGTCGTGGGCGCTGCGGCCCTTGTGCACGGCCTTGGCCTCCAGCAGCGTGCCCACCTCGGCCAGGGGGGTGCGGTGCTCGGCGTACGGCTTGCCGCCGACGGTGGCGGTGCCGCTGGTGGGCCGGTCCAGGCCGACCACCATGCGCATGGTGGTCGACTTGCCCGCGCCGTTGGGCCCCAGGAAGCCGGTGACGTGGCCGGGCGTGACGGTGAAGCTGAGGTCGTTGACGGCGGTCTTGGCGCCGTAGCGCTTGACGAGGTTCCGGGCTTCGATCACAGCGTCGACGCTAGGCGGCGCGGGGCCGCCGGCGCGCCCTCCTGCAGGCCCGATCCGTCACCGTGCGAGGGCTGCCGACCCCCTCCCGAGGTAGGGGGTCCCCCTCCCTCCCACCCGTGATCATGGACCTCCGAAGCACCCTCCGACCGTGATCATGGGCGATCNNGGTGGCCGATCGCCCATGATCACGGCAGGGGTCAGGCGGCGGCGGGCTCCGGGGCCTGCGGAGCGCGGGGGCTGCGGGCGCGGCCGTCGGCGCGCAGCTGGTGCCAGCGCGCGGCGACCAGGGCCACCACCGCACCGGCCACGGCCCACGCGGCCACCACGAGCAGCCGCTGCCCGACGTCGGCGCCGTCGAAGTAGGCGATCCGGCGCACCGCGTCCACCGCGGCGCCGTTGGGCAGCACGCCCGACAGCCACGACCAGAAGGGCGGCAGCAGCGCCGGCGGGTACGCCCCGCCCGCGCTCGGGTTGCCGAGGACGACGAACAGCAGCACCGCCAGGCCGATCCCGACCGTGCCGGCGAGCACCTGCAGCGCCATGGTCACGGCGGCGGCCGCCACGACGACCAGGGCCCCGACCCCCGCGAGGGCCCAGGAGGTCGCGGCGTCGTCGGGCAGCGCGCCGAGCACCGGACCGACCACCAGGGCCCCGCCGATGCCGGAGAGCACCGCGTACGGCAGCACCGCGCCCAGGCGGATCACCGCGCGGCGCAGCGTGGCCGGCCGCGCGCCCCGCGCCACGCCGAGCAGCGCTGCGAGCAGGTACCCGCCGACCACCCAGCCGGTGACGAGGTAGAAGCCCGACAGACCGCGCGCGTCGCCGCTCGCGGCCGGGAGCACGTCCTGCACGGCCAGGGTGCGGCCCTGGGTCGCCTCGGCCCGGGTGAGCACCGTCTGCACGGCGGTGGCGGTGGCAGCGCCGCCGGCCGTGGTGACGAGCAGCTGGTCCTGGGTGGAGGTGGGGCTGGTGACGAGGACGGCGCTGGTGGTGTCGTCGGCGAGGTCGGCGCGCGCGGCCGCGGCGTCGGTGGTGCCGGTCGCCTCCAGCGGGCTCCCGTCGATGCCGTTGAGCGCGGCGGCGGTCTGGTCGGCCACCTGCTGCGTCGGCCCGACCACCGCCACGGAGACGTCGCGCGGCACCGGGTGGTGGAAGGCGCCGACGTAGCTGAGCACGAAGCCCAGCTGCAGCAGCAGGACGGCGACGACGAGCGCCACGGTGCGGGGCGCGACGGCGTCGCGGAGCTCGGCGCGCAGCGTGGGGCGCTCGGGCTCGAGGCGGTGGGCGTGGGGGTGGCTCATCGGGGGTCTCCGGGGGTGAGGACGGTGTCGACCAGGTGGTCGCAGAGCTCGTGGGTGAGGGGCTCGCCGCTGACGAGGCGGCGGTAGAAGAGGGGTCCGAGCAGGCGGGCGGCGACGACGGCGAGGTCGGCGTCCGCGGGGAGCAGCCCGGCACCGCGGACCGCCCGCAGCTGCTCCTCCAGCGGCTCCCGGTGGCGGGCGATGATCTGCGCCCGGTGCTCCTCCAGGGAGGGGTCGCGCGCCACGAGCTCCAGCAGCGCCGGCAGGGCGCGCACCCAGGCTCCGGTGGCCAGCTGGTCGGTGGTGGCGTGCAGGCGGCGGACCAGCGCCGCGCGCGCCTGGTGGGCGGTGGGCGCCTGGCCGGGGGCTGCGAGCGGCTCGGCCGGGACGCTGTCGGGCAGCACCGCGTCGACCGCGGCGCGCAGCACGTCGGTGCTGGTCGGGAAGTGGCGGTAGATGGTGGAGCGGGCGACGCCGGTGCGCTGGACGACGGCGTCGACGGTGACCGCCCCGGGGCCGTCCTCGAGCAGCAGCTCGGCGGCTCCGGCGACGACGGCGGCGCGGGAGCGCACCACCCTCGGGTCTTCGGACACGCCACCCTCCTCACGAGCTCGGGGAATTTCGGTACGAGACAGTATCGTACTGAAACTTCCCTGAGGCAACAGCGTCACCGGATCGCCGGTGGGCAGGCCGACGCCCGTCGGGCAGCCGGGAGCCCGGCCCTCGGGCCGGAACCGGGCCCAGGAGTCCCCACCGAGCCTCCGACCCCCCTGGGGAGCCAGGTCAGCGGACGACCGAGCTGCGGCCCGCTCAGTGGCCGCCGCGCACCTCAGCCGGTGAGGGCGGCCGCCGCCGCCGCGGCGACGGCACCCAGCGCGAGGCCCACGAGCACCTGCGCCGGGGTGTGGGCGCCCAGCCGCACGCGTGCGGCTCCCAGCACCGCCACCAGCGGCGCGCCGACCAGCGCCCACGGCCCCAGCGCCGCCACGAGGGCTCCCAGCGACGCGGCCGCGGCGGCCGCGTGCAGCGACACCTTCCACCGCGTGGACATGAGCACGAGCACGGCGAGGAGCACGGCCATCGCCGAGAAGAGCACGCGCAGCGCCGGCGGGGCACTCAGCAGCACCTGGAGCGCCGCGGCGGCGACCACGCCCACGAGCACGGCGCCCAGCACGCGCGGCCTGTCGGCCCGGTCCGGCAGGTGGTGGTCGACCACGCGGCCGCGGCGCACGAGGTGCACCACGAGCAGCACCCCGGGAACCACGGCCACCACCGCGCCGACGGCCGCCAGTGCGACCCCCGCCCACCCCGCAGCGGCGGCTCCGACCACGAGCGGCACCACCGCTGCCAGCGCGGCGGGCGCGAGCGCCTCCGAGGCCCACCGCGCCCAGCGCGGCGGCCCCGGTCGGTCAGCCACGCCGCTCAGGCGCCCTCGGCGAGCCCGCCGGCGTCGAGCGGGTCGGGCAGCACGCCGGCGCGCGGCACCTCCACCACGTCTCCGGCGATGTCGCGCAGGCGCACCGAGCGCACCCCCACCGACTGCACGGTCCACGGCTGCTGCCGCCCGGCACGCACCACCGTGGCGCCGGGGGCCGGCAGGTGGCCCTCCACGCCGGCGGCGTGCACCACGTGCAGCGCCGTGGACGCCGCCGCGTCCGCCGCCAGCGCCGCAGCGTCCTCGGCGTCTGCGGCGGCGGGCACGGCGAGGGTGAGCAGCACGGTCACCAGGCGCAGCTCGCCACCAGCGCCGGGCAGGTCGCCGTCGTCGTCGTCCACGGCGCACACGGTGGCACGCGCCACCGACAGCGGGGCGCTCAGCTGGTGGGGATCAGGCCCAGCGCGGTCGCGAGGGTCATGATCTTGCGGGCGCGGCCGAGGCGCGGCAGGTCGGAGCCGTCGCGCACCACGCGGCCGCGGGCCTCGAAGTCCGCGAGGAAGTCCTGCGCCCACGCGATGTCGGACTGCGTGGGGCTGATGACCTCGTTGATGACCGGCACTTGCTCGGTCTGCAGGCACAGCTTGCCCGTGAGGCCGAGCGCCACGGTGAGCGCCGACTGCTCGCGCAGCACGGCGTGGCTCGAGCCGACCGTGGGGCCGTCGATCGGGCCGGGCAGGCCGCCGATGCGGCTGGCGACGACGAGGCGGGAGCGCGGGTAGGCCATCGCCAGGTCGTCGGCGGCGGTGCCGGTGTCGCGGCGGTAGTCGCCGCTGCCGAAGGCGAGGCGGAACGCGCCCCGGGCGCGCGCGATGCGCACCGACTCCTCGATGCCGAGGGCCGACTCGACCAGCGCGATCACGGGCAGGGACCCGCCGAGCCGGTCGAAGGTCTCGGTGACGTGCTCGGGAGCCTCGGCCTTGGCGAGCATGACGCCGGCCAGCCCACCGCCGGAGGCGGCGGCGTGCGCGAGCTCGCGCACGTCGTCCTCCCAGAACGTGGTGGTCCTGTCGTTGATGCGGACCCACGCCGTGTGCCCGCTGGTCTCCAGCCACTCGACGACGCGCTTGCGGGCGTCGGCCTTGTTGGCCGGGTCGACCGCGTCCTCGATGTCGAGGATGACCTGGTCGGCGCGGGATCGGGCGGCGGGCTCGAAGTCGTCGGGGCGGCCGGCGTTCACGAGGAGCCAGGAGCGGGCGATCTGGGCGTCCACGCCACGGGTCTTGGGCATCGGGCGGTGCTCCTCGGTGGTGCGCTGCGCGTCGGGGCGCGGCGGCGGGTGTCAGCGGATCGCCCTGAGTCCTACCACGCGGAGCAGCCACCCATCGAACGCCGGCGGGGCCCGTCGAGACGGACCTCACGCCCGGCCGGGTGGCCTCAGGCGGCGCGGCGGGCGCCGGAGAAGGCCCAGGCGGTCAGCCAGACCGTGACGACCGTCGTGATGACGGCGCCGGGGACGTGCACGGCCAGGCTCGCGTGGTCGCCGGTCCAGGCCTGCGCGAAGCCGACCGCGAAGGAGAGCACGGCCAGCGCCGTCGGCCAGACCGGCCCGCGGGTGGCCCGCTGGAGCAGGAGGGCGGCGACGACGACGAGGCCCTGCACCACGTGGAGGGCGATGGCGCCGCCGGCGTGCAGCCCCTCGGCGCCCCGCCCGCCGCTGAGCAGCTGTCCCGCGGTGACGAACTGCGCGAGGACCACGAGGACGGACAGGACGGTGGCGGCCTGCAGCAGGCGCAGGGCGCCGCTGGGAGCGGCGGTGCGGCCGGTGGTGCCGCGGGTGGTGCGGGCGGTGCTCGAGCTCACGGCTGGCCCCTCTCGGCGTCGCCCGACGGGCGATCACTACGACGTCGCGGGTAGTAGTGGAAAGCTTGATGACGACACTAGGTGACCACCCCGCCGCCGGCGAGGCCGCCGCGCTGGAGACAGCCCCAGGGCCGTGCCCCTCCACGGTGCGGCGAGGCAGCCCCGCGCGCACCGCGGGGCCCGGGGGGTGCGGCTCAAGGCGGAGGCCGCTCGTGCCGATGCCCGGTCCATGGCCGCCACGCTCGCTGCGCACGTCGACCGCTGGGCCCACGAGATCGTGGCCTCCGGGACGCCCGTCGAGGTGCTCCCCGACCACGGCGCCAGCCTGGCCCAGGCCTGCCGCGGCGAGCACGCGACCGACCTGCCGTCGGCGCTGGTCGCGGTCGCCCGGCGACTGCCCGACGGGGACCTCGCCTCCCTCGAGGCGCGCCTGGCGCGCAGCATCGCGCGCGCCTCCGCCTGAGCCCCCCCTTCCCGCCGGTGCCGGCGGGAGGCCCAAAAGCCGTTGCACCGCCCCGCACGATGGAGGGGTGGAGAAGATCAACGGCAGGCTGCTGTCCTGGGCCTCGATCCTCGAGGAGGAGACCAGGGCGCAGGCCCTCGCGACGTCACGGATGCCCTTCGTGTTCCCGCACGTCGCCCTCATGCCCGACGCGCACCTCGGCAAGGGCGCGACCGTGGGCTCCGTCATCCCGACCGACCGCTCGCTCATCCCCGCCGCCGTGGGCGTGGACATCGGCTGCGGCATGGACGCGGTGCTCACGCCGCTGACGGCTGACGACCTGCGCGCACGGGGCTCGCTCGCCCCGCTGCGGGAGGCGGTCGCGCGCGCCGTCCCCCTGTCGGCGGGCCGCTACAACGAAGCGCTGACGACGACGGCGGCCGCGCGCGTCACCCAGCTGGAGGCGCTCGCCGAGCAGGCGCGCTTCGACCCGGGCGCCACGGCCGGCAACTGGCGCCTCCAGCTCGACTCGCTCGGGTCCGGCAACCACTTCATCGAGGTCTCCCTCGACGAGCAGATGCGCGTCTGGGTGTTCCTCCACTCGGGCTCGCGCGGCGTCGGCAACAAGATCGCGCAGCGGCACATCGCCGTCGCGGCGGAGCTCTGCCAGAAGTGGTGGATCGACCTGCCGCACCCCGACCTCGCCTACCTCGTGGAGGGCACCGACGAGTTCTGGGCCTACGTCCGCGAGCTGAGGTGGGCCCAGGAGTTCGCGCGGCTCAACCGCGCGGAGATGGTCGACAGGGTCATGGACTGCGTGGCCGAGTTCGTCGGTCACGACGTCGAGCGGCTCGAGGAGGTCTCCTGCCACCACAACTACACCGAGCAGGAGGAGCACTTCGGCCGGAAGGTGTGGCTCTCGCGCAAGGGCGCGATCTCCGCGAAGGAGGGCGAGCTCGGGCTCATCCCCGGGTCGATGGGCGACAGGGCGTACGTCGTCGTCGGCAGGGGCAACCGGGTGGCGCTGGACAGCGCGCCGCACGGCGCGGGCCGGGCCCTGTCGCGGGCGAAGGCGCGGCGGACCTTCACCCAGGAGGACCTCCGCGAGCGCATGGCGGGTGTCGAGTGGGACGCCGCGTCCACGGCGTTCCTCGACGAGCACCCGGGCGCCTACAAGCCCATCGACGTCGTCATGGCCGACGCCGCGGACCTCGTGGAGGTCCGGCACGAGCTGCGGCAGGTCGTCAACGTCAAGGGCGACTGACCCCCGTGATCATGGGCGTCCGCCACCTGGGGGTGGCGGACGCCCATGATCACGGTCGGGTGGGGTGGTCGGGGTGGAGAGGATGGGCGCGTGCTCCTGACGATCAGCGTGGCCGCGTCGCCGGTGATGCCGGTGGCGCGGGACCTCGGGTTCCTCCTGCACAAGCACCCCGACCGGGCGCAGTCCAGCGAGGTGTTCGGCGGCACCGCGCACGTGCTGTGGCCGGAGGCCGGCGAGGAGCGGGCCACGGCGGCGCTGCTGCTCGACGTCGACACCGCCGCCCTGCAGCGCGGTCGCAGCAGGGGGCAGACCCCCGAGGGGTTCGCCCTGGCGGACCACGTCAACGACAGGCCGTACGCCGCGAGCTCTCTGCTCGCCGTCGCGCTCGGGAAGGTCTTCAGGACGGCGCTGGCCGGGCGCTGTGACGCCCGCCCGGACCTCCCCGGCGAGGCGCTGCCGCTGGAGGTGCGCGTCCCGTCGCTGGTCAGCCGCGGTGGCGCGCCGATGGTGCAGCGCCTGTTCGCGCCGCTGGGGTGGGACGTCGACGCGCGCCCGCAGCCGCTCGACCCGCAGGTGCCCGGGTGGGGCGACAGCCGCGTCGTCGACGTCCACCTGCGCGGCACCGTGCGGCTGGCCGACGCGCTGGCCCAGCTGTACGTGCTGCTGCCGGTCCTCGACGACGCCAAGCACTACTGGGTCAGCGCCGACGAGGTGGACAAGCTCGTCCGCGCCGGCGGCGACTGGCTGCCCGCGCACCCCGACCGCGAGCTGGTCATGACGCGCTACCTGCGCCACCAGCGGTCGCTGGTGCGCGACGCCGTCGCCCGCCTCGACGACGTGGAGGACATCCCCTCCCCGACCCTCCTCGCGGAGGAGGCGGCCGAGGAGCGCCCGACGCCGCTGGCGGTGCTGCGGCGCGAGGCCGTGCTGGGCGTGCTCCGCGAGGCGGGCGCGGCCAGCGTCGTCGACCTCGGCTGCGGCGAGGGCGGCCTCGTGCGCGAGCTGCTGCGCGACCCCCGCTTCACGCGCGTGGTCGGCGCGGACGTCTCCGCCCGCGAGCTCGAGCGGGCCGCCCGCCGCATCGGCACCGACCGGCTCCCCGACACCGTGGCCGCGCGCCTGGAGCTGCTGCAGACCTCCGCGACCTACCGCGACGACCGCCTCGCCGGCGTCGACGCCGTCACGCTCGTGGAGGTCGTCGAGCACCTCGACCCACCGCGGCTGCCGGCGCTGGAGCGCAGCGTCTTCGCGCACGCCCGCCCGCGGACCGTCGTCGTCACCACGCCCAACGCCGAGCACAACGTCCGCTACCCGGCCCTGGCCGCCGGGGACTTCAGGCACCCGGACCACCGCTTCGAGTGGACGCGCGCCGAGTTCGCCGCGTGGGCCTCGGAGGTGGCCGAGCGCCGCGGCTACGCCGTCGTCGTGGAACCGGTCGGGCAGGACGACGACGAGGTGGGCCCGCCCACGCAGATGGCCGTCTTCACCCGGCGCGACGGCAGCGAGGAGGCAGCGTGAGCGAGAAGGTGCTCGACGTCCCCGACCTCAGCCTCGTGGTGCTGGTCGGCGCCAGCGGCTCCGGCAAGTCGACGTTCGCGGCGCAGCACTTCGGCCCGTTCGAGGTGGTCTCCTCCGACCACTGCCGCGGGCTCGTCGCCGACGACGTCAACGACCAGGCCGCCACGGCCGACGCCTTCGACGTGCTCCACCACATCGCGGGGGTGCGCCTGCGCCGCGGCCACCTCACCGTGGTCGACGCGACCAACGTCCAGGCCGACGCCCGCCGCCAGCTGGTGGCACTGGCCCGCGAGCACGACGTGCTGCCGGTGGCGATCGTCCTCGACCTGCCGGAGCGGGTCTGCGTGGAGCGCAACGCAGCCCGGCCCGACCGCGACGTCGGCGCGCAGGTGGTCAAGCGCCACCGCGACGCGCTCCGCCGGTCGCTGCGGTCCCTGCGCCGCGAGGGGTTCCGCACGGTGCACGTGCTGAGCTCGGTGGAGGAGGTGGCGGCCGCGCGGATCGTCAGGACGCCCCTGCGCTCCGACCGGCGCGGCGAGCACGGCCCGTTCGACGTCATCGGCGACGTGCACGGCTGCCGCTCGGAGCTGGAGACCCTGCTCGGCGCCCTCGGCTACGTCGTCACGCGCGACGGGCGCGGCCGCCCCGTCGACGCCGCGCACCCCGAGGGCCGGCGCGCGGTGTTCCTCGGCGACCTCGTCGACAGGGGCCCCGACACCCCCGGCGTCCTGCGCCTGGTCATGGGCATGGTGCAGGCGGGGCACGCGCTCGCCGTCCCCGGCAACCACGAGGCCAAGCTCGTCCGCGCCCTCGACGGCCGCGACGTCACCGTCAGCCACGGCCTGGAGACCACGCTCGCCCAGATCGAGGCCATCGAGGACGACGACGAGCGGCGCGCCTTCCGCGAGCGCGTCCGCGGCTTCGCCGACGGCCTGGTGAGCCACCTGGTGCTGGACGACGGGAAGCTCGTCGTGGCGCACGCCGGGCTCAAGGAGGCGTACCACAACCGGGCGTCCGGGCGGGTGCGCAGCTTCGCCCTCTACGGCGACACCACCGGCGAGTCCGACGAGTTCGGGCTGCCGGTGAGGCTGGACTGGGCGCGCGACTACCGCGGCCGCGCGACCGTGCTCTACGGGCACGTGCCGACGCCGGAGCTGGAGTGGGTCAACGGCACGCTCTGCCTCGACACCGGCGTGGTCTTCGGGGGCGCGCTGTCAGCGCTGCGCTGGCCGGAGCGCGAGCCGGTGCAGGTACCGGCGGAGGCAGTGCACTACGAGCCGGTGAGGCCGCTCGTCGCCGCGCAGCCGGTGCGGGACGACGACGACCTCGCGCTCACCGACGTCGTCTCGACCGACGGCGCGGGCCGCGGCGTCGAGACGCGCCTGGCGGGGCGGGTCGCCGTGGCCGCGGAGCAGGCGGCGGGGGCGCTGGAGGTGATGAGCCGGTTCGCGGTGGACCCGCACCTGCTCTGGTACCTCCCGGCGACCATGGCCCCTGCCGGCAGCTGGGCGGACGCGCCGGAGCTGCTGGAGCACCCGCAGGCGGCGTTCGAGGCGTACCGCAAGGTGGGCGTCACGGACCTGCTGTGCGAGGAGAAGCACATGGGCTCGCGGGCGGTGGTGCTCGTGGCGCGCTCGCGCGACGGGCTCGCGCCGTGGTCGAGCACCGGCGGTGCGGTGCACACGCGCACCGGGCGCTCGTTCTTCGGCGAGGAGCTGACGGTCGCCCTCCTCGACCGGGTGCGCGCCGCGGCGGAGCGGGCCGGGCTGTGGGACGAGCTGTGCGGCCCGGCTGACAGCGCGACCGAGGACCAGTGGGTGCTGCTCGACGCCGAGCTGCTGCCGTGGTCGGCGAAGGCCGAGGAGCTGCTCCGCACGCAGTACGCCGCGGTCGGCGCAGCGGCGAGGGCGGCGCTGCCGGCCGCCGTCGTCGCCCTGGAGCAGTCAGCGGCCCGCGGGCTCGACGTGGGCGCGCTGCTGGAGAAGACCCGCCAGCGGGAGGTGGACGCCACCGCGTTCACCGAGGCGTACCGCCGGTACGTGTGGCCGACCGGCGTGGCCGAGGGCCGGCTCGACGGCGTGCAGCTGGCCCCCTTCCAGCTCCTCGCCGCGTCCGGCGTCCAGACCTTCGGCGACCGCGACCACGGCTGGCACCTCTCCGTGGCCGACCGCCTGGTCGAGGCCGACCCGCAGCTGTTCCGCACCACCCGGCGCCACCGCGTCGACGCTGCGGACGCCGCGTCCTGCGAGGCCGGCACCGCCTGGTGGACCGACCTCACGGCTGCCGGCGGTGAGGGGATGGTCGTCAAGCCGTTCGCCGGAGCCGCGCTGCGCGGGCCGAAGGGCGTCGTCCAGCCGGGCACGAAGGTGCGCGGCGCGGAGTACCTGCGGCTCGTCTACGGCCCCGGGTACACCCGCGACCTGGAGCGCCTCAGGCAGCGCCAGCTCGGCCGCAAGCGCGGCCTGGCGCTGCGCGAGCACGCGCTGGGGGTCGAGTCGCTGGCCCGCCTGGCCGACGGCGACCCGCTGTGGCGCGTCCACGAGGCGGTGTTCGCCGTGCTCGCGCTGGAGTCCGAGCCGGTCGACCCCCGCCTCTGACCTCGCTCGCCCTGCTCCCCCGCAGCCGAGTGCCCGGTTGCGGTGCTCGAGCGCTGGTCAGCGGCTCGTGGAGGTGAGCTCCTCGCGCAGCAGGGCGGTCCCGGCCACCAGGGCGCTGAGCTTGTCCTGCGCCACGGAGCGCGGCAGCGGCGCCATGCCGCAGTTGGTGCTGGGGATCAGGTGGTCCGCGTCGACGAACGCCAGCGCGCTCCGGAGCGTGTCGGCGACCTCGTCGGGGGTCTCCACCCGCTCGCTCGCCACGTCGATGGCCCCGAGCATGACCTTCTTGCCCCTGACCAGCTCGATCAGCTCCAGCGGCACGTGAGAGTGGTGTCCCTCCAGCGAGACGATGTCGATGCTCGACCGCTGCAGCAGCGGGAAGGAGTTCTCGTACTGGCGCCACTCGGGTCCGAGCGTCGCCTTCCAGTCGGTGTTCGCCTTGATCCCGTAGCCGTAGCAGATGTGGACGGCCGTCTGGGCGCGGAGGCCCTGCGCCGCGCGCTCCAGCGCCGCCACGCCCCAGTCGCGCACCTCGTCGTGGAAGACGGTGAAGGCGGGCTCGTCGAACTGGATGACGTCCACCCCGGCGGCCTCCAGCTCGCGCGCCTCCTGGTTGAGGATCGTCGCGAACTCCAGCGCCAGCTGCTCCCGGCTGCGGTAGTGGCGGTCGTAGAGGGTGTCGACCATCGTCATCGGGCCGGGGAGCGCCCACTTGACCGGCTGGTCGGTCTGGCTGCGCAGGAACGCCGCGTCGTCGACGAAGACCGGCCGCTCACGGCTGACGGCGCCGACGACGGTCGGCACGCTCGCGTCGTACCGGTCGCGGATGCGGACCGTCTCCCGCTGCTCGAAGTCGACCCCGGAGAGGTGCTCGATGAAGGTCGTGACGAAGTGCTGCCGGGTCTGCTCGCCGTCGCAGACGACGTCGAGCCCACGGCGCTGCTGCTCCAGCACCACGGCGCGCAGCGCGTCCCGCTTGCCCTCGGCCAGCGCCTCCCCCTCCAGCCGCCACGGCGCCCAGAGGGTCTCCGGCTGCGCGAGCCACGAGGGCTTCGGGAGGCTGCCGACGATGGCGGTGGGGAGGAGTGCGGACACGGTCGGGGGCCCTTCGCTGGTGGACGGGGTGCTCGAGGGGGTGCTCACCCGACGAGCGCCGAGCGGCCGGCGACCCACCGCTCGAGGAGGTCGCGGTGCGGTTCCACGAAGTGCTCCTCGGTGAAGCGGCCCTGCGTGACGGCGAGGCGGCTGCGCTCCTCGCGGTCGTACTCGACCTGCGTGCGGGAGAAGTCCTCGTGGGCGAGGCTCGGCGTGTACACGCTCCCCGCCGCCGAGTTCGCGTTGTAGATCTCCGGCCGGTAGATCTTCTGGAACGCCTCCATCGTGGCGGTCGTGCCGATGAGCTGCAGGTCCGTGTAGTCGCCCAGCAGGTCGCCCCGGAAGTAGAACGCGAGCGGTGCCACCGCGCCGCGGGGCATGAAGAAGCGGACCCCGAGCCCCATCTTCGCGAAGTAGGCGTCCGTCAGGGAGTGCGCGTCCTGCAGGTACTCGACACCGAGCACGGGGTGCTGGTTCTCCGTCCGGCGGTAGGTCCGGCTCGTCGAGACGCTGATGCAGATCACCGGCGGCTGCGAGAAGCGCTGCCGGTAGGCGCTGGAGTCGAGGAACTCCGCGAAGAGCTTCCCGTGCAGGTCGCCGAAGTCGTCCGGCAGGGCGGTCCCGGGTGCACCCCCCGTGATCGAGGGCAGCCGCACGCTGAAGTCGTAGTCGCGGACGTAGGAGGAGAAGTTGTTCCCCACGATGCCGCGGTGGCGCTGTCCGCTGCGCCGGTCCACGACCTGGAGGTCCAGCACCTCGATCAGCGGGAAGCCGTCGCCCCCGCCGTCCTCGGCGAACCGCAGCTCGACGGAGACGATCTCCAGCTCCACCGCGTACCGGTCCTGCTCCGGGTTGTCCCAGTCGGCGAGGTCGTTGAACCGGCGGTCGATCATCGTCAGCACGCGGCGCAGGTTCTGCTGGCGCTGCGGCCCCCGGGCGAGGTTGGCGAAGTTCGTGGTGGCGCGGGAGCCGCTCGACGGCTCGTAGTCCTCGTCGAAGCGGGTGGTGGTGATGGTGAAGTCGAAGCCGTTCGCCACGTGCGCCCCCTGCGGATCCCTGACCAGCCGGGCCGGCCCTGCGGTCGTCGAGCCCCCATCGTGGGGCTGGACCCCGATCATCAGGTAATCCGCGAACAGGATCGCGTCCTACAGTCAACGGCTATGGCGCGACGGTCCAGCGGTGTGACGCTGCAGCAGCTGCAGTACTTCATCGAGGTCGCGGCGGAGGGGTCCATCTCCGCCGCCGCCGACCTGCTCTACGTCGCGCAGCCGACGCTGTCCGCCGCCATGAAGGAGCTCGAGGCCCGGGTGGGTCGTCCCCTCCTCCTCCGCTCGGCCCGCGGGGTCACGCTCACCACCGACGGGGCGGAGTTCCTCGGCTACGCCCGGCAGGTGGTCGAGCAGGTCGCGCTCCTCGAGCAGCGCTACCTCGGCGGGCCGCCGTCGCGGCGGCTGCTCGGGGTGTCGACGCAGCACTACTCGTTCGCCGTGGACGCCTTCGTCCGGATGGTCCGCCGCGCCGACAGCGCCCAGTACGAGTTCTCCCTGAGGGAGACGCGCACCTGGGACATCATCGAGGACGTCCGCACGCTGCGCAGCGAGGTGGGCATCATCTACCGCAGCGACTTCAACCGGGCCGTCATCGACAAGCTGCTGCGGGACTCCGGGCTCGAGTTCCGGCCGCTCTTCCTCGCCGAGCCGCACATCTTCGTCTCCCGCAAGAACCCGCTCGCCGCCCGGGAGCGCGTGACCCTGGACGACCTCGCGGACCTCCCGCGGCTCACCTTCGACCAGGGGACGAACAACTCCTTCTACTTCGCCGAGGAGATCCTCTCCACCCTGTCGAGCGCGCGGGAGATCCGCGTCTCCGACCGCGCGACGATCTTCAACCTCATGATCGGGCTCGACGGCTACACGATCTCGACGGGCATCATCAGCGACGACCTCGACCCCTCGATCGTCGCCGTCCCCCTCGACGTCGACGAGCGCATCGAGATCGGGTGGATCGACCACTCCGCCATCCCCCTCACCGAGCAGGCGCAGCGCTACCTCGACGAGGTGCGTGCCGTGGTCGCGGGCTTCGGCGTCACGCTGCTCGGGCAGGAGCCAGGACCGCAGCCGCCCGGCTCCCGGGCACCCGCCGGGCGCGGGGCCCAGCGAGGGGCTTCACTCGGTGCGTGAGGTGGGAGGCATGACGACGGACGGCAGCGGCGGCCGCGGCGCGGTGGCCGCCCTCGAGGCGGAGCAGGTGTCGGTGAGGCTGCGGGCCGCGATGGCCCTGGGCACGTGGCCGGACGTGGAGCACCTGGACGCCGTGGTGAGGCGCAGCGCGGTGGAGCCCGACCCCTTCGTGCGCGACACCCTGGCGTGGGTGCTCACCCGGCTGCCGGCGGCACCGGTCCTCGCGAGGGTGCGCCCCGAGCTGGACGACCCGAGGCCGCAGGCGCGCGCCCAGGCGCTGCACGCGCTGTCCAAGGTGCTCGACCGCTCGACGCGGTCGTGGATCACGCCGGAGCTGATCGCCGACCTCGACGACACCGTCGCCCGCACCGCGTGGAGGGCAGCCGTGGCGCTGACCCCCCGGGACGACCTCGAGGACGGACGGGAGGTCGACGCCGCGGCGGAGGCCGAGCGGGCGGAGCTCGCCGAGCTGCTGGGCCGGCAGCTCGGCCGCGGTGACCGCGAGGTGCAGCGCGCCCTGAGCCGCGCCCTCGAGCAGCTCGGGCCGGCCGCCACCGCCGTGCTGCGCCGCGCGACCGGCTCGTCCCGCCCCGAGGTCGCCGAGCACGCCCGGACGGCGCTGCTGGTGGCGCACGACCCGCAGGCGGCGTTCGCCTTCGACGTCCAGTCCGCCGAGCGCGCCCAGGGCCGGGCCGGCGACTGATCAGCCGGCGGGCAGTCGGCGGGGGGTCCCGCCGGTGGACGCGGCCAGCTGGTCGGACGCGCAGGTGCTCCCGCGCGGCTCCGCGCTCGCGGAGGCGATCACGGCGCGGGAGGGTGGCGCCGTGGCCGAGGAGACCGTCGACGGCATCGAGCGCGCGACCTTCGGCGCCGTGCCCCTCGCCGTCGTCGACGACTGGCTGCGCCGGCACGTGCGCGCCCGCCTCGGCACGGACCTCGACGCGGTGGAGCTGCGCTCGGGCCGCGTCGACGCCGTGTTCGGGCTCCGCCTGGCGGACGGGCGGCGCGTCGTCGTCAAGGTCCACCGCGGCGAGCTCGACGCCTCCCGCACCGCGTCGCTCGCGGCCGCGGTGGAAGCCCAGCGGCTGCTCGCCGCGGCCGGCTACCCGTGCCCCGTCCCGCTCGACGGTCCCGCCGCCACCGACGGCCTGACCGCCACCACCGAGACCTGGCTCGACGACGGCGCGCCCGGCAACGCCCACCGCGCCCCCGTGCGCCGGGCGCTGGCGGTCAGCCTCGCCGAGCAGGTCCAGCTGCTGCGCGCCCTGCCCGCCCACCACCGCGACGCGCTGCGGCACCCCCCGGCGTGGGCCGTCCACCAGCACGGGCCGTGGCCGACCCCGCACGACCCGATCTTCGACTTCAGCACCACCCGGCCCGAGCACGCCTGGCTGGACGACCTCGCCGGCCGCGCCTCGGCCGCCATCAACCGCCCCGGCGCCCCGCAGACCGAGCGCGTGGTCGGCCACAGCGACTGGTGCTGCGGCAACGTGCGCTTCTCGCCCGCCGCTCAGGACGACGACGGACGCGGCGAGGTCCGCGTGGTGAGCGCGTGGGACTGGGACAGCGTGGTGGTCGAGTCCGAGGCGGTCGTCGCCGGCATGGCCGCGGCGTCCTTCCCCGACAGCAGCACGAGCGGCCCACAGGCGCCGACGCCCGCAGAGGCCGCCGCCTTCCTGGCCGAGTTCGCCGACGTCAGGCGGCGCCCGTTCTCGCAGGAGGAGCAGGTGACCGCCGCGGCGACCGTCGCGTGGACGCTGGCGTACAACGCCCGGTGCCTGGTCAGCGCCACCGACATGGGCTTCGCCGTCCCGGGGGGCTCCACGCTGGAGGCCCTCGCCGCGCAGGGCGAGGCCTACCTCGCGCTGCGCTGGTGAGGTTCGAGGGTCAGCGGGTGCTCAGAGGGAGCCACGCGAGCACGTCCTGGACGGTCCGGTCCCAGTAGTCCCAGGTGTGGGCGCCCGGGTCGAAGCCGTCGGTGACGTCGAAGCCCCGCTCGCGCGCGGCCGCGGCGAACCGGCGGTTGGATTCCACGAGGCCGTCCTCGGTGCCGCAGCGGACGTAGAGCTTCGGCGCGGTGGCCGGGTCGACCCGGTCGAGCAGGGCGAACAGGTCCGCCGAGGTGCCCGCCAGCGGTGCGTCCGCCACGTGGGAGAACACGTCGAGGGCGTCCTCGCGCTGCAGCTCCGCGGCGTCCAGCGCACCCGACAGGCTCGCTGCGGCGGCGAACCGCTCCGGCTGGCGCAGAGCTGACAGCGCGGCGCCGTACCCACCCATCGACAGGCCCGCCACGAAGGTGTCCTCGCGGGCGTCCGAGACCCGGAAGAAGCGCTGGACGACGGCCGGCAGCTCCTCGGACAGGAACGTCCAGTACGCCCCGGTGTGCGCGCCGTCGAGGTAGAAGCTGCGCGCCACCTGCGGCATCACCACGGCCAGGCCGAGCTCGGAGGCGTACCGCTCGACCGAGGTGCGGCGGGTCCAGGTGGTGCAGTCGTCGGAGAGCCCGTGCAGCAGGTACAGCACCGGCGGCGGCTCGTCGCCGCCACTGCCGCCCATGCCGATCTGGGAGGCGGTGGGCTGCGGGAGCACCACCTGCATCGACGTGGAGAGGGCCAGGGCGTCGGAGAAGAAGTCGCAGCGGACCAGGGCCATCGTCAGCACTCCTCGTCGGGTCGGGGACGACCGCCTCAGCAGACCAGACGTCGTACCGGCGCGCGAGGCGCGGGCGGCACCCCTGCGGACCGGTCGGCGTCTCGACGCAGCGGTCAGGGGCCGGCGTGCCCGCTGGCCGGCCCCGCCCCCGCCGGCGGCGCCGCACCGGGCCCGGCGCCCGGCCCGGCGCCAGAGCCAGCCGCGGGTCCCGGCGGAGCAGCCGGCGCTCCCCCGCCGGGAGCCGGGGCCCCCGCTGCCGGTCCCTCCTGGACCTCCGGCTGCTCCGCCGCGGCGCCGGGGTCTGCACCGACGCGGACGGAGCCCTGCGGCTGCGCCTCCCCCGCTGTCGACCCGCCCTCGACCACCGGCGCGGTGGTCCGCTCCTGCGTGGCCCGCGGGCCGTTCCCGTCCAGGGCGGCGCTCACCGCTCCGGCGCCGCCGAGCAGCACGAGGCCGACGAGCAGTCCCGCCGGCACGCGCACCCGGCGCGCGCGCCCGGCGCCCCGCCGGACTGCCCGCCAGGCCCCGCCGTGCGTCCGCGACCGCAGCACGCTGCCGTCCACCACCGGCGGTGGGCCCTGCTCCGCCGACCGGTGCCGCACGTCGGCGAGGTCGAGGTCGAGGGTGTCGTGCCGCCAGTCGGGTGGCGGTGGGGCGTCCGCCCGCTCCTCGGCCAGGTGGCGCTCGCGGTCCGCGCGCAGCTGGTCCAGCGGGTTCCCCCTGTTCGGCCGCCCGAGGTCAGCAGCCACCGCTCGTCCCTCCGCCCGTCGTTCCCGTCGCCGAGGAGGCTCGACCGCTGGCCGAGGCCTCGAGGCCGGCCCGGACCGACGGCAGCGTCAGCGCGCACCCGGTGCCGTCGCCGGTCAGGCCGACGGCGTCGACCACGCCGAGCGCCGTGCCCGAGGTGCCGGCTCCGGTGGGCAGGGCCGTGCGCACGCCGTCGACGACGCTGCGCGCCCGCGGCACGACCTCCACCGCCGCGCGCGCCTGCGGCACGACCTCCACCGCCGCGCGCGCCTGCGGCACGACCTCCACCGCCGCGCGCGCCTGCGGCACGACGTCGGCGAGCTCGGAGACCACGCTGCTGCGGGCCACCGCGCTGGACGGCGGCGCGAGCGCCAGCACGAGCCCGGCCAGGGCCGAGCAGACGACGAGGGCGACGACCGCGCGCACTCCCGCCCCCGCCGTCCTGTCGACCAGCCCGAGGTGCAGGCGGCCCAAACCCCGGCCGAGCAGGTCTCCCGCAGCGCCCCCGAGCGCCGCCCCGACGAGGGCGCCGCCGAGCACGCACACGGCCACGAGCAGCAGGTGCACCAGGGGGGACAGGTGCGCGCCCACCAGCCACGCCGACAGCGCCAGTCCGACGACGGCGCCGCCCACGAGGCCGGCGAGGGAGAGCACCGAGCGGCTGGCGCCGGTGCGCCACCCCGCCCGAGCTCCGAAGAGCACCGCCGCCAGCGCGAGGAGGGCGACGGCGAGGTCGAGCAGCGTCCCGGGGGCGGGGGGCGTCACGGCCGGCCCGCCCAGGCGCGTCTGGGGTCCATGCGACGAGCCTGGGCCCCGCCTCTGAAGCCCACCTGAAGCGGCCTGCGGTCGTGGAACGGTGCCGGTGTCAGGTCCCTCTGGCGGGGGCGGGGGCACGCAGCGCGAGCAGGACGTTGCGGTCGAGCGGTCCTCCCGAGGCGGGAGAGGCGAAGTCGGCGCCGGGGACGTTGCCGGCCAGCTCGCGGTGCAGGCCCGCCAGGTCGGAGGTGGAGGACAGCGGGCCCGTCGCGGGCACCACGCGCCCGTCGTGGTCGAGCATCGTGCACGCGAGCACGAGGACGCCTTCGCCCGCGTCGAGCAGCTCCAGCACCCTCGCCTGGCACGGCCAGTCCATGACCGCCGACGTCGTGATCTCCCACAGCCCGCCGCCTGGGCGCTGCGGGTCGGGGTGGGCGTGGACCGCGTTGCGGTGCGTGTGCCCGTTCACCCAGGCGAGGACCTGGCCGCTGCGCAGCAGCCTGTCCACCAGCTCCGAGCCGCCGGCGAGCGTGGTGGAACCGTGGTGGCTGAGCACCACCACCCACCGCCGCTCGTGCGCCGCACCGGCCAGCTCCCGGTCGAGCCACCGCAGCTGGGCCTCGTCGAGCGCGCCGTCGGCGCCCCCCGCGGCCACGGTGGTGTCGAGGGTGAGGAAGCGCACCGGGCCCGCGTCGTGGGCGTAGTAGGCGGACGCCTCCGCGGGGCCGGCTCCGAGGTTGCGGGCGCTGAACCCGTGCCCGTCGGGGCGGCCACCCGCGGCGAGGTGCGCCTCGACGAAGTCCCGGCGGCTGACGGGCCGCCGCTCGGGGTCGGGGACCACCGCCACGTCGGTCCGGGCGTCGAAGAACTCCTGCGCCCGGAGGGTGAAGGTCTCCAGCGCGCGGTCGCGGGCGAGACCGGGAGGCAGGCGGGACGGCTTGCGGCCGGAGACCATGAGGACAGCGAGCTCGGGGGTGACCACGCCGACGCCCTGGGTCAGCGCCTCGTGATTGCCGTAGCAGGCCAGCCACGGCACGGCCAGGCCCTCGGAGTCGAACTCCGCCAGCGCGGCCCGCAGCAGGCCGGGACGCGTGGGGAAGCCGTACCCGGCGGTCCAGACGTCGTCCAGCCCCGCCGGGCCGCCCGGCGGGGGGCCGTCGGGGCGCCAGAAGACGTCGTCGGGCAGCAGCGGCCAGGTCGGGGCCTGCACCCCCTCGTAGGTCGGGCCCCCGGAACCGGGACGCACCGCTCCGCCGCCGAGCAGGGCCAGCCAGTTGCGCAGCTCGTTCCACTGCGCGTTGTCGATGGCGTCACCGGTGGTGACCACGGTGTCCAGGCCCCGGCCGGACAGCGGGGCGCCGTCGGCGTGGAGGCGGTTGAGGGTCCGCACCATCGCGTGCATCGCCCGCGCCGCGAGCGCCTCCTGGGGCCGCTGGACCGGCACGAGCTTGGCGAAGAGGGGGTCCGCGGCCTCGCGGTTGAAGAACTCGCACCGCGCGGTCGACTCGACGTCGGCCAGCTGCAGGTCGGTGACGTGAGCGAACGCCAGCAGCGGGCGCAGCCGCGCCTGCGCGACCGACTCGGCCGCGGAGATCCCCACGAGGTCAGCGCGCACCCGGTGCGGCTCGCCGGGCTCCACGGCGACCCGCCGGTAGGGGCGCAGCGACCCGCGCCGCACCACCTCTCCGGGGCCGAGCCGCCACCCGGTGGTGAGGCCGCCGTGGCCGTGGTCGCCGCTCACGCCCCGGTGGCCCGCTCGGGACCGTCACCGGGGACGACGACGACGGGGTCGGGCCGCAGCTCGACCACGGCCGGTGCGCCCACCGGGAAGTGCTCGGCGTCCCAGGTGGCCACCTGGGCCACCACCCGGCCGGTACCCGGCAGCTCGACGGTCACCCTGCTCATGGACCCCAGGAAGGCGCAGGAGACCACGGTGCCCCGCCGGGGTCCGGCCTCGCCCTCCTCGGGCCGGCGCAGGGCGACGGCCTCCGGCCTGACGACCGCCACGCCGGAGGAGGAGCCGGCCTCGAGGCCACCCGACCGCGGCACCACGGGGATCCGCTGGCCCAGCACGACCGCCTCGAGGCCCTCCACGGTGGCGGGCAGCCGGTTGCTGAGGCCGACGAACTGGCTGACGAACGGGGTGGCGGGCCGGTGGTAGACGTCAGCGGGGCTGGCCAGCTGCTCCAGCCGGCCCTGGTTCATGACCCCCACCCGGTCGGCCACCGCGAGGGCCTCCTCCTGGTCGTGGGTGACGAAGAGCGTGGTGGTGCCGACCTCGAGCTGGATGCGCCGGATCTCGTCGCGCAGCTGCACCCGGACCTTCGCGTCCAGCGCCGACAGCGGCTCGTCGAGGAGCAGCACCGTCGGCTCGACGGCGAGGGCGCGCGCCAGCGCCACCCGCTGCTGCTGGCCCCCGGACATCTGGTGGGCGTACCTGTGGACCTGCGCGCCGAGCCCCACGAGCTCGAGCACCTCCAGCGCCCTGGCCCGGCGCGCCGAGGCGGCCACCCGGCGCAGCCGCAGCCCGAACTGCACGTTCTCGGACGCCGTCATGTGGGGGAACAGGGAGTAGGCCTGGAAGACCATCCCCATCCCCCGGCGGTTGGGCGGCTGGTCGCCCACGTCGCGGCCACCGACCAGGATGCGCCCGGCGTCGGCGTCCTCCAGACCGGCCAGGAGCCTGAGCGCCGTCGTCTTGCCGCAGCCCGAGGGGCCGAGCAGGGCGACCATCTCGCCGGGCGCGATGGTGAGGTCGAGCCCGTCGAGGGCCGTCACGGAGCCGTAGCTGCGGCGCAGGCCCTCGAGCCTGACCTCCACCCCCTTGCGTCCCGCGGCACCGGGTGCCTCGGCCTCCTTCGCGGACACGACCGCCATCACCGACCTCCCTTGCGCCCGCGCTGCGGGCTCGGCACGAGCTGTAGGACCAGGAGCAGCAGGAACACCACGAAGAGGGACCCCGCCGCGGCCGCCACGGCGGTCCGCGCGTTGGCCTGCGACAGCTCGTTCATGGCCACCTGGAGGGTGTCGTAGTTCAGCAGGGAGGCGACCGTGAACTCCCCGAGCACGAGCGCCACGGAGAGCAGGGCTGCGTTGAGCAGGGCGCTGGCCGTGTTGGGGGCGACCACCCGCAGCAGCACGGTCGGCCAGCTGGCGCCGAGGCTGCGGGCCGCCTCGGACAGGGTCTTGACGTCGATGGCGGACAGCCCGGCGTCCAGGGTGCGGTAGGCGTAGGGCAGCACCAGGACCACGTAGGCGAAGACCAGCACGAGGGGCGAGCCCTGCAACGGCCGCGGGCTGAGGTAGTCGACCCACAGGTAGATGGGCGCCCACCCGACCACCAGCACGATCGCCGGGATGGTCAGCGGGAGCAGGCACAGGAACTCGACCACCCGCGAGACCTGCGGCAGGCGCAGCCGGACCCACACCATGGTGGGCAGGAGCAGGAGCAGGGAGAGCACGGAGGTCAGCACCGCGAGCTGCGCGGAGGCGGTGATCGCGTCCAGCAGCCCCGGGGCCTGGGGGATCTGGCGCCAGCCGTCGAGCGTGCGGGGGCCGCCACCGGTGCCGCGGGTGCTGAACTCCACCAGCGACAGCAGCGGGACCAGGAAGAACACCGCGAACGCAGCGAGCACGACGACGCGCACGGCCGCCGCGCGGCGCGAGCGGGTGGCGTGGACGGCGCGCCTCGGGCCCGGGGAGGGCGCGACGTCGGCGGCGCCGGAGAGCTCCGCGACCGGCCCCGCGGCCTGCCCCGCGGTCACCCGAGCCACCTGGCGGACCGGCGCTGCACCAGCGCGTACAGCCCCATCACCGCGGCGACCACCACGACCATGCCGAGCGCCAGGGCCTTGCCGACGTTCTCCTGCCCCAGCACCACCTCGCTGGTCAGCGCCGTGCGGATCTGCAGCGGCACGATGACGGCGCCCTGGCTGACCAGCGCCGCGGCGGTGGCGTAGGCCGCGAAGGCGTTGGCGAACAGCAGCAGGAAGGAGCCCAGGAAGGGCGGCGTCAGGATCGGCACCGCCACGTGCCGCAGGTAGTCCCACGCGGTGCCGCCGAGCGTCTCGCAGGCCTCGCGCCACTGCGGCCGGACCCCGTCGAGAGCCGGGGTGAAGGTCAGCACCATGAGGGGGATCTGGAAGTAGGTGTAGATGACCACCAGCCCCGGCATGGCGTACAGCCAGCCGGTCTGCGGCGAGGCGCCGAGGTCGCGCAGCAGGATGGTCAGCAGCCCCTGCGCACCGACGGTGACGATGAACGCGAAGGCCAGGGTGATGCCGCCGAACTGCGCCAGGACGCCGCACGCGGAGGTCACCACCCGGCGCAGCAGCCCGTCGGGCCTGCCGCTGACCACCACCCACGACAGCAGCGCCCCCAGGAGGGCGCCCGCCAGGGCGCTGGCCAGCGACAGGACCAGCGAGTTCCAGAAGGCCCCGAGCACCACCGGCTGGAGCAGCGCCGCGACGTTGCCGAGCGTGGGCCGGCCGTCCGGAGCGGTGAAGGACTGGACCACGACCAGGCCCGTCGGCAGCAGGAGGAACAGGGCGGTGTACCCCAGGAAGGGGAGGACGCCGGTCCCCGCTGCGAGGTCCCTGGTCAGGCGCCTGGCCTTCCCGCTGCCGACGGGGGTCATGCGATGGCCCCGGCCCAGTTCGCCGCGACGGTGGACTTGGCGGCCGTCGCCTGGGCGTCGGTGAGGAACACCGGGGTGCCCTGCACCTGGGGCAGCTTGGCGGCGGCCGCGGCGTCCACCGAGCCCGCCTCCTCCATGGCGGGCATCCTCACCGGGCGCGCGCCGCCGGCCAGCCAGAGGTTCTGGCCCTCGTCGGAGTAGAGGAACTCCTGCCACAGCCGGGCGGCGGCCGGGTGCGGCGCGTTCTTGTTGATGGCCTGCGCGTAGTACCCGCCGAGCACGGCGCCGCTGGGCACGAAGACCTTCCAGCTGGGCACCTGCGTGGCGTTGGCGGCAGCCAGGTAGTCCCAGTCGAAGACCACGGGGGTCTCACCGCTGACCACGGTGGCGGAGGTGGCCTGCACCGGGATGAAGTTGCCGGCCTGCTTGAGCCTGGCGAAGAAGTCGATGCCCGGCTGCACGTCGTCAGCACTGCCACCGCTGGCCAGCGCGGCCATGACCACGCCGTTGAGGGCGGCGTTGGCCTGCGTCGGGTCGCCGTTGAGCGCCACCGAGTTCTTGAACGCCGAGCCCATGAGGTCCTCGAGCGAGGTCAGCGCGGGGAACTTGGAGGAGTCGTACCCGACCGCCATGTAGCCGCCGTAGTCCTGCACCCACAGCCCCGTCGGCTCCTTCTGGGCGGCGTCGATGTCCGCCCAGGTGGCCACCTGGTACGGGGCGAACAGGTCGGTGTTGGCCAGCGCCACGGACATGCCCACGTCCAGGGTGTCGGGCGCCCGGCTGGTGGTGCCGAGCTGCTTGACGGCGTTGATCTCGTCCTGGCTGGAGGCGTCCGGCTGGTCGGAGCTGACCTTGATGCCGTACTTGTCCCCGAACGCGGTGATGATCGCGCCGTAGTTCGCCCAGTCCGGCGGGAGGGCGATGACGTTCAGCTGCCCCTCGGCCTTGGCGGCCGCCACCAGTGCGTCCATGCCGCCGCCCGCCTCGGCGGAGGTCGCGGCGGCCCAGTCGCCGCCGGAGGAGCTGCCACCGGACGACGCACCCGAGGGCGGAGGGGAGCACGAGCTCAGGGCACCCGCGGCGCCGAGGGCGCCGATGCCGAGGAGGAGTCCCCGTCGGGAGACGGGAGTGCTGCGGTCGACGTTCACGGGCTACCTCCGCTGGCGTGTCAGAGATGTATCAGGCGGAGGATGACCTGGCGTGGCACCACCTGGAAGGTGCGTAACCGAATATTCATTTTCGGATCTTTGAGCCTCCTCCTGCTCGCCGCTCGGAGGACGCGGTCCGGCCCGCCCCGCTGCACCCCGGGAATGCTCTGGACCTCAGGACGCCGCGCGTCCCCAGCGCCGACCATGGGCCGGTGACCTCCGACCTGCACGAGCACTCCGCTCACGGTTCCGGGCACGACCCGGGCCTCGCGGCGCACGCGGGGCACGGGCACGTCCGCCCCGACGGCTCCCGCCCCGGCGACGACGTCCGGGTGGGCGCCCTCGCCCGGCGCGTCGTCGTCGTCCTCGCGGTGGCGTGCGCGCTGGCGTCAGTGCTGGGGGTGGCGCTGCTGTGGCCGCCCTCCGGCGCCCTGTCGGCGCTTCGCGACCAGGTCAGCGCAGGAGGGTCGGTGGTCACCGACGTCGAGGCGCGAGCGGTGTCGCTGGAGCGGAGGACGTGCCCGGGCACCACGCTGGACCGGCTGCCCGACGGCACGGTCCCGGCCACCGCCAGCTGCCCGACCCTCACCGCGACCGTGCTGGAGGGCCCCTCGGAGGGCCAGCTGGTGCAGGTGGAGGTGCCCGCGCAGGTGGCCGAGGGCGGCATCAGCCCCGGCGACCGGGTGGACCTCGGCTACTTCCCGCCCACCCCCGGCTACGACGCGACGTGGCAGTGGGTGGACTTCTCCCGCACCCGCCCGCTGGCGCTGGCCGTGGGGGCCTTCGCACTGCTCACGGTGCTCGTGGCGCGCAGGCGCGGGCTGGCGGCCCTCGGGGGCATGGTGCTGGCCGGCGCGGTGCTGGCCTTCTTCATGATCCCCGCGCTGCTGGCGGGGCGACCGGCGCTGCTGGTCTCCGTCACGGGGTGCACCGCGATCATGTCGGTGGTGCTCTACCTCACCCACGGCTTCAGCCTGCGCACCGCGGCGGCGCACCTGGGCACCGTGAGCGGGCTGGCGCTCGTGGGCGTGGCCGCGCACGTGGCGGTCGGTGCCACCCACCTGCAGGGGCTGTCGGACGAGGACTCCGCCTACCTGGGCCAGCTCACCTCGATGGAGACGCTGCGGGGGCTGGTGGTCGCCGGGATCGTGCTCGCCGGCGTGGGGGTGCTCAACGACGTCACCATCACGCAGGCCTCCGCCGTGTGGGAGGTCCGCGAGCACGCGCCCGGCGCCACGTTCACCACGCTGGTGCGCTCCGGCATGCGCGTCGGCCGCGACCACCTGGCCTCCACCGTCTACACGGTGGCGTTCGCCTACGCGGGCGCGGCGCTGCCGGTGCTGGTGATCCTCGCCGTGACCGACCCGCGCTGGGTCGACGCCGTGAGCTCGTCCGCGCTGGCCGAGGAGGTGGTGCGGACGGCGATCGGCGGGATGTGCGTGGCGCTGTCCGTGCCCATCACGACGGCGGTGGCGGCGGCCGCCGTGGCGAGCGCCTCGGTGCGGGGTGCGGGTCGGCCGAGCGCTCCGGACGACGGGCGCCCGGGTGCTCAGGACCCCGGACCGCGGCTCTGGGAGCCGTCGCCGCGGCAGGAGCCCCAGAGCCCCGGACGGCGAGCACGGCGGGCAGCAGCGCAGCAGGCACGTCGCCGGCGCCGCTGAGCGAGCCGTGCGCGCCCAGCTCGGCCACCCACGCGGCCAGCTGCTCGCGGCGCGCGGCGTCGAGCTGGCCCAGCCAGACCACGAGGTCGGGCCGCTCCCGGCCCTCCACCCGCTGGCCGACCGCGGCCACGGGCGCCTGCGCGCAGCCGCCGACGCAGGGGCTCGACACGAGCACCCCGCCGCGGGTGCCGCGGACGGCCTCCCGCAGCGAGGCGTCCACGTCGTCGTGCTCGCCGTCCAGGCGCCGCAGGGCGGCGCACCGGTGCCCGGTGCACACCGCCACGAGCGGCCCCGCCGGCGCACCCGGTCCCGAGGTCGACGAGGACGACGACGGGGGCGCGGTCACTGCTGGTCGGCGGGCCGCTGCCCGTAGCGGCGGCGGAACTTCTCCACGCGGCCCTCGGAGTCGAGCACGCGGGCGCGGCCGGTCCAGAACGGGTGGCTGGCGGAGGAGACGTCCACGTCGACGACGGGGTAGGTCCGACCGTCCTCCCACTCGACGGTGCCCCGCGCGCGCGAGGCGGCGGTCGAGCGGGTGAGGAACGCGGTGCCCGCGGTGCCGTCGCGGAAGACCACGGGGCCGTACTCGGGATGCAGGTCCTTCTTCACATCGGGCTCCAGGTGCTCGTCGGTCTACCAGCTGGACTTGGTCACGCCGGGCAGCTCGCCCGCGAGCGCCTTCTCGCGCAGCCGGACGCGGGACAGCCCGAACGTGCGGTAGAAGGCGCGGGGGCGGCCGTCCACGGCGTCGCGGTTGCGCAGCCGGGTGGGGCTGGCGTCGCGCGGCAGGCGCTGGAGGGCGGCGCGTGCCTCGGCCCGCTGCTCCTCGGTGGACCCGGCCGCGGTGGCGAGGCGCTTGAGCTCGCTGCGGCGCCCGGCCCAGCGGGCCACCACCTCGCGGCGCTGGGCGTCCTTGGCGATCTTGCTCTTCTTGGCCATGCTCAGCGCTCCTCGCGGAAGTCGACGTGGCGGCGCACGACGGGGTCGAACTTGCGCAGCACCATGCGCTCGGGGTCGTTGCGGCGGTTCTTGCGCGTCACGTAGGTGAAGCCGGTGCCCGCGGTGGAGCGCAGCTTGATGACCGGACGCACGTCCTGGGCCCTGGCCACGGTCAGACCACCTCTCCGCGAGCGCGCAGCTGGGCGACGACGGCGTCGACGCCGAGCCTGTCGATGACCCGCATGCCGGCGGGGGTGAGGTCGAGCCGGACGTGGCGCCCGAGGGACGGCACCCAGTAGCGCTTGGACTGGGTGTTGGGCTCGAAGCGGCGCCTGGTGCGCCGGTGCGAGTGCGAGATGGCGTTGCCGGAGCGCCCGC
Organism: Streptomyces sp. NP160; assembly: GCF_006335115.1. GTDB lineage: Bacteria > Actinomycetota > Actinomycetes > Actinomycetales > Quadrisphaeraceae > Quadrisphaera. The sequence continues at coordinate 50,249 of NZ_VDMJ01000044.1, forward strand.
GGCGCCCGGTCACCTGGCAGGGGCGGGTCATGGCGGTGCGGCTCCCCTCAGCCCTGGCGGGCCTTGAAGCGCGGGTTGAGCTTGTTGATGACGTAGAGGTGGCCGCGGCGGCGGACCACCTTGGAGCCGGGCTGGCGCGCGAGCGAGCGCAGCGAGGAGCGGACCTTCACGGGTGACCTCCGGGAGACGAGCAGGCGAGAACCGTTCTCGCCGCATGTGCCACTCTAGGCGAGAACTGTTCTCACTTCGACACCCGGAGCACCCCGTGAGCGCTGCCGCCCGCCCGCCCGTCCTGCCCGTCACCGCCGTCACCGCCGTGGACGCCGCCTCCCGCGACGCCGCGGTGCTCAGCGTCCAGCTGGACGCCCCCGACGCCGTGGTGGTCCGCCACGACATCGCCGGCGCCGGCCAGGGGCTGCTGCGCCGCGTGGTCAGCGACGGCACCGGCGTGCTGGAGGACGTCGTGGTCCCCCTCGAGCACGCCTGCCTGGCCTGCGCGGTCCGCGAGGACCTGCTGCCCGCCCTGGTGCGGCTGGCGGAGGGGGGCCGCTGGAGCGCCGCGCTGCTGGCGCTGCCCCTGGCGAGCGAGCCGGTGCCGGTGGTGCGGGGGCTGCTGGGCCTGCTCGGCGGCGCCTCGCAGGAGCGCGCGGTGCGCGGGCGCCTGTCGCTGGCCGGCGTGGTCGCCGCCGTGGACGGCACCACCGCGGTCGAGGACCTCCTCGGCGACGACCTGCTCGACGAGCGCGACCTCGAGCACGGCGACGACGACGCCCGCAGCGTCGGCGAGGTGCTCGCCCGGCAGCTGCGCGGCGCCGACCTCGTGCTGGCGCCCGGCGCGGACGACCGCGCGCGCACGCTGCTGGAGCACCTGGCCCTGCCCGGCACCGTGGACGCGCGGGACGCCAGCGACCTGGGCGCCGGCCACCTCCTGCAGCACCGCCACGACCCGCGCGCCTCACGGCTCTGGGACGACCCGCGCGCGGTCGCCCCCAGCGGTGCCCCCGACGCCCGCGGCGTGTGGACGCTGGACCTCCACGACTGGCGCCCGGCCCACCCCGAGCGCCTGCGCGAGCACCTCGAGGCGCTGGCCTCCGGCCGGCTGGTGGGGCGCGGCAGGTTCTGGCTGCCCACGCGCCCGGGCTCGGTCGGCGCGTGGGACGGCGCGGGCGGCCAGCTCAGCGTGGGCGACGCGGGCCCGTGGGACGCCACGCCCGCGGCCGCGGAGCGCAGCACGCGGCTCGTCGTCACCGGGGTGGACGAGGACCCGGCCCGCGTGCGCGACGCGTTCACCGCCAGCCTGCTCACCGACGCCGAGCTCGCACGGGGCCTGGCCCGGTGGACGGGACGCAGCGACGGCTTCGAGCCGTGGCTGGGCGAGGTGGTGGCCGACGGGGCCGCGTGACGGCCGAGAGGGGGACACGCCCCTCACCTCGAGACCGGACGTGCCGATCCGTGGGGCATGAGCCAGGCGGCGGGGACCTCCGCGACAGCGGAGGCGACCGCGCGCGTCGCAGCGCTGGAGGCGCAGCTCGCCCGGGCCCACCGGGAGGCGGAGGAGGCCCACCGCGCGGCAGACCGCGCGGTCCGCTGCCTCAGCGCCATCGCCCAGCCGTCGGCGCTGCCGGAGGCGGTGCTCGAGACGGCCCTCAGCGCGCTCGCGCGGGCCTTCGACGCCGACGTGGCCTGCCTGGTGCGGTCCGCGTGGGACGTGGAGCGCGGGGCCCCCGTGCACGTCGCCTTCTCCCCCACCGGCACGGCGGTCGGCGCCGGGCAGGTGCTGCCGCCGCTGCCGGGCGCGCTCGCCCCGTGGGGGGACGGGCTCCCCCGCGCCACCGGCTGGGCGGACGACGGCGCAGCGCGCGCCACGGACGCACCGGGCCGCGGCGGCGGCTCCGCGCCGCCAGCGCTGGAGCTGGGCGGCACGAGGGTGCGCTCCGGCGCCCGGCTCGTGCCGGACCCCGACGACCCGACGGCCGCGGCCGTGCTGCTCCTGCGGGCCGACCCCTCGCCCTTCACCGACGTCGAGCTGGACCTGCTCGCCTCCCTGGCGGACCGCCTCCTCAGCGCCGCCCGCGCCGCCGAGGGCCGCCGCTGCGCCGAGCTGCTGGCGCGCTCCGGCGCGCAGTGGGGCGGTCACCGCTCGCCGCTGCACCCCGACGTCGCCGCGCTGCTGGCCGAGCTCACCGGTGCCACCTGGGTGGGGCTGCTCGAGCGGACCGGGGCCGGCGCGGCGGTGCTGCGCGCCCAGGCCAGCCCCCTCGGCCTGTCCGCGCCCGAGGGCTGGTCGCTGCCGCCCCAGCAGCGGTTGGGCGCCGCGCCCCCCCGCGCGGGCCGGCCCGGCGGCGACGACGACAGGCGTCCGCTCGTCGTCCACGACCTCACCGGGAACCCCGGCGCCCCCGCGCCGCCCGTGGCCGCGGCCGTGCGCTCCCTGCTCACCGTGCCGGTGCTCGTCGACGGCGCCCCCGCGGCGCTGCTCGTGGCCGTGCACGAGCTGCCGGGCGCCTTCTCGCCCACCGTGGTGGAGGCCACCACCACGATGGCCGGCTCGGTCGCCGCCACCCTGGTCACCTCGCGCCTGCACGAGGAGCTGGCCCGCAGCGAGGAGCTGGCCCGCCACCGCGCCACCCACGACGACCTGACGGGCCTGCCCAACCGCGCCCTCGTCAACGACGCGCTCGAAGGGCTGCTGGAGGGCGGCGCGGCGGGGCCCGGCGGGTCAGCGGGCCAGGTCGGGGTGCTCTTCTGCGACCTCGACGACTTCAAGGTGGTCAACGACAGGTTCGGCCACGACGCGGGCGACCAGCTGCTGCGCTCCGTCGCCGGGCGCCTGTCCGCGGCGCTGCGGCCGGGCGACGTGCTGGCGCGGCTCGGCGGTGACGAGTTCGTCGTCGTCCTCCCCGGTGCCGCCACCCCGGGTGAGGTCCAGGCCGTCGGGGAGCGCCTGCTGGCCGCCGTCACCGAGCCGTTCGCGCTGCGCGGCCCGCTCGGCACCACCGAGACGGTCTCCGTGGGCGGCTGCTTCGGCGGGGCCGTCGGCGCGCGGGGCGCGGACGGGGCGCGGCGGGCCTCCCGGCTGCTGCGGGACGCCGACGCAGCCATGTACGAGGCCAAGCGCGCCGGCGGGCGCCGCGTGCGGACCTTCGACGAGGCCGCGGCCCGCGAGCTGCACCGCCGCCTCGCACTGGAGGCGGACCTGCCGGCCGCGGTGGCCTCGGGGGCGCTGCAGGTGCACCACCAGCCCGTCTGGGACCTCCTGACGGACCGCGCGGTGGGCGTGGAGGCGCTCGCGCGGTGGGAGCACCCCGAGCAGGGCTGGGTGCCACCCGACGTCTTCGTGCGCATCGCCGAGCGCACCGGGGAGGTGGTGGACCTGGGGTCCTTCGTGCTCCGCCGCGCCTGCGCGGACCTGGTGGGGTGGGGGGCGGCGGCGGAGCACCTGCGGCTGTCCGTCAACGCCTCCCCCGTGGAGCTGCGCCTGCCCGGCTACGCCGACGGCGTGCTGGCGGTGCTGGCCGAGCACGGTCTCGCGCCGTCCCGGCTGGCCGTGGAGGTCACCGAGGGCCTGCCCCTGGACGGCCCCGAGGCGCAGCAGCTCCGGCGGCTGCGCGCCGCCGGCGTGGCCGTGCTCGTGGACGACTTCGGCGTCAGCCACTCCGACCTGGCCCGGCTCAAGGCCATGCCGCTGGACGGGCTGAAGATCGACAGGTCGCTCCTGGTGGGGCTCACGACGGCCCCCACCGCGCACCCCCTCGACACCGGGCTCGTCGAGGCGATCGTCACCCTCGCCCGCGCCGGGGGGCTGTCCGTCGTGGCCGAGGGCGTGGAGACCCAGGAGCAGCGCGACGCGCTGGTGGCGCTCGGCTGCCGCACGGCGCAGGGGTGGCTGACGGGCCGCCCGGTGCCCGCGGACCAGCTGCCGGCGGCCCTCGGCGGCGCGCTGGCCGGCTCGGACTGAGGCCGGGAACGCCACCAGGACACCCCCCGGGGGTATCTTGGTGGCATGGACGAGGCGTCGCCGCACGGGTACTCGCACGCCAAGGAGGCCCACCTCAAGCGGCTGCGCCGCATCGAGGGCCAGGTCCGCGGCCTGCAGCGCATGGTCGACGAGGACCAGTACTGCATCGACGTCCTCACCCAGGTTTCGGCGGCCACCAAGGCGCTGCAGCAGGTCGCGCTCGGGCTCCTCGAGGAGCACCTGTCCCACTGCGTGGTCGACGCCGCCCGCCGCGGCGGCCCCGAGGCCGAGGAGAAGGTCCGCGAGGCCTCGGACGCCATCGCGCGCCTCGTCCGCTCGTGAGCGGCCGCCCGCGCCGCGGACCTCGACGATGACGACGGCGAGCGCCGCCGGCCGGCTGCCGCTGCGCCGCGCGCTCCTGGTGCTGGTGGCGCTGCTCGGCGTGGTGGCCATGCACGCCCACGCCGGCGCGCCCACCGCGTCCGCCGCCCAGCCGGGGGCCCACGCCCACGCGGCCGACCCGGCCCACGCGGTCGACCCGGCCCACGCGGTTGACCCGGCCCACGCGGCCCCCGCTCGGCCGGCACCCCAGCACGAGCACCGGTCCCCGGGTCCGGACGGGCCCGGACACCACGGCAGCGGTCCAACGACCTGCGACCTCAAGGCCGGCGGCGCCGCCAGCGGCATCGCTCCCCTGGTCGCGGCCCTGGCCGGCGAGCCCGCACCTCCCGGCGCCTGCCCCGGGTCCCGCCCGGGGACGGTCCCGGGCGACCCGGGGCTGCCCCCCACCACCGGCCCACCCGGTCCCGCCTCCTCCTGCGTGCTGCGGACGTAGCAGCGCCACGGCACCGGCCGCGCGCCCCGCGCCGCCGGTGCTGCCGCGCGCCCACCGCCACCTGCAGCACCACGGAGGACCCCATGACCAGCTCCACCCGCCCCGCCCCGTCCGCACGCTCGCGCCGCACCCGCCGCTCGGCGGTCCTGCTCACCTGCGCGGCGGCCACCGCGATGCTCCTCGCGGGCTGCGGCGGCCCGCCGTCCGCGGGAGCGCACCACGGGGAGGCCGGCGCGGAGCACGCCGGCCCCTCGGCCAGCACCACGACGAGCTCCCCGGCCAGCCCCACCGCCAGCCCCACCGGTGCCTCGCCGGCGCAGGGCGCGTCCGCGCACGGCGACGCCGACGCCGCCTTCGCCCGCGACATGGTGGTGCACCACGAGGGCGCGCTGGAGATGGCCCAGCTGGCCGTCCAGCGGGCGTCCACGCCGGAGGTACGGGCCCTCGCGGAGCGCGTGGTGGCCGCGCAGCAGCCGGAGATCGACCTCATGCAGGGGTGGCTGGCGGCGTGGGGCGAGGACGGCACCGACGGCCAGCACGACGGCCAGCACGGCGGCACGGACATGAGCGCGATGGGCATGTCGGAGCAGGACGCCACCGCTCTCCGGACGGCGACCGGCACGGCCTTCGACAGGCTGTTCCTCGAGCAGATGACGGCGCACCACCGGGGGGCCGTGCAGATGGCTCAGCAGGAGCTGGCCTCGGGGACCGACCCGGAGGCCAGGGCCCTCGCGCAGCGCATCGAGGCCGACCAGACCGCTGAGATCTCCGAGATGGCCGCCCTCCTGGCGGCGCTGCCCGCCTGAGCGCCTCCCCGGGGGCCGGCGCCTGCGGCCGGCCCCCGGGGGACGCCCTCTCATAACGAAGGCGTAACGACCCTTGCTCAACCGGTTAAGTGAGTGTTCTGGTTCTCCCCGCGGCACCGCAGCCGCGGACTCGATCGGAGCGGCGACGGCGCCGCCCATGAGGAGGACACCTGTGACGTTCACCAGCCACCGGCGCGCCCTGACCGTCGCCGCAGGCAGCATCGGGCTCGCCATCGCCCTGTCCAGCTGCGCCAGCGCCGAGGAGTCCGGAGCGGCCAGCGCGGAGAACACCGCCGGACAGGCGGTCGCCAGCTCGGAGATCGACTGCTCGCAGTTCGACGAGTTCGGCGGCAAGGACGCCCTGGACGGCAAGGAGGTCGAGGTCTACACGACCATCGTCGCTCCCGAGGACCAGCCCTTCATCGACACCTTCGCCCCCTTCACCGAGTGCACGGGCATCACGGTCAACTACAACGGCTCCAAGCAGTTCGAGGCGCAGCTGCCGGTCCGCGTCCAGTCCGGCGACGCCCCCGACATCGCCTTCCTGCCCCAGCCCGGCCTGCTGCAGCGCATGGTCGCCACCGGCGCCGTCGCGGAGCCGCCCGCCTCGGTGACCAAGAACGTGGACGAGAACTGGACCGCGGCGTGGAAGGAGTACGGCAGCGTCGACGGCACGTTCTACGCGGCCCCCCTGGGCGCGAACGTGAAGTCCTTCGTCTGGTACTCCCCGAAGGCGTTCTCCGACGCCGGCTACGAGATCCCCAAGACCTGGGACGAGCTGATCGCCCTGAGCGACACGATGGCGGCCGACAACCCGGACGTGAAGCCGTGGTGCGCCGGCATCGGGTCCGACGCGGCGACCGGCTGGCCGGCCACCGACTGGCTGGAGGACACCGTCCTGCGCCAGCACGGACCCGACGTGTACGACCAGTGGATCGCCCACGAGATCCCCTTCAACGACCCGCGCATCGTGCAGTCGCTCGACACCGTCGGGCAGGTCCTCAAGAACGAGGAGTACGTCAACGGCGGCCTCGGCGGCGTGACCTCCATCGCCACGACGCCCTTCCAGGACGCCGGCCTGCCGATCCTGCAGGGGCAGTGCATGATGCACCGCCAGGCCAGCTTCTACCAGGCCAACTGGCCCGACGGCACGACCGTGGCCGAGGACGGCGACGTCTTCGCCTTCCCGTTCCCGGAGTTCAGCGCGGAGGTCGGCCAGGGCATCGTCGGCGGTGGTGAGTTCGTCGCCGCGTTCAACGACGAGCCGGCCACCCAGGCGCTGCAGTACTACATCTCCACCAGCGACTGGGCCAACCTCAAGGCCAAGGCCACCGGCCCCGGCTGGTTCAACGCCAACAAGGGCCTCGACCTCGACAACCTGTCCTCCCCCATCGACAGGCTGGCCGCCGAGCAGCTCCAGGACGACTCGGTGACGTTCCGCTTCGACGCCTCCGACCTCATGCCGGCGGCGATCGGCTCCGGTGCCGAGTGGACGCAGCTGACGGCGTGGATCGCCGAGGGCAAGTCGTCCCAGGAGGTCGCCGACGCCGTCGAGGCCGCCTGGCCCGCCTCCTGAGCGGCGGTCCGGCGGGGTCGGCCACCTGGCGCACGACCCCGCCGGACCCCACCTGCCCCCGGGCCCCGCCCCCGGACCGACCTCCGGTGCGGGCGGGGCCCGGGCGCCCCCGCACCAGACCCACGCCTCAGAGAGGAGGACCAGGTGGACTGGTTCCTCGACGCGGAGACCACCCCGCACAAGATCGCCCTGATGCTGGTCGCCATCGCCCTGTTCGCCGGCGTGATGGCGCTGATCCTCTTCGCCGTCGACAGGCCCAAGCGGGTGCCCTCGTGGGTGGTCGCGGCCGGCTTCTGCGGCCCCGCGCTGCTGCTCGTGACGGTCGGCCTCATCTACCCGGCGCTGGCCACCATCCGGAACTCCTTCCGGGGGCCGGACCTGTCCAGCTCGGTGGGGCTGGCCAACTACCGGGCCATCTTCACCACCGACGGCCTGCAGCAGGTGCTCGGCAACACCGTCCTGTGGGTGGTGCTCGTGCCGCTCATCTCCACCGCGTTCGGCCTGGTCTACGCCTACGTCGTGGACCGCACGCGCTTCGAGAACCTCGCCAAGACCCTGATCTTCCTGCCGCTGGCGATCTCCGGCGTGGCGGCCGGCCTGATCTGGAAGTTCGTCTACGAGTACCGGCCCGACCAGCCCGGCATCGAGCAGATCGGCCTGCTGAACCAGGTGGCGGTGTGGCTGGGCCTGGAGCCGCAGCAGTGGCTGCTCAACCAGCCCTGGAACACCTTCTTCATCATCGCGGTGATGATCTGGATCAACGCGGGCTTCGCGATGACCGTGCTGTCGGCCTCGATCAAGGCCATCCCGGACGACATGGTCGAGGCTGCGCGCCTGGACGGCGTCTCCGGCTGGGAGATGTTCCGCTACGTCACCGTCCCGGCGATCCGCCCGGCCCTGGTCGTCGTGCTCACCACCGTGGCCATCAGCACGCTGAAGGTCTTCGACATCGTCTTCGTCATGACCGGCGGCAACTTCGGCACCTCGGTGGTGGCCAACGAGTTCTACCGGCAGTCCTTCGTGCAGGCCAACCAGGGCCTGGGCGCCGCCCTCGCCGTGCTGCTCTTCGTGCTCGTCGTCCCGATCATCGTCTACAACGTCCGCCAGATGCGCCTCGCCGAGGAGGTCCGATGAGCAGCCAGGCGACCCGCGCCGGCGACCCGACCGACGTCGAGGCGGTCACGCAGGAGCAGGCGTTCCGCGCTCCGCGCAAGCTCACCCGCGCCGAGAAGCGGGCCATCGACGCCAAGGCCCGGCTGACCTCGCCCGCGGCGTCCTGGATCGCGCTGGCCGTGGCGGTGCTGTGGACCATCCCCACCGTGGGGCTCCTGGTCACGTCCGTCCGCACCCGCAACGACGTCCAGGCCGACGGGTGGTGGAACGCCTTCGTGCGCCCGCTGTTCACCGGCTTCAACTACCAGCAGGCGCTCGAGGGCGGCCTGCTCGACGGCTTCGTCAACTCCTTCGTCATCACGATCCCCGCCGTCGTCATCCCCATCACCATCGCGCTGCTGGCCGCCTACGCCTTCGCCTGGATCCAGTTCCCGGGCAGGGACCTGCTCTTCGTCGCGGTCTTCGCGCTCCAGGTCGTCCCGATCCAGGTGACGCTCATCCCGCTGCTGACGATGTACGTGGACATCGGCATCAACGGCAGCTTCTGGCCGGTGTGGCTCTCGCACACGATGTTCGGCCTGCCGCTGGCCATCTTCCTGCTGCACAACTTCATGAAGGACGTCCCGGCCTCGCTGGTCGAGGCGGCCCGCGTCGACGGCGCCGGGCACGTGACGATCTTCTTCAAGGTGCTGCTGCCGCTGCTGGTGCCCGCCATCGCCGCCTTCTTCGTCTTCCAGTTCCTCTGGGTCTGGAACGACCTGCTCGTGGCCCTCGTCTTCGCCAACAACGACGCCTCCCCGCTGACCGCGCGGGTGGCCGACCTCGCCGGCACCCGCAACAACGCGTGGTACCTGCTGGCCTCCGGCGCGTTCATCGCCATGGTGGTGCCGCTGGCGGTGTTCCTGGGCCTGCAGCGCTTCTTCGTGCGAGGCCTGCTCGCGGGTTCGGTCAAGGGCTGACCCGGCCGTGCGCCGCACCGACCTGTCCAGCGCCGCCGGCGCGCAGTGGGAGCTGCGCGCCGGCGACGGCCCCCTGCCCGACGCGCTGGCGCACCTGCGCCGGCGCGGGGTGCCCGCCCGGGTCCCGGGCGAGGTCCACACCGACCTGCTCGCCGCGGGGCTGGTCCCCGACGTCTTCGACGGCGACAACGAGCGGCTGCTCTCCTGGGTGGGGCGGACGGACTGGACGTGGACGGCGCGCTTCACCGCCGCCCTCGGCGACGAGCGCCACCACGAGCTCGTCGCCGAGGGCGTCGACACGGTCGCCCGCCTGGTGCTCAACGGCACCGAGGTGGCCCGCACCGCCAACCACCACCGGACCCACCGCGTCGACGTCACCGGGCTGCTGCGCGAGGGCCCGAACGAGCTGCGCGTCGAGGTGAGCGCTCCCGTGCCCGCCGCCGAGGCCGCCCGCGACCGCCTCGGCGCCCGGCCGCAGGTGAACCACCACCCGTACAACGCGCTGCGCAAGACGGCGTGCAGCTACGGCTGGGACTGGGGCGTCGACGTCGCCACCTCGGGCGTGTGGCGGCCGGTGCGGCTGGAGTCGTGGAGCGCGGCGCGCCTGGCGTCGGTGCGGCCGCTCGGGCTCGTCGAGGACGGCACGCCCGTGCTGGAGGTCCACGCCGACGTGCTGCTCGGCGCCGGCTCGGACGCCGGCTCGGACGCCGGCTCGGACGTCGGCTCGGACGTCGCGCTGCGCGTGCGCCTCGGGGAGCACGAGGTGCACGCCCCCGTCTCCGCCGCCGGCGCGGTGGTGCGCCTGGAGGCGCCCGGCGCGGGGCTGTGGTGGCCGCGCGGCCACGGTGAGCCCGTCCTGCACGAGGCCCGCGTCGACCTGCTGGTCGGCGGGTCCGTCGTCGACGGGTGGGCCGGGCGCGTGGGCTTCCGCACGGTCGAGCTCGACCAGACCCCCGACGACCTGTCGCCGACCCGGCCCGGCGGCGCCCGCAGCCGGCGGTTCCAGCTGCGCGTCAACGGGGAGGACGTGCACGTGCGCGGCGCCAACTGGATCCCCGACGACGCGCTGCTGACCCGCGTCGACGACGACGACGTCCGCCGGGCGCTGGACGACACCTGCGAGGCGGGCCTGAACCTCCTGCGGGTCTGGGGCGGGGGACTGTACGAGTCCGAGGCCTTCTACCGCGCGTGCGACGAGCGCGGCGTGCTGGTCTGGCAGGACTTCCTGCTCGCCTGCGCGGCCTACGCCGAGGAGGAGCCCCTGCGCTCGGAGTTCGAGGCGGAGGCCCGCGAGGCCGTCGCCCGGCTGTCCGCCCACCCGAGCCTTGCGCTGTGGTGCGGCGGCAACGAGAACCTCTGGGGCCACGAGGACTGGGGGTGGCAGGAGGAGCTGGCCGGTCGCAGCTGGGGCGAGGGCTACTACCGCGAGCTCTTCCCCGCCGTCGTCGCCGAGCTCGACCCCCGCACCCCGTACGTGCCGGGCAGCCCCTTCAGCCCCGACGCCGGGGCGCACCCCAACGACCCCGCGCAGGGCCCGGTGCACGAGTGGGAGGTGTGGAACCGGCAGGACCAGGACCGCTACCGGGACCTGCACCCCCGGTTCGTCTCGGAGTTCGGCTTCCAGGGCCCTCCCGCGTGGTCGACCCTGACGTCCGTCGTCCACGACGACCCGCTCGACCCGTACGGGCCGCAGATGCTGGTCCACCAGAAGGCGGAGGACGGCAACGGCAAGCTCGAGCGGGGGCTGGGTGCCCACCTGCCCCGCTGGCGGGACGTGGACGAGTGGCACTGGGTCACCCAGCTCAACCAGGCGCGGGCCGTGGCGCTCGGCCTGGAGCACTGGCGCTCGCTGTTCCCGCTGTGCAGCGGGGCCGTGGTCTGGCAGCTCAACGACTCCTGGCCCGTGGTGTCCTGGGCCCTGGTCGACTCCGCGGGCGTGCGCAAGCCGGTCTGGTACGCCGTGCGGGACGCCAGCGCCGAGGTGCTCGTGACGCTGCAGCCGCGCGCAGGGCGCCCCGCCCTGTGCGTGCACAACGACTCGCCGGCCCCGTGGCGGGGCCGGGTGCGCCTGGCCCGCACGAGCACCGCGGCGGGCTCGCCCGTGCTGGCCGAGGAGCAGCTCGAGGTGGGCGTGGCCCCGCGCAGCGCCGTCGTGCTGGAGCTGGGCGACGCGGTCGCCGTGCCGGACGACGAGCGCCGGGAGGTGCTCCGCGCGGTCGCCGTCCCCGTCGAGGGCTGCGGTGGGGCGCGGCCCGCCGTGTGGCGGTGGGCCGAGACGGCCGACCTGGCGCTGTGCGCGCCGCAGGAGGCGTGGACGGCGTCGGCGCAGCTCGACGCGACGGCGCGCTCGGTGCGCGTCACGGTCACCGCGGCGGCCTACACCGAGGACCTGTGCCTCTTCCCCGACCGCATCGACCCCGGCGCGCGCGTCGACTCCGGGCTGGTCAGCCTCGTCGCCGGCCAGCAGCACACCTTCACCGTCACGACATCCCGACCGTGGTCACCTGGGGAGGTGGACGACGTGTGCGCACCCCCGGTGCTCCGCTGCAGCAACGACCTCCTCGCGGCCCGGGCATGACGGCCGCCAGCCCCGAGCACGAGCCGGCCCGGCGCGCCACCATCGCCGACATCGCCCTGCGGGTCGGGGTCACCAAGGGGGCGGTCTCCTACGCCCTCAACGGCAAGCCCGGCGTGTCGGCGGAGACCCGGCGCCGGGTGCTCGAGGTCGCGCGCGAGCTGGACTGGGTGCCGAGCAGCGCCGCGCGGATGCTCGCCGGCAACCGGACCTCCACGGTGGGCCTGGCCCTGACCCGGCGTCCCGAGACGCTCGGCGACGAGCCCTTCTTCATGGGTTTCGTGGCCGGGCTGGAGGCGGCCCTCCAGCCGCGCGGCTACGGGCTCCTGCTGCAGGTGCCCACCCACGCCGAGGCCGAGCTCGAGACCTACCGCGCCTGGGCGGGAGAGCGACGGGTCGACGGCGTGGTGGTGCTCGACCCGGTGAGGGCCGACCCGCGCCCCGACGCGCTCCGGGCCCTCGGCCTGCCGGGCGTCGTCGTCGGCCAGGCCCGTCCCGGCGAGGGCCTCGCCGGCGTGGTCACCGACGACGCGGCCGTCATGAACGCGGTCGTCGACCACCTGGCCGACCTGGGCCACACCCGCGTGGCCCGCGTCGCCGGGCCCGCCCACCTGCTGCACACCGGGCGCCGCGACCGGGCGTTCACCGCTGCGTGCCGGCGCCGGGGACTGGAGGCCCGGACGGTCCACGCCGACTACAGCGGCGACCAGGGCGCCGAGGCGACCGCCGCCCTGGTGGGCACCGCCGGCGGGGCCCCGCGCCCCACGGCCGTCGTCTACGACAACGACCTCATGGCGGTGGCGGGGCTGTCGTGGCTCGCGGGCACGGGCCTGCGCGTCCCGGAGGACGTGTCGCTGGTCGCGTGGGACGACTCGGCGACCTGCCGCGCCACGCACCCGGCCCTGACGGCCACCGGCCACGACGTCGTCGCCTTCGGGCGCGCCGCCGCCGAGGCGCTCTTCCGCCTCCTCGACGACGACCGCGCGACCAGCACTACGACCACTCCCGAGCTGCGGGTCCGCGCCAGCACCGCGCAGGCCCCGTCCACGACCGCAGGAGCACGACCATGACCCACCCCGCCGCAACCACCCGCACCTTCCCGCACGGCTTCACGTTCGGCTCGGCGACCGCGTCCTACCAGGTGGAGGGCGCCGTCGCCGAGGACGGCCGCACCCCCTCGATCTGGGACACCTTCTCGGCGACGCCCGGGAAGGTCCTCGGCGGTGACACCGGGGAGGTGGCCTGCGACCAGTACCACCGCTACCGGGAGGACGTCGCGCTCATGCGCGACCTGCGGCTGGGCGCCTACCGGTTCTCGGTGGCCTGGCCGCGGATCACCCCGCACGTCACCCCCGACGCCCTCGGCCCGGTCGAGCAGCGCGGGCTGGACCACTACTCCGCCCTGGTCGACGAGCTGCTCGCGGCCGGCATCGCGCCCGCGGTCACGCTGTACCACTGGGACCTGCCGCAGGCCCTGGAGGACGCCGGCGGCTGGGCCGACCGCCGCACGGCGGAGCGCTTCGCCGAGTACGCCGCCGTGGTGGCCGAGGCCCTGGGCGACCGCGTGCGGACCTTCATCACGCTCAACGAGCCCTGGTGCGCGGCCTACCTCGGGTACGCCGCCGGCGTGCACGCCCCCGGCCGCACCGAGCCGGCCGCGGCGCTCGCCGCCGTCCACCACCTCAACCTCGCCCACGGGCTGGCCGCCCGCGCCGTGCGCGAGGCCGCCCCGGGCGCGCAGGTGGCGCTCACCCTCAACCTGGCCTGGGTGCGCCCCGAGGACGAGGCCTCCGAGGCCGACGTCGACGCCGCCCGCCGCATCGACGGGCTCCAGAACCGCGTCTTCCTCGACCCGGTGCTGCGCGGCACCTACCCCGCGGACGTCCTCGCCGACACGGCGTCGGTCACCGACTGGTCGTTCGTGCACGACGGCGACCTCGACGTCGTCGCCCAGCCGCTGGACGCGATCGGCCTGAACTACTACTCCCCCACCGTGGTGCGCTCGGTGACCTCCCCGCGGGCCACCGTCGCGCGTCCCGGCGCCGACGGCCACGGCGCGGGCGCGGCCTCGCCGTGGGTGGGCTCGTCTCACCTCGTGCAGTTCGTGGACCTGCCGGGCCCGCGCACCGAGATGGACTGGGCCATCGACCCGCGGGGCATGACCGAGCTGCTGCTGCGCCTGCACGCCGAGGCCCCCGGCGTGCAGCTGCAGGTCACCGAGAACGGCGCGGCCTTCCCCGACGCCGTCGGCGAGGACGGGGTGGTCCACGACGACGACAGGACCGCCTACCTGCAGGCGCACCTCGCGGCGGTGCTGGACGCCGTGGTCGCCGGGGCGGACGTGCGCGCCTACTTCGTGTGGAGCCTGCTGGACAACTTCGAGTGGGCCTACGGGTACTCCAAGCGCTTCGGGGTGGTCCACGTCGACTACGGCACCCAGGTGCGCACCCCCAAGGACAGCGCCCGCTGGTTCGCCCGCCTCGCCGCCTCCGGCGAGGTGCCCGGCTGACGGGTGCGCGGTGTCGGCGCCCGGGGCTAGCGTCTCGGGCACGAGAGGCACCCGCAGCCGGGAGGCACCATGACCACGCTGGAAGACCGTCCGCAGACCGCGCTGCTCGTCGTGGACGTGCAGAACGACGTCGTCGGGGAGGCGCCCCGGCGCGACGAGGTCGTCTCGGCCATCGCCGGCCTGGTCGAGCGGGCCCGCTCCGAGGGCGTGCCGGTCGTCTGGGTGCAGCACTCCGACGAGGGGATGCCGCAGGGCAGCGACGCCTGGAGGATCGTCGACGCCCTGCAGCCCGCCGGCGGTGAGCCGGTGGTGCAGAAGCAGTACGGCGACAGCTTCGAGGCCACGGACCTTGAGGAGGTGCTCGCCGAGCGCGGGGTCGGGCGGCTCGTGGTGACCGGCGCGGAGACCGACGCCTGCATCCGCTCCACCATCCACGGCGCCTTCACCCGCGGGTACGACGTGACCCTCGTCGGAGACGCCCACACCGCGGGCGACAAGTCGGCGTGGGGCGCCCCGCCGGTGGCCGACGTCGTGGCGCACACCAACCTGTACTGGAGCTTCCAGAGCGCACCCGGGCGCACCGCTGAGGTCGTGCGCGCCGCCGACGTCGCCCTGGGCGCGGGCGCGACGGCCGGGTGACGACCCGCCGCGGCCTGCTGGCCGCCTCGGCGGCCGCGGGGTCCGCGCTCCTGGCCGCCTGCGACCCCGGGGGGGCCGGCCCCTCGCCCTCCCCGACCGGGTCGACGACGGCGCCGTCCCCGGAGCCGGCGCCCACCAGCAGCGCCGCGCCGCCGGGCACCTCCGCGGCGGGCGGTGCCCGGGTGCTCACCGACCTGGCCTACGCGGACGCGGTGGAGCGGGCGCACCTGCTCGACCTGTACCTGCCCGACCCCGCCACCGCGCCCGGGCCCTGGCCGGTGGTGCTGTTCTTCCCCGGCTCGGCCTGGCGCAGCGGGGACGCGAAGGGCGGTCCCACCGAGCTCAGCGGCGGCACCACGGCGGCGCTGCTGGCGCAGCGCTGGGGCCCGCAGGGCTTCGCCGTGGCGGGCGTCAACGTGCGCAGCAGCGCGCAGGCCGTCTTCCCCGCGCAGCTGCACGACGCCAAGGCCGCGCTGCGGTACCTGCGCTCGCGCGCTGCCGAGCTGGGCCTGGACGCCAGCCGGTTCGCGACGGCGGGCACGAGCAGCGGCGGCTGGTGCGCCACGATGGCCGGGCTGGTCAGCGGGGTGGCCGACCTCGAGGGCGGCGACCTGGGCCACGCCGACCAGAGCAGCGCGGTGCAGGCGGTGGTGGACCTGTTCGGCCCCACGGACTTCACGGCCATGGACTCCCAGCTCGTCCCCGGGGGCCAGAGCCACGACGGCGCTGGCTCCCCCGAGTCGGCGCTGATGGGGTTCCCGGTGCAGTCCGACCCGGAGGCGACGCACCGGGCCGACCCGACGCGCTACGTGGCAGCGGGCAGTCCTCCGCTGTGGATCGCTCACGGCACCGCCGACGGCTCGGTGCCCCCCGGCCAGTCGGAACTGCTCTTCGCCGCGTGCGAGCGCGCCGGCGCCACCGCGACCCTCACGCTGGTGGCCGGGGCGGGCCACACGGACTCCTACCTCGCCGAGGGCGCTCCCGACCGCGAGGTCCGCACGACCCGGGCAGGCCGCACCAGCACGAGCCGCGACCCCGACCCGACCTACGACGCCGTGCTCGCCTTCCTGCGCGAGGCGCTGGGCTGACGACGACGGAGGGCCCGACCTCACGGTCAGGCCCTCCGTCTGCTGTGCGCCCCCTGGGACTTGAACCCAGAACCCGCGGATTAAGAGTCCGCTGCTCTGCCAATTGAGCTAGAAGCGCGTGATGCGAGGAAGACTCTACCAGCCCCCCGGCACGGCCTCACCCCGGTGGTGCGCGGCTGCCCACGCGACGAGCTCCGGCGCGGTCATCGGCGCCGCGTGCCAGTACCCCTGGGTCTCGTCGCAGCCCAGCTCGGCGAGCCGGGCCAGGGTGGTGGGGTCCTCCACGCCCTCGGCCACCACGCGCAGCCCCAGGGCGTGCGCCAGGTCCACCGTGCTGGCGGTGATGGCCGCGGCGCGCTGGTCCGTGAGGAGGTCGAGCGTGAAGGACCTGTCGAGCTTGAGCTCGCTGAAGCGCATGCGGTGCAGCTGCGCCAGGGACGACCAGCCGGTGCCGAAGTCGTCGATGCTCGTCGCCACTCCGAGCTCGGCCAGCTCGGCCAGCACCTGCGTGGCGCGGGCCTGGTCCCTCGCCAGCGTCGTCTCCGTGACCTCCAGCACCAGCCGCGAGGCCGGCACCCGGTGCTCCAGCAGCAGCTCGCCCAGCCGGTGCGGCAGGTGGCGGTCCAGCAGGTCCGTGGCCGAGACGTTGACGGACACCCGCAGGTCCAGGCCCCGCCTGCGCCAGTCGGCGCACTGGCGCACGGCGCCGCGCAGCACCACACCGGTGACCTGACCGATCAGGCCGTGGTCCTCGGCCACCTGCAGGAACCGCCCCGGGGGCAGCAGCCCGTGCACGGGGTGCCGCCAGCGCACCAGCGCCTCGACGCCGACGACAGACCCGTCGGCCACGCCGACCTGCGGCTGGTAGTGCAGCACCAGCTCACCCGCCTCGAGCGCGCGGCGCAGCTCCTCGGCGGTGCGCAGGGCGTGCTCCCCCTCGCCGTGGACCTCCGGGTCGTGGACGGCCCACCCGCCACCGCGGCGCTTGGCGGCGTACATCGCGGCGTCAGCGCGCCGCAGCAGCTCCGACCGCAGGCCCACCAGGTCGCCGTCGTCCGGCTGCGCCCCCGTGTGGACCACGAGCCCGGTGCTGCCGGTCACGTGGACGATCCCGCTCCCGACGTCGTACGGGGGCGCCATGGCCCGCACCAGCAGCTCCCCCCAGGCACCGGTGGCGCTGCGCGCGGCCCCACCACCGCCACCGGCGTCCACCGAGGGCGGCAGCGGGAGCAGCAGGGCGAACTCGTCGCCGCCCAGCCTGCCGACCTCGGCCCCGGCCCCGGCGGCGGCGCGCAGCCGCGCGGCGGCCGCCACGAGGAGCGCGTCACCGCTGGCGTGCCCCAGCGCGTCGTTGACCTCCTTGAACCTGTCGAGGTCGACCAGGGCGAGCGCGAAGGGCGCGCCGCGCTCCAGCATCGCGTCGGTCCGGTCCAGCAGTCCCCGGCGGTTGGCCAGGCCCGTCAGCTCGTCGGTCCGCGCCTGGTGGTGGGTGTCGGCCAGCTGGTCCAGCTCGCCGAGGTTGAGCAGCAGCCGGCTCGCCGCCCCGACCGCCCCCAGGGCCGCCGTGAGCACGGTCCACCGCTGGGCCACGACGTCCTCGGCTCCGGCGCCCGTGACGCCCGCCACGGCCGCCACGGCCACGGCGAGCACGATCACGCCGTAGGCCCCGACGGTGGCCGGGGCACCGCGCACCACCTCCGGCACGGCGAGCGCCGAGCGGTGGGCGCTCGCGAGCACCAGCAGCAGCAGGCCCGCCCCGAACGCGGTGAGCGTCCCCGGCGCCGGGGCGCCCGTCGGGTCGACGGCCACCCCCACCACCCCGGCGGCCACGGGCAGGCCCGCAGCCGTGACCAGCCAGGTGCTGGGCTCGCGTCCGCCGCGGGTCAGCAGGGCCGTGGAGAGCGCCGTGCCACCGAGCACGATGATCGCGGCGGTGGCGGCGAAGAGCAGCTGCGCCTGCCACCACGGCAGGAGGTCCAGCGGCCCTCCGGCCAGCTCGGAGACGAGGCCGAGGAGGGCCTGGCCCGCCAGCACCGCGCTGACGGCGTTCAGCCGGTCGTCGGGGTCGGCGGAGTGGGTGCGGGTGAGGTTCCAGCGGACGAAGGCGCCGTAGACGGGCAGGAAGCAGGCCAGCAGCGCCGCGGCGACGGGTACCCACGCCAGGGCCGAGGGGGTGTCGACGGGCAGGGCCTGCGCCAGCAGCGGCTGGGCCGCGAGGGTGGCCCCGACGGTGCCGACGAGCAGGGCCACGGCGCGCCACAGGCGCCGGTCGGCGCTCGCACGGCGAGCGCGCGCGGCCACCGCCCCGGTGCCGAGCAGCCACAGCACGACCAGGCCCAGCACCACCGCGCCGGGAGCCGGCAGCGTCCGCGCCACCCCACCGGTCAGCTCGCCGAGCAGCACCACCGCCAGCGCCAGGCAGGCGCCGGCGCGCACCAGTCCCCGCGGCGGCGCGGCGGCGAGGCCGTCGTGCTCGTCCTGTCGCGTCACAGAGCCCCCCAGCTCGTGGTCGCGGTCGCTGCGTCTGCACCCGCACCTGGAGATCGGCGGTCCGGAGCTCCGGGTTGAGCCACCGGTCCGACCGCGCTCAGGGCGGCGGGGCGGGCCTCCCCCGTTCGGCGGGTGGGGGCGGGGCCGTGCGGGGCACCAGCCGCAGGAGCAGGCCGTGCCGGGGCCGCAGGGTGACGAGCGCCTCGAGCTCCGGCTCGTGGCCGGGGGCGGGGTGCACCGCGCGGTCGCGCAGCAGGGCGGCCAGCACCAGCACCGCCTCGGTGAGGGCGAAGTCCCGGCCGATGCACAGCCGCGCCCCGGCCCCGAACGGCAGGTAGGCGCCGCGCGGCACCGCCGGGCCCTCGCCGGTGAAGCGGCCGGGGTCGAAGCGCTCGGGGTCGGGGTGGGCGTCGGCCCGGCGCTGCAGCAGCCACGGGCTGACGATGACGAGCGTCCCCGCGGGCACCGCGACGCCGTCCACCACGTCGTCGGCGTCGGCCCGGCGGGTCACCACCCACGCCGGCGGGTACAGGCGCAGCGACTCGTCGACCACGGCGCGGGTCCACGGCAGCGCGCGCAGGTCCTCCCACGTCGGCGGCCTCAGCGCGGCGGTGGCAGCACCGGCGGCGCCGGGTGCTGCCGGGTCCGCGAGGACGGCGTCCAGCTCGGCGTGCAGCCGCTCCTGCGCCTCGGGGTGCCTGGCGAGCAGGTGCAGCGTCCACGTCAGGCACGAGGCGACCGTCTCGTGGCCGGCGATGACCATGGTCACCAGCTCTCCGCGCACCGCCTCCGGAGGCAGGCGGCCCTCGTCGACGGCGGCGAGCAGCAGCCCCAGCAGGTCCTCACCGAGCTCGCCGGTCGCGCGGCGCCGGGCGACCACCCGCTCGACCACCTCGTCCATGACGCGGTTGGCGCGCCGCAGCCGCCGCCGCGACGGCGTGGGCAGCCACCCCGGCACGGGCGTGCGCGCGCGGGAGACCACCACACCGAGGGCCTCCAGCACCGCGGCGACCACGCGCTCGCCGTCGTCGACGCCCTCGGCGGTGACGTCACCGCCGAAGAGGGTGCGGCCGACCACCTCGAGCGTGGCCTGCAGGGCGGCCGCGTCGACGTCGACCACTCCCCCCGCGCCGCCGGGGCCGCCGCCCGCGGCGTCCCACCGGGCGCGCAGGCGCTCGGCGGCCGCCACGGACTGCTCGGCGACGGCGGTCAGCCCCGAGCGGTGGAACGCCGGCTGCGCCACCCGGCGCGCCTCGCGCCAGGCGCTGCCGTCGCTGGTGAGCAGCCCGCTGCCGGTGACCAGCGAGAGCGCGCCGTACTGGACGGTCCGCTTGGACCAGGCCCCGGCGTTCTCCACGAGCACCCGGCGCGCGCCCGCGACGGTGTTGACGAACAGCACGGGCGTGGTCGGCAGGGGGAAGGCGACGTGGTCACCCCACCGCTGGACGGCGCCGCGCAGGTAGGCCAGCGGGTCGCGGCGGATGCCCAGCAGGTCCCGCAGCATGTCCCGCGGCAGCGGCCCGGGCGCGTCCAGCACCGTGTACCGCGCGTTGGGGCGCCCGGGGCCCCGCTGCGCGCCCGGGTCCGCGGCCCGCCGGGACGTGCTCAGAGGTACAGACCGGTGGATCCGGCCTCCACGCGGGGGGCGGCCACGGCGTGCAGGTCGCGCTCGCGCAGCAGCACGAAGTCGCGCCCCGACAGCTCCACCTCGGCGCGGTCCTCCGGGTCGAAGAGCACCCGGTCGCCCAGCTGCACCTGCCGCACGTGCTGGCCGACGGCCGCCACCTCGCCCCACGAGAGGCGCTTGCCGACCGCCGCGGTGGCGGGGATGACGATGCCCGCCCCCGACCGCCGCTCCCCCGCCTCGCGGTCCAGGGCGACCAGCACGCGGTCGTGCAGCATCCGGATCGGCAGGCGGCCGTCGTCCCCGGGCGCGGTGCTCGAGGAGGACGGGCTGCCGGGCGTGGTGCTCACCCGCCGAAACTACCGCCGGTCGGCGGTGGGCTCAGTGGCGGCGCCGGACGGCCAGGCCGGTGAAGAGCCCGACCACGGCGACGACGGCGCCGCCGACGGCCGCGACCCGCTCGACGCGCACGGCGCCGTCGGAGTCGAGCACCAGCTCCTTGGCCTTCGTCTTGGCGCTCTCGACGCCCTGCTGCGCCAGCGCCTTGGGCGCGACGCGGGCGGCGAGCTCGTCGACGGTGGCAGCGAGGTGCTGCTGGTGGAGGCTGATCTCGCGCTCGAGGCGCGCGGGCTCGTCGGGCGGGACGCTCATGCTCGGCGACGCTAGTGGCAACAGCGGCCTCCGGCAGCCCCGGCCCACCTGCTCGGACGCTCCCTGCTGAGGATCGTGGGGACGCTCGGACGCTCGGGCGCCCGTCGAGGGGGCGTCCGATAGCCTCTCCGCGTGGCAGAACGCCTCGAGCCGGGTGACCTCGCCCCGGACTTCACGCTCCCCGCGACCCACGGCGGCAGCTGGACGCTCTCCGAGCACCGCGGCCGCTCCGTCGTCGTGTACTTCTACCCCGCGGCGGGGACTCCGGGCTGCACCACGCAGGCCTGCGACTTCCGCGACAACCTCGCGTCGCTGACCTCCGCCGGCTACGACGTGGTGGGCGTCTCACCGGACCCGCTGGCGAAGCTCGAGGCGTGGTCGGAGGAGGAGCACCTGCCGTTCCCCCTCGCCAGCGACACCGAGCGCGGCGTCGTGCAGCGCTGGGGGGCCTGGGGCGAGAAGACGATGTACGGGCGCACCACCACCGGCCTGCTGCGCTCGACGGTCGTCGTGGGCCCCGACGGCGTGGTCACGCACGCCTCGTACAACGTCAAGGCGACGGGCCACGTGGCGCGGCTGCGCAAGGAGCTCGGCGTCGACTGACGCCCCAGACGTCCCGGCCGGGCTCCGGCCGGGGTGGCGCGAGTGGTGAAACTGGCAGCCACGCAGGGTTTAGGTCCCTGTGCCTCCGGGCGTGCGGGTTCGAGTCCCGCCTCGCGCACGCGGTCCACGGCACCACCGCTGCGGACGCCGCGGGGCCAGCGGTGCGGGGGCCAGCGGTGCGGGGGCCAGCGGTGCGGGGTCAGCGGTGTGCGACCACGCGCAGGGCCAGCAGGGCGACGTCGTCCTCGGGCTCCTCGGGCAGCACCCGCGCCAGCACCGCGTCGCACAGCTCCTCCAGCGGCAGGTGCCCCTCGAGCTCCAGCGCGGCGCGCAGGTCCTCGAGGCCGGCGTCCAGGGACGTGCCGCGGCGCTCGACCAGCCCGTCGGTGAAGAGCAGCACGGTGCTGCCCGGGGGCAGGTCCGTGCTGCGCTCGCGCCGGGGCGTGCCGGGGTCGATGCCCAGCAGGAGGTCCGTCTCGTCGTCCTCCAGCACCACCGCGGTCCCGTCGGGCCGGCGCAGCAGCGGCGGCGGGTGCCCCGCGTTCGACCAGACCAGCCGGCGGGCGGCGGCGGCGGGGACGCCGCTGGTGTCGGAGCAGCCGGCCCAGGGGTCGAGGCGAGCGACGACGGCGGTGGCCGAGGTGGCCAGCTCCAGGCCCTCCACCGCCTCGTCGACGCTGGTCAGCACCTCCGCCGGCGGGTGGCCCGTGGCGTGCGCGATGCCGCGCACCAGGCCGCGGACCTGGCCCATCGCCGCAGCGGCGCGGGAGTCGTGGCCGATGACGTCCCCGATCACCAGCACCGTGCTGCCGTCGCGCTGGCGGAAGGCGTCGTACCAGTCGCCGCCGATCCGCGCCTCGACGGCGGCGCTGACGTAGCGGACGGCCAGCTCCACGCCGGGCGGGCTCGGCGGCGCGGTGAGGAGGCTGCGCTGCAGCGCGGAGCTGAGCTCGGCCTGCTCCCCGTAGAGGCGGGCGTTGTCGAGCGCCAGCCCGGCGCGCCGGGCCACCTCGCGGGCGGTCTCCACCTCGGCCTCGGTGCGCTCGGCAGCCGGGTCGGTGCGGACCAGGGCCATCGCCCCGAGCGTCCTGCCACCGGCGTTCAGGGGGACCACCAGCACGGACGCCGGGGTCAGCACCTCCAGCAGCGCCCGCGCCTCGGCGTCGCCCACCCAGTCGGCCAGGGGCGGCAGCGCGGGCACGAAGACCTCCTGGCCGGTGCGCAGGCACACGGCGATCGCCGCCTCGCGGCTCATGGTGGCCGCCTGGTAGCCGGCGTAGCGCTCGAGCACGGGGTCGAGCTCGGGGTCGCGGTGGGCGAAGCCCAGCGTGCGCCGCAGGCGGCCGGTCTGCACCAGCGTGACCGTGCACCAGTCCGCCAGCTCCGGCACCACGAGGTGGGCCAGCTCGCCGACGGCGATGCCCTGTCCGGACCCGTGGGAGAGCAGCTCGCTGACGGCGCCGAGCAGCTCCAGGCGCTCCACCGTGCGCTGCAGCTCCTCCTGGGCGAGGCGCCGTTCGGTGGCGTCGAGCAGGTGCACGTGGAGGGCCTCGCCCTCGGGCACCGCGTGCACGGACAGCCACCGGTGGACCGTGGTGCCCCACGCCTCGAAGGCCACCGGCTCCCCGGTGCACCGCGCCTGCGCGTACGCGGGGCCGAAGTCGTGGTCGCGCGCGTGGGGGAAGACGTCCCACAGGGACCTGCCGAGCACCTGCTCGCGGGGCACGCCGAACAGGGCCTCCGCGGGCCGGTTCATGCCGGTGACGCGGTCCTCGGGGTCCAGCCGCACCCACGAGGGGGCTACGGCTTCGGGCAGCCCGTGGTGGTCCGGCTCGTCTGGCACGCCTGCTCCTCCCCCGGTCGTGGTGCCTCCGCTGCCGGGCCGCGCGGTCGCGGCCCCGGGGCCGCGCCATCCTGGCAGGGGCGGCGGCCTGCGGGGCCACGTCCGGGTCTGCGGGCGACCGCACGGCGCAGCGCCGGGCCGGACGAACGACCGTCCGGCCCAGCGGACGGCTCAGCGCGGTGACGAGCGGACGGCGTCGGCGAGGTGCGGCGCGAGCGCGCGGAACGCCTGGCCGCGGTGGCTGACGGCGTCCTTCTGCTCCGGCGCCAGCTCCGCGCAGCTGACCTGCGAGCCCTCGGGGACGAGCACCGGGTCGTAGCCGAAGCCGCCCGCGCCGCGGGGCTCGCGTGCGAGCGCGCCGCGGAGCTCACCGAGCTCGACGTGCTCGCGGCCGTCCGGGGTGACCATCGCAGCGGCGCAGACGAAGGCGGCGCCGCGGTGCTCGTCCGGGACGTCGGAGACCTGCGCGAGCAGCAGCGCCAGGTTGGCGGCGTCGTCGCCGTGCCGCCCGGCCCACCGCGCCGAGAAGATGCCGGGCGCGCCGCCCAGCACGTCCACCGCGATGCCGGAGTCGTCGGCGACGGCGAGCAGCCCGGTGGCCGCGGCCACGGCACGCGCCTTGAGCAGGGCGTTGCCGGCGAAGGTCACCTCCGTCTCGGCGACCTCCGGGACCTCCGGCAGCGACGGGTCTCCCACCGCGAGCAGCTCCACCCGCACGTCGGCGGGCAGGTGGGGCGCGAGGATCGCGCGCAGCTCCCCCACCTTGTGGGCGTTGCGGGTGGCCAGCACCACGCGCACCGGCTCGTGGACGTGGTCGCCCTCAGCACCCCCGGCCCGTCCCGCGACCCCGCTCACAGCCCCAGGGCCTCGCGCTGCAGGCGCGTCAGCTCGGCGCAGCCGCCAGCGGCCAGCTCGAGCAGCGCGTCGAGCTCGGCCTTGGCGAACGGCTCGCCCTCGGCGGTGCCCTGCACCTCCACGAAGCGGCCGTCCCCCGTCATGACGACGTTCATGTCGGTCTGGGCGCGGACGTCCTCCACGTACTCCAGGTCGAGGACCGGCTGTCCCCTGTCGATGCCCACGCTCACCGCGGCCACGGACCCGCGCAGCGGGTCCTTCCTGACGATGCCCTTCTCGCGGGCCCAGGTCACGGCGTCGTGGAGAGCCACGTACGCGCCGGTGATGGCCGCGGTGCGGGTGCCGCCGTCGGCCTGGAGCACGTCGCAGTCGAGCACGACGGTGTTCTCACCGAGCTTCGTCACGTCCACGGCGGCGCGCAGGGAGCGGCCCACCAGGCGGCTGATCTCCTGGGTGCGGCCGCCGACCTTGCCCTTGACCGACTCGCGGTCGCTGCGGGTGTTCGTGGCGCGCGGGAGCATCGCGTACTCGGCGGTGACCCAGCCGGAGCCGCTGCCCTTCTTCCAGCGCGGCACGCCCTCGGTGAGGGAGGCGACGCAGAGGACCTTCGTGCGGCCGAACTCGACGAGGACGCTGCCCTCACCGGCCTCGAGGTAGCGCCGCGTGATGGTCACGTCGCGGAGCTGGTCGGGACGCCGTCCGCCGGGCCTGCTGGTGCTCTCAGCCATGCTGCCGAGCCTAGGACCCGCCCCTGACACCCCCGACCACCCCGCACTTGCCGCGGGAAGTGCGGGAAGGAGGGGCGTTGGAAGCGCACTTGCCGCGGAAAGTGCGGGCTGAGGAGGGTGAGGGCGACGACGAGCGGGACGTGCGGCGAGGCAGCCCCGCGTCAGAGGTGGTGGACGGCGCCGGGGCGGGCGAGGTCGGCGGGACCGTCGAAGCGGGAGCGGACCTCCGCGAGCACCGCGTCGGCGTCGGCCCAGGGCGTCAGGTGCGTCGCCAGCACCGCCCGCACCCGCGCGCGGGCGGCGACGTCCCCGGCCCGGGCGCCCGAGAGGTGGATGCCCCGCTCGAAGGGCAGGTCGTCGGTGAAGCTCGCCTCGGTGAGCAGCAGGTCGGCGTCGGCGGCGAGGTGGTCCAGGCCGGGGCAGTCGTCGGTGTCGCCGGTGTAGGCGAGCACCGCCGTCCCGCCCCCCTCGGCGGGTCCGGTGACGCGCAGCCCGTAGGCCTCCACGGGGTGCTCGACCAGCACCGGCTCCGCGGTGAAGGGCCCCACCGCGACCGGCTGGCGGTCCACCCAGGCGCCGAAGGCGTACTGCTCGGTCATGCCCGGGCCATCCTCGGGGAGGTCGTAGGCGCGCGCCAGCCGCTCCGCCGCACCCGTCGGCGCCCACAGCGGCACCGGGTCCCGGGGCTCGCCGCGGTGGGCGGCGGGCCCGTACTTGATGGCCACGTAGAGCGCCGTCGTGTCGAGGCAGTGGTCGGCGTGCAGGTGCGAGAGCAGCACGGCGTCCAGCGCGGTGAGGTCGCCACCGGGCAGGTGCCGCTGCAGCGGCCCCGAGGCGCCGCTGCCGAGGTCGAGCACCACCCGCCAGGTGCGCCCGTCAGCGGGGTCGTCGGCCTCCAGCAGGTAGCACGACGCCGGGGAGTCCGGCCCCGGCACGGACCCCGAGCTCCCGATGACCGTCAGCCTCACGCCACGTCCCCCTCTAGCGGTTGCGCGCCAGCGGCGCCGTGATCTTGGGCAGCAGCCCGGTGTGCAGCACCGTCTCGCGCCGCTCGGCGCGCAGCTGGGCCGGCGCCGCCGTCCCCAGGAACCGCCGGGCCAGCACCGCGAACCGCTCCGGGTCCGCCGTGGTGAGCCACCGGTGCTGCGGCTCGGGGAACCCGTCGGGGCGCAGCGCGCCGCGAGCGGTCAGCTCCCGGTACACCGCCTTGGCGGTCTCCTCCGCGCTGGAGACCAGCGTGACGCCGTCGCCCATGACGTAGGAGATGACACCCGTGAGCAGCGGGTAGTGCGTGCACCCCAGCACGAGCGTGTCGACCCCGGCCTCCTGCACCGGCGCCAGCTGCTCGCGCGCCGCCTCCACCAGCTCCGGGCCCGAGGTGATCCCCGCCTCGACGAAGTCGACGAAGCGCGGGCACGGCGTCGTCGTCGTCGTGATCCCGGGTGCGGCGGCGAAGGCGTCGGCGTAGGCACCGGACGTGGCCGTCGCCGCGGTGCAGATGACGCCCACGCGCCCGGTCCGGGTGCTCGCCACCGCGCGGCGCACGGCGGGGCGGATCACCTCGACCACGGGCACGGAGTAGCGCTCGCGCGCGTCGTGCAGCACCGCCGCGCTGGCGGTGTTGCAGGCGATGACCAGCAGCTTCACCCCGGAGGCGACCAGCTCGTCCAGGCACTCCAGCGCGTAGGCGCGCACGTGGGCGAGCGGGCGGGGCCCGTACGGGGCCCGCGCCGTGTCACCGAGGTAGACCACCGCCTCGCCGGGCAGCTGGTCCAGCACGGCGCGCGCCACCGTGAGCCCGCCGACGCCGGAGTCGAAGATGCCGATGGGCGCCGCGGGGCCTGGGTGCACCCCCGCAGGCTAGGACGGGACTACGCGGTGAGCACCATCCGGAAGCGCGGGCGCCCGGCCATCATGGCGTCGAAGGCGTCCTGCGCGTCCTCCAGCGGCGCCTCCTCGACCATGGGCCGCACGCCGGTGAGCGCGGCGAAGCGCAGCGCGTCCTCGGAGTCCTTGGAGGTGCCGCTCGCGTGGCCGGCCACCGTGCGGCTGCCCAGGATGAGGTTGACGGCGTCCAGGGCCAGCGGCTGCTCCGGCACGCCCAGCACCACGAGCCGGCCGCGGGGGCGCAGCCCGGCGGCGGTGCCCGCGATGGCCTCGGCGTCGGTGACGGTGGCCAGGACCGCCGCGGCGCCGCCCAGGCGCTGCAGGGCCCCGGCGACGCCGCCCTCGCCGGGGTCGGTGGAGTCGACGTAGTGGTGGGCGCCGAGCTGCTCGGCGAACTCGCCCTTCTCGGCCCCGCGGGCCACCGCGACCACCTCGAAGCCCATCTTGGCGGCGTACTGCACCCCCAGGTGACCGAGGCCGCCGAGGCCGATGACCGCCACGAGGTCACCCGCGAGCGCCCCGGAGGTGCGCAGGCCGTGGAAGGTGGTGACGCCGGCGCACATGAGCGGTGCGGCCTCGGCGTCGGTGAGCCCGTCCGGGACGGCGGCGAGCGCGTCGGCGGGTGCCAGCACGTGGTCGGCGTAGCCGCCGTCGGAGGACAGGCCCGTGACGCGGCCCTCGACGCAGGAGATGAGGTCACCGCGGCGGCAGGGGTCGCAGCGGTAGCAGGCGCCGCCGAACCAGCCGATGCCCACGCGCTGGCCGACCTGCCACTGCGGCACGTCCTCGCCGACCGCCTCCACGCGGCCGGCGACCTCGTGGCCGGGCACGCGGGGGAAGCCACCCATCCCGCCGACCGCCATGGCGTCGCTGTGGCAGACGCCGCACGCGGCGACGCGCACCAGCACCTGCCCGCGCCCCCGCCGGGGCACCTCCCGCTCCACCAGCTGGAGGCCTGAGTCCGGACCGCTGACCTGGATCGCTCGCACACGACCGTTCTACCCGGCCCCGGCCGTCCCGGCCCGTCGAGCTGCCGGGGGCGAGGAGGACGACGACGGACGACGACGGAGCGGCGCGGTCAGCGCCCCGGCCGCCCGCGGCGCGCGGTCAGCGCCCCGACGAGGGACTCCTGCAGCCAGGTGAGGAAGTCGTAGACGGACGCCATCCACACGCGCGGGTCCTCCGGGTCGCGCGAGGCGGCGTCGGCGAGCACCTGCTCGGCGTCGTCGTCGGTGCGCAGCCCCAGCCGCTCGGCCAGCACCAGGCGGACGTCGGTCAGGGACACCAGCCAGGCGTGCGCCTCGTCCGGGTCCAGCACGAAGACACCCGGGCGGTCGAGGGTGGCCCGGGCCCGCTCGAGCGCCTCGCGCTTGCGGGCGCGCAGGCCCTTCTCGGTGAGGCGGCGGAACTCGCGGGCGGCGTCGGGGTCGTCCGTGGCGCCCTGCGGCAGCAGCCGGGCGACGGCGGGGTCGGAGGGCGGCGTCGTGGGGCCGCCGGTGCCGACGAGGGCCTCCAGCGGGTCCTCGGACGGCACCGTCCCGTCGTCGAGGAGCTCGGCCACCTCGCCCATGAGGCCGGCGAGCAGCGCGCGCTCGTCGTCGTCGAGGGTCGCGGTGACCCCGCGCCGGGTGCTCTCGAAGCGGCGGGCCACGTCAGGCGTCCTTCGTGAAGGTGGCCCACAGGCCGTAGGCGTGCATGGCCTCGGTGTCGCGCTCCATCTCCTCGCGGGTGCCGCTGGAGACCACGGCGCGGCCGGCCTCGTGGACGTCGCGCATGAGCTTCTCGGCCTTCTCCTTGGAGTGGCCGAAGTACGTCTGGAAGACGTAGGTCACGTACGACATGAGGTTCACGGGGTCGTTCCAGACGATGGTGACCCAGGGCTTGGCCACCTCGCCGTCGGGCGCCTCGACGCGCTCCTCGGCCTCGGCCGGCGCGGCCGTCGCGACGACGTGCGACGCAGCGGCGGCGACCAGCACGCGCTGTCGCCCGCCGATCACCGTGCGTCCGTCCGGTGGGTGCTCACGCGCCCCCATCCTACGGTGGCCCTGTGGAGACGACCCCGTCGAGCGGCACCGGGAACCTGCCCAGCACCGCCCTGCTGACCGACGCCTACGAGCTGACCATGCTGGAGTCGGCGCTGCGCAGCGGCGCCGCCGGCCGGCACTGCACCTTCGAGGTGTTCGCCCGCCGGCTGCCCGACGGCCGCCGCTACGGCGTGGTCGCCGGCACCGCCCGGGTGCTCGACGCCCTGGAGCGGTTCCGGTTCGACGAGCCGGTGCTGCAGGCGCTGCGCGAGGCCGGCCGGCTGTCGGAGGAGACGCTGGCGCACCTGGCGGGCTGGCGCTTCACCGGCGACGTCGACGGCTACGCCGAGGGCGAGGTGTACTTCCCGGGCTCCCCCGTGCTGACGGTCACCGGCAGCTTCGGGGAGGCCGTGGTGCTGGAGACGCTGGTGCTCGCCATCCTCAACCACGACTCCGCCGTCGCCTCCGCGGCGGCGCGGATGGCGGTGTCCGCAGCGGACCGCCCGATCATCGAGATGGGCAGCCGGCGCACCCACGAGGAGGCCGCCGTCGCCTCCGCCCGCGCCGCGTACCTGGCGGGCTTCGCCTCCACCTCCAACCTCGAGGCGGGACGCCGCTACGGCGTGCCGACGTCGGGCACCTCCGCGCACGCGTTCACGCTCCTGCACGACTCCGAGGAGGAGGCGTTCCGCGCCCAGGTGGCGGCCCTGGGCACCGGCACGACGCTGCTGGTGGACACCTACGACATCCACGCCGGGGTGGAGACCGCGGTGCGGGTGGCCGGCCCCGGGCTCGGCGCGGTGCGCATCGACTCCGGCGACCTGGCCGTCCTCGCGGTGCAGGTGCGCCAGCAGCTCGACTCCCTCGGCGCCACGGGCACGCGCATCGTGCTCTCCGGGGACCTCGACGAGTTCGGCATCGCCGCGCTGCGCGCCGCCCCCGTCGACGCCTACGGCGTGGGCACCTCGGTGGTCCAGGGCTCCGGCTCGCCCACCGCCGGGATGGTCTACAAGCTCGTCGAGGTCGACGGGCGCCCGGTGGCCAAGCGCTCGGAGTCGAAGGCGAGCCACGGCGGCCGCAAGCTGGCCGTGCGCCGCCACCGCAGCTCCGGGACCGCCACCGAGGAGGTCGTCAGCGCCGGTGGCCCGCCGCCCGCCGAGCCGGGCGACCGCCCGCTGCAGGTGCCGCTGGTGCGCCGCGGGGAGCGCGTCGGGCCCGCGTCCAGCGGCGACGGCCTGGCCGCGGCGCGCGAGCACCTCGGCGAGGTGCTCATCAGCCTGCCGTGGGAGGGACTCGCCCTGTCCAAGGGGGACCCGGCGGTGCCCACCCGGGTGCTGCCGCCGGTCTGAGACCCGGTGCCGCGTCCGGCCGCCGTCGGAGCAGGCCGACGACGGCGCGGCGGTGCGTCAGTGGGCTGCGCCGCCGCGCCCGAGCGGCTCGGCCTGCGGCAGGCCCTCCCGGACGCGGGCAATCCGCTCCTCCTGCTTGCGCTTGGCGGACACCCGGGCCGACCACAGCAGGCCGATGCCGCCCAGCACGATGCCGCCGAACTTGGAGAGGTCGTGCCACAGCGTGATGTCTCCGTTGAGCAGGCCGAGGAAGACCAGCACGGAACCGACGCCCATGAGCGTGAAGGGGATCGCCACGCCCTGATCCTGCCAGGTGCCGACCGCCGGGCGCTCGCGCGCCCCGCGGTCGGCCGCGCGTCAGCCGACGTCGAGGGCGAGCAGGTCGTCCTCGGTCTCGCGGCGCACCAGCACGCGGCTCTCGCCGTCCCTGACCGCCACCACGGGCGGACGGGGCACGTGGTTGTACTGGCTGGCCATGCTGTGGCAGTACGCGCCGGTGGCGGGCACCACGAGCAGGTCGCCGGCGGCGAGGTCGTCGGGGAGGAACTCGTCCTTGACCACCACGTCGCCGCTCTCGCAGTGCTTGCCCACCACGCGGCTCAGCACCGGGCGCGCGGACGAGCGGCGCCCGCCGAGCGTGGCGGAGTAGTCGGCGTCGTAGAGGGCGGTGCGGATGTTGTCGCTCATGCCGCCGTCGACGGCCACGTAGCGCCGGTGCAGGCCGCCGTCGAGGGCGACGTCCTTGGTGGACCCCACCCGGTACAGCGTCACGCCCGCCGGGCCGGCGATGGCGCGCCCGGGCTCGACGGAGACCTTCGGCACGGCCACGCCCAGCTGCGCGCACGCCGCGGTCACCACCTCGGCCATGCCCCGGGCGAGCTCGGCGGGGGCCAGCGGTGCGTCCTGCGTGGTGTAGGCGATGCCGAAGCCGCCGCCGAGGTCGATCTCGGGCAGCTCCACGCCGTGCTCGGCCAGCACCTGGGCGTGCAGGCCCAGGAGGCGGCGGGCGGCCACCTCGAAGCCGGACACGTCGAAGATCTGGCTGCCGATGTGGCTGTGCAGGCCGCGCAGCTCGAGCTCCGGTCGCGCGAGCACCCGCCGGACCGCCTCGGCGGCCTGGCCGGAGGCCAGCGACAGCCCGAACTTCTGGTCCTCGTGGGCGGTGGCGATGTAGTCGTGGGTGTGCGCCTCGACCCCGACGGTGGTGCGGATGAGCACGCCCTGCCGGACCCCGGCCTCGCGGGCGGCGTCAGCGGTCCGCTCGATGTCGTGGAAGCCGTCGACGACGACCTTGCCGACCCCCGCCCGCACGGCGCGGGTGATCTCGGCGTCGGACTTGTTGTTGCCGTGCAGCAGCACGTGCGCGGGGTCGGTGCCTCCGCGCAGCGCGACGGCCAGCTCGCCGCCGGTGCAGGCGTCGTAGCGCAGGCCGTCCTCGGCGAGCCAGCGCGCCACCGTCGTGCACGTGAAGGCCTTGGCGGCGTAGTAGACGTCGGCGCCGCCGCAGGCGTCGGCGAAGGCCTCCGCGAAGGCGTCGCGGAAGGCGGTGGCGCGGGCCCGGAAGTCGGCCTCGTCCACGACGTACGCGGGGGTGCCGTGCTGCGCGGCCAGCTCGGTGACCGGGACGCCGCCGACGCTCACGACGCCGTCGGCTCCCCGTCGAGCCGTGCTCGGCCAGAGCGCGGGCAGGAGGTCGTTGGCGTCGTCGGGCTCGCTCAGCCAGCCGGGGCCGCCGAGCCCCGCGGCGTGCTGGGGACCGGCCGGGTGGGCCCTCACATCCGCTCCGGGGCCGAGACGCCGAGCAGGGCGAGGCCGTTGGCCAGCACCGTGCGGGTGGCGTCGTTGAGCCACAGGCGGGTGCGGTGCACGTCGGTGACGGCCTCCTCGCCCATCGGCGTGACGCGGCGCTCGTCGTACCACTTGTGGTAGCTGCCGGCGAGGGACTCCAGGTAGCGGGCCACGCGGTGCGGCTCGCGCAGCTCGGCGGCCTGCGCCACCACCCGGGGGAAGTCGCCGAGGGCGGCGAGCAGCGTCGACTCGGTGGCGTGGTCGAGCACCGCCGGGTCGAAGCCGTCCTCCGTGCGCACACCGAGGTCGCGGGCGTTGCGCCCGACGCCGGAGGTGCGGGCGTGCGCGTACTGCACGTAGAAGACGGGGTTGTCGTTGGTCCGCTTGACCAGCAGGTCGAGGTCGACGTCGATCTGGGAGTCGACGCTGGAGCGCACCAGGGCGTAGCGGGCGGCGTCCACGCCGACGGCCTCGACGAGGTCCTCCATGGTCACCACGGTGCCGGCGCGCTTGCTCATGCGGACGGGGACGCCGTCGCGCACGAGGTTGACCATCTGGCCGATGAGCACCTCGACCACGGCCGGGTCGTCGCCGAAGGCGGCGGCGGCGGCCTTGAGGCGCGCGACGTAGCCGTGGTGGTCGGCGCCGAGCAGGTAGATGCACAGGTCGAAGCCGCGGGCGCGCTTGTCGCGCAGGTAGGCGAGGTCACCGGCGACGTAGGCGGGGTTCCCGTCGGACTTGATGACCACGCGGTCCTTGTCGTCGCCGAACTCCGTGGAGCGCAGCCACCAGGCGCCGTCCTCCTGGAAGAGGCGGCCCGAGTCCTTGAGCTGCTGCACCACGGACGCCACGGCGCCGGAGGTGTGCAGGGAGTCCTCGTGGAAGTAGACGTCGAAGTCGACGCGGAAGTCGTGCAGGCTCTGCTTGACCTCGTCGAACATCAGCGCCACGCCGCGGCTGCGGAACGCCTCCAGGGCCTCCGCCTCCGGCAGGGTGCTCGGGTCGGGCTCACCGGCGGCGAGGGCGTCGCGGACGATCGTGGAGGCGATCTCCTCGATGTAGTCGCCGCCGTAGCCGTCCTCGGGGGCCTCCTGGCCGAGGGCGCGGGCCAGCAGCGACCGGGCGAACCTGTCGATCTGGGCGCCGTGGTCGTTGAAGTAGTACTCGCGGGTGACGTCAGCCCCGACGGCCTCCAGCACGCGGGCGAGGGAGTCCCCGACGGCGGCCCAGCGGGTGCCGCCCAGGTGCACCGGGCCGGTGGGGTTGGCGGAGACGAACTCGAGGTCCACCCTCCGCCCGGCCAGGCCGTCGGTGCGGCCGAACGCGGGCCCGGCCTCCACGACGGAGCGGGCGAGCTCGCCGGCCGCGGCGGCGTCGAGGACGACGTTGAGGAAGCCCGGGCCCGCCACGTCGACGCTCTTGACGCCGGCCACGCCCGACAGGCGGGCGGCCAGCACCTCGGCGACCTTCCGCGGGGGCAGGCCGGCGGGCTTGGACAGCTGCAGCGCCACGGAGGTGGCCCAGTCGCCGTGGTCGCGGTTGCGCGGCCTCTCCACCTTGACGGCCTGCGGGACGGCGCCCGCCGGGAGGCTCAGCTCACCGGCGTCGACGGCGCCGGTGAGGCAGGCGCGGATGGCTGCCGACAGCTCCTCGGGGGTCACTCCCCCAGGTTACTGGCGGGAGGCGGCGGCCCCGGCCGCGCTGGCGCCCCTCGGCGGCCTGCCGGCGGCGGCCAGGTCCTCGACCACCTGGATCAGCGCCGTGGGCTCGAAGGGCTTGGCCACCAGCGCGTCGACGCCCACCTGCACGGCGCGGGCGCGCTGGTGGGCCTGCACGCTGGCGGTGACCATGACCACCGGGATGTCGGACAGGGCCGGGTCGCGGCGGATCTCCGCGACGGCGCTCCACCCGTCCCGGGGCTCCATGACGGCGTCCATGGTGACGACGTCGGGGCGCGGCGCCCCGGGGTCGCGCAGCCGGACCAGGCACTCCTCGCCGTCGGCGGCCTCGTCCACCTCGTGGCCCTCGAGCTCGAGGTTGAGGCGGATGAGCATGCGGATCTGCGCCGTGTCGTCGACGACCAGCACGAGAGCCACGCGTCAAGGGTAGGAGCGGCACCTGGGGGCCGCCCGGTGACCCGCTGTGCGGGTCCTCCGGGCGGCAGACGCCTCACCAGGCCACGGACAGGTACTGCGTCTCCAGGTACTCCTCGACGCCGGCACGGGCCCCCTCGCGGCCGATGCCGGACTGCTTCATCCCCCCGAAGGGCGCCGACGGGTCCGAGACCAGGCCGCGGTTGACGCCGACCATGCCCGCCTCCACCTCCTCGGCCAGGTGCAGCGCGTCGCCGAGCGGACCGAAGACGTACG
The DNA here is from genome assembly GCF_006335115.1 of Streptomyces sp. NP160. Lineage (GTDB taxonomy): Bacteria > Actinomycetota > Actinomycetes > Actinomycetales > Quadrisphaeraceae > Quadrisphaera. The sequence goes on from NZ_VDMJ01000044.1 coordinate 84,518, forward strand.
CCGCCAGGCCCGTCTCGGTGCCGTTGACGGCGGCCAGCAGCCGGTCCCACCCGGTGCCGGCGCCCCAGGAGTCGTCGAAGACGACGACGGGCGCCACGGGCCCGAACAGCTCCTCGGCGAGCACGTCGGCGTCGGCGGGCACGTCGGCGAGCACCACCGGCGCCAGGAAGTGGCCGCTCAGGTGCTCGGGGACGACGGCGCGCGCCGCCACGCGGGCACCCTGCGCCAGCGCCCCCTGCACCAGGGCCTCGACGCCGGCGCGCTCGCGCTCGGAGATCATCGGCCCCACCTGCGCGCCGGTGCTCGCCGGGCCGACGGTGAGCGCCTCGACGGCCGCGGCGAACCGGGCCGTGAACTCCTGCGCGAGCGAGGCGTGCACGTAGAACCGGTTGGCCGCCGTGCACGCCTGGCCGCCGCCGCGGAACTTGGCGGTCATCGCCCCGGCCACCGCCGCCTCGACGTCGGCGCCCGGCAGCACGACGAACGGGGCGTTGCCGCCCAGCTCCATCGAGGTGGTCAGCACGCGGTCGGCGGCCTGGCGCAGCAGCACCCGCCCGACGCCGGTGGAGCCGGTGAAGGAGACCTTGCGGACGCGGTCGTCCGCCAGCCAGGTGGAGACCACGTCCCCTGCGGCCGTCGTCGGCACGAGGTTGACCGCGCCGTCGGGCACCCCCGCCTCGGCGAGCAGGCGCACCACGGCGACGGCGGTGAGCGGGGTCTGCGCCGCGGGCTTGAGCACCACCGTGCAGCCCGCCGCGAGCGCCGGGGCGATCTTGCGGGCGGCCATGGCGGCGGGGAAGTTCCACGGCGTCACCAGGGCGGCCACCCCGACGGGCCGGTGCGTCACGAGGGTGCGCGTGCCACCGGCCGGCGAGCTGCCGTAGTCGCCGTGGGGGCGGACGGCCTCCTCGGCGTACCAGCGGAAGAACTCCGCGGAGTACAGGACCTCTCCGCGGGCGTCGGCCAGCGACTTGCCGTTCTCGGCGCTGACCAGGGCGGCGAGGCGATCGGCGTCGCGCACGAGCAGCTCGAAGGCACGCCGCAGCACCTCGGCGCGCTCGCGCGGCGGGGTGCGCCGCCAGCCGTCGAAGGCCGCCGCCGCGGCGTCGACGGCTGCGGTCGCGTCGGCCGCGGTGCCGTCGGCGACGCGGGCGAGCACCTCGAGGGTGGCGGGGTCCTCCACGGGGAAGGTCCCCGCACCGGGCAGGGCCCGCCCGCCGACGAGCACCCCGTGCGCGGGGTCGAGCTCGGCGAGCAGCAGCTCGAGGTCGGTGGAGGTGCCGGTCGAGCCGGTGGTGGCGGTCACGGGTAGAGCCCCCTCTGGGTGTGGGCCTGCGCCACCCGCTGGACGGCGAGGCTGGTGGCGGCGGCGCGCAGGTCCACGCCGTGCCGCTGGGACTGGGCGAGCACCTGCTGCCAGGCCGAGGTCATGCGGTCGGCGAGGCGGGCCTCCACCTCGGCCTCGGACCACCAGTACGCCTGGTTGGCCTGCACCCACTCGAAGTAGGAGACGATCACACCGCCGGCGTTGGCGAGGATGTCCGGCACCACGAGCACCCCGCGCTGCGCGAGCAGCTCGTCCGCGGCCGCGGTGGTGGGGCCGTTGGCGCCCTCCACCACGAGGCGCGCGCGCACACCACCGGCGTTGCCCTCGTGCAGGACGCCCTCCACCGCGGCGGGCACGAGCAGGTCGACGTCGGCGGTGAGCAGGTCCGCACCGTCGAGCGGGACCCCGCCGCGGAAGCCGGCCACGGAGCCGGTGGCGTCCACGTGCGCCTCGAGCGCGACCACGTCCAGCCCGGAGCCGTCCGCCGACGGCGCTGCGGCCACAGCGCCGTACTGGTCGCTGACGGCGCGCACGGCCACGCCGGCCTCGGCGAGGAACCTCGCGGTGCCGCGCCCGACCTTGCCGAAGCCCTGCACCGCGGCGGTGGAGCGCGCCGGGTCCAGGCCGAGGTGGCGCAGGGCGGCGAGCGCCACGTGGACGACCCCGCGGGAGGTGGCCGAGGCCCGTCCCAGCGACCCGCCGAGGGAGATGGGCTTGCCCGTCACCACGCCCAGCACCGTGTGGCCCGCGCCCACGGAGTAGGTGTCCATCATCCAGGCCATGGTCTGCTCGTCGGTGCCGACGTCGGGGGCGGGGATGTCCTGGACGGGGCCGATGAGCGGGGAGATCTCGCTGGTGAAGCGGCGGGTGACGCGCTCGAGCTCGGCGGTCGAGTACTGGCGCGGGTCGATCCGCACCCCGCCCTTGGCGCCGCCGTAGGGCACGTCGAGCAGGGCGCACTTCCAGGTCATCCACATCGCCAGGGCGCGCACCTCGTCGAGGTCGACGTGGGGGCTGAAGCGGACGCCGCCCTTGCCCGGACCGCGGGAGTAGTTGTGCTGCACGCGGTGGCCGGTGAGCACCTCCACGCTGCCGTCGTCGCGGCGCAGCGGGATGCTCACCGTCACCTCGCGGCGGGGCACCGACAGCAGCTCGTAGGTGCCCCGGTCGTACCCGAGGAGCTCCACGGCGGCGGCCAGCTGCGCGCGGGCGTCGGCCAGGGTGGCCGCACCGCCCGTCAGCGCCGTCGGCGCCGCCGGCGCGGTCAGCGCCGCCTGCGGCGGGGCCGCGGACCGGTCGTGCACGGCGGTCACCGGGCGGCCGCCGTCGTCGTCGTGGTGGTCGCGAAGGCGGCGTCCAGCACGTCGAAGGCGTCGTGGAGCAGCTCGTCGCTGGTCGACAGCGGCGGCAGGAAGCGCAGCACGTTCCCGTGGGTGCCGCAGGTCAGCACGATGACGCCCTGCGCCTTCGCCGCGCCGGCCACGGCGGCGGCCAGCGCGGGGTCGGGGGTGAGTCCGTCCTCACCGACCAGCTCCACGCCCAGCATCGCGCCGCGGCCGCGGACGTCGCCGACGCGGGGGTCGCGGGCGGCGAGGGCGTGCAGGCGGCCCTTGACCAGCCGCTCGACCTCGCGGGCCCGCGCGAGCAGGCCGTCGCGCTCGACGGCCTCCAGCGCGGCGAGCGCGGCGGCGCAGGCGACGGGGTTGCCGCCGTAGGTGCCGCCCAGGCCGCCGGTGTGCACCGCGTCGACCAGCTCGGCGCGGCCGGTGACGGCGGACAGCGGCATGCCGCCGGCCACGCCCTTGGCCACCACGACGAGGTCGGGGACGACGCCCTCGTGGTCGCAGGCGAACCAGTCGCCGGTGCGCCCGACGCCGGTCTGCACCTCGTCGGCCACGAACAGCGCGCCGTTCTCGCGGCACCAGGCGGCCAGCGCGGGGAGGAACCCGGGGGCGGGCTCGATGAAGCCGCCCTCGCCCTGGACGGGCTCGATGACGACGCAGGCCACCTGGTCGGCGCCGACCTGCTTCTCGACCACGTCGATCGCGCGGGCCGCGGCCTCAGCTCCGGACAGGCCGCCGTCGCGGAAGGGGTAGGACAGCGGGGCGCGGTAGACCTCGCCCGCGAACGGCCCGAACCCGCTCTTGTAGGGCATGGCCTTGGCGGTCATGGCCATCGTGAGGTTCGTGCGGCCGTGGTAGGCGTGGTCGAAGACGACGACGGCGTCGCGCCCGGTGGCGTGCCGGGCGATCTTCACGGCGTTCTCCACGGCCTCGGCGCCGGAGTTGAACAGGGCCGTCCTCTTGGCGTGGTCGCCGGGGGTGAGCGCGTTGAGCCTCTCGGCCACGGCCACGTACGGCTCGTAGGGGGTGACCATGAAGCAGGTGTGGGTGAACTGCTCCACCTGCGCCTGCACGGCCGCGACGACGGCGGGGTGGCTCGCGCCGACCGTGGTGACGGCGATGCCCGAGCCGAGGTCGATGAAGCGGTTGCCGTCGACGTCCTCGACGATCCCGCCGCCGGCCCGGGCCGCGAAGACGGGCACCGTGGTGCCGACGCCGGCGGCCACCGCGGAGGCCTTGCGGGCCATGAGGGCGCGCGAGCGCGGGCCCGGCAGCTCGGTGGCCAGGTGGCGCGACTGCGGCAGCTCGGTCCCGGGGGGCGCGGCGGTGTCGGGGGTGCGGTCGGCCAGCTGGGTCACAGGGCTCTCCTCGTCGAGGTCCGGGTGAGGACGGGCAGCGCGCCCGCCGTGCTGGTGCCAGCGTGGACTCGCGCCTCCCATGCCGTCCAATGCCGGTCTCCTTTCGGCTCCATGCCCGTGGGGCATACGAGCGAGGGCATCGCACCTGCCTGGACGGGGCGCCCCGCCGTCTGGCAGAACAGCCTCCGTGGAGCTGCGCACCCTGGGCTACTTCGTCGCGACCGCCGACGCCGGCACGGTCAGCGCCGCCGCCGAGCGCGTGCACGTGACGCAGCCGTCGCTGTCGCGCCAGCTGCGCGGGCTCGAGCGGGAGCTGGGCGTCGACCTCTTCGAGCGCGGGCAGCGGCGCCTGGAGCTCTCCCCCGCCGGCCGGGCGCTGCTGCCGCGCGCCCGGGCCCTGCTGGACGACGCCGAGGCGCTGCGCCGCGCCGCCCGCGTCCACGCCCGCGGCGCGCTGGAGCGGGTGACGGTGGCAGCACCGGCCACCACGCTCACCGACGTCGTCTCGCCGTTCCTCACCACGCTGGCCCCGGCCGACCCGGTGCCCTCGGTCCGCGAGACCGACGGCTCCTCGGCGCAGGAGGCGCTGCGCGCGGGCGCCGACCTGGTCATCGTGGCCGGGCGCCCGCCGCGGCCGCTGGCCTCCCGCGCGCTGCCGCCCCTGCCGGTGTGGGCCTACCTGCCCGGCGACCACCCCTGGGTCGGCGAGCGGCGCGTCGGCCTGGCCGAGCTCGCCGGCCAGCCGCTCGTCGTCCTGCCCTCCACCCACCCCGCCCGCCGGGTGCTCGACGCGGCGCTGACCACAGCCGGCCTGGACGCACCCCGGCTGCTCGAGGCGAGCAACGGGACGGTGGCGCAGGCGCTGTGCGCCGCCGGCCGCGGCGTGGCGGTGGTCTCGGACGACCCCCGCTTCGACCTGGCCCGCGTCGCGGTCGCGCTCTCAGGCGACGACGACGACGAGCTGCGCGTGCGGCTCCACTGCGCCTGGGACACGCGCCACCCCGCCGCGGAGGTGCTGGCGGAGCTGGCCGGGCGCATCGGCGACTTCGTCGTCGCCCGCTACCCCTCCTGACCGCGCCCCCGCACCCCCTCCCTGACCGTGATCATGGGCGATCGGCCACCTCTCCGGGTGGCCGATCGCCCATGATCACGGCGAGGGGGTGGGTCAGCCGGCGACGCGGATGAGCTTCTTGTTGACGAACTCGTCCGCCGCCAGGGTGCCCATCTCGCGCGAGGTCCCGCTGCGCTTGACCCCGCCGAAGGGCAGCTCCGGGGAGTCGGCCAGCACGCAGTTGACGAAGACCATGCCGGCCTCGATCTTGTCGGCTACCCGCTCGGCCTGCGCCGCGTCGGTGGTGAAGACGTACGAGCCCAGGCCGTAGGCGGTGTCGTTGGCCAGCTCCACGGCGTCGTCCTCGTCCGCGACGCGGTAGACCACCGCCACCGGGCCGAACAGCTCCTCGGAGTACGCCGGGTTGCCGGGGACCACGTCGGTGAGCACGGTCGGCGCGTAGAAGGCGCCGTCGCGGGTGCCTCCCGTGACCAGGGTCGCCCCGGCCGCCACGGCGCGGTCCACCTGGTCGGCGAGGCGCTCGGCCGCCGCCAGCGAGCTCAGCGGGCCGAGGTCGGTGCCGTCGGCGAAGGGGTCGCCCGTGGTGGCCTCGGCCATCTTGGCGGTGATCTTCTCCACGAACGGCTCGTAGAGGTCCTCGACGACGATGAAGCGCTTGGCGGCGTTGCAGGACTGCCCGGTGTTGTCCAGGCGCGCGGCCACCGCCTGCTCGACCACGGCGTCGAGGTCGTCGGTGGACAGCAGCACGAACGGGTCCGAGCCGCCCAGCTCCAGGGCCACCTTCTTGAGGTGGCGCCCGGCGATCTCCGCCACGGCCGCACCGGCCCGCTCCGAGCCGGTCAGCGAGACGCCGGCCACCCGCGGGTCGCCGATGACCGCGGCGGCCTGGTCGTTCGACAGGCGCACGTTGACGTAGGCGCCGGCCGGCACGCCGAGCTCTGCCGCGGCGTCGTCGAAGGCCTTCTGGATGAGCTCGGCCGAGACCGGGCACTGCGGGGCGTGCTTGAGGATGATCGTGTTGCCCACCACGAGGTTCGGGCCGGCGAACCGGGCGACCTGGTAGTAGGGGAAGTTCCACGGCATGATCCCCAGCAGCGGGCCCAGCGACGCGCGGCGCACCACCGCGGTGCCCTCGCCGCCGAGCAGGTCGATGGGCTGGTCGGCCGTGAGCTGCTCGGCGCGGTCGGCGTAGTACTCGTAGATGTCCGCGGCGAAGTCGACCTCGCCGAGCGCGGCCTCCTTCGGCTTGCCCATCTCCCGCACGATCGCGTCGGCCAGCTCCTCGCGGCGCTCGCGGTGCAGCTGGGCCACGCGGCGCACCAGCTCACCGCGCTGCACGGCGGTGCTGGACCGGGACCAGCCGCGGTGGGCCTCGGTGGCGGCGGCGATGGCCGCCTCGACCTCCTCGTCCGTGGCGGTCGGGTAGGAGTCCAGCTCCTGGCCGGTGGCGGGGTTGACGACCCGGTACTCGCTGCTGGTGCTCATGCGTGCTCCCTGTCGGTGAGGTCGGCAGTGCTGCCTGAGGTGGCGTCGGCGGTGGTGTCCGAGGTGCTGTCGCTGCGCCGCAGCGTCTCAGAGCGGAAGAACGCCGGTCGAGCCAGGCGCTGCGCGACCATCAGGACGGCGCCCACCGCGATGACGCCGACGCCCAGCACGAAGACCAGGCCGACCCCGCCGACCGACGAGCCGCTGCCGTAGGCGGGGTCGGTGCTGTCGACGAGGGTGGTGACGAACAGGACCGCGAGCACCAGCCCGCCCACCAGCGGGCACACCAGCGTGAACAGGGCGCTGCGCGCGGAGGCGGACCACTGGCGGCGGAAGTACCAGACGCACGCGAAGGCGGTGGTGCCGTAGTAGAAGCAGATCATCATGCCGAGCGCGGTGATGGTGTCCCACAGGACGTTCTCGCTGACCACGCGCATCACGGCGTAGAACGCGGCCGCGACGGCCGCGGCGGCCACCGTGGCGTTGCCCGGGGTGGCGAAGCGCGGGTGCACGCGGCCGAACCACGCCGGCAGCGCGCCGTAGTGGCCCATGGCCAGCAGGGTCCGGGCCGGGGAGACGAACGTCGACTGCAGGGAGGCCGCCGAGCTGGTGAGCACCGCGAGGGACACGAGGGCGGCCGCCGGCCCGAGCACCGGGCCCGCGAGGGCGGAGAAGGCGTTGTCCTGCAGCTCGGGGTTGTTCAGCCCGTGCCCAGTGTCGCCCGTCCCGGCGAAGGCGAGCAGGCAGACCGCGAGCAGCAGGTAGACCGCCACGATGACCGCCACGGTGACCATCGCGGCGCGGCCGGGCGTGCGGTCGGGGTCGGCGGTCTCCTCGTTCATCGTCAGGGTGACGTCCCAGCCCCAGAAGATGAAGATCGACAGCGACAGGCCCGCGGCGAACGCCGAGGTGCTGGACACGGCCGTCGGGTCGAACCAGTCCAGCGCGACCTGCGCGCTGCCCTGTTCGCCGTGGGTGGCCCGCCACAGCGCGACCCCCGCGAAGAGCACGAGCACGGCCAGCTGGAAGGCGACCATGACGAGCTGCACCCGCTGCGTGGTCTGCATGTCGCGGTAGGCGACGGCGGTGGCGGCCGCCACGAACGCCAGGCAGACCAGCACGTTGACGGCGGTGTTCGACGCCAGGTCGGCCAGCCCGGCGCTGCCCGTGACCTGGGCCAGCAGCAGGAAGAGGAAGTCGACGGCGATGCCGGCGAGGTTGGACAGCACGAGCACCGTCGCGGCCACCAGGCCCCAGCCGGCCATCCAGCCCACCCACGGGCCGAACGCGCGGGTGGCCCACGTGAAGGTGGTGCCGGAGTCTGGCATGGCCCGGTTGAGCTCCCGGTACCCGAGCGCGACCAGCAGCATCGGCAGGAACCCGACCAGCACCAGCGCCGGCACCTGCTGGCCCACCTCGGAGACCGTCGGGCCGAGCGCCGCGGTCATCGTGTAGGCGGGTGCGATCGACGACAGCCCGATGACCACTGCACCGACCAGGCCGACGGTCCCGACGCCCAGCCCCTTGCCCGACAGGCCCCTGGCTCGCAGCTCCGCCTCGGCGGGCGGAGGCGCCTGCTGGACGCTCACCGCGCCGCGCCGACGGGGACGGGGACGGCCAGCTCGGCGGCGATCCGCTCGGCGACGAGGTGGCCCATCCGGATCGCGCCGTCGACGTGCTGGTACCCGAGGCCGGCGAGGTCGGAGCAGGCGAAGCTCACCGGGCCGACGGGGGTGCGCAGGTCGGCGCCGTAGCGGTGCAGGCCACCGAGGTCGAAGCTGGCGGCGTAGGCGCCGCGGGTCCACTCCTCCGAGCCCCAGTCGCTCTCGTAGTACACGACCGGGTGCTTCGCCTGCTCCCCGTAGTAGTGGGCGAGGGACTCCAGCACCCGCTCGCGCCGCTCGTCAGCGGTCAGGGCGAGCACCTCGTCGGCGCGGACGTCGGAGACGAAGCCGACCAGGGTGCCGCGGGCGTCGCCGTGGTTGGTGTTGTCGTACGCCTCGTGGCAGAGCTCGTGCGGCCCGAACGCGGTGCCGGACAGGCCGTCGGCGCGCCAGAACGGGGTGTCGTAGACGGCGTGCACCTTGATGACGAAGCCCATCGACAGGTGCTGGTGGAGCTGCTGCTGGCGGAGCGGCAGCGGCGGGTCGAAGGTGATGCGCGGCAGCAGCACCGGCGCCAGGGCCAGCACGGCGCGGCGGGCGCGGACCACCGCACCGCCGTCGGCCTCGGCCACGACGCTGCCGCCGTCCTCGCCCTCACCGGCCGACCAGCGCAGGGTGCGGACCGGACGGCCCAGCAGCACGTCCCCGCCGAGGCGCTCGGCCAGGCGCAGCGGCACCTGCTGGAGCCCCCCGACCACTCGCCGGTCGAGGATGAAGTCGGGGTCCACCAGGTGGGAGAAGCTGCCGGCGCTGGCCGCCATGAGCAGCGCCTGCAGCACGGAGAAGGCGTGAGCGGGCTTGGTGAGCATGGCGCCGGCCACGAAGAGGGCCACCTGCACGCGGGCCTGCTCGTCGTCGGTCTGGTCGGCGAGCCAGGCCTCGAAGCTCGTGCGGTCCAGGCGCTCGGCGTCGGGGTGCTCCCAGGGCCGGTCCGGGTCGACCTGGGCGACGAGCGCGTCGAGGACCCCGGTCAGCCGGCTGACCTCGGCCTCGGTGCGCGGGTCGCACGGCAGCACCTCGCCGGTGTAGCGGGTGCGCGTCCCGTCGGCGTCCACGAACACGGAGTCGCCCTCGCGGAAGCGGGGGTGGGTGGTCAGGCCGAGCTCGTCGAGGGTGGCGAGCAGGGCCGTCTGGTCCGGCGAGACCCACTGCCCGCCGACCTCCAGCACCGCGCCGTCCACGACGTCGGTGTGCAGGCGCCCGCCGACGCGGTCGCGCGCCTCCAGGACGACGACGGACAGGCCCGCCCGGCGCAGGTCCGTCGCCGCGGTCAGGCCGGCGGCGCCGGCTCCCACGACGACGACGTCGACGTCGAGCTCGACGGGGTGGTGGCTGTGCTGCACGGGGTCCTCCGCGGGTCGTCCGGGCGCTCGCTGCGAGCGCGTCGCGCGCCGGCGCCGCCCGGCCGGGCGGACGCGGTCCGCGGGCTCGGTGTGCTGACGACGCCGTCGCGCACTGCTGAGCAGCGTGGAGCGGGGCGGCGGTGCCCGTCCAATGCCTGCTGGCGGGCCCTCGGATGCCTCCTGGGCATGGGCGCAGGCGCGCCGAGCCGGACGGGTGCACGACGGAGGGCGCACGGCGGGCGCTGCGGGAAGCGGGAGCGCGGCGGAGGGGCGCGTCGCGGTGGTGGGACTGCCGCCCGGGGGTGCCCCCGGCAGGATTCGAACCTGCGCACCCGCCTCCGGAGGGCGGTGCTCTATCCCCTGAGCTACGGGGGCGGCTGCCGCGCTCACGCGGCCCGATGAGACTACCAGCGGGTCGACCGGCCGCCGACGGCGACCGGTCGGGCGCCGCCGACCGGGGTGCCCCGGGTGGGGGTCACTCCCCCGCCACGAACTCCCAGTGCCACGGCTCGTACGGGCCGCCGCCGCCCTTGCGGGCCCACACCGGGTGGTCCCAGCCGTACTTGGGGGCGTTCTCGATGAGCCAGTCGTAGTGCTCGTCGCTGTTCTGCACGCCGTCGCCGAGGTCCACCGCGAGTCCCCAGCCGTGCTCGCTGGTGCCGGGCACCGCGGCGAGCCCGGGCTTCTTGCGCCGCACCGCCACCTGGGCCGCGTAGGAGCGGTAGGAGTCGGTGATGACGATGTCCTTGCCGAAGTGGTCGCGGTAGGCGAGGTTCAGCTCGGCGAAGGCGACGGCCGCGTCGGAGCGGAGCTGGTGCCCGTTCGTCCACAGGTCGCACATCTGGCCGTCGGTGAGCCGCCCGTTCCTCGTGCCGCCCATCGCCGGCCGGTCACCGCTGCACTGGCCCACCAGCTGCTCCACGGCGGCCTGGTGGTCGGCGGCGGCCTTCGCGGCCGCCTCCTGCTCGGCCAGCTGGCGCTGCTGCTCCTCCTGGAGCGCCAGCGCGGCCGCTTCGGCGGCGGCCTTGGCGGCGCTGGCCCGCTCGGCGGTGGCCTGCACGCCGGCCTCGCGGGCGGAGTCCCGCGAGAGGGCCAGGGCCCGGGTGGCGCGCTCGGCCACGAGGTCGGTGGCGCTGGCCAGGCTCGCCGCGGCCGCGGCCCTGGCCGTGCTCGCGCCGGCGTCAGCGGTGGTGCCGGAGGCGGTGTCGGCCTCGGCCCGCAAGTGCGTGCCGACCAGCGGTGCGACGAGCGTCGCCACGCCGAGGGCGCTGACCACGGCCACGTGCGGCAGGGCGACGCGCACGCGGCGGGGCAGGCGGTGGGCGCCGCGGCCGCGGCGCGGCGTGAACGCCGTGGTGGCGGGCGTGCCCGGCTCGGCGAGCAGCGCCTCGGCGACGGCGGCCGCGGCGGGTACCGGCGCCAGCACCACGGGGGTGATCTCCACCGGCTGGGTCCAGGGGGCCGGCGCGGCCTCCGCGGACGGGGCGGAGGGCGCGCTGAGCACCTCGGCCGGCGCGACCGGCGGCGCGACGGGGGCCGCCGGGACGACGGGCTCCGAGCCGAGGCGCGTCCAGCCGGGACCAACGAGGAGCGGGTCGGTGCGCAGGTCGAGCTCGGAGGGCGCCAGCGGCTCCCAGGCCGGCGCGGCGGCGGGCTCGGCGAGGAGCGCCTCGAGCCGGGCCAGGACGTCGGTGTCGGAGGAGGTGGGCTGCTCGCGCTCCGTCCGGCTCCACGCGGGCTCGTCGCCGGCGGGGGTCCGCAGGGCCGGGAGGTCGTCGGGCGCCGTGCTCGGTGCGGCAGCCCCGGAGGAGAGGGCGGCCTGCTGGCGCAGGGCGCGGCGGCTGCCGGGGCGGGCCGGCTCCGCGGAGCGCGGCTGCAGGTCGACGGGGCCCTGCGCGGCGCGGCGCGCCCGGCGAGTCAGGGGCTCGACGGGAGCGGCGGGCTCGGCGGCCGGGCGGCGGACGACGGGCGCCGGGCTGTCAGCGGGGGCCGGGACCGACCACGGGGCGGGGGCCGGGACGGCCGGCGCCACCGCGGGCTGCGCGGCGGGAGCCACCGGCGCGCCGGCGCGCGCCTCGACCGGGGCCGGACCGACCGGAGCGACCGGCGCGGAAGGGGACTCCACCAGCCCGTCGGCGGGCAGGGAGGACGCCCGGCGGCGGCGGCGCAGCGGCGCCTCGAGCGCGGCGATCTCGTCGGTGCTGGGCCAGCCCCCCGCGAAGGCGGCGGGCACCGCTCCCCCGGAGCGGCCTGCGGGGGCGGTCGGAGCGGGCACCGGAGCCGGCACCGGAGCGGAGGGGTGCGCGGGGGGCATGCCCTCCGACCAGTCCCGCGCCCACGACGGCGGCGCGGTGCGCTGGCCGGGCAGGCCCAGGAGCGCCGCCAGCTCGGCGAAGCCGTCCGGAGGGGTGGCCAGGGCGGTGGTGGAGCGCTGCGAGGGCACCGACGCCGCCGGCCGGCCGGCCGACGAGGGCTCTCCTGCTGCGCCCGGGTCCGTCAGCGCGGAGCGCCGGCCGCTGCGCGCGGCGAGCTCCTCGCGGGAGGCCCGGCTGTTGGGCCAGCTGCCGCGCGTCCGGGCCGCCGACGGCCGCTCGCGCACGTCCACCGGAGCACCGGGAGACTCGACGAGCCCTCCCTCGGCTCCGCGGTGAGACGGCACAGCGGGACCTCCACGGGGCTCGGGCAGCGGTGGGCGCACGACCGCGCCCCGCCTTTGACGTGCGGCGGAGCGTCTCGGCCGCGGCTTCGACGACTGCGAGACTAGGTGAAAGGCCGACGCCGGTCGGGGACTTCCGGAGTTCCTGTGGAAAAGGAGTTGCACGACTGTCGTTCACTGCAGGTCACAGACGTGCAACGCAGCGACACGCCACGCCGACGCGCCGGAGCACCGGGCCAGGGGTGGGTCAGGACCCCTCCGCCGGGTCCGGCCCGCCGCCTCGGGGGGCGCGGCCCCGCGTCACCAGCCCGCGGGCAGCGGGCGGCCCTCCTGGTACCCGGCGTCGGACTGCAGGCCCACCACGGCGCGCTCGCGCAGCTCGCCGAGGTCGCGGGCGCCGGCGTAGGTGCACGCGCTGCGCACGCCGGAGGTGATCTGGTCGAGGAGGTCCTCCACGCCCGGGCGGCGCGGGTCGAGGTGCATGCGCGAGGAGGAGATGCCCTCCTCGAACAGCGCCTTGCGCGCCCTCTCGAACGGGCTGTCGGTGCGGGTGCGCGCGGCGACGGCGCGGGCCGACGCCATGCCGAAGCTCTCCTTGTAGGCGCGCCCGTCGGCGCCCACCATGAGGTCGCCGGGGCTCTCGTGGGTCCCGGCGAACCAGGAGCCGACCATCACCTGGCTGGCCCCGGCGGCCAGCGCGAGGGCCACGTCGCGGGGGTGGCGCACGCCGCCGTCGGCCCAGACCCGGGCACCGAGCTCGCGCGCCGCGGCGGAGCACTCCAGCACCGCGGAGAACTGCGGCCGGCCCACCCCGGTCATCATGCGCGTGGTGCACATGGCGCCCGGCCCGACGCCCACCTTGACGACGTCGGCGCCGGCCTCCACGAGGTCGCGCACGCCGTCGGCGGTGACCACGTTGCCGGCCACCACGGGGACGTCGGGGTGGGCGCCCCGCACCGACGCGACGGCCTTGAGCGCCGAGAGCATCCGCTCCTGGTGGCCGTGCGCGGTGTCCACCACGAGCACGTCCGCGCCGGCCTCCAGGACGGCGGCGGCCGTGGCGGCGACGTCACCGCCCAGGCCGATGGCCACGCCGATGCGCAGCCGGCCCGACGCGTCCAGCGCGGGGGCGTAGATGCGGGAGCGCAGGCAGCCCGTGCGCGTGAGCGCGCCGAGCAGCCGGCCGTCGTCGTCGACCACCGGGGCGAAGGAGCGGCGGGAGGAGTCCAGGGCGGTGAAGGCGCGCTCGAGGCCGCCGCCACCCAGGACGTCGTCGCCGCGGAGCACGAACGGCTCGCGCGTCATGACCTCGCCGACCTGCGTGAACCTGTCCACGCCGCGGCAGTCGGCCTCGGTGACCACGCCCACCGGCACGCGGTCGCCGTCGAGGACCACGGCTGCGCCGTGGGAGCGCTTGGGCAGCAGGTGCAGCGCGTCGGTGACGGTGTGGGTGGGGCTCAGCTCGACCGGCGTCTCGAGCACCGGGTGGCGTCCCTTGACCCAGGCGACGACGTCGCTGACGACGTCGAGGGGCAGGTCCTGCGGCAGCACGGCGACGCCGCCGCGGCGCGCGGTGGTCTCCGCCATCCGCCGGCCCGAGACCGCCGTCATGTTGGCGACGACGACGGGGACGGTCGTGCCGGTGCCGTCGTCGCTGGACAGGTCGACGTCGAGGCGGGAGGTCACCGCCGACCGGGACGGGACGAGGAAGACGTCGTTGTAGGTCAGGTCCGTCGCGGGCCGCTGGCCGGGCAGGAATCGCACGTGGACCCAGGGTAGCCGAGCGCGTGCCCCGCGGCGGCCGCTCGAGCGCGGCCCGGTCCCGCCGTCGTCCCGGTCTCCGCCCGGCGGTCCCGTCGGTGCCGCCACGGCGCTCGGAGAGGGCGGGTAGGGTTGGGGACCAAGAACTTCGCCAGCGCCGACACGTGGAAGTGGGCGATCCTCGCCGTGACGCAGACACCGACGACCGGTGGACGCCAGGACGGGCCGGGGTTCGACCCCGCTGCCGCGTTCGGCGCCAACGAATGGCTGGTCGAGGACCTCTACCAGCAGTACCTCCGCGACCGCTCCTCGGTCGACCCCGCGTGGTGGGACTTCTTCGCCGGCTACGCCGCGGACGGGTCCTCCGGGAACGGCGCGGGCGACGGGCCCGCCAGCGGCTCGGGCAGGAGCTCGGGCAACGGCAGCGGCGCCCCGGCGCCCGCCACGCAGGCCGCCCCCCAGGCCGCCCCCCAGGCCGCCCCCCAGGCCGTCGCTCCGCCGCAGCCCGCGGCCGCCGAGCGGACGGCGCCGGCCAAGGCTCCGGCCTCCGCCACCGACGCCCCCGCCGTCCCGGGGGCCCCCGGGCCCTCGCGGCCCGCCGAGCGGCCCGAGCCCCGCAGCAGCAGCGCCAAGCCCGCGCAGCCCGCCCGCCCGGCTCCGGCGCCGGCGGCGAAGGAGGCGGCCGACGCGCCGACGCAGGTGCGCCTGCGCGGCCCCGCGGCGCGCGTGGTCACCAACATGGAGGCCTCGCTGGCCGTCCCGACCGCCACGAGCGTGCGGACGGTGCCGGCCAAGCTGCTCATCGACAACCGCATCGTCATCAACAACCACCTCAAGCGCGCCCGGGGCGGGAAGGTCTCCTTCACCCACCTCATCGGGTACGCGGTGGTCGAGGCGCTGCGCGAGATGCCCGAGATGAACTGGGCCTACGCGGAGGTCGACGGCAAGCCCGGCATCTCCCAGCCGGCCCACGTCAACTTCGGCCTGGCCATCGACCTGCCCGCCAAGGACGGCTCGCGCCAGCTGCTCGTGCCGTCCATCAAGAACGCGGAGACGCTCGACTTCGCGCACTTCTGGGCCGCCTACGAGGACCTCGTCCGCCGCGCCCGCTCCGGCGCGCTGGGGGTGCCGGACTTCGCGGGCACCACGATCAGCCTCACCAACCCCGGCACCATCGGCACCGTCCACTCGGTGCCGCGCCTGGTGCAGGGCCAGGGCACGATCATCGGCGTCGGCGCCATGGACTACCCGGCCGAGTACTCGGGTGCCTCCGCGGAGACGCTCGCCCGCCTCGCCGTCAGCAAGACCCTCACGCTGACCAGCACCTACGACCACCGCATCATCCAGGGCGCGCAGTCCGGGGAGTTCCTGCGCCTGGTGCACGGCAAGCTGCTGGGCGACGACTTCTGGGACGGGATCTTCACCGCCCTGCGGATCCCCTACGAGCCGGTCCGCTGGGTGCAGGACATCTCCGTCTCCCACGACGACGAGATCGGCAAGACCGCGCGCGTGGTCGAGCTGGTGCACGCCTACCGGGTCCGCGGCCACCTCATGGCCGACACCGACCCGCTGGAGTACCGCCAGCGCCGCCACTACGACCTCGACATCCGCAACCACGGCCTGACGCTGTGGGACCTCGACCGCGAGTTCCCCACCGGCGGCTTCGGCGGCAAGCCGCTGATGAAGCTGCGCGACATCCTCGGCGTGCTGCGCGACTCCTACTGCCGCACCGTCGGCCTGGAGTACATGCACATCCAGGACCCGGCGCAGCGCCGCTGGATCCAGGACCGCGTGGAGCGCCCCTACACGCCGCTCAGCCGCGAGGGCCACCTGCGGGTGCTCAAGCGCCTCAACGACGCCGAGGCCTTCGAGACGTTCCTGCAGACCAAGTACGTCGGGCAGAAGCGGTTCAGCCTCGAGGGTGCGGAGTCCGTGATCCCGCTGCTGGACGCGGTGCTGTCCGAGGCCGCGCACGCGGGCATCGAGGAGGTCGGGATCGGGATGGCCCACCGCGGCCGCCTCAACGTCCTGGCCAACATCGCCGGCAAGAGCTACGCGCAGATCTTCCGCGAGTTCGAGGGCGTGCAGGACCCGAAGTCCGTGCAGGGCTCCGGCGACGTGAAGTACCACCTCGGCACCGAGGGCGTCTTCACCGCCGAGGACGGAGCGCAGACCAAGGTCTACCTCGCGGCGAACCCCTCCCACCTGGAGGCCGTCGACCCGGTGCTCGAGGGCATCGTGCGCGCCAAGCAGGACCGCATCAACCTCGGCGGCTCGCGCTTCCCGGTGCTGCCGGTGCTCGTCCACGGCGACGCGGCCTTCGCGGGCCAGGGCGTGGTCGCGGAGACGCTGAACCTGTCCCAGCTGCGCGGCTACCGCACCGGCGGCACCGTGCACGTGGTCATCAACAACCAGGTCGGCTTCACGACGGCGCCGGCGAGCTCGCGCTCGTCGTTCTACTGCACCGACGTCGCGCGGATGGTGCAGGCGCCGATCTTCCACGTGAACGGCGACGACCCCGAGGCGTGCGTGCGCGTGGCCAAGCTGGCCTTCGCGTTCCGCGAGGAGTTCGCCAAGGACGTCGTCATCGACATGGTCTGCTACCGCCGCCGCGGCCACAACGAGGGCGACGACCCGTCCATGACCCAGCCGCTGATGTACGGCCTCATCGAGGCCAAGCGCAGCACGCGCAAGCTCTACACCGAGGCCCTCACCG
This sequence comes from Streptomyces sp. NP160, assembly GCF_006335115.1. Classification (GTDB taxonomy): domain Bacteria; phylum Actinomycetota; class Actinomycetes; order Actinomycetales; family Quadrisphaeraceae; genus Quadrisphaera. The sequence continues at coordinate 101,243 of NZ_VDMJ01000044.1, forward strand.
GCCGCGGCGACATCACGGTCGAGGAGGCGGAGAAGGTCCTCGACGACTACCGCCAGCAGCTCGAGCGCGCCTTCGAGGAGACCAAGGACGGCGCGGAGCCGCAGGCGCCCGCCGGTGCCTCCGGCGACGGCACCACGGCGGGGCTGGACCGGCCCGCCTCCCAGCGCGACGACTCGGTGGCCGACCCCTCGCAGACGGCGGTCGAGGAGCAGCTGGTGCGGGCCATCGGCGCCGCGCACACCGAGATGCCCGAGGGCTTCACGGTGCACCCCAAGCTGCGCCCGATGCTCGAGAAGCGCGCGCAGATGACCCGCGAGGGCGGCGTCGACTGGGCCATGGGCGAGCTCATGGCCATCGGCTCGCTGCTGTCGGAGGGCACCGGCGTCCGCCTGGCGGGCCAGGACAGCCGTCGCGGCACCTTCGCCCAGCGGCACGCCGTGCTCATCGACCGGGTCACCGGCGACGAGTGGACGCCGCTGCAGAAGTTCGCCACCGGTGACGCGCGCTTCTGGGTGTACGACTCGCTGCTGTCCGAGTACGCCGCGATGGGCTTCGAGTACGGCTACTCGGTGGAGCGGCCCGACGCGCTCGTCATGTGGGAGGCCCAGTTCGGCGACTTCGCCGGCGGCGCCCAGACGATCATCGACGAGTTCATCTCCTCCTCCCAGCAGAAGTGGGCGCAGCGCTCCTCCGTGGTGCTCCTGCTGCCCCACGGCTACGAGGGGCAGGGGCCCGACCACTCCTCCGCGCGCATCGAGCGGTTCCTCCAGCTGTGCGCCGAGGAGAACATGACCGTGGCGATGCCCTCGACGCCCGCGTCGCACTTCCACCTGCTGCGCCGCCAGGCGTACGCGCGGCCCCGCCGACCGCTGGTGGTCTTCACGCCCAAGTCGATGCTGCGCCTCAAGGCCGCCGGCTCGCCGGTGTCGGCGTTCACCGAGGGCGGTTTCCAGACCGTGCTCGGCGACGACCCGAGCGCGGTGGACGCCTCCTCGGTGGACCGGGTGCTGCTGTGCTCGGGCAAGGTCGCCTACGACCTGCTCGCCGAGCGGGAGCGCCGCGGCGACCGGCGCACCGCCGTCGTCCGCCTCGAGCAGCTGTACCCGGTGGACGGGCGCGGGCTCAGCGAGGTGCTGTCGGCGTTCCCGACCTCGGCCGAGCTGGTGTGGGTCCAGGAGGAGCCGGCCAACCAGGGCGCGTGGCCCTTCCTCGGGTACGCGCTGGCGGAGGTGCTCGCCGACAGGTCGGTGCGCAGGGTCAGCCGGCCCGCGTCGGCCTCCCCGGCCACGGGCCGGTCCAAGGCCCACGCGGTGGAGCAGAAGAACCTGGTCTCGGAAGCGCTCGACCGTTGAGCCGACTCCCGAGCCGGCGGTGAGAGCACCGGCCACGCGGGTCTGCGTGGTCGGTGACGACCTCGTCGCCGGGGTGGGCGACCCGCGCGCGCTCGGGTGGGTGGGGCGGGTCGCCGCCCGCACCCGCACCGAGCACGACGCGGTCGCCGCCACCGTCATGGCCCTGGGGGTGCCAGGGGAGTCGACGTCGGGGCTGCGGGAGCGGTGGTACGCCGAGGCGTCCCGCCGCTGGGGCGGGACCGACGACCGCCTGGTCGTGGCCCTGGGCCACGCCGACGCGGCCGCCGGGTCGTCCTTGGCGCGCAGCCGGCTGAACCTCGCCGACGTGCTCGACACCGCGGCCGCCGCCGCCGTGCCGGCGTTCGTGGTGGGACCGCCGCCTCCGCTCGACCCGTCGCTGCGCGCGGCGGTGGCCGAGCTGGCCGGCGGGTGGGCCGACGTGTCGAGCCGCCGCGGGGTGCCCTACGTCGACTGCTTCGGCCCGCTGCTGGCCCACGACCAGTGGATCGCCGACCTCGAGGCCGGTGACGGCGTGCACCCCGGGCAGGTCGGCTACGGCCTGCTCGCCTGGCTGGTGCTGCACGGCGGCTGGCACGCCTGGCTGGGCCTGCCCCTCACCCCCTGACGCCCGCTCCGTTCCGCACTTTCCGCGGAAAGTGCGGAACCCGCGTCTCCCTTCCCGCACTTTCCGCGGAAAGTGCGGGAATGACGGGGTCCAGGAGCGCACTCTCCGCGGAAAGTGCGCAAGGACTCCGGGCGGGGGGTCAGGGGCGGACGACGAGCTTGCCGAACACCTCTCCGGCCTCGAGGCGGCGCAGGCCCTCGGCGGCGTCGGCCAGGGGCAGGACCTCGTCGACGAGGGGGCGCACCCCCGTCGCGGCGCACAGCTGCGCGAGGCGGCGCAGCTCCTCGCGGCTGCCCATCGTCGAGCCGACGACGCGCAGCTGCGTGAAGAAGACGCGGGTGAGCTCGGCGGGGGCGTCTCCGGTGGTCGCGCCGCACACCACCACCGTGCCGCCGGGCCTCAGGGAGCGCAGCGAGTGCCCCCACGTGGCCTTCCCCACGCTCTCCATCACCGCGTCGACGCGCTCGGGCAGCCGCTCCCCCGGCGCGAACGCCGCGTGCGCCCCCAGCTCCAGCGCCCGGGCGCGCCGCTCCTCCGAGCGGCTGGTCACCCACACCCGCAGCCCCGCCGAGGCCGCCAGCGCCACGAGCGCGGTGGAGACGCCTCCCCCGGCGCCCTGCACGAGCACGGTGTCGCCCGGGGAGGTCCCGGAGTTCGTGAACAGCATGCGGTAGGCGGTCAGCCAGGCGGTGGGCAGGCAGGCGGCCTCCTCGAAGCTCAGCTCTGCCGGCTTGTCCACGAGGTTGCGCGCGGGCACCCGCACCACCGGCGCCAGGGTGCCGGGCCAGCGCTCCGACAGGAGCGTGCGCCGCGGGTCGAGGGTCTCCTCCCCGGCCCAGTCCGGGTCGGACAGCACGGCGTGCACCACCACCTCGCGCCCGTCCTCGGTGGTGCCGGCGGCGTCGCAGCCGAGCACCACGGGCAGCGCCTCGGGGTGCACGCCCACGCCGCGCAGGGTCCACAGGTCGTGGCGGTTGAGCGCGGCGGCGCGCACGCGCACCGGCACCCACCCGTCAGGCACGGGAGCGGGCTCGCCCTCACCGACCTCGAGGAACTGCAGCGGGTCGGCGTCGGGTCCCGACGGCGAGGTGGACGTGCGGACGGCGCGGGCGGCCAGCATCCGCCCGACGCTAGCCGTCAGGCGACCGGCTCGCCGCGCCGCACCAGCTCCGCGACCTCGCGGCGGGTGGCGATGAGCCGTCCCGCCTGCTGGGTGGCCACGTAGCCGAGCAGCGCCACGAGGTGCAGCAGCCACACCCACAGCAGCACGGCGGTCCACCCGCCCACGGCCTGGTTGCCGCCGAAGGGGGCGCCCAGGTCGATGGGCAGCCACAGGAACAGCGTGAACCCCTGCAGGAACCCGGAGATGAACGCTCCGGTGGCGAACCCGCCGATGAGCGCGAGCCGCCAGGACGGCGGGTCGGGCGCCACCACCCGGAAGGACCACGCCAGCGGCACCGACACCGCGATCCAGTCGACGTTGAGCGCCACGTAGACCCCGAGGGCGGTGGCGGCGGGCCGGCCCTCGGAGAAGAGCGTGGCCAGCAGCGGGGTGATCCCGAGCACCGCCAGCAGCAGCAGGGGGGCCGCCGCGAGGACCGGCAGGACGGCGATGCGCCCGCGCCAGCCGGTGCGGCTCTCGGTCACCCGGTCCAGCGAGCCGTAGGCGCGGCGCAGGCCCTCGCCGTACAGGCTGGCCGCGAACGCCGCGAAGAGCGCCACGAACCAGCTGGTGGACGCGGCCTGCTCGATGACCGTCCGGGCCACCGGCCCCGCCCCGGACCCGCGGGGCAGCGCCGCCTCGAGCGTGGTGGACAGGTAGCGCACGCGCTCCTCGCCGACCACGAGCGTGGCCAGCCGCACGGCGAGCATGAGCATGGGCACGCCGGCGATCGCCGCGTAGAAGGTGACCGCGGCGCCGTGCAGCAGGAGGTCCTGCCGGCTCAGCTGCGACCTCACGGCCCAGGGCAGCGCGCCGAGCACCTCCCGCCAGGGCGCCCGGCCCGGCCGGCGCTCGCTGCGCGCCACCGCTGTGCTCACGCCCCCATGCTCTCCCGTCCCGGCCCCGGGTGCGGCGGTGGAGCCGCAGGACGCCGCGGTCGCGTCGTCGCCCGCTCGCCCCCGGGGCGGTCTCAGCCGCCGACGCCGAGGCGGCGCAGCTCCACCGCGAGGTCGTGCGGGTGGCTGGCCACGCCGAGCGCGTCGTCCTCCGAGACCACGCCGTCGCGGACCAGGGCCACCAGGGCCTGGTCGAACGTCTGCATGCCGTAGAAGGCGCCGTCGGCGATGAGGTCGTGCATGCCGGAGGTCAGGGCGGGGTCCGTCACCGCCTGCGCCACGCGCGGGGTGTTGACCGCCACCTCCAGGACCACCACGCGGCCCTGACCGTCGCAGCGCTGCACGAGGCGCTGGCAGACGATGCCGCGCAGCGAGCCCGCCAGCCCCAGGCGCACCTGCTGCTGCTCGTGCGGGGGGAAGAAGTCGACGATGCGGGTGACGGTCTCGGTGGCGTCGGTGGTGTGCAGCGTGGACAGCACCAGGTGACCGGTCTCGGCGGCCGACAGCGCCGCGCGCACCGTCTCGGCGTCGCGCATCTCACCCACGAGGATGACGTCGGGGTCCTGGCGCATCGCGGCCCGCAGGGCGCTGGCGAAGTCGCGGGTGTCCACCCGCACCTCGCGCTGGTTCACCATGCCCAGCTTGTCGGTGTGGAGGACCTCGACCGGGTCCTCCAGCGTCATGATGTGGCACTCGCGAGTGCTGTTGACGTGGTCGATCATGCTCGAGAGCGTGGTCGTCTTGCCCGAGCCCGTGGGGCCGGTGACGAGCACCAGCCCGCGGGGCTCCAGGGCCAGGGAGGAGACCACCGGCGGCAGGCCCAGGTCGTCCAGGCTGACGGGCGTGGTGGAGACCCGGCGGAACACCAGGCCGACGGTGCCGCGCTGGCGGTAGGCGTTCACGCGGAAGCGGCCCACCCCGGGGACGGAGTGGGCGAAGTCGGCCTCGTTGGTCCGCGCGAACTCCTCGGCGAGGTCGGGGCGCAGCACCTCGGCCACCATCCGCTGCGTGTCCGCGGGCACCAGCTCGGGGGCGCGCAGCTTGCGCAGCCGGCCGTCGATGCGCACCCGCGGCGGCGAGCCCACCTTGCAGTGCAGGTCCGAGCCCGACAGCTCCACGAGCGCGCGCAGGTACTCCTGCACCCCCGACGACGGGGCGCTGCTGGGGGGTGCCTGGAGGGGCACGCGCGCCCCTTCGCTGACCTGGCTCACCTCCGGGCCATCGGCTCGTGTCGGCGCCGACCTGAGCCTGTGGGACCATCGGGGTGAGCCTGACGACGACGACGGGCAGCCTGCACAGACTCGAGACGGGTGAGGAGGTCCGCCATGAGCAAGCGCGCACGCAAGCGCCGCGACCGGAAGAAGGGTGGCGCCAACCACGGCAAGCGCCCCAACTCCTGAGGGAGCGGGCAGCACCCTGCTGCTGGTCGCACGAGAGGCCGGGACCCGATCGGGTCCCGGCCTCTCGTCGTCCTGCTGCCGGTCGGTGCGCCGGCGCTCAGCCCTCGACGCTGGTGGTGCGGGTCACCCGCGCCACCACCGCGGAGCCGTCCGCGGAGCGCGCGGTCACCGTCGTCTGCACCGTCTCCACGCGGGTGATGGACGCGACGATCTTGGCCCTCAGCGCCGCCGGAGCCTGCTCGGCGCAGCACCGGCGCACCAGGGCCTTGAGCGCCGCCTCCACCTCGTACTCCTCGAGGCACGGAGGGCACGCCTCGAGGTGGTGGTGGATGTCGGCCAGCTCGGCGGCCGACACCTCTCCGTCCAGGGCGGAGTAGATCCGCTCCAGCACCCCGTCGCACTCGGCGCTCACGACGGGTCCCCCGTCCCGGCGGACGTCGCGGCGGGAGCGGCCCCGGCGGGGATGAGACCGCGCTCGCGGGCGTAGTCCTGGAGCTGGGTGCGCAGGATGCGGCGCCCACGGTGCAGGCGCGACATCACGGTGCCGATCGGCGTTCCCATGATCTCGGCGATCTCCTTGTACGCGAAGCCCTCGACGTCCGCGTAGTAGACCGCCATCCGGAAGTCCTCCGGGACGGCCTGCAGGGCGCGCTTGACGTCGGAGTCCGGCAGGTGGTCCAGCGCCTCGGTCTCCGCCGAGCGCAGGCCCGTCGAGCTGTGCGCCTCGGCGCGCGCCAGCTGCCAGTCCTCGATCTCGTCGGTGCCCGCCTGCTGGGGCTGCCGCTGCTTCTTGCGGTAGGTGTTGATGTAGGTGTTGGTGAGGATCCGGTACAGCCAGGCCTTGAGGTTGGTGCCCGGGCGGTACTGGTGGAAGCTCGCGAACGCCTTCGCGAACGCCTCCTGCACCAGGTCCTCGGCGTCCGCGGGGTTGCGCGTCATGCGCAGCGCGGCGGAGTACAGCTGGTCGAGGTGCTGCAGCGCCTCGGCCTCGAACCGGGCCGTGCGCTCCTCGGGGGTCTCCTCGGGAGCCCGCACCGTCTCGTCGGTGCCGGCGTCAGCACGGGTGGCCGGGTCGTCGCTCATCGACCCCCACGATAGTGGCGGGGGCGGCACGAGGGCCTCTCCCAGCGGTTCGGCGACGAGCACGCGCTCCTCCTGCTCCGGCGGGTCGGGTGTCCGCCACGCCGTGCAACGCGGTCCGCCCGGCCCTTGTTCCGGGCCGGCTCGCGCACGGGTTCCGCACGAGTCCCGCACGAGTCCCGTCGGAGGGAGGCCCCCGTGGTGGCGAGCGGTCGCCGGGTGCGGTAGACCGGCTGCATGAGCCTCGTCCGTCGTCTCGCCCGACCGCTGCTCGCGGCCCCGTTCGTCTACGGCGGCATCGACCAGCTCCGCAAGCCCGCCGCCAAGACCGACGGCGGCGGCCCGATCATCCCGGCGCTCAAGGGTCTGGCCGTCGGCCCGGTCACCCTGCCCAGCGACGACGCGGGCCTGGTCCGCCTCAACGGCGCCCTCATGACCACGGCCGGCCTCGCGCTCGCCACGGGCAAGGCCCCGCGCGCGTCCTCCGCCGTGCTGGCCGCCTCGCTGGTCCCCACCACCCTGACCGGGCACCGGTTCTGGGAGGCGCCCGACGCGAAGACCCGCCAGCTGCAGCTGGTGCAGGCCCTCAAGAACGCCGCGCTGTTCGGCGGCCTGCTCATCGCCGCCGTCGACCTGGACGGCAAGCCCGGGCTCGCCTGGCGCGCCCAGCACGCCGCCAAGACCACGCAGCGCTCCGCCAAGGCCGCCACCGCCGCGGGCACGGCCGTGGCCAAGCGCGCCCAGAAGAAGGCGTCCAAGAGCGCCAAGCGCGCCCAGAAGAAGCTGAACAGGGCGCACGGCTGAGCCCACCCGCACCGGCACGGGGCCGGCCACCGCGACGCAGCGCGGGGGCCGGCCCCTCGTCGTCGCGGGATCCCCGCCCGGCCGCTCGGCCGTGGCAGCGCCGTCGGCGGGAGCCGTAGGCTCGGTGGTGATGAGCCCCTCCGCCAGCACGGCAGCCACCGCCCCCCTCGACTGGGCGGCGCCCACCGGCGAGGCCCCCGTCGACGCCGAGGTCCGCCTGCCGGGGTCGAAGTCGCTGACCAACCGCTACCTGGTGCTGGCGGCGCTGGCCGAGGGCCCCTCGGAGCTGAGGGCGCCGCTGCGCTCGCGCGACACCCTGCTCATGGCCGCCGCGGTGGCCTCCCTGGGCGCCCGCGTCACCGACGTCCCCGCGTCCGACCCGACGGAGGTGGACGCGTGGCGGGTGCAGCCGGGGTCCCTGCGCGGGGCCGGCTCGCTCGACTGCGGCCTGGCGGGCACGGTGATGCGCTTCCTCCCGCCCGTCGCCGCCCTCGCCTCCGGCGACACGACCTTCGACGGCGACCCGCACGCCCGCACCCGCCCGATGGCTCCCCTGCTCGGCGCCCTGCGCGACCTCGGGGCCCGCGTCGACGACGACGGCCGCGGCCTCATGCCCTTCACCGTGCACGGCGCCGGCCGCCTGCCCGGCGGACGGGTGGTCATGGACGCCAGCGCCTCCAGCCAGTTCGTCTCCGCGCTGCTGCTGGCGGGCGCCCGCAGCGACACCGGTGTCGAGGTGGTGCACGAGGGGCCGCCCGTCCCCAGCGCCCCCCACCTCGTGATGACCGAGCAGGTGCTGCGCGACGCCGGTGTGGAGGTGGAGTCCGACCTGCCTTCCACCGGCGGCGCCTCGGGCACCCGCTGGCGGGTGGCGCCCGGGCGCGTGGGCGCCCTCGACGTGGACGTGGAGCCCGACCTGTCCAACGCGGCGCCGTTCCTCGCGGCCGCCCTGGTCACCGGTGGCCGGGTCACGGTGCCGGGCTGGCCGCAGCGCACCACGCAGGCCGGTGACGCGCTGCGCGACCTGCTCGACGAGATGGGCGCCGACGTCGACCTCACCCCCGAGGGCCTCACCGTCCGCGGCGGGGACGGCGTCTCCGGCATCGACGCGGACCTGCACGACGTCGGAGAGCTGGCCCCGGTGCTCGCCGCCGTCGCCGCGCTCGCCGACACCCCCACCCGCCTGCGCGGCATCGCGCACCTGCGCGGCCACGAGACCGACCGGCTGGCAGCGCTGGCCACCGAGCTGAACGCCCTCGGCGGTGACGTCTCCGAGACCGAGGACGGCCTGCTCATCAGGCCGCGCCCGCTGCACGGCGGCCGCTTCTCCACCTACGGCGACCACCGCATGGCGACGGCGGGAGCGGTGCTCGGGCTGGCGGTGCCCGGCGTCGTCGTCCTCGACGTGGGCACCACCGCCAAGACGCTGCCCGACTTCCCGGGCCTGTGGACGGGGATGCTCGCCCGCTGATGGCCGGACCGACGGACAGGCAGGTGGGGGACGAGCGCCGGCGCACCTCCGGCTACGACGAGCGCGACGTCAGGGTCCGGCCCAACCGCCGCGGCTCGCGTCCGCGCACCAAGGACCGGCCGGACCACGCCGACGCCGTGCCCGCGCGCGTGCTCACCATCGACAGGGGCCGGATCACCACCCTCGTCGCGGAGGGCACCGGTGACGAGCGCGAGGTCGTCGCCATGCGCGCCCGCGAGCTGGGGCGGGCGGGCATCGCCGTGGGCGACCGCGTGGGGGTGGTCGGCGACACCAGCGGCGCCGTCGACACCCTGGCGCGGATCGTGAGGATCGACGAGCGCAGCTCGGTGCTGCGGCGCACCGCCGACGACACCGACCCCGTCGAGCGCGTGCTCGTGGGCAACGCCGACCAGCTGCTCGTCGTGACGGCCGTGGCCGACCCCGCCCCGGTGCAGCGCATGGTGGACCGGTGCCTGGCCGCCGCCTACGACGGCGGGCTGCAGCCGGTGCTGGTGCTCACCAAGGCGGACCTGGGCGACCCCGCCGAGGCGCTGGCCGCCTGGGCCGCGCTGGACGTGCCGGTGCTCGTGGTGCGCCGCCGGGTGCTGGAGGACGGCACCCGCGTGCTCGAGGGCGTCGAGGCGGTCCGCGAGCGCCTCACCGGCCACGAGAGCGTGCTGGTCGGCCCGTCGGGCGTGGGCAAGTCGACGCTGGTCAACGCGCTGGTGCCGGGGGCGGGCCGCGCGACGGGCTCGGTCAACGAGAGCACCGGCCGCGGCCGGCACACCTCCAGCTCCGCGGTGGCGCTGTCGCTGCGCGACGAGGACGGCGAGCGGACCGGCTGGGTCATCGACACCCCCGGCGTGCGCAGCTTCGGGCTGGCGCACCTCACGCCCGAGCGCCTGCTGCGCGCCTTCAGCGACCTCGAGCCCGGCACGGCGGACTGCCCCCGGGGCTGCACCCACGACGACGCCGAGACCACCGAGTGCGCCCTGGACGCCTACGTCGCCTCCGGGGCGGCCGGGGAGGCGGGTCCGGCACGGCTGGACTCGCTGCGGCGCCTGCTGCGCAGCCGTTCCGGGGAGACCGACACCCGCTGACCCTCGTGGTCAGGGACCTCCCGAGGACGTCCGGGCCAGGGTCAGGCGCGGTCAGGAGGCAGGCCGAGGGCGCGGCGCTCCAGGGCGGCCAGCGCCCGCGTGGTGCGCGGGTCCCCGCCGCGCACGTCGGCGAGGGGGTCCGGGCTCACGGCGGCCAGCGCCGTGAGCGGCTGGTTCGCCAGCGCGCGCCAGGCCAGCAGCTCGGTGCGGCTGCGCCCCGTCGGGCCCGCCCCGGCGCCGTCGTCGTCGAGCCAGGCGCGCGCGGCACCGGCGCGCCGCGCGAAGCGCAGCCGCACCGGCAGCCACAGCGCCACGACCAGCAGCACGGGCAGCACCGCGACAGCGACCCCCAGCACGGTCGCGAGGTGGTCGACCGTGGTCGCCAGGTCCGTCCCCGCGGCGGCGAGGTCGCCGGCCGAGCCGCTGGCGCCGGTCAGCGGCGAGGCCAGCTCGTCGCCGACCAGCGGGACGCGCCCGGCGGCGTCGGCAGCGCCGCCCAGCTGGTCGCGGAGCCCTCCGGCACCGCTCGCCAGCGACCTCGCCGGCTCGGCGAGGGCCGCGACGGCGCCGTGGACCACCACGCCGGTCAGCACGCACACCACCGACCAGAGCAGGACGGCGACGTCAGCGGTCACCTGGCGGGCGCGGCGGACGGGGCTGGCGGCGTAGGGCTGCAGCGGCATGCCCCGATCCTGTGCGGGAAGTCCATGATCACGACCCGAAGTGCTCGGGAAGCCCAACGGGGAGGGTCAGAGGTCGACCGAACCGCCGGTGCGCCAGTAGACGCCGTCGGCGCGGTCGAGGAAGCCCTCGTCCACGAGGTAGCGGCGCAGCGCGGCGACGTCGTCGTGGAAGGCGCGCAGCAGGGCGTTGACCTCCAGCTCGGGGTAGCGCTCCCCCGGCTCGAAGACCCTGGCGAGGAGGTCGAGCACCACGAGGCGCTTGGCGCGCTTGGCGGGGATGCTCGTCAGCCTGCCGTCGGCGTCGAGGAAGGCGCGCAGCACCTTCTCGCGGGCGACCAGGGCCTGCTGCAGGGGCTCACCGATGGCGCCGTCCGTGCTGCCGTCAGGTGCGGGGACCACGCCACCCAGGGTAGAAGCGACCGCTACGGTGCCACGTGTGCCCGGTTACGACGACGACCTGAGGCTCGCGCACGTCATCGCCGACGCCGTGGACAACCTCACCACCACCCGCTTCAAGGCGCGCGACCTCGTGGTCGAGGCCAAGCCCGACCTCACCCCGGTCACCGACGCGGACCGCGCGGCGGAGGAGATCGTCAGGTCGCAGCTCAGCCGCACCCGCAGCCGCGACGGCTTCGTGGGCGAGGAGAGCGGGGTCTCGAAGGGCTCCTCGGGGCGCCAGTGGGTGGTCGACCCGATCGACGGCACCAAGAACTTCGTGCGCGGCGTGCCGGTGTGGGCCACGCTCATCGCGCTCCTGGACGACGGCGTGCCCGTGCTCGGCGTGGTCTCAGCCCCGGCGCTGAACCGCCGCTGGTGGGCGGCGCAGGGCACCGGGGCCTACACCGGCCCCCGCCTGAGCTCGGCCAAGCGGCTGCAGGTCTCGAAGGTCTCCGCCCTCGGCGACGCCAGCCTGAGCCACTCCGAGATCTGGGAGTGGGAGGAGGCCGGGCGCTTGGAGGGCTTCCTCGACCTCACGAAGAAGGTGTGGCGCACCCGCGGGTACGGCGACTTCTGGAGCTACACCCTGGTGGCCGAGGGCGCCGCCGACATCGCCTGCGAGCCCGAGCTGGAGCTGTACGACATGGCGGCCCTGGTGCCCGTGGTCACCGAGGCGGGCGGCCGGTTCACCTCGCTGGCCGGCGAGGACGGGCCGCACGGCGGGAACGCGGTGGCCACCAACGGGCTGCTGCACGACGAGGTGCTCGGGCTGCTCCAGCGCCGCTGAGGCGCTCGACCGCGGAGCCCGGGGCCGGGACACCCCGGTCCTGGCCCTGGGCTCCGCGGTCGACCCCCGGTCAGCCGGCCGTCACGTGTACCAGCTGGGCTCGGGCACCTCGTCGAGCAGCACGTAGCCGCCCACCTCGCGCTTCTTGTACGGCAGCGGGTCGTGCAGGCTGTGCGTGCGCAGGTTGCGCCAGTGGACGTCGAGCCCCACGGCGTTGGCGCTGGCCCGGGCGCCGGTGAGCTCGTACACCTTGGTCGCCACCTCGAGCCCGTCGTCGACGGCGCGGACCTTCGCCGCCGCGATGCGGACCGCCAGCTCGCCGCGGCGGCGCTCGGTGAGCTCCTCGCGCGGGGCGTGCAGCACCGCGCTGGCCTCAGCTCCCACGGCGTCGAGGAGGGCCTCGTCGGCCCACAGCTTCGAGGCCAGCTCGCCGTACCCCTCCAGCACGTACCACTCCTGCGTGGCGGACTCCTTGTCGTCACCGCCGTACGGCCAGGCGCGCGTCGTCGTCCTGGTGTACTCCGCGGCCCGCTCCAGCGCGCCCTGGGCGATGCCCAGGTAGAAGTTGGCGAAGACGACCTGGATGGTCGGCACGTTGAGGGTGTTGTACGTCAGCGGCTGGAACACCCTGTCGACGAAGCCCGCCGCGGCCGCCCACGGCACCCGCACGCCGTCGATGCGCACCGAGCCGCTCTCGGTGAGCCGCTGCCCGAGGTTGTCCCAGTCGTCGTGGAAGACGATGCCCGGCTGGTCGGTCGGCACGATGGCGAAGACGTGGGTGTCGGTGCCGTCGAGGACGCCCTCCAGCACGGTGAGGTCGGAGACGACACCGCCGGTGGAGAAGGACTTGCGCCCGGAGAAGACCAGCTCGTCGCCGTCCTCGGTGATGACGAGGTCCCCGTCGCGGGGGTTGACGGCCCCGCCGAAGAACAGCTCGCCGGAGGTGTAGAGCTCCTCGACGGCAGCGACCTGCTCCTCCGTGCCGACCAGGCGCGCTGCCCACGCCCACAGGTAGTGGTAGCCGAGCAGCTGGCCGACCGACCCGTCCCCGCGGGCCACGGTGCGCACCACGCGCAGCGCGGTCTCCCACGTCTGGGCGGCGCCGCCGTGCTCGCTGGGGCCCAACAGGGTGACCAGGCCGGAGGCCTTGAGGAGGTCGACCTCCTCGCGGGGGTGTCCGCCGGCGCGGTCGCGCTCGACGGCGCCGCGGCGCAGCTGGGCGGCGACGTCCTCGGCGCGGCGCAGCCAGCCCGCGGTGTCGGTGGGACGGGGTGCGGTGCGCCAGTGCTCGGTGCCCGCGAGCAGGTGGCCCACGGCCGGACGGCCGCTGCGGACCGGACGCGCGCTGGTCGTGGTGGTGGAGGTGGTCGTGGCGTCGTCGAGGAGGGTCATCGGGTGCTCCAGAGGTCGTCGGGGCGCGGCGGGACGCCGACGCCGGTCGTGGTCGAGGAGGGAGGGGCGGGTGGGTCGTCAGGCGCGACAGCGCGTGGACGACGTCCGGCCCAGGTCGACGACGAGCCTGCGGGTGAGGACCTCGGACGTGCGGTGAGGAAGGCTCATGGGGAGCTCCTGTCTCGTCCCCCGCGGGGGACCTCGCGCTGACAGGATCGCGGCTGCGTCCTGCCCGGTCCTCACCTGGAGCACCCCGCCGCGGAGGGGGGTTGCTGGACAGCGAGCCAGGGCTTGTCGCTGCCACTCATGACCGACGTCGACGACCGTAGGGAAGACCGGCCATACGGGTCAACCCCTCGTCGCGGTGCTGCGCCGGCGCAGCAGCAGGACCGCGAGCGCCGCCGCGGCCAGGGCTCCCGCGAGCCCGGCCAGCGCCAGGACCGCCACGCGCAGGCCGGCCGCGTCGGCGAGGGCGCCGACGCCCACCACGGGCACGGAGATGGCCACGTAGAACACCACGAACAGGGTGGAGACCACCTCGGCGCGCCGCTGCGGGGGTGACGCGGCGCCGACCTCGGCCACCCCGGCCCGGAAGCAGGCGCCCTGGGCGCCGCCCAGCACCACCGTGGCGAGCAGCAGCAGCGGCAGCGAGACCAGCTCCAGGCTCGCGGCGAGGAGCGCCGTGCCGACGAGCAGCGCGACGCACCCCGCGGGCAGCACCCGGGCCGGCGCGAGGCGCGCGGTGGCCGCCTGGCCGCCCACCGACGCGGCGAAGATGAGCGCCGCCACGGCCCCGGCGGCGAGAGGGGCGCCGATGCCGAGGAGCTGGCCGAGCACCCGCGGTTCCGCCGCCGAGTACAGGCCCAGGCAGGCGAACCCGGCGAACCCGCTGACGGCGGCGGGCAGGAACGCCGCCCGCGCCTGGGAGGGCACGGCGGGTCGCAGCGGGCGCCACGGCGGACGCTGCTCGACCGGGCCCGCCACGGTCTCCCCGGCGACGGCGAGGGCACCCGCGGCGAGCACCAGCAGCGCGAGGTGCAGGGCGTAGGGCAGCACCAGCGGCGCCCAGCCCAGCTGCGCGACGACCCCCGCCAGCAGCGGGCCGGACCCGAGCCCGCCGATGTTGGCGGCGGTGGCCACGAGCGAGGCGGCGCGCGCCGAGCCCTGCGGCGCCAGCTCGGAGACCAGCGCGGTGGCCGCCCCGGTGAACAGGCCGGCGGAGATCCCGGACAGCACCCGCCCGGTCAGCAGCCCCGGCACGGAGGCGGGCAGGAGGAAGACGACGGCGGACGCGGCGGCGAAGCCCAGGCCCACGGCCAGCACGGGGCGCCGGCCGAACCTGTCGCTCGCCTGACCGGCCACGACGAGCGCCGCGATGACGCCGACGGCGTAGGCGGCGAAGACGGTGGTCTGCAGCAGCGCCGACAGGCCGAGGCGCTGCGTGTACAGGCCGTACAGCGGCGTCGGCAGCGTGGTGCCCAGCATGGTGGCCCAGAACGCGAAGGCCGCTGCGGCGAGCCGCCACCGCCAGGCGTGCTCGTGCGACACGTGACCTCCCGCGCTCGACCGACGCCCGGGTGTGCTGGTGCGCCCGGACAGCACGAAGGCCGCCGATCCAGGAGGATCGACGGCCTTCGTCAGGAGTAGCGGGGGCAGGATTTGAACCTGCGGCCTCTGGGTTATGAGCCCAGCGAGCTACCGAGCTGCTCCACCCCGCGTCGGTGAACAGAACATTACCCGACCCGCGGCGAGGAGCCAAAACGGGCCCCCGCAGCAGCCGCTGCGGGGGCCCGTCCTGGTGCGCGCCGAGGCGCGGCCGGCTCAGCCGGCGGGCGTCGCCGACGGTGACGCCGTGCTCGCCTGCTCGGCGGCGACGGCCGCGTCCAGCGCCTGCTTGAGCCGGTCCTGCGCCTGCCCGTAGGCGGCGAAGTCGCCGTTCTGCAGGGCCTGCTGCGCCTCCCGCTCGGCTGCGACGGCCTGCTGGAGGGCGTCGCGCACCCCCTGCGGCAACGGGGCGGTCGTGGCACCGTCCGTGGCCGACGGCGACTGGCTCGGCGACTGGCTCGGCGAGCCGTTCGACGGGCTCGCCGTGGAGCCGTCCCCAGGGGTGATCGGCGCGTCGCCGGTGCCCGAGCCGGCGTCGCCGGCGGTCACGCCGGAGTCACCGCCGAACACCTGGTCGAGGGCGCCGTCGAGGGTGTCGGCGAACCCGATGTTGTCGCCGAACGCCACGAGCACGCGCTGCAGCGTCGGGTAGGCGGTCTCACCGGTGCTCTGCACGTAGACGGGTTCCACGTACAGCAGGCCGCCACCGACGGGCAGGGTGAGCAGGTTGCCGTAGCGGACGGTCGAACCGCCCTGGCGCAGCAGGTTGAGGAACTGGCCGACCGCCGGGTTCGTGTTGAACTCGTTCTGGATCTGGCCCGGGCCGTTGACCGTGCCCTCCGTGGGCAGCTGCAGCAGCCGCAGCTGCCCGTAGCCGTCGCGCTTCTGCCCGGCGACGTCCCCGGCGTCGGCGTCCACGGCCAGGAAGCCCGTGAGGATGTTCCTCGCCGCCTCGCCCGAGCGGTTGTTGGGGATGAAGGTCGACGTCAGCGAGAACGACGCCTCCGGCTGCTCGGGCATCTGCAGCGTCAGGTAGTACGGCGGCTGGGCGGGGCTGTCCGGGGACGCCGCGCCTGCGGCCGCCGTGCCGCCGCTGGCCGCGGCCCCTGACGTGGGGTCGGCCGGGATGCGCCAGAAGTCGTTCTGCGAGTAGAACGCCGCCGGGTCGGTCACGTGGTAGCTGGCCATGACGGTGCGCTGGACCTTGAAGAGGTCCTCCGGGTACCGCACGTGCGACATCAGCTCGGCCGACATCGCCGTGAGCTCCTTGACCGAGCCCGGGAACGCCTTCTTCCAGGCGCGCAGCACCGGGTCGGTGTCGTCCCAGGTGTAGAGCTCCACCTGGCCGGAGTAGGCGTCGACGGTGGCCTTCACCGAGTTGCGCAGGTAGTTCACCTGGTTCGGCGGCAGCGCCGCGACCGTGCCGGTCGGCGTGGTCAGCGTGTCGGCCGTGGCCTCCTGCAGCACCTGGGGCTGGGAGTAGGGGTACTCCGCCGAGGTCGTGTAGCCGTCGACGACCCACTTGACCCGCCCGTCCACGATGGTCGGGAAGGGGTCGCCGTCGATCGTCAGGAAGGGAGCGACCTTCTGCACCCGCTCGCGGGGGTTGCGGTCGTACAGGATCTGGCTCTGGTCGTTGACCGCCGAGGACAGCAGGATGTTCGCGTCGCGGAACTTGATCGCGTACAGGGCGCGCTCGATGACGTTGCCCACCGACGGGCCACCGTTCCCGGTGTACGTGTAGCGCGCCACACCGCCCGGCTGCGTGTCGTCGGGGTAGTCGATCTCCTGGTTCGAGCCGGGCGGCCCTCCGACGATCGAGTACTCCGGGCTCTCCTCGCCGAAGTAGATGCGCGGCTCGTACTCGGGCAGCGAGCCGGACGCGGGGATGCCGCCCTCGAGGTAGGTGGGCTCGCCGTTGGACTGCTTGTCGTTGCCCGCGGCAGCCACCAGGCCGTAGCCGTGGGTGTAGGCGGTGCGCGTGTTGACCCAGGAGGTGTTGCCGATGCCGGACTCGCGCAGCTCGCGCACGGCGACGACGACGTCCTGGCTCTGGCCGTCGATGGTGTACCTGTCGACGTCGAGGGGGTTGGGGAACTGGTAGAAGCCGCGGACCTGCTGGTTCTGCGCGAAGGTCGGGCTGACCACGGCCGGGTCGAGGATGCGGGTGCTGGCCGTGGTGGCGGCGTCACCGCGGAGGGCGCCGGCCTCCCCCTCCGTGGTCGGGGTGTAGGGCTGGACGCGGGTCTCGTCCAGGCCGAAGGCCGCCCGCGTGGCCTCGATGTTGTCCTGGATGTAGGGCGCCTCGACGCGCGCCTCGTTCGGCGCCACCTGCACGCGCTGCACGACCGCCGGCACGATGCCGGCGGCGACCACCGCGACGACGACGAGCAGTCCCACGCCGGCCGCCGGGAAGCGCCAGCCGCCGCGGACCGCGGTGAGGATGAAGAGCACCGCGCAGATGACCGCCGCGATGGCGAGGATGCCGCGGGCGGGGACCACCACGGCCACGTCGGTGTAGCTGGCACCGGCGAAGCGCTGGTGGACGTTGGTCAGCGTGGAGTACCGGTCCAGCCAGTAGCTGACGGCCTGCAGGCCCACCAGCACGGCCGCGGTGGCGGCCAGCTGCACGCGCGCGGCGACCGTGGTGCGCGCGCCCGGACCGGACAGGCGCAGGGCGCCGTAGAGGTACAGCGTCACCGCGCCGGCGATGCCCGCCAGCAGCACGACCGCCGTCAGCAGGCCGACGACGAAGCGCACGAACGGGATCGTGAAGACGTACAGGCCGACGTCGTGCCCGAAGACCGGGTCGACCTGGCCGAAGCTGGTGCGGTTCCACCACAGCAGCACGGTCTCCCAGCGGCTGGACGCGGCGGAGCCGGCGAACAGGCCCAGCAGCAGCGGCAGCACCACCGTGAGCACGCGGCGCAGCGGCTCCAGGCCCTCGCGGTACCGGTCGAGGCTCGCGGCGGGGCCCGGGACAGGTGCGTAGACGGGCCGGTTCTTGTAGGCGACCGTCATGCTGACGGCGACGGCGGCGGCCATGAGCGCGCCGGCCACGAGGAACAGGCCCACGCGCAGCGCCAGCTGCGTGAAGTAGACCCGGCCGAACCCGAGCTGGTTGAACCAGAGCACCTCGGTGGCCACCGACGCGACCAGGCTGACGAGCAGCACCAGGACGGCGACGCCGACGAGCACGGGCACCAGCGGGCGGCGCCGCTGCGGACCTCCTCGCGGCGCTCGGGGCGCACCCGGGCGCGGTGGGCGGGGCGGTGGCGACGTCACCGGGCTCTTCCTCCATCAAGCCCGTCAGACCTGCGACGGGCGGCTCGGGGCGGGCTCAGATCGTCGCACGGCCACCTGGGGGCCCCGACCCTCGGAGGTCGCTCCCGCCATCACGAGACGGTCACGGCTCCCTGAGAACGGCTCTCGGAGGACCTGGCAGCCGCGTCCGCCCCGCGGCGAGGGCCCGTCAGGAGCAGCCCGGGAGGTCCTGGCCCCGGCCGGCGCCGACCTCCTCCACCGCCCGGCGCGCCTCGGCCAGCGTCGAGACGGCCACCACGCGCAGCCCGTCCGGCACGCGGCCGGCCACCTCGCCGCAGTTGGCCGCCGGCGCGAGGAACACCTCGGCACCGGCGGCCCGCGCGCCGAGCATCTTCTGCCGGACGCCGCCGATGGCCCCGACGTTCCCCGCGGAGTCGATCGTGCCGGTGCCGGCGAACCGCTTGCCGCCGGTCATGTCCCCCGGGGTCAGCAGGTCGACGACGCCGAGGGCGAACACCATCCCCGCGCTCGGCCCTCCGATCCGGTCGACCGCGATCTCCACGTCGACCGGCGGCTCGGCGCGCTCGCGCACGAGCACCCCGAGGACGGGCGAGCCGTCCTGCCCGGCCGTGACCGGCACGGCGGCGTCCACGGCCAGCCCGTCGCGCTGCACCCGCACGTCGGCGTCCCGGCCGACGCCGACCGACCGGATCGCGTCGCGCAGCGCCGTCGCGTCCGTCACCGCCGCCCCGTCGACGGCGGTGACGACGTCCCCGTCGCGCAGCTGCCCCGCCGCGCCCGAGCCGTCGACGACGTCCGTCACCACCACCTGCACGGGCACGTCGTAGCCGAGCTCGGTGAGGGCTGCGACGGTCGCGGCCTGCTGGGAGCCGGTGAAGGCCGCCGCGTTGCTCTCGTCGACCTGCTGCTCGGTGGCGCCGGGCGGGAAGAGGGCGGCCTCCGGGAGCACGGCGCTGTCGTCGTCCAGCCAGGCCGCCAGCTGCCCGCCCAGGTCCAGGGACCGGCCCGGGCCGCCGCGCACGCTCACGGTGGTGAGGTCCAGCGAGCCCGACGCGGGGTACGTGGGGGCCCCCGTGATGGAGATGAGGCGCTGGTCGCCCTGCACGGACAGCACGTCGCGCACCGGGCCCGGGCTCTCCACGGCGAACGGCACCGGCAGCAGCGCCACGACCGACACCAGCGCCACGGACACCGCTCCGCAGACGACCGCCGCGACCGCCCGGGCCGAGGCCCGGACCTGGGCCGGCGTCGGTGGGGCCAGCTGCTCGAGGTCGTCCAGCTCGTCGGGCCGCTCGTCGGGCCGCTCGTCGGGCCGCTGGCCGGACTGGGAGGAGGTCACCGGCCGCGCCGCGCCCGCGCCTGGCGCAGCACCGCCGCCGTCGCCACCACCGCCACCGCGGCCCCCGCCGCACCCGCGGCACCCAGGGCGGCCTCGCGCGGCAGCCGCGGCGCACCCGCCGCTCCCCGCCGGCCCGCGCGGCGCTCGGCCACGCCCTCCAGGAGCACCGCCAGGCACTCCTCGTTGCTGCGCGCCGGGCGCCACCCCGCCTCCCGCAGCCGCTCGGAGGAGACCGCCCACGGGTGGACCACGTAGGCGAGGTCGCCGGCGGGCGTCGGCAGCAGCCCCAGCCGCGCGAGCCGCTCCGCCGTCGCCTGCGCCAGCCGGGCCGGCAGCTCCACCGAGCGCAGCCCGGAGGAGCGCTCCAGCGCCTCGTGCGGCAGCACCCCCTCGGCACCGGCGCCCAGCGCCCCGGTCAGCCCGCGGTCCAGGACCACGGCGACCGCGTCGGCGAGGTCGCCGGTGTGGCAGAACTGCCACACCGGGGCCCGCTCGCGCAGCGCCAGCAGCCGCGGCACCTCGAAGGACCGCGTCACCACCGTGTCCACACCCGGACCGACCACCGCAGCGGGCCTCAGCACCGCCGTCGGCACACCGGGCAGCGCCCGCGCGGCGCGCTCCCACACGTCCTCCACCGCGAGGAGGTCGCCGACGAGGCCGTCGTCAGGGGCCGCCAGCAGCGGGGCGTCGTCGGGAAGCGGCACCGGGGCGTCCGGCAGCGCCCCGTGCACCATGGCGCTGCTCACGAGCACCAGCCGGCCCGCACCGGCCGCGGCGGCGGCGGTGACGACGGCCCGCACCGACGCCTCGGCCCGCTCGCGGCGCCGGGCCGCCGGCGTGGCCAGAGCGGCGCGCAGGTCGCTGTCGAGGGCCACGTGCACCACCGCGGCCGGCGCGCCGTCGAGCCCGGTCGGCCCCGTTCCGGCGGCACCGCCGGACATGGCGGCGAGCACGTCCGGCGTGGTGAGGTCCACGGCCACGCGCAGCGGGCGCCGCCCGGCGCCCTCGTCGTCGTCCTCAGGGCCCTCCGCGGGAGCGGCGGCTGCGCCCGGGGAGTCCTCCAGGGCGACGACGACGGCCCCCGCGGCCGCCAGCCCGCGGGCGACGGCTCGCCCCGCCGGCGTCTGCGCACCCGTGACCACGACGTGGCCGTCCAGGGACAGCGGGACCGCTACCCCGCCGTCGACCAGGTCCCCCACCCGAGCTCCTCCGCCGCTGCTGCTCAGCCGCCGGGCCTGCGATGGACGTTCGCTGCGAGCGTCACTCCGGGGCGGCCACCGCCCGCGGCCCCTGGGTACCGTGGGCGCAGACGGCGGCAGGCACATCCTGCCGCCTCGCCCCGGCGGCGGGCGCCGCACCGCCTCGGCTCCCCCTGATGCGCGGCTGGAGGACCGGTGCCTGACACCCCGCCGCCCCCTCGTCCCGACGAGGACCCGGAGGAGGGCACGTCGGGCGAGCGTTCCGCAGACGGCACCCCCGGAGGCTCCAGCGGTCCCGGCGGACCGGCCGACCCCCTGTCCCAGCTGTTCTCCGCCCTCGGCGGTGGCCTCCCCGGCGGCGCCGGTGGCCTCCCCGGCGGAGCTGGCGGGCTGCCCGGCGGTCTGGGGGGCCTGGGAGGTCCCGGAGGCCTGGGCGGTGCCGGGGGCATCGACCCCGCGCAGCTGTTCGAGCAGCTCCAGAAGGACCCGCAGGCCATGGCCCAGGCGATGGCCGCCGTGCAGCAGCTCATGGCCTCCGCCGGTGACGGGCCAGTGAACTGGCAGCTGGCGCACGACGTCGCCCGCCAGGCCGCCGTGGCCGAGGGAGACCCGGCACCGAGCTCCTCCGACGAGCGCGAGGTCTCCGAGGCGCTGCGCCTGGCCGACCTGTGGCTCGACCCCGTCACCGACCTCACCTCGGCCGCCGCGGCGGGCCGCGCGTGGTCGCGCTCGGAGTGGGTGGAGGCCACGCTGCCCACCTGGAAGCGCCTGGCCGAGCCGGTGGCCAGCAGCGTCGCCGACGCGGTCGCCTCCGCCATGGCCGAGCAGGTGCCCGAAGAGGCTCGCGGCATGGTGGCGGGCGCGTCCTCGATGATGCGCTCGATCGGCGGCACGGTCTTCGGCGCGCAGCTGGGCCAGGCCGTCGGCGGACTGAGCCGCGAGGTGGTCTCCGCCACCGACGTCGGCATCCCGCTGGTGGCCGGCAGCACCACCGCGCTGCTGCCCAGCGGCGTCGCCGCCTTCGCCGACGGCCTCGGCGTGCCCGCGGGCGAGGTGCGCCTGTTCCTCGCGGCGCGCGAGTCCGCGCACGCCCGGCTGTTCGCCGGCGTGCCGTGGCTGCGCGGGCACCTGCTGGGCTCGGTGGAGGCGTACGCCCGCGGCATCACCCTCGACACGAGCCGGATCGAGGAGGCCGTCCGCAACATCGACCCCTCCGACCCGACGGCGCTGCAGGAGGCGCTCGGGTCGGGCGTGCTGGAGCCGGAGAAGACCCCCGCGCAGCAGGCGGCGCTGGAGCGGCTGGAGACGGCGCTGGCGCTGGTGGAGGGCTGGGTCGACCACGTGGTGGACCAGGCGACGCGCTCCACGCTGCCCAGCAGTGCGGCGCTGCGCGAGGCCGCCCGCCGCCGCCGGGCCGTCGGCGGTCCCGCCGAGCACGTCATGGCCGGGCTCGTGGGCCTGGAGCTGCGCCCGCGCCGGCTGCGGGAGGCCTCGCGGCTGTGGGAGGCCGTCGAAGCGGCCCGCGGCGCCGAGGGCCGGGACGCGGTGTGGGCCCACCCCGACCTGCTGCCGACGCCCGCGGACCTGGACGACCCCGAGGGCTTCGCCACCCGGCGCAGCGACGCGGAGGCCGCCTCGGCCGACGTCGACGCGGCCCTGGAGGCCCTGCTGCGCGGCGAGGAGACCCGCGGCGACGACCCCCGCCCCGAGGAGCACCGCCCCGACGGCGACGACGACGCGGGCAGCGCCCCCCGGTGACCGGGGCGTGACGCCGGCACAGGCCGACGCCGAGCTGGCTGGTCTGCGCCTGGCCGGCCCCAGGCAGGCGGAGCTGCTCGCGGCCTACCGCGACCAGCTCGCCGCCCACCCCGGGGCGGGCGCCGGCGGGACGTTCGCGGGCAGCGCCCTGCACCGGGACGGACCCCCGGCCCACCTCACGGCCTCGGCCCTGGTGCTGTCCGCCGACGGCGACCGCGCCCTGCTGCTGCTGCACCGCAAGGCCGGTGCGTGGCTGCAGCCGGGCGGGCACCTCGAGGCCGGCGACCCCTCCCTCGCCGCGGCGGCCCTGCGCGAGGCGTCGGAGGAGACCGGGCTCGGACCGGTGCTGCAGCCGGCCGGGGGGCTGGTCGACCTGCACCACCACGCGCTCGGCGCGGCCTTCGGCCGCTGCCGGGAGCACCTCGACGTGGCCTTCGTGCTCACCGCGCCGGACGGCGCCGAGCCCGTGGTGAGCGCGGAGAGCGAGCACGTGGCGTGGTTCGCCCTGGACGCGCTGCCCGAGGGCGTCGCCGCCGACGTCCCACCCCGGTTGCGACGCGCCGCAGCGCTGCTGCGCGGCCTGCGCGCGCAGGACCCCACCGCAGGTGACCCCGGTCAGCTCCGGGAGTGACCTGGGTCAGCTGCGGAGCCGTCGGCCCTGCGGCGACCCACCGCGGGTGACCTCGGTCAGCTGCTGTGGCACCCGGTGGCGGACGGCCGTCCTCAGGCGCGCGGCTGCGGCCCAGGGGTGGGGCGGTGCGTGATGCCGCCGGCGCCGCGCACGGTGGTGGTCCGACCGGTGTCGTCGAAGGTGTAGCGCAGCAGCTCCCCCGGGGCGGCGAAGCCGGGCGCCGCCGTGACCAGCAGGGCGTCGTCGCCGGCCACCCGCAGCTCCGCGACCGGGCCCGGGACGTCGGCGACCGGGTCGAGCGCCACCAGCCGGTCCCCGAGGCGGACCACGTCGAGCACGCCCCACTGCGACGCGAAGCGCCCGGTGAAGCGCTCCAGCGCACCGGGCCGGGCGGCGGCCGGGTCGGGGGCGCCGGTCGTGGCGATCTCCACGAGCCGCAGCACGCCGCGGGCCAGCGGGAGCGCCGGCCCGTCGACGGCGTTGGTGCACACCGCCACCGCCAGGCCCGTGGCCGGGTCGAAGGCGGTGCGGGTGGCGTGCCCGAAGTAGCCGCCACCGTGGCCGGCGGTGCGGCGCCCGCCGGCGGTGAGGCGCTGCCAGCCCAGGCCGTACTCGTCGCCGCTGGCGGCGGGGCCGTCACCGCTGGGGTCGTCGGTGGCCCAGGCGCCCTGCCGCGCCAGGCGGCGCAGGTGCGCCGGCAGGACCCGCCCCTCGTCGTCGTCCTGCCCACCGGGGCCGCCGGCGGCGGGGACGTCGCAGTGAGCGCTCGCCCACCGGACCAGGTCCTCGGCGGTGCTGGAGACGCCGGTGGCGGCGTCCATCGCGCGGGCGTCGGCGGTGAGGGCGTCCCACACCACCGGCCGGCGCGCACCGCCGAGCGCCGCGAGGGTGTGGCCGCTGGCGTGCTCGGCGGCGCGCGCCGGCACCCAGGACGGTTCCGTGCGGCGCAGGCCGAGCGGCTCCAGCAGCTCGGTGCGCACCAGCTGCGCCCACGGCCGCCCGATGGCCGCCTCGAGCACCAGGCCGAGCGCGGCGTAGCCGAGGTTGGAGTACTTGAACCGCTCGTAGACGCCGAGGACGGCGACGCCGGGCGCCGAGAGCACCGCCAGCAGCTCCGCGCGGTCGGGGAAGGGGCGCTCGCCCTGCCAGTGGTCGGCGTCGCCGTGGCCGGCCCCCTCGACGCTGTCGCGCGCCAGGCCCGACGTGTGCTCCAGCAGCGCCCTCAGCGGCACCTGCGCGGCGGGGCTCCCGGCGGCGACGAGCTCGGGCACCCACCGGCCGAGCCGGTCCTCCAGCGACAGCGCCCCGGCGTGCGCCAGCCGCAGCACGAGGGTGGCGGCGAAGGCCTTGGAGTGGGAGGCCACCCGGAAGAGGTGGTCGGTGCGCAGCGGCTCTCCCGTGCCCTCGTCGGCCACGCCGGCGGCCGTGCTGAGGAGCAGCTCGCCGCGCAGCGCCAGGGCCGCCTGGACGCCCGGCACGCGCAGGTGGTCGCGGCGCGCGGCGAGCCAGTCCCGCGCTGCGGCCGCCGCCGTGCGGACGGCGGCGGCGTCGAGGTCGGACGGGTGGTCTGCGCCGGTGGTCGCCACGGCCCCACCCTCGCACCGCCGCCCCTGCGGGGAGGTGGCGTCAGCCGGGGAGGTGGCGTCAGCCGGGGAGCTGGGCGGCGGGGTCGGCGCCGTCGTCGACGTCGGCGATGGGCAGGTCGCGCGCGGTGGCGAAGCCCTCGAGGTAGCCGCGGGCGCGCTCGGTGCGGGGGTAGGCCTCCACGAGCTCCCAGAAGCGGTCGCCGTGGCCGTGCTCGAGCAGGTGCGCCAGCTCGTGCACGAGCACGTAGTCGACCACCCAGGACGGCATCCCCTGGAGCCGGTCGGACAGGCGGATGGTGCCGTCGGCGGTGGTGGTGGAGCCCCAGCGCGTGGTCTGGTTGGCCACCCACCGCACGCTGGAGGGCCGGGCCCGCCCGCCGAGGTAGCGGGCGCTGAGCTCGGCGGCGCGGCGCGCGAGCGCCTCGTCGCTGGGGCGGCGGCGCTGGTCCTGCGCGGCGAGCTTGGTGACCATGCGGTCCACCCAGACGCGCTCCTGCGCGCGGGTGAACCCCGCCGGGATGCAGACGACCACGGTGCCGCCGTCGCGGAAGGCGGTGACGGTGCGTCGGCGCCGAGCGCTGCGGCGCACCTCCACGGGCGGGAGGTCGTGGGCCACCGGGCGCGCCGTCGTGGGCACGGGGTCGCCCCCGGCCGCTCGCGCCCCCTGCGCCGCCATGCAGCAACGCTACTGCCCCGAGGGCCCCGCCACCGGCCACGACACCCGCTCGGGGGCCACGGGGAGGAGCTCGGCGGCCTGGGCGGGCATCCGGTGGGCGCTGTCGCCACCACCCGCCACGAACCGGCACGCTCAGTGACCACCCGCGGGGGACGGACAGGGCCGGACGGGCGCTCCCGCGTTGACGGTGCCCGCCGCCGGCCCTACCGTCGTCACCAGTCCTCCGGTCGAGGGGCCCACCGCAGGGGAAGGCGGGATGGTTCCTCGACCGGGGGACGACTGCTGTCCGGCCACCGCCGTCCGGACCAGCCGCTACGGTGGCGCGGACCGCACCACCCGTCCGGGCCCCCCGCCCGGGCCCAGACACGAGGAGGCCCCCGTGGCCGAGACCTACTCGGGTTCGTTCTACTGCGTGAAGTGCAAGGAGAAGCGCGACGCCGAGGGCGGCGTCGTGGAGACCAACGGCCGCCGGATGGCCAAGGCGAAGTGCCCCGTGTGCGGCACCAACCTCAACCGCATCCTCGGCAAGGCCTGAGCTCCGCCCCCTGCACCGCCCCGCTGGCGCCGCCCCTGTGGACGGCGCCAGCGGCGCAGGGCGGACCGGTGCCACGCTCCTCGAGTGAGCGCCCCGACGTCCCTGCGCCTGCGCCCCGGCCTGCTGACCGCGTGGCGCTCCCCCGGCCGGCTCCAGCTCGGTGTGGGCGCCGTCGCCCACGTGCTGGAGGGCCTCACCACCGCTGACGAGCTGGTGGTGGACGCGCTCGCCACGGGAGCCGACCCCACCTCCCTGCAGCGGCTCGCGGCCCTGCACGGCGGCCCCCCCGAGCGCACCCGCGCCCTGCTCGAGGCCCTGGCCGGCGCCGGCGCCCTGGAGCGGGTCGAGGGCAGGGGTCCCGGCGCACGACCGGACGGGCTCGCGCGGACGTGCGCCGCCGTCGTGGGGGCCTCCCCCACGGGGCGCGCCGTGGCGCTGGGCCTGGCCGCGGCCGGCGTGGGCGCGGTGCTCGTGGAGGACGAGGCCCCGGTGACCCGCGCCGACGTCGGCCCCGCGGCCTTCTCCCCGTCCGACCTGGAGCTGTCGCGCGGAGCTGCCGTCGTGCGCACCCTGCTGCGGCACCACCCGTCCGTCCGCGTGCAGCCGCCCCCGGCCGGGCGCGTGCGCCCCGACGTCGTCGTCCTGGTGGCCTCGGGAGCCCACGACGCGCGCCGGGCGGAACCGCTGGTGCGCGAGGGCGTGCCGCACCTGGGCGTGCTGCACCTCGGCGCAGCAGCGGTGGTGGGGCCGCTGGTGCGCCCCGGGGACAGCGCCTGCCTGCGCTGCCTCGACCTGCACCGCACCGACCGAGACCCGGAGTGGCCGCGCCTGCTGCCGCAGCTGGCCGCGCCACCGGGCGGCCCGCGGCGCCCGGAGCCCGCGGACCTCGCGGCGCTGGCCGCCGCGGTGGCGGTCCAGCAGGTGCTGGCGCAGCTGCGCGGCCACGAGCCCGCCGCGCTCGACGCCACCCTGGAGCTGGACGGCGCCGGGGCACTCGGCGTGCGCCCGTGGTCGGCCCACCCCGCCTGCGGGTGCACCTGGGCCGACGGGGTGCTGGCAGCGGGCTGACGGCGCGGTGATCGGGCCGGCGCTGCGAGAGCCCGGAAGCCGTCGCAGGATGGCGGGGTGGACGCACCCGCCGAGGACCCCCTGGACCGCGCGCCGGACGGCTGGGCGGAGGGTGCCGACGACGACGAGCGCGGCGGCCGCCGGGGCGGCGCCATCCCGCGCGGCTCCCTCGGGCGCGGCCTGCGCCTGGCCCAGCTGCCGGCGGCCTTCGCCGGCCGCCAGGCGGTCGGGCTGGGGCGCCGGCTGGGCGGCCGCTCCCAGGCCGACGTGCAGGCCTCGGTGCAGCAGGCCACGGCCGAGCAGGTCTTCAAGGTGCTCGGCCAGCTCAAGGGCGGCGCCATGAAGGTGGGGCAGGCGCTGTCCGTGCTGGAGGCCGCGCTGCCCGAGGAGCAGGCCGGCCCCTACCGCGCGGCGCTCACCAAGCTGCAGGACGCCGCTCCCCCGATGCCGGCGGCCACGGTCCGCGCGGTGCTCGCCGCCGAGCTGGGCCCGGGCTGGCGCTCGCTGTTCCGCAGCTTCGAGGAGAAGCCGGCCGCCGCGGCGTCCGTCGGGCAGGTGCACCGCGCGGTGTGGTCGGACGGCCGGGACGTCGCGGTCAAGGTGCAGTACCCCGGCGCCGGCGACGCGCTGCTGGGAGACCTCGACCAGGTGGGCCGCCTCGTGCGCGTGGCGGCGGGGTGGATCCCCGGCATGGAGGTCGGCCCGATCATCGCCGAGCTGCGCGAGCGGGTGGCCGAGGAGCTGGACTACCGCGCCGAGGGCGCCTCCCAGCAGGCCTTCGCGGACGCGTTCGCCGACGACGACGAGGTGGTCGTCCCCGCCGTCGTCATGGCCACCGGCCGCGTGCTGGTCAGCGAGTGGCTGGACGGGGTGCCGCTGTCGAAGGTGATCGCCGAGGGCACGCAGGAGCAGCGCGACCTCGCGGCCCGGCGCTACCTGGAGGTGCTGCTGCTGGGCCCGGCGCGCGCCGGTCTGCTGCACGCCGACCCCCACCCGGGCAACTTCCGGCTCACGCCCGACGGCCGTTTCGGCATCCTCGACTTCGGTGCCGTGAACCGCCTGCCGGACGGAATGCCGCCCGCCATCGGAAGGCTGCTGGGGGCCGCTCTCGACGGTGATTCCGAGACCGTCGCCGACGGCCTGCGGGAAGAGGGCTTCATCCGCGAGCGCATCCAGGTGGACCCCGACCAGCTGCTCGACTACCTCAGCCCTTTCGTGGAGCCGCTGCGGCACGAGGAGTTCAGGTTCGACAGGGCGTGGCTGCAGTCGCTCTTCAAGCACGTGAACGACCGCGAGCGCCCCGAGTGGACGATCAACCTCAAGGTCAACCTGCCTCCGGAGTACGTGCTGATCCACCGCGTGTGGTTCGGGGGGATCGGCGTGATGTGCCAGCTGGGCGGCGTCGTCCCCGCCGTCCAGGTGCTCGCCGACTTCCTCCCCGAGTTCGCCGAGGAGGACGCCGAAGAGTCGGAAGTCTCCTGACTCCGAGAGGTCCCTGCCGCCCGAGGTGAGTGATATTCCGCCGCCGATCCGGTGGTGGGCCGCACCCGTATTGCGAATTCTTCGGCACGTGTGCGATAAATGACGCGCACGTCCACCTCTCGGTGGACCGTGCCTTTCCCAGCCCTTTGCGAGAGAGACGGCATGGCCACCAAGACCATCACCCACATCACCGACGACCTCGACGGCACCTCGGACGCCGAGACCGTCAAGTTCGGCCTGTGGGGAGCCACCTACGAGATCGACCTCTCCGAGGACAACCAGAAGAAGCTCGAGGCCGCCCTGGAGCCCTTCCTCAACGTCGCCCGGAAGTCGACGGGCGGGGGCGGCGTCCGCCGCGCCAGCACCTCGCGCAGCACCGGCTCGTCCTCGGGCGGCGCCGACTACGACGCGAAGGCCGTGCGCGCCTGGGCCTCGGCCAACGGCGTCTCGGTGCCGGCCCGCGGCCGCATCCCCAAGACGGTGCTCGAGCAGTACCAGTCCGCCGCCAGCTGACCCGGTGGCCGGTCGACCGGCCGCAGGCACCACCGCAGCGCCCGTCCCCGTCGTGGGGGCGGGCGCTGCGTCGTCGTCGGCGGCGTCAGGGCAGGACCAGGCCCTCGCGGGCGCGGGAGGTCACCTGCAGCGGCACGGTGACGCCGTCACCGACCCACGCCGGCAGCAGCGCCGGCCTGACGCTGGCGGCGAGCGTCACCTCGGCGGTCGTCCCGTCCGGGGTGCCGGTGGGGGCGACCACGGCCACGCCGAGCAGGTCCCCGGGCTGCGGGGTGCGGGCCAGCAGCTCCGCCGCGCTGCGCCGCACGCCGTCGTCGTCCAGGGGCACGCCCTGCCCGGGGAGCACGCCGTCGCGGTAGTAGGCGGCCTCGTCGAGGGCGTCAGCGGCGTCGAGGGCGGCCGCGTCGGCCGCGGCCAGCAGGTGCGTGCGCGCCAGGTGCAGCTCGGTGGCCGACGCCCCGACCAGCACCAGGGCGACGACGACGACCGCGTCGACGATGACGAGCGGCGCGACCGACCCCTCGTCCCCCCTGCGCACCGGGCGCAGCGCCGCGGCGCGCGGGCGCCTCACCGCGAGGCTCCCGCCGCCGTCGTGGTCCTGGCCGTCGTGGCCGCCGGCAGGGCCGCGAACCTGTCCACGACAGCGGTGCCGGTGGCCTCCACCGGCACCTGCGCCGGCACCGCAGAGCGCAGCAGCGGCGGGACGAACGGCAGCGGGACGTCCACCCGGACCGTCACGACGACGGCGGCGTCGGGCGCGAAGCATCCGGC
Source organism: Streptomyces sp. NP160 (assembly GCF_006335115.1). Lineage (GTDB taxonomy): Bacteria > Actinomycetota > Actinomycetes > Actinomycetales > Quadrisphaeraceae > Quadrisphaera. The sequence continues at coordinate 130,881 of NZ_VDMJ01000044.1, forward strand.
GGCCTCGCAGGACGTGCTGGCGGTCGCGTCGGCGGTGGTGAAGCCCTGGTCGGTGAGGGCGAGGTCGAGCGCGGCCTGGGCGCGCCCGGGCGCCTGCGCGGCGTCGGCGGCCGTGACGTAGGCGCGGGCGGCAGCGCGCGAGCCCGCGGCCGCGGCGTAGGCGCCGGCCTGCAGCCGCGCGAGGGTCACCACGAGGTAGGCGACGGGCACCAGCAGGAGCAGCGCCAGCACGATGAACTCCACCGAGGCGCTGCCGGCGTCGCCGCGGCCGCTGCCGCTGCCGAGGGACACCGGCCGGTGGCGCAGGGCGGCCAGCCGGCGGCGCAGCGGCCTCACGGGAGCACCTCCACCAGGCCGTGCCCGCGCACCGCCATGGTGCCGCCGCCGAACCAGCCCACCAGCGGCAGCGGGACGGTGGCGGTGACCTCGACGACGTCCAGGCCGCCGCGGTCCACCTCGGCGGCCGTGACGTCGTCGGCGTACGCGGCGGGCAGGGAGGCGCGGATGAGCTCGCGCGCCCGGTCGGCGCCGTCCGCCGGGGTCCGGTCCGCCAGGGCGCCGAAGCGGGCCCCCTCCCCCACGCAGTCGACGAGCGTCCCCCGCAGGTGCAGGGCCAGGCCCAGCTGCAGGAGGCTCGCGAACAGCACCGACACGAGCGCCATCACCATGACGCTCTCGGCGACGGCGGCTCCTGCGTCCCCGCGGGGCGCCCGGCGGTGGTGCGGCGGAGCAGCCACCGCCAGGGGCGTCACGGGACCTGCACGGCGCTGACGGCGCTCTCGAACATCTGGACCAGCAGCGGCTGGGCCACCGCCGCGAGGCCGACGACGATGCCGGCGGTCATCACGGTGACGAGCACCCAGCCGGGCACGTCGCCGCGCTCGCGGTCGCCGTCGTCGGGCAGGGCCGCGACGACGCGCAGGGCGTGGGCGGCGGTGAGCACCAGGGCGGTCAGGCGGGACATCGGGTCCTCCGGTGTGTCGGTGGTCGTCGGCGGGCGCCGAGCGGGGCGGGTCGGGGTCGAGCTGTCGAGCAGGTCTGGGGTCACGGGGACAGGCGCAGCACGGCCAGCCCGGGGTAGACGGCGAAGAGCACGGTCACCGGGAGCACGAGGAAGACCACCGGGACGATCATGGCGAGCTCCTTGCGGCCGCCGGCCTCCACGAGCCGGCGGCGGGCCAGCTGGCGCACGTCCTGCGCCTGCGCCGCCAGGACGTCGGCCAGGGGGGACCCGCGCTCGACGGCCACGGCGATGCCGTCGACGAACCGGGTCAGAGGAGCCGCGGAGGTGCGCTCGCCCATCCGCGCGAGGGCGACGACCAGCGGCGTGCCCGAGCGGGCGTCGGCGAGGGTCGTGCGCAGCTCTCCCGACAGCTCTCCGCGGCAGGTGCGCGAGACCCGGTCGAGCGCACCGACGGCTCCCTCGCCGGCGCCCACCGCGAGGGCCAGCAGCTCGGCCACGGTCGGCAGCTCGGCGAGGAGGCGCTCCTCGCGCCTGCGCACGGCGCGGCCCAGCGCCTGGTCGCGAGCCAGCACGCCGCCGAGCACCGCGCTCGGGACGAGCAGCACGGCCGCCAGCAGCGGAGCGCCGCGGGCGACCACGGCGAGCGCTGCGAGCAGGCCGGCAGCCCCCGCGAGCGCTCCCCAGACGACCTGCTCCGCGCGGTAGTGCTCCACGGTGGTGGCGCTGCCCGCCTGGAGCAGGCGGCGCGAGACGGCGGCGGTGCTGGGCGAGCGGCGCGCTGCCGCGCGCGCCAGCGGGGCGAGCAGCCCCCCGGGCGAGGTGCCGAGCAGCCGTGCCAGCACCCCCGCGGGCGCCCGTCCCGGCGCGAGCAGGCGGGAGCCGCGGGGCCGGTCGGCCAGGTGCGGTGCCAGCCGGGCGTCCAGCGACGGGCGGGCCCAGGCGGGGACGCCGAGCACCGCCAGCCACAGGCCGGCGCCGGTGAGCAGGCCCAGGACGGCGCCGACGGGGCTCAGGCCGCCGACACCCGCCAGCCCGCTCACCGCAGCACCCGCTCGTCCTCGGGCAGCCGGCCCACCCGGCGCATGACCGCGTAGGCGAGGACGCAGCACGCCGCTCCGGAGCCGATGACCAGCGCACCCGCCGGTTCGCGGAACGCGCTGACCGTGCCGGGGCGGGTGCACAGCAGCAGGAGCACCAGCCACGGAGCGGCGACGGCGAGGCGCGCGGTGGTCACGGTCCAGCTCTGGCGTGCGAGCAGCTCGCCGCGCGTGCGGGCGTCGTCGCGCAGGAACGAGGACAGCGAGCGCAGCACCCGGCCGAGGTCGCTGCCGCCGACCTCCCGGGTCAGGCGCAGCGCCTCCACCACGCGGTCGGCCACCGGGTCGGCGAGGGCGTCCTTGAGCCTGTCCAGCGCGGGCAGGAACCGGCCGGTGGCGCGGTGGTCGTCGGCGAAGTCCGCGAAGGCCGGTCGCAGCGGCTCCGGCCCGTGCACCGCCAGGGCGGCGAGCGCCTCGGGCAGCGACAGCCCGGCGCGGACGCCGGAGGCGAGGTGGTCCACCGCGTCGGGCCACAGCTCGCGCACGGCCGCTGCACGGCTGCGGGCGCGGGCGCGCAGGAGGGCGACCGGCCCCCAGGAGGCGCCGGCGCCCAGCACGAGCGACAGCAGCGGTGCCCCCGCCACGAGGAGGGAGGCCAGGGCGACCGCCAGCGCGCAGGCCGCGCACGCGGCCACGAGCACCGCGAGCGGCAACCCGGCCAGGCCGGCGCGGGCGAGCAGGTCCTCGGCCCTGGCCCGCAGGCCGGGACGGGCACCTGCTGCGTCGTCGTCGCGGTCCTCCACCCAGCAGGCCCACCAGGCGCAGAAGAGGCCCGCGCCCAGCAGCAGGCCGGTCAGCGCCCCCATCAGGCCTGCTCGCGCAGCAGCGCCGCGAGGTCGAAGCCGGCGCGGGCGAAGCGCTCCTCGTGCGGCGCCGCGGCGGTGCCACGGACCAGGCGCGGGCTGCCGCCGTCCAGCACGGTGCCGAAGACGGTGCCGGTCTCGATGACGCCGCCCTCCACGCGGCCTGGCACGGCGAGCACCTCGCGGACGCGCCGGCGGCCGTCGGCCTCCAGCGCCACGTGCACCACCAGGTCGACGGCGGAGGCGACCGTCGGGACGACGAAGTCCGCGGTGACGTTCGGGCCGGCCAGCAGCGGCAGCGTGCACAGCTTGGTCACGGCCTCGCGGGCGCTGTTGGCGTGCACGGTGGCCATGCCCGGGAGGCCGGAGTTCAGCGCGATGAGCAGGTCCAGGCTCTCCGCCTGGCGCACCTCACCCACCACGAGGCGGTCGGGGCGCATCCGCAGCGCCTCCTTGACCAGGCGGCGCAGCGTGATCTCCCCGGTGCCCTCCAGGCTGGGCTGGCGGCACTGCAGGCCCACGACGTCGCGGCCGGCGAAGGCCAGCTCGAAGACCTCCTCGACCGTGATGACGCGCTCGCGGGAGGGGATGGCCGCCGAGAGGCAGTTGAGCATGGTGGTCTTGCCGGCCTGCGTGCCCCCGGCCACGAGCACGTTCAGCCCGGAGGCGACGGCGGCGTCGAGGAAGGCGGCGCAGCCGGCCGTCAGGGTGCCGAGCTGCACGAGGTGCTCGGTGCGGGAGGCCTTCACCACGAACTTGCGGATGTTCACGGCCCAGTGGCGGCGCGTGACGTCGGGGATGGCGACGTGCAGTCGGGCGCCCGAGGGCAGGGCCGCGTCCACGAAGGGTGAGCTGAGGTCGAGGCGGCGGCCGGTGGTGCGGAGCATGCGCTCGACGAGGTCGTGCACGGCGCTCTCGGTCAGGATCGTGGTGGTGAGCTCCGAGCGGCCGCCGCGCGCGACGAACACCTTGCCGGGCTCGTTGATCCAGATCTCCTCGACCTCGGGGTCGTCCAGGTGCACCTGCAGCGGGCCGAAGCCCGCGACGGCGTCGACGACGGCGCGCACGGTGCCGCTGCGGTCGGACAGGCCCGGCAGGACGCCCTGCAGGGACCGCTCGTCGTAGTCGGCGACGACCTCCTCCACCAGGCGGCGCACCACCTCGGCGTCGGCCGAGGGGTCCAGCGCGCGCCGGCGCACCAGCTCGCGGACCTCGTCCTCGACGATGGCGGTCGCTTCCACGCCCGTCCCCTCCTGCTCTCCAGCGGTCCTGCAGACCTCCTGCAGCCCTGGCGCCGTGTCGGGCGCCGCGGCGCAGCCCCCGGAGCCCGAGGCGGGTGGAGGCGGCGCGGGACCGACGCTAGAGAGCGGCGCGCGCGGAGGGCTGGCGAGCGGGTGACCCCCCGCACCCGAGGCGGGTGCCCCCCGACCGAGAGACGATCGATGATCACCCAGGGTGATCATCTTGAGCACCGACGAGCGGGCGAACCGGGCGCAAGCGTGACACTGCGCCACGAACCGGGAGGTCGGCGGCGAAGCGGACCCGTCGTCCACAGGGCGGCGCGCGGTCTCGGCGGGGAACCGCCGGGCCGGTGCATGGTCGCGGTGTGCGCCTGGAGCTGACGGTCCGTGGCGCCGGGTGCGGTGGCCCCGGCGCCGACGTGGTGGTGGAGGCACCCGCCGGGACGCCGCTGTCCGCGGTGCTGCCGGACCTGGCGACCGCGGCGGGCACCGCCCTCACACCCGCGGCGAGGGTCGTGGTCGACGGGCGGGGTGTCAGCCCCGACGCGGCGCTGGGCTCCCCGCCGCTCCTGCGGGGAGCGGTCCTGGCGGTCCTCGACGGCTCCGACCAGCTCGACCGGCTCGCCGGGCTCGCGCTGGGTGGGGCGGGCCCCCAGGGCCCCGGGAGCGGCGCCGTCGTCCTCCAGGTCCTGTCAGGGCCCGACGCCGGTCTGCGCGCCCCCCTGCCGCTGGGCCGGTGCTGGGTGGGCCGCGGGGACGGCTCGCTGCTGCCCCTGCGGGACCCGACCGCCTCCCGCTGCCACGTCGAGCTCGACCGCTCACCGGCCGGCACCCGCGTCCGCGACCCCGGCTCCGCCAACGGGGCCCACCTCGACGGCCGCCCGCTGGCGCGGGAGTGGACGGCGCTGCCCGCCGGCGCGCTGCTGCAGGTGGGGGCCGGCGTGCTCCGGGTGGCGCCGGCCGAGGTCCGGACGGCCCGGGCCGCGCTCCCCGACGGCCTCGGCGGGCTCGTCCTGGACGGGCCCGCGCCGGACCCCGCCGCAGCCGGCCTCCCGCCCGACCCCGGCCCCGTGGAGGTCGTGGTCCCCGCGACGCCGTCGCCGTCCGCACCCGCACCGGTGATGTGGGTGGCGGTCCTCGCACCGGCCCTGGTCGCCGTCCCGCTCGCGCTCCTGTGGTCCCCCGTGGCGCTGCTCCTCGCGGGCACGGGCCCGCTGGTCGCGCTGCTCACCGCGTGGGGCGACCGGCGGGGGCGCCGGCGCCAGCACGTCCGGGCCCTGGAGGACCACCGCGCCGCGGTCTGGAGGTCCCGGGCCCGCTCGGAGCGGGCGCTGGCCGCGGAGCGCGCCGCGCTGGAGCTGCTGCACCCCGCGGCGGGGGCGCTGCTCGACCTCGCGCACGAGCGCAGCCCGCTGCTCTGGTCGAGATCCGCACCGCGGACGCAGGACGGGGGCGAGCGGGACGGCGCAGCGGCCCACCCTTGGGTGCGGCTGGGGACGGCGCGGGTGCCGAGTCGCGTGGTGGTCCGCGGCGGCGCCCACCCGGAGGAGGCGGAGGCCCCCCCCGACCACCACGACGACGGCGGTGCGCCGGACGGGAGCTCGGGCGCCGACGGTCCCGGCCGGCAGCGCCTGGAGCACGAGGCCGGTCCGCTGCTGGCGGACCTCACCGGCCTGCGCCGCGTGGTGGTGCGCGGCGACGGGGAGGCGGCCCGCGCGGCCGCGCGCGCCCTGGTCTGCCAGCTCGTCGCGCTGCACCCGCCCGAGCGGCTCGAGCTGCTCCTGCCCGACGGCGCGCTGCTCCCCGGCGGCCGGTCCCCGGCGTGGAGCTGGGCGCGCTGGCTGCCTCACGCGAGGTCTCCCGGGAGGGGTGGACGCGCCGTCGGCGCGTCGCCGCGGGCCCGCCTCACCGTCGTCGAGCGAACGGACCCGGCCGCAGTGATGAGCGCCGCGGAGGCGCTGGCGGACCGGGGCACCACCCTGGTCGTCCTCGCCGACGACGCGGGCGGACCCCGGCTCGACGTCCCCGCGGCCGCGGGGACCGGCGTCCTGTCCGTCGAGGCGGGTGGCACCGCGACGTGGTCCGCTGCCGGCCGCACGACGCCCCTCGTGGCCGACCTGCTGACCCCCGCCCGGTCGGAGCAGCTGGCCCGGGCGCTCGCCCCGCTGCGCGGCCCCGACGGGGCGCCGCAGGACGGGAGCCGGGTCGTCCCCGCCCTCACGACCCTCCTGGCCGCCCCGTCCGGCCCGGACGCGTCGGACCCGCTGGACCCGCTGGACCCGCTGGACCCGCTGGCAGTGGCGCGCCGCTGGGACGCGCCCCGCGGCGCGGGTGCCGCTGCGGTGGTGGGCGTGCGGCCCGGCGGTGCCCCCTGGGTGCTCGACCTCGACCGGGACGGGCCGCACGCGCTGGTGGCGGGCACCACCGGAGCGGGGAAGAGCTCCCTCCTCGTGGCCTGGGTCCTCGCCCTGGCGGTGGCGGTGCCGCCGGAGGAGCTGTCCGTGGTGCTCGTCGACTACAAGGGCGGCGCCACCGCGGGCCGCCTGGAGGGCCTGCCCCACCTGGTGGGTGCCGTCACCGACCTCGACGAGCACCTGGCGCAGCGAGCACTGACCTCGCTCACCGCCGAGGTCCGCCGCCGCGAGCGCGTGCTGGCCGACCACGGCGTGGCGGACCGCGCCGAGCTGGTGCGCACCCGCCGCGACGGGGCGCGCCTGCTGCCGCGCCTGCTGGTGGTGGTGGACGAGGTGCGGGTCCTGGTCGACGAGGTGCCCGACCTCGTGCCCGGCCTGGTGCGCCTGGCGACGGTGGGCCGCTCCCTGGGCGTGCACCTGGTGCTCGCCACGCAGCGCCCGGCGGGGGCGGTGAGCGCCGACGCGCGCGCGTGCACCAACCTGCGCGTGGCGCTGCGGGTGCGCGACGCCCCGGACTCCCTCGACGTCCTCGACGACCCCGGCGCAGCCCACCTGCCGCCGGACCGCCCGGGGGCCGCACTCGTGCGGCGCGGCGGCCTGGACCTGGAGGCGGTGCAGGTGGCGTCGCTGGTGCGCCACCCGCCCACCCCGGTGCGGGTGCTGGCGAGCGGCCACGGGCCTGCCGAGACTGCGGTCCCCGTCGACGAGGTGCCGCTGCTCGTGACCTGCCTGCGGGCCGCGGCGCAGCACCGCGGCGCCACCGCGGGGGCAGCGCCCTGGCTGCCGCCCCTGCCGGACCTGCTGCAGTGGCGCCACCCCCGCGACGTCCCCGCGGACCGGGACGACGCGGACGACCGGGACGACCGGGACGACGACGGGGGCGGCGGTCGCCGCACCCGCGGCCTGTCGCTGGGGCTGCTCGACGAGCCGGAGGTGCCGTCACAGCGGGTGCTGCGCTGGGACGCCCGCTCACCGCTCGCCGTGTGCGGAGGACCGGGCTCGGGACGGACGTCGCTGCTGCGCTGGCTCGCCGCCGCGAGCTCGCAGGAGGTGCACCTCGTGGGCGACCCGGAGGAGCTGGCCGGCGCTGCGCGGCTGCCGCACGTGGCCAGCACCGTCGACCCGGACGACGGTGAGCACCTCGTGCGCCTCCTGCAGCACCTCGCCGGCGCCGTCCGGAGCCGCCCTGCGGACGCGCCGGGCGGCGCGCCCCTGCTGCTCGTCGACGGCGCCGACCGCGTCCTGGCGGGGCGGGCCGCGCGCGGACAGCGCCAGGAGGCCGACGCCGCCGCTGACCTGCTGGCCGGGCTGGTCGCCGCCGGTGCGCCCGTCGTGCTGGGGTGCGACGCGGCCGCGCTGTCCTCACGCGCCCTGGCCGGCGTGCGGGAGGTGCTGCTCCTCGCGCCCGCGGACCGCAGCGCCGCGGTGCTCGCCGGGGTGCCGACGGCGTCGACGCCGGTCCACTGGCCCCCGGGCAGGGCGCTGCGGCTGCGCCCCGGCCCGCTGCGCGAGTGCCAGCTGCCGCTGCTCGACCCGGCGCAGCTGGCCAGCACCCCGCCGGCGGTCAGCGACCGAGAGCGCCGGGCCGCACCGGTCCCCGCGCTGCCGGAGCAGCTCCCCCTGGACGCGCTGCGCGCGCTCGCCACCCCTCTCGCCCTGCCGGAGGGTCCGCCGGCACCACTCGTGGTGGGCGTCGGTGGCCTGCGGGCCGCGCCCGTCGGGCTCGACCTGGGCCTCGGCGCCGGGGCGCTGGTGGTCGGGCCCGCGGGCTCCGGCCGGACCAGCGCCCTGCACCTGCTCGCCGCGCAGGCGGGAGCCGCCGGACGCGCCTGCGTGCTCGTCCAGCCGCGCCCCCCGCTGCCCGGGGCACCACCGCCCGCGCACCGCGCCCCTGGGCCGGCGGTGACCGGCACGGACGCGGACGCCGCGCGGGCGCTCCTCGCCGCGCTGGGAGACGCCGCGGCGCAGGCCCCACCGGGCGCCGGCGTGCCGCTGGTGCTCGTCGACGACGCCGACCTCCTGCTGGGCAGCCCCCTGGAGGCGCTCCTGCTCGACCTCGCCGACGGTGACGGGCCGGCCTGCGCCGTCGTGGCCGCGGGCACCAGCGGGCTCCTCCCGGCCCACCGCGGGCTCGCGGTGGCGCTGCGCCGCCACCGCACCGGACTGCTCCTGCACCCGCTGGGCCCCGGGGACGCGGAGCTGCTCGGCGCACGGGCACCGGTCGTCCGCGGCGGTCCGCCGGGGCGGGCGAGCCTGGTGGAGGCGGGCGCCCTCGTCGTCGTCCAGCTGGCCCGGCCGTGAGCCGCTCGGGCAGCCCCGTCAGCGACGCGCCAGGTGCACCACGAGACCCCGGTGGTCGGTGTCCCCCACGGTGACCACCTGCGCCGACAGGACCCGCCACGCGCGGCCGTCCACGAGGACGTGGTCGATCGGGGCCGCCAGCAGCGTCGGCACCGAGGCGGGCCAGGTCCCCAGGCCGCCGGCGCCGGCGGCCGCCGCAGCGTCGACGCACGGCCCGAGGTCGCGCAGGCCGGGGTGGTCGAGCGTGGCGTTGAGGTCACCGGCCACCACGGCCCCCGGCGAGCCGCTGCACGCGGCGACGGCCCGGGGCACGTCGGCCCGCCACCGCTGCACGAAGGTCCCCTGCGGCACGGGCGCCACGGGGTGCACCGCCACCACCGGCCCCGGAAGGGACGGCAGGGTGGCCGCCACGGCGGCGAGCTCCACGGAGGGCGCCGGCGCGGGGAGCGGGGACCCGAGGCCGTCGGCGAGGAGCAGGCTCGTGGCGTGCGTCGGCTCGGGTGAGGTGGTGGCCGTGGACGCGCTGAACACCGCGCCGTGCTGCTCGCGCAGCAGGTCCACCACCTCCTGCGCCGCGGTGGCGGGCGTCTCGGGGAGCACCACGACGTCCGCCCCGGCCTCGCCGACCGCGTCGGCCACCTGGCGGGAGCTGGCACCGCCGTGCTCGGTGTTGAGGCTGAGCACCACGAGGTCGGCGCCGGCGGGAGGGGCGGCGGGCAGCACGCCGCGGGCCACCAGCACCCCCGCGTGGACCGCGGCGGCCAGCACGAGCCCCGCTGCGAGGACCGCCGCGGCCCCGGGAGTGCGGGCCCGCGGCCCGCGGGTCAGCAGGCGGACCAGCCCGCCCACCGCGAGCACGACCGCTGCGCCGGCGAGCAGGACGACGACGAGCGCCCCCCGGAAGGGCAGCAGCTGCGCCAGCGGCACCCTCCCCGCCAGCCCGAGGGCGCCGGGCAGCGCCGTGACCAGCGCTGGGAGGGCGAGGAGGCCCGCGACGGCGTGCGCCGCACGCGTGCGGCGCGGGCGACTCCGCCCGGCCGGGTGGGGGGCGGCGCGCGAGCTGGTGTCGAGGGAGTCCGCACCCGGCTGCTGCACGCCCTCTACCGTGCCACCCGCGGGGGCCGGCGCAGAGCCGCACCGCGGGGGCGCACAGGACGGCACAGGAGAGGGGCGGAGGGGCGTGGCACCCAGGACGAGGGTCCGCTGGGCCGTGGAGGCGGACGTGGAGGCGGTCGACGGCCTCATCCGCCAGCTGGCGGTGTACGAGCGCGAGCCCGACGCGGTCGAGGCCACCCCCGAGGACCTGCGCGCCGCCCTCTTCGGTCCCGACCCGCGGGTGCGGGCGCTGGTGGCGGAGGTGCTGGAGGGCGAGGCCTGGGTGGTGGCCGGGACGGCGATCTCCTTCACCACCTACTCCACCTGGACCGGCCGCCACGGCACCTGGCTGGAGGACCTCTTCGTCAGGCCCCAGCACCGCGGCCTGGGGCTCGGCAGGGCGCTGCTGTCCGCGCTGGCCGCCGACGCCGTGGCGAACGGGCACCGCCGGCTGGAGTGGTCGGTGCTCGACTGGAACACCCCGGCGCAGGCCGTCTACACCGCCATCGGCGCCCAGCCCCTGGAGGAGTGGACGCGCTGGCGCCTCGACGGGCCGGAGCTGGAGGCGCTGGCCGCCTCGGGCGCCGTCCCCGGCTGACCCCGGACCGGCCCGGACGCCCCCGAGCGGCCCAGCGCTGGCCCAGGACTGGCCCGGGACTGGCGCGGCCCACCTGCGCGCCCCGGCGGACGGGTGCGACGATGACCGCGACGGCAGGCGTCAGCGGGCTCCGGCGCACGGCGGCTGCGGACGACGACGCGGCGCGGTGACGGGCTGCGCGGGGCGCGAGCACGAGGAGGCGACGGCGTGACAGTTCCAGCAGACCGGTCGGCCGGCGCTCCCGCGGACGGCGCGGCACCGGTGGCCGGTGACCGCGTGGAGCTGGTGGTCCCCGCGGCGCCGGAGTACCTGTCGGTGCTGCGGACCGCCACCGCCGGTCTGGCCGCCCGCCTCGACCTCACGATCGACGAGATCGAGGACCTCCGCATCGCCGTCGACGAGGCGTGCGCGCTGGTGCTGGGCCCGCAGGCCCTGGACGGCTCCCCCGACCTGCACGCCGTCGAGCCCGGCGCCGCGCCGGGTGCCGCCGTGCCGGTGCTCACCGCCCGCTTCGACCTCGTCGCCCCGGGCATGCGGGTGCGGGTCAGCGGCCCGGCGCAGACCCTGCCGACCCGCGACAGCTTCGCGTGGGCGGTGCTGGAGGCGCTGGTCAACGGCCTGGAGACGGGCCGCGACGACGCCGGGCGCCACTGGATCCAGCTGCGCCACGACGGTCCCGGGCGCGGGTAGCGCGGACCCACCGTGAGCGCGCAGGGCCCCGACGGCTCCCCCTCCTCGCTGGTGCGGGCCACCGTGCCCGAGCAGAACCCCGGCCCCCACCCGGACCTGCCCCCCGAGCTGCTCGAGCTGTCGCGGCTGCCCGAGGGCGACCCGCGCCGCACCGCGCTGCGGAACCGGGTGGTGGAGGCCCACCTGCCCCTGGTGCGCCACCTCGCGCGGCGCTACGCCGACCGCGGGGAGCCCATGGACGACCTGGTGCAGGTGGGCACGATCGGCCTGCTGAAGGCCGTCGACAGGTACGACCCCGAGCGCGGCGTGCCGTTCTCCGCCTTCGCCGTGCCCACCGTGCTCGGGGAGATCCGCCGCCACTTCCGCGACCGCGGGTGGGCCGTGCGCGTCCCGCGGCGCCTGCAGGAGCTCTCGCGCACCCTCGCCGACGCCCGCACCGACCTCACCCAGGAGCTGGGCCGGGCGCCCACGGTCGCGGAGCTGGCCGAGCGCGCCCAAGTGGACGAGGACGCGGTGCTCGAGGGCATGGAGTCGGCCGGGGCGTACACGACGGTGCCGCTGGACACCGGCGAGGTCGACGCGCCCGGCGCCTGGCTCGCCACGGACGACGAGGCGCTCAGGGTGGTGGAGGACCGCGAGGCGCTGCGCCCGCTGCTGGCGCGCCTGCCCGCGCGCGAGCGGCGCATCATCGCGCTGCGCTTCGTGCGGGGGATGTCGCAGTCCCAGATCGCCGAGGAGGTCGGCATCTCGCAGATGCACGTCTCCCGGCTGCTGTCGCGGACCCTGGCCACGATGCGGGCCGAGCTCGGCGACGGCGCCCAGGGCTGAGCACCGCCGTCGGTGCCGGGGTCAGTGGACGGGGGGCCCCGCGGCGTCGTCGTCGCCCACCCACACCGACAGCGCCCTCGACGCGAGGCACACGCCGGCCACCACGGCCAGCACCACGAAGACCGCCGCCACCGGCCACAGCGGCCCGGTGACGAGCGGCGCCGTCAGCACCACCTGGAACAGCTGCCAGGTGATCAGCGGCGCCCGCCCCCAGCGGCTCCGCCCCAGCAGCGCCCGGGAGCACAGCACCAGGCCCACGGCGAGCGCAGCAGCCAGGACGGCGGTGGCCACCGCTCCGGTGGGCACCGCCGCCGCGCCGCGGCTGAGCTCGACCCCGTAGAAGACCACCACGGCGACCAGCGCCAGCGCCTCCGCGGCGACGACGCCCACGGCCACGACCAGCGCCGTCGGCCGCTCCCCGCTCCTCACCGCGTCCACCCTCCCCGTCCTCACCCGCGTCCCGCGTCGGGCCCGCTGCCGGAGCCGCTGCCGAGATCCGTTCCCGGTTGGCGGAACACTCCGGCGTGCTCCACCGTTGGTCAGATCAGAGCACGAGAAGTTCCAGACGGTGTTCCGGGCACCACGGACACCGGCACCAGACACCCCGCGAGTGACTCGCCGCAGTCAACCCTTGTGCAACACAGCGGACTCTGTGACGATACCTGCGGACGGGGCGCCACTGAGCGCCCCATATACGTGTTCGGACTCGTGAACCGCTTCACAAGAGCGGAGCGACCGGACGACACCCCGATCCACTGAGGAGCTCACTGATGGACTGGCGGCACCGCTCAGCGTGCCTCGAGGAAGACCCCGAGCTGTTCTTCCCGATCGGCAACACGGGCCCTGCCCTGCTGCAGATCGAGGAGGCGAAGGCCATCTGCCGGCGCTGCGACGTCGTGGAGACCTGCCTGAAGTGGGCGCTGGAGAACGGACAGGACTCCGGCGTCTGGGGCGGCCTCTCCGAGGACGAGCGCCGCGCGCTCAAGCGCCGCACCGCGCGCGCCCGCCGCGCCGGCTGAACCAGCCCGCGCCGCGCGCACGGTCGAGCACCGCAGAGCGCCGCACGCGAAGGGCCGCCCCCCGTCGGGGGCGGCCCTTCGTCGTCCAGCGCCCTCTCCAGCGCCGGACGGGCCGCGGCTCACGCGGTGACCGCCGCCGGGGCCCGGTCCCCGCGGGGCTCGTGCAGCTCGGCCCGGACCACGGCCTCGGCGCCGCCCCCGGGGCGGTTGCCCCAGACGATGCTGCCGCGCAGCTCCCCCTGCACCAGCGCCTGCACGATCTGCGTGCCCAGGCCGCCGGCGTGCGGGGAGAAGTCCTCCGGCAGGCCCGCGCCGTCGTCGGCGACGGTGGCGACCAGGGAGGTCCCGTCGCGCTCGGCGCGCACCTCGACGCGGCCGTCACCCCCGCGCAGGCCGTGCTCCACGGCGTTGGTGACCAGCTCGGTGAGCACGAGGGCCAGCGCCGTCGCGTCCTCGGCGCCGACCTGCCCGAAGGTGCCGATCCGCCGGACGCCGGCGGCGCCGTGGCTGGCGGCGAGGCTGGCGATGAGCTGCAGCCCCCGGTCCATGACGTCGTCGAACTCGACGACCTCCTCGAACCCCGCCGACAGCGTCTCGTGGACCAGGGCGATGGTGCTGACGCGGCGCATCGCCTCCTCGAGGGCGGCTCGGCCCGCGTCGGACTCGATGCGGCGGGTCTGCAGCCGCAGCAGCGCCGAGACCGTCTGCAGGTTGTTCTTCACCCGGTGGTGGATCTCGCGGATGGTCGCGTCCTTGGTGAGCAGCTCCTGCTCGCGGCGGCGCAGCTCGGTGACGTCGCGGCACAGCACCAGCGCGCCGGTGCGCACGCCCTCCTCCAGCAGCGGCACGGCCCGCAGCGACAGCGCCGCCTGGCGCGACTCCACGTCGCAGCGCCACGGGGCGCGCCCGGTGACCACCAGCGGCAGCGTCTCGTCCACCTGGTGGGTGCTGTCCAGGCAGCTGGCGGTGACCTCCGCCAGGGACCTGCCGACGAGGTCGCCGGTGAAGCCGAGGCGGCGGTAGTCGGAGCGCGCGTTGGGGCTGGCGTAGACGACCACGCCCTCCACGTCGAGGCGGACCAGGCCGTCGCCGACGCGCGGGGCGCCGCGCCGGGTGCCCGTGGGCGCCCCCTGGTGGGGGAAGGCGCCCTCGGAGACCATCCGCGCCAGCGCGTCGGCGCACTGCAGGTAGTTGCGCTCCAGGCGGGAGGGCGCGCGCGGCACCGACAGGCTCGTGTCGCGCGACATCACCGCGATGACGCGGCCCTGGCGCACCACCGGCACGGTCTCCTCGCGCACCGGGGAGCCGTCCAGCCACTCCGGGTCGTGGTCGCGGCAGATGCGCGCCTCGGCGTACGCCCGGTCGACCTGCTCGCGCTGGCCCGGGGTGATGCGCGTGCCCACGACGTCCTCGTCGTGGACGGTGACGCCGGTGCTGGGGCGGCAGTGGGCGACGACGACGAAGCCGCCGTCGCTGTCGGGCACCCACAGCAGCAGGTCGGCGAAGGACAGGTCGGAGAGCATCTGCCAGTCGCCGACGAGCAGGTGCAGCCACTCCTCGTCAGCGGGGTCGAGGACTCCCAGCCTGCGCACGAGCGAGCTCAGGGTCGGCACGTGCTGAACCCTAGAGGGCGCCCAGGAGGGCCCGCGCCCGCCTCCGGACCTACGGTGGGCGGGTGCGCCTCGACGTCCTGCTCCGCTACCCCGGCGACCCGCACCGCGTGGCGCAGCTCCTCGCCGACCCCGCGGTGCTGGACCAGCTGCTCGAGGCCAGCGACGCGCTGTCGCACGAGGTGGCGGTGGAGGGCGGTCCCGAGGGGCGGTTCGTGGTGACCGTCGACCGCGTGCTGCCCACCGACGAGCTGCCCGACGTCGCCCGGCGGTTCGTGGGCGCCTCGATGCGGCTGCGCCAGGTCGACACCTGGGAGGCGCCCGCCGCGGACGGCTCCCGGTCCGGCACCACCGAGCTGCAGGTGCCCGGAGCGCCGGTCAGCGCGACGGCGACCACCGCGCTGCGCCCCGTGCGCACCGGGGTGGTCCCGGGCCGCGGCGTGCACACCGAGCACTCCGTGAGCGGCACGCTGACGGCCTCGGTCCCGCTGCTGGGGGGCAGGATCGAGCGCGCCGCCGAGGAGCCGGTCGTGCGCGCCCTGCGCGACCAGGAGCGGGAGATCGCCCAGCTGCTCGGCTGAGCCGGTCGGCTGAGCCGGTCGGTCGAGTCGGTCAGCCCAGCTCGGCAGCGAGCGCCTCCAGCTCGGAGGCGTCGTACCAGAGCAGGTCGTGCCCCTGGGCGCCGTCCACCGTGAAGGCGGCGTCCTCGTCGCCAACGTCCGCGGCGGGCAGCGCCGCCGCGGCGGCGGCCACGTCGGTGGCCGCCTCGACCTCGTCGACGTGGGCGCTGACCACCGCGGACAGGGCCAGCGGCTCGGTGAGGTCCACACGGGAGAGCGCCTCGGCGGGGTCGTCGTCAGCCACCGGGCGGGGGGACGCCTGCGCGGCGGGGACGTCGGCGGCGAGCACCAGCCGCCGGGCGGTCGCCCCTCCCCCGGAGGTCCCGGCCGAGCCGGTGGCGGCGATGAGGCGCAGGGAGGAGTCGGCGGCGTCGAGCATGGCCGCCAGCTCCAGCTCCTCGGCGTCGCCCTCGGTGTAGTGCTCGCGCAGGGCCGGGGTGACGGCGTGCACCGGGGCGTCGTCCGGGAGCCGCCCGCTGCGCAGGCACTCGGGGAGCTGCTCCGGCCGCAGGGCCGCGTAGACGCGCTCGGGGGCGCTGCCGAGGGAGGGGCTCACCCGCGCATCCTGGCCCACGCTCGGCGCCGGGGACGCACGGGGGCCGCGACGGTGGCACCGCCGTCGTCGTGACGCGCCGCGGCCACGAGCTCGGCGGCCAGCGCCGCCAGGGCGGCACGGGCCGGGGAGCCCGGCGAGGACTCGCGCAGCGTGCGCCCGGTCAGGAGGGCGGCGTCGCAGGCCGCGCGGTCGTCGGGGACCAGCAAAGCGTCGCGCACCCCCGCGTAGCGGGCCAGCGCCTCCGCCACGCGGGCGGCCGGGCCGTGGCCGACGGCCGCCGAGCGGACCTTGGTGACCACCGCGCGGCGGCGCTCCACGGCGTCCGGCTGGGCCTCCGCGAGGTCCCCCAGGGCGCGGACCAGGCGCTGCAGGCCCACCGGGTCCGCCTGGCCCACCACGAGCACCTCGTCGGCCGCGGCCAGCGCCGTGGTGGTGGCCGCGTTGCGGCGGGGAGCGGCCGTGTCGAGCACGAGCTCCTCGTCCTGCTCCAGCGGCGCCGCGCAGTCGACGACCGTCCAGGTGGCCGCCGAGCGGCACGTCGACCACAGCTCCTCGAGGGCGGCGGCGCCGAGCTCGTGCCAGCGCTCGGCGCGGGGCAGCCCCGTCAGCACCGACATCCGCGGCAGGGCCGACGGCGCGAGCTGCAGCAGCCGCCCCGGCGTCAGGGTGCCTGCCGCGGCGGCCCGGCAGGCGGCGGCCACGCCCGCGGTCTCGTCGAGCAGACCGAGCACCTGCGCGGTGCTGGCGGCCCAGGTGTCGGCGTCCACCAGCAGCACGTGCTCGCCGAGCGCGGCGAGCTCCGCGGCCAGCGACACCGCGACCGTCGTGCGACCGGGGGCCCCCGGAGCCCCCCACACGGCGACGAGGCGCCCGGAGCGGCCCGGCAGCAGCGCGGCCTCCGGCTCGTCACCGCCGTCTGCGGGGTGGCCGAGCGCGTCGGGCGCTGCGTCCTGCGGCGACGGGGCCGCGGGACCCGGCAGGGCGCGCTCCGCGGCAGGGACCGGTGCCGGAGCCGGGACGGAGGTGCTCGGTGTGCTCCCCGCGGGCGCTGCACGCCCCCGCGTCCCACCGAACGCCAGCCCGGCGACGGCTGCGCCGACCACCGCGGCCACCTCCTCACCGGGCGCCCCCGCTGCCACCTGCCGGACCACCCCGAGGGCGGTGAGCCGGGCGGCAGCCGCCGCCGTCCCCGCAGCAGGCAGCACCCCCACCACGGCGGTGCCCTGCGCGGCGAGGCGGGCGAGGGCCTCGCGGTCGAGGCGGTGCAGGTCCGCGGACACGAGCGCAGCCCGGCCGTGGCCCGCGGCGCTCGCGGACAGCAGCTCCCCCAGGTCGGCGCAGCGGCGCACCACCGCGACCCCGGCGGTGCGGCCGAGGGCGGCCACCAGCTGGGCCTCCTCCGGCCCGGGGACCGCGGTGAGCAGGGGCAGTGGGGATGCGCCCCGGCGCGGGACCGCCCCCACTCAGCGGCCCGCCGGGGCTGAGCCGGGCACGAGGACCAGCGAGACGGTCGCACCGTCGGCCAGGGCCTGCAGCGCCTGCTGCAGCTCGGCCGGCGGCAGCTGCACCTGCACGAGCCCGCCGCGACCGGTGGCGAAGGACCCGCCCTCGGTGACGACCTCCTGGACCACGGCGGCCGCCGCGAGCTGGCGCGGTCCGCTCACCTCCTGCGCCGCGGCGCTCGGCCCGCCCGCCGCGGCGGCGGCCGCCACGGGGGCACCGCGGGTCGGGGCCGGGGTCACCCAGACGTCGACGAGCGCCCCGGCGACCAGGCCGGAGGGCAGCGGGCCCGTCACGGGCAGGCCCACCGGGCGCGTGGTGAGGGCCGCGGCGCTGCCCACCGCGCTGCGCGGCAGCAGGTCACCCGACCCGACCTCGCGCAGGGCCACCGCCCCGTGCGGGGGCTGCGCGTCCGCGGCCAGGTAGCCGCCCGCACCGCCCTCGAGGTGGACGCGGACCGCGCGGACGTCCTCGGCGGTGATCTCCTCGCCGGGCACGAGGGTGTGCGCCGCCACCCACACCGGCACCGTGGAGTCCGCGGCGGACACCACGCGGGCGCCCACCAGCACCGAGGCCAGCACCAGGACCAGGCCGACGACGAGGCGGGGGTCCCGCCACGACGGGGCGCGCAGGCGAGCGGCGAGCGGCGACGCGGGGGTGAGCGCTGTCGGGCGGACGGCGGCCATGGCGGCTCCTGGCGGTGCGGGTGCGGGTGGGGCGTCCTGGAGGGTGGCAGCCGGGAGCGGGCCGGTCAGGGCCCTCGCACGCCGGATCGCTCCGTCCGGGTGGCGGCGACGCCCGAGTGGATCATCACCCCTGTGTCTCCCGAGAGAGGTGCACCACGCTGCGCTCGTCCAGGTCACAGCGGGTGACCGGCTGTGGAAAGCGGCCGCTGGGCACCACCGGCGTGGGACCATCCGGGGGTGGCCGCGCGCTTCATGACCCTCGCCGACGTGGCCGAGACCCTACAGGTCTCGGCCGTGCAGGCCTACGCCCTGGTGCGCAGCGGCGAGCTCCCGGCCATCAAGGTGGGCGGCCGGGGGCAGTGGCGCGTCGAGATCTCCGTGCTGGAGGACTACATCCAGGGCAAGTACGCCGAGACGCGTGCGCTCGTGGCCTCCCAGTCGGAGCTCGAGGGTGCCCAGGAGGCCCGGTCGAGCGCACTGCGCGGCTGACCACCCGGCCCTGCGGGCGCGCTGGGCGCCTCGAGCGGGCCAGCCGGCTCAGACCGACCGGCGCAGGCAGGCCAGCGCCGCCAGCGGCACCGTGACCACCCCGCGGACGGCCCCGGGGCGGCGCGGCTCGTCGACGGCGTGACGGGCGAGGTCGAGGTGGTCGGCACCCACGCGGTCCACGGTGCCGGTGATCGCACCACCCCCGGTCTCGCGAAGCCAGATCCGCACCGCTGAGCGGTCGCGGGCGACGCCGCGCAGCGCGGACGCCAGACCGAGCCGGTTCTCGACGGCGCCCGCCGGGGCGGCCAGGGAGCGCGTCAGGCCGTCGAGGAGCACCACGGCCACCAGCGGCACGAGCGCCTCTCCGGCGGCCTCCTCCACCAGCAGCCAGTCGGGCCCGGCGGCGCGCAGGGCGCCCTCCACCGCCTCGCCACCCGCCAGCCGCAGCGCCACGCGCTGCCCCGCGGAGGCGCGCAGCCTGTCGCGCAGCTCGACGCCCGCGACCTCCGCGCGCACCCGCTCGGCGTGCATGGCGCTCACCTCGTCGTCGGCGGCCTCGAGCTGGGCCTCCAGGTCGGCGAACAGAGCGTCCCAGCGCATGAGCACACGGTAGGGGCGCTGCTCCCTGCGGATGCCGCTGTCCACAGGGCCCTGTCGATCTTCCGGCGACGCCCGGCAGCTCCTGCATGATCCCTTCATGTCATCAAGCAGCAGCAAACTGCACCAAACGAAGGCAAAGGCATGACGCGTACGGGGCCCTTCCTCGCGAGCGTCCTCACCACGACCGGCGCCACGGGGCTCGCCGCGACGGGCGCCGCCCTGGCAGTGAGCGCCGCGAACGACCTCTCCCACACCCCCGCCGACCTCGACTCCGCCGTCGCCGCGGTCGCCGGCCTCCTCCTCGGCGCCCTGCTGCTGGTCTGGAGCGCCGGCTCCGCGGCCCTCGTCGCAGCGGCGGTCGTCGGGACCGCCGGCAGCACGGGCGCGGCCCTGCGAGCCGTCGCCGACGCGACCACGCCGCTCCTGCTGCGGCGGCTCCTCGCCGCGGCGCTCGGGGCTGCGGTGCTGGGCGGTGTCGCGGGTCCCGCCCTCGCCGCTGAGGCGCGGGCGACGCCGCCTGCGGGCGCCGCAGCCCCGGCGAGCGCCTCAGACCTCACCTGGCCCGCTGCACGCGGCACCGCCGGCCCGGCGAGCAGCGCACCTGCTCCCGCCGCCTCACCCTCACCGACGTCGTCCTCGCCCTCCTCGGCCGCCGCAGGAGCGGAGGCGCCGCTGAGCACCGGCCGCCCCGTCCCCGCACCCGCCACCGGGAGTCCGCTGGTCGACCCCGCAGAGGCGCCGGCGCGCACCGCGGTGGTCGTGAGGTCCGGTGACTCGCTGTGGTCCATCGCCGCGCGCCACCTGCCCCCCGGCAGCACCCGGGCAGCCGTCGCTGCGGCCTGGCCCCGCTGGTACGAGGCCAACCGCGCCGTCATCGGCTCGGACCCCGACCACCTGCGCCCCGGCCAGCGGCTGGTGGCCCCGTGAGCGCGAGCGGCGCAGCGGCCGCGCTGCCGCTCGACCGGCCCGCGGAGGGTCAGACCTCGAGCTCCGGGGCGAGCACCGCGCTGCCTGCGCTGCGCGTCGTCCCCGCCCCGCGCTCCGAGCCCAAGGCGCTCGGGGCGCCCGTGGAGCGGCGCCGTCCACCGGTCATCGCGCTGCAGGGCGTGCTGCCGCTCGTGCTGGACGGGCGGCTGCCGAGCGGCGTGGACCCGGCGGTGGCGCCGCGCCCCACGGCGTCGTCGTCCCTCCCCGACCCCGAGCCGCTCTGCGGCGGCCTCGTGGTGGCCGCGGTGGAGGTGCTCGCCGGCACCCGGCCGGCAGCGCAGCTGCTGCGCTGGCTGACGGCGGACGTCTACGCGGGGCTGCAGCAGCGCGCGGCGCTGGCGCAGCGGGTGCGCGGGCGCCGCCGGCACGCGCGCGCCGTCGTCCGCAGGGTGGTCGCCAGCACCCCGCGCGACGGCGTCGTCGAGGCGGCCGTGGTGGTGTGGGACGGCGAGCGCGTCCGCGCCGCCGCGCTGCGCCTGGAGGGCGTGGACGGCAGGTGGCGCGTCACCGCCCTCCAGATCGGCTGAGGGTCAGCCGGTCGGGAGGGCGGTGACGGCGGTGCTGCGGGAGCGCAGGCTGATCAGGCCTTCTTGCGGGCGCGCCGCTCGCGGCGGCTCCCTCCGTCGGCCGTCGGGCCGCCGGTGACCTCGACGTCCCCGTCGGCCGACGGAGCGGTGTACTGCAGCTGCTGCGGGGCGCCCCCGCCCTCGAGACCGGGCGCCACGAGCACCGGGGCCTGCTCGCCGGCGACGGCGGCCTCGTCGTCGCGGACCGGCTCGGCCGGCACCTGCACCTCGAGGTTGAAGACGTACCCGACCGACTCCTCCTTGATGGCCTCGAGCATGGCCTGGAAGAGCTGGTAGCCCTCGCGCTGGTACTCCACGAGCGGGTCGCGCTGGGCCATCGCGCGCAGGGAGATGCCCTCCTGCAGGTAGTCCATCTCGTAGAGGTGCTCGCGCCACTTGCGGTCGAGCACGCTGAGCACCACGCGCCGCTCCAGCTCGCGGATGACGGAGGAGCCGAGGTTCCGCTCGCGCTCGAGGAACTGCTGCTCGGCGTCGGAGACCAGCTCCTCCAGCAGCATCTGCTGCGTGACCGCCGAGCGGCCGCCGGCCTCCTCCTCGACGTCGGCCACGGTGATCGAGACCGGGTACAGCGTCTTGAGCGCCTGCCACAGCTGGTCCAGGTCCCAGTCCTCGGCGAAGCCCTCCGACGTCGCCGAGGTGACGTAGCCGGTCACCACGTCGCGCACGAAGTGCCCGACCTGCTCGTGGAGGTCCTCGCCCTCCAGCACGCGGCGTCGCTCGGCGTAGATGACCTCGCGCTGGCGGTTGAGGACGTCGTCGTACTTGAGGACGTTCTTGCGGATCTCGAAGTTGCGGGACTCGACCTGGCTCTGCGCGCTCTGGATCGCGCGGCTGACCAGCTTCGACTCCAGCGGCACGTCGTCGGGGATGCCCGCGCGGGTCAGCATGGACTCGGCGAGACCCGAGTTGAACAGGCGCATGAGGTCGTCGGCCATGGACAGGTAGAACCGGGACTCGCCCGGGTCGCCCTGGCGGCCGGAGCGGCCGCGCAGCTGGTTGTCGATGCGCCGCGACTCGTGGCGCTCGGTGCCCAGCACGTACAGGCCGCCCAGCTCGGTCACCTTGGCCGCGTCCGCGGCGACGGCGTCCTTGGCCCGCGTCAGGGCCTCGGGCCACGCGGCGTCGTACGCCTCAGCGTCCTCGACCGGGTCGAGCCCGCGCTCGGACAGCTCCGCCACGGCGAGGAACTCGGCGTTGCCGCCGAGCATGATGTCGGTGCCGCGACCGGCCATGTTGGTGGCGACCGTGACAGCGCCGGCGCGGCCCGCCATCGCGACGATGGCCGCCTCCCGGGCGTGCTGCTTGGCGTTGAGCACCTCGTGGGGGATGCCCTTCTCCACCAGCTGCCGGGAGAGGTACTCGCTCTTGGCCACGCTGGTGGTGCCCACCAGCACCGGCTGCCCGGTGCCGTGGCGCTCGGCGATGTCCTCGACCACGGCGTCGAACTTGGCCACCTCGGTCTTGTAGACGAGGTCCGGCTGGTCCGTGCGCGCCACCGGCTTGTTGGTGGGGATCGGCACCACGCCGAGCTTGTAGGTCCCCTGGAACTCCGCGGCCTCGGTGGTGGCCGTGCCGGTCATCCCCGAGAGCTTGTCGTAGAGGCGGAAGTAGTTCTGCAGCGTGATCGTGGCCAGGGTCTGGTTCTCGGCCTTGACCTCGACGCCCTCCTTGGCCTCGATCGCCTGGTGGATGCCCTCGTTGTAGCGGCGGCCGGCGAGGATGCGGCCGGTGTGCTCGTCGACGATGAGCACCTCGCCGTCGGCGACGACGTAGTCCTTGTCGCGCGTGAAGAGCTCCTTGGCCTTCACCGCGTTGTTGATGTAACCGACGTACGGCGTGTTGACCGAGTCGTAGAGGTTCTCGATGCCGAGCTGGTCCTCGACCTTCTCGATGCCCGGCTCGAGGATGCCGACGGTGCGCTTCTTCTCGTCGACCTCGTAGTCGACCTCGCGCTCCAGGCGCCGCACGATCCGGGCGAACTCGGCGAACCACTTCGAGGCGTCGCCCTGCGCCGGGCCGGAGATGATCAGCGGGGTGCGCGCCTCGTCGATGAGGATGGAGTCGACCTCGTCGACGATGCAGAAGTGGTGGCCGCGCTGCACCAGGTCGGCGGCGTTCCACGCCATGTTGTCGCGCAGGTAGTCGAAGCCGAACTGGGTGTTGGTGCCGTAGGTGATGTCCGCGGCGTACTGCGAGCGCCGCTCCGCCGGGGCCATGCCGTCCAGCACGCAGCCGCTGGTCAGGCCGAGGTGGCGGTAGACGCGGCCCATGAGGTCGCTCTGGTAGCTGGCGAGGAAGTCGTTGACGGTGATGACGTGCGTGCCCTTGCCGGGGATCGCGTTGAGGTAGGCGGCGAAGACGCCGGTCAGGGTCTTGCCCTCACCGGTCTTCATCTCGGCGATGTTGCCGCCGTGCAGGGCCGCACCGCCCATGAGCTGCACGTCGTACGGGCGCTGGCCGAGCACGCGGCGGGCCCCCTCGCGCACCACCGCGAAGGCCTCGGGCAGCAGGTCGTCGAGGGTCTCGCCGTCCTTGAAGCGGGCGCGGAACCTGTCGGTCTCCTCCGCCAGCTCGGCGTCGGACAGGGGGGTGAAGTCGTCCTCGAGGGCGTTCACCTGCTTCACGAGCCCCTGCAGGCGGCGCAGCGTCCGACCCTCGCCGGCGCGCAGCACCTTCTCCAGCAGACCAGGCACGGTCCCTCCCCGCTCTCCTTGCACCAACCGCCCGACTGACGCTTGACAAGCCGTGTGCATCGTAGGCGCGGGACGGGAGGCGCAGGCCCACTTGCCCAGGAGGCTCCCAGGGCACACTGTGCGGCCGTGGCCCGCAGCGACCGTGAGGAGCCGGAGCCCGCCGGCCCGCGGCTGCGGGAGCGGGGGCTGCTCGTGCGGCGCGCCGCGCCCGCCGACGGCCCCGCGGTGGCCGCCCTCCTCGACGACCGCGACGTGCTCCGCTGGCTGCCCGACCTGGGGTCCGCTCCCCCGGAGGGGGGCGCTGCGGCGGGTTCCGGCGCGCTCGGCGTCCCGGGGGTCCGTCCGGTCGGTACGGCGCACCGCCTCGTGGTGGAGGTCGGCGACGCGTTCGCCGGTCTGGTGCTGCTCACCGAGGACGGCGAGGGCGGCGGGTGGCTGGCCTGCGCCGCTCCCCCGTCGGCGCGCGGTCGCGGGACCACGGCGGGAGCCGTCCGGCTGGTGCTGACGTGGGCCTTCGCCGAGCTCGGGCTGCAGGCCGTGCACTGGGCCGTGGAGGCGGGGGCGTGGCCGGCGCGGCGCCTGGCGTGGGCGTGCGGGAGCGCTGTCGACGGGACGGTGCGGGCGCTGCTCCCCGTGCGCGGGGACCTGAGGGACGCCTGGGTGGGCACCTGGCGGTGGGACTCCAGCCTCCAGCGCGCGGACCGCTGGCTCTCGCCGGTGGAGCTCGCGGGCGGTGGGGTGCGGCTGGGTCCCCACCTCGCCGGCGACGTCCAGCGGGTGGCGCAGGCGTGCTCCGCGGCGTCCACCCAGGCGTGGCTGCCGTCGTTGCCGTCGCCCTACACCGTGCTCGACGCCGCCAGCTGGATCGCGGGCCGTGAGGAGGAGCAGGCGCGCGGCGCCGGCGTCTTCTGGGCCGTCCGCCCTGACGGGCGGTCCCGCGCTGGCGCGGACGGCACCGACCCCAGCGATCCGGTGGACGACGACGGCCCGGAGACGGGGCCGCTCCTCGCCGAGGTGGGGCTCTTCACCCTCGGGGACGGGGTGCGCAGCGGGGAGGTCGGCTACTGGTGCCACCCCGACGCGCGTGGACGGGGCGTCACCACGGCTGCCGTGCGGCTGGTCGTCCGGCACGCCCTCGCCCCGGCCGACCGCGGGGGCCTCGGGCTGGAGCGCGTGGTCATGCGGGTCGCCAGCCGCAACACCGCCAGCCGCCGCGTAGCCGCCAAGGCGGGCTTCCGGGAGGTGGGCCTCGACAGGGGCGCGGAGCGGCTGCGCGACGGCACCGTGGACGACTTCGTCCGCTACGACCTGCTGGCGGGCGAGGAGCAGGACCCGCTGCCTCCGCGAGGCTGACGGCGCACCGCTCCGGAGGTGCCTCGCAGGTGGGGGTTCCAGACTGGCCCGATGACCGAGACGAACAGCGGACCCGCCCCCGTCGCAGCTCCGGGAGACCCCGCGCTGCGGCGGGTGCACGTCGTCGTGGACCTGCAGGCGCCCCCGGACGGTGCCGCAGGTGGGCTCGAGGCGGTCGCCGAGGCGGTGGCGGCCCAGCTGCCGTGGCCCAGGCTCCCCGCCATGACGGACAGCGCCTCGCGGGACGCAGCGGTCGTCGCTGCCGACGACAGCCGCTCCCTCGAGGTGGTCCTCCTGCTGGAGGCGCGCACCGAGGAGGAGGCCGAGGAGGAGGCCGTCTCGGTGGTGCGCGAGGCGCTGGAGGGCGCGGGGCTGTCGCCGGAGTCGGCGAGCCCCAGCCAGGTCGTCGTGCGGGACGCGTACCTGCCCTGACCGCAGCGTCGCTGGCGGGTCCGCAACGAGCCTCAGCCGAGGATGTG
>NZ_VDMJ01000045.1 GCF_006335115.1 Streptomyces sp. NP160
GCCGGCGGCCGCCCCGGCGGCCACGGCCGCGAGCGCGCTCGCCGGGCGCGGGACGGGGAGCGCGGCCGCCAGGACCGACGCGCCGACCGCGGCAGCACCGGCGCCGGTGGTCGCGGCGGCGGCCGCTCCGGCGGCCGCAGCGGCCACCCACCCGCTCACCTGCCCGGCGATGAGCAGCCCGGTGACCGCCCCTCCCAGGCCGTCGACCACGCGGGGGCGCAGGTCGCGCCGCAGCATCTGGTGGGTGAAGGCGCCGAGCACGGCCACGGCGAGCACGGCGGGCAGCGCGCGCAGCGGCTCGCGGTCGTGGTCGAGGAGGGCGGTGGCGGTGGTCGCGACCACCGCCAGGACGCCGGTGGCGCCCACCACCGCGGCGCTGCCGCGGGGGCTGGGCAGCAGCAGCAGCCCGGGCCACCCCAGCGCCAGGGCGACGGCCACGAGCACGGCCGCCGCGGCGGCGGGCGCGGTGCCCGCCAGACCGGCCAGCGCCAGCAGGCCCGCCAGGCCCGCGGCGACGAGCGCCGAGCGGGCGGACGGGGTGGCTCGACGCGGTGGTGTCACCCCGGGATGGTCTCGCACAGGACCAGATGGGCCGGACCGTGGCGGTGGAGCGCTCCCGTCACCTATCGTTCACCTCGTCGTAGCGACGTCGCACCGGCGCGGCGTCCCGTCGCGCTGGTGGGACCCGTCCCGGACCCGGAGGACGCCGTGGCCCAGCTCCTGCTGCTGACGAACGCGCTCGCCCCATCCGCCGAGGTGCTGCCCGCCCTCGGCCTGCTGGCCCACTCGGTGCGGGTGCTCCCCGCCGAGCCCGCGGCGCTCGTGGACGCCCCACCGGCGGACGCCGTGCTGGTCGACGCCCGGCGCGAGCTCGTGGCGGCCCGGTCGCTCGCGCGGCTGCTGCGCACGACCGGCGTGAGCTGCCCGCTGTTCCTGGTGCTCACCGAGGGCGGTCTCGCCGCGGTCGCCGCCGACTGGGGCGCCGACGACGTGCTGCTCGACACCGCCGGGCCGGCGGAGGTCGAGGCGCGGCTGCGCCTGGCCGTGGGCCGCGCCGCGCTCGCCGAGGCCGGCGACGACGCGCCGGAGGAGATCCGCGCCGGCGACGTCGTCATCGACGAGTCCACCTACACCGCGAAGGTGCGGGGCCGGTCGCTGGACCTCACCTACAAGGAGTTCGAGCTCCTCAAGTACCTCGCGCAGCACCCTGGCCGGGTCTTCAGCCGCGCCCAGCTGCTGCAGGAGGTCTGGGGCTACGACTACTTCGGCGGCACCCGCACCGTGGACGTCCACGTGCGGCGCCTGCGCGCCAAGCTCGGGCCGGAGCACGAGCAGCTCATCGGCACCGTCCGCAACGTCGGCTACCGCTTCGTCCCGGCCAGCAGGGAGCGCCGCGAGCTCGACCTGCGCTCGGACGCTGCGGTGACGGACGACGAGGCGGTCGCCGAGCACTGACGGCCCCGCCGGCCGTCCGCCGGGGCGCAGGCCACCGGGCCGACCGCGCAGCAGCCCCCTAGCCTGCGGTGGTGCCCGACGCCGTCCGTGCCGCCGGGGTCCTGCCCCCGCGTGCGCTCCCCGCCCTGTCCGCTGCAGAGGTCGCCGCCGTCGAGGCGCTCGTGGCCCGGGCCGCGGCCGTCGACGGGGGACACCCGCTGTCCGAGGCGTCGCTGCTCGCGCTGCGCGAGCCGGGACCCGCGGCCCAGCACGTGCTCGTGGACCTCGCCGGCAGCGGCGGCAGCGCCGGCCAGGACGGTCCCCCCGTCGTCGTCGGCTACGCCCAGCTGCCGGCCGACGGCGGCGCGGAGCTGCTGGTGGACCCGCAGGTCCGCCGCCGCGGGGTGGGGACGGCGCTGGCGGAGCAGCTGGAGCACCTCGCCCGCGGCGCCGAGCTGGCCGTGTGGGCGCACGGCGGATCGCCGGCGGCCGCAGCCCTGGCCCGGAGCAGGGGCTACGGACCGGTGCGGGAGCTGCAGCACCGCAGGCGTCCGCTGGGCCCCGCGTCGCCGCTGCCGCCGCTGGAGCTGCCGGACGACGTGGCGCTGCGCGCCTTCGAGGTGGGCCGCGACGAGGAGGCCTGGCTCGACCTCAACGCGCGCGCCTTCGCCTCCCACCCCGAGCAGGGCCGCTGGACCGCTGCCGACCTGGCCGCGCGGCAGGCGGAGCCGTGGTTCGACCCGGCGGGCCTGCTGCTCGCCGTCGAGTCGCAGCACGGCCGGCTGCTGGCGTCGCACTGGACCAAGGTGGAGGGCCTTGCCGGGGAGGTCTACGTGGTGGCGGTCGACCCCGCCGCCCAGGGCCGGGGCCTGGGCCGGGCGGTGGTCCTCGCCGGGCTGCACCACCTCGACACCTCGGGCTGCACCTCGGTCGAGCTCTACGTGGAGGCGGACAACGCAGCGGCGGTGCGGCTGTACGAGCGCCTCGGCTTCGACCTCGACACGTCCGACGTGCTGTACCGGCAGGGCGCGCCGCTGCCGGAGGCGGACTGAGAGGATGGTGCGATGGCGAGCACGACGAGCGATCAGCCCGTGACCGGGCTCGCGCCCTCACCCGCGGCGGCGGCGGTGGGCGACGGCGCGGAGCCCCACCCGGCGGCCGGGGCGGCCGTCGACCTCGAGGAGGCGCTCACCGAGCACCTCGCCGCCGAGGACGACGAGGTCGAGGAGCGCACGGGCGCCGTCGAGGAGGTCGTCGAGTCCGACGAGCCGGAGCCGCTCCCCGCGGACCGCTTCGGCGACCGGGAGCTCAGCTGGCTGGCCTTCAACCAGCGCGTCCTCGAGCTCGCCGAGGACCCCTCCGTCCCCCTGCTCGAGCGCACCCGCTTCCTCGCGATCTTCGCCAGCAACCTCGACGAGTTCTTCATGGTGCGCGTGGCCGGCCTCAAGCGCCGCATCGCCACCGGCCTGGCCGTGACCGCGGCGAGCGGGCTGGAGCCGCGCGAGGTGCTCGCCGCGGTCAGCGAGCGCGCGCACGAGCTGGTGGAGCGCCACGCCCGCACCTTCACCGAGCAGGTGCGGCCGGCGCTGGCCGAGGAGGGCATCCGGATCGTCGGCTGGGACGAGCTGGAGCCGTCCGAGCAGGACCGGCTGCACGAGTTCTTCCGCGACTCGGTCTTCCCGGTGCTGACGCCGCTCGCCGTCGACCCGGCGCACCCCTTCCCCTACATCTCGGGCCTCTCGCTCAACCTCGCCGTGGTGGTGCGCAACCCGAACACGGAGAAGGAGCACTTCGCCCGGGTCAAGGTCCCGCCGCTCCTGCCGCGCCTGGTGCGGGTGGAGCAGGGCAAGGCCCTCTCGGCGGGGCGGACGGCGCGGTTCGTTCCGCTCGAGGTGGTCATCTCCCAGCACCTCGACCAGCTCTTCCCGGGCATGGACGTGGTGGCCCACCACACCTTCCGCGTCACCCGCAACGAGGACCTGGAGGTGGAGGAGGACGACGCCGAGAACCTCCTGCAGGCCCTCGAGAAGGAGCTCCTGCGCCGCCGCTTCGGCCCGCCGGTGCGCCTGGAGCTCACCGCCGAGACCGACGACCACGTGCGCGAGCTGCTCGTGCGCGAGCTGGGCGTGGAGGAGGCCGAGACCTACGTCCTGCCCGGCCCGCTGGACCTGCGCGGCTTGAACGCCGTCGCCGACCTCGAGCGCCACGAGCTGAGCTACCCGACGTTCGTGCCCAAGACGCACCGGCACCTCACGGACGGCCGCGAGTCGAGCCAGCCCCGGAGCATCTTCGCCGCGGTGCGCTCGCGCGACGTGCTGCTGCACCACCCGTACGACTCGTTCTCGACGTCGGTGCAGGCGTTCCTGGAGCAGGCCGCGGCCGACCCGAAGGTCCTGGCCATCAAGCAGACGCTGTACCGCACCTCGGGCGACTCGCCCATCGTCGACGCGCTGATCGACGCCGCCGACGCCGGCAAGCAGGTGCTCGCGCTGGTGGAGATCAAGGCGCGCTTCGACGAGCAGAACAACATCACGTGGGCCCGCAAGCTCGAGCAGGCCGGCGTGCACGTGGTCTACGGCATCGTGGGGCTCAAGACGCACTCCAAGCTGTGCCTCGTGGTGCGCCAGGAGGGCGACCGGCTCCGGCGCTACTGCCACGTCGGCACCGGCAACTACAACCCCAAGACGGCGCGCCTCTACGAGGACCTCGGCCTGCTGACGTGCGACGACGAGGTGGGCGAGGACCTCACCAAGCTCTTCAACCAGCTGTCGGGCTACGCGCCGCGCACGCGCTACTCGCGCCTGCTCGTGGCGCCGCGCTCGCTGCGCCGCGGCCTGGTGCAGCGGATCGAGCGGGAGGCCGAGCACCACCGGGCGGGCCGCCCGGCCCACATCCGCATCAAGGTCAACTCCATGGTGGACGAGGCCGTCATCGACGCCCTCTACCGCGCGTCGCAGGCCGGGGTGCCGGTCGACGTCGTCGTCCGCGGGATCTGCGCCCTGCGCCCGGGCGTGCCGGGGCTGTCCGAGACCATCCGCGTGCGGTCGGTCCTCGGGCGCTTCCTCGAGCACAGCCGGATCTTCGCCTTCGAGGCCGGCGGCGACGCCGAGGTGTACATCGGCAGCGCCGACATGATGCACCGCAACCTCGACCGGCGCGTGGAGGCGCTGGTGCGCATCCGCGACGTGGAGCACCAGCGCGCCCTGGTCGACCTCGTCGACCTCGCCGCCGACGCCGGGACGGCCAGCTGGCACCTCGGCCCGGAGGGCACCTGGGAGCGCGCAGCGGTCGACGACGCCGGCGAGCCCCTGCTCGACCTGCAGGAGTTCCTCATCGCCGCGCGCTCAAACCGCCGCGCCCGCCGGCGCTGAGGGCCGTCGTGGGCCCCCACGCCGCGGCGGCCGAGCCCGAGCCGCCCGAGCGACGCGAGAACACGCCGGCGTCGGTGCAGTCCGCGCACCCGCACACCCGGCCACCCGCCCGGTCCCCCCACGGCGCCCCCGGGGCGCAGGGGGCGCAGGAGCACCGCGACGGCCACGAGCAGGTGGCCGGGCAGCCCCTGCCCCTCGTGCGCGCCGCGGGGGCGCTGTGCTGGCACCGCGCCCCCGACGGCGGCCTGAGGCTGCTCGTCGTGCACCGGCCGCGCTACCGCGACTGGTCGTGGCCCAAGGGCAAGCTGGAGGGCGCGGAGCCGCCGCCGGCCGCCGCGGTCCGCGAGGTCGCCGAGGAGACGGGCCTGGACGTGCGCCTGGGACGGGCGCTGCCGAGCGCCCGGTACGCCCTCGGCGCCGACGCCACCAAGGAGGTCTCCTACTGGGCCGCCCACGTGGACGGCGCCAAGCACCCCCTGCCCCCGAGGCCCGCGGAGGTCGACCGGACGGAGTGGGTGACGCCCGAGGAGGCCGACGCCCGGCTGACCCGTCGCGGCGACCGCGTGCAGCTGAGGGCGCTGCTGGCCGCCGACCGCGCCGGGGCGCTCGACACGTGGCCGCTCGTGGTGGTCCGCCACGGCCACGCCCACCCCAAGACGGCGTGGGGACGCAGCGACGACGAGCGACCGCTCGCCGCGCCCGGTCGGCGCCAGGCCGAGCGGCTCCCCGAGCTGCTCACGGCGTGGCAGCCCAAGCGCGTGGTCTCCAGCCCCTGGCGTCGCTGCACCGACACCGTGGAGCCCTACCTCCAGG
Source organism: Streptomyces sp. NP160 (assembly GCF_006335115.1). Classification (GTDB taxonomy): domain Bacteria; phylum Actinomycetota; class Actinomycetes; order Actinomycetales; family Quadrisphaeraceae; genus Quadrisphaera. The sequence goes on from NZ_VDMJ01000045.1 coordinate 5,619, forward strand.
CCAGCGGCGCCAAGCTCAAGACGCGCGGCAGGCTCACCGAGGACGCCCACCGCCGCGACCCCGGCCGGGCGGCCAAGCTGGTCCGCAAGCTCCTGGGCAAGGGACGGCCCGTCATGCTGTGCACCCACCGACCGGTGCTGTCGACGGTGTTCGGCGAGCTGGCCGAGCACGCCGCCGACGACGTGAGCGCGCTCCTGCCCCAGCACGACCCCTACCTCGGTCCCGGAGAGGTGCTCGTCGCGCACGTCTCGAGGAGCTCCGGGCTGGTGGTCGCGGTGGAGCGGCACCTGGTCCCCGCCGGGTAGGCCGTCGGCGGGGCGCACCCACCCGGACGGCGGTGCAGGCCGTCCGGGAGGCGTCAGGGACCCACGCGGGGGCGTCAGGGCTCCGTCAGGACGGGAGCCTCCCCACCCCGCGCGGTGGCTGGATCGTCCCCGTGCCTGATCTCGCCTTCGTCGCGCTGACCGTGGTGGTCTTCGCCGTCCTGGCCCTGCTCGTCAGCGGCCTCGAGCGGCTGGGGGGCCAGCGGTGAGCGCCGTGAGCCTCGTCCTGCTGCTCCTCGTGCTCGCCCTGGCCGGCTACCTGCTGACCGCGCTCCTGGACCCGGAGCGCTTCTGATGCCGGTCCTGTCCGACGGCGCAGCCGGTGCGCTGACCATCGCCGTCCTCGTCGCCGCCCTCGCCGTGGTCCACGCCCCCCTGGGGGACCACATGGCCCGCGTCTTCACCTCCACCCGCCACCTGGCGGTCGAGCGCGTCCTGTACCGCGTGGCCGGCATCGACCCCGACGCCGAGCAGCGCTGGCCCGTGTACGCCCGCGCGGTCCTCGGGTTCTCCTTCGTCTCGGTGCTCTTCCTCTACGCCTTCCAGCGCCTGCAGGCCTGGCTGCCGCTGTCCCTCGGCTTCCCCGGGGTGGCCCCCGCCACCGCCTGGAACACCGCGATCAGCTTCGTCACCAACACGAACTGGCAGTCGTACTCCGGCGAGACGACGATGGGCCACCTCGTGCAGGCCGCGGGCCTCGCGGTGCAGAACTTCACCTCGGCCGCCGTGGGCATGGCGGTGGCCGTGGCGCTGGTGCGCGGGTTCACGCGGAACCGCACCGAGCGGATCGGCAGCTTCTGGGTCGACCTCGTCCGGACCTGCGTGCGGATCCTCCTGCCGCTGTCCGTCGTCGCCGCCGTCGTCATGCTCCTCGGCGGCGTGGTGCAGGACCTCTCGGGCCCGACGGCCATCACCACGATCGCCGGCGGCGCGCAGACGATCACCGGCGGGCCGGTCGCCTCGCAGGAGGCCATCAAGGAGCTGGGCACCAACGGCGGCGGCTTCTTCAACGCCAACTCCGCGCACCCCTTCGAGGGGCCGACGGCGTGGGTGAGCCTGTTCCAGGTCTTCCTCATGCTGGCCATCCCCTTCTCCCTGCCCCGCACCTTCGGCCGCCTCGTCGGGGACAAGCGGCACGGGCTGGCCGTCCTCGGGGTGATGGGCGCCCTGTGGCTGGCCTCGGTGGCGCTGACGGTGTGGGCCGAGGTCACCGGCGCCGGGGCGGCCCCGCAGGCGGCGGGCGCCGCGATGGAGGGCAAGGAGGTCCGCTTCGGGGAGGTGCTGTCCGGCCTCTTCGGAGCGTCCACCACCGCCACCTCGACGGGCGCCGTGAACAGCTTCCACGACTCCTTCACCGCCGCCGGCGGCGGCGTGACGGTCCTCAACATGATGCTCGGCGAGGTCTCCCCCGGCGGCACCGGCTCGGGCCTGTACGGCCTGCTGCTCCTGGCCGTCATCGCCGTCTTCCTCGCCGGCCTCATGGTGGGCCGCACCCCGGAGCTGCTCGGCAAGAAGATCGGCCGCGGCGAGGTCACGCTGGTCGCCCTGTACGTCCTCGCGACGCCGACCCTGCTGCTCGTCGGCGCGGCCCTCACCGCGGGGATCCCCTCCCTGCGCGACGCGTCCCTGCAGGACTCCGGCGCCCACGGCCTGTCCGAGGTGCTCTACGCCTACGCCTCGGCGTCCAACAACAACGGGTCGGCCTTCGCCGGGTTCGGCGCCGCCACCGACTACCAGAACACCGCCCTGGGCCTGTGCATGGTCTTCGGCCGGTTCGTGCCGGTGCTCCTCGTCATCGCCCTGGCGGGCCGGCTCGCTGCCCAGGCGCCGGTCCCCGTCACCGCGGGCACCCTGCCCACCCACACCCCCCTGTTCGCGAGCCTGGTCACCGTCGTCGTCATCGTCGTCGCCGGGCTGACCTACTTCCCCGCGCTCGCCCTCGCACCGATCGCTGAGGCCCTCTCATGAGCACCCCCGTCCTCGACCGCACCTCCGCCTCCCACGGCCAGCAGGACGACGACAGGGGCGCCCGCCCCGCCGCCGGCGCCTTCGACGCGCGGTCGCTGGTCTCCTCCCTGCCGGCGGCGCTGCGCAAGCTGGACCCGCGCCACCAGGTGAAGAGCCCGGTGATGTTCGTCGTGTGGATCGGCTCGGCGCTGACCACCGTGTACGCGGTCGTCGACCCGAGCCTGTTCACGTGGCTGGTGGCGCTGTGGCTGTGGGCCACGGTCGTCTTCGCCGGGCTCGCGGAGGCGGTGGCGGAGGGCCGCGGCAAGGCCCAGGCCGACACGCTGCGCCGCACCCGCACCGAGACGGCCGCCCGCAGGCTCCTCGACAGGTCCACCGGCCAGGAGGAGGCGGTGGCCGCGACGGACCTGCGCCGCGGCGACCTCGTCGTCGTCGAGGCGGGGGAGGTCATCCCCGGTGACGGCGACGTCGTCGAGGGCGTGGCCTCGGTGGACGAGTCAGCCATCACCGGCGAGTCCGCGCCGGTCATCCGCGAGGCCGGCGGAGACCGCTCGGCCGTCACCGGCGGCACCCGCGTGCTGTCCGACCGGGTGGTCGTGCGGATCACCGCCGAGCCCGGCAGCACCTTCATCGACCGGATGATCGCGCTGGTCGAGGGCTCGGCCCGGCAGAAGACCCCCAACGAGATCGCCCTCGACCTCCTGCTGAGCTCCCTGACGCTGGTCTTCCTGCTGGCGGTGGTGACGCTGCAGCCGCTGGCGGCCTACTCCGGCCAGGCCCAGAGCATCCCGGTGCTGGTGGCGCTGCTGGTCTGCCTCATCCCCACCACCATCGGGGCGCTGCTGTCCGCCATCGGCATCGCCGGCATGGACCGCCTCGTGCAGCGCAACGTGCTGGCGATGTCGGGCCGCGCGGTCGAGGCGGCCGGTGACGTCGGCGTCCTCCTGCTCGACAAGACCGGCACCATCACGTTCGGCAACCGGCGCGCCACCGCCCTGGTCCACCTGGACGGCGTGGAGCCGGGAGCCCTGGCCGAGGCCGCGCGCCTGTCGAGCCTGGCCGACGAGACCCCCGAGGGCCGCTCGGTGGTCGAGCTCGTCGACGCCTCAGGTGGGGCTGCGGGAGGAGCCGCAGAGGCGCACCCGGGCGCGGAGTACGTCGAGTTCACCGCCCAGACCCGCATGAGCGGCGTCGACCTGCCCGGCGCCGACGGGGTGAGGCTGCTGCGCAAGGGCGCCGCGAGCGCGGTCACCGCCTGGGTCCGCGAGGGGGGTGGTGAGGTCCCGGCCGAGCTGTCCGCGGTGGTCGACGGGATCTCGCAGTCCGGCGGCACGCCGCTCGTCGTCGCCGAGCGCGTCGGTGGCGCCCCGGCGCGCGTCCTGGGGGTGGTCCACCTCAAGGACGTCGTCAAGCCCGGCATGGCCGCCCGCTTCGCGCAGCTGCGCGAGATGGGCATCCGCACGGTGATGGTCACCGGTGACAACCGGCTCACGGCGCAGGCGATCGCGGCCGAGGCGGGTGTCGACGACGTCCTCGCCGAGGCCACCCCGGAGGACAAGCTGGCGCTCATCAAGCGCGAGCAGGCCGGCGGGCGGCTCGTGGCGATGACCGGTGACGGCACCAACGACGCCCCCGCGCTGGCGCAGGCCGACGTGGGCGTGGCGATGGGCTCCGGCACGTCGGCCGCCAAGGAGGCCGGCAACATGATCGACCTCGACTCCGACCCCACCAAGCTCATCGAGGTGGTGGCGATCGGCAAGCAGCTGCTCATCACCCGCGGCGCGCTGACCACGTTCTCCATCGCCAACGACGTCGCGAAGTACTTCGCGATCATCCCGGCGATGTTCGCGGGCATCTACCCCGCGCTCGACCGCCTCAACGTCATGCACCTGTCCAGCCCGCAGTCCGCGATCCTCTCCGCGGTCGTCTTCAACGCCCTCGTCATCGTGGCGCTCATCCCGCTGGCGCTGCGCGGCGTGCGCTACCGACCCTCCAGCGCGAGCGCGCTGCTGCGGCGCAACGTCCTGGTCTACGGGCTCGGCGGGGTGGTGGTGCCGTTCCTCGGCATCAAGGCCGTCGACCTGCTCGTCTCGATCCTCCCCGGCTTCTGAGGAGTCCCCCGTGTCCCGCGTGCAAGACCTCACCCGCCAGTCCGCCGCCGGCCTGCGCCTGCTGGTGGCCCTCACCCTCCTGCTGGGGGTGCTCTACCCCGCCGTGGTCCTCGGCGCGGCCCAGCTCGTCCCGGGCCGCGCGGGCGGCTCGATGATCACCCTCGACGGGCGTCCCGCCGGCTCGGCGCTCATCGGGCAGCAGTTCGGCTCCCCCGACGACCCCGCCTCCCAGCTCCCCTGGTTCCAGCCCCGCCCCTCCGCGGCCGGCGACGGCTACGACCCGCAGGCCTCCGGCGCGTCCAACCTGGGCCCGAACAGCCCCGAGCTGGTGGCGACCGTCGAGGAGCGGCGCGCCGCGGTGGCCGCCCGCGAGGGCGTGGACCCCGCCGCCGTCCCCGCCGACGCCGTGACCGCCTCCGCCTCGGGCCTGGACCCGGACGTCTCCCCCGCCTACGCGCAGCTCCAGGTGGCGCGCGTCGCCCGCGAGCGCGGGCTGCCCGTGGCGCAGGTCGAGCAGCTGGTCGCGCAGAGCACCCGCGGACGCGACCTCGGGTTCGTCGGGGAACCGACCGTCGACGTCGTGACCCTCAACGCAGCGCTCGCCCGTCTGGGCGGCGCGCAGGGGTGAGGCAGCCGGCGGGACGGGGGTCGCGGAGGAGGATGACGGCGTGAAGCGGGGGAGGTTGCGCGTCTACCTGGGCGCCGCGCCCGGCGTCGGCAAGACCGTGGCGATGCTCGGCGAGGGCCGCCGGCGCGCGGAGCGCGGGCAGGACGTGGTGGTCGCCGTCGTCGAGACCCACGGCCGCGCCCACACCGCCGCCGCGCTGGACGGCCTGGAGGTGGTGCCCCGCCAGCGGCTCGCGCACCCCGCCTCCCCCGGCACGGTGCTCGAGGAGATGGACGTCGACGCGGTGCTGGCGCGCTCCCCGAGCCACGCCCTGGTGGACGAGCTGGCGCACACCAACGCGCCGGGGTCGCGCAACGCCAAGCGGTGGCAGGACGTCGAGGAGCTGCTCGCCGCGGGCGTCGACGTCACCACCACCGTCAACGTGCAGCACCTCGAGTCGCTGAACGACGTCGTCGCGCAGATCACCGGGGTGCGCCAGCGCGAGACGGTCCCCGACGACGTGGTGCGCGCCGCGGACGCCATCGAGCTGGTGGACATGAGCCCGCAGGCGCTGCGGCGGCGGCTGGCGCACGGCAACGTCTACGCCGCCGAGCGGGTCGACGCGGCCCTGGCCAACTACTTCCGGGTGGGCAACCTCACCGCGCTGCGGGAGCTGGCGCTGCTGTGGACGGCGGACCGGGTGGACGCCGCGCTGGCCAGCTACCGCGCCGAGCAGGGCATCGCCGAGCCGTGGGGCGCCCGCGAGCGCGTGGTGGTGGCCCTCACGGGTGGTCCCGAGGGCGACGCCCTGGTGCGCCGCGCGGCGCGCATCACCCAGCGGGCCGCCGGCGGTGAGCTGCTGGCGCTGCACGTCTCGCGCTCGGACGGGCTGACGGGCGCCGCGCCGGACGCCCTGGCGCGCCAGCGGCTGCTGGCCGAGAGCCTGGGCGGCAGCTGGCACTCGGTGGTGGGCGAGGACGTCGCCACCGCCATCCTCGACTTCGCCCGCGGCGTCAACGCCACGCACGTGGTGGTGGGGGCGAGCCGCCGCAGCCGGCTGGCCGCGGCGCTGGCACCGGGCGTCGGCCAGCGGGTCATCGACGGCTCCGGGGACATCGACGTGCACGTGGTCACCCACGCCGCGGCGCGCCAGGGGCACCGGGCGCGCCGGGGCCCGGCGCTGCCGGTGCGGCGCCGGCTGGCCGGGTGGGGGCTGGCGCTGGTGGCGCCGCTGGCGCTGACGGCGCTGCTGCACCTGACCCGCGCGCGCCACGAGCTGCCCAGCGAGCTGCTGCTCTTCCTCGCCCTCGTGGTGGGGGTCGCGCTGGTGGGTGGCATGCGGCCCGCGGTGCTCGCGGCGGTGCTCTCGGGGCTGCTCGCCAACTGGTACTTCACCCCGCCCTACGGCACCCTCGCGATCTCCTCACCGGCCAACGCGGTGGCGCTGTTCGTGCTGGTCAGCGTCGGCGCGGCCGTGGCGGCGGTGGTCGACTCCGCAGCCCGGCGGGCGCGCGAGGCGGCCCGGGCGCGCGCCGAGGCCGACGTGCTGGCCACGCTCGCCGGCAGCGTGCTCCGCGGCGCCGAGGCCGTCCCGGCGCTGCTGGAGCGGCTGGTGGAGACCTTCGGCCTGGCGGGCGCCGCGCTGCTGGAGCGCACGCAGGACGCTCCGGGCACGGCCCACGACGTGTGGCGGGTGGTCGCCTCGCAGGGGTGCCCGCCGCCGTCGTCGCCGGAGGCCGCGGACGCGGCGCTGCCCGTGGACGAGCACCTCAGCATCGCCGTCACCAGCGACGGGGCCGGCCGGCCGCTGTCGGCCTCGGACCTGCGCGTGCTCACCGCGGTGGCGGCGCAGGCGGGCTCGCTGCTGGAGCGCGACCGGCTGCGCGAGACCGCCCGCGCCGCCCGGCGCGAGGAGGAGCGCACGGCGACCCGCACCGCGCTGCTCGCTGCGGTCTCCCACGACCTGCGCACGCCGCTGGCCAGTGTGAAGGCCTCCGCGTCCACGCTGCGGGCGCTCGGGGCCGAGCTGGACGACGACGACCGCGAGGTGCTGCTGGCCGACGTGGAGGCCTCCGCCGACCGGCTGCAGGCCCTCGTCGACAACCTCCTGGACATGAGCCGGCTCGACGCCGGAGCGGTGAGGGCGCGGCGGGAGGCGGTGGCCCTCGACGAGGTGGTCCCCCGCGCGCTGGCCGGGCTGACCCCGGAGCAGGCGCGCTCGGTGGTGCTCGACGTCCCCGAGGACCTCCCGCTGGTCGACGCCGACGCCGGGCTGCTGGAGCGGGCCCTGGGCAACGTGGTGGAGAACGCCCTGCGCCACGCCGTGCCGCACGCCCCCGACAGCCCGGTGGAGGTCACCGCCGGCGTGGTGGACGACGGCGGACGCCGCGTGGTGGTGCGCGTGGTGGACCGGGGCCCGGGCATCCCCGACGACCGCAAGGCCGCGGCCTTCTCGGCGTTCCAGCGCCTGGGCGACGCGCCCGCCGGCCAGGGCGTGGGCCTGGGGCTGGCGGTGGCGCGCGGGCTGGTGCAGGCCAGCGGCGGCACCGTGGAGGCCGACGACACCCCCGGCGGAGGGCTGACCGTGGTCTTCTCCCTGCCGGCGGCCGCCGGCCCTGCGCCGCCGGACCCCGGGCCGTCGGGCGGCCAGCCGTCGGAGAGGCTGCTCGCGTGACGCGCGTGCTGGTGGTGGAGGACGAGCCGGCCCTCGGGCGGGCGCTGGCGATCACCCTGCGCGCCAAGCGGTACGACGTCGACGTCGCGCACACCGGCGCGGCGGCGCTGGACGCGGCCGCCACGCGGCGGCCCGACGTCGTCGTCCTCGACCTCGGGCTCCCCGACCTCGACGGCCTGGACGTGCTGCGGGCGCTGCGCGGCTGGAGCGCGGTGCCGGTGGTGGTGCTGTCGGCGCGGCACGACAGCTCCGAGAAGGTCGAGGCGCTCGACGCCGGCGCTGACGACTACGTGACCAAGCCGTTCGCCGTGGACGAGCTGCTCGCCCGCCTGCGCGCCGCGGTGCGCCGCGGCGAGGCCGCCGGGCCGGTGCCCGACCCGGTGGTGCAGACGGCCCGCTTCACGGTGGACCTGCCGCGGCGCCGCGTGCTGCTGCGCCCTCCCCACCAGGACGACGGCGAGGTGGACGCGGAGCCGGGCGGCGAGCAGGTGCGGCTCACGCCGACGGAGTGGCAGCTGCTGGCGGAGCTGGCCCGCTCGGTGGGCCGCGTGGTGGGCCGGCGCGAGCTCCTGGTGGCGCTGCGGGGCCCGCACCTGGGCTCGGAGGCCGCGGAGACGCACTACCTGCGGGTGTACGTGGCCCAGCTGCGGCGCAAGCTGGAGGCCGATCCCTCGGCACCGCGGCACCTCATCACCGAGCCGGGGGTCGGCTACCGCCTGGTCCCCTGAGCCGCCGGGCGGGTGGTGGCCCAGCGGTGCGCGCGGCTCAGGGGTGCTCGGGGTGCTCGGGGTGCTCGGGGTCCTCGGGGTGCTGGGCGAGCGGCCAGCCGCCGGCGGCGAGGCGCGCGCAGACGCGGGCGACGTCCTCGGGCGCCGCCTGGTCGAGGGTGGCGCTGCCGATGAGCCGCTCGACGTCGGCGGTCGTGATGTCGTCCCCGTGACGGGCGGCCGCGGCGAGCTCGGCCGCGATGCGCCGCACCTCGGTGTCGGTGAGCCCGCGCCGCAGCAGGCCGAGCAGGGCCACGTAGTCGCCCTGGGGGACGCCGGCGGGGTAGCCGGCCCGGAGCCAGCCGAGCACCCGGGCGGTGACGCCGGCGCGAGGCGCCTGGCTCACTTGTCGACGAGGACCGGGTAGACGTGCTCGAAGCTCACGGCCTTGCCGAAGCCGGAGGCCACGATGAGCCCGATGCCCGCCAGCGCCACGAGGACCACGGCGGCGTAGACGAGCGCGCTCACCACCCGCCCCGTCGGGCTGGGGACGCCGTCACCGGCGGGGCCGCGGCCGAGGGCGGAGGCGCGGACGCCGAGCGCGAAGAGCGCGGGCAGTCCGGCGCCCAGGACCAGGGCGGCGAGGGCGACCTGCCCGAGGGCTGCGGCCTCGAGCTGCCAGACGTGCGACACGGGTGCTCCTGAGGGGCTCTCGACGGGACTCGGACGGGCTCGGACGGGCGGGTCAGGCCGAGACCTGGGCGCGGGACGGCTGCTCGGCGCGGCCGGCGTCGTCGTCGTCTGCGGACCAGTCGTCGTTGACGTTGCCGGCGTTGACGGGTGTCCGCAGCGAGCGGCGGTACATGGTGACCGAGGCCGCGAGGAGCAGCACCACCACGGCAGCCGCGCCGACCAGGCCACCGCCCAGCAGGACGGCCAGGCCGCAGAGGAGGCCGCCGACGAGCGCGGCCGCGGGGATGGTGATGACCCAGGCCACCACCATGCGGCCGGCCACGCGCCAGCGGACCGTCGCGCCGGGACGGCCCAGGCCGGACCCGAGCACCGAGCCCGTGGTGACGTGCGTGGTGGACAGCGGCAGGCCGAGGTGGCTCGAGACGAGGATGACCGCGGCCGAGGAGCTCTGCGCCGCCATGCCCTGGGCGGGCTCGATCTCCACCAGCCCCTTGCCGAGCGTGCGGATGATCCGCCAGCCGCCCAGGTAGGTGCCCAGCGCGATGGTGACGGCGCACGCCGCCTTGACCCAGAACGGGATGTTCTCGGTGTCGGTCCAGTGGCCGGTCGCGATGAGGCCGAGGGTGATGACGCCCATCGTCTTCTGCGCGTCGTTGGTCCCGTGCGCCAGGGAGACCAGGGACGCCGACCCGATCTGGCCCCAGCGGAAGCCCCGCTCGGTAGAGCGCTCGGCCAGCCCGCGGACGGCGCGCAGCACCAGCCAGGTGGCCAGGGCCGCGACGCCGACGGCGATGAGCGGTGAGACCAGGGCCGGGACGACCACCTTGGGGAGGAGCCCGTCGATCTTCTCGCCGTTCCCGGCCCAGTTGACCCCGCTCCAGCCCAGCCCGGCGATGGTCGCGCCGAGCAGGCCGCCGAACAGCGCGTGGCTGGAGCTGGAGGGCAGGCCCAGCAGCCAGGTGAGCAGGTTCCAGACGATGGCGCCCGCCAGGCCCGCCAGCACGATGACCAGCAGCGCCGTGCCGCCGTCCCCCGTCAGGGCGGCCACGGGCGAGCCGTCGCTGTTCTGGATCTTCACCACGGCGTTGGTCACCGTGAGCGCCACCTCCACCGACAGGAAGGCGCCCACGAGGTTGAGCACCCCGGCCAGCGCGACGGCGGTGTGGGGCTTCAGGGCGCCGGTGGCGATGGAGGTCGCCATGGCGTTCGCCGTGTCGTGGAAGCCGTTCGTGAAGTCGAACGAGAGGGCTACCACGACCAGCAGCACCAGGATGACGGTGGCGGTGGTCACGAGCGACCAGCGTCATGCACGTCCCGGCGAGTTACCAGACCGTTTCGCCCACGGCGTGGAGCGTTCACCCAGTGTTCACCGCGGCGGGCACGCGTCAGTGGTAAGGGATCACGCCAGGCGACGGGAGCGCACCCGCGCCGCCGCTCGCCGGAACGGGTGGCGTCGCCCCGCCGGGCGGCGCGGGCCACCCGCCGTTCACCCGCCGTTCGCCGCCGGTCCGGCGCACAGCGGTACCACCGGGGCGTGACCCAGGCGACCTCCAGCACCCCGGCAGACCAGGACGCCCCGAGGGGCGCCCGGCCCCCCGGCGGGGCGACCATCGAGGAGATGGACGACACCGACCTCGAGGAAGCGCCCCCGGGCCCCCTCGGCACGCACCTCGACGGCCTCCGGGTGGAGGTGGACGCCGAGGGCGAGCCGGTGCTGCTGCGCCCCGACGGCTCCGAGGTGGACACGTGGCGAGAGGGGTACCCCTACCCGAGCCGCATGACGAGGCGCGAGTACGAGACCTCCAAGCGGCTGCTGCAGATCGAGCTGCTGAAGATGCAGCGCTGGCTGGTCGACCGCGGCGAGAAGCTCGTGGTGCTCTTCGAGGGCCGCGACGCCGCCGGCAAGGGCGGCACCATCAAGCGCTTCACCGAGCACCTGAACCCGCGGGGCACGCACGTGGTGGCCCTCGAGAAGCCCACGGAGCGCGAGCGGACCCAGTGGTACTTCCAGCGCTACGTGGAGCGGCTCCCCGCGGGCGGGGAGATCGCCCTGTTCGACAGGTCCTGGTACAACCGCGCCGGCGTCGAGCGGGTGATGGGCTTCTGCACCCGGGAGGAGTACGAGCAGTTCTACCGCCAGGCCCCCGAGCTGGAGCGGATGCTCGTGCGCTCCGGCATCACCCTGGTCAAGTTCTGGTTCTCGGTCTCGCAGGCCGAGCAGCGCACGCGGTTCGCCATCCGCCAGATCGACCCGGTGCGCCAGTGGAAGCTGTCACCGATGGACCTGGCCTCCCTGGACCGGTGGGACGACTACACGGCCGCCAAGGAGGCGATGTTCCTGGCCACCGACACGGACGACGCGCCGTGGACCGTGGTGAAGAGCAACGACAAGAAGCGCGCACGGCTCGAGGCGATGCGCCACGTCCTGCGCCAGCTGGACTACGACGGCAAGGACGTCGAGCTGGTCGGTGAGGCCGACCCGCTCGTCCTGGGACCGGCGCGCGACCTCTTCGAGACCGGGGAGACGGCCCCGGAGGGTGCGCAACCCGTCACTCAGCGCTGATCGGGGGTCTCCGGAGGGAGCGCTGTTGCTCCCTCCGGGGCGGCGCGCCGGCGTGACCAGATCGTGACGGTGCCGCTGACCAGCGTGTTCGCCCGCCGTTCACCTGGGTCGGGCCGCCCCTTCACCTCGCGACCGTAACTTCCGAGCCGCCAGATCGCGCCAGCGTGCAGCCACGAGCCAGCAGCGGCGCATCCCCCGCCTTCGAGAGGTACCTCACGTGAAGCGCAGCACCCTCGGTCGCGCCGCTGTCCCCGCGGCCATCGTGCTCTCCCTCGGCCTGTCGTCGTGCGCCGCCAACGAGCCGCCGGCCGGCGGGGGCGGCGAGAGCTCCTCCAGCGGCTCGTCCTCCGCCGCGGCGCTGACCGGCACGCTGAACGGCGCGGGCTCCTCCGCCCAGCAGGCCGCCCAGCAGGCGTGGCAGGTGGGCATCCAGACGTCCGCCCCGGACCTGACGGTCAACTACGACCCGCAGGGCTCCGGCGCCGGCCGCACCCAGTTCCTCTCCGGTGCCGTGCAGTTCGCCGGGTCCGACGCCTACCTCAAGGCCGACGAGCTGACCGAGGCCCAGCAGCGCTGCAACGGCGGCACCGCGATCGACATCCCGAACTACGTCTCCCCGATCGCCATCGCCTACAACCTCGAGGGCGTCGAGGACCTGAAGCTCAGCCCGCAGGTCATCGCGCAGATCTTCGACGGCAAGATCACCACCTGGAACGACCCGGCGATCGCCGAGCTCAACGCGGGCGTGAGCCTGCCGGCCACCGCCATCAACCCGGTGCACCGCGCCGACGAGTCGGGCACCACCGCCAACTTCACCGACTACCTGTCCAAGGCGTCGGGCGGCGCGTGGAGCTACGAGCCCGGCCAGGAGTGGCCGGCCCAGGGCGGCGAGGCCGCGCAGGGCACCTCCGGCGTCGTGGCCGCCATCGGTGCCACCGCCGGCTCGATCGGCTACGCCGACGAGTCCCAGGCCAAGGACCTCGGGCACGTGCAGGTCCAGGTCGGCGACGCCTTCGTGGGCCCGACCGCCGAGGCCGCGGCCGCCGCGCTCGACGAGGCCACCCCCGCCTCCGGCCGTCCCCAGGGCGACATCGCCCTGGACGTGAACCGCACGCCCACCAACACCTCCGCCTACCCGGTGATCCTGGTCAGCTACCTGATCGGCTGCACCAGCTACGCGGACGCCGCTGACGCCGCCAACGTCAAGGGCTACTTCACCTACGTGACCAGCGAGGAGGGCCAGCAGGCCGCCGCGGACGCGGCGGGCTCCGCCCCGATCTCCGACTCGCTGCGCCAGCAGATCACCACCTCGCTCGAGCTCATCAAGTAAGTCCGAGCTGGCGNNCTGGCGCCGGCGCCGCACTCGCGCCAGGCTCGGGCCGCGCCGCCTCCCCACCCCGCGACGACGCCCCGCCCAGGAAGGCACCTCGTGACCGCCACCACCACCCCGCCGCGGGAAGCGGCTCCGCAGCAGCGGGTCAAGCAGCGCCCGGGTGACAGGGTCTTCAAGGGCCTGGCCACCGGCGCCGGCCTGACGATCCTCGTGATCCTCGCCGGCGTCGCCGCGTTCCTCGTCTACCAGGCGGCCCCGGCCCTGACGGCGTCCTCCCAGGACATCGCCGGCGGCCGCGGCTTCTGGCCGCTCGCCGGGGAGCTCGTCTTCGGCACGCTGCTCGCCTCGGCGCTGGCGCTCCTCATCGGTGCGCCGCTGGGGGTGGGCATCGCCCTGTTCATCACGCACTACGCCCCGCGGAAGCTGGCCGCGCCGCTCGCGTACCTGATCGACCTGCTCGCCGCGATCCCGAGCATCGTCTACGGCCTGTGGGGCGTCTTCGTCTTCGCGCCGGCGCTCGTGCCGGTCTACGCCTGGCTGGGCACCAACCTCGGCTGGTTCCCGCTCTTCGCCGGGCCCGTCTCCTCCGGCCGCACGATGCTCACGGCGGGTCTCGTGCTGGCGGTGATGATCCTCCCGGTGATCACCGCCCTGTCCCGCGAGGTGTTCCGCCAGACCCCGACCCTGCAGCAGGAGGCCGCGCTCGCGCTCGGCGCCACCCGCTGGGAGATGGTCAAGTACGCCGTCATCCCCTACGGCAAGTCGGGCGTGGTAGCCGCCTCGATGCTGGGCCTGGGCCGCGCCCTGGGCGAGACGATGGCCGTGGCCGCGGTGCTGTCGGTGGCCGGTGGCGTCACGTTCAACCTCATCAGCACGCAGAACCCGGGCACCATCGCCGCGAACATCGCGCTGAACTTCCCGGAGTCGAGCGGCCTGGCCGTCAACACCCTGGTGGCGACCGGACTGGTCCTCTTCGTCATCACCTTCCTCGTCAACTTCGCGGCCCGCGCTGTCGTGGCCCGCACGTCGAAGGGCTGACCCCGATGTCGCAGCTCACCTCCTCCGGCTCGAGCCTGGGCCTCGGTCACAGCCGCCACCTGCCCGCCTGGGCGCCGTGGGGGGCCCTGGCGCTCGCCGCGGCCTTCTCGGCCGCCGTGCTCGCCCTCGCCGGGTTCAACCTGGCCGGGTTCCTCGTGCTGACGGCGATCACCTTCATGATCGTCCTGGTCGTCGCGTCGCGCGCCGTCGAGGGCGGCCGCAAGGCCACCGACCGGTTCGTCACGAGCCTGGTCGTCGGCTCGTTCCTCCTGGCCCTGGTCCCGCTCATCTCGGTCACCTGGACCGTCATCTCCCGCGGCGCGGCGCGCTTCGACGTGGAGTTCTTCACCTACTCGATGCGCGGCGTGCTCGGCGAGGGCGGCGGTGCCGTCCACGCCATCTACGGCACGCTGATCGTCACCGCCATCACCACGCTGATCTCGGTGCCGATCGGCATCCTCACCGCCGTCTACCTGGTCGAGTACGGCCGCGGCCACGTGGCCCGGGCCATCACGTTCCTCGTGGACGTCATGACCGGCATCCCCTCGATCGTGGCCGGCCTGTTCGCCTTCGCCCTGTTCGTGCTCATCCTCGGCCCGGAGGCGCGCCTGGGGATCATGGGATCGGTCGCCCTGTGCGTGCTGATGATCCCCGTGGTCGTCAGGTCCACCGAGGAGATCCTCCGCCTGGTGCCGCACGAGCTGCGCGAGGCGTCCTACGCCCTGGGCGTGCCGAAGTGGCGCACCATCGTCAAGGTGGTGCTGCGCACCTCGGTGGCCGGCATCGCCACCGGCGTCACCCTGGCCATCGCCCGCGTCATCGGCGAGACCGCCCCGCTGCTGGTCACCGTCGGCGTGACCACGGCCGTGAACACCAACCCGTTCGAGGGGCGCATGTCCACGCTGCCCACGTTCTCGTGGTTCTCCTACGCCACCCCGACGATCCCGCCGGGTCCTTCCATCGACAGGGCCTGGACGGCCGCGCTCGTCCTGGTCATCCTGGTGATGGCCTTCAACCTCATCGCACGGGTCGTCTCGCGGGCCTTCTCGCCCAAGACCCGCTGACCCGACCGACCCGTACCGACCGCACCGGAAGGCGGCCATGAGCAAGCGCATCGACGTCTCTGACCTGAACATCTACTACGGCGACTTCCTCGCCGTCGAGGGCGTCTCGATGGCCATCGAGCCCCGCTCGGTGACGGCCTTCATCGGTCCGTCGGGCTGCGGCAAGTCGACGTTCCTGCGGTCCCTGAACCGCATGCACGAGGTCATCCCGGGCGCCCGCGTGGAGGGCAAGGTCGTCATGGACGGCCAGGACCTCTACGCCTCCGACGTCGACCCGGTGGACGTGCGCCGCACCATCGGCATGGTCTTCCAGCGGCCCAACCCGTTCCCGACCATGTCCATCGCGGAGAACGTGCTCGCCGGGGCCCGCCTCAACAGCAAGCGGATGCGCCGCTCCGAGGCGGACGACCTGGTGGAGTCCTCCCTCAAGGGCGCCAACCTCTGGAACGAGGTCAAGGACCGCCTCGACCGCCCCGGCGCCGGCCTGTCCGGCGGCCAGCAGCAGCGCCTGTGCATCGCCCGCGCCATCGCGGTGCGACCCGACGTGCTGCTCATGGACGAGCCCTGCTCCGCGCTCGACCCGATCTCCACGCTCGCCATCGAGGACCTCATCCAGGAGCTCAAGAGCGAGTACACGATCGTCATCGTGACCCACAACATGCAGCAGGCCTCGCGCGTCTCCGACGCCACGGCCTTCTTCAACATCGCGGGCACGGGCAAGCCGGGCAAGCTGATCGAGATGGCGGACACCGCCACGATGTTCTCCAACCCCAGCCAGAAGGCCACGGAGGACTACGTCTCCGGCCGCTTCGGGTGACCCGACGCTCCTCGCCCACGAGGAGCCCAGCGCACCGCACGGGGGCGCCGACCGGTCCGGTCGGCGCCCCCGCCGCGTCTGCGCCCCAGGCGCCGTCGGGCCCTCCGACCGCGACCAGGCCTCGGCTGCGGTCCCGGGGGGCGTCAGCCGAGCAGGGGGAGCAGCGCAGCCGCGCAGAGCGCTCCCGCCACCGCCGAGGCGGGGGCGGTGAGCACCCAGAACCAGGCGATGCGCCGCAGCACCCGCCGCCGCACCGCCGAGGGGCGGCGCACCGCCCCCGCGCCGGCGATGGCCGCCGTGACGGTCTGGGTGGTGGAGACGGGCACGCCGAACCCCGCGGCGGACAGCGCGAGGACCCCCGTGGTGGTGGCCTCGGCGGCGAAGCCGGCCGCGGGGTCGACCGCGGTGATCCGCTCACCGAGGGTCCTCACGATGCGCCAGCCCCCCGCCAGGGTGCCCAGCGCGAGCGCGCCCGACGCGGAGGCCATGACCCACCAGGGCACCTGGGACCCGTGGGGCAGGGCCCCGGCCGCCACGAGGGCCAGGAGCACCACGCCCATGGTCTTCTGGGCGTCCTGGAGGCCGTGCCCCACCGCGACGCCGCTGCTGGAGACCACCTGGGCGTAGCGGAAGAGCCGGTGGGCCCGTCCGGGCGCGGCGTGCCGCAGGAGCCACGCGACCGCCACGGCGACGAGACCGGCGACGACGAAGCCGAGCAGCGGCGAGACGAGCAGCGGCAGCGCCACCTGCAGCGCGGCACGGCCCCAGTCGACGCTGGCGCCGACCACCGCACCCGCACCGGCCAGGCCACCGACGAGGGCGTGGGTGGAGCTGCTGGGGACGCCCCGCCACCAGGTCAGCGCGTTCCAGGCGATGGCGCCCAGCAGGGCGGCCAGCACCAGCACCAGCCCGTCCGCGCCGTCGAGCGGGGTGAGGACGCCGTAGGCGACGGTCTCCGCGAGGCGGCTCCCCAGCAGCCCTCCGAGGCCGTTGAGCGCGGCGGCGATGACGAGGGCCGCGAGCGGGGTGAGCGCCCCGGTGACGACCGGGGTGGCGATGACGTCGCTGGCGTCGTGGGCGCCGTTCACCACGGCGAAGGCGAGCGCGGCGACCACGACGACGACGAGGAGCGTCCCGGTGGCGGGGTCCAACGGCTCAGGCCTCCTGGACGGCGATGGTCTCGACCGTGCGGGAGAGCAGCGCGAAGGCGACCGCCACGGCCTGCAGGCGGTCGGCGACCTCCTTGGCGGCGAGGACCTCCAGCAGGTCGGCCGCGCCGCGAGGACCACCGCGGTGCACCTGGGCGAGGACCTCCCGGTGGACGCGCCCCACCTCGCGCTCGAGGCGGCGGACCTCCACCCAGTAGTCGACGAGGTCGCGGACGGACCGCAGCCGCGCCAGCGCCGGGGCCGTCAGCTCGGCCTGGCGCTGCACGAGGGCCACCTGCTCGACGACGGCGGCCGGCAGCTCGCCGACGCGGGTCGCCACCACGGCGTGGGCCGCCGCGGCCTGGGCGCCCACGCAGTCGTCGAGGCCGTGGGCCAGGGCCACGAGGTCGCGGCGGTCGAAGGGGGTGATGAAGCTGGAGGTGACGCGACGGACCACGAGGCGGGCGGCGTCGTCGGCGAGCCTCTCCACGGCGGCGAGCCGGTCGGCGAGGTCCGAGCGGTCCGCCGCGCCCGCGCCGAGCATCCTCACGAGCACGTCCGATCCGGTGACGACGTGCTGGGCGAGTGCCGCGACGTCGTCGAAGAGGGCGCTGTCGCGCGGCAGCAGGCGCATGGGTGGTGCTCCAGGGACGGTCGGCTCCGGCCGTGCCGGGAGGAACAGGTTAGGACAGCGGCGCTCAGGCCCCGTGGGCCTGAGCGGCGGACCCCCGTCCGGAGGCGTCCTGGGGCGCCTCGCTCACCTGGTCGGACGCACCCCCGGCCGGCTCGTCACCGTCCTCGGGGTCGCCGGAGGCCGCCACGCCCAGGAGGCGGTCGATCTCGGCCTGGGGCAGCACGTCACCCGCCTCCGAGGCGGCGACGACGAGGTCCCCGTACAGCTCGATCTCCTCGGCGAGGGCGTCGTCGTCGAGGCGCCGGCTGCGCTCCATCCCTGCACGGTAGCGGGCGGCGGGGCGGACCATCAGCCGAAACCCCGGCGGTGAGGCCGCAGGTGGGGGGCACCAGCCGCCGTCCGGGCGGCGAGAGGGGGGGTCCCGCCGCCCGGACGACGGGTCCGAGGCCCTCGAGGGGGTCGCGGCCGGGCGCTGCGCGCTCGACGTCCCTCACCCGGGGGTCATGACGATCGTACGTGCCCGCGCTCCCGACCGTGACCGGACCAGCCCGGCCGGAGGAGCGGCGGCCTCCTGGCACGAGCGCCGGCACGACCTGCGGGCGGCTCGAGGCCCTGCTGGGATGGCCGGGTGCACCCGGTCGACGCGCTCCGCCGCACGGCGTTCCTGCTCGAGCGCGAGCAGGCGGCCACGCCGCGCGTCAAGGCCTTCCGCACCGCCGCCGCCGTCCTGGCGGGCCTTCCCGACGACGAGCTGGCGCAGCGCCTGGGCGCGGGCACGCTCACCGAGCTGCGCGGCGTGGGACCGAAGACGGCCGCGGTGGCCGTGCAGGCGGCGCAGGGCCTCCAGCCGGACTACCTCGGCGAGCTGGAGCGGCGCCGCGAGGAGTCCGGCCCCCTGGTGGACCTCGACGAGGACGGCGCGGCGCTGCTGGCAGCTCTGCGGGGCGACCTGCACGTCCACAGCGACTGGAGCGACGGCGGCTCACCGCCCCAGGAGGTGGCCGCGACCGCCGTGGAGCTGGGGCACGAGTACCTGGCCCTCACCGACCACTCGGGGGGGCTGCGGGTGGCGAACGGCCTGTCGCCGCGGCGGCTCGAGCGCCAGCTGGACCTGGTGGCCTCCCTGGCCGAGCAGCTGGCGCCGTTCCGGCTGCTGTCCGGCATCGAGGTGGACATCACCGAGGCGGGCGGGCTGGACTGCCCGGACGAGCTGCTGGAGCGCGTCGACGTCGTCGTCGCCTCGGTGCACAGCAGGCTCGGCGGGCGCAGCAGCAGCGAGGAGATGACCGCGCGGATGCTCGGCGCCCTGGAGCACCCGCGGGTGCGGGTGCTGGGGCACTGCACCGGGCGGCTGGTGTCACCGGGGGCCGACGAGCACCGGCCGGCGAAGCGGGCCGAGGCGCCCTTCGACGCCGCCGCGGTCTTCGCGCGCTGCGCGCAGCGGGGGGTGGCGGTGGAGGTGAACTCCCGTCCGGAGCGGCTGGACCCGCCGATGAGGCTGCTGCGCCAGGCGCTGGAGGCGGGCTGCCTGGTGAGCATCGACACGGACGCCCACGCCCCGGGGCAGCTCGACTGGCGGGCCTTCGGGGTCGCGCGCGCTGCGGGCGCCGGGGCCGGTCCCGAGCGGGTGGTCACCACCTGGCCGCTCCAGCGGCTCCTGGGGTGGCTCAGGGACGCAGGCTGAGCGCGCGCTGGCGCAGCGTGCGCGCTGACGCGGGCGCGGCCGCCGGCGCGGAGGGAGAGGGCACCGGCGTCCGCGCCGCGACCGGGGCCGGGGCCGGGGCCGGAGCGGCACGCAGGGCGGCCGGCGGGGCCGCGACCGGCGCGGGCGCGGCGGCCCAGGCGCCGAAGCGCGCCGCCCTGGCCCGCTCGTGCCACGAGCTGACCACGGCGTCGAGGTCGGCCTCGGGGGTCGGCCGCCCGAACCAGTAGCCCTGGCCGTGGTCGCAGCCCATCTCCACGAGCATGCGGGCCTGCTGCTCGGTCTCGATGCCCTCGGCGATCACGGTGAGGTGGTGGGCGTGGGCGAGGTCGATGACCGCCTGCACCACGGCCGTGGCGGAGGTGTCCAGCCCCAGCCGCGAGACGAAGGCGCGGTCGACCTTCATGAAGGCCAGCTCCAGCGCCGACATGTAGCTGAGCGCCGACCAGCCGGTGCCGAAGTCGTCGATGCCGACGCCGACGCCGAGGTCCGTGAGGCCGTCGAGGGTCCGGCGGGCGTGCTCCCCCTGGTCGAGCAGGGAGTGCTCGGTGATCTCCACGAGGAGCCGTGCGGGGTCGGAGCCGGACGTCTGCAGGGCACCCCGCACGAGCACGGCGAGGTCCGGGCGGGACAGGGTCCGCGAGGACATGTTGACGGCCACGGTCGGCAGGTCGTGGCGGGGCCCTGCGACGGCGACCGCGCCGGTCTCGGGCAGGGCGATGGCGGTGGGTGCGCCGGAGGCCGGGGGCCGCCAGCGCTGGGCGAGCCCGCTGGCGCGTCCGAGCACCCACTCGTCCATGCGCGTCACCAGGCCGGTCTCCTCGGCCACCTCGATGAAGACCAGCGGCGACAGCGGGCCCTGCTCGGGGTCGAGCACGCGGGCGAGCGCCTCCACGCCCACGACCTCGCCGCTGGCCAGGTCCACCACGGGCTGGTACAGCACCTGCATGCGGCCGGCGTCGAGGGCGGAGCGCAGCATCGCCTCGGTGCGCACGCGGCGGGCGGCGGCCTCCTCCAGCGCCGGGGAGTGGTGAGCGGCGCGGTCGCCCCCGTCGCGCTTGGCGCGGCGCAGCGCGAGCCCGGCGCGCCGGACCACGTCGTCCGCGCCCACCTCGTCACCGCCGGTGGTGACCAGGCCGATCGAGGCGGTCAGGGCCAGGGGGTCGGGGACGCCGGGGACGACGAGGGGGCGCCGCAGCGCCGCGCCGAGCTGCTCGGCCAGGGCGCCGGCGTCGGGCGGGGCGGCCAGCACCGCGGGCTCACCGGCGGCGCCCCCGGCCACGGGGGTGGCGCTCACGGCGACGGCGAAGACGTCGCCGTCCAGGCGCGCCACCACGGACCCGCGCGGCGCGGCGGTGCGCAGCCGGTCGGCGCAGGCGACGAGCACGCGGTCGCCGACCGTGCGCCCGAGCGCGTCGTCGAGCACGGAGAACCTGTCGACGTCCACCAGTGCGAGGACGGTGCCGCCGCGGCGGCGCTGGCGCTCCGCCTCGCGGGCGTCGCGCTCGAGGTGGGCCAGCAGCGCGGGCCGGGTGGCGAGGTCGGTGAGCGGGTCGCGCTGCCCCAGGGGCGCCGCGGCGGTGATGTCGACGGCGGACCCGTACAGGCGAGCGGCCTCACCGCGCGCGTCCAGCTCCACCTCGGTCCAGGCGTGCACGCGGCGGTGGACGCCGTCGGCGCCGACCAGGTCGAACTGCTCCTCGCCGCCGCGCCGCGCCTCGCGCACCACGAGCAGCCAGGCGCGCACGCGCGCGCGGTCCGCGGGGACCACCAGGGAGGTCCACCACTGCATGGAGGGCGTGGTGGTCGCGGGGTCGCTGCCGGCGATGCGGTGCATGCCCTCGGACCACGTGAGCTCGCCGGTGAGGAGGTCGAGCTGCCACACGGCGGCGCTGATGCTCCCGGCCGCCTCCCCGCGCCGCGCTGCGGGGAGCGCACCCGGCTCCGTCACGCGGTCGCGGCGGGCGGACGGCGGTGTCGCCGTCTGCGCGCTGGGTGACCACGGGGGCGGGGGCATGCCCAGAGGGTGTCACCGCGCGTGACCGATCCGACGTGAAACGGCCCAGACACGCCGGGGCGGCGGCGAACCCCTGAAGCGATCTCACTCAGCGTGACCAAGTGAGCACTCAGGGCTCAGTGGATCAGGCGCCGGCGTACCCCTGCGGGTTGGACGTCTGCCAGCGCCAGGTGTCGGCGCACATCTCGTCGAGTCCCCGCTGGGCGGTCCACCCGAGGTCGGCGCGGGCGCGCGCCGGGTCGGCGTAGGAGACCGCCACGTCGCCGGGACGCCGCGCAGCGACGCGCACCGGGACCTCGTGACCGCAGGCGCGCTCGAACGCGGCGACCACCTCGCGCACGGAGGAGCCGTGGCCGGTGCCGAGGTTCCACGCGCGGGCCCCCGCGCCGCGCCCGCCGCCCGAGAGCCCGGCCAGCGCGCGCAGCGCGGCGACGTGGCCCTCGGCGAGGTCCACCACGTGGATGTAGTCGCGCACCCCCGTGCCGTCAGGGGTGTCGAAGTCGTCCCCGAAGATCGTCAGGTGCTCCCGGCGGCCGACGGCCACCTGCGCGATGAAGGGCACGAGGTTGTTCGGCACCCCGCGCGGGTCCTCACCGATGCGGCCGGACGGGTGCGCACCCACCGGGTTGAAGTAGCGCAGCAGCGCCACCGACCAGCGGTCGTCGCTCGTGGCGACGTCGCGCAGGACCTGCTCGACCATGAACTTCGTCCAGCCGTAGGGGTTGGTGGCCCCCAGGGGGGAGTCCTCGGTGAGGGGCATCTCCGTCGCGGCGCCGTAGACGGTGGCCGAGGAGCTGAAGACGAGGGTGCGGCAGTCGACGGCGTCCATCGCCTTGACGAGGTTGAGGCTGCCGCCGACGTTGGCGCGGTAGTAGCGCTCGGGCTGGGCCACCGACTCCCCCACGGCCTTCAGCGCGGCGAAGTGCACCACGGCCTCCGGCCGGACCCGCTGCAGCGCCGACAGCACGGCCGCCTCGTCGGTGACGTCCACCTCGAGCAGCTCCACCTCGCGCCCGGCGATCTCGCCGACCCGGCGGACCGCCTCCGCGCTGGCGTTGGACAGGTCGTCGAGCACGACCACGTCGTGCCCCTCCTCCAGCAGCGCCACCGCGGTGTGGCTGCCGATGTACCCCGCTCCGCCGGTCACCAGGATGCGCACGGTTCGCGACGCTACACGGACGGTGCGAGGCTCGAAGGATGGCTGCCTCGGCGAACCACCTTCCGGACGCGGTGCTCTTCGACGTCGACGGCACCCTGGTCGACTCCAACTACCAGCACGTCGTGGCGTGGGCTCGGGCCCTGGCGGGGGTCGGCGTGGTGGTGCCCGCGCCCCGGCTGCACCGGGCCGTGGGGATGGGCGGGGACCAGCTCGTGGCCGCGGTGGCCGGCGACGACGTCGAGCGCGAGCACGGCGACGCCGTGCGCGCGGCGTGGAAGCGCGAGTACCTGGCGCTGCTGGACCGGGTCCCGCCGCTGCCCGGCGCCGCCGACCTGCTGCGGGCCTGCCACGAGCGGGGCCTGAAGGTGGTGCTCGCCAGCTCCAGCCCCGGCGACCTGCTGGAGCGCCACAGCGCCATCATCGGTGCGGACGTCGTGGACGAGGTGGTCGACGCCGTCACGACGGCCGACGACGTCGAGGCCTCCAAGCCCGCCGGGGACCTGTTCGCCGTGGCGGCGCAGAAGGTGGGGGCGCAGCGACCCGTGGCGGTGGGCGACTCCCCGTGGGACGCGCGCTCGGCGCACGCCGCGGGGGCGGGCGTGGTGCTCGTGCGCTCGGGCGGGTTCTGCGACGAGCTGCTGCGCGCCGAGGCCCCGGACGCGCCCCTCTACGACGACGCCGCGGACCTCCTGGCCCAGCTGGACGGCTCCCCCCTCGGCCGCTGAGGTCGGCCGCCGAGGTCAGGGGGCTGGGTCAGGGGGCCGGGTCAGCTGCTGACGCGGAACCAGACCACCTTGCCCGTGGCCTGGCGGGGGACCCGGCCGCCGAACACCGCGGCGAGCGGGCCGGGCAGCGCGGGAGCCGCCGGTGGGGCGCTCGCCGTCGTCGTCGAGGTGGCGGCACCGGTGGCAGCGGGCTCGGGCTCGCGCAGCCCGCCGTCGCGCACCCCCCACTCCACCGACAGCTTGTCGACGAGCTCCAGGCCCCGGCCGCTCTCCTCGAGCAGGTCGGCGTCGCGCAGCACCGGGTGGTCGGGGCTGCCGTCGGCGACCTCCACGAGCACGCTGCCGTCGGCCTCGAGCTCCACGTCCATGGTCACCAGCGAGCCGGCGTGGACGACGGCGTTGGTCACCAGCTCCGAGGCGAGCAGCTCCACGCGGTCCCGGGCCTCGGGCGTGCACAGCACGCCGAGCTCCTTGCGCACGAACGCCCGCGCCAGCAGCGGGGCCCTGGTGTCCTTGGGAAGCCTCACGCGCACGGCAGCACCCTGCCACCGAGGTCGACCTCCCCGTGGGAACTCAGCCACACCAGTGCCTCGCGCAGCACCTGGGGGCTGGTCCACCGGGGCGCGTACCCGAGCAGGCGCCGGCCCTTCTCGACCGACGCGCTGTGGTTGCGCACGAGGTGCTCCCAGGAGGCGCCCGCGTGCTCGGCGCCCTCCTCCTCCCCCAGCCGGGAGGTGCAGCCGGCGCGGAACTCCTCCCAGCCGACGGCGCGCAGCCTGGCCTCCTGCCCGAACCACGACGCCACCTCCTGCGCGAGCCCGCGGACGGTCCAGCCGCGGTCGGAGACGGCGAAGAAGCTCTCCCCCACCGCCGCGGACCGGTGCTCGACGGCCCGCTGGAAGACCTGCGCGACGTCGTCGGCGTGCACGTGGTGCATGAGCTGGTGACCGCCCTCGGGCACCGCCAGCTCCTCACCCGCGGCGAGCGCCTCCCACACGCGGGGGTCGGTGTTGCCGAGGGGGTTGATGACCCGCCAGCCGGGTCCGCTGATGTGGCCGGGGTGGACGACGGTGGTGGGCACGCCGCCGCGGCGGGACTCCGCGAGCAGGAGGTCCTCGCAGGCGACCTTCTGCACGCCGTAGTCGCCGAAGGGCTCGCGCGGGTCCTCCTCGCGCAGCGGAGCGGCCGCGGCCCGCCCGTGCGTCCAGATGGTGCCCGCGTGCAGGAGGTGCCCCACGCGTCCGCGCAGCGCCTCCACCAGCTGCTGCGCCTGCTCGGGCCGGAAGCAGACCATGTCGACGACGACGTCGGCGCCCAGGTCGGCGATGCGTCCGCCGAAGGTGCCGGCGGCCTCCTCGGCGTCCCTGTCGACGGTGACGCGCTGCACCCGTGTCCACGCCTCGTGCGGGCGGTAGGGCTCGCGGGTGCCCCGGGAGAGGGCCACCACCTCGTGCCCCGCGCTGACGAGGCGGGGCACGAGGTAGGTGCCGACGTGGCCGGTGGCTCCGATGACGACGACGCGCACGGGACTCCTGTCGCTGGGTCGAACCGGTCAGTAGACGGTGTAGCCGCCGTCGGCCACCAGCACGGTGCCGGTGATGAAGGTGGCGGCGTCGCTGGCGAGGAAGACCACGCTGGGCGCGATCTCCTCCGGGGAGGCGGCGCGCTGCTGCGGTGCGTCCTCGATCCACTGCCGGCGGAACCGGGGCTCGTCGACAGGGGCCATCGCGGTGCGGACGTACCCCGGGGCGAGGGCGTTGACACGGATGCCGTGCGGCGCCCACTCCGCGGCCAGCGACTTCGTGAGCTGGTGCACCGCCGCCTTGGACGCGTTGTACGCGGCCTGCTCCTGCGGGCGGTTGACGATGATCGCCGAGATCGAGCCGATGTTGACGATCGAGCCGCCCCCGGCCTCGCGCATGTGGCGGCCCACCGCGAGGGAGGTCTTCCACAGCGCCCGCACGTTGAGGTCGAACACCGCCGACCACTCCTCGTCGGGCACCTCCCAGCTGGACCGGTGGAAGCACGTGCCGGCGTTGTTGACCAGCACGTCGATGCGCCCGCCGAGGCCCTCGAGGGCCTCGGCGGTGGCGCGCTCGACGTCGGCGTCGACGGTGAGGTCGGCGTCCACGCGGACCAGCTCGACACCCTGCTGGGCGGCCTCGTCGACGAAGGCCTGCGACCGGGCCCCGTCGCGGGCGATGATCGCGACCTTCGCCCCGGCGGCGGCCAGGCCGAGCGCGAACGCCCGGCCGAGGCCCTGGTTGCCACCGGTGACGACGGCGGTGCGCCCGTCCAGCCGGAACGGGTCCTGGCGCGTCGACGCCACCGACGCGTCGGCGGTCGTGCCGCCGGCCTCGCTCGCGGCGGTCACCGCCAGGGCTCCACGACGGACTTCAGGCTCTCCGGGTCCTTGTCGGAGTCGAGCGCGTCGGCGGCGTGGTCGAGGTCGTAGCGGCCGGTGACGAGGGAGTCGACGTCGACCTGGCCCGACGCCACCAGGTGCGCGGCCAGCGGCCAGGTGTCGGTGTACCGGAAGATGCCGGTGAGGAGGATCTCGTTGTCCTGGATGTAGCTCACCGGCAGCGTCAGCTCCGGGTTGCCCAGGCCGACGAGCACGGCGGTGCCGCCTCCGCGCACGGAGCGGATGCCGGAGGTGATGGCCGGCGGGGCGCCGGAGGCGTCGATGAAGGAGTCGACCTGGAGGGCCGTCACGTCGGTCTCGCGGGGGTCGACGGCGCTCGTGGCGCCGAAGCCCAGCGCGCGCTCGCGGCGGGGGGCGACGAGGTCGGTGATGATGACCTCGCGGGCGCCGAAGGCGCGGGCGACCTGGGCGGTGATGATGCCGATCGGGCCGGCGCCGGCGATGAGCACCCGCTGGCCGGGCACCACGCGGGCCTTGCGCATCGCGGCGATGCCCACGCTGAGCGGCTCGAGCAGGGCGGCGGCGTCGTCGGAGAGGCCGTCGGCCACCGGGAAGGCGAACTCCGCCGGGGCGGTGACGTACTCGGCGAAGGAGCCGTCCACCGGGGGCGTGGCGTAGAAGCGCATGTGCGGGCACAGGTTGTAGCGGCCGGCCAGGCACTGCGAGCAGTGGTGGCAGGGGCGCTGCGGGTCCACGGCCACGCGCTCGCCCACGCGGGACGCGTCCACGCCGGAGCCGACGGCCACCACGGTGCCGCCCATCTCGTGCCCCAGGACCATCGGGGACTCGACGACGAACTCGCCGGCGCGCATGTGCCGGTAGTAGTGGACGTCGGAGCCGCAGACCCCGACGGAGCCGACCCGGATGAGCACCTCACCGGGGCCGGCCTCGGGGACGGGGCGCTCCTGCACCTCCACCGTGTTCTCGGCCAGCAGCACGCTGGCCCGCATCGTCTCCGGGAGGCGGTCAGGCACCCCGGGGGCCGCCTGGGCCCTGTTCTGCTCCGTCGCAGCGCTCATGCGGGCCATCATGCCCCGCCGGCGCTGAGAACGTTCTCAGCCGGGGGGCCTGTCCCCCTCGGTCCCGCACTCGCGCACCCCAGTGCGCCTTCGCGACCCTCTGATCACGCACTGGGCCACCCCAGTGCGGGATGGGGAGCCGTCGATGTTGCACTCGGGTGCACGAGTGCGGGAGGGGCGGCCCCAGCCGGGGTCACATGCGCTGGAGCCCGTGGCCGGTGATGACGGCGGTGCCCTCCAGGTCGGAGGCCTCCAGGTCGACCGTGGCGAGGAAGCCCCAGTCGTGGTCGCCCGCGGGGTCGTCGACCACCTGGCGCACCTGCCACAGCCGGGCCTCGCGGTCGTGCTGCACCTGCAGCAGCGCGGGGGCCCTCGACGCCGCGGAGACCCCGACGTCGTCGTGCTCGGCGTAGTAGTCGGCCACCACCGCCTGCCAGGCGTCGAGGTCGAGCTCGGGGTCCAGCTGGGCCAGGTCCCACGCGCGGCGGCGCGCCAGCAGGTCCACCCGCTGCCACATGGCGTTGCGGACCTGCACGGTGAAGGCGCGCACGTTGGCCGTGATGCCCCGCAGGGCCGGGGGCGGCGGCGGCGCCCCGCCCTCGACGAGCGCCTCGGGGTGGGTGAGCGCCTCCCACTCGTCCAGCAGGCTGGAGTCGGTCTGGCGGACCACCTCGCCGAGCCACTCGATGACGTCGTCGAGGCCCTCGACGCGCCGGTCCTCCGGGACGGTCTGGCGCAGCGCCCGGTAGGCGTCGGACAGGTACCGCAGCACCGCCCCCTCGGAGCGGGACAGGTTGTAGCGGCGGACCAGGTCCCCGAAGGTCATCGCCTGCTCGAGCATCTCGCGCACCACGGACTTGGGCGAGAGCGCGTCCTCCGGGAGCCACGGCGACGTCAGGCGGTACTGCTCGAAGGCCGCCTCGAGCAGCTCCTCCAGCGGCTTGGGCCAGGTGACCTCCTCGAGCAGCTCCATGCGCTCCTCGTACTCGATCCCCTCGGCCTTCATCGCCGCCACCGCCTCGCCGCGGGCCGCGAACTGCTGGGCCAGCAGGATCGGGCGCGGGTCGTCGAGGGTCGCCTCCACCACGCTCACGACGTCGAGGGCGGGGGTGGGCGAGGTGGGGTCGAGCACGTCGAGCGCTGCCACCGCGAAGGTGGACAGCGGCTGGTTGAGCGCGAAGTCGGCCTGCAGGTCCACCGTGAGGCGCAGCGTGCGGCCGTCCTCGTCGGGCTCGGGCAGCCGCTCGACCACGCCGGCGGCCAGCAGCTCGCGCACGATGGCGACGGCCCGCTTCACGAGGCGCACCTGGGTGCCGCGGTCGGAGTGGTTGTCGCGCAGCAGCCGCCGGAACGCCGGCACGGTCGGCGCGGGCCGGGCGATGGTGTTGAGCACCATCGCGTGCGTCACGCGCATCTGGCTGGTCAGCGGCTCGGGCGGCGCCCCGACGATGCGCTCGAACGTCGCCTGGTTCCAGCTCACCTCGCCCTCCGGCGGCTTCTTCTTGACCACCTTGCGGCGCTTCTTGGGGTCGTCCCCGGCCTTGGCGAGGGCGCGCTCGTTCTCGATGAGGTGCTCGGGGGCCTGCACCACGCATGTGCCGGAGGTGTCGAAGCCCGCGCGCCCGGCCCGCCCGGCGATCTGGTGGAACTCGCGGGCGGAGAGCAGGCGGGTGCGGCGGCCGTCGAACTTGGTCAGGGACGTCACGAGCACCGAGCGGATCGGCACGTTGATCCCCACGCCGAGGGTGTCGGTGCCGCAGATGACAGGCAGCAGCCCCTCCTGCGCGAGCGTCTCCACGAGGCGCCGGTACTTGGGCAGCATCCCGGCGTGGTGCACCCCCACGCCGTGGCGCACCAGCTTGGACAGCACCTGCCCGAACCCCGCCGTGAACCGGAAGCCGCCGAGCGCCTCGCCGATCCGCTCGCGCGCGCCCTTGTCGGCCACGGTCACGGAGAGCAAGGCCTGCGCCCGCTCCAGGGCCGCCGCCTGGGTGGGGTGGACCACGTAGACCGGGGCCTCGCGGGCCTCCAGCAGCTCCTCCAGCGTCTCGTGCACCGGCGTCATGGCCCACCGGTGGTGCAGCGGCACCGGGCGCTCCGCGCCGGCCACGAGGACCGCCTCGCGGCCGGTGCGCCGGCGCAGGTCCTCGGTGAAGCGCGTGGTGTCGCCGAGGGTCGCGGACATGAGGAGGAACTGCGCGCGGGTGAGCTCCAGCAGGGGCACCTGCCAGGCCCAGCCGCGGTCGCGGTCGGCGTAGTAGTGGAACTCGTCCATCACCACCAGGCCGACGTCCAGGTCGGCGCCCTCCCGCAGTGCGCGGTTGGCCAGGACCTCGGCCGTGCAGCAGACCACCGGGGCGGCGGCGTTGACGGCGCCGTCACCGGTGACCATGCCCACGTTCTGGGCTCCCAGCACCTCCACCAGCGCGAAGAACTTCTCGCTGACCAGCGCTTTGATCGGCGCGGTGTAGACGGAGCGCCGCCCCGAGGCCATCGCCGCGGCGTGCGCGCCCAGCGCCACGAGCGACTTCCCGGACCCGGTCGGGGTGGCCAGCACCACGTGCGAGCCGCTCACCACCTCGATCAGCGCCTCCTCCTGCGCCGGGTAGAGGCTCAGACCGCGGTCGGTGGCCCACCCCTCGAAGGCCTCGAAGACGGCGTCCGGGTCAGCGGCCCCCTCGCCCGTCGGGAGGCGGGAGGGCAGGTCCGGGCGCCGGTCCACCTCGAGGTCCGGGAGCGCGGTGGTAGCTGGCACGCCCTCGAGCGTCCCACGCCGCGGCGCCCCGCCCCGCCGCCAGACGCCGCAGGGCGGGACGGTGGCGGGGGACGGCCGAGAGGGTGTCCGTGATGATCTCCGCGGTGCCAGGAACGGTGGCGGTCACCTAGGGTGACACTGCTGGTCGGGCGCTGGTGTCCTCACCCGGTCCCGGTCGAGGTGCGAGGAGGATGGTCAGGTGGGGGTCGAGGCGTCGTGCAGCGGCGGGACGGGGTGGCGCACCGGCACCCGCTACCCGCCCGTGACGGCGTCCGTGCGCGAGGCCCGCCGGTTCGTGGAGACCGAGCTCGCCGCCCTCGGCCGGCCCGACCTGTCCGACGACGCCGGCCTGGTGCTCTCCGAGCTGGCGGCCAACGCCGTGCTGCACGCCCGCACCCCGTTCGAAGTGGTCGTCTCCAGCGCGGACCACCGGTGCGTCCGCGTGGACGTCCTCGACGGCAGCTCCTCCCTCCCGGTCCTCGCGACGGCGCTGCAGACCTCCACGACCGGGCGGGGCATGG
This sequence comes from Streptomyces sp. NP160, assembly GCF_006335115.1. Classification (GTDB taxonomy): domain Bacteria; phylum Actinomycetota; class Actinomycetes; order Actinomycetales; family Quadrisphaeraceae; genus Quadrisphaera. The sequence continues at coordinate 35,622 of NZ_VDMJ01000045.1, forward strand.
TGCTCGTGGCCGCGCTGGCCTCGCGCTGGGGCAGCGAGCGCCTCGAGGACGGCAAGACCGTCTGGTTCGAGGTCGGCGGCGACGACGAGCACGCCGACCCCGACGACCCGAGCGCGGAGGACCTGCTCGCCATGTGGGCCGACCTCGACGCCGTGGTCACCGTCGTCGTCCCCGACCTGCCGGTGGCGGCCCTGCTGGCGGCGAAGGAGCACCTGGACGACCTCGTCCGCGAGCTGCAGATCGTCATGCACGACCCCGTCTTCGTGGCGCGCGCCGAGCACGAGGCGCCGGAGGAGGTGGTGCTGGCGCGCCGCCTCGACGCAGCCGTGCAGGCCTTCGAGCCGGCTCGGGTGCAGGTGCGCACCCAGGTGGTGCGCGCGGCGCGGGAGGGCCGCGAGCGGGTGACCCTGGAGCTGGTGCTCAACCCGGGCGCCGGCGCTGACGCCCGCCGCTTCCTGGAGGCCGTGGAGGACGCTCACCGGCTCTCGCTCACGGGCGTGCTGCTGACCCGCGGCGACGAGCTGGGCCGGCACGCCGCCGTCCGGCGGCTGTACCTCGAGGAGGTCGTGCGCCAGCTGGGCTGAGCGCACGACCCCCGTCGTCCCGGCCGGCGCCGTCAGGCGAGGACGGGCACCGCCGCGAGCGCCGTCCTCAGGTCCTCCTCGGACAGGCCGGAGTCGGTCATGGTGCCCTTGAGGTAGGACTCGTAGGCGGCCAGGTCGAGCAGGCCGTGGCCGCACAGCGCGGTGACGATGACCTTCTCCTCCCCCGTCTCCTTGCAGGCCAGGGCCTCCTGGATGGCGACGGCGAGGGCGTGCGTCGGCTCGGGCGCCGGCACGATCCCCTCGGTCCGGGCGAACCTCACCGCGGCGTCGAAGCAGGCGGTCTGGTCCACGCTGGTGGCGGTCATGAGGCCCAGCTCGTAGACGTGGCTGATGAGCGGCGCCATGCCGTGGTAGCGCAGGCCGCCCGCGTGGATGGGGTCGGGCACGAAGTCGTGGCCGAGGGTGTGCATCTTCATGAGCGGGGTGAGCCCGGCGGTGTCGCCGAAGTCGTACCGGTACTCCCCGCGGGTCAGCGACGGGGCGGAGGCGGGCTCCACGGCGCGGATCTCCGGGCTCATGCGGCCGGCCATCTTCTCCCGCAGGAACGGGAAGCACAGGCCGCCGAAGTTGGACCCGCCGCCGGTGCAGCCGACCACCAGGTCGACGTCGGTCTCCCCGGCCTTGGCCAGCTGGAGCAGCGCCTCCTCGCCGATGACGGTCTGGTGCAGCAGCACGTGGTTGAGCACCGAGCCGAGGGCGTACTTGGTGTCCTCGCGCTGCGCGGCCACCTCCACCGCCTCGGAGATCGCGATGCCGAGGGAGCCGGTGTGGTCCTCGGGGAACGCGCGGCCGGCCTCGGTCAGGCGCGACGGCGAGCGGTGCACCGTGCCGCCGAAGGTCTCGATGAGGGTGCGGCGGTAGGGCTTGGCGTCGTAGGAGCCGCCGACCTGCCACACCTCGCACTCGAGGCCGAACAGCGAGCAGGCGAACGCCAGCGCGGTGCCCCACTGGCCGGCGCCGGTCTCCGTGGTCAGCTTCTTGACGCCGGCCTTGGCGTTGTAGAAGACCTGGGGGACGGCGGTGTTCGGCTTGTGCGAGCCGGCCGGGCTGACGCCCTCGTACTTGTAGTAGATGCGGGCCGGGGTGCCGAGCGCCTTCTCCAGGGAGTGCGCGCGGTACAGCGGCGAGGGGCGCCAGAGGCGGTAGACCTCCTGCACCTCCTCGGGGATGTCGACGTAGCGGTCGGTGCTGACCTCCTGCGCGATGAGGTCCATCGGGAAGAGGCCGGCCAGGTCGTCCGGGCCGATCGGCTGGTGGGTCCCCGGGTGCAGCGGCGGCGGGGGCGGGGCCGGCAGGTCGGGGACGATGTTGTACCAGCGGGTCGGCATCTCCGACTCGTCGAGGAGGTACTTGTGCTGCTTCACCGGTGAAGGCGCCATGCGCGGTGAGCGTAGTGAGCGCCTGGGCTGTGATGGTCTCCGGACCTGCTGGCAGGATCAGGGGCCGTGTCCAAGGTCCTGACCTCCCTGCCCGTCGGCGAGCGCGTCGGCATCGCCTTCTCCGGGGGTCTCGACACCTCCGTGGCGGTCGCCTGGATGCGCCACAAGGGCGCCGTGCCCTGCACCTACACCGCGAACATCGGCCAGTACGACGAGCCCGACATCGACGCCGTGCCCGGCCGTGCCGGCCAGTACGGCGCCGAGCTGGCGCGCCTGGTCGACTGCCGCGAGGCGCTCGTGGAGGAGGGCCTGGCGGCCCTGACGTGCGGCGCGTTCCACATCCGCTCCGCCGGTCGGGCGTACTTCAACACCACGCCGCTGGGCCGCGCGGTGACCGGCACCAAGCTCGTGCGGGCGATGCTCGACGACGACGTCCAGATCTGGGGCGACGGGTCCACCTACAAGGGGAACGACATCGAGCGGTTCTACCGCTACGGCCTCATGGCCAACCCGGCGCTGCGGATCTACAAGCCGTGGCTCGACGCGCAGTTCGTCTCCGAGCTGGGCGGCCGCAAGGAGATGTCCGAGTGGCTCGTCGCCCACGACCTGCCCTACCGCGACTCCACGGAGAAGGCCTACTCCACCGACGCGAACATCTGGGGCGCCACCCACGAGGCGAAGTCCCTGGAGCAGCTCGACACCGGCATCGAGATCGTGCAGCCGATCATGGGCGTGCGGTTCTGGGACCCGGCCGTCGAGATCGAGGCCGAGGACGTCGTCATCGGGTTCGAGCAGGGCCGCCCGGTCTCCATCAACGGGCAGACGTTCTCCTCCCCGGTGGAGCTGGTGCTCGAGGCGAACGCCGTCGGCGGGCGCCACGGGCTGGGCATGTCCGACCAGATCGAGAACCGCATCATCGAGGCCAAGAGCCGCGGCATCTACGAGGCTCCCGGCATGGCCCTGCTCTTCGCGGCCTACGAGCGCCTGGTCAACGCGGTGCACAACGAGGACACCATCGCCACGTACCACTCCGAGGGCCGCCGCCTGGGCCGGCTGCTCTACGAGGGCCGCTGGCTCGACCCGCAGGCGCTCATGCTGCGCGAGTCGCTGCAGCGCTGGGTGGGGACGGCGGTGACCGGCGAGGTGGCGCTGCGGCTGCGCCGCGGCGAGGACTACTCGCTGCTCGACACCACGGGCCCGAACCTCAGCTACCACCCGGACAAGCTGTCGATGGAGCGCACGCAGGACGCCGCGTTCGGACCGGTGGACCGCATCGGCCAGCTGACGATGCGCAACCTCGACATCGCCGACTCCCGCTCCAAGCTGGAGCAGTACGCGGCGCTCGGGCTGGTGGGCCCGGACGCCCCGGGCGTGGGCCTGGTCGGCGGCCTGGAGGCAGCGGCGCTGCAGCCGGGCGGCGCGGAGGAGATCGCGTCCAGCGGCCAGCCCTCCCCCGACGACCGCCCGCTGGACCGTGCGGCCATGGAGTCCGGCACCGACTGACCCCCACCCCCACTCCGTGATCATGGGCGTCCGCCACCTCCCGGGTGGCGGACGCCCATGATCACGATGGGGTGGTGGCGGCGGCGAAGCGGGCCGACCAGACAGCCAGGTGGGAGCGCAGGGCAGCCGGCTCCACCTCGCTGACGTCGCAGGCCGCACGGGCCAGGGCGAAGACCGCCCAGTCGAGGTCCTCGGTGCTCATGACGAGCCGGCACCGGCCGAGGTGCTCGAGCTCCTCCACGTGCGCCCACCCGCCGAGGCGCGCTCGGGCCAGGTCTGCGCGGACGTGCAGCACGGCGCTCACCTCGTGCAGCGCGGGCGCCGTCCGGATGCTGCTCTCGACGACGGCGAGGGCGTCCGGCCCGGGCAGCTCGCGCGGGCGGAACCGGCCGCCCTCAGGACGTGCGGCGGCGACCCTGTCGACGCGCAGCGTGCGCCAGGCGCCGCGGCCGAGGTCCCACGCGAGCAGGTACCAGCGCCGGCCCAGCCGCACCAGGGCGTGCGGCTCCGCGCGCCGCTGGGAGCGGGCGCCGTCGGCGGCGGTGTAGTCCAGGACCAGCCGCTCGGCGTCACGGCACGCCTGCGCGAGCACCAGCAGCACCGCCGGGTCCGGGCCACCGGCGCCGCCCCACGGACCTCCGACCGCCACCGATCGCAGGGCGTCGACCCGGCGCCGCAGCCGCGGCGGCATCACCTGGACCACCTTGGCGAGGGCGCGCAGCGCGGGCTGGGCGCTCGCGTCGTCGTCGCCGGTGCCCGTCGCGGCGCCCTGCAGGGCCAGCGCCAGCGCGACCGCCTCCTCGTCGTCGAGGGCCAGGGGCGGCAGGGAGGCGCCGGCCGCCAGCCGGTACCCGCCGTCGGGGCCGGAGGTCGCGTCGACGGGGTAGCCGAGGTCGCGGAGCCGCTCGACGTCGCGGCGCAGCGTGCGGGCCGAGACGCCCAGGCGCCTCGCGAGCTCACCGCCCGGCCAGTGGGACCGCGCCTGCATCAGCGACAGCAGGCGCAGCGTGCGCGAGGACGTGTTGGCCACGGTCTCGATGATGCTCTCCATCGCGGTCAGGAAGTGGCCGCGACCCCTCCTAGCGTGGTCTCCACCAGGGCGGGGACACCGCCCGACCACTGGAGGAGGCAGTCGTGTTCGCTCCCGGCACCCACACCGAGGCCGAGGTCTTCGCCGGCTTCATCGCGATGCAGCTCGAGGGCGTGCGCGCCGCCGCGTTCGGCCTCACCGACGAGCAGGCCCGGCAGCGGCCGTGCCGCAGCGAGCTGTCGGTGGGCGGCGTGGTCAAGCACGTGACCTGGGTGATGGGGCAGCGCGGCCGGGAGCGCGTCATGGACCAGGCCGGGCACGCGGCCTTCGCGGACAGCTTCGTGCTCCGCGAGGACGAGACGCTCGCCGGGGCGCTCGCCGCGTTCGACGAGGCCCGCGAGACCTACCTCGCCGACGTGCGCGCCACCGACCCGGGCGCCGCGATGACGGAGCCCGCCGCCCCGTGGGACGGCAGGGACGAGCCGACCCCGTCGGTGCAGCGCTACGCGCTGGCGCACGCGGTCGAGGAGTTCGCCCGGCACGCCGGGCACGCCGACGTGCTGCGCGAGCAGCTGGACGGCGCGACGGCCGGCCCGCTGCTCATGGCGGTGGAGGGCGACCCGGGCAACGACTTCGTCCGCCCGTGGAGCCCCGCCCCCGCCTGACCCGCCCTTCGTGATCATGGGCGATCGGCCGCTCGGGGTGGCCGGTCGCCCATGATCACGGCCGGGTGGGTGGGTCAGTCGCCGGCGTCGCGGGCGCCGGCCCACAGGTCGACGCCGGACTCCACGGCGTGCTCGTCGATGGCGGCCAGCTCGTCGTCGCTGAACTCCACCTTCGCCGCGGCGGCCACGTTGTCCTCGACCTGCTGCACGCTGGAGGCGCCGAACAGCGCCGTGGTGATGCGCCGGTCGCGCAGGACCCACGAGAGCGCCATCTGCGCCAGCGTCTGGCCGCGCCCGTCGGCGATCTCGTTGAGGGCCCGCACCCGCGCGAGGTTCTCGTCGCTGAGCATGTCCATGCCGAGCGAGGAGCCGCGCGAGGCCCGTGAGCCCTCCGGCACGCCCTGGAGGTACTTGTCGGTGAGCAGACCCTGCGCGAGCACGGTGAAGGGGATGCAGCCGACGCCCTCGCGCTCCAGCACGTCGAGCAGCTCGGGCTCGACCCAGCGGTTGAGCATCGAGTACGAGGGCTGGTGGATGAGCAGCGGCGTGCCCAGCTCGCGCAGGATCCGCGCCGCCTGGGCGGTGCGCTCCGGGCCGTAGCTGGAGATGCCCACGTAGAGGGCCTTGCCGGCGCGGACGGCGTCCGCGAGCGCCGTCATGGTCTCCTCCAGCGGCGTCTCCGGGTCGGGCCGGTGGTGGTAGTAGATGTCGACGTAGTCCAGGCCCATGCGCTCCAGGGAGGCGTCGAGGCTGGCGCGCAGGTACTTGCGGGAGCCGTGGTCCCCGTAGGGACCGGGCCACATGTCCCAGCCGGCCTTGGTGGAGATGACCAGCTCGTCGCGGTACGGGCGCAGGTCGGACCTCATGAGCTCGCCGAAGTTCTTCTCGGCGGAGCCGTAGGGAGGTCCGTAGTTGTTGGCGAGGTCCATGTGCGTGACGCCGAGGTCGAAGGCGCGGCGCACGATGGCGCGCTGGCCCTCCAGCGACCTGTCGTCACCGAAGTTGTGCCAGAACCCCAGGCTGACCAGCGGCAGGTCGAGCCCGCTGCGTCCGCAGCGGCGGTAGGTCATCGTCTCGTAACGGTCATCAGCGGCGATGTACGTCATGCCTTGCATCGTTGCAGAGGCCCCCGGGGCCCCCGCCGCCAGCAGCCGGGCGCCCGGGTGCGGGCGGCCCGAGACCGTGGCGCGGCCGCGGAGCAGCGCGCCGACGAGCTGCAGGCGGGTCGCAAGCCGGGTGCAAGCGGGGGCGGACAACCTCGGGTCATCGCCCGGAGGCACCCGCCCACCGGGACCAGCACCCACCACCCGGAGGACCCGCCATGTCCCGCACCGCCCGCTGCACCGCCGCCCGCCGCTCGGTCGCCGCCGCTGCCGCCGCCCTGGGCGCGGCCGCGCTGCTGAGCGCCTGCTCGTTCAGCTACGAGGCCGGCACGCCCGACTACTCCGGCGCCGACCTCGCCACCGACGTCACCACCACCCTGGCGGCGCAGTACCCCGAGTCGACCTTCGACGGGATCACCTGCGACGACACGCCGGACGTCGACGAGGGCCAGACCACCGCCTGCCACGGCGTGGTCGACGGTGCCGACATGGACTTCACCATCAACTGGAAGGACTCGGAGGGGAACTTCGCCATCGACGCCGTCGAGGCCTGATCCGCTCCTGACCCGGACGGCGCTGAGCGTCCGTCCGGGCCGGCCAGCAGCCCGGTGGCCGCAGGGGGTCAGCGGGCTGCTGCGCGCTCCAGCGCGTCGACGCCGGTCAGCTGCGCGGACAGCGCCCACAGGTCAGCGGCGAGACCGAGGTCGCTGGCGAGGGCGGTGCGGCCCACGAGGCGCGGGGCACCGCGCACCTCACCCGGACCCGACGGCCCGAGGAAGGAGCCGCCCGGCAGGTCTGCCGTGGCGGCCGCCAGCGTGGGCTGCGCACCGGCGGCGGCGCTCTGCGCGACCACGCGGTTGCCGATGCCGGTGAGCCGGTCGGCGAGGGCGTTGCCGCTGCGCCCCTGGAGGTTCGTCGCGGCCCAGCCCGGGTGCGCGGCGAGCACCCGCTGCCGCGACCCGCTGGCGTGCAGCCGCCGCTGCAGCTCGAGGGCGAACAGCAGGTTGGCCAGCTTGCTCTGCGCGTAGGCGCCCGAGGCGCTGTAGGAGCGGTGCTCCCAGTTGAGGTCGCCCAGGTCGACCTTCCCGGCCTTGTGGACCAGGGAGCTGAGGACGACGACGCGCCCGTCCTCGTGCAGGTGCGGCAGCAGCCGGCAGACCAGCGCGTGGTGCCCGAGGTGGTTGGTGCCGACCTGGCTCTCGAAGCCGTCCGCGGTCCGCGCGAACGGCACCATCATGATCCCCGCGTTGGCGACGACGACGTCGATGCGCCGGGCGTCGTCGTCCTGCTGCGCCCAGCTGTCGGCGAAGGCGCGCACGCTCGCGAGGTCGGACAGGTCCAGGCGGCGCACCTCGGTGGTGCCGGCCAGGCCGGCGGCCACGCGCTGGCCCTTGGCGGTGTCCCGCACGGCCAGCACCACTCGCGCGCCCCGCGCGGCGAGCTCCTTGGCGCTCTCGCGGCCCAGGCCGCTCGTGGCGCCGGTGACGAGCACCGTGCGGCCGGTCTGGTCGGGGATCTGCGCGGTGGTCCAGGGCGTCGCCACCACCTCACGCTAACCTCCGCCGTGGCCTCGCCCCAGACGTACACCGTGGAGCGCTCGACGGTGGTCGCAGCAGCTCCCGACCGCATCCGCGCCGAGGTCGACGACCTGCACCGCTGGCGCGCGTGGTCGCCCTTCGAAGGGCTCGACCCGGCGCTGCAGCGCACGTACGGCGGGCCGGCCTCCGGTCCCGGTGCCACCTACGCGTGGTCGGGCAACCGCAAGGCCGGGCGCGGCACGATGGAGGTGCTGGAGTCGACTCCGGGCGCCGTGCGCGTCTCCGTCGTCTTCGAGAAGCCCTTCCCCTCGACGAGCACGTCGACGTTCTCGCTCGTGCCCGAGCCCGCAGCCGACGGGGCGCCCCGGACGCGCGTGACCTGGTCCATGACCGGCCCGCGGCCGCTGCTGCTGCGCGTGCTCGGGTCGGTGATCAGCATGGACAAGGTCCTCGGGAAGGACTTCGAGCGCGGGTTGCAGCAGCTGCGCGCCGTGGCCGAGGCACCACCCGCCTGACAGCCGCCTGGGCGACTCCCCCGCGGTGCGGGCGTGGGAGCATCGGGGCGCCAGGGCCTCTAGCTCAACTGGCAGAGCAGCGGACTTTTAATCCGCGGGTTGTGGGTTCGAGCCCCACGGGGCCCACCGTCTGACCAGCACTTTCGCGCCCCTTGGGCCGCCACGAGCGGCTAGAAGGGGGCGATGTGGTCACGGAGTGGTCACGATCTTGGTCACGGCGACGCGGGACCAGCGCCGCGGCGCGCTCGGCGGCGTCGCGGCCGACACCCGGCAGCAGGTGGCTGTACGTGTCGGACGTGAGGGTGATCGAGGAGTGTCCGAGCCGCTTGGAGACCACGGCGATCGGCACGCCCGCGGCGAGCATCAGCGAGGCCTGGCCGTGGCGGAGGTCGTGCAGGCGGACCCGGCGGAGGCCGGCTGCCGCGGTCAGCTCCGCGAAGCGCGTCGTGACGTGGTTGGGCAGCACCGGCGTGCCGTCCTCCCGGGCGAAGACGAGCCCGTGGTCGTTGTAGGCGTCGGCCCACAGCGCCTTCTCGGCGTCCTGGCGCAGGCGGTGCTCGAGCAACACGCCGAGCGTGGCGGAGTCGAGGTCGACCAGGCGGTGGTCGCCGCTGGTGGTCTTGGGTGGGCCGAAGGCGATGCCGCGGTGCCCGTGAGCGCAGGACGGACAGGGGTGCTGGCGTCCGTCTTCGACCTGCAGCACCTGCTGGCGGACCGTGATGACGCCGCGTGGGGTGTCGAGGTCGGCCCACCGCAGCCCGAGCGCCTCACCGCGGCGCAGGCCCGTAGAGGCCATCACCTCGAACAGCACGCCAAGACGGTCGTGCGTGGCGTGGTCCAGGAAGGCCCCGAGCTCAGCCGGGTCCCACGGCACGACGCGGGGCCGGGTGACCTTGGGCAGCTCGAGGTCGGTCGCAGCGTTGAACGCGACCAGCCGCCTGCGCTTGGCGCTGGCCAGGGCTGAGCGCAGGGTGGCGCGCACGCGCTGCACGGTGGCCGGCCCGGCCGGCGGGCGTCCGGAGCCGGTCGGACGCATCACCAGGGCCAAGGCCTCCTCGACGTGGACGTGCCGCAGCTCACCGAGCCGGAGGTGCCCGATGGTGGGGATGAGGTGGGTCCTGATGTGCTGCCGGTAGGAGCGCAGGGTGGTGGGCCGCAAGCCGCTGGCTTCCTTCACCTCCAGCCAGCGCAGCAGGTAGGCCTCGACCGTCAGACCGGTGTCGTGGGTGGCGGTCCCTCCGGCCACCCCGTCGACGAGAGCGGCGAGCGCGGCCTCGGCCTCTCGGCGCGTCGCGAAGCCGCCGCGCTTGACCTGGCGCCGCAGTTGCCAGCGACCGCCCGAACCCATTCCGGGGCCGAGGTCTGCGACGAAGCACCAGGAGCCGTGGTTGACGCGGCACGACTTCTTCCGGCCCCGAGCATCTGATTCTTGAGGACAGGCACAGCGCTTGAAAACAGAACCCTTCACACCGCCCCCTCTGCGCTCCACGCATGGACGCCCACGCCCCTGACCAGCGATGACCCACCTTGACGAAGTCCCCGCTGATTTGCAAGGTGTTCTCGTGACATCTTCGAGTGGGATATCCCAAGCGCCCTTACCCGCCGAGTTCCTTTTCGTATTACCTCGTCTTTCACCGTTGCTTCTCGTCTCACCCAGTCCGGCTTCGTCTCATCCCGTCCGGCTGGTCCGCCCGTGAGCCGCCACGTGGCTCGCCTGCCGCGACCGCGCGATGCAGGCCGTCGTGGGCTGTTCACGGGCTCCACGCAGCCCCGCGGCCGCCCTGAGCGCTTCGCGATGGTTCCCGAGGAACTGCTCGAAGCCGACCTGTCGGCCACCGCCGTCCGGCTGTACGGACTCCTGCTGCGGTGCCCAGTGGTCGACGGCGCTCATGTGCAGTCCCGGATGCGCCTCGCTGAGCGGCTCCACCGCTCGCTCGACACGGTCGACCGCGCGGTCAGTGCTCTGGTCGACGCGGGGTGGATACAGGTGGCTCACCGGTTCTCGGACGGACAGCAGATCGCCAACGCCTACGTCGTCCTGCCGACGCCCGCAGACGGCCAGGCACAGGTTGTCTCACCGCAGCGCTTGACCGGCGCCGCGGTCTTGGCCTCTGTGGACGACGGGCCGCTCGTGACCGGAGGCATCGTGCCTGTGGGCGGGTGCGCGGCCGCTCAAGACAGCAGCGCGCCGCCGGGGGGTGGCCGCACATCTGCGGCCCGGGGGGCCGCACTGCTGCGGCACGGAAGAGAGTCCTTGACCGAAAGAACCTCCTCCCCCTCCCCTCCTCGTCGTCCGCACCCCGGTCCCGGCGACCCCTCGGGCAGAGCGCAACCGCCTCAGCGGCCGGCGCAGCCGGGGCGAGCGGCGGTCCTTGGAGGCGACGGCCTGATGCAGCACCTCGTGCGCGAGCAGGCTCGGAATGAGCTGGCAGCCCGCGGGCTGCCACTGACGCGCGCGGCGATCACTCGTCGAGCCTGCGAGCTGCTCGGCGCCCGCCTGTCACGCCCGTGAGGTGCGCCAGTCATGGCCTCCGAGCGCTTCTCAGCGAACCGGAAAGGCGGGAGCAAGATATGCATCTGGTACCCAGATGCGCCGCCGCGCGATGCGACATCGGCTCTGCGCGATGTCTTGGACCGAGCGCGGTCTAGGCCTACGGCGATGTCGACGGTCGTCTCGAACGGAGAACGCGACGGCAACATCGGTGACGGACGACGTTGCCTGGCAGGTCGACCAAGGTTCCTATGAGCGCACGTTGACCGGACCGAAAGAGCGGGCGGGCCGAATGAGACTTGCGCACTCCCTGCGACGGACCGCCTGGCACAGGCCAGGGCGAGCTCGGTAAGCGGTCGATGAATGAGCCAGCCTGCCCGAATGCCTGGGTGGACTCCACGGGCAGGTCGTTGCCAAGGTCATGGGGTGGCGACCTCTGGCTGGACATCGGTGCGGTGCGTCTTTCGCTTCCTCGACGAAGGAGGAACGGCGACCTACGAGGAGCGCATCACGGTCTGGCAGACCGACGACGTCGACCGAGCCATCACCTGGGCCGAACGAGAAGCCCTTGAGTACGCCACACCGCCCGGCACTTGGGAAGCCGAGCGTCCTGAGTACCTCGGCCTGGCCCAGGCTTTCCAGCTCATCGATCCGGCGCGGCACGGCGGAGAGATCTTCAGCCTGGTGCGTGACAGCGACCTTGAGCCCACCGCGTACCTGAACCACTTCTTCGACACGGGTCGGGAACGGCAGCAGCGCAGCAGCGACAGCTGATGGAAGGCCACATCGAAGACGACGGCGTCCGATGAGCGGTGCTCTGCTGGCACTTCGGTGTCCTAGCTGATGACTGCGGCGGAGCCGCCGATCCAAATCTTCTCTGATGCGCATTCCGCTGGTAGCAGTGCGTTGGCGTACCGACCGTCACTCTCGCCGCCGCCGAGGCTCATCTCGTCACCGATGCGGTAGTCGACGCTGCCGCCCCGCTCGGCCGGAACAGTGAGTACCTGCGTGTCTGCGTTCCACGTCGTGCCGAAGGGCCACAGCACCAGCTGCATGCCGTACTCGCCGTGGTCCAGAACCAGGCAGCCCTCCAGGGTCCGGGCCAGCGTCCCGTGGTTGAGAGCCTGCATCGCCCCCATGGGGTCCGACGAGGGCACCAAGAGCAGTGACCCGTCGTCACCGCGCACTATGCGGATCCCGCCCTGGTTGACGAAGCCCACAGCAGCCAGAACGGCGGTGACCGGATCGGCCGCCACCACCGCGTGCACGGTCGCCGCGGTCAGGTTGGCCTGGTTGGACCAGCGGGCGTACGGGTCCACCCAGGTGAGGTCGGTCCGCTCTGGTCCCCAGCGCTGCACCGCTGCTAGTGCGTCATCCCATCGGACGGTCGTGACACCGCCCGCCTGGTCATCGGGGCTGTCCACGGGCTCGATGGCCTGCGCGGGCTCGGCGAGGTCCACCACCGTCCACGAGACGCCGCGGTCGGTCGCGTCGACCAGGCCGACATCGTCGAGCTCGACGCCGTCGGGCAGGTAGAAGCGGTACAGGAGCTCTGCGACCTGCGGGTCTGCCCCGCCGGCCGGCTCGCCGACCACGGCCGCGGTCGCGCACTGCTGCCGCAGTCCGCGGGTGTCTAGGCCGTCGAGCACTGCGGGCACGGTCTGCAGCCGCGCGTGGTCGTCGCAGTCGACGGGCGTCGTCCACGAACTGAAGGGCACCGACCACGAGGTGGGAGGAGCGTGCGGCACACGGTTCTGGAGAGCTCGGAGACGGGTGACCTCGTCCTGTGGCAGTGCGGGCACCCCGTCACGCAGCGGCACGGCGGCCGCACCGCTCCCACCGTCGGAGGCCACCGTCCCGTGGCGCTCGACCGACGGGGAACGGCCACCGCTGAGGACAAGGGCGACGACGACAGCCGCGGCCGCTGCGGCGGCCACGGCGGCGAGGGCCCAGGCCGCTCGCCGACGACCGGACCGGTCGATCTCCTCCGGGCCGTCGGCGTTGGGGGCGAAAGCTGTGACGTCGATCCGCGACGGCGGCGGGTCCAGCGCCTGCAGGCGGGCTGTGACCAGGGCGGCGATCGCTGCGTCGTCGTCCTGGTCCTGCGCGGTGGCGGTGGCGTCGTGGACGAAGTCCAGGTCGATGGGGCCCGGGTCTGGTCGGTTCATCGCGGGGCTCCTCGATCGACGGGCTCGGTCAGCAGCGGTCGCAGGGCCCGCCGGGCGGCGTGTGCCTGGCTCTTCACGGTGCCCTCGCTGCAGCGCAGCACTCGGGCGGTCTCGCTCACGGAGAGGTTTTCGAAGTAGCGCAGGACGACGACGGCGCGCTGCCCGGAGGTGAGCCCGGCCAGCACGGCGAAGAAGTCGGCTTCACTGCTGGCGGCGGGGTCGCCGTCGGGCTCACCGCGCCGGGGGGCCGACTCGTGCACGGCCACGTCCTCGGTGGTGATCTCATGGCGGCGCCACGCCCGACGGTCCTCATCGACCAGCAGCCGGACAAGCGTGGCGCGGGTGTACCCGTAGGCTTCGCCGGGACGCACCCGGCGCCAAGCCGCGCACACGCGCTCCAAGGCGCCCTGTACGGCGTCGTCAGCGTGGTGCCAGTCTCGGCAGTAGGCATAGGCAACGCGTCGCAGGCGGGGGATGGCGAAGACCGCAAACTCATCGAACGACTCCACATCTGGCGGGGCCATCCCTCACCTCCTCTGCCAGTACATACGTGAACGGCGGCGCATCGGTTGGGATGCTGGGAGCAGCGTTAGACAGCTCGCAATGCCCCTCGTCTCGCGCCACAGCGCGTGCGGGTAAAGATCATCAGCGAGACGCTGACCGTTCGGGGATCGCTGTCCGGTGACAACGCCTCGCTTCGCCGAGAGGCTTCTTCCGGCGGACCCCCTATGCCAGGCGGCAGAACCGTCTTCGTCGAGGCTGCGTGATGAGGAGTGAGCCGTTGGCAACGACAATCAGCCCCTGGCGCCTAGGTGCCAGCCTCCGAGCAGATGCGCCGCGTAGGCCTCCTTGCCGGCCGTTGGGGAGCCCTGCTCGCCGGCCCGCTCTGAGCGGATGACGACAGTCCAGCGCTTGAAGTTCGGTTCGTACAAAGGGTCGTCGAGGTCCTTGCCGAGCGCGCGCATGTCCGTCGCGTAGCGGCGAGCTGTGGCCTCGTCGGTGAAGGCGACCAAGTTCTCCACGGGCAGGTCTTGACCCTTGGGGAACGGCTCGGGACGGTCGAGGCGGTGCAAGTGCTGGATGAGGTCGCCCATGACCTGCCACACCTGCTCCAGCGGCGTACCGAGGGGTACGGCACCGATACCGACGAGGCGGCGGCGCAGGTCCAGCTGCGCTTCGAGGGGGATGTTGCCTGTGCTGGCTTCTCCGAGCATCACGATCAATGCCACCAGCGCGGTCCTGAGTTCATCCTGACTGAGTGGGGCCTCTGTCGTCACGGACGGAGACTGGCACGTGAAGGAGGCGACGCCCACTCTCACCGCCGACTGTTCCATGTGCACGATGGACCTCGGCCGTCCTCATCCGCCAAGTGCGGCGTGGTCGCATGACCAGAACCGCTCGCTCACGATCCTCATCCGGTCAGCGGGACGCTGACGATCGCTGACCGGGCAGCGTCTCTGACGATCAACGCACAGTTCAGCCTTGGCGGAAGGGCCCCTCCCACGCATCGTCGCCGTTCACCGAAGGCGCCGCCGGCGGGCTGAGGGGCAGCACCGCCTTCCTTCCGCCCTCGGTCGCGGCCGCGCAAAGGCGCTCGCCAACGGCAGCTGGCACCCCGGGGAGCTTCACCTGCCCGCCGTCACGCAGCACTACTACGGGATGACCGGTGAAGCGGCTCGCGGCCCGCACTTCGGTGATCTCGTCCCAAGCGATGACGCGACGCCCACCGGTCAAGCCAGTCATCACCCGCACCCCGCTCGTGTCCAAGCGTGTCTGCGGCTCCCACCAGCGCCTCGCGAGCCTGACCATCACGTTCACCGCGGCGATGACGACCACGTACAGGGCCACCTTGAGCGCGCCCTCGAAACCATCGCGCTGAAAACCGATCACGCACCAGCCCGCCAGGAGTACGACCGCCACGGCGGTGATCCACCATGTGATGCGTCGCTCTCGAGCAGTCTCGCCGTGTCGCACGCGGTAGGTGCCGTAGTCGCCCTCCACCTTGGCGGTGTCCACTGCAGCAGCATGGCCGTGCTGGTCCGCTCCGGCCACGCGCTGATGCTGCATCCGATGCGTCGGCTGTCGCGGCACGTGTCGCCGATTGCGCGTCACTGCGGGACCGCTGACCGCCCGCTTCGATGCAGGTCGCCTCGCGCTGGCGGTTGGCGCCGCCGTCCGTCGCAGAAGGGATCCCCTGTGCGACGGCTCCCAGCCCCAAGTGGTCGGCGGGCTCGGAGAGCACCGCGGCGTCCGGTGAGCGGTCCCTTGCGCGACGGACCGCCAGCTCCGGCCGTCGGCGCCTCGGAGAGGCCTTACGGCGTCCGGAGCGCGGTGGCAACTGCAAGTGCACTGTCCTCCGTAGCTATGGCCATCGCTGTGGTCGTGCGATCGCGGTGACGGGCCCGACGGGGCTCAGCGGCCCTACGATCAGCCTCGTCGAAGTTGCAGCACCCGCTCCGTGCACCGACATCTTGGCTCTTCAGGCACAACGACTTCACCTATCTGACGCCGCAATGAGAAGCGCCACCATCTAAGCCGGTTCTTCATCATCGCTATGACGCTCAACTACGCACTGATCGAGGAGGCGAGCGAGGTGGCTGTAGGCGGCGAGACGTTCCATCCCGTTCTGCTCGGAGTACTCATCTCGACTGTGGGTCGCGACGTTCCGCACCGCTAGGTTGAGCCCCTTCGCGAGGCCAACGAGCCCCTCGCGCATCGCTTTCACAGTGTTGTCGTTGTCGGGTCCCGGCCAGCGCAGTCGCGGCTTCCCTGACTGAGGGGGTTCGGTCGCTAGGGTTTGCCCCCAAAAGTCGGTGTCCTGGACGCCGGCGCGCCCTAGACGTTCCTTCCAGTGGAGGTTGAGCGCTTCACCAGCTTCTCGGACGGCGACGCGGTACCTATGGATGGTCCAGTAGGGAGCCGCGGCAGTCCAGATGACTGGATGGAACGCCGATGGAGCGAAGGCCGGGAGATCACCTTGGTCGTGCATCGCGGTGTCCAGCTCTAGAGACTCGAGCCTCCCCCGAATCGAAGCGCAGGCTGCGCGCACCTCCCCTGGCGTCAAGAACGCTTTCGGTTGAGTGATGTTGCGCCAGTTGAAGATTGGGTCAACCGGTTGCGGAAGCCCCTGCACCATCAGGTAGGAGCCCGTCACCGCCACAGCCTTGGCGGCGATCCCGGCTGCTTCAGAAACAGCCAGCTCGCGGAGCCGAACCTCAGTCGGGTCGGCTCCGTCCTTGGTGAAGGTGCTGGGTACTAGCCCCGGCAGGAAAGTCGCATCCGTCTCGGACTGCGTCTCCATCCACCATTCGAAGGCCTTCTCGAATCGCTCCACGCCCGCGCGGAGAGAAGCGAGGTAGTCGCTCGTGTACTGGGCCGCCATGAAGTCGATGCTCCCAGCAGATGCGGTCCGGAGCAGGGTCGTCACCGCGACAGACCCCGTGGGCCATGGAACGCCACCCCGCGCGCCTCCGAGTCGTACCGCTATGGCCGGTGAAGATGTCCCCATGAGCGGTGATCACGGTGAGCAAGAGGCTGCAACGGCAACCTTGCGACTGCACCGACCGGCCACTGGCCGAGCCGGGCTCCGCAAGCTCACCGTGATGATCGACGGCGAACCGGCAGGAACTCTTGCTGAGGGTGCGACAGAAACCTTCACGGTGACTCCCGGCAGCCACCGCCTCTGGGTGCACCTGGACTGGTCTGGGACTGCGCACCACGAGGTGCTCGTGAGTGCCGGCCAGACCGCCGACCTGCAGGTCGTCTTCGCCGGCAGCACCATGAACCCACTGCGAGACACCCCACACAGCCTGCTCGTCCTGCAGCCCGCGCCGGGGAACACGGCGACCCTGCGCGAGGTGGAGCCTCCCGCCTCAGCACAGCGACGGGCACGACTCACGGTTACGTCCCGCTGGGCCTGGACGATCGCCATAGCGGTGCTGGCCGGCGTCATCGCCTATGCCAGCGGGCTTCGTCTCGGCTGAGCATCAATGAAGCGCTGAATGCTCGCGCCGCCCGGGTAACGGGGTCAGCGTGACGAAGCTATTTGACTGCTCGACCGTCACCAGCGCGGCATGAGCGACTCAGCCTGCACCCGAACTTACCTTGTTAAGACCGACGTAGACACCGGCTCTGCGTCCCTCGAAGCATTCGGGTCGCGCCGCACGCCATTCGAGCTCGACCTCTGACCCAGGGCGTACGCCGTACCCACCGCCGTAGACCTTGTCTCCGACGCGCAGCTCCACGCCGTCAGTTGTGATCACACCTAGCCCGTCATTGGTGAGGGTCGTGCCACCCACTAGGAAGAACACAGTGGTGGTGCCGATGCCGTCATCAAAACCCCAGCACCCGCCGGCCACTGTGGTCAGGGTTCCGCCGTAGCCGACATCGCCGATCAGCTCAGGTGGGTCACCGTCGATTCCGACGGTGGTGCCGTCGACCAGCTGCAGCGGCGCCAGAATCCCCGGCGTTTGCGACACGCCCGGCTCCGCAACCGAGGTTGCAGATTCCTGCGCTTCTTGGCCATCGGCTCTGGGTTCGGTGCAGCCACCGATAGCGACGACGGCCGCTAGCACGAGCAGGTTCCGCTTCTGCATGGGCGAACTCCCTAGGGTCCCGTGACCATTAGCGCTGCCAGGACGCGTCGGCGGCTGCCGTTGTTGCGCTCTGTCCCGAGGGCAGCCAAGAACCCGGTCCTCGAACACTGTGCCGACAGCCCAACGGCGTCCGATGAGGGATCCTCTTCCGGTCAGCAGCACGCCCGCAGTGACCGACCTGACTCACCGGGACGCGCCAGCCGCAAGTGCGTTCCAGTGCGCCCCCCGGCGCACACCGCCCTGAAGGCCCACGAGTCGCTCACACCTCGTCGGCCAGCTCCGCGACCGCTGCCGCGGTCGCGGACGCGACCAAGCCGGAAACAGACGCGGCGTCAGCGCCCGCTCCGGGACGGTCGGTGAAGACCGTGATTACCCACGGCGCGTTCCGCGGCTGGCCCGGCGGCCACACGAGCGCGACGTCGTTGCGGCCACCAGACGTCGCAGGAGTGCCCGACTTGTCAGCCACGACCCATCCGGCCGGCACAGCGGCGCGCACCAGGTCCTGACCGGTCGTGCTCGCCTCCATCCACGACACGAGCTCGTCCCGGTCGGAGGGGCTCAGTCGCCCGTCGACGAGGTAGGCGCGCAAAGAAGCGGTCATCGCTCGTGGGGTCGTGGTGTCGCGTGTGTCCCCCGAGAACACTTCGTTGAGCTCGGGCTCGTAGCGAGCGGGGTCGGTGGTGGCGTCCCCCGCCCCCCGCAGAACCGCCTCCAGGCCTGCGGGCCCACCCAGGTGCTCGAGCATGATGTTCTGGGCGGTGTTGTCGCTCACAGTCACGGCAGCTTCGGCTGCTTCGCGCAAGGAGATCGCTGCGCCTGCGCGGCTCTCCGTGACGGGTGAGTGCGGCACGACGTCGTCGGGCTCGACGGGGGTGGGGGCGTCCAGCTCGGAGTCGTCGGTGGCCTCGAGCACGGCGGCGGCCGTGAGCACCTTGCCGGTGGAGGCGAAGGCGAAGCGCTCCTCGGCTCGATGGGCCACGAACCGGCCCGTGGCCGTGTCGACGGCGAAGAGGCCGATGCGGGAGTCGCTGCTCTCCTCGAGGGCGGTGAGCTGTCCGGCTGCTCGGCCACCGGCCAGCGGGCTCGCTGCCCGGACTGTCTCGTCCACCCGGTCGGGGACGGGCGTTCCGGCAGCGCCGTGCTCCCCGCAGCCAGCGGTGGACAGCATCGCTGTCAGCGTCACCGTCAGAACGGTGAGGAAAGACCCGCGTAGCGCCACGGCGACAAGTTCACCTCAATCCCGCCTGCAGGCCCACACCGCTCAACGACCGGCCGGAGCTCGGGCGGGTTGAAGGCGCGTCGTCTGGGCCATCAGCACGGCGTCGCACTCGATTGCGAGATCAAGGCCGGGAGCGGCCACCACCCGGCGCCGGCGTCTCAGGCACCGAAGGCCCTCAGCGCGCGGGGCTGCCAACGGCGCCATGTGCGCAGCCGCTCGGCGTAGAGCGCCTCGACGTCTTGCAGAGACCTGCCGAAGAACACCCGGTGCGGCGGATCGTCGGAGTCCACCAACTCCAGCAACGCCGGTTGCGTCGCGCTCGCGTCACCCGCGTCGAAGGCACTGGCCTGCTCGCGGACGGCGTTGTAGGCGGAGACGGGGGCGCTGCTCCGGGCACCGCGGCTGAGCCAGTCCGTCGCGTACGGGCCCGGCTCCACGCAGGTGACGCGGACGCCCGGGCTCACCACGGCGAGCTCCTGCCACAGCGACTCGGTCAATCCCTCCAGCGCCCACTTGGAGGCGTGGTAAGCGCCGATCCCTGGGTAGGCCCGCACACCGCCCTCGCTGGTCACCTGCAGCAGGTGCCCGGAGTTTTGAGCGCGCAGCACCGGCAGGACGGCCTGGGTCACCCAGACCGCGCCGAAGAAGTTGGTCTCCAGCTGAGCCCGCAGCTCCGCCTCGCCCAGCTCCTCGACCATCCCGAAGTGCCCGTACCCGGCGTTGTTCACGACCACGTCCAGGCGCCCGAAGCGCTCGACCGCGTGTCGGACGGCGTCCACGACGCCGGCCCGGTCCGTGACGTCGAGCCGGAGGGCTAGCACCGATGTGCCAAAGCGGTCGACCAGGTCGCTCAGCGCCTCCGGACGCCGGGCGGTGGCGACGACCTGGTCGCCCCGCTCTAGCGCGGCCTCGGCCCACAGGCGACCGAAGCCCGTCGACGTGCCCGTGACGAACCACGTCTTCACGGCAGCTCGCCGCCCTCTGCGCGTCGGGGGGCGTCGCCGACGCGGACCTGGAGGAGGTCGCCGAGCCCGATCCGGTGGTAGAAGTCCGCTCGAACCTGGTCACCGAGGGCGTTGACCCGCTCTGCGCCGTCGTCGGCCGGGTCGACGTGCACCCGGAGGGGACAGGTGCCCTTCGCGGCCCCGACCACGGCCGCCACCTGGCGGGCGACCTCGGACGGGTCGGCGTCCGGCGGCGAGATCTCGCCGAGGCGGGCCCCGACCTGGTCCACGAGGCCGGCGTACTCCGCCTCGTAGGCAGCCGCCACGTCGTCGTCGTGGGCGGAGCCGGCGTTGGCGAAGTGGTTGGTGCCGGTGGTGAAGGAGCCCGGCACCACGATGACCGTGTCGACGCCGAAGCGGGCCAGCTCTGCGGCGTAGGAGACCGCCAGGGAGTCCTCGGCGGCCTTGGCGGCGAAGTACGGCGCCAGGTACGGCGGCGTGCCGCCGCGCGTGCTGGTCGACCCGATCCAGACCACCAGGCCGTCGCGCTGGGCGCGCAGGTGCGGCAGCACCGCCCGGTTGAGGCGCTGGGTGGAGACCGCGTTGACGTCGAAGACCTCGTGGAGCTGCTCGGGGGTGAAGGCCTCGGTGGGGCCCAGCACCATGTGTCCGGCGTTGTGGACGACGACGTCGACCCTGCCCGCCTCGCGCAGCACGCGCTCCACGGCGCTATCGACGCTGTCCTGGTCGCTGACGTCGAGCTCGAGGGCGTGCAGCCGCAGGTCGTGCTCGTGGGCGTGCGCCTCCAGCTCAGCCACGGCTGCGGCGTTGCGCCCGGTGGTGGCGCGCATCCCGGCGAAGACGGTGTGTCCGGCTGCGGCGACTTCGCGGACGATCATCGCGCCGAAGCCGCTGGAGGCGCCCGAGACGAGGACGACCCGGCCCGACGAGCCGCCGGGCACGACGTTCACGCGGCACCGCCGTTGGCGAACAGGACCTGACCGTTGACCCAGCGGCCGCGGGGACCGGCCAGGAAGGACACCGCACCGGCGATGTCGTCGGGCTGCCCGAGCCGTCCCATCGGGTTGGCCGCCGCCATCCTCGCGACCGTCTCCTCGTCCTTGCCCTCCAGGAACAACCTTGTCGCGGTGGGTCCGGGTGCCACCGCGTTGACGGTGACGTCCCGGCCCGCGACCTCCTTGGCCAGCACGGGGGTCATCGCCTCCACGGCGCCCTTCGTCGCGACGTAGGCGCTGTAGGTGGGAAGCGACAGGCGCGTCACGCTGGTGGAGAAGTTCACCAGCGCTCCGCCCGGGCGCAGGCGGCGCAGCGCCTCCGCCGAGACCACCAGGGCTCCGCGGACGTTGGTGCGGATCATGGCGTCGACGTCGTGGAGGTCTGCGTTGGCCAGAGGGGCCAGGCGCATGATGCCCGCGGTGTTGACCACCACGTCCACTCCTCCGAAGGCGTCTTCGGCCGCGTCGAAGAGGGCTCGGACCTCTTCGGGGTCGGCGACGTCGGCGCGGACGGTGGTGGCTGTCCCGCCAGTCGCCTCCACGGCGTCGGCCACCTCCTGCGCCCGGGCCGGGTTGCCCGAGAAGTGCACGACCACCGCCTGCCCGTCCGCGGCGAGCCGCTCGGCGACCGCGCGCCCGATGCCGCCGGACCCACCGGTGATCACCGCGACTCTGCGCGGGCCCTGCGCCCTGCTGTCCTGGCTCATGGCTCCTCCTGGGTTGGTGGTCGGCTCCGCTGCGGGCGGGGCAGGGCCGATGCTGCTGGGCGGGTCCGCGCTGGTCATCCCGCGGAGTGCTGCGGAACGTCCCCGTGGAGTGCGCGCCCGCGTCAGCGGAGGTGAGCGGCGCGGTAGCGGCTGGGTGGAGCGCCGTGCTGGCGGGCGAAGGCCTCGGCGAAGTGGCTGGTGCCGGAGTACCCGCAGGCGACCGCGATGTCCAACACCGTCGCGTCGGTGGTGCGTAGCAGGCGGGCGGCGCGGTCCAGCCGCATCTGGACCAGGTATCGGTGCGGCGTCGTGCCGGTCGCGGCGCTGAAGGCCCGCAGGAAGTGCGCCCGGGAACTGCCCACGAGGGCGGCGCACTCCTGCAGCCCCACGGGCTCGGCGAGGTGGGCCTGCAGGTGGTCGACGACCCGGGCCACCTGCGCGGCGTCCAGCGGCTGCGTGCGCCGGCGTCGGCTCGGGTGGTCGCCGGCTCGCGGACCCGCGGGGGCGCTCGACGGCACCGCGGCGAGCAGCTGCGCTGCGAGCGCCTCGGCGAGGGCCTCGGCTGCCAGCCGCGGGGCTCCCGTGCGCGAGGCCTCGGCGAGAGCGCGCGCCGTCGCCAGCACCCCGGGGGCGCTCAGCTCCAGCGTGCCGTCGCCGCTGGGGGCCCATCGGCGCCCTAGGGACCGGGCCGTCTCGGCCACCAGGGCCGCCGACAGGTGCACCTGCAGGGTGCTGACGCCACTCGCCGCGTCCAGGACGCGGTCGTCGCCTGCGGCCGGCCTCCACCGCAGCAGCGACCTCGACCCGGGGAGGGTCAGGCCCATGGAGCCGGGCGCGTAGTCGGCTCCCGCCCAGCGCAGGCCCTGGCGGCTCTCGATGCGGTAGCGACCCGTGTCCTGGACGACCAGGAGCACGTCGCGGGAGGCGCTGGTGGTGAACTCCTCAGCGGAGGGGGGCTCCTCGTAGCGGCGGACCAGGACCGAGGTCCACGTCGAGGGGCTGCTGTGGACCGCCCGCTGGGCGGGCAGCGCTCGCCACGCGTCCAGGCTCGCGGGGTCCAGCCGTGGTCCCCCGTCCCGGCGGTCGTCGGCTCCACCAGCGCCGAGGTCAGCGACCTCCAGCGAGGCGATGGAGGACCACCTCCTCGACCTGCTGGAGCGGGGTGGTGCCGGCGCTGCGCGCGCGGTCGAGCAGGTCGGTGACCCTGTCGCCGATCGACGCCACGCGGTGCGCGGCCGCTGCGGCGCTGTCCCCGCGGAGCTCGACCGCCGTCGCGAAGACGATGCCTCCTGCGCTGACCAGGGGGTCGGGGACCCAGCAGATGCCCCGGGCCTGCAGGAGGTCGGCGACGCCGCTGTGCACGAGCTGGTTGTTGGCCGGCCCCACGACGGCCCGGCACCGCAGGCGCTGGACGGTCGCGGGGTCGAGGACGCCGCCGGTGGCGCAGGGCACCAGCACGTCGACGTCGGCGGACAGGACCTCCGTGGGCTCGGCCCACCGGGCTCCCCAGCGCTGGGCCGCCTGCTGCGCCTCCGGGCGTGTGTCGCTGACGACCAGGCGGGCGCCGTGCTGCGCGAGCCAGTCCGCGACGAGGGCGCCGACGCTGCCCAGGCCCTGGACTCCGAAGGCGAGGTCCGCGATGGCGCGCCCGGGCCACACGTGCTGCACCGCGGCGCTGATGGCGGCGGTGACCCCTGCGGCGGTGGGGCCTGAGGAGTTGCCGCTGCCGCCGTCGGACTCCGGCCGGCAGAGCACGTGGCGGGTGCGGCGCCACAGCTCGGCCATGTCCTGCGGGCCGGTGCCCATGTCCGGCCCGGTGGTGTAGCGGCCCTGCAGCGACTCCACGACGTCGGCGACGTCGGCCAGCAGGTCCGCCCGGCGATCGGCGACCCACCGGTCGGCGTCATGGGGTGCCAGCGCGACGACGGCCTTGCCACCGCCGTGGTCCAGCCCGGCCAGAGCGGTCTTGACGGTCATGGCGGCGGACAGCCTCACAGCATCGGCCGCCCCCGTCCACCAGTCGTCGTAGGTGGCGATGCGCAGCCCCCCGAGCGCCGGCCCCAGGCGTGTGGAGTCCACGCTGACCACCACCGGCTGCCCGGTGCGCTCCCCGCGCACGACGCGGAGCTCCTGCGGCGCACCTGACCCCGCGCTGGCGATGGGGGCGTTCACGAGCCGAAGAGCGCGAAGCGCTTGGTCAGGGCCCTGACGCGGTTCTGGGCGCCCACCAGGAGCACCCCGACGGCCGGGTCCGCCTCGGACGGCGTGCGCCGCAGGTCCTCGAGGTAGGCGGTGTGGGTGCGCGACCTCCTCGCCACCTCGCCGAAGGCGACGCTGCGGACCTCCGCCACGGCAGCGGCGCGGGCGTGCAGGTCGGCCAGCTCGACCCGGCCGGCGCGCAGGACGGGCACGGGGTGGCGGGTGATGGCGCCGTCGGTGCGCCCTTCGGCGTCCACCCCGACCCGACCCAGCGCGTCTGGCCCGAGGGCGGCCGAGAGGGCGAGCACGGCGGCCGCGTTGGCCGCCTCCGCCGGGCCCAGGTCATCGGCCAGCACGAGGACCACCCTGGTGGGACGCTCCGTCGGGGGTGTGAGTGGCGCAGGTGCGCTGTCGTCGGTCACGGCTCCTCCTCCTCCGGCGGCGGGTCTTGTTCTGCCCGGCCGGCACGGCGATGCAAGCGCGGACAGGGCTGTCGCGGTGCGTGAGCAGGACACCGTTCGGAAAGAGCGCCGGATCGACGCTGGGCGGACGACGAGAGGCCCGTCGGCGCTGCTTCACCGACCAGGTGTTCGGTGCGGAGGCCGGATCAGCGCGGCTGGACCGCGCGTCGCTGGGTCTGCTCGAACACGATCGACGTCCGGAAGCTCACGACCTCGCGGCGCCCGCTGAACCTGTCGACCAGCAGCGCGTGCACGTCGGGGACGCTCGGCACGGCCACGTGGACCAGGAAGTCGTCCCCGCCCCCGAGCACGAAGACGGCGAGCACCTCCGGTTGCTTGAGCGCGAAGGCCTTGAAGGAGGCGATCGCCTCACGGCTCAGTGGTCGGATCTGGAAGGCGATCACCGCCTGCACGCCCAACCCGACCCTGTCCAGGTCGACGTCCGCGTGGTAGCCCTTCAGCACCCCTCGCTGCTCCAGAGCCCGAAGGCGCAGCGAGCAGGTCGAGGGCGCTACTCCTACGCGCGCGGCCAGCTGGCGGTTGGTCAAGCGCGCGTCCAGCTGCAGCTCGCGCAGGATGGCGGCATCCACGTCGTCCACGGCAGCATCGTGCCTTCCGGGGTGCTCCGCCCGCGATCAGACCGCCGGCGGAGTGGCCGGGGGTGCGCCCGGGGCACGACGCTGGTCTATGCCCTGGAGGAACGGGGCGTACAGGACCTCCGGGGCCGCCGGCAGGAGGCGCTTGACCTCCCGCGTCTCCTCATCGGCCAACACCTCCGACAGCCCGTCGACCAGCCCCTGCAGTGCTTGGCGCACCACGTCTACCGGTGCTGACTTAGGCACGTCCCAGCCGGCCATCATGTCCGTGTCGACGGAGGAGACGTGGAGCCCGAGCACCTGGGTGCCCTGCGCCGCCAGCTCCAGGCGCGTGCTGTTGGTCAGCATCCACGCCGCGGCCTTGGCCGCTGCGTAGGCACCGTTGCCGGGGAAGGAGCGGAAGGACAGCACCGACAGGACGTTGACCACGGCGCTGCGCGGTCGGCGCGCCAGCAGCGGTGCAAGAGCCCGGGTGACGGTCAGGGCGCCGTAGAAGTGCGTGTCCATCTCGGCGCGGATGCTCCGCAGGTCTCCGGACACCAGGTCTGTCGCGGTGGCGATGCCGGCGTTGTTCACCACGACGTCCAGGCCGCCAGCCCCGCCCCGGTCCCGGTCGTCCTGCTCCACAGACGCCGCGGCGGCCGACACGGTCGCGGGGTCGGTCACGTCCAGTTCCAGGACCACGACGCGCGGGTCATCGAGACGGATGCTGGAGGGGCGCCGGGTGGTGGCGTACACGCGGGCAGCGCCAAGCTCGAGAGCTTGGCGTACGAACTCCGCCCCGAGGCCGCGGTTGGCGCCGGTGACCAGGACGGAGGCGCCGGCGAGGTTGAAGACAGGGACAGGTCGGGTCATGGGCCGACGGTAGGATCTGACACCAGTGTCAGGTTCAAGTGCGAGGAGTGGCGTGAAGATCGGTGAGCTCGCGGCACGCACCGGGGTCAGCGTCCGTTCACTGCGCTACTACGAGCAGCAGCAGATGCTCCTACCGACCCGCACCTCCGGCGGCCAACGCCTGTTCGACGAGGACGCCGTGGAGCGGGTCGGCCTCATCCAGCTGCTCTTCGCCGCCGGGATCTCGAGCCCGACGGTGGTCACCCTCCTGCCGTGCATCTACTCGGGCACGACGACGCCGGAGATGGTCGCCCGGCTCGACCGGGAGCGAAGCCGGCTCGCGGAGCGGGCCCGGTCGCTGGCGGCGACCGTGGAGGCGCTGGACGACGTCATCGCCGAAGCGCGGACGAGGGTCACTGCGACGACGTCTCAACCTGCATGAACAGCCCGAAGAGCCGGCCCACCGGAGCGTCTCCGGTGTCAGGTCGGCAGTGGTCGACGAGGAGCTGACCCCCAGCACCACTGCACAGGGACCACCAGCGTCGCTGGCGTCACGTGCTAGCGGCAGTCTGGTGCCGCCTGGTCATGAAACCTCAGCGTGCCGCTGACCGGTTGAGGATCGCTGGCGTGCCGCTGACCGGAGCGGGATCCCCGATCCGAACACCCGGGGAGTGCCCGTGCTCACCCGTGCCGGCACGGGCGCCGCGCCAACGCGTGGTCGGACCGGCTCCGGTCACGTCTGCCGCGGTCAGGGAACGGTGATGACGACCTTGCCGCTGCCGCCCTCAGCCAGCGCGTGAGCCCGGCTAGCGGCCGCCAGGGGCAGCTCGTGCGCCACGCGCGGGCTGTACAGACCGCGCTGGCCGAGGGCGGCGGCCCGCCGCAGCAGGGTGGAGTCGTTGCGGGCGTCGACCTTGGCCGAACCGAGGCGGGCGGCGCCCTCGGCGTCGATGACGGTGACCACGGCGCTGGCGTTGCCGACGATCTCGACGAGGTCAGGCAGGGAGGACGAAGGAGCTGCGTGCAGGGCCGCGTCGACCCCCTGTGGTGCCAGGTCGGCGACCCGCTCGGACAGGCCGGGGCCGTAGGTGGTGGGCAGCACGCCCAGCTCGGCCAGGGGGCCGTGCTTGTCCTGCCGGGCGGTGCCGATGACTCGCGCCCCAGCCGCCACGGCGAAGGCCGCTGCGGCGCTGCCCACGGCACCTGAGGCACCTTCGATGAGCAGTGTGCGGCCGGCGAGGGCGTCGAGGTCGGAGGTGGAGGGGTCCAGCGCCTGGCCCAGCGCGTCTAGGGCGGCCAGCGCGGTGGCCGAGGCCAGCCCGGCGGCTGCGGCCTGGGCGGAGGTCCAGGTGGATGGGGCCGGGGCCCAGGCCGTCAGGACGGCGTGCTCGGCGGTGGTGTCCGCCAACCCACCCAGGCCGAAGACCACGTCGCCCACGCTGGTGCCGCTGACCCCAGGGCCGACCTGGTCGACCACCCCGGCCGCGTCGCGGCCGGGGACGGCGGGCAGGTTCAGGGGCAGGACCTGGTGCAGGTGTCCTGCGCGCAGGAGCACGTCGATGGGGTTGACGCTGGCCGCCTGCACGCGGATGCGCACTGATCCAGGGGTGGCCTCGGGCTCAGGGGCCTGCTCGATGACGAGGACGTCGGGGTTGCCGTAGCGGTGGAAGCGGGCAGCCAGCACGAGGGACCTCCGGGGGCGGATGAGCGCAGCAGGCAGGTGCTTGCCACGGAAAGCACCATAGCCCAGATGCTTTCTGCGGCAAGCGTCGCTACGGT
>NZ_VDMJ01000046.1 GCF_006335115.1 Streptomyces sp. NP160
GCTGCCTCGGCGGCCGGCCCGGCCCGCCAGGAGGCCACCGCCGTCCTCGCCCGCCACGGCGCGCGCACCGCCAGCTGATGGGCGCCGACTTCGGGCTGGGCGGGCGCGTCGCCGTCGTCACGGGGGCCAGCAGCGGCATCGGCCGTGCCGTCGCCCTGGGGCTCGGGGTGCAGGGCGTCGCGGTGGCCTGCGTGGCGCGTGACCAGGACCGCCTCGACGCCGTGGTCACCGAGCTGCGCGAGCTGGGTGCGCGGGCCATCGCGTGGTCCGCGGACGTCCGTGACGAGGGTTCCGTCGACGCCGCGGTCGGCGCCGCCGAGGCCCGGCTCGGCCCGGTGACCCTGGCGGTCAACGCGGCCGGCATCGCGAACGCCGCACCCGCGCTGGAGATGGAGACGCCGCAGTTCACCGAGGTGCTCGCCGTCAACCTCGTCGGCGTCTTCACCTCCTGCCGCGCGCAGGGCCGCGCCATGCAGCGCGCCGGGGGCGGGACCATCGTCAACATCGCGTCGATGTCCGGCAGCATCGCCAACCGGGGCCTGCACCAGGGGCACTACAACGCCAGCAAGGCCGGGGTCATCCACCTCGGCCGCACGCTGGCGTGGGAGCTCGCACCGTCCGGCGTCCGGGTCAACACCGTCAGCCCCGGGTACACGCTGACGCCCATGGCGATGCGCCCGGAGCAGGTCGACCTCATGGCCGGGTACGCCGCCGACACCCCGCTGGGCCGCAACGCCCAGCCGGAGGAGGTGTTCGGCCCGGTGGCGTTCCTGCTGTCGGACGCGGCGTCGTTCGTGACCGGGGTGGACCTCCTGGTCGACGGAGGGCACACCATCTGGTGATGACCGCGACCCCGGCCGACCGACCGGCTGCGGCGATGACGGGCCCCTTCGAGCTGGAGGACCGGCTCGACACGTCCCTCCACCCTCCGCTGGCCGCCGACGACGACGCCGCCCGTCGCCTCGCGCTCCTCGCGGACGTCGGCGAGGGCCGCAGCCCGCAGCTCGTCCGGCTGCTGCGCCCGGCGCCGACCGCGGCGTTCAGCCGCCGCGACGCGCTGCTGCCCGGATTCGCCGCGGCCCAGGAGGTGGCGCGTGCGCATGGGTTCGACCCCGTCGTGAGGCCCGTCGGCGGCCGGATGGCGCCGTACCACGCGGACACGCTGGTCATCGACGTCATCGGCCGCAGCGAGGACCCCCGCCACGGCATGACCGAGCGCTTCGAGCTGGTCGCCGACGCCCTCGTCGAGGTGCTGGGCGGGTTCGGCCTGGACGCGCGGACGGGCGAGCTGCCGCGGGAGTACTGCCCCGGGAAGCACTCGGTGCACGTCATGACGCCCGGGGTCCCTCCCGGAGCCACCAAGGTGGCCGGCACCGCGCAGCGCCAGACCCGCCGCGCCTACCTCGTCTCGGCGCTGCTCGTCGTGGACGGCTCGGCGCCGCTGCGGGCGGTCACCACCGACGTGTACGCCGCTCTCGGGCTGGACCTCGACCCGGCCACCGTCGGCGCCGTCGCCGACCACGTCCCCGGTGACCACAGGGTGACCGTGGAGGAGGTGGCCGCGGCGCTCGTCCCGGCGCTCGCTGGCAGGCTGGAGCCGTGACGGATCTGTCTGCGACGCTCCCGGAGGTGCTCGCGCAGCACGTGGCGCAGTGGCCGGACCCGGCGGCCTCCGTCGTCGTCGTGGAACCCGGGGCTCCGCTCGCCTCCACCGGCGACCTCGAGGCGCCGCGCCGCTGGGCGTCGGTGACCAAGCTGCTCTCGGCGCTCACCGTGCTGGTGCTCGTCCACGACGGCGAGGCGGACCTCGACGAGGCGCTCCCTGCCGACGCCGCCCCGCCCGGCGCGACCCTGTCGCACCTGCTCGACCACACCTCGGGCCTCGACTTCGAGGCCGGCGGCCCCGGCACCTGGCGCGTGCGCGCCCAGCCGGGGCAGCGGCGGATCTACAGCAACACCGGCATCGAGGTGGCCGCCGCGCACGCCTCAGCGCTGACGGGTGCGCCGTTCGCCGAGCTGCTGCGCGAGCTGGTCGCACAGCCCCTCGGCATGACCAGCACCCGGCTCGACGGGTCGGCCGCGCACGGGCTGGTGGCGCCCACGGCTGACCTGGCGCTGTTCGCGGGCGAGCTGCTGGCTCCGCGGGTGCTGCCCGTCGCCGTCGTCGACGCCCTGCGCACGCCCAGCCGGCCCGGGCTGGTGGGGGTGCTCCCGGGCTTCGGCAAGCAGGCCCACAACGACTGGGGCCTGGGCGCCGAGGTCCGCGCCGACAAGGACCCGCACTGGACCAGCCCCGAGAACGACCCGGCGACCTTCGGCCACTTCGGCCAGAGCGGCACCTCGCTGTGGGTGGACCGGGCGCGCTCCCTGGCGCTCGTCACGGCGTCGGCGGAGCCGTTCGGGGAGTGGGCGACCACGGCGTGGCCGGCCCTCGCCACAGCGGTGCTCCACCGCGCGCGGTGAGCAGGAACGCCGGCGAGGACCAGTAGTCGTCGAGGGCGGTGACCTCGACGTCGGCGAAGCCGGCGCTGCGGACCTGCTCCGCCCAGGCCTGCGCGGGCTGCTCGAAGGTGGCCCGCACCGCGCCGGGGCGCAGCTGCCCGGTGAGCACGGGCATGAGGAAGCCCTGCGCGACGAGCTCGCGGTCGTCGTCGTACTCCGCCAGGCCCTGCTCGTACGTCCGGGCCAGGAACTCCAGGTGCTCGGGGCTGCCCACCGGCACCTGCGGCACGTCGAACTCCACCACCGCGAGCCGGCCGGTCCGGGGGAGCAGCGCGCGCAGCACCTCGGTGCGCTCGGCGTGGGGGAGCGTGTGCAGCGCGAAGGTGGACTGGACGACGCCCCAGCCGGCCGGCGCGTCGTCGTCCTCGTCGAGGCGGGTCAGGAACTCCTGCACCGTCGTCGGCCACGGGTGCACCCGCCACGCGCGCAGCTCGGACAGGGCCGCCTCGAGCAGCGGCTCGGACGGCTCGACCACGTCGACGCGGTCCGGGTGGTGCCGGGCCGCCCGCAGCGCCGGCACGAGCGCCGTCCCGTCGCCGCAGCCGACGTCGAGCACGGCGGCGGGCTGCTCGGCGTCGTACGCCGCGGCCAGCGCCGCACGGGTGGCGTCGTAGAGCTGCACGTTCCCGCCGCCGCGGATGAAGGCCTCGAACGCCGCGGGCGCGTCGTAGACCGACCCGCTGCGCTGGCCGTCCAGCTGCCGGTCGAGGTGCTGCGCGAGGGCTGACCCCAGCAGCGACGTGTCACCGCTCACGGCACGGCGGGCGGCCTCGGGGTCGTCGTCGACCAGGGCCTGCAGCGCGCGCACCGCGCTCATCGCGCGAAGGCCCGGAAGGGGTTGCGGCGCGTCAGCACGTCCACAGTCTGCTGCGGTACCCCGGCCTCCCGCAGCGCCGGCAGGAAGGTGCCGGTCAGCGTGGTGAACGGCCTGCGGGGACCACCGCCCGGCAGGGCCGGGTCGTACCAGCCGGCGTCGTGCGAGACCAGCAGGCGGTCCTCGTGGCCGGCCTCGAGGGAGTCGAGCACCAGCCGGAGCGCAGCCGCGTCGTCGCCCTGGCCGACGTGGTCGTACTCGATCCACGCCCCCGCGTCGACGACCGCCTGCCGCAGCCCGGCGTCGGCCGTCAGCTGGGTGTGGATGGACAGGAACCGGCCGGGCGGCAGCCCCTCGGCGGCGGCGACGGCGATCTGCTGCAGCACCACCCGGCCGTCAGCGGTGTGGGAGCCGACCAGCGCGCCCGTCCGCACCGCCGCGCGCGCGGCGGCGCGCAGCACGCGCTCCTCCACCGGGCGCAGCCCGTCGTCGCCGGCGGAGACCTTGATGAACCCGGCCGGCACGCCGGTGCCGTCGACGCCACCGGTGAGCTCGCGGGTCATGAACTCCTCGAGGTCGGTGTCGCTGGCGTCGTAGACCCACCCGGGCACCCACGGCTCGCGGTACACGCCCGTCGCGAAGACCACCGGGACCCCGGCGGCGCGGCTCACCGCGGCCAGGACGTCGGCCCGGCGGCCCAGCCCGGGCGGGGTGCACTCCACCAGCACGGTCACGCCCGCGGCCCCCGCGTCGGCCAGGGCGGGCGCCATCGTCGCGACGACCTCCTCGACGTCCAGCGCGTCTGCGGGCTGCTCGTCGGGCGTGCGGAAGTCGACGACGAGGTGCTCGTGCGGGAGCACCAGCCCGCAGTCCTGCTCCGCCAGCGGTCCGAGGGTGGTGTGCAGCACTGCCACGCAGGCAGCCTAGGTGCGGGTCGGGTCGGTCCAGGGACCGCTCGGCAGGGCCGGCAGCCCGCCGTCGTCGTCGAGGTCGGGGGAGCACAGCGGCAGCCGCTCGCCGAGCACCCGCAGCACCAGCGCTCCCAGCACGGCGGCGAGCAGGGACCCGGCGAGCACGCCGATCTTCGCCTCGGCCTGCAGGACGGGGTCGTCGAAGGCGAGGTCGGTGATGAACAGGCTGAGGGTGAAGCCGATCCCGGCCATCATGGCGCCGCCCACGAGGTGGCCGTAGCGCACGCGCCCGGGCAGGTCGCCGAGGCGGAACTTCAGCGCCAGCCCGGCGGCGACCGCGATGCCAGCGGTCTTGCCGACCACGAGGGCGACGACGACGCCCCACGTCAGCGGAGAGCCGACCGCGGCGCGCAGCGTCTCGCCCGACAGGCTCACGCCCGCGTTGGCGAGGCCGAACAGCGGGACGACGAGGAACGCCGACAGCGGGTGCAGCGCCGCCTGCAGCCGGTCGTTGGGCGGCACGGACGCGCGCACCGCCGAGGTGGCCAGCCGGACGCGGGTGGGGTCGGCGCGCTCGATGAGCGCCCGCCCGAAGGCGCGGACCCGGTCGCGCTGCTCCGGCTCCACAGCAGTGGCCGGCACCACCAGCCCGACGAGCACGCCGGCGAGGGTGGCGTGGACGCCGGAGGCGTGCACCGCGCCCCACAGGGCGATCCCGACGACGACGTACGGCGTCAGCCGCCACTCCCCGGCCAGCCGCAGCCCGACGAGGACGGCGAGGAGCAGCGCGCTCAGCAGCAGCGCCGGCACGGAGACGCCGTGGCTGTAGAAGACGGCCATCACGGTGACCGCGCCGATGTCGTCGACGATGGCCAGCGTCAGCAGGAACAGCCGCAGCCTGTCCGGGCAGCGCGGCCCGAACAGCGCCAGCATGCCCACGAGGAACGCGGTGTCGGTGGAGATGGGGATGCCCCAGCCGACGGCCGCCGGGGTGCCGGCCGTGAAGGCGAAGAACAGCAGGGCCGGCACCACCAGACCGCCGACCGCCCCGAGGGCGGGGACGACGACGGCGCGCGGGCTGCGCAGGTGCCCGACCGTGACCTCGCGCGAGATCTCCAGGCCGACGGTGCAGAAGAAGACCGCCATGAGCGCGTCGTTGACCCAGTGCCCGAGGTCCATGGTCAGGCCGGCGTCGCCGAGCGTGACGCCGGCGGTGGTCTCCCACACGGTCTGGTAGGTGCCGCCGGGCAGGTTGGCCCACACGAGCGCGGCCGCCGTGGCGAGGAGCAGCAGCACCGCGCTGCCGGACTCCGTGGCCAGGAAGCGGCGGACCGGCTGGGACAGCACCGGGACGGGCAGGGCGACCCTGACGGCGGGGCCGGGGCGGCCCGGGAGCGGTTCGGTGGTCGGGCCGGTCGAGCTCACGCGGTCAGCATGCCGCTTGCAAGCGGGCCGCAAGCGCCGGGGAGCACGGTTGCCCGCATGAGCCTCCTCGACACCGACATGGTCTTCACCAGCGCCGTCCACCCCGCCGTGGTGGCCTCGCAGCGGCCCACCCTCGACCCGGCCTGGGGCCCGGCGCCCGCACGCGGCCGCCGCGCCGACCGCAGCCGGCCGGCGGCCGGCGCGCGCAGCTGGGACGACGTGCTGCGCCTGACCGGTCTGGCCGCACTGGCCGGCCGCAGCAGCCGCAGCGGCCGCCACGCCGCCCCCGCGACCACCCACCTGCTCGGCACCATCACCACGGTGAGGGCGCAGCAGGAGCTGCGGGCCTCCTGAGCGGGGTGCTCGGCCCCGGGGTCAGGCGGCGCGCGCGGGCTGCGGCTGGTCTGCCGCGTCGCAGGACGGACGGACCAGCCGCAGCGGCCGTGCCGGCGAGGCCCCAGCAGCCCTAGCGGCGGCGGTCGCGTCCCCGAACTGCGCGTGGCGCGCTCCCACCAGCGGCAGCCCGTCCTCGCCGGGGGTGAGGCGGCCCACCCGCGCCGCGCGCACCGACAGGGCGAGCGCCACCAGCAGCAGCGCCCCGGCTCCCACCCCGACGACCAGCCCGACAGCTCCCAGCACCACCACGGTGACCACGTCCCTTCGCGTGGACCCAGCGTGCGCCTCGGACCTCCACGAGCACACCCTTCCAGCGGTGCGTCTCCTGGGAGGCCGCTGGGCGACCACGGGCGGACGCAGCGGGCAGACCGGTCAGCCCCGGGGCTGAAGATCCCAGCGGTCGCGCCTCAGCGGAGCAGGCCGTCCAGCAGCTGGCGCGCTCCCGCGGGCATCGAGCCCTCGCGCAGCTGGACGCGCTGCGGCCCGGCTGCGGTCTCGCCGTCGTCCTCGAGCACCACCTCGTAGCAGAACCCGTCGCGGCGCGAGCCGGGACCGGGCGCACCGGCGGCCGCGGCGGCCACGAGGTCGCGCAGCTGCTGCGCGGTGGAGTCGTCGAGCTGCGACGCGTCGGCCTCGCCGCGCCGGACCACGCCGGCGAAGCCCCCGCTGCGCTCCACGACCACCCGCACACGGCCATCATCGCGCAGTGCCGGTCCAACCGCTCCGGGCCGCTCCGGGCCGCCGCGAGGTGCCGGAACCCTGCCCCGGTGTGTCGCAACCCTGCCTCGAGGTGTCGGAACCCGGGCTCGGTTCCGACACGTCGAGGCAGGGTTCCGACCAGACGCGGCAGGTCCGTCACCAGCGCAGGCCGGCGCGCCGCAGCTCGTCGCTCACCCAGCGCACCACGTCGTCCGGCTGCCTCATCACCTCCCGGGAGGAGACCACCACCTGGGTCCACCCGTGGTGCTCGGTCCGCCGACGGCGGCGGATGTCGCGCTCGTGCTGCTCGTCCTCGCCGTGGTGGGGGCCGTCCACCTCGACGGCCACGCGCACCGAGTCCCACTGCAGGTCGGGCCACACGTCCGCCCGGCCCTCGCGCGGCAGCGCAGCGGCGAAGTGGCTCGCCTCCGGCACCCCGGCACGGGCGAGGAGCAGCCGCAGCCGGGTCTCCACCGGGGAGCAGACCTCGTGCCGGACCTGGTCGAGCACGCGCCGAGCGGTGGCCCGCGCCTCGACCGGCAACCGCTCGAGGGCCGCGCGCATCGCCGCCAGGTCGTTCCGCAGCACCCTGAGCACCGCGTCGCCCGGCGCGACCGCGCTCTCCTCGTCGAGCTCGCCGCAGCGCTGGGCCCAGAGGTCCTCGGGCGAGAGGAGCAGCACGCCCCGCACCCGGCAGGTGCGCGTCTGCGGGTGCAGCCTCGCGGGGCGCACGGCGAAGCCGGAGCGGCGCGGCGCCCGGGTCCCCCGGGGGAGGGCGAGCACCGGCTCAGCCGTCGTCGGGTCCGGTGCGCCGAACGGCGCGGGCAGCCCCAGGGCGACGACGGCGTGGGCGCCGGTGCCGACCGCGCCCTCCGGCCCCGCCAGCAGCGCGCACTGCAGGGCGACGAGTGGCGTCCACTCGACACCCAGGCTGACCCGCACCCCGCGGTGGGGTGCCCTCAGGTCCGCTGCCCGCAGCCGGCGCTCGCTCACCCCCAGCGCGAGCGCCTCGTCGACCGTGAAGGACCGGTGGCGCAGGCGTGCGGGGAGGGGAGCGGGGGGCCGTGACACGGGAGCACCGTGGCGCAGGTCGGACCGGTGCCGCTGGCGCTGTCCACAGGCGCTCACACAGCGCTGAGCTGTAGGAGCGCCGAGTGACTTCCGGGCCTCGAGGAGCGGCTCAGCAGCGGAACCGGCACCTCGACGGGGCAGGACCCTGCCGCGAGGCGCCCTCGCAGCGCCGCTCAGAGCACGCCCACCTGCGACCAGGCGTCGCCGACGGCGTCGTGGACGGTCGACCCGCGCCGGTGCCCGAGCGCCTCAGCAGCCCGCAGCGCGGTCTGCGCGAAGGTCGCGAAGGACGCCGTCTTCGGCAGCGACGGGTCGCGCAGCGCGTCGTACCAGACCCGCCCCGCGACCTCCCACGCGTTGCCGCCGATCGCCGTGGCCGCCAGGTGGAAGGCCTTGTTGGGGATCCCCGAGTTGGTGTGCACGCCGCCGTCGTCGGAGGTGGTCACCACGTAGTCGTCCATGTGCGCGGGCTGGCCGTCCCGGCCCAGCTCAGGGGTGTCGTAGGCGGTGCCGGGCGCCGCCATCGAGCGCAGCGCCATGTCGGGGTGGTCCAGCAGCAGGCCCTGCCCGATGAGCCAGTCCGCCTCGTCCGCGCTCTGCCCCAGCGACCACTGCTTGACCAGGGAGCCGAAGACGTCGGAGACGGACTCGTTGAGCGCCCCCGACTGCTGGCTGTAGACCAGCTGCGCCTCGTCGTCGGTGACGCCGTGGGTCAGCTCGTGGCCGATGACGTCGATGGCGACGGTGAACCGCGCGAACACCTCGCCGTCGCCGTCGCCGAAGACCATCTGCTGGCCGTCCCAGAAGGCGTTGTCGTAGCTCTGCCCGAAGTGCACGAAGCCGCGCAGCGGCAGCCCCTCGTCGTCGATGGAGTCGCGGCCGTACGCCTGCCGGAACAGCTCGAAGGTGGCGCCGAGCCCGTCGTAGGCCTCGTCGGTGGCGGCGTCGCCCGTGGCCGGCGCCCCCTCGGCGCGCACCACCACGGCCGTGGACAGGTCCTCGGAGGAGCGGCAGTCGTAGACGGTCCGCGCGGGCCGCGCGCCAGCGCGGGCGTGGGCCACGACGGCGCGCGGCCGGCTCGGGCGCAGCAGGGCGGTCTGCGCCCGCGAGGAGCGCAGCGAGGCGTCGAGGGAGAGCGTCCGCAGCGCGCGCTCGCGCTGGGAGTCGGTGCCGCGGAGCACGAGGTGCTCCAGCAGCACGGGCGGCATCACGCACGTGGGGAGGAGACCGGTGGCAGCCATGGTCACGATGGTGGACCCCACCACCGACAGCGGCCACTCTGCGTGAGCGCCAACCACCTCACCGTCAGGAATCGTCGTGCGGCACTGCGGCCGAGTCGCCCTCACGGCAGACGTCCGAGCCCCACCATGGAGGGGTGACCCCCCGTCCCTCCCGGGGCGAGCCCGCCGTCGTCGCGAGCCGCCCCGCGCCGTCGCGCACCCCTGGGCGCGCGGTCCTCGCAGAGGTCGCCGAGCTCCTCGCCGGACCCGGGCTCGCCTGGGTGGTGCAGCGGGTCCGCGGGCAGCTCGAGACCGGTGCCGACCCCGTCGCCGTGCACCAGCTGCCCAGCGCCACCGCCGCCCAGCGCTCCGGTGCCCGCGCGGTCCTCGGTCCGGCCGCCGTGGTGCGCGGCACCCACCTGTCCGTGCGCCTCACCGACGTCGAGGAGCTGCTCCGCGAGGTCACCGGGTGGAGCGAGGGGCTCGTCGCGGCCGTCCGTGCTCTCGACGCGGGCCCGGTGCGCGAGGAGCACGACGACGACGAGCGCGACGCGCTGGCGCTGCCGCCCACCGCGGTCGCGGTCGTCGCCGGGCCACCCGCCCCGGCACCGGCACCGGCGCCCGTGGCAGCGCCCGCACCGGCTCCGGTGCGCGAGCCGGAGCCCGTCGCAGCGCCGGCCGACCTCGACCCGGTGCAGGCGGAGCGGGTGGGTCTGGCCCTGGCCGACGTCGCGCTGGTGCTGGACCTGCCTGCTGCCCCGGACGGGCCGACCGGCGCAGCCCTCGCCGCCATGGCCTCCGCTGGCCTGCCCGCGGTGCTCACGCTGCAGCAGCTGCGCGACGCCCCGCCCACCTGGCTGCCCGCGCCTCCCGGCGGCACGGCGCTGGTCTGCGCCTCCCCGGCGGTGCTCGCCGCCGTCGCGGGGGCGCCGCTGCCGGGCCGCCGGCGGGCACGCGTGCCGGTGGTCTGCCTCGACGCCACCGCCACGAGCCCCGGCGCCGACCCGGCGTGGCCGGGGGACGCCGTCGTCGTCGTCCTCGAGGGCCTGCGGGGCGCGGGCTGGCGGCTGCTCCTCAACGCGGGGGACGGCCCCGAGGGCGAGGTGCTCACCGAGCTGCTGGCCAGCGAGCTGGACGCGCAGCTGTGGCGCTGCCCCGCCGACCCGGCCGCGCCCCTGCGCGAGCAGCTCCTGCAGGACGCCCGCAGACTCGCCCGGTGACTCGCCCGGTGACGCAGCCCACCCCGCAGGCGCCGGAGCCCGGAGACCTGTTCTTCTCGCGCGGTCGCGGCCTGCAGGGGTGGGTGATCCGGCGCGCGAGCCGCTCGACGGTGGCGCACTGCGGCGTGCTGGTCCGCGAGCTCGAGCCGGGGGTGTGGCGCACGCACGAGGCGTTCGGCGGTGACGGCCCGTACGGCGGCGGCTCGGGCCTGCGCGAGCGCGTCCGACCGCTGGACGGCGAGCCGCTGCGGGTCGTCAGGCCGTGGCGGACCACCCACGAGCGCGACCTCGGTCTGCTGCGCAGCCACCAGCTGCTCGACCAGGGGTACGACTGGGGCGAGATCACCAGGATCGCCGGGCACCTGCTCCACCTGCCGCCGCTGCGGTGGCTCGGCACCGCGCTCTCCCGCCCGGACCGGCTCATCTGCTCCAACCACTGCGCCGCCGTGGTCCTCGCCGGCCGCCCGGAGGTCGCGCTGCCCCACCCACCGGACCGGATCTGGCCGGCACCGCTGCTCGACGCGCTGCTCCCCGTCGGCCGGTCGGTCAGCGGGCGGTGAACCTCACGAGGGCGCCGGGCGGCAGCTGCCCGGCGAGGTCGAGGTGGTGGGCCGCCACGCACGCGACCACGGGGTAGCCGCCGGTCACCGGGTGGTCGGGCCCGAAGAGCACCGGCTGCCCGCTGGGCGGCACCTGCAGCGCCCCGCGCACGGCCGGCTCGCTGGGCAGCTCGCGCCCCGGGTCGCGGCGCTCCAGCGGCACGCCGCCCTCCAGGCGCGCACCGACCCGGTTGGTCTGGGCGCTGACCCGCCACACCTGGCGCTGCAGCAGCTCGACGGCGGCGGGCGTGAACCAGTCGTCGCGGGGCCCGAGCACCACGTCGAGCGCCGTCACGGCGCCGGGGCGGGGCAGCGGCGGCCCGGTGCGCTCCTGCGGCAGCAGCGGCACCGCGGCGTCCAGCCAGGGCGGACCCGCGACGGCGAGCACGTCCCCGGCGCGCAGCGGCGCCGGACCCAGCCCGGACATCACGTCGGTGGCGGCGCTGCCGAGCACCCGCGGCACGTCCAGGCCGCCCCGCACCGCGAGGTAGGCGGCGGCGCCGGCGCCCGCGGGCTCGAGGGTGAGGACGTCGCCGTCGTCCAGCGGGACGGGCAGGCCCGGCCGCACCCGCCCCGGGCCGGCGCCCGAGGCCGCCCTGAGGACCTCGACGACGACGAGCGCGCCCGTCACCGCCACCACCGTGCGCCCCAGGGAGCGGACCACCAGCCGCCCCGCGGCCTCGAGCGCCGGCGCCCCGGCGGCTCCGCCGACCGCCCGGTTCGCCGCGCGCAGGGACCCGCGGTCGAGCGCGCCGCCCGGGCTGACGCCGACGTCCGCGCGACCAGGCCTGCCGAGGTCCGTCACGAGCGCCGACGGGCCGGGGTCGAGCACCTCGAGGCCGCCCAGGCGCAGCGGCGCTGCGTCGCGGGCGGGGGCGGCCGACCGGGAGGCACCTCCCGCAGGCCGGGGACCATGATCACCGGGAGGGGTGGGAGGCGCGAGGGGTGCGGGCGGTCCCGCGGTGAAGCGGACGCGGGTGCCGGGGCGCAGCAGGGCGGGCGGCTCGCGGGAGGCGTCCCACACGGGCAGGTCGGTGCGGCCCAGCAGCTGCCAGCCGCCGGGGGAGGCCCGCGGGTAGACGCCGCTGAACTCCCCGGCCAGGCCGACCGCCCCCGCGGGCACGCGGGTGCGCGGCACCTCGCGGCGCGGCACCCGCAGCGCCGGGTCGCCGCCGACGAGGTAGGCGAAGCCGGGCGCGAACCCGGTGAAGGCCACGGACCAGGGCGTCGCGGTGTGCCGGCGCACCACCTCGGCCTCGTCCAGGCCGGTGAGGCGCGCGACCTCGGCGAGGTCGGGGCCGTCGTAGACCACCGGCACCTCGACCACGCCCCCGCCGTCCCCGTCGTCGCGGGCGGAGGGGCCGGGGCTCGCGGCGGTGTCCAGGACGGGCCGCAGCGCGCCGGCGAGCTCGCCCAGGTCCGGCGCGGGACGGCCGTCCCACCGCAGCAGCAGCGTCCTCGCAGCGGGGACCACCTCGGTCGCACCGCCCAGGGCGCCCTCCAGGGCGCCCTGCAGGACGCCGGCGAGCTCGTCGAGCTCCACGAGCACCGCGCTCGAGCCCGCCCGCAGCAGCCTCACGGCGGGCTGCTCACGCGGGCACCGCCCGCACCTCGACGCCGGCGGCCTCCAGGGCGGACCTGACCGCGCGGGCCACGGCCACGGCGCCGGGGGAGTCCCCGTGGACGCAGACCGACTCGGCGGCCACGGCGACGTCGGTGCCGTCGGCGGTGCGCACCACGCCGTGCGCGACCAGGCGCACCACCCGCTGCGCGACCTCGGCCGGGTCGGTCACGAGCGCACCGGGGGAGCGCCGGTCGACCAGCTCGCCGGTGGCGGTGTACCCGCGGTCGGCGAAGGCCTCCGCCACGGTCCGCAGGCCCGCGGCGCGCGCCAGCTCCAGCAGCGGGGAGCCGGCGAGGCACACGAGGGGGAGACCGGGGTCGAAGCGGTGCACCGCCTCCACCACCGCCTCGCCGTGCTCCCCGCCCCGGGCGGCGGTGGTGTAGAGGGCCCCGTGGGGCTTGACCGCGGCGACGCGCGTGCCGGCGGCCCGGGCGAGGCCGTCGAGGGCGCCGAGCTGGTAGAGCACGTCGGCCACGAGCTCGGAGCGGCTCGCGTCCACGTACCGGCGGCCGAAGCCCACGAGGTCGCGGTAGGAGGGGTGCGCGGCCACCGCCACGCCGCGGCGGGCCGCCGCGGCGCAGACCCGCAGCACCGCCTCGGGGTCCCCGGCGTGGAACCCGCAGGCGACGTTGGCGGTGCTGACCAGGTCGAGCAGGGCGTCGTCGTCGGTCAGCGACCAGCGGCCGAAGCCCTCGCCCAGGTCGGCGTTGAGGTCCACCTGCACCCCGCGATCCTGCCAGCCCCCCGCCGTGCGGTGTCCCCCTGGAGGCGGACCTACCACCCGGTCCGGTTCGTGGGCGGTCCTGCCGATGCAGTGGCATGGGGTGGAACGGGCGCACGCTCGCCGTGCTGGGCGCGCTCGGGGCGGTGGCCTTCGTGGTGCTGGCCGGACCCGTCGGCTCGATCGCGTGGTCGGGGGTGCCGTACGGCGTCGTCGGGGTCTTCTGCTGCGTCGCGACCGTCGTGGGCATCCGCCGCCACCGGCCCCGGCACGCCGCGGCGTGGTGGTGGGTCGCTGCCTCGCACGCCGTCTGGAGCCTCGCGGACACCGCCTACTACGTGCTGGCCGCCTTCGGCGACACCACCTTCCCCACGGTCGCGGACGCCCTGTACGTGCTCGGCTACGTCCCGCTGCTGGTCGGCGTCGCGCTGCTCGTGCGGCGCGCCCGGCCGAACGGGCAGCTGGGCGGTCTGGTGGACGGCGCCGTCGTCGCGACCGGCCTGGGGCTGCTCGGCTGGGTGCTCTTCGTGGGCCCGGTCGTGGCCGGCCGCGGCGACGACGCGCTGAGCCACCTCGTGGGAGGGGTCTACCTGGGGTCCGACGTCGTGCTCGTGGCGCTCGCCGCGCACCTCGTGGCCAGCTCGGTGCGCCTGTCCCGCAGCGCCTGGCTGGCGCTCGCGGCGATCGCCCTGCTGCTCGTCGGCGACTCCACCTACGTGTGGGGGGCCGTGCTGCCCGGGTGGGCCTTCACCGCGCTCAGCCTGGGCTGGCTGCTGAGCAACGTGGCGTGGAGCGCCGCCGCGCTGCACCCCAGCATGGCCGACCTGTCGGACCGGGAGGCGCCGGCCGCCAGCGGCATGACGCCGCGCCGCACCGGTGTGCTGCTCGTGGCCGTGCTCCTCGCACCCGCCACCCTCGCGGTGATGCAGCTGCTCGACCTGGAGGCCGACTACGCCGTCGCCCTCGCCTCGGCCGTCATGTCCGTGTTCGTGGTGCTCCGCATGGGCATGGCCCTGCGGGCCGCCGCGGCAAGCCTCCTGGCCCGCGAGGAGATGCGGCGGGCCCTCGAGCACCAGGCCACGCACGACCCGCTCACCGGCCTGGCCAACCGCGCCGCCAGCACCGAGCACCTCGCGCGCGCGCTCGCCGCCGCCCGCGCGGGCCGCGCCCACGTCGCCCTCCTCTTCGTGGACCTCGACGGCTTCAAGGGCGTGAATGACGCCCACGGCCACCGCGCCGGGGACGACGTGCTCCGCGAGGTGGCGCACCGGCTGGCCGCGGCGGTCCGCGACGGCGACGTCGCGGGCAGGCTCGGCGGGGACGAGTTCGTCCTGGTCCTCACCGACGTCCGCGACGTGGAGGACGTCCTCGCCGTGGCCCAGCGCGTGGTGCAGGGGGTGGCCGAGCCGATCGTGGCCGACGGCCACCTCGTCACGGTCGGCGCGAGCATCGGGGCCGCCGTCAGCGACACCGCGTCCGAGCCCGCCGCGCTGATCCACGAGGCCGACACCGCCGCCTACCGCGCCAAGGCCCGGGGCCGCGGCCGCGTCGAGCTGTACGACCACGCCCTGCGCGCCGCCGACGCGGAGGTCACCGCCGCCGAGGCGGAGCTGCGGGCGGCGTGGCCGGTGGAGGGCCTCGTGCTGGACCTGTCCCCGGTGCTGCCGCCGCCGCCCGCCGCCCCCTGGCCCGCGCCCGTCGCCCTGGCCGGGCAGGTGCGCTGGCAGCGCCGCAGCGGCCGGGACCTCGAGCACGCCGCCCTCGTGGCCGCC
Source organism: Streptomyces sp. NP160 (assembly GCF_006335115.1). Taxonomy (GTDB): domain Bacteria; phylum Actinomycetota; class Actinomycetes; order Actinomycetales; family Quadrisphaeraceae; genus Quadrisphaera. Next base: position 14,975 of record NZ_VDMJ01000046.1, read on the forward strand.
GCCGAGCGGGCCGGCCGCACCGGCGACCTCGGCCGCTGGGGGCTCCACGAGGCGCTGCGCCAGCAGCGCGCAGCCGGCCCGTCGGCACCCCCCGTGTGGGTCCCCCTGCTCGCCGCCCACGTCGCCGGGACCCACGTGGTCGACGACGTCGCCGAGGCCGTCAGCGCCCACGGCGCCGCGGGGGGAGCGCTCGCGGTCCGCACCTGCGGGCCGTCCGCGCTCGCCACCCCCGCGTCGCTCGCTCACCTGCGCGAGCTGCGCAGCGCCGGGGTCGGCGTGGTGCTGGAGGGGCTGACCGCCCAGGGCACCGCCCTGGGCGAGCTGCACGCCGTGCCGGCCACGGCGCTGCTCCTGCGCTCCGGAGACCTGCCGGAGGAGTCCCTGCTGGTCCTGTTCACGCGCAGCGCGCGAGCGCTGGGGCTCGACGTGGTCCTCGACGGGCCGCCCCGGGCCGAGGTGGCGCCCGCCGTGCAGGCCCTCGGCCTGCCGGTGGTGCAGCAGACCTCCGGGGTCAGGCTGCCAGCGCCGCGCTGACCGCGCTGCCCACCAGCTCCACCGAGCGCACGCGCCCGGCGGGCGTGGGGGCGCCGTGGGCGGTGATGAGCTCGTCCGCGCCGACGCGCGCCGCGAAGGCGTCGAGCTGGGCGACCACGTCGTCCGGGGTCCCGACCGCTGCCAGCCGCGTCATGCGGTCCACGTGCACGGACGCGCCCGCGTCCAGCAGCGCGTCAGCGGCGGCGTCGAAGGTGGCGTCGTCGGCGGACTCGGTCCCCTCGGGCAGGCGGCCCCGTCCGAACAGGCCCACCGCGCGCTGCCGCCGGGCCGCCAGCACGTGGGCGGCGGCCGTGGCCTCGTCGTCGGCGGCGAAGACGTTGACGGCCGCGATGGCGTGCGGGGCCTCGAGCGCTCCGGGCCCGCCGTTCGGGGTGAACTCCCGGCGGTAGAGGTCCATCGCCTGCTCGAGCGCGTCCGGGGCGAAGTGCGACGCGAACGCGTAGGGCAGCCCCAGCGCCGCCGCCAGCCGCGCCCCGAACAGCGACGAGCCCAGGACGAACAGCGGCACGGGCAGCCCGTCGTCGTCGAGGGCGTGGGGGACCGCCTGCACGCCGTCGCGCCGCGGCGTGCCGGCGAGCAGGTCCTGCAGCTCCAGCACGTCGTCGGGGAAGGTGTCGGCGGCCGACGGGTCCCGGCGCAGCGCCGCGCTGGTGGCGCCGTCGGAACCGGGGGCGCGCCCCAGGCCCAGGTCGATGCGGCCCGGGTGGGCGGCGGCGAGGGTGCCGAACTGCTCGGCGATGGTCAGCGGCGCGTGGTTGGGCAGCATCACCCCGCCCGCGCCGAGCCGGATGGTGGAGGTGTGGGCCGCGACGTGGGCCACCAGCACCGCCGGGGCGGAGGAGGCGATGCTCGGCATGCTGTGGTGCTCGGCGTACCAGACCCTGCGGTAGCCGCTGCGCTCCGCGGCCCGGGCCAGCTCCACGCTCGCCGCCAGCGTCTCGCGCGCGCCGCGGCCGGGCGCGGCGCGCCGGTCGACGGGGGCGAGGTCGAGGACGGACAGCGGGACGTGCGGGCTCATGCCCAGGGCAACCGCCCGCGCGCCCCGCCTGTTCCTCCCCCGCGCTGCCCGGGAGGTGTCAGGGGGGTGTCAGGGGGGTGTCAGGGGGCGACGAGGTAGCGGTACTCGTGGTGGACGGTGAACCCCGCGCGCTCGTAGAGGTCCCTCGCGGCGGAGTTCGAGGCCGCCACCTGCAGGAAGGCCGCTCGGGCACCCCGCTGCGCGCCCCACCCCAGCAGCGACGCGGTGACCCGGCTCGCGAGCCCCCGGCGGCGGTGGGCGGGGGCGGTCTCGACCGCCGCCAGCCCCAGCCAGGTGCCCTCGGGACCCCGTGAGAGCGAGCCGCGCGCCACCGCGCGGACCGCGCCGTCGTCGTCTCGCAGGCTCGCGAACACCTGCGCGTCGGCGGACAGCAGCACCCGCCGCCCGACCGGCCCGACCGGGCCCCGGCCCTGGTACGCGGCCAGCCAGGCGTCGTCGGGCTCGTCGGCGAGGAGCACCCCGGGGTCGACGCCCTCGGCGGGCGGCACCTCGGCCGTCATCACCAGGCTCGGGGTGCGGACCGTCCAGCCCCGGCCCTCCAGCTGCTCGGTGAGGTCGCCCGTGGGGGCGGCCACCACGGCCTCCAGCCCGCGCGCGGCGTAGAACCCGCGCACCCGCTCCAGCGCCGCGTCGAGGGGCTGGCCCGGGTCGCCCACCGCCAGCGCCGAGTTGGCGCGCCCGGTGAAGCCGCCCGCGGCCCGCAGGCGCCACGCGCCGAGGTCCTCCCGCTCGAGGGGGCGCCAGTGCTCGGCCGCGACCAGCTCCAGGGCGTCAGCGCTGATCCGCGGGCGCCGCCGAGGGGGAGCCGGTGGCACGCCCTTGGCGGCGAGCACGTCGGCCCGGGCGACGACGACCTCACCGCGGCGCGTGGCGACGACGAGCCGCTCGCCGTCGGCGGCCACCAGCTCCCCGAGCGCGTCAGCGGCCGACCCGTCGGGCAGCCGGTGGCGCACGACCACCCGCCGCCCGACCACGAGCTCCTCGAGCCGGAGCGCGTGCCTCACCGGAGCCTCAGGCCTCGAGGTCGGCCAGGTCGTCGTCGTGCAGGGCGGTGACCAGGTCGTCGGCCACGTCGAGGAGCACCCCGCGCAGGTCGGGGTCGACCTGCACGTGCACCCCGTCCTCCAGCTCCTCCACGGTGAACAGGCCCGCTGCTGCCAGCAGCCGGGTGTCGCGCAGCACCGGGTCGCCGGCGGGGGAGTCCGCCACGACGTCGGCCAGCCGCACCCGACCCGTCAGCGCGAGGCGCGCCACCAGGTCGATGACCACCTCTCCGCGCTCGACGTCCAGCGCCGCCGCGCGCAGCTCCTCCTCGGAGCCCGCGGCGGAGCCCGGCGCGCCCGCTGCGGTCGCCGCACCGCCGAGCCAGGCCAGCGACTCGGCCTCCAGGTCGGCGTCGTCGCCCTCCACCACGGCCATGAGGTGCTGGGCCAGCGCCGCGCGGGCCGCCAGCAGCTTCGGCTGCCCGCCCTCGCGCCACTCCGCGGCCAGGGCGTCGGCCTCGGACCGGTCGTGCAGGAGCAGTGCGGCGCGGCTCCACCGCTTCAGGACGGCGACCTCGTCGTCCTGGAGCGGGCGCAGCCCGTCGGGCGCGGCGACCACCGGGTCCTCGTCGTCGTCGGCGCCGCTGAGCAGCACCTCCCCGAGGTGGGCCACCAGCGGGTTGCCCAGCAGCGCGGCGGCCACCCGCTCCTCGGGGATCGACTCCACCTCGGCGAGCAGGGCCAGCCGGGCCTCGCGCTCGGCGACCGTCTCGGGGTCGTCCTCGTAGCCGTCGCGCGCGAGGTCCACGGCGTCGCCCGGGCCGAGGTACCGCTGGGCGCCCGGGTCCGACACCCACGCGCCGTCGTCGACCACCGGACCGGAGCCCCGTCCCAGCGGGCGCCGTCGCGGCTTGGTCGCGTTCGCCTTCTTGGGCCGGTGCACCTTCTTCTTCGCCACGCCCCGACGGTACTGAGGTGGCGGCTCAGGGGGTGGCGCTGGGGGAGACCACCAGCTCGTCGATGCGCACCCGCGCCGGGGTGGTCGCGATGAAGGCGACCACGCGCGCCACGTCGTCGGGGGTGAGCATCACCGAGCGCGCCTCCTCGTCGGGGGCGGTGGGCCGGGCCTCGACGAAGTCGGTGGCGATGTCACCGGGGCACAGGTGGGTGGCGCGCACGCCGGTGCCGGCGAGGTCGTCGTTGAGGCTGGCCACCAGCTCACCGGCGCCGGACTTGCTCATCCGGTACGCCGCACCCGCCCCCGGGGACGCGCGCACCGCGGCCCGGGAGCTCACGACGACGACGAGCCCGTCGCCGCGGTCGTGCATGCCGGGGGCCACCGCCGCCGCGCAGTGCGCGAGCCCGGTGAGGTTGGCGGCCACGATGGCGTCCAGGGCGGGCAGGTCGAGGTCGTCCCAGTGGCGCCGGCGGGCGTTCAGACCGGCGGCCGCCACCAGCACGTCCACGCCGCCGGAGTCCTCCAGCAGCCGCCCGGCGGCGGCCACGGCCCCGCCGTCGGCGACGTCCAGGGGCAGCGCGCTCGCCGCACCACCGGTCGCGCGCACGGCCGCCGCGACCGCCTCGAGGCGGTCGCCGCGGCGCCCCGACACGACCACCTCGTAGCCGACGGCCGCCAGCGACAGCGCGCACGCGGCACCCACGCCCGAGCCGCCACCGGTGATCCACGCGCGTCCCGCCACGAGGGCGAACCTACGTGGCGGGACGCGCGGGCGCGCACAGAGGATCAGCCGACGCCGGCTCCCGCCTCCTCGTGGCGGCCCTGGTGGGGCACCGACGACGACGCCGCGGCGTCGAGGTCGATGCTGGTGCCGGTGGGCTCGGGCCAGCCGATGCTCGGCGCGTGGCCGCGGAAGTTCTTCAGCCACCAGCCGTAGTCCTCGGGCACGAGGTCGAACGGCGACTCCTCGCCCAGCTCGCGCGCCGCCCAGACCGGCCAGTGCGGGTTGGCCAGCGCCGGGCGGCCCAGGAACACCAGGTCCAGGCCCTCGCGCACCGCGCGCTCGGCGTTGGCGGGCACGCCGAGGTTCCAGCTGACGCCCACCGGGATGCCCACCTCGCGCTTGACGCGCAGCGCCCGCGACAGGAAGCCCATCGGCTGACCGAGCGGCGTTCCGTCCATCTCGGGGGTGTTGAAGCCCGCCGAGATGTCAGCCATGTCGAGGCCGTGCTCCTTCATGAGGGAGATCGCCGCGACGGCCTCGTCCATGGTGGCGCCGGCCGGGTGCAGGTCGTCGGCGCCCAGGCGCATGGTGAGCGGGATGCGCTCGGGGACGACCGACCTGACGGCGTCCAGGGCCTCGGTGTGGAAGCGGGCCCGGTTCTCCAGGCTGCCCCCGTACTGGTCGGTGCGCTGGTTGGCGAGGGGGGAGAAGAAGCTGGCGCCGAGGTAGCCGTGCGCGTAGTGCATCTCGATCCACTCGTAGCCGGCCTCCACGGCGCGCACGGCGGCGTCTGCGTACGCCTGGTGGATCCCCTGGATCTCCTCGACGCTCAGCTCGTCGACCGGGTGGGGGTGGTCGGCGCCGTAGGGCACCGCGGAGGGTGCCTTGCACCTCCACCCCTCGGGGTGGTCGGCAGCGACCTGGTGCCCGCCCTCCCAGGGCGCCACGGCGCTGCCCTTGCGGCCGGTGTGCCCGAGCTGGACGGCGCTGACCCCGCCCATGGCCTTGACGAGGTCGGTGGTGCGCTTCCAGCCGGCGACCTGCGCGTCGTCGTAGAGGCCGCCGCAGTGGACGGTGGTGCGGCCGTCGGGGGTGATGGCGATCTGCTCGGGGAACAGCAGCCCGAAGCCGCCCGCGGCGCGGGCGCCCAGGTGCATCACGTGGAAGTCGTTCGCCTCGCCGTCCACGGAGCGGTACATCGTCATCGGTGACATGACGATGCGGTTGCGCAGGGTCACGCCCTTGAGCGTGAAGGGGGAGAAGAGGTCGGCCATGCGCACCAGTGGACGGCGGGTGCGTTCCCGCAGCGTGACGTCACGGTGCCGTGCGGTGACGTTCCCCTCTCATCGCGCGCGACCGGCCGTGAGGACCTGCTCCAGGGTGCGCGCCGGGTGGCCGGTGAGCTCCTCCACGGCCGGGCTGACCGCGTCCAGCTGGCCCGCGGCCATCGCCGTGTACGTCGAGACCCACGCCTCGACCTGCCAGCGCGGGGCGCCGTAGACCGCGCGGGAGGCGAACGCCTCCTCGAGGGTCTCCGGCTCGTACCGCGCCGGGCGGCCCGTCACGCGCGTGATGGTCTCGGCCACCTCGTGCAGCGTCAGGGCCTGCGGCCCGGTGAGGTCGTAGGTGCGTCCGGCGTGCTCCGCCCCACCGCCGGGGCCCGCAGCGGCGAGCAGGACCGCGGTGGCCGCGTCCGCGACGTCGTCCTGCGCCACGGCCGCCACGCGCCCGTCGCCCGCGGGACCGCGCAGCACCCCGTCCTCGCCGACCATCGCGGGCAGGAAGTCGGCGTAGAGGCCGTCGCGCAGCGCCGTCCACGCCATCCCCGTGCGCTCCTGCGCCGCCGCGAGGTGGGCCTCGGTGGCGTGGTGGTCCCGGGCGAGGGTGAAGACGGCGTCGGGCGCAGCTCCGAGGAAGGAGGTGTAGACGAGGTGGCGCACCCCCGCGTCAGCGGCGGCGTCGATGACGGTGCGGTGCTGGGACACCCTGTCGAGGCTCTCGGACCCGGACACCATGAAGAGCACCTCGACGCCGGCCAGGGCCCGGCGGGCCGCGTCGCCGTCGTCGTACGGGGCCACCCGCACGTCGGCGGGCCCGGCGGCGCAGGGCAGGGCCGGCGCCCGGGAGGCGTCGCGCACGAGCAGCCGCAGCGGCGGGTCGCCACCGCCGAGGCGGGCGGCGAGGAGGCGGGCCACCCGCCCGCCCACGGCCCCGGTGGACCCGGTCACGGCGATCGGCGCGTCGGTCACGCGCCCAGCATCGCGCGGGCACGAGGGGTGACGGCGGGCACGCTGTGGTTTAACGTGACACCGTGAGCAACGACGCTGTGAGCACCGACCTCCGCTACGGCCTCTTCGTCCCCCAGGGGTGGCGCCTCGACCTCGTCGGCCTCGAGCCGGCCGAGCACTGGCGCGCCATGCGCTCGGTGGCCCAGCTGGCCGACCGCGAGGGCACCCCGTGGGAGTCGGTGTGGGTCTACGACCACTTCCACCCGGTCCCCAGCCCCACCGACGACGCCGTGCACGAGGCGTGGACCCTCATGGCCGCGCTCGCCGCCGCCACCGACCGGGTGCGCCTGGGCCAGATGTGCACGTGCATGGGCTACCGCAGCCCCGCCTACCTCGCCAAGGTGGCCGCCACCGTCGACGTCGTCTCCGGCGGCCGGGTGGAGATGGGCATCGGCGCCGGCTGGTACGAGCACGAGTGGCGCGCCTACGGCTACGGCTTCCCCCGCGCCGGGGAGCGCCTCGCGCAGCTGGCCGAGGGCGTGGAGATCTTCAAGCAGCTGTGGACCACCGGCACGTCCACCTTCTCCGGGTCGCAGTACTCGACCGACGGCGCGCTGTGCAACCCGCTGCCCCTGCAGGACGGCGGCATCCCGCTGTGGATCGCCGGCGGCGGGGAGAAGAAGACGCTGCGCATCGCCGCCCAGCACGCCCAGTACACGAACTTCTCGGGCGACCTCGAGGGCTTCCAGCACAAGTCCGCGGTGCTCAAGGGGCACTGCGAGGACCTCGGGACCTCCTACGAGGCCATCACCCGCTCGGCCAACTACAACGTGATCATCGCCGAGACGGAGAAGGAGGTCGCCGACCGCCGCGCCTGGATCCTCGACAGGATCACCCAGCGCGTCGGGGCCGAGGTCGCCCAGGCCGAGGTGGAGAAGTCCTACGACGCCTCCATCACCGTCGGCACGCCCGAGCAGATCGTCGAGAACCTCAAGCCGCTCGTGGCGGCCGGCATGACCTACCCGATCGTCTACTTCCCCGAGATCGCCACCGACACCTCCGGCGTGGAGCTGTTCGAGAAGACCGTCATCCCGGCGCTCTCGGCCTGACGTGATCCGCTGGTCGACCGGCGCGCTGGAGCTGGTGCTCACCCACAGCGACAGCGCGCCGGTGCGGCTGGTGGCGCTCGGCGCCCCCGGGAGCACCGAGCCGACGGGGGCGACGCAGCCGCTGGTCGAGGTGCTCCTCACCGGAGACGGCCGCGCCCGCACCGGCCCGAGGCTGACCGACACCGGTGTGGGGCGACGGATGCGGTACGCCTCGCACGAGAGCGGCGAGGACGACGGCGGGAGCGTCCTCGTCGTCGTCCAGCGCGACGGCGACACGGGCCTCGAGGTGAGCACGCGGTTCACCGGCGGCCCGCAGGCCGCCGCCGTGCGGGCGGTGACCACCGTGCGGAACACCGGCCGGGAGCCGGTGGTGCTGGAGGCCGTGAGCACGCTGGCCACCGGCGCAGTGCTCGGCGCAGGTGCCGATCCCCGTCGCCTGCGGCTGCACACCGGGCGCAGCGAGCAGGTCGCCGAGTTCCGCTGGTCGTCGGCGCCCCTGTACGGGAACACCGGTCTCGCCGACTCCACCACCGACCGGCAGACGCCCTTCGGGCGCGGCGCCGTGGTGGCCACGAGCACGTCCAGCTGGTCGACCTCGCGCCACCTCCCCACCGCCGTGCTCGCCGACGACGACGGCGGCAGGGCCCTCGCCTGGCAGGTGGAGCACTCCGGCGGATGGCGCTGGGAGGTCGGCGACGTGCGGACGGGCGAGGACGCGCTCGCCGTCGTCCTCACCGGCCCCACCGACCTCGACCACCAGTGGGCGGAGCAGCTCGGACCGGGGGAGTCCTTCACCACCGTGCCGGCCTCGGTCGCGGTCGCGGAGGACGGCGGCTTCGACGGGGTGCTCGCCGAGCTCACGCGCCACCGGCGCTGGCTGCGCGGACGCTCCGGCACGCCCGTGGAGGGCGAGCCGCTGCTGGTGTTCAACGACTACATGAACACCCTCGACGGCGACCCGACCACCGAGCGGCTGCTGCCGCTGGTGGCGGCCGCGGCGGCCGCCGGCGCCGAGGCGTTCTGCATCGACGCCGGCTGGTACGACGACACCGGACGCGGCTTCGAGGCGTGGTGGCGCAGCGTGGGGGAGTGGGTCCCCAGCACCACGCGGTTCCCCGACGGCGGCATCGAGCGGGTGCTCGGCGAGATCACCGGTCGCGGGATGAGGGCCGGGCTCTGGCTGGAGCCGGAGGTGGTGGGCGTCGAGTCACCCGTCGCCGCCCCCGAGGCCCAGGGCGGGCTGCCCGACGCGGCCTTCCTGCAGCGCTACGGGCGGCGCGTCCACGACGACGGCCGGTACTTCCTCGACCTGCGCCACCCCGCGGCGAGGGCCCACCTCGACGCCTGCGTCGACAGGCTGGTGGGCGAGCTGGGGGTCAGCTTCTTCAAGCTCGACTTCAACGTCACGCCCGGCCCCGGTACCGACCTGGGGGCGCTGAGCCCCGGCGAGGGGCTGCTCGCCCACCAGCGGGCGCACCTGGCCTGGCTGCGCGGCGTGCGCTCGCGGCACCCGCACGTGGTGGTCGAGAACTGCGCGTCGGGGGCCATGAGGGCTGACTTCGCCCTGCTCGAGCTGCTCGACCTGCAGTCGACCACCGACCAGGAGGACTTCCGGCTCTATCCCCCGGTCGCCGCGGCTGCGCCCGGGCAGGTGCTGCCCGAGCAGTGCGGGAACTGGGCGTACCCGCAGGCGTGGATGTCGCTGGAGGAGGTGGCGTTCACCCAGGTCACGGGACTGTCGGGACGGCTGTACCAGGCCGGGCGGCTCGACCAGCTCGACGCGTCGCAGCTGCGGCTCGTGCACGCCGCGACCGCGCTGTGGAAGGCCGACCTGCGCCACCACCTGGTCCGCTCGGTCCCGGTGCGGCCGCTCGGTCACCCGCTCTGGGACGGCGACGCGGTCGCGCTCGGGCTGGTGGCCGACGGGCGCACGGTCCTGGCGGTGTGGCACCGCGGCGGAGCGGACGCCGAGATCGCCCTCGAGCTGCCGGGGGTGCGGGCGGCCGACCTCGAGGAGCTGTACCCGCGCGTCCTCAGCCCCTGGGGCGTGGAGGACGACGGGCGGTCGTCCGGGAGTGTGGTGCTGCGGCCGGGGGCCGCCGGCCCCGGCGCCCGCGTCTACGAGGTCCGCGCGCGCTGACCCCCGAGGGTCGATCGGCGCTGTGGGGTCCCGGTCGGCCGGGCGGCGCACGCTTCTGAGACGCGCTGGTGGCCAGTGCCGCGCGCAGCGTCGCTGGCGGGTCCGCTGGAGCCTCAGCCGAGGATGTG
>NZ_VDMJ01000047.1 GCF_006335115.1 Streptomyces sp. NP160
TCGAGCCGACTGAGGTGAGGGGCGTTCGTGGCAGCTGCCAGCTCTGGGGCCACCGTGCCCGAGCACGAGGAAGGGCCCGCGTCCCCGCGGCGCGCAGACCGCCGGCGTCCCGCTCAGGAGCGCACGGCGCTGAGCCGCCAGGTGGTGCTGTCAGCCGCGCTGGACCTGGTCGACGCCGAGGGGCTCGACGCCCTGACGATGCGCCGCCTGGGGCAGCGCCTGCACCGCGACCCCATGGCCCTGTACCGCTACGCGGCCAACCGGGACGCGCTGCTGGACGGCGTGGTCGAGCTCGTGCTGGCCCAGCTCGAGGTCCCCGCCGCCGGCGCTGGCGGTCATGACGGTCCTGAGGACTGGCGGGATCAGCTGCGCGCCACGGCGCACGCCTTCCGGCGGCTGGCCCTGCGCCACCCCCACGTGGTGCCGCTGCTGGTGACGCGCCCGCTGTCCACGCCGCTGGGGCTGCGCCCGCTCGGCACGCTGCGGCCCCTCGAGCAGCTCCTGGAGCTGCTCGTGGGTGCGGGGTTCGACCCCGTCGACGCGCTGCACGTCTACCGAATCTTCTTCGGGTTCCTGCACGGGCACGTGCTCAACGAGCTGCAGGAGCTGGTCGCCGACCCCGAGGAGAGCGACGACCTGCTGCGCCTGGGGCTCCACCGGCTGCCGCTCAAGGAGTTCCCCAGGCTGCGGTCACTGGCCAGCGCCCTGGCCGACTTCGACGGGGCGCGCGAGCTCGACAAGGGTCTGGACGTGCTGCTGGACGGTCTGGACGAGCACCTGCACCCTCGCGCCTGACCGCTGCAGCGCCAGGCGACCGAGCCCCTCGTCGGAGCGAGCGGCTCCCCTGCCGGGCCGCGCGGCGAGGGTCGGCGCCACCCAGTCCTGGCAGGCCGGCGGTGGGGGCGGGTGCCGGGTCACGGCCGCAGCAGGCGCTCCAACGCGTCCAGGACCAGCTCACCGGTGCGCGCGGGCGCCAGCCGCCCCAGCCGCACGCCGTCAGAGGCCCCCACCAGCAGCCAGGTCAGCGCCGTGAGCACCCAGTCCGGGTCGACGTCGATCCGGAAGGCGCCCTCTCGCTGGCCGCGGCGCACCAGGTCGCGGATGCGCTGCTCTCCGCGCTGCGCGCTGGCCAGCAGGTCCACCTCGAGCAGCTCCTGCAGGGGCTGGGTGCTCAGCACCCCGTACAGCGCCCCGAGCGGGGCCAGGTGCTGCACGAGCAGGCGCAGCCGCACCTCCGCCCCGTCTGGTGTCGAGTCCGCGTCCGACGTCGTCGTCGCGGTCGAGCGGGCGGAGACGCCCTCACCGTCCAGGAAGTCGGTCGCCGTGACGAACCGCTCCACCGCGCGGTGGCACAGCGCCGAGACGAGCTCCTCGCGGCTGCTGTACCGGCGGAACAGCGTCGCCCGGCTCACTCCGCCGGCCTGGGCCAGCTCCTCCATCGACGCTGCCGGGCGCGCCGCCAGGAGCCCAGCGACCCGGTCCAGCAGCTCCTCCTGCGAGACGGCCACCCCCTCACCGTAGTATGAGACTCTCAAGTCTCAGGTGAGATGGCGACGAGCCGTGGAGGTGGCCGGTGTCCGGGACGCTGCTGGCAGGCATCACCGGTCTCGCCCTCCTGGACGCCCTCAACCCCGCCACGATCGGCGGGGTGGCGCTGCTGCTGGCCCCTCTGCGCCGTCCGGCCGCGACCGCCTCCGCCTTCGTGGCCGGCGCCTACGCCGTGGTCCTGGCGCTGGGGTGCGCGCTGTTCCTCGGTGCCGGCGCCGCCGCCGGCGCCCTCGACGGCGGCGCGCTCTGGGTCCGGCGAGCCGCGCTGACCCTGGCGGGCGCCGTCCTGCTCGTCGTCGCCGTGCGTCGGCTCCGCACCCGACGGCGTGCGGCGGTCACGCTGCCGGGCTGGGTCGGCCCGTGGACCGCGGCGCCCCTGGGCGTGCTGGTGACCGGCGCTGACCTGCCCAACGCCTTCCCCTACCTGATCGCCGTCGAACGGCTGGTCGCCGCGCAGGTGCCCGTCGGCACCGGCGTGGCGGTGCTGGCCGGGTACGCCGCCGTCTACTGCCTGCCGTGCCTGGTGCTGCTGGTCGCCGGACTGACCCTCGGTCAGCGCGTGCGCGACCGCCTGCAGCGCTTCTACGACCGCTTCGGCTCCGCCCGCGAGGTCCCCCGCAGCGTCCCCACCGCCCTCGCCCTCGCCGGCCTGGGGGTGGCCGTCGTCGTCCTCGCGTGGTCGTGGTGACCGTCGTGACCGCTCCTCGGGCGGACCCGGCCGTGGTCGACCGAGCGGCAGGTCCGTGCCCCGGCCGTGAGGAGGTCCCGTGAGGACGTCGTCCTGGCGCGGGCCTCGGCACCCGGATCCGCGTGGAGGACGGCGTCGCGCTCGCCGTGGACCACCTCGAGCGCCATGCTCAGCGTCCATGACCACCGAGGCTCCTCGCCGCGGCACCGGGAGACGTGCATGACCCGCCGCGCTGGAGCAGCGGTGGGCGACGACGGGGCGGGTGCCGGCTCCGGCGCCCAGACCGAGGCTGCAGCAGCCCACGACTCCTGGGACGACGACGTCGCCCGCGGCCTGGTGCCGCCCAGCGCCTGGGCCGCCGACGAGCAGGCCCGCGCACGGGGCCGGGTCGCGGTGTTCAACGCCGGACGCCCCGGTGGTCTGGACGGCTGGACCATGGACGCCCGCCAGTACGCCGCTCTGCGCGAGGTCATCCTCACCGCCCTGGACGAGGCCGGCCCCGAAGGGATCCTCCTGAAGGACCTCGTCGCCCTCACCCAGGCCGAGCTCGGCGAGCACGAGCTGTTCCCGAAGGGCCGGCTGCGCAACTGCTGCACGTTCACCAAGGTCGACCTGGAGGCCCGCGGCCTGGTGAGGCGCCTCCCCGGCCGCGGCGCCAAGCGGGTGGCGCTGGCGCCCCGGCCATGAGCTGCTGGTGAGCCGGCCTGGGGACGGTCCAGCGCCACCCCCGCCGTCGCCCGCTGAGCCCGCGGCCCAGCTGGTGTGGGAGCCGACCCGCCCCACCGACCTGGCGCTGACGCTGAGCCGCCTGCAGCACGGCCGCCGCGACCCCACCCACCAGACCAGCCCGGACGGCGTCGTCTGGCGCACGCTGAACACCGCCGCCGGGCCCGCCACCCTGGCCCTGCACCAGCACGGACGCGTCCTGACCTGCCGAGCGTGGGGGCCCGGCGCCGAGCCGGCGGTGGCGGCGGCCCCGGCGCTTCTCGGAGGTGAGGACGACCCGACCGGCTTCGAGCCGCGCCACCCCGTCCTGGCCGCGGCGCACCACCGCTTCCCGGGGCTGCGCCTGGCGCGCACCGGTGACGTCTTCGAAGCGCTGGTCGGTGCGGTGCTGAGCCAGCGGGTCGAGGGCACCGACGCCAACGCCGCCTGGACCCGGCTCGTGACCGACCTCGGTGCGCCCACTCCCGGCCCAGCACCTCCCGGCATGCGGGTCTTCCCCTCCGCCCGGGCGTGGGCGGGTCTGGACCAGGCCGCCTGGCGCCGCGCCGGGGTCGACGTCCGGCGGGCGGCCACCGTCCAGGCCGCTGCCCGTGTGCAGCCCGCCCTGGAGCGGCTGGCCGGGCGGAGCGGCGAGCAGGTGGACGCGGCGCTGCGGACCTTGCAGGGGGTCGGTGCGTGGACGGCCGCCGAGGTGCGCCAGCGAGCGCTGGGGGACGCCGACGCGGTGTCCGTGGGCGACTTCCACCTGGCGGCCATCACCGGGCAGGTGCTGGCCGGCCGCCCCTTCGACGACGCCGAGATGGTCGAGCACCTGCAGCCCTGGCGTCCCCACCGCCACCGCGTCGCCCGGCTCCTCTACGCCCTGGGGATCGAGTCGCTCCCGCGTCGCGCCCCGCGGCGGCCCCGCGCCTAGCCCCCTCCACCGAGCCGGCGCGCGTGCAGCAGGCGCTGCGGTGGGAAGGTCCCCGGTGCCCGCTCGTGGGCGACGACGACCGACGAGTCGGGTCGGCCTGCGCGCCCGTCCGCGGGCAGAAGGTCACCGGGCACCCTCGCTCGGCCGCGGATAGCGTCGCGAAGGTGCTGCCTGCAGTGCCTGCCGAGCCGGCGGTCCGCCCGGGGGACCCGTTCCCCGCCGCCCTCTGGCTGCTCCGCCACGGCGAGAGCGAAGGCAACCTCGCGAGCGAGGCGGCCTGGGCCGCTGGTGCGGAGGCGCTGGACCTCGACACCCCCGACGCCCAGGTGCCGCTGAGCGCCCGCGGGCGCGACCAGGCGGGTGCCGTGGGCCGCTGGCTCGCGGGCCTGCCGGAGGCCGAGCGCCCCACGCGCGTCCTGGTCTCCCCCTACCGCCGCGCGCGCGAGACGCTCGCAACCGCGCTGGCCGCCGGGGGGCTCGACGTGCCGGTCACGGGGGACGAGCGGCTGCGCGAGCGCGACCTCGGCGTCCTCGACGGGCTGACCGGCCACGGCATCCTCGCCCGCCACCCCGAGGAGGCCGAGCGCCGCCGGCGCCTGGGCAAGGTCTGGTACCGCCCGCCGGGCGGGGAGAGCTGGGCGGACGTCGTCGGCCGGGTGCGCAGCGTCGTCGCCACGGCACTGCCCCGGCACGACGGGGAGCGCCTCCTGCTCGTGACCCACCAGGCCGTCGTCATGGCCTTCCGCATCGTGCTGGAGGGGCTCGACCCGGAAGAGGCGGTCCGCATCGACCACGACGACCCGCAGCCCAACTGCGCCCTGACCCGCTACGCGGCGGGGCCGGACGGCGTCCGCCTGGTCCGCTACGCCGACACCGCCGCCGTCGAGGCCTCGACGGCGGCCGTCACCGAGGAGCCCGGCGCCGATGTCCCCCACTGAGGTCACCACGATCACCTCCGCCGTCCTGCGCGAGTGGCCCCTGCCGGCCGCCGGTGGCGGCAAGGACGCGCGCGGGCGGGTCGTCATCGTCGGCGGCAGCGACCAGACGCCCGGGGCGGTGCTGCTGGCCGCGGAGGCCGCGCTGCGCTCGGGCGCCGGAAAGCTGCAGGTCGTCACGGCGGCCTCCGTCGCCCCCGTGCTGGCGGTGGCGCTGCCGGAGGCCCTCGTCGTCGGGCTGCCGCAGGGCCCCGGCGGCGACGTCGACCCGGACGCGGCCGACGAGGTCGTCTCCACCGCGAGCGGCGCGGCGGCGGTCCTGGTGGGCCCCGGCATCCGTGACGTGGACGTCGCCAGGGAGCTGTGCGAGCGCGTGGTGCCGCGCCTCGGCGACGTGGGGGTGCTCGTGCTGGACGCCGCGGCGCACGCCTGGGTGGGCGGCTCGCGCGGCGCGCTGCGCCGCACCGGCGCGCGGGCGCTGCTGACCCCGAACCCCACTGAGCTCGCGCTCACCCTGGGCGTCGAGCGGGACGCGGTCACGGCCGACCCGGCGGACCACGTCCGCGAGCTGGCCACCAGCGAGGGCGTCGTCGTCGCCGCGGGCGGGGAGGAGTCGTGGATCTCCGACGCCGAGGGCCGCCTGTGGGTCGACCAGGCCGGGGGCGCGGGCCTGGGCGCCTCCGGCAGCGGGGACGTGCAGGCGGGCCTGGTCACCGGGCTCGCGGCCCGGGGCGCCAGCCCGGCGCAGGCGGCGGTGTGGGGGGTGCACCTGCACAGCCGGGCCGGAGACCGCCTCGCGGCGAGCGTCGGGCGCCTGGGGTTCCTGGCCCGCGAGCTGGGCGCGGAGGTGCCGCACGTGCTCACCGAGATCGAGGCGTGAGGGCCGCCGCCCGGCGGCGTTCGACGCTGGTCAGACGGTGGGCCCCGTGGGGCTCGAACCCACAACCCGCGGATTAAAAGACGGGCCCGAGGCGTGCGGCCCAGCTTCGTCTGGTGCCGCTCAGTCCGCTGAGCAGGGCTGATGTCTCACGGACGTCCGCCCAGTCCCGGCTCGTCTCGTGCCGTCGTCCTGCGTCTGTGACCATCGTGTGACCACTCGCGCCGCATCTCGGGTGACGCCTCGATGGGTCTCGTCCGGTCCGTCTCGCTGGCGATCCAGCTCCGGTCAGCGTGCCGCTGACGACCGTCAGCGGGCCGTGCCGAGCTAGCGTGGTGAGCATGAGCGAGGCGAGTGCGACGGAGGACGCCTGCGTGGGTGGGACCCGCGTCGACGTACCGCTCTGGAGTCGTGCTGGCGGGAGTTCGGCCGGATCGACGCTCAAGACCTCAGCGCAGAGCTGATCAGTGAGCGACGACGGGAAGCAGCTGCGGCTGACGAGCCTCGCTCTTGAGGAGCGACCCTCGTGCTCGTGCTCGATGCGTCCGCGCTGCTCGCCTGATGAACCGTGAGCTCGGCCGGACGGTGGTCGCTGCGGCGGCTACCGCTGACGACGCGACGATCAGCGACGTCAACTACGCCGAGGTGCTGCAGAAGGCGCGCCGCAAGGGTGTGGCGCCAGAGATCGTCGCCGGTCTCCTGGCCCTGAGCATCACCGTCACTCCCTTCGGGCGCCTCGATGCTCGCCGTGCTGCCTCGTTCAACCGGCATGGTCCGGCCTCAGCCTGGCCGACCGCGTCTGCCAGGCGCTGGCGCCGAGCCTGTCCAGTCCCACCTTCACGGCGAACCGGTCTTGGCTGGACTGAGCTGAGTCCTTCGACGTCCGCGTCGTCGCGATCCGCTGACCGTGCCCCGGTAAGAGTCGTCAGCGTGTGGCCGACCCGACGGGCTCTTCAGCGACACGCTGGCACCGAGCAGCCGGAGGCGCTGGCGGTGTACCGCAGGGCGGGCTACGAGGCGGTTGAGTGCTACGGCTACTTCGCCGCGGACCCGACCACGATCTGCTTCCACAAGCGGCTTGCCCTTGCGCCCGCCGACGAGCACTGATCCGCACCAGCCTGACGCGTAGGGAACTGGTAGCACCCAGTCCACCACCTAGCCTCCCGAGGCGGCCGCCGAGGGGCGCCTTGCGCGAGGATCACCCCGTGAGGACGCCACCGCCCGCCTCTGGGCTCCTGCCAGCGGTCCCAGCCCCGGTCGCCGAGGAGGTCCTGCAGGACCTGCGTCATCGACTGCTGAACTACCGTCGCGTCCCACTGCCAGAGTCACCGCCGCGAGCCCGATGGGACCGCGGCACCGACCCTGAGTTCCTGCTTGAGCTGGTGCGCTACTGGGCCGAGGTGTACGACTGGCGCGCACACGAGCAGCGCATCCGCTCCTGGCCCTGGCACCTCAGCCAGACCCGCACCCGCGGGGGGCCCGGCGGCACCACCGCGGCCGTGCCCACGCCCGTGAGGGCGGTGCACCAGCGCGCCGCCTCCCCCGCGGCCACGGCGGTCGTGCTGCTGCACGGCTGGCCGGACTCGGTGCTGCGCTTCGAGAAGGTCTTGCCGCTGCTGGAGCGCCACCACGTCGTGGTCCCCGCCCTGCCCGGCTTCCCCTTCGCCGCACCGGTGCCCGGTGCCGGGATGTCAGCGCGGCAGATGGCTGCCGCGGTGGCCGAGGTGATGGTCGACCTCCGATATGACCGCTACGTCGTCTCGGCCGGGGACGTCGGCTCCGACGTCGCCGAGCACCTCGCTGACCTGCACCCCGACCGGGTCGCCGCGCTGCACCTGAGCGACGTCTCCCAGTACCACTTCCTCGTCCAGCCACCGGAGGATCCGAGCGCGGCTGAGCAGGCCTACCTCGCCCACGGCCACGACTGGCAGACCCGCGAGGGCGCCTACATGCACCAGCAGCGCACCAAGCCCCACACCCTGGCGGTGGGGCTCGGAGACTCCCCGGCGGGCCTGCTGGCCTGGCTGTTGGAGAAGCTGCGGAGCTGGAGTGACTGCGGCGGCGACGTCGAGGCGGTCTTCCCACGCGAGGACCTGCTGACGTGGGTGACCGCCTACTGGGTCAGCGCCTGCATCGGCACCTCCTTCACGCCCTACGCCACCGGTGGCCCGATGCCGTCGCGGGTCAGGCCGCCGGCGGTGTTCACCGTCTTCCCCCACGACCTGGTCAACGCCCCCGAGGACTTCGCCCGGCGGATCTTCGACGTCCGGTCATGGCACGATGGAGGAGCAGGAGGCCACTTCGCCGCGTGGGAGCAACCGCAGGTGTACGCGGCCGGTGTGCAGGAAGCCGTGCACCTGGCCGAGGCCACCTCCCAGCAGTAGAGCCTCAGCGGCGCGCTGACGGGGGCGGGACCCGTCGCGGGCGCTGCGTGCCGGGGGCACCAGAGTTCGTGGCCCCTCCTCGAGCGCCCCTGCAGCGGGCCTGCACGCGACGGGGGGGGAGGGCCGAGATGACCGCGCCGCGGACCACCCGTGGTCCTCACCAACCCGGGGGCGTTCCGGCAGTCGACCACCACCGTGCCGCTGACCGGACGAGATCAGCCCCCCACGTGGATGTAGGGCCGGCGGTGGGGGTCTGGTTCGTTCTCGCGCAGGATCTCCCGGACGACGGGGGCGGTGTCACCGCGGCCCAGGAGCAGGTAGCGCAGGAGGTGCCCGAGGGGGTTGCCCTCAGACCAGGCGAAGTGGGCGTGCGGCTGCACCCCGGTGGCGTCCCGCAGCGCCAACAGGATCGCGGCGAGGGCGTTGGGTGCGGCGGCGCTGTTCGCCCTCAGGACCCTGTGACCATCCACCTGAACGCCCCTGACCTCCAGGGTGCCGCTGAAGGCGGAAGGGTCGACCACGTCGATCTCGAGGAAGAGGACATCCGCGCTGCCGGGCAGCGGGTTGAGCGACCGCTGAGCCCTCTCCTTGTCCTCGTACTCCGCTGGGTCACCGGCCTGGCGGCGGTTGGCGATGAGGTTCAGTGCGCCGTCAGCGGCCAAGGACTCGGTGATGAAGCGCCGAGCGGCCTCGTCGAAGGTGATCCGGTCGGCGCGCAGCTCGGTGGTGCGAGCCACCCGGGACACCAGCGAGACGACGATGATCCCGAGGATGAAGAACGCGGCGATGACGATCCCGTCGGGCATCTCGATGACGTTCTCCACCAGGGCGTAGAGGAGGACGAGGGTGAGCACGGTGAAGGCGGCTGCTGCCTTGGGCTGGCGCCGACGCGCGGCGGAGATCGACACGGCGAGGGCGCCGGAGACCATCATGGCGAGGATGCCGGTGGCGTAGGCGCCGGCCTGGGCGTTGACGTCGGCGTCGAACCCGATCGTGATGATGACGCACAGCGCGGTGTAGACGAGCACCACCGGGCGCACGGCGCGGCCCCACTCGGGTGCCATGCCGTAGGAGGGCAGGTACCGGGGCACGATGTTGATCAGCCCTGCCATCGCCGAGGCTCCGGCGAACCACAGGATGAGGATGCTCGAAACGTCGTAGGCGGTGCCGAAGGCGTTGCCCAGCAGGTCGTGGGCCAGGTAGGCCATCGCGCGTCCACTGGCCTGCCCGCCGTCCTCGAACGCGGGGGCAGGGATCAGCACGGTGGTCAGGAAGCTCGTCGCGATCAGGTAGACACTCATGATCAGGGCAGCGGCGGTCAGCAGCTTGCGCGTGTTGCGCACCCGTGCGGCCAGGCGCTCCGCCGGAGTGCGGCCAGGGGCGGCCACCAGCGGCATCATCGAGACTCCCGTCTCGAAACCCGACAGGCCCAGCACCAGCAGCGGGAAGGCGAGCAGGGCGGGGCCGAGCACGTCCCCGACCCCGCCACCGCCTGCGGTCAGCGCCGACGTCCACGCGCTCAGCGCCTCTGGCCGGGCCACCACCTGCGCCACACCGGCGATGACGACGACGGCGTTGAGGGCGAGGAAGACGGCGACCAGGGGGATGGCGACGACGACGGCCTCGCTGAAGCCGAGCAGGAACACCCCGCCGAGCACGAGCAGCAGCGCGACCGTGAGCCCGACGGCGTGGCCCTCGAGGAACTGCGGGGCGTAGGGGTTCTCCAGGGCGTGCACCGATGCATCGGCCGAGGACAGCGTGATCGTGATGATCCAGGAGGTGGCGACGAAGCCGAGCAGCACGAGGACGAAGATCTTGCCGCGCCAGAAGGGCAGCAGGCGCTCCAGCATCGCGACGGAGCCCTGGCCGTGGGGGCTCTCCCGGGCCACGCGCCGGTACATGGGCAGCATCCCGGCCAGCGTGAGCACCACGATGAACAGCGTCGCCAGCGGCGACAGGGCGCCTGCGGCCAGCGCGGCGATCCCCGGCAGGTACGACAGCGTGGAGAAGTAGTCCACCCCGGTCAGGCACATGACCTTCCACCAGGCGTGCGGGGTGGCGTGGCTCCCAGCGCTCTGCGGGCCCTCGGGAGCGACCTGGTCGGCCAGCAACCACCGCTTCAGGACACTGGGAGGGCCCATGGGTCTGGTGGCGCTGTGGACGCTGGCGGGGATCGCGTAGTCGTCGGTGGTGCTCACGGCATCCTTCGTCGTCGGAGCGCGGCGAGCGGGCAGCGTGTCATGCGCCGCAGTCCACTGGCTGCTGGAGCCAGTCTGCGCCCCCTGCATCCGCGCACCACCGGGCGGCGCTCCTGTGCAGCGCACCCCGGCTCCGCCCGACGCGGGCGCTCGTCCGACCGCGAGCCTGCAGTGGGCGCGGCGGGAAGCTGAGCGATGACCTCCGCGCGGGCGAACGGCACCGCGGCCCGTCAGAGGTCGCTGCGAAGGCGACCCGCTCCGGCCCAGAGGCTGACCCTCGTCGTGACCGGAGGTCGGCGGCGGGCACCGGCGTCCACACCGGGGATCCCCGTCGGCTCCCGACGGTGCACCGGTTCGCCTACGGTCGCTGGGTGCTGCACCTGCGGATCATCGCTCCCGCGTCCCTCAGCCCAGCAGTGATCGCTGCCGTCGAGGACGACGCCACGTGCAGCAACATCGCCGTCGTGCCCGGGGCGGCTCGACGACCCGCGGGCGACGTCATCCTGCTCGACGTCGCTCGTGAAGGTGCCGACGCCGTCCTGGACCGCCTGCGCGAGCTGGGGGTGCCCGAGCGCGGCTCCATCGCCATCGAGGACGTCGACCTGTCCCTGTCCACGGCAGCGGAGACCGCTGAACGGGCAGCTCCCGGTCACGCCAGCGACGCCCTGGTCTGGGAGGACCTCACCGCCCGCACCCGCGAGGAGTCCACGCTCTCCGTCAGCTACCTGACCTTCTTCGCCGTCGCGAGCGTCCTGGCCGGCCTGGCGGTGCTGACCGACTCAGCGATCCTCGTCATCGGCGCGATGATCGTCGGACCGGAGTACGGCGCGCTGGCCGGGATCTGCGCTGCAGTCGTGCTCCGACGACCCCAGCAGCTGCGCCGCTGCGCCCTCGCCCTGGCCGTCGGCTTCGCCGTCGGGATCCTGGCCACGGTCGCCTCCACCTGGCTGCTCACCGGCCTCGGGCTCATCGACGCCGACATGCTCACCCGCGACCGCCCCCAGACCGGCTTCATCTACAACCCCGACGCCCTGTCCTTCGTGGTCGCCTTCCTCGCCGGCATCGCCGGGATGCTGGCGCTGACCTCAGCGAAGTCGGGAGCGGTGGTGGGAGTGCTGGTCTCAGTGACCACCATCCCCGCGGCCGGCAACGCCGCCGTCGCCGCGACCTACGCCGCCGCGGCCGGGACCCAAGCAGAGCGGTTGTCGTTGCTGGATCAGGCCTGGACCTCCATCGAGCAGCTGCTGCTGAACCTCCTGGGCATCCTGATCGCCGGCATCGCCACCCTGTGGCTCCAGCACAGCCTCTGGCGAAGCGTCACCCACCCCTCGGCGAGCCAGGAGAACCGCCGCTAACGCTGCCCAGTGCCCGGTCAGCGATCCCTCCTGCGACCGACGGCGCCCAGCAGCCTTGTCGGGCCCGTGCTCGTCCGTTGACCGGCCTCCATCGGGGGATCCGGCAGTGTCGGCTCACCGAGACCTCGAGCGGCGCCGGTCGCGGCGGGCTCGCGCCGGCGCGGTCGATCGGCGCGCGGCGCCGCGCGGCTCACTGCGCCGACGGGGATGACCGGGGCGCCAGCAGCTGCACGCAGTCCGCTCGCAGCGGCACCAGCAGCGCCTCGGCGAGGT
>NZ_VDMJ01000048.1 GCF_006335115.1 Streptomyces sp. NP160
CGGCCTGCTCGCAGCCCCACAACTGACGGCACTCACGTCGAGGCGTCTCGAGGGCGTGGCGGCAGCTGCGGCTCATCGATGTGCTGGTGCTGCTCACCGCTCCGCTCGAGCGGCGGACGCCGAACGTCGGCGCCGAGGTCGCCGCGCACCTGCCCGGTCACCCACACCGGTGATCAGGTACCGCCGATCGAGGTCTCCTCGGCTGGAGGCCCGCCAGGACGCTGCCGGGCGACCCGACGGAGCACCCATGAAGCAGATCTACTCGAAGGCCGAGCTGCACTTCCCTGACGCCGTGTCGCGGCCGAGCGTCCTGCGCACGGTCCCCCTGAGGTGGCTCGGCGGAGGGCTCCTGGGGCTCGGCGTCTACGTCTTCGCCCTGGTCCGCGTCACAGAGCCCATGGCGCAGGGGAGGATCCAGCTGGTCACCCAGGCGACGAGCGTCGCGGTCGCGGTGCTGATCGCCCTGGTGACCTGGGCCTACCGACGTCGCGTCGAAGACCAGCGCAGGGTCGGGGAGGCCGTCGCGGGCCTCGTCAACGCCTGGAACCGGTTGCGGACGGCCACCGGCATCACCGCCGCGATCGAGAGCAACATGCCGCTCCTGCGGGAAGCCGGCTCCAAGATGCCCAGCCAGGTGCTGCGAACCGTCGACGACGTCGAGAAGGAGCTCCGACGCATCGACCCCCTGCCCTCAGGTGCAAGCGCCGTCGTCATCGAGCGGTGGCTGGAAGCCCGCTACGACGCGGTCGACCACCTCAACCAGCAGCTGGTCGCAGCGGTGCCGGGCAGCGCGCGGAGCGCCATGCGCGCCACGGCGAGCGTGCAGGCCTACAAGGAGGTCATGGACGCCTACTCGGACTGGGACCACGCCGCCCAGCTCGCACGCGCCTCCGTGGTGCGCTGGCACGACCTGAAGGCCTGCGTCGACGCCGCCGAGCGGCACGTGCGCGCCTGGTGGGTGTACGCCGTCAACGACCCGCGCTTCTGGGAGACGGATCCCGCCCTCCGCTCGGAGCGCAAGACCTGTCACGCCCGGGCCAAGCAGGCGGTCTACTCGCTGCACGACATCGTCGAGACCCGCCGCCTCGGCTACCACCCGCTGCAAACCCTGGTCATCCGGCTGTCAGGTGCGGGCCGGCTGCTGCACGCTCCCACGAGCGCACGCTCGGCCTGATGGTCGCCAGTGCCTCGCCCGCCTGCCAGCACGTCACAGGCGGGCGAGGACGGATCCGCAGCACCGCGCCTCGCAGTGACGAGGTCCGCAGGTCCCCTCCAGTGGGGGACGCCCCGCCCCTCAGCCTCTGCACCACGCACGCCGATGGATGAGGGGTGATCGGCAGAGACGCCTTGCGCGGCTACGTCCTCGAAGAGGTCGTGGCGAAGATGCTGCAGCTCAACGGCTACCGGCTGCTCAACGACGAGCGCGACGACCCTGAGGCCTTCATCACCAGGGGACACACCTTGTACGTGAAGGGTCGGGGCTCTGACCACCAGGCGGATGCCCTCGGCGACCTCACGGCGCCCATCCCCTTCGGTCTTCCCGTGCGCCTGTTCGTCGAGGCGAAGCACTACAGGCAGCCGGTCGACCTGCCGGTGCTCCGCAACGCTCACGGCGTCATCCACGACGTCAACCAGTGCTACGCGACGCCTCGCACGGGAGCCCGCCGGGCGCAGCGGTACGACTACCGCTACGCGGTGTTCTCCACCAGCGGCTTCACGAGGCCTGCGGACGACTTCGCCCAGGCGCACCAGATCAGCCTGCACGACCTCTCCGAGGAGAGGACCCGGCCCCTGCTCGATGCGATCGCTGCCACGGCCGATGGCATCCGCGACGCCGCCCGGGCCGCCAAGCTCACCGAGTTCCCCCTGCACGCGCTGCGGCTCGCGCTGCGCGCCGCTCTAGGCACCCTCGCCACTCCCCCGACGTCGACCACAGCAGCCGCCCCGACCGCAGCTGACATCAGCGCGCGGCTGCGCACGGCCCGCGCCCTGCACCCGGCCCTGGAGGCGCTCGACCCGCTGGCACACCACGGCTTGAGCACCTCGCTCGCCGTGGTCACCGCGGAGGCCCCCGGCTGGGCGTACCTCGTCGGCTACTCAGAAGGCCCCTCGGTGCTGGCGATGCGACCGGACGACGTGCGGGCCTTCGAGCTGCACTGCTCCGGCACGGACGACGTGCCCGTGCAGGTCAGCTACGAGCCGGCGCGCAGGACCGGTCGCGGCGAGTTCGTGCTCACCCCGGAGGACCGCGAGCGCCCTCGGTTCCAGCTGCGCTTCGGGGCGCCCGACGTCGTGGTCCGCGACGTGCTCACGGTCCCCGAACCGTCCGACCCCCAGGCGGCGCCGGTGCGACGCACGGCGATCACCGTGTTCCAGCAGCAGCGAGCGATCCGCCTGTCGTACGTGCCGCGCCAGGTGCCGCGAGACGCCGACGCCAACCAGGTCGCGGACCTCCTGCGCGACGATCCGCCGGCGCCTGCCGCCCTGACCGAGCCCTCGGCGGTCCAGGAGGAGGAGATAGACCTCCTCGACGTCGACATCGACGAGGACGAGGACGAGGACGACGCGGACACAGACGAGGCCCTCGCCGACGCTGCCGCCGGCACCTGGGTCCCCTGGACTCCGAGCGAGGCGCGGCGCTTCAGGGGGCAGCTGGAGCAGCGCTCACCCGACCGCGCTGCTCTCCTGCGCGCCCTCACCGAGGGGCGCAGGCGCGGCTTGAACCGCGCTGAGGTGCTCGAGGCCATGGGGCGAGACGCCAGCGCTTCGTTGAACGGCGTCGTGAAGCCGTTCGGCACGGTCGTCCGAGCCCTCAAGCGTGCTGGTCAGCTCGGCGAGGACAAGGAGAGCCCCGTCGAGCCCCGGACGCGGCGCGGCCGCGTGGTCGGCTACCGGCTGCGGTCTGAAGTCCGTGAGGCGCTGCGGCGCGCCAGATGACCCCTACCGCTCACCACCGCCGCCCGTCACGCGCGCCTCGGCCCTCGTCGAGCTCCCGCTGGATGGCTCGCTCAGCGCCGTCGAGGAGGTCCGCGTAGAAGCTCGTCGCCGGAGAGTGCCTACCGATGCGCGCGAGGGCAGCACGCGCCTCGTCTCGGCACTCGATGTCCTCCGCGAAGGGCTGCCCCGCGGTCCCGACCTTCATCTTGTTCGTCACGCAGGCGAAGAGCGAGCTGCGCACCTCCCGTTCGACGTCGCTGCCGGCATGCCTTGCGGCGCGCAGCATGACCTCCACGAGTTCCACCTCGTGCCACAAGAAGTCTCGGGGCGCTCCACGCACCGTCGACGCGACGACGGCGACGTCGCCGGGGAGTCCCCGCTGGAGGCGCGCGGAGAGCACTCCGAGCACATCTGCGTCGAAAGGCCCTACGACCGCAGCGAAGAGCTCATCGCTGAAGAGGGTGCGCCGCCGGGGATCCACAGCCAGCCAGTCGAGGATGCGCTCCAGGACCTGCGTGAACGAAGGGGTGCTGCGGAACCGCAACGATGACGGCCAGCGGACGGGGAAGGCGTCGATCCGATCCATCCCTTCCTCGACCTGCCGCTCTGCTCGTGCTAGCAGGAGGTCCAGCACCAGGTGCGGCCTGCTGGCGGACAGGTCCGCCAAGGCGTCGACCACCTCGTAGTCGTCGAGTGACGGAAGGCGCTGCAGGGCCGCCACGATGCTGGGGACCACGGGTGCTGCGGCGTCCCACCCCACCTGTCCGTGACGGCCGACGAGCGCGAGCACTTCGTGGAGCACACCGTTGCCGCGGGCGCGTGCGCCGCTGAGCCCCGCCCAGGTCGCCCGGTCTGCCTCGGCGGCAGCCACCAGGTCGACGTGCTGCAGGAGTGGGACCACAGGGCCCGCCCCCCGGGCGTTGATCACGTGCAGCGTGCGGACGGCCTCAGCCACCACCCAGGGGTCGCGGTGCCGCAGCAGGTCCGCCAGCAGCTCGCGCTCCCCCACCAGCCAGTCCTCACGACGCCCGCGCCATCCGCCCAGTCCCCGTGCCACAGACCGGGCCAGAGCGGCCCCCCCGCTGCCGGGAGCGGACGCCACCGCGCGCAGCTGGGGAACCAACTCGGAGCCCATCGTGGACGCGAGCGCACCGACGACGGGCGGCACCAGAGCGGCGAGGTCTCGAAGGCCCTCAGGTGCGTCGACCTGGTCCACGGCCAGTCGGAGCAGTGCTTCACCGGCCTCCCGGGACTGCTCGGCGAGCACGCTCGCCACGTACCACGGAGTCCCCGGCAGCACCTGGCCGCCAGCGCCTTCGACGACGTACCGGCTGCGGCTCACCGCGCGGAGGAGCGCTTCGACGCTGCCGAGCGGACCCCACAGCGAGAGGCTCTCGGTGACGGCCCGCTGGAGGGCCTCCTCGTGTCGCTGCTGCTGACGCTGCCAGTCCCCGTCCTCGTCGAGCCAGTCCGACCACGTGGCTTGCACCTCGTTGGCGAGCAGGTGGGCGGCACTGCGCGGGAGGGCGTCGAGCACCGCGCGGGCGGCCTGGCGCTCAGCCCTCACGCCGAACCTGTGGTGGCGCAGCAACGCCCGCTGCAGCACCGCGGACACGTCGGGCTCAAGGCGAGGGTCTCGGGCCAGTTCCAGCAGCTCGGAGAAGGTGCGGACACGTTCTTCGGCCCACGCGCCCTCCTCGTCGACAGCCGCCTGCGAGCGCTTCTCGGCTTGCGCGGGTCGGAGCACGAGCGACGCGTCGATGAGCCGCGCTGCGGCAGCGGCCTGGCGGAAATCGGTCGACCGTGCCTGCTGCAGGGCCACGCTGAGGATCTTGGCCCGCAGCCCGGCCACCTGCCGGTGGGGCACGGCGAAGCGCGTCATCACGATGGAACCACCGTCGAAGGTGGCACGGTTCCCGTCGACATCGAGCAGAGGCCGGAGGAGGTCCAGGCAGGTCGCCCGACCCCGGTGCCGCTTCGCGGGGTCAGCGCTCCACCGGATCACGTGCTCCAGGAACTCCTCGTTGTAGGCCAGCGGCTTGTCGAGACCGAACTCGGCCATCTCCTGGAGCACGCGCAAGGGGTGGCCGGGGAACTGGTGCGGCTCACGGTCCTCCTCGTCGACGAGTGCCCACAGGACGTCCGCGGTCGGGGCCACCAGGTCGAGTTGGTGGGCGGCCTCGCGCAGCAGCGGCGTGGCCGATCGGACGGCGTCCAGTCGGGACCACGGCCTGCTCCAACACGGAGCGTCGACCTCCGTAGCGTCGGCGTCGGTCGTGGGCAGGTGCAGCACCAGCTCAGCGAGGCGCAGCGCTCGGTCGGGGCGGTGCCCCGCTGCGCGAGCAGCAGCCTCGACGAGCGTGGTCCTGCGAGCGCGCGGCGCGTCGACCACCCGGCGCTGGAGCTCGTCCCAGAACGCGTCTGACAGCGAGCGGTCTCCGCTCTGCCAGTCGAGCCGTGCGGTGTTGTCGATGACGTGCGCGAGGACGTCGTCGTCCTCCAGAGCGACCAGCCGGCGGAAGAAGGTGCTGTCCCGACCTGACACCTGGCGGCAGCCCTCGGCGAGCAGTGCATCACCCAACAGGTCGGGCACGACGCGGTAGCTGCTCCCGTGGCGGAGGAGCAGTCCCCTCCGCTCTGCGCTGACGACGGCGTCCTCCAGGTCGTCCGCCGCCATGCCGGAGAGCTGTTCCAGCGCCTCGTCGAAAGCCGGCCGGCCCCAGCGGAGCGGTTGGAGGGCGGACACCGCACGCAGGACCTTGCGGATGCGGGGCCCGTCGGCGCCGGAGAGGTCGCCGACCTCGTCAGCGAAGACGAGCATCACCTGGTCCCGGAGCGCTGCTGCGCCTCCCGCTCCCAGAGGAGCCAGGCGGCCGCTGTCCACCGCGGCAGCGCCGGCGACCAGCAGCGCAGGACAGTCGCGAGCCATCGCCGCCAGCTGCTCCTCCCACAGCAGGCCGAGTCGGCCGCCGCTCACGGAACGCACCAGCAGCACCGCCTCCGAAGCGGTGAGGTCGCTCAGCTGCAGGCGCGGGACCTCAGCCGTCCAGCCGAGCGTGCTGAGCACCTGCCGCTGCACGTTCTCTGCTCCGCGAGGCCGGACGCTCAGCAAGAGCGCGGCCTCGGGACAACGCCCCCGGACTCCCACCAGGACGCTGGGCAGGTCGTCCCGCTGGTCCGCATCATCCACCACGAGCACGAGACCGTCACGCGGTAGCAGCTCGAAGTCCTCAGGCCTCAGCTCCTGCGAGCGCATGAGATACCGCGTGGTGCGCCCCGGAGCGCGCTCGGGCACCTCCCGGAGCAGGCGAGACTTCCCTGCGCCTCCCGGACCGACCACGAGGAGCACGGGTGAGACACCGGTCACGGCGTCCGCCAGCTGGTGCAGCTCAGCGCTGCGTCCGATGAGGGGTACGTCGTGGGACACGCCTGGGACGGCCAGGGGAGCTCGGACCGTGAACTGGTCCGCTGTCAGCCATGGACTGGGCCGACCGGTACCCAGGAAGGCCTCGCGCAGGCCTGGGAAGTGATCGTCGACGAGGCGGATGGCGCGCTCGGGCTCTAGAGCGCGCACACGCGCAGACAGGTCGTCAGCGTCGTCGAGTGACCAGCCGTGCTGGGACGCGATGGCAGTCCGCGCGGCCGGGCTAGCCGTCCTGGAGAGCAGGAGGCGGTACTCGTCGTACGGCGGCCGGCCGGTCTCGAGCAGGTGCTTCGCCACGTCTGCGACCGCTTGCCGGACATCAGCCGCCCCGAAGCGGTCGACCCGCTTGCACTGCAGCGCCACCTGTCGCCCATCCGCGGTCGAGAGGAGCACGTCGATGCCGCCCTGGTCGTGACCGGGCCCTCCCCACAGGTGCACATCTCCGACGTCTCCGTCGCTCTGCTGCACCCTGAAGAGGTCAGCGGCGAACCGTTCGAAGTCCCTGGGCGAGAGCTGGTCGAAGGGAAGGCGGGGAAGCAGCGGCCGCACGGCGACCGGAGCGGCAGACAGTCCCAGGAGCAGCTGCTCCAGCGCCTCTCGCCTGGACGGATCGGGCTCCCCGTGCCCGCGTTCCCAGCGACTCACGGCCTGCTGCCCGACACCCAGGTGCCGGGCGAGGTCAGCCTGGTTCCACCCGCGGGCTCGCCGTATCCGCCTCAGGTCGCCCCCCGAGAGGCCACCTGCGTTCCCGGGGGTCATGGAGCAAGCATACGCAGTGTCCGTACGCGTTGACCACGTACAGACACCCAGGACGCGTATCGTGTGCCCCTCGGGTCGACGAGTCGCCACCTCCACGCCCACACCATCAACTGGCGGCAAATCAGTACCGATTGTGGTACTGATTTGCCAAACGGAGGGAAGGTTCCATGGGACATCGCCAGGAGCTGTGGGAGCTGGCCATGGACCAGCAGGGCTACGTGGCCACGTGGCAGGCACGCGAGATCGGAACGCCCAGCGTCGAGGTGCGCAAGCTCGCCGCCCGAGGTGCTCTGCGGCAGGTCGCCCGCGGCGTCTACCGCTTCGAGGACTTCCCCGCCGGACCTCACGGAGACCTGTGGCGCTGCCTCCTGTGGGCCGGCCGCGGGGCGGTGCTGAGCCACGAGAGCGCGCTGGCGGGCTGGCAGCTCTGCGACGTGAACCCGACCAGGGTGGAGGTCACGGTGCCGATGGACCGCCGCCTGCGGCGCGCGGAGGTCGTGTGCGAGGTGCACAGGGAGGACGTGCTCACCGACGACCTCTCCTGGTGGGAAGGCCTGCCGGTCGTGACTCCTCGGAAGGCGATCGAGCAGGGGATCTCCAGCGGCGTGGCCCACCACCTCCTGACCCAGGCCATCAGCACCGCCCGTGCACGCGGTCGCGTCCGCCCTGCGGAGGCTGCAGACCTGGAGCGTGCACTCCACGCACGTGTGGCCGCAGCGACGGCTCACCGGTGAGCCAGCTGCCATCGGGCTCGCTCCCCGACAAGGACCGCACGCCGCAGTCCGCCAACCACCTGAGGCGATGGGTCGAGGACGCCAGCAGGAAGCTCGGGTCTCCCGCGGGGGACCGGATCGGCTGGATCGTGGCGTCCACGCTCGTGGTGTCCGCCCTCCAGCGCGCCACCGGAGCAGACGGACGTCCGCTGTTCCTCCTCAAGGGCGGTCTCTACCTGGAACACCGCCTCGGTCTGGCTGCACGGGCCACCAAGGACGTCGACACCCTCTTCCGGGGTGAGGTGGAGGCGATGGCAGAAGAGCTGGACGCTGCCCTCGCCGATCCGTGGGGACCGCTCGCCTTCCAGCGCACCGAGATCGAGCAGATCACGGCGGATCGTCAGGTCCGTCCCTGCCGGTTCGACGTGGTGCTCACCATCCGGGGGGTCACGTGGCGGCGGATCCAGGTGGAGGTGGCCTACCCCGAAGGCCGCATCGGCGAGGCGGCCGAAGCGGTCGCGTCCCCACCACTCGGGTACTTCGGGCTGGCGGGCGCTCCCGAGCTGGCGACCATCACCATGGCCTACCAGGTGGCCCAGAAGATCCATGCGTGCACGGACCCGCACACGTCCGAACGCCCGAACAGCAGGGTCCGTGACATCGCAGACCTCGTCCTGGTGAGGAGGCACCTGTACGAGGACGCCACCGCCTGGGGTCCGGTCACCGCTGCCTGCACCGATGTCTTTCGAGCGCGCGGGGTCGAGGCGGCAGCGCTCGGCCTGCAGCAGCGCCCGTGGCCCCCAGCCGTGCAGACGAACGAGCTGTGGGTGGCCGGCTGGCCGCGCCTCGCCAAGGAGCTGGATCTGAGCCTGTCGCTCGACCAAGCCGTCGCCGAGGTCAACGAGTGGATCGAGGGCCTTTCGACGACAGCGGGGTGAACGCCGGCAACGACTCCATGTACGGTCCGACCCCTTCGCCCGTCCGCCACGACCGGCGCGCAGCGGCGCGAACCCCCAGCGGCGAGTCGACCCACTCCCGAGGGCGGAGCAGGTCGTGGTCCCGCGACTGCCGTGATCCACCGGTGCGCCGAGAGACACTCGCCACCACGATGGTCGGGTGTCTCCGTGGCGCCGTCACCTCGGGTCCTGGACGAGCGTGCTGCTGTTGGGCGGCGCAGGCGCCTGCGCCGCGACGCCCGGCTGGCCGAGGTGGCTCGCCGTCGTCCTCGGGCAGCCAGCGGGCAGGGCGTTCGGCTGGTACCTGCACTGGCGTCGCGTCACCGCTCGCACTCCCCCACCACGTGACGCCAGTGGTTCAGTGGTCTCGTGCACGACCCGTTGTGACCACAGGCCGACGGCCGGGTGCTGGGACGCGTGACGGCGGCTCACAGCGCAGCTAGCGCTGAGGTGCGCGTCGTCGTCGACGCGCCCGATCCGCAATGAGGGGCTTTGCACGGATCGTGGAGCCACCTGTCGCTGGACCGCTGACGTCAGGGCGGGCTGACGGCTCAACCGGGAGACCGGGAGATCGGTCGTGGAGCTGATCGAGCGCGCGGCAGCGGTCTTCCCCTCGACAGACGGGTGACCTGCGCCGTCCAGTCCTTCACCCGCTCCAGAGGCCCGTCGATCCCCAGCGCGTGGGTCGACTCGCTCCAGCAACAGGGCCTCCGCGCGCTGCGCTGGGCGTGTGCGCCGCTGCGCTCGTCGTCGTCGTCCTCATCGGCCTGTCGAACCCCGGCCCGTGGGCGAAGCTCGCCGCCATGGCGGTGTACGTCATCGGCCTGGCCAGCGCGTGGCTGGCCACCCGCTGGCGGCTGCACCGCACCCCGCCCGGGACGCCCGAGCACCAGCTGTGGGCCAACACCGGTCGGGCGGTCCTGGCCGGGGTGCTCGGCGTGGTGGTCATCGTGGCCGGAGACCTGACGGGCGGTGCGCACACCTACGTGCCCCCGGTGCTGGGTGTGCTGCTGCTCACCGGGGTGGCGCTCAACTACCTGGGGATCATCCGGTGGACCAGCCCCAGCGAGCACCGCAGCCGCGTGGACCCCGACCACCTGGTCGCCACCGTCTGCTGCGCGCTGGTGCTCGTCTCGGGAGCGCTGCTGGCCGCCACCCTGTGGACCGGCGTGCCCGACCTCGCCCGTGACTCCCGGTTCCCCGTGGTGGTGTCGGCGGCGTGCGGCCTGGTGGAGGCGGCGGTGCTGGCCGGCACCACCCTCCGGTGGTGGCGCCGCGACGACCTTCGCCCCGCCCTCATGACCGGCGCGCTGGTGGCCGGCGTGGCCATGAACGTCACCCTGCTGCTGAGCGGCCTGCCCGACCTGCTGCCCTGGGCCCTGCTCCCCCACGCCGCCTGGGCCACCGCGCTGGCCCTGTGCGCGCTGCTGCCCCCGGTGGAGCACCCGCGAGACCGCCACGACGTCGCGCTCAGCAGCACCAGCGGCTTCGTCGCGGTGCTCCTCGCGCTCCCCGTGGCGGCCGTCGCCGCGCAGGAGGGCCTGGGGCTGGTGGCGGTGCTCGCCACCGCGGCCCTCCTGGGCTCCGCGACGCGCCTGCTGCTCGACGTGCGCGAGCTGCGCCAGGTGCTGCGCGACCGGCGCGCCTCCCTCACCGACGACCTCACCGGCCTCGCCAGCCGCCGCGGCGTCCACGCCGTGCTCGAGCGGGCCCTAGGCGAGCAGCGCCCCCTGGTGGTGGCCGTGCTCGACCTCAACAGGTTCAAGGAGGTCAACGACGCGCTCGGCCACGCCGCCGGAGACCAGCTGCTGCGCACCGTGGCCGACAGGCTCC
Source organism: Streptomyces sp. NP160 (assembly GCF_006335115.1). Lineage (GTDB taxonomy): Bacteria > Actinomycetota > Actinomycetes > Actinomycetales > Quadrisphaeraceae > Quadrisphaera. The sequence continues at coordinate 10,623 of NZ_VDMJ01000048.1, forward strand.
GCGCCCTGCTGCTGCCCGGCGAGGTGGCCGGGCGCCTCGGCGGCGACGAGTTCGTGGTGGTGGCGCCCTGCGGCCCCCGCACCACTCCCGACGCGCGCGCCGAGGCGCTCGGCGCCGCCATCACGAGCAGCCTCGGCGCGCCGGTGCCGCTGGGCGCGCAGGTGGTGCACGTGGAGGCCAGCACGGGCACCGCCACCTGGCAGCCCCCGTCCTCCTCCCCCGCCGAGGACGACGACGACGCCGGCTCGCTGGCCGCGCGGCTGCTGCGCGCCGCCGACGCCGCCATGTTCGACGCCAAGCGCTCCGGCGGCGGCTGGGTCCCCCACGACCCGTCCCACCACGACGACACCGCGGGCCAGCTCGCCCTCGTCACCGACCTGCGCACCGCGCTGGCCACCGGTCAGCTGGTACTGCACCACCAGCCGCAGGTGCTGGCCACCACCGGGCAGCCCGTGGGCGTGGAGGCGCTGGTGCGCTGGCAGCACCCGCGCCTGGGGCTCCTGGGCCCGGCGCGGTTCCTCGACCTCGCCGAGGCGCACGGCCTCATGGGGCTGCTCACCGAGGAGGTGCTGCGCCTCGGCGTGGCGCAGCAGGGCGCGTGGCGGCGCGACGGCCTCCTGACGCGGCTCTCGCTGAACCTCCCCGCGAGCGCCCTGCACGACGTCGACCTGCCGCGCCGCGTGGGCGAGCTGCTGGTGGCGCACGGCGTGCCGGCGTCCAGCCTGGTGCTGGAGGTGACCGAGACGGTGCTGCTGCGCGACGTGGCCCGGTCGGGCGCGGTGGTGCGGGCGCTGCGCGCGTCCGGGGTCCGGGTGAGCATCGACGACTTCGGCACCGGCCACTCCTCCCTCGCGCGGCTGCAGAAGCTGCCGGTGGACGAGCTGAAGCTGGACGGCTCCTTCACCCGCGAGCTGCTGGTGGACGAGCGGGCCCGCACGATCGTCGCGGGCACCGTGGCGCTGGCGCACGCGCTGGGGCTGAGCGTGGTGGCCGAGGGCGTCGAGGACGCCGAGACGCTCCGCGCCCTGCAGGAGCTCGGCTGCGACGAGGCGCAGGGCCACCTCTTCTCCCGGCCCGTGCCCGCCGCCGACCTCCCGGCGTGGTGGCGCGAGCACGGAGGGGCGACCGGGGGTCTCCCGGGCGGCGGGACTGAAGGGATCGCCGGTGATGGCCGATCCCTGGTGCATGAGCTCTGACGCCAACGGCCGCCTGACCCTCGGCTCGGTCTTCGACGGCTTCGAGACCGACACGCGTCCGGTGCGGCCGGTGCTGGCCGGGTGGATGCGGCGCGTGCGCCTGCTGGTGTGGCCCCCGGCCTGCTCGCAGCCCCACCACTGACCCCCCTCCCAGCGCGAGCTGGCCGCCTGGTGGTCGGCGCGGTCCGCGCCGGCCGCGCCGGGTGACGCTCCTGTCGCACGCACCACCGGCACCTCAAGATCTGTGCAGCAGGCGCCGATCACCGAGTGACCGTCCCCCCGGACGGTCCCCCTCGCCCTACCGTCCCCACAGCCACCCGGGAGACTCCAGTGCTGCGCCGCCTCGCCAACCTCAAGATCGCTTCCAAGCTCGGCCTCGGCTTCGGGGTGGTGTGCCTGCTGCTCGTCACGATCAGCGCCATCAGCCTGACCCGCCTGAACGACGCCCAGGCCAACCTCGACTACCTGGCGGGCAGCGGCCTGGCCTCCGTGGACACCTCCGACAAGACCATGACGGCGTTCGTGACCGCCCGCTTCGACCTGGCCAACGCCGCCCTGGCCCCCGACGCGGCCGGCACCGAGGCCGCCCTGGACAAGCTCGACGCGGACCAGAAGGCCCTGGACGAGCAGTGGGCGGAGTACCTGGCGTCCGACCCCGCCAGCACCCCGGCGCAACAGGAGGCCTTCACCTCCGCACTGGCCGACTGGCGCACCGCCGCCCAGCAGCTGATCCCCCTGGCGCGGGACAACGACCTCGCGGGCTTCGTCGACCTGCGCGCGAAGGCCGCCAACCCGGCCGCGCAGGCCGCTGGCGCCGCCCTGGCCGACATCACCCAGACCGAGGGCGAGGCGGCCGACAAGATCGCCGCTGATGGCGCCGCGGCCTACCGCTCCGCCGTCGCCCTGCTCGTGAGCTGCTCCGTGCTGGCCGTCGCCCTGGCCGTGGGCATCGCCCTGGTGGTCTCCCGCTCCGTGACCCGCCCCCTGTCCAAGGTCGTGGACGTCATGGCCGGCGTCGCCCAGGGCCGCCTGGACCGACGCGTGGGCCTGGACACCACCGACGAGGTCGGCCAGCTGGCCGCCTCCACCGACGCCTCCCTCGACGCTCTGTCCACCGCGATGCGCGAGATCACCGCTGAGGCCCGCTCCCTGGCCTCCTCCTCGGCCTCCCTGTCCAGCGTCTCGACGCAGATGGCCTCCGGCGCCGAGGAGGCCGCCACCCAGACCCAAGTGGTCTCCGCCGCCTCCGAGCAGGTCACCGCCTCCATCTCCACCGTCGCCGCCGCCGGCGAGGAGATGACCGCCGCCATCGCCCAGATCGCCTCCGCCACCACCGACGCCTCCCAGATGGCCACCTCCGCGGTCACCGCCGCCGGCTCGGCCGGCGGCGCCATCGAGCGCCTCGGCGTCTCCAGCCGGGAGATCGGTGACGTGGTCAAGCTCATCACCTCCATCGCCGAGCAGACCAACCTCCTGGCGCTGAACGCGACCATCGAGGCCGCCCGCGCCGGGGAGCTCGGCAAGGGCTTCGCCGTGGTCGCCGGTGAGGTCAAGGAGCTGGCCCGCCAGACCGCGCAGGCCACCGACGAGATCATCGGGAAGGTCTCCGCCACGCAGAACGACGCCTCGGCCGCCGCGGCCGCCGTGACGGAGATCAGCGAGGTGATCGGTCGCATCGACGAGGTGCAGGCCACCATCGCCGCCGCCGTGGAGGAGCAGTCCGCGACGACGTCGGAGATGGTCCGCAACGTCACCGAGATCTCCACCGGCTCCGCGCAGATCTCGGCGAACGTCTCCGACATCGCCCGCGGCACCGACCAGAACCGGGAGTCGGCGGGCCACACCGCCACCACCGCCGGGACCCTGGCCGCCTCGGCCAGCAAGCTCCAGGAGCTGACGGGCCGCTTCACCGTCTGAGCCCCGCCCCTCCGGGGGCCCTCACCAGAGCCACCGGTCGGCGCACCTCGCGCCGGCCGGTGGCTCTCGCCCTTCCCCGCTCCTCCTCCCCTCCCCTCGCCCTCCCCCGCGACGATCGAGGACGTTCGCCCCACCACGCCGCCCCACCCCACCGTGATCATGGGCGTTCGCCACCCCGGCCTTGCAGTGTCAGGTCCTCGGCCACCGTCAGACCGACCAGGCCGCATCCGGCCTCACGGGCCTGACACTGCACCGCGACCGGACGCTGCCCCCGCGACCCCACCTCGAGCCGGCGCCCCTGCCGCAGCAGCACCCCTGCTGTGCGGCACCCAGGCCGTGGTCGCCCTGGCCGTGTCGCTCGGGGGTCCGGCAGCCCCGCCGCGCGGCCCCGACCGCCTTGACCGCCCTCACCGCCCCGCGACGAGGGAGCCCCGAGCTACCCACCCCGACGCGGGACCCTGCGCGCAGGAGCACCGGCGCAGCGCCGGCCCGCACCGGGGAGGCACCGGGGACCTCGGCGCCGTGAGCCCTGCGTGGTCCTCGGGGAGCTCTGGGCGCAGCACGACGAGGGCCACCGGCCGGCGC
>NZ_VDMJ01000049.1:0-45856 GCF_006335115.1 Streptomyces sp. NP160
GAGGGAGGGAGGGAGGGAGGGAGGGAGGTCGCTTCGGCGCTGAACCGGTTTGACACGTCCGAGTTGAACCGGTTTGACTACCTCCATGGCACACAGGGGTGCGCGGGCGACGATCGCCGACGTGGCGCGCGAGGCGGGCGTGTCCAAGGGCACCGTCTCGATGGCGCTCACCGGCCGCGGCCGCGTCGCCCCGGGCACCCGGGAGAAGGTTCTCGAGGTGGCCCAGCGCCTCGACTGGGTGCCCAGCGCCCGCGCCCGCAGCCTGTCCACCGACCGCGCCGACGCCCTCGGGCTGGTGCTGGCCCGCGAGCCCGAGCACCTGGGCGCAGACCCGTTCTTCGCCCCGTTCATCGCCGGCGTCGAGGCGGCGCTGTCCCCGCGCGGGCAGGCACTCGTGCTGCACGTCGTGACCACGCCGGCCGAGGAGCGCGAGGCCTACCGCCGCCTGGCCGCCGGCCGCGTCGACGGGGCCCTGCTCACGGACCTCCGCGTCGACGACGAGCGCCCCGCGCTGCTCGCCGACCTCGGCCTGCCGGCCCTCGCGGTCGGCCACCAGCGCTCCACGACGAGTGCGTCCCCGCTCCCCCAGGTCGCCCTCGACGACCGCACGGGCGTGCGCGCCGCGGTCGACCACCTCGTCGAGCTCGGTCACCGGCGCCTCGCGCACGTGACCGGCTCGCAGCAGCTCGTGCACGGCGTGGACCGGCTCGAGGCGTTCCGCGACGCGGTCGCCGCCCACGGCGCCGCCCTCGACGCTCCGACCGTGCTCGACGGCGACTTCTCCGCCGCGAGCGGAGCCGCCGCCGCCCACCGCTGGCTGGCCGACCGCACGGCGCGCGGCGCGGCCGCTGCACCGACCGCCCTCGTCGTCGCCAACGACCTCATGGCCACCGCCGCGCTCGGCGTGCTCGCGGCGGCCGGCGTCCGCGTCCCGGCCGAGGTGTCGGTGACCGGCTTCGACGACGCGCCGCTCGCCGCCCACCTCTCGCCCCCGCTGACCACGGTGCGCAGCGACGCCGCAGCCTGGGGCCGCGCCGCCGCCGACGCCCTCCTCGACCTGCTCGAGGGCGACGACGACCGCGGACGACCAGCCGCTGTCGCGGACCTCCCCGCCGCCCGGCTCGCCGTCCGAGGCTCCACGGGCGCTCCGCCCACCTGACCAGCACGACCCACCCCACCCACTGCGACCACGACGAGGAGGACGCATGAGGACCAGCGCTCGATGGGGAGCGGTGGCCGCGGCAGTGCTGCTGACCGCGACGACCGCCGCCTGCGGCGGTGGGCAGAGCCCCGGGAACCCGCAGGGACGAGGCCCCATCACCGTCTGGCTGTCCAACAACGAGCAGGAGGTCGCCTGGGGCGAGGCGGAGGTCGAGGCCTGGAACGCCGCCAACCCCGACCAGCAGGTGACCGCCCAGCAGATACCCGCTGGGAAGTCCTCCGAGGAGGTCATCGGCGCAGCCATCGCGGCGGGCACCACGCCCTGCCTCATCTACAACACCTCGCCCGCCGCGGTGCCGCAGTTCGTCAAGCAGGGCGGGCTGGTCCCGCTCGACACCATGCCGGGCGGGGAGGACTACATCACCCAGCGCACCGGCGAAGCCGCTGAGCAGTACCGCTCGCCGGACGGGCACTTCTACCAGCTGCCGTGGAAGTCGAACCCGGTCATGGTGATCTACAACAAGGAGATCTTCGCCGAGGCCGGGCTGGACCCCGACGACCCCCCGCTGTCCACCTACGCCGACGTGCTCGCCGCCTCGGAGGAGATCGTCAGCTCCGGCGCCGCGCCCTCGGCGATCTGGCCCTCGCCGGCCAGCCAGTTCTTCCAGTCCTGGTTCGACCTCTACCCGCTGTACGCCGCCGCGAGCGGCGGCCAGCAGCTGGTGGTGGACGGGACGGCCCAGGTCGACTCGGCGCCGGCCCTGGAGGCAGCGGACTTCTGGCGCCAGATGTACGCGAAGAAGCTGTCCCCGCAGGAGGCGTACACCGGTGACGCCTTCGCCGACGGCAAGGCGGCCATGGCCATGGTCGGCCCGTGGGCGGTGGCGGTCTACGGCAAGGACGTCGACTGGGGCGTCGTCCCCGTCCCCACCCCGAACGGCGAGCCGGCCGACCAGGTCCACACCTTCTCCGACGCCAAGAACGTCTCCCTGCCCGTCGCCTGCCAGAACCAGGCCACCGCGTGGGACTTCCTGCAGTTCTCCACCAGCGCTGACGCCGACCGCGCCCTGCTGACGGAGACCGGGCAGATGCCGATGCGCGCCGACGTCGCGCAGACCTACGCCGACTGGTTCGCCAGCGAGGACGGCAAGCCCTACGCGCCCTTCGCCGCCCAGGCCGCCCGCACCGTGGAGGTGCCCAACGTGAAGAACTCCGTGGAGATCTGGCAGGACGTCCGCAACGCGTGGACGGGCTCGGTGATCTTCGGCGAGGAGCCGGTGGCGTCCGCGATGCGCGACGCGAACGGCGAGGTCCAGCACCTCCTGGAGGTGCCGTGATGAGCGCCCTCACCCCGGCCCGCCCGGGCCCCGCGTCGTCGTCGACCAGCGCGAAGAGACCGACGACGACGAGCGCCTCCGACGGCCGTCCCCCGCGCCGCGGCTCCACGCCGCTCCAGCGGGCCTTCGGCCGCCACCCCATCGGGGTGCTGCTGGCCCTGCCGTACGCGGTGTTCCTCGTGGCGGTGTTCGCCTACCCGGTGGTGCTCGCCGCGTGGATGAGCGTCCACGACTGGTTCTTCGCCGCGCCCGGTGTGGAGGTCTCCCACCCGTTCGTCGGCTTCGAGAACTACCGCCAGGTGCTCACCGACCCGCAGGTCCACCAGGCGTTCCTCAACATCGGCGTCTTCCTCGTCATCAACGTGCCGCTCACCGTCGCCCTGGCGCTGGTGCTCGCGGTGGCGCTGAACCGCGCTGCCCGCGGCCGGACGTTCTTCCGGGTGGCGTTCTACGTGCCGTACGTGACGGCGAGCGTGGCGCTGGTGGGGGTCTGGCTGTTCCTGCTGGGCGGTGACGGGGTGGTCAACTCCCTGCTCGGCCCGCTCGCGCCGGACCCGTCGTGGCTGGTCAACAGCTCTCTCGCCATGCCGAGCATCGCCGGTTTCGTGGCGTGGAAGCAGCTGGGGTTCTTCGTGCTGCTCTACCTCGCGGCGCTGCAGAACGTCAGCAAGGACCTCTACGAGGCCGCCTCGATGGACGGCGCCGGCCGCATCCGGCAGTTCTTCACCGTGACCGTGCCGGGCGTGCGGACGACGACCGCCCTGGTGGTCATCCTCGCCGTCATCACCGGCGCCAACCTCTTCACCGAGCCCTACCTGCTCACCGGCGGCGGTGGCCCGGACGGCGCGTCGACGTCGCCGGTGCTGCTCATGTACCAGCTGGGCATCGAGCAGGGGAACCCCGACACCGCCTCCGCCCTGGGCATCGTGCTCGTGGTCGTGGTCGGGCTGCTGGTCCTCGTCAACCGCCGACTGCTGAGGAGCGAGTCGTGAGCGCCACCACCCCCGTCCGTGATCATGGGCGACCGGCCACCCCGGCCGAGGCCGACGCGCGACCGCGGCGCAGCGGCGGGGCGTCGCGCTGGGTGGTGCCCACCGTCCTGACGCTCGGGGCGCTGGCGTTCCTGCTGCCCTTCTACCTCATGGTGATCGGCTCGCTGCAGGCCGAGCCCGACACCTCCATCAGCGGCCTGGTGCCCAGCGGTGGCCTGACCACGCAGAACTACGCCAACATCGACGGCTCCATCGACCTGTGGCGCACGCTGCTCAACTCCGGCGTCATCACCGGTGGCGCGGTCGTCGGCACGCTCGTCTTCGGCGTGCTGGCCGGGTACGCCCTCGCCGTCCTGCACTTCCGCGGCCGCGGCACGCTGTTCGCGATGGTGCTGCTGGTGCAGGTCATCCCGTTCCAGCTGCTCACCATCCCGCTGTACGTGCTCACGGTGCGCACCTACGGGCTGGCCGACAACTACCTCGGCATGGTGCTGCCGTTCCTCATCAACACCACGGCGGTGTTCGTCTTCCGGCAGTTCTTCCTGCAGCTCCCGCCCGACCTGTTCTCCGCCGCGCGCATCGACGGCGCCTCGGAGCTGCGGGTGCTCTGGTCGGTGGCCCTGCCGCTGGTCCGCCCGGCGCTGCTGACCGTGGTGCTGCTGACGTTCATCGGTCCCTGGAACGAGTTCCTCTGGCCGTTCCTCGTCACCAAGGAAGCGTCGATGCAGCCGCTCGCCGTGGCGCTGGCCAACTACCAGGCGAACGTCGCCGCCACCACGTCCAACCCCTACGGCGCCGTGCTCGCCGGCTCGGTGGTGCTGGCCGCCCCCGCGGTGGGGCTGTTCCTCGTGTTCCAGCGGCACTTCACCGCCACCAACCTCTCCGCGGGAGTCAAAGGATGACCACCACGACCACCACCACCACGAGGACGACGACGCGGGCCGTCGCGGTGGCCGCCGCGCTGCTGCTCGGGGGCGCGTGCCTGGCGGTGCCCGCGAGCGCCGCGCCGGCGGAGCTCGGCCCCGCCGCCGGGGGCCAGGCCGCGAAGCCGACCCCCGCAGCGGGACAGCGGCTGGCGAACACCGGCCACCTGACCACGCTCACCACGCGCGTGGCCCCGCCGGCGCAGGCCGGTCACACCACGTACCGGCTGGCGGAGGAGCCGCAGGTCGGGGTGCTCTGGACGTACGCCGAGCCCTCGCAGGCGTCGGGGGGCGCCCGCCCGGGTGTGACGAGCAAGGACGGCTGGGACCTCATCGGCGGCGGCACCTACGACGCCGCCACGGGTGACTGGACGCAGGGCGCCTTCAACGCCGACGACGTCACCCGCGCCGCCGTCGCCTTCACCCGCCACTGGCAGGCCACCGGAGACGCGGCGAGCCGCGAGCAGGCGTACCAGCTGCTGCGCGGGACCACCTACCTGCAGACGACCGAGGGCCCGAACGCCGGGAACGTCGTCCTGTGGATGCAGCCGGACGGCGAGCTGAACCGCAGCGCGGAGCCGGTGGAGCTGCCGGACCCGAGCGACTCCGCGGAGTCGTACTGGCTGGCGCGCACGGTGTGGGCGCTGGGCGAGGGGTACGCGGCGTTCGCCGCCTCCGACGCGCCCGGCGACCGCGAGTTCGCGGCGTTCCTGGCGCAGCGGATGTCGCTGTCGCTCGACGCGCTGCAGCGCCAGAGCCTGGGGAAGCACGGGAAGTGGCAGGTCTCCGACGGCGACCGGGTGCCCGGCTGGCTCATCACCGGAGGCGCGGACGCGACGAGCGAGGCCGTGCTCGGGCTGGCGTCGTTCGTGGGCGCTGGGGGTCGGGCCTCCGATCCCGCCGTCGTCGAGAGGGCCAGGGCGGCGCTTCGGGCGTACGCCGAGGGCATCGCCGCCATGGGGACGCCGCCCACCACCGACGTCACGACCCGCGGCCGCGGCATGGCGGCGCCGACCTACCCGTTCGGCGCGGTGCTGCCGTGGACGCAGTCCCGGTCGCAGTGGCACGCGTGGGGCGCGCAGATGCCGGCGGCGCTCGCCGAGGCCTCCGACGTGCTCGGAGACCCGGCGCTGCTCTCCCCCGCCGTGGACGACACGACGGTGTTCACTCCGCTGCTGCTCGCCTCCGGCGGGCCGGACGACTCCTGGGCCCCGGCGCCGGTGGACCGGTCGCAGATCGCGTACGGGGCTGACGCGCGGCTGGCCTCGGTGCTCGCCGTCGCCGACGAGACGGGCGACCGGAAGCTCGGCACGCAGCTGGCCGGCGCTGCAGGGGCGTGGTTCTTCGGGGCCAACCCGGCGGGCGTGCCCGTCTACGACCCGACGACCGGTGTCACCAACGACGGCATCAACGCGGACCGCTCCGTGAACGAGAACTCCGGGGCCGAGTCGACCATCCACGGCTTGCTCGCGGCGCTCGCGCTCGACGAGCACCCGCAGGCGAAGGCCATCGCCACGCAGCAGACGCGCATCGCCACGAGCGACGGGCTGCAGGTGGTGGAGGGCGAGTCCGGCACCGGAGCGGGCAGCGTCGTCACGCTGCCGGAGGGCGAGGCGTGGACCGGGGAGGCGCAGTGGTCCGGCGGCGCCTACCGCTCGCTGCCGCCCGGTGCCGCCACCCAGCTGGCCCTGCCGGCAGCGGGCGGTCCTGGGCCGCGGTGGGCGTCCGTCGTCGTCGACCTGGCCACCGCGCCGGGTGCACCGGCGCCGAGGCTCACCGTGGCCGCCCTGGACACGAAGACCGGGACGACGACGGCGCTCGGCGACGTCGACGTCCGTGGCGTCGAGCAGGGGATCTCCGCCGGGCCCGGCTCGCTGCGGGCGCTGCCGCTGGGCGTGCCTCTGCCGAAGGGCGCCGACGCGCTGGTGGTGACCTCCAGCGGAGCCGCGGCCGGTGGGCCGGCGTCGCTGGACGCCGTCCTCGTGGTGCCGCAGACGCCGTCCCTGACCCTGACCACCCCCGACGGGAAGCGCTCGACCACCGTCAGCGCCTCCCCCACCCGCTGACCAGGCCTGACCGCAGACCGAGAGGAACCGACACCGATGACCGCGACCTTCCCCCTGGGCCCGTTCACCCCGCACGCCTCCAACCCGATCCTGTCCCCGCGCGGGACCACGTGGGAGTCGGGCAGCGTCTACAACCCGGCGGCGCTCGTCGTCGACGGGTTCGAGGGCGCCGAGGGCTCCGAGGTGGTGCTGCTCTACCGCGCCCACGCCGACGACGTGGTCAGCCACGTGGGGCTCGCCCGCAGCCGCGACGGCGTGCACTTCACGTGCGACCCCGACCCGGTGTTCTCCCCCGCCGAGCCCCACGAGGTGCACGGCGTGGAGGACCCGCGCGTCACCGAGGTGGACGGCACGTACTACCTCACCTACAGCGCCTACGACGGCGAGCGCGCCCTGCTGTGCCTGGCCACCTCTACCGACCTGCGCACCTGGGAGCGCCACGGCGTGGTGCTGCCCGAGCTCAACAGCTTCGCCGGGCACGAGGGCGGCCCGACCGGCCCGTGGACCAAGGCCGGCGGCATCCTGCCGGTGCAGGTGGACGGTCGCTGGCTCATGTACGTGGGCGAGGGCTCGATCTACCTCGCCGAGTCCGACGACCTCCTCCACTGGCGGCTCGTGTCGGAGGAGCCCGTGCTCGAGCCGGAGCCGGGCACGTGGTCGGAGTTCCTCGTGGAGGTCGGGCCGCCGCCGGTGCTGCTCGACAACGGGCTCATCTGCCTGGTCTACAACGCCGCGGTGAAGCTGCCCGAGGGCGGCGTGCGCTACGTGTGCGGGCAGGCGCTGTTCGACCCGGCGGACCCGACCCGCGTGGTGGCCGAGCTCGACCACCCGTGGCTGGAGCCGCGCACCGCCGAGGAGCAGCACGGGTTGGTCTCCAACGTGACGTTCGTGGAGGGGCTCGTGCAGTTCCAGGGCTCGTGGTTCGCCTACTACGGGCAGTCCGACTCCACGCTCGGCGTGGCCGTCGCGCCCGCTGGGGAGCGCTTCGGCGGGTCCTCGCTGCCGATGACGTCGCAGCAGCGCACGGTGCTCGCCAGCGCCTGAACCCTCCACTCACCGGTGTCGCCCGGGAGTGCGGGACGACGACGTCGAAGGGTGTGGTCGTCGCGCTGCCGAGGTCGGGTCCCCGCTGAGATCGCCCCACTGGACGGCGGCGCCAGCGCCGCGTCCGCCTGTCCTCCTGTCCGCCTGCGATGACTCGTGGGCGCAGCCGGGGTCTGCACCTGGAGATGCCGCCGCGCAGGAGGAGCGACCCGTGGACGAGGAGCAGCCCCACCGTCGGAGCAGCCCGACCGAGCCGGACCGCGAGGAGCGCAGCGCGTTGCTGCACTTCCTGACGGCGAACCGCGCCGCCGCGGTCTCCGTCGTCTCAGGGCTCACCGAGGACCAGGCGCGGCGCGCGGTCCTGCCCAGCGGCTGGTCGGTGTTGGACATGCTGGTCCACCTCGCCGGTGTGGAGCGCCACTGGTTCCTGCTGGCGGTCTCCGGTGACCGCACCGACACCCCGGCCTGGTCGGAGCCGGTCGAGGACCTGGCGGGGGCGGTGGCCGCCTACCGGGCGGAGTGGCGCCGCTCGGACGCGCTGCTGGCCGGCGCGCACCTGGACGACGCGGTCGCCGTCCAGCCCGGACAGCTGCGCGGGGAGGTGAGCACCGTGCGCGGCGTGCTGCTGCACGTCGTCGAGGAGACGGCGCGGCACGCGGGCCACCTGGACGTCGTCAGGGAGCTCCTCGACGGGCGCACGGGGCTGGGGCCTCGCTGAGCGTCCCAGGGGCCGAGCCGTCCGAGCGGGCTTCGAGTGGGCACCGGCGCCCGGGTTGCGACAGTCTCGGGAGCAGCACCAGGACCGGCACCGGGACCGGGCACCTCGCCCCCTGTGGTCGGAGGCGCCTGCGGGGGCCGTGGCGCCGACGAGGTGCCGGGACGACGGGAAGAGGTGGCCGTGAGCGAGCCCGCACGCGTGCTCGACGACCGCTACGAGATGGGCGAGCTCCTGGGGCGCGGCGGCATGGCCGTGGTCCACGCCGGTCGCGACCAGCGCCTGGGCCGCCGGGTCGCCATCAAGCTGCTGCGCCCGGACGTGGCGCGTGACCCCGTCTTCCAGGCGCGCTTCCGCCGCGAGGCGCAGTCGGCGGCCCTGCTGAACCACCCGGCGATCGTCACCGTCCACGACACCGGCGAGGACGTCCGCACCGAGCCGGACGGCACCGAGGTGCACACGCCCTACATCGTCATGGAGCACGTGCCGGGCCGCACCGCGCGCGAGCTGCTCGACGAGGCCGCCGAGGCCGGTGGGGCCGGGCTGGGCACCCAGCGCGCCGTGGAGATCACCGCCGGGGTCCTCACCGCGCTTGAGGCCGCCCACGACGCCGGCATCGTCCACCGCGACATCAAGCCCGCCAACGTCATGGTCACGCCGTCGGGCGGCGTCAAGGTCATGGACTTCGGCATCGCCCGCGCCGTCGCCGACTCCTCGGCCACCATGACCCAGACCAGCGCCGTCATCGGCACCGCGCAGTACCTCTCCCCCGAGCAGGTGCGCGGGGAGCTGGTCGACGCCCGCAGCGACCTGTACTCCACCGGGTGCCTGCTGCACGAGCTGCTGGTGGGCCGCCCGCCGTTCGTCGGAGAGTCGCCCGTGGCGGTGGCCTACCAGCACGTCGGGGAGCTGCCGGCGCCGCCGAGCCAGTACGACCCCGCCGTCAGCGACGAGCTGGACCGGGTGGTGCTCAAGGCGCTGTCCAAGCAGCGCGAGGACAGGTGCGCCGACGCCGGGGACTTCCGCGAGGAGCTGCTCGCCGCCCGGGCGCGGGGCGCGGCGCTCGCGCCGGCCGCCGCCGTGGTGGCCCCGCCCGCCGCACACCCGCGGACGTCCACCGCTGCCGCAGCTGGCCTGACCGGGCGGCTGCCCGTCCGCCACCGGCCGCACCGCCGCGGCCGCAGGGCGGTGGCGCTCGTGGTGGCGACGATCGCGGTCGTGCTGGCGCTCGGCGGCTGGCTGCCGAGCCGGGGGACGCAGGGGACGACGGGTCAGGCGCTGCTCACCGACCCGCAGGCCGCGGACCAGGTGACAGCCCGCACGCCCGCGGTGCTGGCCCTCTCCGCCGGCCCCTCGGCCACCACCGTCCCCGAGGTCGCCGGCATGACCCAGGAGCGCGCGGCCGCCGCCCTGGCCGCCGCCGGGCTGGCGCTGGGACCGGTGTCCCCGCAGGACGTCACGGGAGCCGCGGCCGGCACCGTGGTCTCGAGCACGCCGGCGCGGGGCGCCTCCGTGGCGCCGGGGAGCTCCGTCGCGCTCGTGGTCGCGAGCGGTCGTGCGGCGCCGGACGGCAGCGGACAGGCGCCCGAGACCGCGGCGCCCTCGGCCACGGCGACCGCGTCCGCGTCCGCCCGCCAGGTGTCGGCCACAGCTCCTGCCGGCGGGTCGGCGCCGGCTGCGGGAGCTGCCAGCTCGTCACCGGAGGCAGCCGGGACCACCGAGCAGCAGCCCGGTGACGAGCAGGTGGCGAGTCGAGACCCGGGCGAGGACCAGCAGCCCGCCCAGCCCGCCCGGCCCGCGTCGCCGCAGCCGGCCCAGCAGCCTGTCCAGACCCCGGCCCAGACCCCGGGCCCGGGCACCGGCCCGGGTGGTGAGCAGCAGGGCCAGCATCACGACAAGGGCCAGGGCCCGGGTCAGGACAAGGGCCAGGTCAAGGGCCAGGGTCAGGACAAGGCACAGCAGGCGGGCGGGGGCAAGGGCCAGGCACCCGGGCAGCAGGGCTGACCGCAGCTCACCGCGCGCCGGTGGTGGCCGCGCCGAGGTCGAGCACGGCGCCGCACCGGTCCACCCCCTCGGACCGGTGCGTGAGCAGCAGCACGCTGGGCCGCTCGCCGTCGTCGTCCTCGTCCCCCAGCAGGTCGGCGACGAGGGCCCGGGCGGTCGGCTCGTCCAGGCCCTCGGTCGGCTCGTCCAGCACGAGGACGTCGGGGCGGGGCAGCAGCGCCCGGGCCGCCGCCAACCGGCGCCGCTCGCCGCCGCTGACGGTGGAGCCGCCGTCGCCGAGCCAGGTGTCCAGGCCGTCGGGGAGGCGGGCGAGCCAGTCGCCGAGGCGGACGCGATGGAGCACCGCGACGAGCTCCTCGTCCGTGGCCTCCGGCGCGGCCAGGGCCAGGTTGGCGCGCAGCGTGGTGGCGAAGAGGTGCTCGGTGGCCTCGCTGACCAGACCGACGCGGCGGCGGACGGCGGCCGCGTCGAGGGTGCGGACGTCTGCACCTGCGAGGGCCACCGTGCCGCCGCGCGGGTCGAGCAGGCGGGCGACCACGGCGCCGAGCGTCGACTTGCCCGAGCCGGACGGGCCGAGCACCGCGACCCGCTCGCCGGGCGCGAGGTCCAGGTCGAGCCCGTCCAGCGCGGGCGGGCGCTCCGGGTCCCACCCGGCGACGAGCCCGCGCACGGACAGCACGGCGCGCGCCGCCACCGCCGAGGGCAGCCCGGCCGGCTCGGCGACGGACGGGCGCTGCGCGGCCACCGCCGCCAGCCGGCGCACCGCCGCGCGGGACCGCTCGCGCGCCACGGCGGCGTCCACGAGCCCGAGCACCGGCTCTCCCAGCGCGAGGGCCACGAGGACGACGACGGCGGCGCCCTCCGCGCCGATCCCGCCGGAGGTGGCGGCGGCCAGCGCACCGGCCGCGGCGCCGACCACGGCCAGCCCGGTGCCGGCGTGCGCCACGGCCGTGGCGGTGCCCGAGGAGCCGGCGGCGCGGACCTCGGCGGCGGCCAGCTCCCGGCCGCGGGAGCGGGGCACGGCGAGGGCGGTCCGCGCACCGGCGGTGGCGGCCCGGGCGGCGAGCTCGTCGACGGCGTCGACGGTCTCCACGGCGGCGTCCGCGAGCGCTGAGCGCTCAGCGGCGAGGTCGGCGTCGGTGGCGCGGGCGGCGCGAGCGGCGAGGGCCGGTGCGGCCACCGCCGCGACGGCGAACCCCACGGCCGCGCCGACCGCGGCCAGCGGGGCGAGCACGGCGACCATCCCGAGGACGACGACGACCGCCGCCAGCGCTGCGGCCGCGGGGAGCCGCCCGCGCAGCAGCCCGTCGAGGCGCGCGTCGACGTCCCCCACGAGGCGGGTGAGCAGGTCGCCGCGGCGCAGCAGGCCCGGGCCGGGGACGCGCGGGACCAGGTCGGCGAGGACCTGGGAGCGCCAGCCGGCGAGGCGGCGCAGGGCGACCTCGTGCGAGGCGAGGCGCTCGAGGTAGCGCAGCAGCGGCCTGGCCACGGCGCTGCCGCGGACGGTGACGACGGCCGCGGACAGCGTCAGCACCGGCGGCAGGGCGGAGGCGCGCACCAGCAGCCAGGTGGCGGCGGCGGTCAGCGCGGCGCCGGCCAGCCAGGAGGCGGTGCCGAGCACGACGGCGGTGCCGGGACGGCGGCCGGCCGCGCGGAAGAGCCGCCCCCACCACCCCGGGCCCGCGACCACCTCACCGTGGTCATGGACCTCCCGAGCA
Organism: Streptomyces sp. NP160; assembly: GCF_006335115.1. Classification (GTDB taxonomy): domain Bacteria; phylum Actinomycetota; class Actinomycetes; order Actinomycetales; family Quadrisphaeraceae; genus Quadrisphaera. Next base: position 11,961 of record NZ_VDMJ01000049.1, read on the forward strand.
GTGCCCGAGGCACTGTTCCCGTCGTCCATGACCACGGACGGAGAGGTGGTGGCCGAGCCGTCAGCAGCGGGGGGCGCGACCTCGACGGTCCTGTCGACGGCGGCGATCAGCGCGGGGCGGTGCGCGGCCACGAGCACGGCGCTGCCGGCGTCAGCGGCGGCGCGCAGCGCCGCCACCACGCGCGCCTCGGAGGCGGCGTCGAGGTGGGCCGTCGGCTCGTCGAGCAGCAGCACCGCAGGGCCCCGGCCCGCGGTGCGCAGCACCCTGGCCAGCGCCAGGCGCTGGCGCTGCCCGGTGGACAGGCCCGCCGCGCGCTCCCCGACCGGCGTGCCCAGGCCGGCGGGCAGCGCCTCCACCTCGGCGCGCAGGCCGACCAGGTCGAGCGCCGCCAGCAGCTCGTCGTCAGCGGGCGCGCTCGAGGGGACAGGCGCGTCGTCGTCCTCGGCGAGCTCGCCGGGCAGCTCCTCGTCGCGCAGGAGCGCCTCGCGCACGGTGCGGGCGTGGGGCAGCAGGGGGTCCTGGGTGAGCAGCAGCGCCCGACCCGCCACCTCGACGCTGCCTGCCGTCAGCGGCTGCACGCCGGCGAGCGCGCGCAGCAGCGTGGTCTTGCCGGCGCCGGACGGGCCCCGCAGCGCGACCAGCTCGCCACCGCGGACCGCGACGCCGCCCAGCGCCAGCGCGTCGACGGAGCGGCCGGCGTGCCGCACGCGCAGCCCGGAGCCGCTCACCGACGGTGGCTCTCCGGTGACGCGCGTGGCCGGCTGCCCATGATCACGGACGGAGGGGGACGGGGACGTGAGGACGGCGTCGACCTCGGCCACCACGGCGGCGGCGTCGGCGGCGGCGTGGAAGCGGGCACCCACCTCCCGCAGCGGCCGGTAGGCCTCCGGCGCCAGGAGGATCACCAGCAGCGCGGGGGCCAGCGGCATCGACCCGTCGGCCACGCGCAGCCCGGTCTCCACCGCCACCAGCCCCACGGACAGGGTGCCGACCAGGTCGAGCGCGGTGGAGGACAGGAACGCCACGCGCAGCACCCGCAGGGTCGCCTCGCGGTGGCGCTCGGTGGTGGCTGCCACCTCGCCGACCTGCCGCTGCGCCCGGCCGTGGACCCGCAGCAGCGCCAACCCGCGCACGACGTCGAGGAAGTGCCCGGCCAGCCGCGCCCCCTCCTGCACGCGCTCGGCGGCCCGGCGCTGGGTGGCCCAGCCGATGAGGACCGCGAAGACGGGCACCAGCGGCAGCGTCACCAGCACGAGCAGCGCGGAGCGCCAGTCGACGGCCAGCACCGCCAGCACGACCACCGGCGGCATGAGCACGCCCACCACCAGCGAGGGCAGGTACCCGGAGAACCAGGGGCGCAGCGCGTCGAGCCCGGCCGCCGCTCCACCGGCGCTGCCGCCGGGGCCGCTCGTCGCCGCCACGAGCGCGCGCAGCCGCCCAGCCCCGTGGGAGGCGACCCACGCCGGCCCTCGCTGCAGCGCGGCCTCGAGCACGCGGGTGCGCAGCTCCTCCACGGCGAGCGACCCGGCGCGCGCGGACAGGACGGACTCGGCGCGCGCGAGCAGCGCCCGGGCGGCGAAGGCCGCGGCGACCACCGCGAGCAGCACGCCCGTCCCGGGCACCCAGGAGGGCAGGCCGTACCCGGCCGGCGACGTCACGGCCCCGCCGCGCGCGGCCTGCACGAGGGACACGACGACGCCGGTGACCGACGCCGCCACGAGCAGCGTGACCACCACCTGCGCCGCTCCCACCAGCACGAGGCCGGCCACGGGGCGGCGGGCGGCGCGGGCGTGGCGCAGCAGCCGCGGGTCGACGGGACCGCGGCTGCTGCGTGGGGCGCTGGGGTGGCGATCGCCCATGATCACGAGGACCTCAGGCGGTGGCGACCCGCTCGCTGGCCACGCGGCGACGGAACACCCAGTACGACCACACCTGGTAGACCACCACACCCGGCACGGCCACCGCACCGAAGGCGGTGATGAGCCCCAGCGCGGCCGGCGTGGCCGCCGCCGACTCCCTGGTCAGCGCCCACGCGGGGTCGAGGGTGCTGGGCAGCACCACGTCACCGTTCGCCAGCAGGACGGCGACGACGACGCCGGCCACGAGCAGCGACGCCACGGTGAACGCCGCGCCCTCACGGCGCAGGCGGGTGGCCACGGCCACCGCCGCAGCGGCCGCGGCCACCAGCGCGCCCACCACCACGGTGCCGCGCTGGACGCCCTGCGCCCCGGTCAGCCCGGCGACGGCGACGACGGCGCCCAGCGCCACGACGCCGGCCGCCGCGCCGGCGGCCACGCGGTGGGCCCGGGTGCGCACCGGGCCGGTGGTGCGCAGCGCGAGGAAGGCGGCGCCCAGCAGGAGCGACAGCACCAGGGCGGCGACCGCGCCGAACGCCGCCTCGGGGGTGAGCAGCGGGGCGACGGAGCGGGCGAGGCCGGCGGCCAGCCCCGGTCCGGCGACCACCTCGCCGTCCGCGCCGAGCGCCAGTCCGCGCACGAACACCGACAGCAGCGCGCCCCACAGCGCCACCACCCCGGCCGAGCACAGCGCGAGGACCACCTCGCAGCGGCGGCGCCAGCGCGGGTCGGAGTGCTTGGAGCGGAACTCCAGCGCCACGCCGCGCCCGGCGAGGAGCAGCAGCACCCCGACCATCGGCAGGTAGGTGCCGCTGAGCAGGGAGGCGTACCAGGCGGGGAAGGCGGCGTAGGTGACGCCGACCGCGGCGACCAGCCAGACCTCGTTGCCGTCCCAGAACGGGCCGATGGTCTTCAGGGCGGCGCCGCGCTCGTGCTCGTCGCGCCCCACGAGGGGCGCGAGCACGCCGACGCCGAAGTCGAAGCCCTCGAGGGTGAAGAACAGCACCCAGCACAGGACGACGACGGCGAACCAGACGGTCACGAGGTCCACGGGTCAGGCTCTCCCAGTCAGCGGGGTGGTCGGGTCAGTAGGTGGGGACGGCCACGCGCGGTGCCGCCGCGGGGGCGGGCTCGGCGGCGCCCTCGCCGTCGTCGTCCTGAGCGGGACGGGCGGTGGTGGGGCGGGAGGCGGGGTCCGCGAGGTCCTGGGCGACGAGGTGCTTGACCAGCCGGAGCCAGACGACGGCGAGGACGCCGTAGACCGCGGTGAACGCCGCGAGGCCCAGCCACGCCTCACCGGCGGTGAGGCCCGGCGAGACGCCGTCCTCGGTGAGCGTCAGCCCGAACGCCAGCCAGGGCTGGCGGGCGGTCTCGGTGAAGACCCACCCGGCGGTGCCGGCAGCGGCGGGCAGCAGCGGCAGCGTCGGCAGCATGCGCAGCGAGAGCTGCACGAGCGGGCGCGGGAAGAGCCGCTGGCTCATGAACGGCAGGGCGCTGGCCTTGGGCTCGCGGGGGTCGAGGCCCTTGCGGGTGAGCCACAGGTAGACGCCGGCGACGAGCGCGGAGAGCAGGCCGATCGTGATCATCGCGCGGAAGGACCAGTAGGCCAGCGGGATCACGGGCACGTAGTCGCCCGGACCGTAGGTCGCCGTGTACTGGGCCTGCAGGTCGTCGATGCCCTGCACCGTGGAGCCGAACTCGCCGGTGGCCAGGAAGGACAGCAGGTACGGCACCTCGAGGCTGAAGACCGGGCGCGAGCCGTCGAGGTTGCCGATGGTGAGCAGGCTGAACGGCGCGCCGGTGGTGGTGGCGTAGAGCGCCTCGGCGGCGGCCATCTTCATGGGCTGCACCGACGTCATGACCTTGCCGAGCACGTCACCGGTGAGGGCGGTGGCCAGGCCGCCGGCCACGGTGGTCCACGCGCCGAGCCGGGCGAGGCCGGCGAAGGCGCGCTGGTCGGGGTCGACGGCGCGGGCCTCGGGCGACCCGGCGGCACCGGCGGGCGCGGGCCCGATCCAGCGGCGCCAGGAGCCGACGGACAGCAGCAGCGCCCCGCCGAGCATCGCCGCGCCCGCGATGGTGTGCGGGAAGGTCGCGAGCAGCACGGGGTTGGTCATGAGCTCGGCGAAGCTCGACAGGTGCGCCCGGCCGGTGGTCGGGTCCAGCGCGTAGGCGACCGGGTGCTGCATGAAGGAGTTGGCGCCGAGGATGACGTAGGCGCTGATCAGGGTGCCGACGGCGACCACCCAGATGGTGGCGAGGTGCACCAGCCGCGGCAGGCGGTCCCACCCGAAGAACCACAGGCCCAGGAACGTCGCCTCGAGGAAGAAGGCGAGCATGCCCTCGATGGCGAGGGTGGGGCCGAAGACGTCGCCGTAGAAGCGCGCGAAGGCGCTCCAGCCCATGCCGAACTGGAACTCCTGCACCAGGCCGGTCACCACGCCCACGGCGAAGGTGACGAGCAGCAGCTTGCCGGTGAACAGGGTGGAGCGCCGCAGCCGCTGGGCGCGCGCGGGGTCCCTGGTCAGCACCGAGGCGGTCTGCAGGCCGGCGGTGAGGCTGGCGAGGCTGATCGACAGGGGCACGAACAGGTAGTGGTAGATCGTCACGACGGCGAACTGGAGGCGGGTGATGTCCACGACGTCCACGGCCTCAATACTACGGCTCGTAGTACTCACCGGCGTAGTACGTGCCGTGTCGTACTCGTCACAGGTCCGGGCTACCATCTCTCCCGTGGCAGCAGCGGGGACGGCGGGAGCCGGCAAGGTCGGTGGCCCGGTGGGCGGCGCGCTCGAGCGCGACGTCATGGCCCGGCTGTGGGCGTCGAGCGAGCCGCTGACGGTCCGCCAGGTGCACGAGGAGCTCCGGTCCACCGGTGACGACCTGGCCTACACCACCGTCATGACGGTGCTGGACCGACTGGCCAAGAAGGGCGTGGTGCGCCAGGAGCGCGACGGCCGGGCCTTCCGCTACTCCCCGGCGCAGACCCGCGAGGAGCTGACCGCGGCCCTCATGCTCGAGGCCCTCGGCTCCGCCCCGGACCCCTCCGCGCGCGACGCCGCGCTCGTGCACTTCGTGGGCCGCGTCGGCCCGCAGGGCGTGGCGGCGCTGCGCGCCGCCCTCGACGCCGCCGGCTGACAGGCCGCCCCGCCCCCCGCGGCCGGCGGCACTGGCAGGCTCGGGTCATGACCGCGTTCGCACTGGGCCTGCTCGGCCTGGTGCTGTCACTGGTGGTGCCCGCGCCCCTGGCGCGCGCCCGCTGGACGGCGGCCACGCCCAACGCCTCGGTGGTGCTCTGGCAGGCGGTGGTGGCGGCGTCGGTGCTGAGCGCCGTCGCCGTCGTCCTCATCGCCCCCGAGGAGATCAGCGGTGCGCTGAGCGCGGGTCCGACGGCGGCGGCGTGGGGGCTGCTCGGGGCGCTGGCGGTGGCGCTGCTCATCGTCACGCGGCTCGTGGTGAGCCTGGTGGGGGTGATGCGGCGCTCGGCCGCGCGGCGCGCCCGGCACCGCGAGCTGCTGGACCTCCTGGACGACGCCGAGCGCAGCGCCGCCCTGGCCAGCGACCTCACGGCCGACCAGCGCCAGCTGCGCGTGCTCGGCGCCCCGCTCCCGCTCGCCTACGGGCTGCCCGGGCGCAGCCCGCGCGTGGTGGTCAGCGACGGCGCGCTGCGCCTGCTCGACACCGCGCAGCTGCGGGCCGTGCTGGCGCACGAGCAGGCCCACCTCGACGCCCGCCACGACGTGGTGCTGGAGTCGTTCGCGGCGTTCCACCGCGCCGTGCCGCGACCGCTGCGCAACGACCGCGCGCTGGGGGCCGTGGAGCTGCTGCTGGAGGCCGCCGCCGACGACGCCGCCCGCCGCCGCTGCGGCGACGCCCCGCTGCGCTCGGCGCTGGAGCTGCTGGGCGGCGCGGTCGACCCCGGTGTGGGAGCGCTGGCCGCCGCCGACACCGAGGCCCACCGCTCCCCCGACGACGACGCCGTCACCGCCCAGCGCGCCCACCGGCTGGCTCGGCTCTCCGCGAGGCCGGCGGCGCGGTGGCGCTCGGCCGGGGTGTACGCGCTGGCCGCCGGGGTGCTCGTGCTGCCGCCGGTGGTGCTCGTGGCCCCCTGGCTCACCGACGCGCTGGTGACCCTCCCGCTCCCCCGCCCGTGATCATGGACGTCCGCCACCCTCCGCGGGTGACCGCGGTCAGGCGAAGTGCGCCTTGGGGATGACGCCGTGCACGCCGACGGTCCGGTCCACCAGCTGCGACACCACGAAGTCGGCCGCCGCCGAGAGGTAGGCGTAGGCGACGGCGCGCTCCACACCCAGCTCCTCCTCGAGGAAGTCCAGCGCGTTGACCACCGCGCGCCGCGCCGCGACGTCGAGGTCGGTCCCCTGCGTCCCGTCCGCGATGCCGTCGGGGTCGGACAGCCCGATCGGCACCCACGCGGCGTCGGTCTCGCCGAAGGGGTAGCGGTGCGCCAGCGCCGGTGCGTCCCCGGAGCCCTTCGTGCACACCGTGAGCCGGAAGGTGGTGCGCAGCGAGCCCTCGACGGCGGTGAGCGCGGCCTCGCCGTCGCCCATCGCGAAGTGCGGGTCGCCGGTGTGGAACAGCGCGCCCTCGGCGGCCACCGGCAGGTAGAAGGTCGACCCCGGGCCGAGGAGGCCGACGTCGATGTTGCCGCCGCCCAGCGTCGGCGGCACCGAGTCCAGCGCCGGGTCCACCAGCCCGCCACCGGCGGGAGCCGGGAACCGCGCGACGCCCATCATCCCCATGAACGGGTCCAGCGGGAACGCGATCCGCCCGCCCGTGCGCGGCATCGTGCCGACCGCCGACCCACCCGGTCCCGCCTCGGCGGGCGTGAAGACCGACACGTTGCCGTACCGCGTCGGGTCACCGGTGGCGCGGCCGTCGGTGCCGACAGGAGGCATGACCTCCTCCAGCGAGATGCCCGCGGGCGCGCCGCCGTCGCGGGTGCGCGCCAGCGCGCCCTTGCCGTGCCGGCTGGAGACCACGCCGTAGGGCACGCGCAGCAGGGCGCTGAGCGTCTCGACCTTCAGCACGTCGCCGGGCTGCGCCCCCTCGACGAACACCGGTCCGGTGACCACGTGCGGACCGTCCACGTCGAACCGCCGCTCGTGGCGGGAGTAGCCGGCGGCGATGGCCACGGCGTCCTCGAGCACCCCCGACGCCGGGACGCCGTGCTCGCCGAACCACGCCACCGGGTCGCGGCCCTGGTCCTCGAGGATCCCCTCGTGGCTGACCGTGTCGACGGTGACGGTCGCGCCGCTGCGCACCTGCAGCACGGGCTCTGCGCCGGCGGCGGGCAGGTAGCCCCAGCGCACGGCGTCGGGCTCCGAGGGCAGGTAGTGCTCCCCGTCGATGCGCCCGGCGCCGGGCTGCAGCGGGGTCTTCGGCACCTCCACCCGCACCCCTCCAGCAGGACCCCCACCTCCCGGACGGCCGCCGCCCGGACCGCCCTTCGCGAACGCGGGCGCCGCGGACCCGAGCAGCCCCCCGCCGGCCCCGAGGGCGGCCGCCGCCGTGAGCAGGCTGCGCCGCCCCAGGCCCCGGCGCAGCAGGTCGGCCGTCTCCGGAGCCGTCGTCCGAGGGGCCGGCTGGGCGCTGAGCGCGTCGTGCTTCACGGTCCCGACCCTGCCGAGGTGCCCGTTTCGTCCGGGTTTCAGCCGGTTTCCCCGCGGTGAAGTTCATGGCCGGGCACCGGACACCTGGCCGTGGGCGTCGCCGTCCCGTGGCGCCCGACGCACCTCCGCAGGCGACCGCGGTCAGTCGCAGCGGGTCGGTCCTGGGCCAGCGCCTCCGCAGGTGACCGCGGTCAGTCCCGTCCAGGCGCCCGTCCTGGGTCGGCGTCTCCTGCGGGGCCGAGGGGGCGCGGGCGCGGTGGTCAGGCGAGCACGTAGTGCTGCAGGTCCCTCAGCGTCTGGTCCATGTGCGACTCCATCGCCGCGCGCGAGGCCGCCGGGTCGCCGCGACGCAGCGCCTCGAGCACCCCGGCGTGCTCCGCGACGGCGTGGACCTGCACCGGCTCGTGCTGGGAGGTCTCGTGCCGCCGGGCGCGCAGCACCGCCGACAGGGGCCCGAGCAGCACCGCCACGAACGGGTTGCCGGAGGCGTGGAGCACCACGTCGTGGAAGGCGATGTCGGCGGCCACGAAGGCCTCCACGTCTCCCCGCTCGTGGGCGGCCCGCATCTGCTCGAGGTGGCGCTCGAGCTCGGCGAGGTCGTCGTCGGTGCGGTGGGTGGCCGCCAGCTCGGCGGCCCCGGTCTCCACCATGCGCCGCAGCTGCAGCAGGTGCAGCGGGGCGTCGGCGCCGCCGCTGCGGTCGTGCACGTGGGCGACGGCGCGGATGGAGGTCCACTGCGCCGCCGGGCGCACCCGGGTGCCGCGGCCGCGCTCGACCTCCACCACGCCCTGCGCCTGCAGCACCTTGAGGGCCTCGCGCAGCGTCAGGCGGCTGACCTCGTGCTCCTCGGCCAGCTCGGACTCCGGGGGAAGCAGCCCGCCGGGAGGGGTGCGGCCGTCGGCGATGCGCTCCAGCAGGGCGGCGACCACCACGTCGACCAGGGACTCGCGCGCCAACCGGACCTCCGTGGGGTGATGGCCTGGCTCGCCACACTAACGACGACGACGCGCGCCGCCCCGGTCAGGAGCGGCGCCGCGGGGACAGCACGCGGACGACGGCGGAGTCGTCCGCCTCCCCCAGCCCCGCCGCCTCCCCCAGCAGGAACAGCTGCTCGGCGGCCGCCGCCACCGGCGCCGCCAGGTGCGCCCGGCGCGCGGCGGCGCCCACGATGCCGAGGTCCTTGACGAAGATGTCCAGCCGGCTGCGCACCTCGGCACCGCCCTCGTCGTGCGCCTGCAGCATCCGCGGACCGCGGTCGCCGAGCATGAACGACCCGGCGGCACCCGCCCCCAGTGCCTCGAGGGTGCGCTCGCGGTCCAGGCCGAGGGCGTCGGCCAGCGCGAGGGCCTCGGCGGCAGCGGCGATGTGCACCCCGCACAGCAGCTGGTTGACGGTCTTGAGCGCCTGCCCGTCGCCGGGGGCGTCGCCGACCACCGTGAGCGTGGAGGCGAGCAGGTCGAGCACGGGCGCCGCCGTCGCCCGCGCCCGCGGGGTGGCGCCGACGACGACGAGCAGGTCGCCCGCGCCCGCGCGGGCCGGTCCGCCGGACAGGGGGGCGTCGACGAGGTCGACGTCGCGCTCGGCGAGGCGCGCGGCCAGCTCCGGGATGCCGTCGGTGCCGACGGTGCTGGTGAGGACGACGGCGGAGCCGGCGCCGAGGTGGCCGGCGATGCCGCCGTCGTCGTCCCCGTCCTCCGCCGGGCCGGTGCCGAAGAGGAGCGCGTCGAGCTGCGCGGCGTCGCGGACGGCCACGAGCACCACGGCCGCGCCGCGGACGGCGTCGGCGGCGCTGCGCGCGGTCTCCACCCCGGCCCGCGCGGCCAGCTCGAGGCGGGCCGGGGAGACGTCGAAGCCGCGCACGGGCAGCGCGGTGGCCAGGCGGGTGGCCATGGGCAGGCCCATGGCGCCCAGGCCGATGACGGCGGTGGCGGGGGTGCTGGTGCTCATCGTCGAGTCCTCCGGATCAGGTGGCGGTCGCTCCCGGAGGTGGCCGGGGGGTCGGGTGGGTCAGGCGGTGTCGTCAGCCGGCGGACAGGGTGCGGACCACGTCGAGCAGGGAGCCGTCGTCGCCGACGTTGCCCGCGAAGACCACGTAGGGGATGCCGGCCGCCGGTCCCTCGACGGGCTCCCACAGCGAGACCAGCCCCGGCAGCAGCGGCCCGCGCACCACGGCGCGGCGGACGCCGAGCCCGTGGCGGGCGACGTCGCTGGAGGTGATGCCGCCCTTGGCCACCACGAACCGCGGCGAGGTCCGCGCGACCACGCCCCGCACCACCTGGACCACGGCGCGCGAGACGGCCACCGCGATGTCGAGGCTGGCGGCGGCGTCCGCGCCGGTGGTGAGCAGCCGTGAGGTGCTGACCACCGCGTCGCCCTCGGCCAGCGCGGCGACGAGGCGGTCCACGACGTCGGCCAGGTGGGGCTCGCGGCGGGCGGGGTCGAGCGCTGCCGCGACGTCCACCTCCACGGTGCCGGCCAGGGCGTGGCCGTCGCGCAGCCGCTCCAGCTGGCGGGTGGTCAGCCCGACGTGGGAGCCGACGACGACGAGCCCGCCGCGCGCGTCCCCCAGCGGGACCTCCGCGCTCGTCAACGGGCGCCGTGGCTCCATGCCCGTACGGGCCCGCACGAACGGAGGGCCGGCCCGGTGCAGGAAGCGGCGCCCCTCGGCGGCCAGCTGCTCCTCGGCCAGGGCGAGCACGCGCAGGTCGTCCTCGCAGGCGGCGTCGACCACCACCGCCTGCCCGCCGCGGGCGCCGCGCAGCACGTCGGCGGCGGCCGCCGGGCCGCGGCGCAGGTCGGCGAGGGTGAGCGCGAGCACGTCCTCGGTCGCGACGGGGGCGGGGCTCCCGGACGCCGCGCTCTTCTCCGCCACCCAGGCGCGCAGGTCGGAGGAGCTGTAGCCGAAGGTGGCGTCGCGGGCGAACTCCGTCTCGCCCACGGGGGTGCAGGTGCCGCCGGTGCACCAGTAGTGGACCGAGTCGACGGTGATGCGGCCGGCGTCGGGGAACGCGGGGACGACGAGCACGGCGTCGGGGACGGGCTCGCCCAGCTCGCGCAGGACGTCGGTGATGGTGTCGGTCTCGAGCGGGTGGTGCCCGCGCAGCGTGCTGTCGCCGCGGGAGACGAAGCCGACGTCCGCGCCGAGGCGGCGGGCGGCGGACACGGCGGCGACCACCACCTCGCGGTCGGTGCGGGCGGCCTCGGCCGGAGACAGGGCGCGCGTGTTGGTGAGCACGTACACGCAGGGCGCGCCCTGCTGCAGGCCCCAGGCGAGGTCGTCCTCGGTCCAGCCGGTGAGCACGGGCACGTCGTGGACGGACTGGGTGCCGGTGGGGTCGTCGTCGAGGACGACGAGCACGCGTCCGGAGGCCGCGACCCGGCCGGCCACGGCCGAGGCCTCGACGGGGTGCTGCGGGTGCCCGGCGGTGAGCTGCTCGGCGGTGACCATCCAGATCGGCTCCTTCGACGTCTGATGTCAGACATGGAACGCTGCCGGTCCCGTGCGCGCAACCCCGCCCACGGGTCAGGGGTGGACGGAGAGCACCTCGAGGGCGTCGCTGAGCAGCACCGCCCCGCCGGTCGCACCGGGCTCCAGGTGGCCTCGGTCGGCCCGTCCCAGCAGCGCCGCCGGGGTGGCCGTCACGGCGGCGAGCGCGTCGGCGAACGGCAGTCCCGCACCCACCGCGCACCGCAGCGCGGCGTCGAGCGTGAGGGTGCTGCCGGCGATCGCCCCCTCCGCGCCGTCCGCGGTCGCCAGCCGCGCGACCCCGCCGACCACCTCGACCGCGAGCCCGCCCAGGTCGTAGCGCCCGTCGCCGCAGCCGGCGGCGGCCATGGCGTCGGTGACGAGCACCCAGCGCCCGCGACCGGCGGACCTCGCCGCGTGCGCGAGCACCAGGGGGTGCAGGTGGACGCCGTCGGCGATGAGCTCCACCACCACGCGCGGGTCGTCGAGGAGCGCGACCACCGGACCGGGGTCGCGGTGGTGCACGGGCGGCATGGCGTTGAACAGGTGCGTGGCCACGCGGGCTCCCGCGTCCACGGCGGCGCGGGCGGTCGCCGCGTCGGCGCCCGTGTGCCCGACCGCCGCCAGCACGCCCGCGCCGGCGAGCCGCCTCACCAGGGCGAGACCGCCGGGCAGCTCGGGCGCCGCGGTGACCATGACCACCGCGCCGGTGGCGAGGAGCGCGTCGACGTCGTCGTCCACCGGAGGCCGCAGCAGCGCCGGCGCGTGCGCGCCGCGGTGCGCCGGGTCGAGCCACGGGCCCTCGAGGTGCACGCCGGCCAGCTCCCCGGAGCGCACCAGCGGCTCCAGCGCCCGCGCGACGGCCACCAGCTCTGCCACCGGCCGCGTCACCAGCGAGGCGACCAGCGTGGTGGTGCCGTGCGCGCGGTGCGTGCGCGCCACGGTCCGCGCGGCCGCCGCCTCGGCGTCCGCGTCGCCTCCAGCGGCGCCGAAGGCCGCCCCTCCCCCGCCGTGGCAGTGCACGTCGACGAAGCCCGGCACCACCCGGTGCCCGTGCTCCTCGCGCTCGGCCGGCGGCGCGGGCTGGAAGGCCGCGCCGACGGCCGTCACCCGGCCGCCGGACAGGTGCACCCAGCCGTCGGTGACGGTGCGCCGCCCCGTGTGGACCTCGCCGCGCAGCAGCGTCGTCGTCGTCGCGGTCCCCACGGCCGGCCTCAGCGGGTCTCGGTGACCTTGCGCAGGCCGCGCGGGGAGTCGGGGTCGAGCCCGCGCGCCAGCGCCATGTGGGCGGCCAGGCGCTGCAGCGGCACGATCTGCACCACCGGCGCGAGGTCCTCGGGCATCCCGGACGGCAGGGCGAGGCGCACGGTCGCGTGCGGCGCCAGCCCGCTCGGCGCGACGGCGCACACGTCGGCGCCGCGCTCGTGCAGGGCGTCGAGCACCGGGACCAGGGCCTGCCCGCCCGGTCCCTCGGGGACGACGACGACGACCGGGCGGTCGGCGTCGACCATGGCCAGGGGCCCGTGCATGAGGTCCGCGGCGGAGAACGCCATCGCCGAGAGGTAGGAGGTCTCCATGAGCTTCAGCGCCGCCTCGCGGGCGGTCGGGTAGCTGAACCCGCGGCCGGTGAGGACGAGCCGGTCCACGAAGCGGTAGCGCGCGGCCACGGCGTCGACGTCGTCCTCGCCGACCGCCTTCGCGAGCAGCTCCGGCAGCGCCGCGGCCGGCTGCAGGGACGCGCCCCTCCAGGCCTGCACGAGCAGCCACAGCGCGAGCAGCTGCGCGGTGTAGCTCTTGGTGGCGGCGACGGCCAGCTCCGGGCCGGCGAGCACGTCGAGGTGCAGCTCTGCGGCCTGGGCCAGCGGGGAGGCGGCGTGGTTGGTGACGGCGAGGGTGAGCGCTCCGGCGCGGCGCGCGGCGGCCGTCGACTCGACGAGGTCGGGCGAGCCACCGGACTGGCTGACGGAGACCCACAGCACGCCGCGCAGGTCGGGCCGGGCGCCGTACACGGTGAGGGTGCTGGTGGAGGTGAGCCCGGCCGGCAGCCCGAGCTGCACCTCCACGAGGTACTTGGCGTAGAGGGCCGCGTGGTCGCTGGTGCCGCGGGCGGTGAGGAGCACCATCCGCGGGGCCGCCTCGCGCACGGCGGCGGCGACCCGCGCCAGCTCGCCGCCGGGCGCGCTCGCCGCGGTGACCAGGCGGTCCGCGACGTCCGGCTGCTCGGCGATCTCCGCCAGGACCAGGCGCCCGCGCTGGCTGGTCTGGGCTTGCTGCGTCACGGTGGCCTCCGGGGTGCGCTTGACGCGGACGCGCGTCGGCGACAAGGTCGGGTCAACTGGACCGTACCAGTGCAGACCAGTCGACGGGAGGGTGCGGATGTCCGGGAGCCTCCTCACCGACGGCCCCGTGCCCAAGCGCGAGCAGCTGATCGCCGTCCTGCGCCGCACCGCCGCCGAGGACCTGGGGCCGGACCAGCCGGTCCCCTCCGAGCGCGAGCTGGTGGAGCGCCACGGCGTCAGCCGCCAGACCGTGCGCGAGGCGATCGGGCACCTCGTGCACGAGGGCGTCCTGTACCGCGTGCACGGCAAGGGCACCTACGTGGCGGCCCGCCAGGTCCAGACCCAGCTGCACCTGGCGTCGTTCACCGACGACATGCGACGGCGCGGGCTCGCGCCGTCCACCCGCGTGCTGCGCGCGGAGGCCGCGGAGCCGCCGGCCGAGGTGGCCGCCGCGCTGGACCTCCCCTCCGGCCCCGGCAGCGCGTGGCGGGTGGAGCGCCTGCGCCTGGCCGACGGGGTGCCCATGGCGCTGGAGGAGAGCTGGTTCCCCGCGCACCTGCTGCCCCGGTTCCTCGAGCACGACCTCACGGGCTCGCTCTACACGCTCCTCGGGCGCGAGTACGGCCTGTCGCCGTCCTCGGGGGACCAGGTGCTCACCGCGGAGGCCGCCACACGCGCGCAGGCCGAGCTGATGCGCACCTCTGCCGGGGCGGCGCTGCTGGTCTTCACGAGGACGACGAGCGCCGGTGACGTGGTGGTCGAGCGGACCACCTCCCGCTACCGGGCCGACCGGTACAGCGTCCGCACGACGCTGGACCGCACGCCCCCTCGCTGAGCCGCGCGCGGCGGGCGCTCACGCCCTCTCGACCGGCAGCCACAGCTCGCAGGCGGCGGTGGTCCAGCCGTCGTCGTGCTCGAGCACGCTGAGCACCTCGGGCCCGGGCCGCAGCCGCCAGCTGTTCGAGGGGAACCACTCGGTGGCGGTGTCCGCCCACAGCTGCTGCAGGGCCGCCGGGTGCGGGCCGGAGCTGCGGAACACCGCCCACGCGCCGGCCGCGACCTCGATGGCGTCGAGGTCGGCGGGGACGGGCGTCGTCGCACGGGTCGCGACGCCGTGCAGGAAGGTGAGCTCGGACCCCTCGGTGCGGTCGGGGTCGAGGTCGTCGCTGACGGACAGCAGCCCTCGCGGCTCCACCTCGCTGAGCGCCGTGAGCCTGGCGTGCTCCTCCGGCGCGATGGCGGCGACGTGGGCGGCGATGTGCGGGTTGGTGCCGCTGTGCAGCAGCGGCACCCGAGCGGCGTGGCCCACCAGCCGGAAGGCGGGGTGGTCGACGATGCGGACGTCCATGGGCGTGCTTCCTCTCACGGTCAGGTGGAACGAGAGCCGGGGCTGTGACACGACGGGCCCGCCGTCACGTCGGACCTGCCCCGGAGGGGTGCCGTGCACGGCGGCGAAGGCCCGCCCGAACGCCTCGGCGGAGCCGTAGCCGTGCCGGACGGCGATGGTCAGCAGGTCGTCGTCGGTGGCGAGGACGTCGGCGGCGGCGACCGTCAGGCGGCGGCGGCGCACGTACTCCGACAGCGGCATCCCGGCCAGGGAGGAGAACATCCGCCGCAGGTGGTGCTCGGTGGTGCCGAGCGACCTGGCCAGCCGGGCGACGTCCAGCTCACCGCTCCCGTCGGCCAGGCGCTCCTCCACCTGCTCGACCAGCCGGTTCAGGACGTCGATCACGTCGCCTCCTCCACGGGCACGAGCCTGCTGCACGCGGTGGCTCCGGCGCCCGACAGTCCGAGCCCGGTCCGGTCAGGGCGGGACGGGCTCCGCTTCGTCGAGGCACCCCGCCGGAAGACCCGCCGGCAGCCGCGAAGAGCTGGACGTGGGGACGGGGGTGCGGCTGCGCGGGACTGGCGACGCAGCCGAGGGCGCGCCGGAGGCCCCGTCCGCGCACGAGGACGGAGCTCCGGGGGGGCGCCCAGGAGTCAGCAGGCGCAGGTGCTGCGCGGTGAGGGGATGTCCGGCGGCGGGTCCTCTGGTCTGCCTGGACCGTGCCCCGGGACTGCACCCGACGGTCTCGGAACGTCACCGCGAGGTGGTGCTGGCGGTGGTCCAGGTGGCGCAGCGCAGCGGTGCGGGTCCACCCGCAGCAGCATCTGCTCAGCGCGCTGGGCGGTGGAGTGCTCCACCGCGCGCCGAGGGTTCAGCAACCACCGCTGCAACGGGTCGATGCTCACCGGTGGCCGCACCTGCGGAGCACCGTCGACCATCCGCACCGCCCACACCCCGACGGTGACCAGGACGTGGTGGCGCCCGCACAGCAGCACGCCCTGGTCGACGTCGGTCGGGCCGCCGGCGGCCCACTCGTGCACGTGGTGGGCCTCCCACCACCCCGGCGGGGCGGTGCACCCCGGGATCACGCACCCACCGTCACGCGCGAGCATCGCCCGCCGCTGGGCCGGGGAGAACAACCGCACGCTGCGCCCCAGCGCCAACGCCGCCGCCGCCGGTCCCTGGCACGACAGCGTCACCGCGTGCAGCAGCGCCGAGCACGCCAGGTGCTGCAGCGCCGCAGTGGAGAGGCCCCGCCGCGTCGTCTCACAGGTGGCGCGCCCGGACCCGGGCACCCCGGTGAGCTGCTCGGCGGTGGCCGTCACGATGATCCGCGGGGGCTCCCCGCCCCGGGTCTGGTCCCCGGTGCGTCCCAGACGGGCCAGCAGCCCCAGCGCATCAGCGCGGCGCTGGGGTGCGGTGCGCTCATCACGCACCACCACCCCCGCCCGCCGACCCCGCCGACCCCGCCGGCACTCCTCACCCGGTGAGCCGGTGCTGTCGCCGTCCAGGCCGGGCAGGGGCTGGTCGTCCCCGTCGGCGTCTACGTGAGCGTCCACCTCGACATCCACCTCGGCGTCCACCTCGGCGTCCAGGTCGGGGTCCAACACGCTGCGTCGGTCCTGGTCGGCCAGCGGTGCGGTGGTGGTGGGCTCGGGCTCGGCGTAGTGGTCGATGGCGGCCTTGAGCTCGGCGCCGGTGACCGCGTCCAGGTGCCCGCGGATGTCCACGCTGCCGTCCTCGTGGACGGTGAGGTTCACGTAGCGCTTGTCGATGGCGTCGGGGTCGAAGCCGCGGTCGGCGCGGGCCGGGTCCAGCTTCTGCGCCAGCACCTCGCAGGCGATGGCGGCCTGAGGGTGGGTCAGCCCGGGCAGGGTGGCGGCCAGCAGGTGGTCGGCTTCGGCGGCGTGGGCGCGTTGGACGCTCCGGGGCAGGGAGGCCAGGGTGCGCCGGGCCAGGGAGGCGATGTCGGTGGAGATCCTTCCCGCGGCGTGCTGCTCTCCGACGCGCCCCAGGCCCTCCCCGCGGACCCAGTGAGCCGAGCTGCTCCCCTCGCTGCCGGTGCCGGTGCCGGTGTCGGTGTCGGTGGGGTCGGGCTCCGGCGCGTGAAGAGGGCCGATGGGGGCGGTCAGGGCCTTGGCCAGGTGGGCTTCGGTGCTGGCGCGGCGGGCGTCGGCGCCGGTGTGGGTCAGCAGCAGGTCGGTGGGGTTGGTCGCCCCGACGACGGTGAGGTCTTCGGGGGTGAAGCTGGCGGTCAGGCGCAGCACGGCCGCCTCCAGCACGTGCCGGGTGCGGGCGGCCTGGCCCAGCGCCGCCACCCGCTGGTGCGGGCTCAGGGTGGTCAGGTAGCAGGCCGCTGCGGCGGCGTCGTCCACGGCGGTGCGCGCGGCGCTCAGCGCCTCGGCGAGGGGACCGGTCACCTCCAGCGGGAACCCCTCGTCGAGCGGCCCGCCGTCGCCGTCCTCATCAGTGCAGGGGATCCGGTCAGCGCCGAGCGCACCGGGGGCCAGGGGCTCGACGACCCACTCCGGGCCCCCTCCTGCCACCGCGCTGGAGTCGCCCTCGTGGGGCGTCTCGGTGGCGGTCCAGGTCATGTGGATCACGCTAGAGGGCACCACCGACAGTCGAACGGGTGTGCAACGCCGCTGCACAGGGGGACGACCCGCGCAACTCGAGGATCACCCGTCCGCCGCGTCCTCACGATCGGTCGCGCTCGTTCACAGGCCCGCAGCGGACCGCCGAGACGACGAGCACCTCAGTCCGCAGGGCCCCCGCAGACGGCATCACGGAACTCGGCAGCCGGCACCGTCAGCGGGGCCTGCGAGCCGCTCGAGGGCCCGTTCGCGTCACGCCGCACCTCGCCTGGCCGCAGGGCGGCCAGCTGCTCGGCGCTGAACGCCACCTGCGCGAGCCCGTACCGGTCGCCCTGCGCGGTGGCGATCACCAGCTCCTGCTGGTCCAGGCGCAGCGCTGAGGCGTCACCGCAGGTCCAGCGCGGCCCCGGGTCGGCGAGGTCCACGAGAGCGCTCGTGGTGACCGGCTCGTCGGTGCGCAGCTCCAGCAGCGGCTCGTCGGGCCGGTCACCGCGGTTCGGACCGTAGACGGAGACGGTGTCCACCGAGCCGTAGCAGACGGCGAGCGCCAGCACGGGGCTCCCCGTGTCGTCCACGGCCACGCCGGTGACGCCGTTCAGCCCCGAGTCCCACCCGCCGGGGCCGCTGTCGCCGGGCAGGACGATCCGCGCGGCCACCACCACCAGCGCGAGGGCGGCGTTCGCCGCGACCGGGAGCCACCACCGCGGCCGGCGCCGGTCCAGGCCCGCACCGGACAGCAGCACCGCCACCAGGCCGAGCCCCCCGACCGCGGTGGCCAGCAGGAGCAGGAGCCCGCCGCCGATGTTCGGACCGCCCCACGCCCCCGGCAGCGCGGTGGTGAGCACCTCGTCCACGAGCCACCAGCCCAGGCCCACCGCCAGCAGCACGTGGCCGGCGCGCCACGACGTCCTCAGCACGGCGACACCCCTCCCCCGGACACCGCTCGCGCCGGGCGTCAGCCGACGGCGGCGGCCCACCCCGCGGTGTCGTCGGGGCCGGGGACGGCCGTGATCCCGTGCCAGAGCAGCAGCGCGTCGAACCACGCCCGCTCGGCGCGTCCGAGGCGCCGCACCGACTCGTAGCCCTCCACGAGCGCGCGCTGCGCGTCCGGTGGGGTCGGGGCCCACCCGGTGAACAGCGTGCCGAGGTAGGTGCACGCGGCGGCGAGGTCGTCGACGCGGTGCCGCACGGAGACGTCGTCGACGTCGAGGACGGCGACCACCTCGCCGTCCCGCACCAGCACGTTGGCGGCGCGGAAGTCGCCGTGGACCAGCTGCGGGACGTCGTCGTCCAGCTCCGGCAGGTCGGCGAGCAGCGCGGCCAGCCGGCGCGACGCCCCCGGCACCAGCCCCCGGTCGCCCTCCGCGAGCCAGGTGCCGAGGTGCGCGCGCAGCGGGACGGACGCCCCGCGGCGGGTCGGCGGCAGGGCGGCGACCAGCCCGGCGGGCGCGTCCGCGAGGGCCGCGTGCAGGTGGGCGAGGGCGGCGCCCGCGGCGCGCACGGCGTCGCGGTCAGTCGTGTCGAGCCAGTCGCCCTGGACGTGCGGGAGCACGGTGACCGACAGCGGCCCGAGCGGGCCGTCGACGACGACGCGGGGACGTCCGTCCAGCGCGGTGACGGGCGCCGCCACGGGGACGCCTCGGTCCGCGAGCAGGAGGAGCAGCTGCGCGAGGGCGTCGAGCCGGCCGAACCACGAGGAGTCGCCAGACCACTTGACCACGAGGTCCCCGCCGTCGCCGGTGGCCCAGGCGATGGCGTTGCGGTCGCTGACCACCACGCGCGGGACGGACGTCACGGCCAGGCCCCAGGTGGCGGCCCACGCCGCCGTCTGGGCCCCAGCGAGCATCGACCCGCCGAAGGGGACGGTCGCGACCCCGTCCGCCAGCAGGCCGATGGTGGCGGTGCGGCCCCGGCGGAGGTTGCGGGCCGCGAGGTTGGGGAGGTAGCCCATCTCCGCCGCCACGGCCCTCACCTGCTCGGCCACGGCGGGCCTGACCCGGCCGCCGTCGCGCTCGTTCAGGACCAGGGAGACGGTGGAGGTCGAGACGCCGAGGTGCGTCGCGACGTCGCGCAGCGTGACCAGCAGGACCCCCTCGAGACCGCGGCGTCCAACGATGGATGCCGTCGAGGGGAGACGGTGGAGCGTCAAGGTCGTTGACGCAACGGCGGCCCTCCCGCGTGGGGACGCGGGGCGTGGCGCGGAATGGTCACCGGGCGGCTGTCGGTGGCGGCGCCGATGCTGGAGGGGTGTTCCTCTTCTTCAGCAACCGGGCGGGGTGCCTGGGGTCGCTGGTCATCTCGCTCGTCCTGACCCTGGTGGTCATCGCCGCCCTCGCTCTGCTGTGACGGTCCCCGCACCGGTCCCACCGCCGGTCCGCCCGCGCCGCCTGCTCGACGTCCGCACCGTCTACGCCGAACCCGCGGCGCTGGCCCTGCCCCGGGGGCGGCAGGTGGTCGAGCGCTGGCCCGACGCCGAGGTGATCGAGGTCTCCTCCGCGCTGCGCATCCCGCAGGTCCACGGCGACGACGCGAGCGTCGAGCGCTGGGTGCGCACCAAGACCGAGGTGCTGGCGCTCGGGGTGCGCAAGACGCTGACGGCCCGCAAGAACGACAGGTCGGCCAACTGGATCGCGCCGTCGCTGTCCAACGGATGCGCGATGGCCTGCGCCTACTGCTACGTGCCGCGGCACAAGGGGTACGCCAACCCGATCACCGTCTACGCCAACAGCGACGACGTGGTCGGCTACCTGCAGCGGCACGTCGCCCGGCAGGGGGTGAAGCCCGGACCGGACCAGTGCGACCCGGCCGCGTGGATCTACGACATCGGCGAGAACTCCGACGCCTCCGTCGACGCGGTGGTCTCCGACAACGTGCGCGACCTGGTGCGCGCCTTCGCGGACCTGCCCACGGCCAAGGCGAGCTTCGCCACCAAGCACGTCAACCGCGCCCTGCTCACCTACGACCCGCGCGGGCGCACCCGGGTCCGGTTCTCGGTGATGCCGGAGCGGATGGCGAAGCTCGTGGACGTCCGCACCGACCCGGTGCGCGAGCGGATCGCCGCCGTGGACGACTTCGTGGACGCCGGGTACGAGGTGCACCTCAACCTCTCCCCGGTGGTCGTCCACGAGGGCTGGCTGGAGGAGTGGGCGGAGCTGCTGGGCCAGCTCGACGACGCGCTGTCGCCGCGCTCGAAGGCGCAGTGCGCGGCGGAGGTCATCTTCCTCACGCACAACGCGGGCCTGCACGAGGTGAACCTCGGGTGGCACCCCAAGGGCGAGGAGGCGCTGTGGCGCCCCGACGTCCAGGAGTCCAAGCGCTCCCACAACGGCATGGAGAACGTCCGCTACCGGGCCCGGTGGAAGGCGGTGTGGGTGCAGCGCCTGCTGGACCTCATCGCCGAGCGCACCCCGTGGCTCACCGTGCGCTACGCCTTCTGACCCCCTCCCCGTGATCATGGACTTCCCGGGCACCTTCCGACCGTGATCACGGAGAGGCAGGGGTGGGGTCAGCGGTAGCCGGGGGTCCAGCGCGCGGCGCGGACGGCTGCGGCCAGCTCCTCGTCGGTGGCCTCCGGCGCGACGCCGTCGGCCACCGCCTGCCGGGCCACCGCCTCGGCGATGGCGAGCGCCGCCGTCGGCATGTCCGCCACCTCCGGCAGCAGCGCCCCGTCGGGGTCGTGCTTGACGGGTGACTGGTCGCCCAGCGCCAGCGCCGCCCGCAGGAGCATCCCGTCGGTGACGCGGGTGGCGCGGCTCGCGACCACGCCGAGCCCCACGGCCGGGAAGACGTAGACGTTGTTGCACTGCGCCACGCGCCGCTCGGCGCCGTCCCTCTCCACCGGCGGGAACGGCGACCCGGTGGCCACCAGGGCGCGGTCGTCGGTCCAGTCCGACAGGTCCTGCGGCGTCGCCTCCGCGTGGGAGGTCGGGTTGGACAGCGGGAGGATGATCGGCCGCTCCACGTGGCTGGCCATCTCGGTGACCACCGCGCGGGTGAAGATTCCGTGCGCGGACGACAGGCCGATGAGCGCCGTCGGCTTCACGCTGCGCACCACGGTCAGGAGGTCCAGCTCGCTGCGGTGCTCGACGTCGACGCCCCAGCCGGACAGCTGCTCGCGGCTCTTGGCGTAGCGGGCCTGGGCGTCCGTGAGCCCGGCCTGCCCCTCCACCAGCAGCCCGCCGACGTCGAGGACGTGCACGGCGGCGACGGCGTCGTCCTCCTCCGCCCCGTCGGCCACCATCGCCTGCACGAGGCGGTCGCAGACGCCGATGCCGGCCGACCCGGCGCCGACCATGACGATGCGCTGCTCGCGCAGCGGGGTGCCGCACACCGACGCGGCTCCCGTCATCGCCCCGGCGACCACCGCGGCGGTGCCCTGGATGTCGTCGTTGAAGGTCAGCAGCTGGTCGCGGTAGCGGTCGAGGATGGGCAGCGCGTTCTTGCTGGCGAAGTCCTCCCACTGCAGCAGCACGCCGGGCAGCTCCTCGCGCACCGCGGTGACGAAGGCGTCGACGAAGTCCTCGTAGTCCTGGCCCGTCACGCGGGGGTGGCGCCAGCCCAGGTAGAACGGGTCGTCGCGCAGCTCGTCGTCGTCGCAGCCGACGTCGAGGACGATCGGCAGCGTGCGCGCCGGGTCGATGCCGCCGATGGCGGTGTAGAGCGACAGCTTGCCGATCGGGATGCCCATGCCGCCCACGCCCTGGTCCCCCAGGCCGAGGATGCGCTGGCCGTCGGTGACGACGATGACGTCGACCTCGGCGCGGGGGCGGTTGCGCAGCACCTCGCGCAGGCGGTGCCGGTCGGGGTAGGCGACGAACAGACCTCGTGGACGGCGGTAGATCTGGCTGAAGCGCTGGCACGCGGCACCGACGGTGGGCGTGTAGACCAGCGGCAGCGCCTCCTCGACGTGGCGGGAGAGCACCTCGTAGAAGAGCACCTCGTTGGTGTCCTGCAGCTGGCGCAGGGTGATGTGCTGGGCGAGCTGCCGGGAGGTGCTCGACGTGCCCTCCACCGCCTGCACCGAGCGCCAGGCCCGGTCGGCCTGCTGCTCCAGGGTCTCCACCTGCGGGGGCAGCAGGCCGCGCAGGCCGCGGGAGTCGCGCTCGGCCTCGGTGAAGGCGGTGCCGCGGTTGAGCAGCGGGTCCTGCAGCAGCTGGAGCCCAGCCGCGGTCGTCTGGCTGGTGGAGGGATCTCCCACGGGTGTCTCCCAGGTCGCCGATCAGTTGCCGGTGGCGATCATCCCCGCCTGGTCGGTGAGCGCACCCCGAGGTGGTGACACAACGAACACAACTGCGCGCCGAGCACCGGTAGTGGCGCGGCACCGACGGTGGGGATCGTCACAGCGCGCCGGGACCACGACCGGCGGCGGGGAGAATGACCGCGTGACGACCCAGCTCGACAGGCCCGCCGGTGGCTCCCCCAGCGCCGGCGCGCCCCAGGTGGCCACCCCCGACCTGCTGCGCGCCCTGCGCTCCGCCCTCGGCGCGAAGGACGGCGACGGCGTCGTCGACGCCTCCACGCGCCGCCGTGCGGAGTACACCTCCGACGCCTCCAACTACCGCGTGGTGCCGCAGGTCGTCGTCTTCCCGCGGACCGCTGACGAGCTGGCCGCCGTCGTCGACGTCTCCCGCGCCCAGTCCGTGCCGCTCACCCTGCGCGGCGCCGGCACGTCGGTGGCGGGCAACGCGTGCGGGCCCGGCGTCGTCGTGGACACCTCGGTGCACCTCAACCGCGTGCTCGAGCTCGACCCGGGGAGCCAGACCGCGCTGGTGGAGCCCGGCATCGTGCTCGACGCGCTGCAGGGCCACGCCCGCCAGCACGGCCTGCGCTTCGGCCCCGACCCCAGCACCCACGCCCGCTGCACCATCGGCGGGATGATCGGCAACGACGCCTGCGGCTCCCACGCCCTCGCGTACGGCCGCACCAGCGCCAACGTGCTGGAGCTGGACGTCGTCGACGGCCTGGGTCGACGCTGGACGACGACGGCGCCGCCGCCCGAGCTGGTCGAGGCGCTGCGCGGGGTGGCCGACCGGCACCTCGCCACCCTGCGCACGAAGTTCGCCACCTTCGGCCGGCAGGTCTCCGGGTACGCCCTGGAGACGCTGCTGCCCGAGCACGGCGGTCCTGCCGGCGACGGCGGCCGAGGCGACGCGACCGGCTCCAACCTCGCCCGCCTGCTCTCCGGCTCCGAGGGCACCCTCGCCGTCCTGACGAGCGCGCGCGTCCGGCTGGTGCGGGAGTCCCCGGCGACGGCGTTCGTCGTCCTCGGCTACCCCGACATGGCCACCGCCGCGGACCACACGCCCGCGCTGCTCGAACACGGCCCCCTCGCCGTGGAGGGCCTCGACCGGCGCCTGGTGGAGGTGGTCCGCGCCCGCGGCGGCGACGTCGACGGGCTGCCCGACGGCAACGGCTGGCTCTTCGTGGAGGTCGGCGGGGAGACCGACGCCGAGGCCCTCGCTGGCGCGACCGCCCTGGTGGCGGCCTCCGGCACCCGCGAGCACGTCATCATCCCCACCCGCGCGCAGGCGCGGGCGCTGTGGCGCATCCGCGAGGACGGCGCCGGGTACGCCGGCCGCTCCCCCTCCGGCACGCCCGCGTGGCCCGGCTGGGAGGACGCGGCCGTGCCCCCGGCCCGCCTGGGCACCTACCTGCGCGACCTGCAGGCGCTCATGGGCAGCCACGGCGTCGACGGGCACGCCTACGGCCACTTCGGCGACGGCTGCATCCACATGCGCCTCGACCTGCCGCTGTCCGAGCCAGGCGGGGTGGACCGGTCCGGCGAGTTCCTGCGCGCTGCCGCGCGGCTCGTGGCCGCGCACGGCGGGTCGCTGTCCGGCGAGCACGGAGACGGCCGCGCCCGGTCGGCCCTGCTCCCCCTCATGTACGACGACGACGCCCTGCGCGCCTTCGAGGAGGTCAAGGCCGCCTTCGACCCGGCCGAGCTGCTCAACCCCGGCGTGCTCGTGAGGCCCGCTCCGCTGGAGGCGGACCTGCGCGTGCCGGCAGCCCGCACGGCCGTCGAGATCCTGCCGGCCCGCCCGCTGTCGATCGCCTACCCGGCGGACGGCGGCGACCTCACCGCGGCCGTGCACCGCTGCGTCGGCGTGGGGAAGTGCCGCGCTGAGCCGGCGAGCGGTTCCGGCGGCGTCATGTGTCCGAGCTACATCGCGACCCGCGACGAGAAGGACTCCACCCGCGGCCGCGCCCGGCTCCTGCAGGAGATGGCCAACGGCACGCTCGTCACCGACGGCTGGCGCTCGGAGGAGGTCCGCGAGTCGCTCGACCTGTGCCTGAGCTGCAAGGGCTGCTCCGTCGACTGCCCGGCCGGCGTGGACATGGCCACGTACAAGTCGGAGTTCCTCGACCACCACTACCGCGGCCGCCGCCGCCCGCTGAACCACTACGCGCTCGGGTGGCTCCCCCGCTGGACCCGCCTCGTGGCGCTGGGCCAGCCCGTGCTGCCGGCACTGGTCAACGTCGCGGCGAAGGTCGCGCCGCTGCGCAAGGCCGGCATGAAGGCGGTCGGGATCGACCCGGGCATGGCCGTGCCCACGTTCGCCCGCCAGACCTTCCGCTCCTGGTTCCAGGCCCTCCCCGACCGTGATCATGGGCGATCGGCCACCCCGGCCAGCCCGGCGTCGACGGTCACCGACGTCGTGCTCTGGGTCGACACGTTCACCGACGGCTTCGACCCGCAGGTCGGCGTCGCGGCCGTGAGGCTGCTCGAACACCTCGGCTTCCGCGTGCACCTGCCCACGGCCAAGGTCTGCTGCGGCCTGACCTGGGTCTCCACCGGCCAGCTCGACGGCGCCAAGCGGCAGCTCGCGGCCACGCTCGACGCCCTCGACGGCGATCTGGCCGGCATGCCCGTGGTCGGGCTCGAGCCGAGCTGCACGGCCCTGCTGCGCGAGGACGCCTCCCGCCTGCTCCCCGACGACCCGCGCGCCGCCGCCCTGCACTCCCGGGTGCGGACGGTGGCCGAGCTCATCGCCGAGCACCGCCCCGACTGGACCCCGCCGCAGCTGAAGACCGAGGCCGTGGTGCAGCCGCACTGCCACCAGCACGCCGTCATGGGCTTCGGCGCCGACGCGGCGCTGCTGGCCCGCGCGGGCGTGGACGCCACGCAGCTCGGCGGCTGCTGCGGCCTGGCCGGCAACTTCGGCGCGGAGGCGGGCCACCGCGACGTGTCGGTGGCGGTGGCCGAGCAGCAGCTGCTGCCCGCGCTGCGGAAGGCCGGCGACGCGGTCCCCGTGGTCGCGGACGGCTTTAGCTGCCGCACGCAGACGGACGCGCTGGCCGGTCGTCGTCCGAAGCACCTCGTGGAGCTGCTCGCCGAGGCCCTGCCCAGCACGGCCCCGGAGCGCTGACCCTCCCGCCCCGCGCGCTCCTCGGCACGCCCGTGGTCGTCGGGGCGCCGCGGCGTCAGGCGGACGCGGTGGACGCGGAAGCGCTGGCCGTGAGGGCGCCGCGCAGCTCGCTGGTGCCGGAGTGCGCGGCGTCGCCGTCGAGGGGCTCGGTGGACACGTCCACCTCGCTGAACCGGGCCAGGTCCACCCCGTCCGGCAGCACGTAGCCGCCCCGCGGGCTGTGCCCGTCGGCGAGGGACCCGAGCGAGACCACCCCGCCGGTGGCCGCGTCGAGCAGCCACACCTCGTAGGCGGAGCCCTGCACCGGCGGCAGCCCCTCGGTGGTGACGAGCACCCGCCGCCCCTCGCCCGCGCTGGACGTGACGACCACCTCGGCCGTGCCGCGCCAGTCGCCCTGCCCCGCGGCCAGCGGCCGCAGCTGGGCGGTGGAGACGACGGCGGCGCCCGCCACGGGGTCGGCGGCGGCGCCGGGGTCCCTGGTCCGCGAGACCACCAGGGCGCCCGAGGTCGCGCCGACCACGAGCGCCAGGCCCGCGGCGCCGAGCAGCACGGGCGTCGACCACCGCTGCCGCGACCGCTGGGCCGGCACCCGGGACGGCACCCGGGACGGCACCGCGGACGACGACGGCGGCGGCGCACCCACCCGGACCGGCTGCGCGGGCGCGGGCGGCGTGTCCCGCCCGGGCGCCCGCGTCGCCCCGACGGCCGCTGCTCCGGGACGGGCGTGACCGCCGGCGTCGTCGTCGAGGGAGCGCAGGAGGGCCGCCTCGTCGGGCGCGGAGCGCACCCCGGTGGCGGCGGCGATCCCGGCCCACACCGACGGCGGGGGCAGGCGGCGCGCAGGGCCGTCGGGCCCGGGCGCCACCGCGGCGCCCATCGCCGAGACCTCCTCGGCGCACGCGGCGCAGGTCGACACGTGCTCGCGCACGCGACCCAGCCGCTCGTCGTCGGGCGCCACGGCCACCATCGCCAGCTCCTCGGCGGCGGGGTGGTCGACGGGGTGCTGCTCAGGCGGTGCCACCGGCACCTCCCAGGCGTCCGCGCAGCCTCGTGAGGCTGCGGCGCAGGTGGCTCTTCACCGTTCCGAGGGGCAGCCCGGTCCGCTCGGAGATCTGGGCGTGGGTGAGGTCGTCCCAGTAGGCGAGCTCCACGATGCGGCGCTGCGGCTGGTCCAACCTCTCCACCTCCTCGCGGACGTCGACGTGCTCGACGGTGCGGTCGGCACCCTCCACCACCGGCGCGGAGCCCGGCCCGGCAGGGGGCGGCCCGGCGGGGTCGGTGGGGTCCCACGGCTGCTCCCGCAGCGCGGCCCGGCGGCGCAGGGCGTCCGTGATGCGGTGCCGGGCGATGCCGACCAGCCAGCCCGCGAGCGGGCCGCGCTCGGGGTCGTACCGGTCGCGGTCCCTCCAGGCGCTGATGAACACCTGCTGGGTGACGTCGTCGGCGTCCACCGGCCCCACCGCGCGGACCGCCAGGCCGTGCACGAGCGTCCCCCACCTCTCGTAGGCGCGGGCCAGCGCGTCCTCGTGGCCGGCGGCGAAGTCGAGCTCGACAGCGCGGTCCCGGGCGGCGCGCCCGCCGGGCGCGCCGCCCGGGGTCTCGACCGGCTCCACGCTGGCACGCTAGGCGGATCGGGGGCGGGCGGCGCGCCGAGGCGGAGGCGTCAGGACACCCGGTCCGCGACCACCACGACGTTGTCCGCGTAGTGGCGCGAGGCCCTGTCGAACTCTCCACCGCAGCTGATGAGCACCAGCCGCGGAGCGCCCGCGGTCGTGAAGAGCGCGGCCGCGGGGAGCTCGGACTTGGAGAACTGGGCCGTGCCGCTGGTCCGGTAGACGTGCTGGACGCCCGCGGCGTCGGTGACCAGCACGTCCTGGCCGGCCTGCGCCTCCCGCAGCCGGAAGAGCGCCCCGGGGCCGGCCGGGGTGTCGACGTGCCCGACGAGCACCACGGACCCGTCGGCGTCCCCCGGCGCGGCGCCGGGAGCCCACCAGCCCGTGCGCGCGCCGTCCTCGGGGACGACGACGGAGCCGTCCGGCGCCGCCCCCACGGCGTCGACGGGTGCGTCGACCCCCAGCGCCGGCAGCTGGACGCGCACCGGCGCCGCCGCGGCCGCCACCACGGCCGGAGCCGGGTCGGACGGCACGAGGCGCGGCAGGGCCGGCCCGGTGTCCTCCGCCGGCGCCGCCGGCGGCGCCGACGGCGAGGACGACGAGGACGACGACGGCGCCGCGGCGGGCGCCCCCGCGCTCGTCGTCGTCGTGCTGACCGCGGGGGCGGGCAGTGCGCCGGCCAGGGGTGCGGCCTGGCTGCTCGCCCCGGTGAGCAGCCAGGCCGCGGGTGCGGTGGCGGCGAGGACCAGGCCGCTCACCGCCACCGCCGTCAGAGCGCGCCCGGCCCGGCCGCCGCGGTCGGGGCCAGCGCGGTCGGGCCCGGTGCTCACGCCGCGCGGTCGCCGGTGCCGGTGGTGGCGGTGGCGGTCGCCGTGCGGCGCGAGCGCACCGCGGCGGCGCCGACACCGGCCACCACGGCCGCGCCGAGGGCCCCGGCGGAGGTGGCGAGCACCCAGGTCGGCACGCCGCCGGCGTCGAGGAAGCCGCCGGTGCCTGCCGCGACGCCACCGGGGGCGCCCCCGAGGTCCTCGATGCGCTGCAGGGCCAGCTGCACGCCTCCGGCCGTGGGGCTGCCCCAGGCGTACACGACCGTGCTGGTGCCGGCGGGCAGGGACAGGTCGGTCGGACCGGCGACGACGTTGGTGGTGCCGGTGGCCACGACGTCGGCGCTGACCGTGCCCGCGGGCACCTCGGCGCTGGCCTCGTCCGGGTTGGACAGGTCCTGCACCAGCGGCTGGCCGCCCGCACGGACGTCCACGGCGGGCGCCGCCGCGACGTGGCGGACCGTGACGCGGGCGTCGCCAGCGGGCACCGCGGAGGTGTCGTTGACGAACGGGGTGAGCTTCGGCTGGCCCTGCGCGTCGAGGTGGGCGACCACGGTGACGTTGGCGCCCGCGGGAACCTCGACGTCGTTCGCGCTGATGGCGGGCGTACCGGTGGAGGGCTGGCCGGCCTGGAAGACGGCCAGGTCGTAGCTGCCGGCGGGCAGCTGCTGCGGGTCGGTGAGCGTGCCCGGGGTGAAGTCGGGGATGAGCTCCTGCCCGTTGGCGTAGACGTCGACGGTGAGGCCGGGCACGGCGTGCAGCACGCTGACGGTCGCGGTGCCGCCTCCGCCGCCGGCCGCGGAGGCCGCGGCGGCCGGGACGAGGACGAGCGAGGCGGCGGTCGCGGCGACGGCAGCGGTGCAGGTGGTCTTGCGCACGAGGGTCCTCCGAGGTCCGGGCGCCGCCCGTCGCGACGCTCCTGCCCGTACTGCGCACGGCACCCCGCCGGTGGATGCACCACCCCTGAACAACCTCTGTGCTCTGCGTCACACCCGCCCCTGGACCGCACTCGCGCACCCCAGTGCGCCGTCGACGGCCCCTGGCGGCGCACTGGAGCACGCGAGTGCGGGAAGGGGGCGGGGGTAGCGTGCCGGGGGTGATCACCGCCAGCGGGGTCGACGGGGCAGCGCCGGGCGTCGCGGTCCGGCTCGCCGCCGAGGACGACGTCCCGGCCATCACCGAGCTCCTCCTGCGCAGCCGGGAGCACCTGGCCCCGTGGGAGCCGCTGCGGGAGGAGTCCTTCTTCACGGAGGCGTCGCAGCGGGAGGGCCTGCACGCGCTGCTGGAGCGCCACGCCGCCGGCACGCACGTCCCGCTGGTCGTCGTCGAGGACGGCGAGGTGGTCGGCCGGGTCACGGTGAGCGACGTGGTGCGCGGGGCGTTCCAGTCAGCGCACCTCGGCTACTGGGTGGGGGCTGCGCACACGGGACGCGGTGTGGCGACGGCGGCGGTGGCCGCGACCGTGCGCCTGGCCTTCGGCGAGCTGGGCCTGCACCGGCTGCAGGCCGACACCCTGCTGCACAACACCGCGTCGCAGAGGGTGCTGGCGCGCAACGGCTTCGTCCGCATCGGGACGGCTCCGCGGTACCTCCGGATCGCCGGGCGCTGGCAGGACCACCACCTGCACCAGCTCCTCGACGACCAGCCGTCGGACCGGCAGGACGTGGCCGACCGCCCATGATCACGGAGGTCGTGGGCGGTCGGCCAGCGCCGGCGCGACCAGGTCGAAGAACAGCTCCAGGCTGCTGGCGGTCCGGCCCGGCTCGCGGGGCTCGCGCGGCCGCGTGGTGGTCAGCCGCAGCCGACCCGTCGTGGCGCTCGTCACGGCCCGCAGGGTAGGACTGCTCGGGCGCTCCGCGGCAGCCCGCCGCGGTGCCCCCCACCCGACGAAGGAGTCGCTCGATGACCGCGCGCACCGGCCGCACCACCTCCCCCGCCGACGGCCTCGCCCTGGCCACCTGCACCTGGGACGACGTCGACGGCGCGCCCCGCGGCGTGGTGCAGCTGGTGCACGGCCTCGCCGAGCACACCAGCCGCTACGACAGGTTCGCGCGGGCGCTCAACGCCGCCGGCTACGTGGTGTCCGGCGCGGACACCCGCGGCCACGGGGGCTCGGTCTCCCCCGAGGTGCCCCTGGGCAGCTTCGGCGCTGCCGGAGCGGAGGGGTTCTTCGCCGACACCGCCGCCTGCGGCGACCAGCTGGCGCGCCAGCACCGCGGGCTGCCGGTCTTCGCCTTCGCCCACTCGCTCGGCTCGATGTGCCTGCAGAACGTGCTGCTGGGCGGCCCGGTCCCGTACGCGGGGGTGGTGCTGTCCGGGACGACGACGCTCGACGGGCTCGTCGAGGTGGTCCAGGGCCTTGCCGCCGATCCCGAGGCCGGCGAGGGGCTGGCCGGCTTCAACGCCGGCTTCGAGCCGCGCACGGGCTTCGAGTGGCTCAGCCGCGACGCCGCCGAGGTCGACGCCTACGTGGCCGACCCGCTGTGCGGCTTCGCCACCGAGGACGCCGTGCTCGGCGGCGTCCTGGCGACCGCTGAGCGCACCGCGGACCCGGCAGCCCTGGGCCGCATCCGCCCGGACCTGCCGCTGCTGCTCGTCTCCGGCGACCGCGACCCGGTCGGAGGGCCGGACGGCCGCAACGTCACGGCGCTGGCGGAGCGCTACCGCGCTGCGGGCCTGACCGACGTCGAGGTGCGCCTGTACCCCGGCGCCCGGCACGAGCTGGTCAACGAGACCAACCGGGCCGAGGTCACCGCCGACGTGGTCGCCTGGCTGGACGCCCACCTGCCCACCTGACCGGTCCCCGCGACGTGGCGGAGCCGTGTGAGCGCCGCGTCCGCGCCCGGGCGGGGTGCTCTGCCGAGCGGCGCGGGGGCTGCGGCACCAGGATGGGCGGCGCGGACGTCCAGAACCGGCGCGGCTGCCCCCGGCTCCACCTCCCGTGAGGATCCCCGCGATGACTGCTGACGCCGCCGCGCGCGACGCCACGACCTCGGCTCCGGAGGGACCCCTGCGCTGCGCCGTCGTCGTGAACCCGGCGCGCGTGGACGACCTCGAGCAGCGACGCGCCGCGGTCGACTCCGCCCTGGCCGACGCCGGCTGGCCCGCGCCGGAGTGGATCGAGACCACACCGGACAGCCCGGGCACCGAGCAGGCCCGGCAGGCGGCGGCGGACGGCTTCGACGTGGTCTTCGCGTGCGGAGGAGACGGGACGGTCCGCTCCTGCGTGGAGGGCCTCGCGGGCACGTCGACCGCCCTGGCGATCCTCCCCGCCGGCACGGGGAACCTCCTGGCCACCAACCTCGGCATCCCGCAGGACCCCGCGGCGGGCGTGCAGGTGGTGCTGGAGCGCGGGCGCCGGAAGATCGACGTCGGCGTGGCCGCCCCCACCGAGGACACCGACGACGGCGGCTCCCCGTTCAGCACCGCCTTCGCCGTCATGGCGGGCATGGGCTTCGACGCCGCGATGCTCGACGACGCCGACAAGCGCCTCAAGAGCGCGCTCGGACCCGTCGCCTACGTGCTGTCGGCCCTGAAGCACCTCAGCGACCGGAGCATGCGCCTCGAGGTCGTCCTGGACGACCGCCCCCCGCTGCGGCGGCGGGCGCGCAGCGTGGTGGTCGCCAACGTGGGGCGCCTCCAGGCCGGCGTGCTGCTGCTGGAGCAGGCCAGCCCCGACGACGGGCAGCTCGACGTCGCCGTCCTCGCCCCCCGCAGCCTCCTGCACTGGCTGCGCCTGGCGTGGGGCGTGGTGCGCCGCCACGAGCACGTGCCGCACCTGGAGGTGCACCGCGCCTCCCGCGTGGTGGTCCGCGCCGACCGCGAGCACCCGCGCGAGCTGGACGGCGACGTCATCGACCCGAGCCCCGTGCTGTCCATCACCGTGCGCCAGCGCGCCCTGGAGCTGTGCGTGCCGCAGCCGGAGCGCAGCCCCGACCTGGCGGAGGGCTCCGAGCGCCTCTAGCCGACCGCGCCGCGCAGGCGGCCGGCCTGCTTGGCGAGGTGGTGGCGCTCGGCGAGGCTCGGGGCCAGCCTCGCCGCCTCGGCGTAGAGGTCCGCGGCGACGGCGAGGTCCCCGGCGCGCTCGTGCAGGTGCGCGGACGCCGCCGTCCACCGCGGCGTCCCCGGGTCGACCTCCGCGAGCGCGGCCAGGCCCGCGGCGGCGCCGTCCGCCTCCCCCACCGCCACGGCGCGGTTGAGTCGGACGACGGGGCTGCCGGTGAGGGCGAGCAGCTCGTCGTACCAGGACACGACCTGCACCCAGTCGGTCTCCTCGACGCTGGGCGCGTCGTCGTGGAGGGCCGCGACGGCGGCCTGGGCCTGGAACTCCCCGAGGGCGTCGCGGGCGAGCGCGCGCTGCAGCACCTCGACGCCCTCGGCGACCATCGCGGTGTCCCACCGGGACCTGTCCTGCTCGGCGAGCGGGACCAGCGTCCCGCCGGGCCCGGTGCGGGCGGCGCGGCGGGCGTGGTGCAGCAGGAGCAGGGCGAGGAGCCCGTGCGTCTCGGGGTGGTCGTCGGTGCGGGCGAGCTGGCGGGTCAGGCGCAGCGCCTCGGCGGCCAGGTCGACGTCCCCGGAGTAGCCCTCGTTGAAGACGAGGTACAGCACCCGGCGCACGGTGGCCGGGTCGCCCGGCTCCCCCAGCCGCACCCCGGCCAGGGTGCGCTTGGCGCGGCTGATGCGCTGCCCGACGGTCGCCTCGGGCACCAGCAGGCCGGCCGCGACCTGGCGCGTGGTGAGCCCGCCCACCGCCCGCAGGGTGAGCGCCACGGCGGAGGCGGGCGACAGCGACGGGTGCGCGCACAGGAAGAGCAGCTGCAGCGCGTCGTCGTCGTCCGCCGCCGGGCCGGGTGGGGGCTCTGCGGCGACGCGCAGCTCGCGCTGGAGGCGCGACCGCTCGGCCCGGTGGGCGTCGACGGCGCAGTGCCACGCGACCGTGAGCAGCCACCCCTTCGGGTCGCGGGGGCGGCCGCCGGGCAGCTGCGGCCACGCGGAGTGCGCCCGCAGCAGGGCCTCCTGGACGGCGTCCTCCGCCGCGGCGAAGCCGGCCCCGCGGCGCACCAGCGCGCCGATGACCGCGGGGACCAGCTCGCGCAGCGGGAGGTCGTCGAGCACGGCGGCGCCCGTCGTCGTCCGGCGAGGTCCGGTGGGGCTCAGCCCTCGGCCACCGGCGGCTCGGCGAGGAAGGGGCGCAGCTCCAGCCACTCGTGGATGGGCTCCCCGTCCTTGCCGGGCGCAGCGGACAGCTCTCCGGCCAGCTCGACCGCGCGGTCGTAGGAGTCGACGTCGATGACCATCCACCCGGCGATGAGGTCCTTGGTCTCGAGGAACACGCCGTCGGTGACGGGCGGGCGCCCGGGGCCGTCGGAGCGGACCATCGTGCCCGTCGGCGCGAGGGCCTGGCCGTCGACGTACTCGCCGGTGGCGCTCAGCCGCTCCGCGAACTCGCCCATGTAGCGGATGTGGTCGTCGACCTCCTGCGGGGTCCAGCGGTCCATGGGGACGTCGTTCACGCCCGCCGGGGCGCCGCGGTAGTGCTTCAGGAGCAGGTACTTGGCCACGGGGTGCCTCCTGGTGGTCTCTGTGCTGCCTGGCGGTCAGCCCCTGCGGCCGCCGCTCGCCCCTGGGACGGAGCCGGCGGCCGTCCTTCGACATCCTGCTCGCACCGGGCCGCGTCCGCGGCGACAGCCGCTGCACAGCACCTCGGTGGTGCAGGCCCCAGGCGCACCGGGCAAGGTGTGATGTGTGCACATCGCAGTGACCGGAGGCTCCGGCAAGCTCGGGCGGGTGGTGGTGGCCGACCTGGTCGCCCACGGCCACACCGTCGTCAACCTCGACCAGGCGCCGCCGCCGGGCGGCCCGACCGCCCTGCCGGAGGGGGCCCGGTTCCTCAGGACCGACCTCACCGACCACGGCCAGGTGCTCGAGGCGCTGCTGG
>NZ_VDMJ01000049.1:45947-46527 GCF_006335115.1 Streptomyces sp. NP160
GCCGCCGCCCGCGCCGCCGGCATCCGCAACGTGGTGTGGGCCTCGTCGGAGACGGTGCTCGGCCTGCCGTTCCAGGAGGAGCCGCCGCCGTACGCGCCGGTCGACGAGGAGTACCACCCGCGCCCCAACTCCAGCTACTCGCTGAGCAAGGCGCTGGGCGAGGAGATGGCGGTGCAGTTCTGCCGCTGGGACCCCGAGGCGAAGATCATCGGCCTGCGGTTCTCCAACGTCATGTACCCCGACCAGTACGCCGAGTTCCCCGACTACGACGCCGACCCGGGCACCCGCGTGTGGAACCTGTGGGGCTACATCGACGCCCGCGACGGCGCGCAGGCCGTGCGCAAGGCCCTGGAGCTGCAGGCCACCGGCGCCGACGTGTTCGTCATCGCCAACGCCGACACGGTGATGCAGAAGTCGTCGGCGTCGCTCATGGCGGAGGTCTTCCCCGGCGTCGAGGTGCGCGGCGAGCTGGGCGAGCACGAGACGCTGCTGAGCATCGAGAAGGCGAAGCGCGTGCTGGGGTACGCCCCGCAGCACTCGTGGAGGGACTCCTTCACCGCCTGACCCCCCCCCCCCCCCC